>NZ_JAVXZD010000022.1:0-1364 GCF_032460275.1 Mesorhizobium sp. SP-1A | reverse complement strand
AAAAACGTATGGCCCGCCCCGTCTGCAAGAGGGTTTTGAAGGCGGCGTGAGAGGTCTGCACAAACGTATCCGGTCTCACGAGACTTTGCTCGCGGCCAAGATGGATATCCGCGCGCGCCGATCCTCATAAAACGCCCGGCATCGACGTGCCGTTTTTTGAACCAGGATTTCGGGACGCCGGTCGACCGTCATGCCATCTTCTATCCTTCCCGCAGATCTGATGACCGTCTGCCTCCGTTGAAGCCAACAGCCGTATTCGTCAGGCAACCGTGCCGTAGACCGGCTCGAAGATCGCGCCTCGTCGCAGGCTCGCCCAAGCGATGCGCGCCAGCTTGGCTGCGAGCGCCACGGTCACGACATTGCGATGGGCTCGCGTCAGAAGGCCGCGCAACCATTGGCCGAGCGGCGTTGCGCTCCTGGCCAGCGAGGGCAATGCCGCTCGCGCCCCATGGATGAACAGCATGCGCAGATATTTGTTGCCGCGCTTGGTGATGCCGAGCAGCTTCGGCCTGCCGCCCGTCGTTACCTGCCTCGGCACAAGCCCCAGCCAGGCGGCGAGGTCGCGCCCGCGGCCGAAAGCGCTGCCGTCGCCGATCGCGGCGGTGAGCGCGGTAGCGTTGAGCACGCCGATGCCGGGGATGGTGACCAGCCGACGCGCCGATTCATGTTCACGAACATGCTCCTTGAACTCGGCGTTTAGCGTCTCGATGCGCCTATCGAGGTCCTGCCACTCTTCGCGCATCTCGATGATCAGCGTGCGCATTCGGCCGCTGATGTCCAGATTGGCGTCGGCCAGCAGCTCATTGAGCGCCCGGTCGAACTGTCGTGGTCCCTTGGCGATGACGTGACCGCGCTCCAGCAGGATCGCCCGCATCTGGTTGATCAGCGTCTTGCGCGCGTTCACCAATCGCGAACGCACCCGGTGCAACGTCTGCAGGTCGAGCTGGTCCTGGCTCTTCAGTTCAACGAACCGCATCGTCGGTCGCGAGGCAGCCTCCGCGATCGCTTCAGCGTCGCGGTCATCGTTCTTCTGTGCTTTTACGTAGGGCCGCACATACTCCGGCGACATCAGCCGGACCTCGTGGCCCTGCGTCTGCAGAATGCGGCCGAGATAATGCGCCCCGCAGCACGCTTCCATCGCCATCACGCAACGCGGCAGGCCGGCCGCAAACTGAACCACCGTCTGATGACGCATGCGGCGGCGAAGCACGACAGCGCCCGTCTCATCGATACCGACCACGCTGCACAGGTTCTTGCCCAGATCGATCCCCAGGATCACAATGTTCATGGCTCGCTCCTTCCTCTCAAATCAGCACCAGCATCCTAGCCGATGCTTCTCAGGAGGGGCGGGCCATCCCATAAAA
>NZ_JAVXZD010000021.1:0-1380 GCF_032460275.1 Mesorhizobium sp. SP-1A | reverse complement strand
GACCCTTTAGTGGAGTGATGATGTGGACGCCTCCCCATCGGCGACAGCAACCGTGATATCGGTTTGCTGTTGCCTCAGGGGAAAGCAAGGAGCGTCCACAATGCATATTGCAACAATCGGACTTGATCTGGCGAAGAACATTTTTCAGGTTCATGGCATAGATCGGGAAGGCAACATTGCTGTTCAGCGCAGCCTACGCCGCGGCGATGTTGTCAATTTCTTCGGCAAACTGCCGCCTTGCCTCGTGGGCATCGAAGCCTGTGCAACGGCGCATCACTGGGCGCGTGAGATCGGCCGGTTCGGGCACACAGTTCGTCTCATGCCGCCCGCCTACGTGAAACCGTATGTGAAACGGAACAAAAATGACATGGCCGATGCCGAAGCCATTTGCGAAGCGGTGACGAGGCCGAACATGCGCTTCGTTGCCGTGAAAACAGCAACGCAACAGTCGATACTGATGCTTCATCGCTGCCGAGCTCTTCTGGTCCGACAGCGAACTATGCTCGCCAATGCAATCCGGGCACATCTGGCAGAGTTAGGCATCGCCATGCCCAAAGGCATCCGGACTTTGCTGACGGCCCTTAGCGCGCCCCAAAATGAGGGAAGCGTTCTTCCCGACCTCGCGCGAAGAGCGCTCAAGCCCATGACCGTAAGCCTCGTTGAACTGAGCGCGCGCATCAAGGAACTGGAAATCGAGATCGTGCGTGAACACCGTGACAATGAGACCAGCCGCCGATTGGAAACGATTCCAGGATTTGGTGTCATGACATCAACAGCCATGGCAGCGACAGTCGCGGACCCGACGGCTTTCAAATCAGGCCGTGAATTTGCCGCCTGGCTCGGCTTGACGCCACGAGAGAATTCCTCTGGCGGTAAACAGCGGCTCGGAAGCATCACCAAAATGGGGGACGGATATCTTCGAACCTTGCTCGTTGTCGGCGCGACGGCCGTAATCCGCTTCGCCCGCGAGGAAGGATCCGCCAAGACAGCGTGGATCCGCAAGCTTATGGAGAAGAAGCCTCCGAAGGTCGTAGCGGTTGCGCTTGCCAACAAGATGGCTCGCATAGCCTGGGCGATCATGACGAGAGGGGAAGTTTATCGTGTCATCCCCGCTTGAATAGGCGTGGGCATTAACATCATGACGAGTTGGTGAGGGCGAAAGACACTTGATGAGAACCGGTCAGAGCCGGGGATTGGAAAGCCCGAGGGGTGCAGCGACATAGAGCGCGCTGGAGTGATTAGGGATCCAATCCGCGGAGATTCATCAGGGCCAGCGGCTTAACATACCGCATCGAAAGGCCGAACATATGACTGCACCGACCGATCTGAGGATAGTGTCAATTGTCGTCTTGCCAAGGAGGCGTCCACATATGAACCCCT
>NZ_JAVXZD010000020.1:0-1438 GCF_032460275.1 Mesorhizobium sp. SP-1A | reverse complement strand
CTCAGCTCAGTCCTTCGATCTGGCCCTGTTCGTTGAGGCGGATGTTTTCGGAGGACGGCTTCGAGGGCAGGCCGGGCATGGTCATGATCTCGCCGCAGATGGCGACGACGAAGCCGGCGCCGGCCGACAGCCTGACCTCGCGCACCGGCACGGTGTGGCCGGTCGGCGCGCCGCGCAGGTTGGGGTCGGTGGAGAAGGAGTACTGCGTCTTGGCCATGCAGATCGGCAGGTTGCCGTAGCCCTGCTTCTCCCACTGGTGCAGCTGGTCGCGGATCGACTTGTCGGCGATCGCCTCCGAGCCGCGATAGATGCGCTTGACGATGGTGTCGATCTTGTCGAACAGGCCGAGCTCGTCGGGATAGAGCGGGGCGAACTGCGAGGCGCCGCCCTCGGCGATCTCCGCCACCTTCCTGGCCAGGTCCTCGATGCCGGCCGAGCCGTGCGCCCAGTGCTTGCACAGGATCGCCTCGGCGTTGAGCGTCTTGACGTAGTCCTTCACCGCCTGGATCTCGGCCTCGGTGTCGGAATGGAAGTGGTTGATCGCCACCACCACGGGAACCCCGAACTGGTGCACGTTCTCGATGTGGCGGCCGAGATTGGCGCAGCCCTTCTTCACCGCCTCCACGTTCTCGGCGCCGAGGTCCTCCTTCTTGACCCCGCCGTTCATCTTCATGGCCCGCACCGTCGCCACGATGACGGCCGCCGCCGGCGTCAGCCCGGCCTTGCGGCACTTGATGTCGAAGAACTTCTCCGCCCCGAGATCGGCGCCGAAGCCGGCCTCCGTCACCACATAGTCGGCCAGCTTGAGCGCCGTGGTGGTGGCCATGACCGAGTTGCAGCCATGGGCGATGTTGGCGAACGGGCCGCCATGCACGAAGGCGGGGTTGTTCTCCAGCGTCTGCACCAGGTTCGGCTGCAGCGCGTCCTTCAACAGCACCGCCATCGCGCCCGGCGCCTTCAGGTCGCGGGCAAACACCGGCGTCTTGTCGCGGCGATAGGCCACGATGATGTCGCCAAGCCGTTTCTCCAGGTCCTTCAGGTCGCGCGCCAGGCACAGGATCGCCATCACCTCCGAGGCCACCGTGATGTCGAAGCCGGCCTCGCGCGGATAGCCGTTGGCCACCCCGCCCAGCGAGCACACGATCTGGCGCAGCGCCCGGTCGTTCATGTCCATCACCCGACGCCACGTCACCCGGCGCGTGTCGATGCCGAGCTCGTTGCCCCAGTAGATGTGGTTGTCGAGCAGCGCCGACAGAAGATTGTGCGCCGAGGTGATGGCGTGGAAGTCGCCGGTGAAGTGCAGGTTCATGTCGTCCATCGGCACCACCTGGGCATAGCCGCCGCCGGCCGCGCCGCCCTTCATGCCGAAGTTCGGCCCGAGCGAGGCCTCGCGGATGCAGATCACCGCCTTCTTGCCGATGCGGTTCAGGCCGTCGCC
>NZ_JAVXZD010000019.1:0-2496 GCF_032460275.1 Mesorhizobium sp. SP-1A | reverse complement strand
TGTTGATTGCCACTGAGAACTGACCCGGCGCAGCCCAATATTTCCATTGAGAATTGACCCATGTTTGAACCCTCCCTCGCATGTTTTCAGCGGGGGCTATGGAGTGATCGACATGGCGTTATTGAGCGTGATCCGACGCTGGCATTTTCGAGAGCATCTATCGATCCGGGAGATTTGCCGCAGGACTGGCCTATCCCGGAATACCATCCGCAAGTATCTCCGTGCCGACGGCGTAGAGCCGAAGTTCAAGGTCCCGGAGCGTCCGAGCAAACTTGACCCGTTTGCGGATCGGTTATCGGCCTGGCTGAAGACGGAATCCAAGAAGGGCCGCAAGCAGAAGCGGACGATGAAGCAGTTGCATGCCGACCTTATAAGCCTCGGCTATGAGGGTTCCTATAACCGCGTGGCGGCTTTTGCTCGGGAATGGCGGGAGGATCGGCAGAGGGAGTTGCAAACTACTGGCCGCGGGACGTTTGTGCCCCTGGCGTTCGAGCCGGGCGAAGCCTTCCAGTTCGATTGGTCGGAGGACTGGGCGATCATCGGCAATGAGCGCACCAAGCTCCAGGTAGCGCATACGAAGCTGAGCTACAGCCGGGCCTTCATCGTCCGGGCCTACCTCCTGCAGACGCATGAGATGCTGTTTGACGCCCACAATCATGCATTCCGCGTCTTTGGTGGCATTCCGGGTCGCGGCATCTACGACAATATGCGCACGGCGATCGACAAGGTCGGACGTGGCAAGGAACGTGACATCAATGTCCGTTTCCAGGCGATGGCCAGCCACTATCTGTTCGAGCCGGAGTTCTGCAATCCGGCTTCTGGCTGGGAGAAGGGACAGGTCGAGAAGAACGTGCAGGACGCGCGTCACCGCCTCTGGCAGCCCACGCCGCGCTTTCCGTCGCTGGCAGCACTCAATGAATGGCTGGAGCAGCGCTGCAAGGAACTATGGGCACAGACGCCGCATGGTCAGATGCGTGGCACCATTGCCGACATCTGGGCTGAGGAGGCTCAGGCTCTGATGCCAGTTTCCCGGCTCTTCGACGGTTTTGTAGAATACACCAAGCGGGTCTCGCCCACCTGCCTCGTGCATCTGGAACGCAACCGCTACAGCGTCCCGGCTTCCTTTGCCAACCGGCCGGTGAGCCTGCGGGTCTACCCGGATCGTGTCGTTGTCGCCGCGGAAGGTCAGATCGTCTGCGAGCATCGGCGCGTCATCGATCGTTCCCATGATCGGCCGGGGCAGACTATCTACGACTGGCGACATTATCTGGCGGTCGTGCAGCGCAAGCCGGGCGCTCTTCGCAACGGCGCACCGTTCGCCGAGCTTCCCGACGCGTTCCGGACTCTGCAGCAGTATTTGCTCAAGAAGCCGGGCGGCGACCGCGAGATGGTCGATATCCTGGCGCTCGTGCTTCAGCACGATGAACAGGCCGTTCTGTCGGCGGTCGATATGGCACTGAAGTCCGGCGTTCCAACCAAGACGCATGTGCTGAACTTGCTACATCGCCTTGTCGACGGCAAATCCTTCACACCACCGACCATCGAGGCGCCTCAGGCCCTAACGCTCATCAACGAGCCCAAGGCCAATGTCGAACGATACGATGCCCTGAGAAAGACGGAGGCCCGCCATGCGTCATAATCCGGCAAGCGGCGCTATCGTCATCATGCTGCGGCAACTGAAGATGCACGGCATGGCGCAGGCAGTCGGCGAGTTGACCGAACAGGGATCGCCGGCGTTCGAGGGCGCCATTCCGATCCTGTCACAGCTTCTCAAGGCGGAGACGGCGGAACGAGAGGTGCGATCGACGGCCTATCAGCTCAAGACCGCACGCTTTCCAGCCTACCGCGATCTGAACGGCTTCGACTTCGCCAGCAGTGAGATCAACGAGGCGCTCGTGCGCCAGCTCCATCGCTGCGAGTTCCTCGACGAGGCCAACAACATCGTTCTGGTCGGCGGCCCCGGCACGGGCAAGACGCATATCGCCACGGCGATCGGCGTCCAGGCCATCGAACATCATCACAAACGGGTCCGCTTCTTCTCGACCGTGGAACTGGTCAACGCGTTGGAGCAGGAGAAAGCACAGGGACGTTCTGGCCAGATCGCCAATCGCCTTGTCCATTCCGATGTCGTCATTCTCGACGAGCTGGGATACCTGCCGTTCAGTGCGTCCGGCGGTGCGCTGCTCTTCCATCTGCTGAGCAAACTCTACGAGCGCACCAGCGTCATCATCACCACCAACCTAAGCTTCAGCGAGTGGGCCAGCGTCTTCGGCGACGCGAAGATGACCACCGCGCTGCTCGACCGGCTCACCCATCATTGCCACATCCTCGAAACCGGAAATGACAGCTTCCGCTTCAAGAACAGCTCGGCGCATGAGACCAAAAGCAAAAAGGAGAAAGGCAGGAACTTGACCCAAGCCACAGACCCGAAACATACCTAATAGGCGGGTCAATTCTCGGTGGAAATGCCGGGTCAGTTCTCAGTGGCAATCAACA
>NZ_JAVXZD010000018.1:0-17072 GCF_032460275.1 Mesorhizobium sp. SP-1A | reverse complement strand
AGATTCATCAGGGCCAGCGGCTTAACATACCGCATCGAAAGGCCGAACATATGACTGCACCGACCGATCTGAGGATAGTGTCAATTGTCGTCTTGCCAAGGAGGCGTCCACATATGAACCCCTTGGGCTGGACCAGGAGGGCCATCGAGCTAAGCCGCCTTCCGGGCGAGTTGGATTTCAAATTCCTCTGGTGTCGATAACCAAGGGCTGAGTGCAGCCGTTTCGAGTTGTAAACCTCTTCGATGAACCTCGGCAATCGTTCGGATCAGCCTGACGCTGACGGCCCCCGTAACCTCGCCGATGCTATACGGGTCGCGGCCGACTCGAGCTCTGCCGGTCTTGGTGTGATGGTTGTTTTCGACGGCAAGGTGCTTTGCGCGGTGGATGCGACCAAGGTTCATTCCTCCCGGACAACGGGTTTCGATTCCAGCGGCTTCGGTCCGCTGGGCGAGGTCGACGACGGATCTGTCCTGATTGTCCGCCGACCACCGTCCTATCCGCGACTGCGTGGCCAGGGAATTGAGACCCGCGTTGACCTACTGCCTCTGACCATGGGCGCGGACGAACGGCTGTTCGAAGCCGCAATCGCTTCCGGAGCTAAGGGAATCGTGCTCGAAGGCTTCGGGCGTGGTAACGGGACACCGAAAATCGTCGAGGCTGTTTCCCGCGCAACCGCACAGAGCATCCCAACGCTTGTCACTTCGCGTTGTCCGCAGGGTAGGGTGCTTCCGCTATACGCAGATGGTGGCGGTCGTGATCTTGAAGACGCCGGGGCGATCCTCGCTGGACGTCTTCAGGGGCCAAAAGCACGCATTCTGCTGTCGCTGGCACTAGCGAACGGCTATCACGACGATCTAGCCAAACTGTGCGCGAAGCTAGGTAGGTAAGGCTTCGCAAACAGAGAGTTGACACGAGCCCGACCCATCGGGATCGGGCAGGCCAATCCCGCACACAATATGAAACGGCTGATGTATACGAGACTAGGAATCTATCGGTAGTACAACGACATACAAGTTCTGATTTTCATCCTCTCCGGCGCGCCGGAGAGGATTCGAATTTGCGGCCCCCCCTTCGGGGCGAGGGTCCATCCAACTGAGCGCGGTGCTTCCTGCTTAACCACGGCCACGCAGGCGGAATTTCAACGGTGCTCCTGTCGGCGTTCGGGGCCGACTTGCTGCGCGATCGGATGGGTGATTCGGTTTGTTCAATCGTCCTGTCGCTATTCGCGAGGGGAGATCATTGTCATCACTCCGGCGACCGAGGCGCGGCGTCGACTATCTACTCAATATGCCCGATCCATGTTCCATAAGCGTCGCGTTCTGCGCATTGAGTGCGCTCGGGTCAACGACCGGGGATGCATAAACTATTAGTGCCTCAGGTTAAAATAGTAGCGCGCGACACTGCCGATTCCTTTGTTACGAATGTCGAAATAGTAAGGATCTTTGCGGCGTGTCCTCGGAATGATCTCAGTCGTCGTGCATGCATTGCCAACACGTTGGAATTCGGCATTCTGCTGATAGTTGCTGTTGCCGACACGATGATCGCGATTGTAGAGCTTGGAGCAGGCAGTCTGGACCGGTTTGGCGCACGCGGGAGTACCGCGCATGTTACTGCCATGCCCGCTTTCGCGATTGATGGTGGTCGGGGTCGTTCCGGCGGGACAGTCTTCATATTCGGCATAGCCTGGCTTGCCGGTTCCCGCTTCGGGACAGGAGGGCCAATAACCAGGGTGGACTTTTCGAATAGCAAGAAGGTTAAGAACGGGCGGCACGCAGTAGGAGACGCCTTGCCATGATGGGTTCTGCGAAGCGACACAAAGCAGGATCTTGCAGCCGAACGAAGCATCTTGAGCTCCAGCATTTATGGTCGTGAGGCCGATAACGGCCCCTGCAATTGCTGGAAGCATATACCGGCAAGGCTTCATGGTTTTTCTCCTTGTCACATCAATTTTGTGATGCCCAAACGCCGTCGATTTTGACGAAGCGCAGCACCTTGGGCAGGGCGAGGTCGTGCTTATCCGTGATCGTGAGGGAGCAGACGACGCCTGGAGCAACGCCGTCCTGCTTGCACTGTTCGATGGCCGCATTTTTCGCGCCACCGAAGAAAATGAGTTTGCGGATTGCTGCGAGCGCTTCCTCGTCCGACGGCACGTCAAGCCTGGCAGCTGCTTCGCATTCGTCGACCTTCATTTGCAACGCTGCGATCTGGCCGGTGAGGTCCGCAACCTCGCCGGCATGGATCGAGTTTGTATAGGCGTAGCCGCCAGCGCCGCCGACCATGAGTGAAACAAATGCCGTGAGACTTAGAGCAGCCGTCTGGTGCATTGAAGACAGCCCGTCATTGATAGTCGGTGATGCCGAGGCGACGCAGAACCTTACCGGGATCGGTCTCGCAATCGTGCTTCCAGTCCGGATGTTTGGCGCAAGCGTACGCGTACTGGCTGAGATCGGCGCTGGAGAGATTTGCGAGCTCGTTGCCCCTGTCCATCCACTTCTGCACTTCGGCGGGCGTACACCCCATGCCGCCGGCGCCGCACTGATCCGGGTCGACGTCGTTGGATCGGGAAGGCTGTTGCGACGTCTGTGACATCGCCGGCGAAACGGAGGCCACGCCGCAGCCAGCGATCAGGAGCGTGAAGAATAGCTTTCTCATCTTAACCTCGCGGAGAATTGTCTGATGGCACTGGATCGGGAGGAGGAAGGGGAAGGCCGGGGTCCGGCGTTTCCTTTGACGACGAGCCCGCTGCGGGAGCCGCTGCCTGGTCAGGCTTGAGGTTCCACGGCGGGGTGAGTTTCGGATCGGACCATACGCCAAAACCCGGGCCTCGCGCACGACGCTCGATATCGAAATACGCGGGAACCTCCGGCTCCCCGGGAAAATTGAACGCATAGCCGATGCCTTCTGCGATCGCCGTTGCGGCCAGATTGGTATCTTCGACAAAGCAATGCGCGAGAACGGTGCGGTTCGCATCGGTCGCAACGGGTGCGCAATTCACGTCGTGTCTCAGGGTTCGAAGGACCAGCCAATCGCGCGCTACCTGGCCAGCGGGCCACTCGACGCTGTCGGTCGTGGCAACCTGGTCGAGCCGAGGCGCAAGATAGCCTGCAAGACGGACGATTTTCCTGGTCTTGATGAATTCAATGGTCGAACCGTCGAGCACCTGCACGCGTCCGTAGATTTGCTTCGGCAGAGCGCTATCGGTCGAGGTCTGCGCGCTTGCCGGCCATATGGCGGCGAGCGTGGCGACGATCGCGATGCCGTTGAGAGGTTTCATTGCTCACCGGCTACATTTTTTGGCGTTTTCTGTTTGCCCTGTCCGAGTAGGATGGAGGCGGGGTGCGGAAAATCGGAATAGGCCCAGAGCCCTTCCTGCGCTTCGCGTGCGCCTTGCTCGACAAGCCGATAACCTGGAACGGCGGGCTCGCCGCTCGAGCTGACCGCGGCAAAGCCCCATCCCTGCGCGATCATGTAGGTCGCCAGATCGTAGCCGGTCTTGCCCGTCGTTGTTCGGCAAACGACAAGCATATTGTTGGCGTCGAGTTCCCGGATCGTCGTGCAGACGGGTTTGCTGTCACGGATTATAGCCTGCGCCATGATCAGGTTCAGCTCACCGCAGTCACGCTTGGCGCCGGGTGCGATCGTCACCGACGTGCCGCGCAAACAGGCCTGCAGGCCGTAGAGCCGGTAACGCTTGCCGCCGGCGATCCAGCTGTCGCCGGTTTCAAACTGCGCGGTCGAGGGAAAGGGCACGAATTTGTTGGCGCCCACCTCTGCGGGCGCGGCCGAATCTCCGCCGCTTGGTACCTGCGCCTGGACAAGAATTGGCTCCGGTCGCGTCGGCAACTGAACAGACGGCACGACGGCTGCATAGGCGTACACGAGAGAACCGGAAACGATGGCGACAAGCATGAGTGTCGGAACCCGCATCAATTCGTCTGGCTTTGCCGATACCGTTCGCCATAGGGATGGCGGAACGCGGCATTCGACCAAATGCCGACATGCGCCTTGGCGGCCTCGGCTTCGGCAGCGGCGTATTCAGGAAAAAGAGCGCCGCGCCGTTCGGCGCCCGGGCAGCGAAGGCCAGCCCGCGACGAATGAGGTATTCGGACAGCGGTTGCGCTTGATCGTCGGGGCCAATGAAGAAGCATTCGGCAAAGCGAACCGAAGGCTGTCCGCTGTTCGCTCCCAAGAAATGGCAGGGAAATGCGCCGCCCGCGGGCGCTGCTGCCGTTTGCAGGGCAGCATTCAGACCGACCAGCGACAGCATCGAGCATGACGCCCGCATCTCTCCCAAGCGGAGTTGCTGCGTCGACCGGCAGCCCTGTGCACCAACCAGCTTGATGATGGTGTTTTGGGCATCGACAAATGCGTTGCCGGTCAACGCAGCCTCGGGAATGACGGTCTCGAGCTTCAGGGCTGTTGCCAAACTGGCAGGGTCCAGCACCCGTTGCGGTCCGGGGACCAGATCACGTCCGCTCGCGTAGGCATTCTGGTAGTATGCGACAAATTTCGCAGGGCCCGGCGCCGTTGCCTGTTGGGCAGCGACGGGAGCGGCCGAAGCCACCAGGACAGCGATAGAAATCGGTGCAATGATGTGCATTTCCAGTTCGGCCTTTTTCAACCGACCAGAAAGTGCTATAGCATAAAATTATACGATAGTGCAAGTTTCATGAGTACCGATGGCCGCCTTCGCGGCGCATAGTGCGGTCGAATCGAATGGACGATGACAATGATCAGGGCCATCAAAAAAGCGGTGCGGGCGTTCTGGATGTTTGCCGGCCTTGTCATGCTTTTCGTCTGGATTGCCGTCGGTTGTTGGCTTCTTCTGTGGATCGGGTCGTCCGTTGCTGGCGCGGCATGGGCGCCTGCGGTTGGCTCGTGGGGATACGATTTCTTTGTCCAGCACTTCTGGGTGAAACTGATCGCAATCCTGGCATTCCTGACGCTCATCGGCGCTATCTGCGGCGAGACGACCAGCCGCCGCATCAGACCGGCTTCAGACTTTGACGACGAGCGCAAGAGGGAAGAAGAACGAAATCTCGCCGATGAGACTATCGTCGGCCAGCGCAATTCAAGAGCAGCGCAATGCACATGGGAACGGTCTGCAGGATTGCGCTAGCGCCGCTATCTTGCACCGTAAATCCCCAGCAGCGCCGCGGCGGCCGTACGCCTCACCTTCTCCTTCCCGGCCGGAATCCAAAGCCCGCAGCACGGCCGAAGGCTGCTGCTGCGTCAGGCCGGCGGGCTTGGAATTGCGGCAAATAAAGTTATACGATAGTAACATTTCATGAAAGCGAGAGACCCACGATTGTCGATAGAAGCCGGGCGCGGAAAACCCTCCAAGGGAAGGTCGACCATCGGCCTCAAACGGGCGGAGCAACTGAGGAGTCCCGTTGCTGTGCGACGCCCCCGCCGAGTTGGGAAAGAAGGCGAGTCTGAGATCTTGCCAGTCATTGCTTCGTCTCCGAAGCGGGGACGGCCACCGTCTTGTCGATGGACATAGCCACAGGGGTACAAAGTTTCTGGTTGCTCGCATTCGAAGCGCAATGCGAAAGCGTGCCGGTCATGGTCGAGATGTGGTCGATGAGTTGGCATCTCGTTCCGTCGCAATCACCGTCAGCGCTGTCGACCGGCGGCCCGACGGATGTGCGCTTGAGCCACACGGGAGGATTGCATGAAGATTCCGGTCATGGCGGTGATGGCCTTCGGTATGGCTGTGGCAGGATGTGCCTCGCCGGTAGAGCCGTTGAGCTACTCCGTTCCCCATCGTTGGACGGAGCTGAAGCTGACGCAATGCAAGGCGTATGGGACGTTTTCCGAATGCCAGTTGGTGCAAATGTCAGCGTCGCCCGATCAGCGATACAGGCTCGGCCCTGTGCAGCAGCAAAACCGTCAGTTCCAGACCTTGAGCGACGGCTATCAGTACCAGATCACGGATTGCTACCAGATTGAGCGCGTGAACAGGCCGTTGCCGAACTACCTCTGCCGCATTGTTGGCTATCGCACCGGAGCGGAGGCGGGATCGGTGTTCGTCAAAGGCGGCACGGCCGTCAACCTCGCCAAATATCTCGGCGACCAGGAGCAACTTCGCTACCAGTGGACGCGCGATCCGTGGGAGCGAAAGGGCTCCTGACGTCGGCCTCGGAGCGGCTATAGCGATCAAGAGCCGAACACGAACTTATACGATAGTGATATTTATTGCTTGACCAACGCAGCGTTGATTATACGATAGTGTAATCTACCGTGCGATTTTCAGGGTCAGGAATGCGGCTTTTGACGAGGGAAGGGACGCGACTTTTCAGTGTCCGGTGCGTGAAGGTCGTTGCACTTTTGTGCGCGATGACGCCCGTCCACGCTTTCGGCGGGGATACGGCAGTTCGACCTTCAGGCGTGGACAGGCCGCTCAGCGACGAGGCGTTTTCCGTTCGCGCCGGAGCAAAGACAGCGGCATCGCGCACAGTAGCGGAAGCTGTCTCGGTACCGTCTCGGGTGAAGGCCATTCGAGCAAGCGCCAATGTCTTTGCCTATCCGGCCGAGCCGCTTCAGGTTGAGCCGCCGCGCGATCTGACCGCTGAAAGCGTCGCGGATGCCGCCGCTCTGATGCGGTCGCCGGAGATTGGCGACGCCGATGCAAAGGTGCGGCCCGACCTGCTGGCCGGCATGCCCGGCGATGTGGCGCGGTTGATTGTTGAGGCTGCGCACGAAGAGGGCGTCGATCCGAATTTGATGCTGTCGATTGCCCGGGCCGAGAACGGCGCTTTCGATGGCACGGCGGTCAGTGGGGCAGGGGCGGTCGGGATCATGCAGATGCTACCGGAAACGGGAGCGGCATATGGCGCGCACGATTTGACCGATCCGGCGCAGAATGTGCGCGCCGCGGCGAAGTTCCTGAAGGTGCTGGTCGACAAGTACGGCAATCCGATTCTTGTGGCGGCGGCTTACAACGCCGGCGAGCCGAAGGTGGATCTGCGGACATCGCTGCCGCTGATCCGCGAAACGGCCGACTATGTCACGCGCGTGGTGGAGCTCTACACCCACGCATATGCGCCAGGCGACATCCAGGCCGTTGGCCGGGCGCGCCAGGGATTCCACTCGAACGGGCAGCGGAGTGCGGCCAGCACAAAGGCCTCAAGTCCCGCACGATCGACGATGCTGGTGTTTTCCACGAACGGCCCTGGTCCCGACGGGACGGATGCGGCTCAGCAGATACAGCCCCCGGACGGGCCAGTGAAGGTGAGAGAGGAAGGCAGCCAATGAACAGCGTGAAGACATTTTACGGCGGGTTGAAGGACGCCGCCCAGGCGGGGTGGAATTCACCACGCGGCAAGCGGGTGATCGTGCATTCGACCATGGCGACGGTGAGTGCGGGAATCTTGTTCATGTCAGCGATCGAACCGGCAGCCGCGCAGAACCTGCAGGCCCTGCAGAACGCCGCCGACCGCATTGTCCAGTTCTTCACCGGACCGTTCGGGCGCAGCATCGGCGCCATCGCCTTCATCGGCATGTTCCTCGCCGCGGCGTTTGGCTACTGGAGCTGGGGTGCGCTCCTGCGGGTCGGCGGTTCGCTCGCCGGCATGTTCGCGGCGGCCGAGCTAGTCGATTTCCTGGCCGGCGGCGCACAATAGGCGCCTTCATCGTCATGGCAAACAGAGACGAAGAAGAGATCGTGGACACCTATCCGGTCATCCTGGCGATGACACGGCAGCCGACGGTGATGGGCATCCCCTACACCTTCTTTCTCGCGGAGTGCTTCACCTCGCTCATGCTGTTCCTGGCGCTCGGGTCCATTCTCTGGTTCCCGGCCGCCTTTATCGTCCAGCATTCGGTCTTGTACGTCGTGAGCACGAAGATCGACCTGTGGTTCTTCGACATCCTGCAAAAGCACAGTGCATGCGGGGTCAATCCGCTCGGAAGGCGGATCGGCGGACGCATCAGGACCTACGGCAAATGACGACGGTAGCGAGCGCCCTGCGGTCGAATCTCAGCCGGGGATGGGACATCTTCGCCGACAGGGGGGTATCGGCCCATGTGCCGTATTTCGCGCCGATCGAGAACGGCATCGTCCGGCTCAAGAACGATTGCCTTGCCACGACGCTGCGCCTCAACGGATTTTCGTTCGAAACCGCCGATATCGACTACGTCAATCTGCTGCAACGGCAGCGCAACACGGCATTTCGGGCGATTTCGAATCTCGGCAGCTTCGCGCTGTACACGCATGTCGTCCGGCACAAGGTGAAGCCGTCGTTGCCCGGCACCTTTGCCAATCCCTTCATGGCCCGCATGGACGAGGTCTATCAGGCAAGCATCTCGAAGAACGAGATGTTCGTGAACGACACCTATGTGTCGCTGGTCGTGCGACCGGTGTTCAGGAAGGGCTCGTTTCCAAGCCGCATTCTGGGTGTGGGCGGTTCTGTGGTGGCGCGGGAGCAGCTGCGCCACATGCGCGACAAGCTGCTCGAGGCGACGCGGGCGTTGGAGAAGAGCCTCGACCCGTACGGCCCGCAGGTCTTGCGCGATGTGAAGCGCGTCGAGGTGACGATGCCGGATGGCCGGCGGATCTATCGCGACGTAAGCGACGACATGGTCCTTGAACCGGATGCGCGCGTCGTCTGGTTTTCGGAACAGTGCGAGTTTTTCTACACACTGCTCAATGCCTGCAAGGTTCGGCCGATGCTTCTCGGCAACATGCCGATCGACGAGATGGTGCCGTCACGTCGGACCACATTCGGCAATCGCACGATTCACCTGGAAGGGGATACGCGGGGCGAGGATCGCTATGCCGCGATGATCTCGCTGAAGGAGTACCCGCCGGAAACGGGCGCCGGAATGCTCGACTATGTGCTCAAGCAACCCTTCGAGATGGTGGTCACGCAATCTCTATCATTCGTTGACGATCAGGCCGCCCGTTACAAGATCGACCGCCTGGATCGGCAGCTCAGCAAATCCGATGAAGGTGGATCGTCGATCCAGAGCGATCTCGATTTCGCGCGCGACCAGCTGGCGCGGAAGAACGTCGCTTTCGCCGAACATCACCTGACCGTAATGCCGATCGCCAGGAGCATGGACGTCCTGGACGAGGCGGTGGCGGTGATCGGTTCGGAGTTCGGCGCCCTGGGCGCCAGCTATGTGCGCGAGGATCTCAATTGCGAACCCTGCTATTGGGCGCAGCTGCCCGGCAACCAGGCCTACATCGCCAGACGGGCGACGATCTCGACATTGAATTTTGCCGGCCTGTCGTCGTTTCACGCCTATCCCTATGGCAAGCCCGACGGCAACCATTGGGGGCCGGCGATCACGATTTTCGAGACGACGTCGGGAACGCCGTTCTTCTTTAATTTCCATCAGGGCGATGTCGGCCACACGACGGTGTTCGGCCCGACCGGCTCCGGCAAGACGGTGCTGATGTCGTTCCTGATCAACCAGGCCTATCGCGTCAATCCTGACCTGAAGGCGGTGGTTTTCGACAAGGACCGTGGTCTGGACATCATGGTGAGGGCCGCCGGCGGCACGTACATGACGCTGGAGCCGGGCGAGGCGTCTAGCTGGAACCCCTTGATGATGGAGAACACGGAGGAGAACCGCGTGTTTCTCTATCGGCTCATCAGCTTCATGCTGAAGCCGAGCCGCGAGGGCGAGTCGCTGACCCCGCAGGAAGAGCAGATCATCCGCTCGGCGATCAAGCAGATCATGTCCTCGGGCGATGTGAAGTTCCGGCGCATGTCGGCGCTGCGCTCGCTTCTTGCCGGATCGCAGCGGACCGAATCCGGCCTGATGGCGCGACTCGACAAGTGGGTCGATGACGGGCCGTACGCCTGGCTGTTCGACAATGCGGAGGACCGTCTGGACATTTCCAGGCCGATGATCGGCTTCGACATGACCTCGATCCTGGAAGACCCGCAGGCGAGGACAGCCGCGCTTCTCTACATGTTCCATCGCCTCGACAAGATCTACGACGGCAAGACGCCGGTGATCAATCTGATGGACGAGGCCTGGAAGCTTCTCGATGACGAGGAGTTCAGGCGCTCGATGAAGGATTATTTCAAGACCATCCGCAAGCGCAACGGGATGATCATTTTCGGCACGCAATCACCGGATGATGTGGTGCGATCGAGCGTCTCGCGCACCATCATCGAGCAGACCTCGACGAACATCTTCTTTCCGTTCCCCAAGGCTGACGAAGACAGCCTCAAGAAGCCGTTCGGGCTGTCGGACGCCGAATTCGCCTGGGTCAAGGAGGGCGATCCGGCGGAGCGATTCGTCCTCATCAAGCACGCCCGCGACAGCGTCGTGGCCCGTGTCGACATGGGCCACATGATGGATTTCGTGAAGGTGCTGTCCGGCCGTGAGGACACGGTGCGCCAGGTCGAAGTGCTGCGCGAGGAATATGGCGAGGACCCGCGCGACTGGCTGGACAAATTCTGCGACTGGAAGGGGTAAGACGATGCTGCGACCGATGCTGTGCGGGACGATTGCTGCGGCATTGCTGGCGGGCGCGATGCTGTCGTCATATGCCCAGGTGCCGGTGGATGACGGCGCCCGGTTGAAGATCCAGCAGACGACGCAGCAGTGGTACCACAACTATCGGAAGAATCAGGAGATGACGCGCGGCAACTCGGGCGACACGGCGAACAGCTATGCGCCGGGGCAGGGCATTGGCGGCATGGATTGCTCGTCCTTTGGCGGCGGCGGCGGCTGGGGCGGCGAGATCGGACCGAACAATCCGCGCAATGCGAGCCAGGAGCAGATCCGGCAACTGGTGGCGGACGAAGCCCGGCGCCAGGGCATCGATCCGAACTTTGCCATGGCGATTGCCGAGCAGGAATCGCGTTTCCGCCAAAGCGCGGTCTCCGCGGTCGGAGCGCTCGGCACGATGCAGTTGATGCCGGCGACCGCCGCCAAGCTCGGCGTCAATCCCTACGGCCTTCGCGACAACATCCGTGGCGGCGTGGCGTACCTGAAACAGATCATGGGCATGTATCCGGGCCGGCTGGATCTGGTCGCGGCCGGCTATAACGCCGGACCCAATCGGCAGTCTCTGCAAAACGGCAACATACCGCAGATTCCCGAGACCCAGAACTACGTGAACATGGTCAGCCAGTATTATAACCGCAACAAGCGGCAATTTGGCGACCAGCGCCCGATGGGAGCCCCGATCCCGCAAATGGTCTTGGCGCCGGCAGGTTGCGGCGAAGGCATCAAGGAGGCCGTGGACCGTAACACCGAAGCGCAGCTGCAGCGGGCCGAGACGTGGAATGCCTTCGTCGGCAAGGCGCTCGAGGCGAACCAGCTGAAGCAACAGACCATGCTCGGTCAACTGCGAGAGGCGTCGGCGTTTCTGAGGGGATCCGGCAGTGGTCAAAACGGCAATTTCGGTGACGGTTCCGGCGAGATCAAGATCGCCGAAATCGCTTGCCCGTCCACGGTGGTGAATACGGGGTCGACGCGTTGCTATGCGGTCCCGCCGCAATCGTCGACGGCCGACATTCAGCGCCTGCTGCAATATCTGCAGGAACAGGCGCGGGCGCAGGGCCGCAACGCCACATTCGCGGCGATGGAAGACAATGTGCTCGGACTGGTGGCGGTCGTCGACAGCCGGCGGGCTCAATAAGCGATCAGAACGGTAACGAAGCGGAAGGATGGGAAGCGATGAAGAAGATCATTCTTGGCAGCGCGTTAGCGCTCCTGTTGTCGACGGCGGCCTTTGCGCAGGTGCCGGTGACGGACCGTGCCAATACCGCCGTCAACGAGAAGATCAAGGCGCTGACGTCGCAGATCCAGTCGGACACAACCATCATCAAGGACAACACGACGCGGACGCTGCAGGCGATCACCGGAGACAGGACGCAGGACGCCGGCCAGTTCTCGGCGCTGGCGACCGGTGGTGGGTTCACGATGAGCCAGGCTCCGGATTTCGGCGCGATCCTGCAGGGGAATCAGGCGTCGTTCGGCGGGATCAGTGGCCAGTTTCAGAATATGGCAGCCCAAGTGATCAACGGCCTGAACCTCGTCAAGATGGTGAAGGACGCGGTGACCGGCGGCGAGCTCACCGGTGCGAACCAGGCTTACAATCAGGGCGTCCAGACACTCACGGCCTTGACGGCGATGACGGATGCGATGAACGCCGCATCGAAGGAGCGGACGGTCGCTTTCACCAATGCCGCCGGCGAGATTGGCAAAGCCCAGGACATGAAAGGCGCCCTGGAGCAGAACACGCAGATGGTGCTGCAGGGGAACCAGACCGCCAACGAAGCGGTCGGCGCCCTGAACAGCGCCGTCGTGCTGGAATCGCAGCGGTACAAGGCAGCCCTTTCCGAGCAATCGCAATTCCTGAAGACCTTCGCCGCTGGGACAGCCCGCAGACACAACGGCCAGCAGCAGGACAGCCAGTCCGTCAGGGAGCAGCTTGAACAATTCGAAGCGCAATCGCAGTGAAGCCGCCCTGTTCCATCCCGTTGCTGGCCTGCCTCGTCGCGCTTGTCGGCTGCGCCGGCCACAAGGAGCGTTTGGCGAAGTGCTCGGCTGACGAGAATCCGGTCGGCGAACTTGCGTATGCTCAAGATCAAAGCCCGAGGAATGCCGGCGGGATCATCATCCAGCAGATGACCGATGAATGTGGCCCCATGAGGCCGGTGAACCAGTTCTGACCGGAGGTGTTGCCAGATGGATCCGCGGGACGGGCTCACCAATTTCTATGGAACCGCGCTCACCTATTTCGACAAGATCAACCAGGACACGATCGAGCGCGCCTGGGGGCTATTTGCTGAAAACAAGGGACTGGTCACCTCCCTGCTGGCTCTGTTCCTGATCATCTATTTTCTGTGGGGGGCGTTGGGCCGCACCCATATCAGTTTCCAGGATATGGCCATCACCGGCTGCAAGGTCGCTCTCGCATATGCGTTCGTGATGTCCTGGTCGGTCTTCCATGAGGAGGTCGGCAAGCTGATCCTGGAGACACCGGAACAGCTTGGCGCAGCCCTGTCTTCGCGCATGGCGGGGATCGCCGGCGGCGCCAATATGGCGGACCAGGTCCGTCAGGTCGCCGAGAAGGTCTACGAGTTCGCATCGGCGATTGCGACAGCGCAGGCCGGTGGATGGATCGGCTCGATCGTCGGCGCGTTGCTCGACCTGTTCATTGTTGGCGGCGGGTTGATCCCCATGCTTCTGGTTCTGACCGGCGTGACGCTCTTTGCAAAGATGACGGTCGCGGTGATGCTTGCCGTCGGGCCGATTGCCATTCTGTGCAATTTTTTCGGCATGACCAGGTTTGTGTTTGAAGGATGGGTCAAAGGCATCGCGTTCGGAATTTTCACGCTGCTTTTTTCCTACATCATCGCGGGCTTCTGCTTCGGCTTTGTCCGCTCCTATCTCGATTCCATCCAGATCGCGACGGCGACGCAGGAGGAATCCTTCGGCGTGGCGGCCGGTCTGGTGCTCTACATGCTGGTGGTGGCCGCGTTCGTCGTTCGGGTGCCGTCATTGGCGCTCTCGTTTGCGTATGGAGCAGCGTTTTTCGGGCTCCCTGCTGCCGGCAGCGTAGGCGAGGGATTGCGAAGCGCAAAAAATAGCGGCTCGAGAGCAGCCAATCTTGCAACGAGCCTCACCCCAGAAGGCATTACGGGCAACGCGGTGCGCGGCACGATGGCCATGGCGGGAGACATGGGGCGCGGAACCCGCGCCATGGGCCGGATGCTTGCCAGCCGAATGCGGGGCCGTTCCGGCTAGGTTCGCGGCGATTCCGGGATTTGCGCGGAGATAAATTCGAGTGGCATTGTTGAGGAAAACGGCAATCGGCGAGCCCGACGGAAAAATTCCAGGTTTTGAGGCACTCTATCAGCAGCATTTGACATGGGGCGCACGGCAGAGGTCGCTCCTTTCACTGCTTGCGTTCGTGCTCGGCCTGGCGGCCATTGCGGGGTGGGCCGTCGCCGGCATCTCGGTTTGGTCGTCGGCGCAGCTGTTTCCGCTGAAATCGACCGAAGTCGTGCCGCTGATCGTCGACAAGGCGACAGGCTACATGGAGACGGTGACGACGCTCGACAAAGACAGGTCTGTCTCCGAACTCCAGGCGGTGAGGGCAGCCTTCATCGGCAACTACGTGATCAAGCGGGAGACCTACGATCCCCGTTATCTCGCCGACACTTTCGACATGATCCAGTTGTGGTCGGACCCGAATGGGCGGGCGTTCCGGGAATACGAAGAGCTGATGAACCCGGGCAATCCGAAGTCGCCGGTCAAGAGGATCGGGGCGGAGGGCGATGTCCGGGTGAACCTTTTGTCCGTCAATCCCCTGAACAACGAGACGATGAACGTGCGCTTCGAGACGGAAGAACGCCGCCAGGGCGGTATGGCCAAAGTCGACCGCTGGTCGGCGACGGTTCGCTATCGGCAGGGCAATCTGGAAATGAGCCAAAGGGTGCGGATGTTCAATCCGCTGGGCTTCCTGGTCACGGACTACACCAGGGTTCCGGAAATGATGCCAAGCGGGCTGTCGCAATGAGGAGGATGGGACTGGCGACGCTGGCGATCGTACTCGGCACGGCACTCGCGCACGCGGAATTGGTGGCGCAGCCAGGACGCTATGATCCTCGCATTCGCACGGTTCCCTATTCCGCGGAGCAGGTGTTCGAGGTCACCGGCACCTACGGCATGGTCACGGTGATCCTGTTCGGCAATGACGAGGAAATCACGCAGGTCGTCGCCGGCGACACCGTCTCCTGGCAGATCCTGACGTCGGCCGACCGGCGCTCGCTGACGCTGAAGCCGATGGAGAAAGATGCAGCGACGAACATGTCGGTGATCACGACGAAACGCACCTATTCGTTCGAGCTGCTGGTCAACGATTCCAAAAGCCAGCGCAATCAAACCTACAAGCTTCGATTTTCCTATCCCGAAGATGCCGGGATGAAGGGCATGGCCGAACTGTGGAAGCAGGCCCAGGAGGCGCAGAAAAATCCGAACATCAAGAACATTCGCCGCGATCACGTGAATTATGACTACGGCTTCAAGGGCGACCCCGGCGCGAAACCGGTGTGGGTCTTCGACGACGGGATCAAGACATTCATGAAATTCTCCGGCGACACGCCGGCGATATTCGTCGTCGACAGGAAGCGGCGCGAGTCGCTGGTCAACTACCGCCGGGAGCAGGACTACATCGTGATCGACGCGGTGTCGCGCCAATGGACGCTTCGTTTCGGCACGGAGACGGAAACCTGCCTGTTCAATCTGCGCACGGCGCCGGCCGACGAGCCGCCGCCGATCGAGGGCGTGGTGGGACCGAAGCCGTTGGGAAAGGGACGGGCGTATTCGAGCGGTTCCCCGGACAGGAGCATGAGGTAGGCCGATGTCTGATCCGCAATACAGCCATAGTATCGAGAACGAGGCAACGATCGGCGGCGCCGTGCGGCGGCGCGGAATAGGCATCGGACGGCCCCTGGCGTTGCTGGCCGCACTCTTCGCCGTTGGGATCGTGCTCTATCTGGCCTTCTCGGCACCGCCGGAAAAGGTCGCGACGAACCAGTCGGAGCCCGAAACTTTCGCCCCGGTGCGAGCGCCGGAAAGCCCAGGCTTCAACGCGCCGCCACCCCCGCCGCCGATCCCCACCGTGGTGGTGCCGGAGGCGCCGCCACCTCCTCCACCGCCACCGGTGGAACAGGTCGAGTTGCCGCCAGTGCCGGAACAGCCGGTCGATTGCTCGAACGGAAACAATCCCGACAATCCAAAGTGCATCGAACTCGAACGCCAGCAGAAGTTGCTCGAGCGGGTGAAGGCGAATGCAATGGTCTACGACCAGTCGCGTGGCCAGCAGGGCACGGATATGGCGCAGGCGTCCGTGCAGCCGGGTGGCAATGAACAGGGTATGGTCGGCCTGAACGGCGGCGAAGATTCGTCCGAACAGGGCATCCCCGGTGTAGCCGACCGCGACGGTACGGGCGGAGACGCCAACAGAGCTTTTCTGGCGGCGATGGGAAACCAGGACGTCGCGGTGTCGCGGGCCGTGAAGAACGATCGAACCGACGCCTGGATCGCCCAGGGCACCATGATCAGGGGCACGCTGGAAACCGCGATCAACTCGGACCTCGCCGGCATGGCGAAGGCGATCGTACGCGACGACGTCTACTCTTTCGACGGTCGCCGCATCCTGATCCCCGCCGGGTCGAGCCTGATCGGCGACTACAAGGCCGACATCCAGCAAGGCCAGGAGCGCGTTTTCGTGGCCTGGACGCGCATGATCCGTGGCGATGGGGTTTCGGTCCAGCTCGGTTCCTTCGGTACGGACCGGCTCGGGCGATCGGGCATGACAGGCAAAGTGGACAGGAAATATTGGGAGCGCTTTGGGCCGCCGGCGCTGCTCACGATGATCGGCGGGGCGGCGCAATATGTGGCGACGCTCGGAAATCCCGATCGCAACAGCGACATCACCATCGTCAATCCGGATGGCACGGTGACGCGGATACCGCAGAGCAGCACCGAAACGCCCGAACAGCAGGCGCGCGGCATTGCAGCCCAGACGATCGCTGCCGGCATCCAGCAGATGGCCGCGGAAGCGTTCGGCAATACCAGGGATATCAGGCCGACGATCCATATCGACCAGGGGTCGGACATCAACGTCTTTGTGACCCGCGATCTCGATTTCTCCGATTTGTACGCGGACCCGGTCGCTGAGGAGTTCGAGCGGCTGAAGAGGTCGAAGCGAGCAGGCAGGTGAAGATGGATTCCGTCAGCGACAAGGCGCCGCATGCGCCGGCCGACAAGGTGGTGACGCCGCTCAAGAAGGTCGATGCCACAACCAGCAGGAGGGATATCGATCTTCACTGGCTCGGCGAGGCGCTGAAGCCGATCAGGAAGTATTTCGACGATCCGGAGATTGTCGAAATCTCCTGCCAGAAGCCAGAGGAGCTGTGGCTGGAAAAAGGCGGCAGCCTGGTGATGCAGAAGATCGAGGAGCCGACCTGTTGATTGCCACTGAGAACTGACCCGGCATTTCCACCGAGAATTGACCCGCCTATTAGGTATGTTTCGGGTCTGTGGCTTGGGTCAAGTTCCTGCCTTTCTCCTTTTTGCTTTTGGTCTCA
>NZ_JAVXZD010000017.1:0-27237 GCF_032460275.1 Mesorhizobium sp. SP-1A | reverse complement strand
AATAACGCCATGTCGATCACTCCATAGCCCCCGCTGAAAACATGCGAGGGAGGGTTCAAACATGGGTCAATTCTCAATGGAAATATTGGGCTGCGCCGGGTCAGTTCTCAGTGGCAATCAACACAATTGGCTCAGATCGACCTTCTTGGCATCCGTGGATTTGTCGAAGCTGAAATCGGTCGAGGCCCCCGGTCCGAACTTCCAATTCCGAGTATCGATCGTGTATTGCGGTGCCTGTGGCACGTGAGTGCTCGTGATCACATAGCGCAGCGGAACCGGCTGATCGCCATCCTTGATCCAAATCTGCCAATCGACATCGGGGCTTCGGAAAGCAAGATATTCGCACTCCACGCCATCGATATATGCGCTGGAGATATGCTTGCCGGTGACATCGTCGTTGATCAGCAAGTCGTAGATGTCGGGACTAAGAATATCAGCACCCGGCGGCTCGATACCCGCATTGGCGAGCTTGTCGCCAAGGTCCTCCAACGTGCCTTTTGCCTCGATCTGGGCATAGGCGTTTAGGTTTCGGCCGAGTACCGAAAAGGTTGTTCCGTCGAAGACGGCTTCGATGTCCGTGAAACCGCCGGTACGGTTGACCTTGATCCTGTCTGGGCGGCTGAGAGCGACATTCCCTGAGCTTGCAAACTGGAGCTTCTGGGATTCCGGTGTGACCACTTCGATCGACGAATTGTAGTCGAAGGAGAGCGTCTTCTGCTTGCCCATGAAGTCGGACATTGCCTTCAGCAGATCGCGAGCGTCGTCCGCCGCGAACGCGGTTCCAGGCAACAGGCCCGCAGCCATGCAACTCGTCGCAGCCAGTGTTATGAACGAGTTCCTGATTGTCATCTTGGCACCTTCCCGCAGTTCTTCCAACGCGGATCACAGGCGATTGCCTGACCTCCGCCGCCGGGCAGTCCAGTCATTTTGCGTAAGGAAGGAGGCAGCTTCCCGCGCATGGGCGCAAGGCACGGAACGGCAACGATACTGTTACAAGTCCATATGAGTTGCTTCGAGCGAGCATCTGACAGGCGATCGAGGGTTAGTCCTAGCTGTGGCTCCTTGTCGCTTGTCGGGCGACGGTCGTGCAGGACCAACGGCCCCGATCTGCATGTAGAAAGCGGTGCGACGAAAAATGGTGCATCTCGCAACCGACGGCCGCCCCAGTCGGTGCTCCACGCCATACCCACGACGTACGCGGCGTTCCACGCTCGAATGCGGTCGATCTCCAAAGCGCACGGGACTTCGTCCCGGGCTTCTTTGAATCGCTGGCGAGAATGTGCGCGCGGAGTGAAGCGCAAACCCGACCTTTGAATTCGCTAACCGGAGCGTGCTTTCCAATGAAGCAATACTTGGCTCTAGGACCGAAATGAGGGCGTGAAGCTGTCATCCATATTTACGCGAAAGCCATCGTTCATGTCTGCCCTAGAGACTAGGCAAAGTTTGCCCAAAGTTCCGTTCGGCTTAGCGCGAGACCGTGCGGACTTGCAGATTACACCCTTGACGTCCCTCTCGGATCGTATTCCTCCGGTGAGGGCCGCCTTGCGGGCTGAGGGCGAACGTCGGAAGTCCTAGGGGTAATCCTAGGAGTAGCCCTATGACGATGCCGCGTGTGGAGGTGATCACGTCGGTCGAGAGGCGTCGGCGATGGTCACGTGAGGAGAAGGAACGCCTGGTCGCGGCCTCGTTCGAGCCTGGCGTATCGGTGTCGGAAGTCGCGCGATCGGCGGGCATTCACGTCAGCCAGCTCTTTCGATGGCGCAAGGATCTGTGCGATCGGGTCGACGCCGGTCTCTCGCAACTGGTCCCGGTGGAGATCGTCCCCGCAGCTGTCGTGCCCGCCGTTGAGGCGCCGACGCCATCGGTGTCTCCCGGTCAACGTCGCCGCAAGAGCGGCATCATCGAGATTGAGCTTGGCGGCGGGCGCCGTGTCCGCGTTGATCGCGACGTGGATGTCGAGGCGCTACGGCGCGTGCTGGACGCGCTCGGGTCGCGATGATCCCGGTTCCGAACGGCGTGCGGGTGTGGCTGGCGACCGGCCACACCGACATGAGGAAGGGCTTTCCGGGCCTGGCGCTTGTGGTGCAGGAGACGCTGAAGCGCGATCCGCACAATGGCCATCTGTTCGTCTTCCGCGGCCGCCGCGGCGACCTGATCAAGGTTCTGTGGCACGACGGCCAAGGCGCTTGCCTGTTCTCGAAGAAGCTCGAGCGCGGCCGCTTCATCTGGCCGTCACCGGCCGACGGCGTGATCACCATCACCCCGGCACAGCTCGGCTATCTGCTCGAAGGCATAGATTGGCGCATGCCGCAGACGACCTGGCGGCCGACAGCGACCGGTTGATGATTTTGGCCTTGCACATGGTGGTGGATGTGATTCCATCGCCCTGTGTCCGACGCTGAATCGCTCCCTTCCGACCTCGCCGCTGCCCACGCGATGATCCTCGCGGAGCGCGCCGCACGCGTCGAGGCCGAAGCGCTTGCCGCTCGCGCGGCGGCGGTCAGTTCCGGGAGCGAAACGCTGATTGCGCGGCTGAGGCTGGAGATCGAGAAGCTCAGGCGTGAGCTCTATGGCAGTCGTTCGGAACGCAAGGCCAGGCTCATCGAGCAGATGGAGCTCCAGCTCGAAGAGTTGGAGGCTGGCGCATCCGAGGACGAACTCGCTGCCGAGAGGGCGGTTGCTCAGACAAGGACAGTTTGCTCGTTCGAGCGCAAGCGGCCATCGCGCAAACCGTTCCCGGAGCATCTGCCGCGCGAGCGTGTCGTGATCGCCGCACCCGAGAACTGCCCTTGCTGCGGCTCGACGAAACTGTCGAAGCTGGGCGAGGACGTGACCGAGACGCTGGAGGTGATCCCGCGCCAATGGAAGGTCATCCAGACGGTGCGCGAGAAGTTCTCGTGCCGACAATGCGAGGCGATCAGTCAACCGCCGGCACCCTTCCACGTCACGCCACGCGGCTTCGCCGGCCCGAACCTGCTCGCCATGGTGCTGTTCGAGAAGTTTGGCCAGCACCAACCGCTGAACCGGCAGAGTGAGCGCTATGCCCGCGAGGGCGTCGAGTTGAGCTTGTCGACGCTGGCCGATCAGGTCGGCGCGTGCGCGGCGGTGCTACGTCCGCTGCATGCGCTCATCGAGGAGCATGTGCTGAAGGCAGAGCGGCTTCACGGCGACGACACCACGGTGCCCATCCTGGCGAAGGGCGCGACCGACACCGGCCGAGCCTGGGTCTATGTCCGCGACGATCGCCCCTTCGGCGGGGTATCACCACCGGCAGCCCTGTTCTACGCATCGCGCGACCGGTCGGGCGATCATCCGGAACGGCACCTGAAGCAGTTCACTGGCATTCTGCAGGCCGATGCCTATGCCGGTTATAACCGGCTCTACCTCCCCGAGCGGAAGCCCGGACCAGTGACGGAGGCACTCTGCTGGAGCCATGCACGGCGCAAGTTCTTCGTGCTCGCCGACATCGCCGCCAATATCCGCCGGGGAAAGACCGCGCCGCCGATCTCGCCGATCGCCTTCGAAGCCGTCAAACGCATTGATCTCCTGTTCGACATCGAGCGCGACATCAATGGTCTCGCCGCAGCTGAACGCCTTGCCATGCGTCAAGAGCGGGGCGCGCCGCTCGTCGCCGAGCTGGAAGAATGGATGCGGCGCGAACGGTCCAAACTCTCGCGACATGCGCCTGCCGCCCAGGCGATCGACTACATGCTCAAGCGCTGGCCGGGCTTCACGCGCTTCCTCGACGATGGGCGCATCTGCCTCACGAACAATGCGGCTGAACGGGCGTTGCGCGGCCTGGCTCTCGGCAGAAAATCCTGGCTCTTCGCCGGCTCCCAACGCGGTGCCGATCGCGCTGCTGTCATGTACACGCTGATCGCAACCGCCCGCCTCAATGATGTCGACCCGCAGGCCTGGCTCGCCGACGTGCTCAGCCGCATCGCTGATACACCGCAGGGCCAGCTGAGCGGTCTCCTACCGTGGAACTGGCGCCGATCCACCGTCACGGCGAAAGCAGCCTGACCGCGGCCTTCACCGGACGCTTACCTCGGATCTGGGCACAGAAGTGATGCACAAATTGTGGCGAGGCCACTCCGACAGGCTGAATTTCGCAGCGGGATCAATGATCTAGCTGGGAAGTGGCGTTTTGCTGGCTGCGAATCCAGGTTCCCCAGCCATCGCTTTTACCATTTACTTTCAATCACTTATTAAGCATCGAAAATGCTCAGTGTTATAGCCAAGTGGGTGTTCCACATGGCGTATGTCCGTCAGGGTGGCGGCGGCATGTGAAGCCATTCCAACGCAATGCTCGCTGCTCCATTAGGCGCTTCGGAAATCCCGTGAACTGTTCCCTGTATCAATTGCCGCCGAGCGTCGGTGCCTCGACCACCAGCTCCACGCGGTCAGCGGCGAAGCGGGTTATCGAGCACTGAACGGGGCGTCCTGACAGGTCGCAGTTCACCGCGCGCGTCACCATGACGATGGCGCCGGGCGCCAATTGCAGCTCGCGCGTATCGCCTTCCTCCGCATGGCGCGCCTCGATCGCCGTCGAGGTACGACGATAGTCGGAGACGCCCAGCTTCGAGAGCGCAGCCGTGATTGACCCTATCGTGGAAAAAAGTTCGGCTATGCCGTCGAACCGGCCGGCATCGAACCAGGAGGTAGACCGGGACACGGGAACGCCATCGGCCTGGCCGAGGCTCTCGATACGGATGACCGCTTCTCCGGGCTCGAGGTCAAGCGCTGTGGCTACCCATGCGGTCGCCGGCTCCCTTGCCGTGCCGATCATGTCGCTGCGCGTATCACGCGCCTGATCCCCAAGCCCGGCGGAAAACCGCGTCCGCTCGCCGATCGGATAGACAAGGCGTTTTTGACGTCGCACATAGGTTCCGCGTCCCTGTTGCGAGACCAGTACACCTTCATGTGCAAGCGCTGCGATCGCCGCGCGCACGGTGTGCCGGTTGACACCGAAGCGTTCCGCCAGTTCGGCCTCCGGCGGCAGGCGCCCGGTCTCGTCGGTGAGCCCGGTGGCAATGCCGGTGCGTATGCCGTCCGCGATCTGCCGCCACAAGGCGACACCGACGCCGCGTTGCAACCGTGCTGCCATAGCTGTCCCTGTCCCTGTCCCTGTCATGTGTCCGTCATCAGACGCGCCTATGGTGCAGCCAATTCATCTTCTTGTCTAGATAAATAGACAAATAGGATTTGGCATGCACGCACAGGAAGACATCGCATCGCGCAAAAACCGGATGGCGGTGCTGGCGCGCAGCAGCGCTAGCCGTTTGCAGGAACTGTGGGACACTCTCGAGCTCGCACCGCCCTACCGCATCCTGCGCGGACCGGAATGCGGCCTGGTCACCCTGCGCGGCCGCGTCGGCGGCAGCGGCGAGCCCTTCAATTTCGGCGAGGCGACGGTGACGCGGGCGAGCGTCAAGCTGCAGGACGGCTCGGTCGGCCATGCCGTCGCCCTCGGGCGCAACATGGACAAGGCGCGCATCGCAGCACTGGTCGATGCTGTCTGCCGCACACCCGCGACGGCGGCGTTGGTGGATGCCCGCATGATCGCGCCGCTGCAACAGGAACTGGACGCGGCGGACGAAACGCGCCGGCGAGAAGCGGCCGCCACCCGCGTCGACTTTTTCACCATGGTTCGGGGAGAGGATTGATGCGCAATGAAGCAATCGCGCTCGACGGCGGTTTTATCGATCCCGTTCTGGATGCACAGGCCGTCTTTCGCGCTGTCATGGATGCCATGGCGCGGCCAGCGACCGTGATCGACATCAAGCCGCGCGTCACGCCGCAAGAGCCGCTGCCACCGCTTCTCGGCGCTCTCGCCCGCACGCTGGCCGATGCCGACACGCCGCTCTGGCTGGACCCAGCGCTCGGCCGAAGCGAAGCGGTGCGCGAATGGCTGGTCTTCCACACCGGCGCGCGGATCGTGGATTACCCGGCCGAAGCGGCGTTCGCCCTGATTGCCGACGGCTCTGCCCTGCCCTGCCTCAGCGACTTCGCACAAGGAATGCAGGAATATCCCGACCGGTCGGCGACGCTGGTCGTCGCCGTCGAAGCCTTTGACGGCGGCGCGGCGCTGACGTTCCGGGGTCCCGGGATCCGCGGCGAGGCGACGATCGCCCCGCGTGGCCTGCCGGATGACTTTGCCAGCCGCTGGAACGAAAACGCCGGACGCTTTCCGCGCGGCATCGATCTGGTGCTTGTCGCCGGCGGCTCGCTTGCCTGCCTGCCCCGCACGGCGCGGCTGGTCGCACGGGAGGTCTGACCATGTATGTCGCAGTCAAAGGCGGCGAAGCCGCGATCGACAACGCGCACCGGCTGCTCGCCGACCGGCGCCGCGGCGACCGTTCGGTTCCTGCCCTCACCCTCGACCAGATCACGGAACAACTCGCGCTTGGCGTCGATCGGGTGATGAGCGAAGGCTCGCTCTACGACCGGCGGCTGGCGGCGCTCGCCATCAAGCAGGCGCGCGGCGATCTGATCGAAGCGATCTTCCTCGTGCGTGCCTACCGTACAACCCTGCCGCGCTTCGGCTACAGCGAACCCGTCGACACCGGCGCGATGCTGATCGAGCGGCGCATCTCGGCCTGCTTCAAGGACCTGCCGGGCGGCCAGCTTCTTGGACCGACCTTCGACTACACGCATCGCCTGCTGGATGCCGACCTCGACGGCGATGCGGAAATCGCAGCCGGCGAACAGCGTGAAGCCACCGCCGAGGCCACCACGCGGATCGCCGACATTCTTGGCGGCGAAGGCCTGATCGAGGAGGACGCTGATCTGTCGGGGCAATCCTCACCCGGCGACATCAACCATACGCCGGTCGAGTTCCCCATGGCGCGGGCGATGCGGCTGCAGAGCCTGTCGCGCGGCGACGAGGGCTTTCTGCTTGCGCTCGGCTATTCCACGCAGCGCGGCTACGCCCGCTCCCACCCCTTCGCCGGCGAGATCCGCGTTGGCGAGGTCGAGGTGGAATTCTTCGTCCCCGAACTCGGTTTTGCCGTGCCGCTCGGCCGCGTCCAGGTGACCGAATGCCAGATGGTCAACCAGTTCAAGGGGTCGGCCAAGGCGCCGCCGCAATTCACGCGCGGCTACGGGCTGGCTTTCGGCCAATCGGAACGCAAGGCGATGGCGATGTCGTTGTGCGACCGCGCGCTGCGGGCCGAGGAACTGGGCGAGGACATCGTCGCGCCGCCGCAGGACCAGGAATTCGTTCTGTCGCATTGCGACAATGTGCAGGCGACCGGCTTCGTCGAGCATCTGAAACTGCCTCACTACGTCGATTTCCAGGCGGAACTCGGCCTCGTGCGCACCATGCGCGCGGAATACGCCGAACGTGCGAGCACACGCCCGGCCGCAATGCAGGAGGCCGCGGAATGAACGCGCTGAGCCGCAACACCACCTACAACTTCGCCTATCTGGACGAGCAGACCAAGCGCATGATCCGGCGCGCCATCCTCAAGGCGATCGCCATTCCGGGCTACCAGGTGCCCTTCGCCAGCCGCGAGATGCCGATGCCCTATGGCTGGGGCACCGGCGGCGTGCAGGTGACGGCCGCAATCCTCGGACCGGACGACGTGCTCAAGGTGATCGACCAGGGCGCCGACGACACCACCAACGCGGTGTCGATCCGCAAGTTCTTCGAGCGCGTTGCCGGCGTCGAGACGACCACGCATACAGCGGAAGCCACGATCATCCAGACACGGCACCGCATTCCCGAAGCGCCGCTCACCGAGGGACAGGAGGCCGGGCCTGATTCCTGTATCGATGCGGGCGAAGCGCTCGCGATAGCCGCGCTGTCGCGGACTGAAGTTCACGCTGTTGTGCATTCATTGCCGGCTTTTGAGTGCTATTTTTGCAGAGTGTGAGTTTCGGGAGGTGCAACCATGGGTGAAGGCTGGTTTTCGAAACCTGTTTCCGTTGCAGTGGGGGTTGCCGGCAACGTGCGGATAGTCGAGAGCGCACGCGAGGCGATCAAGATGCTATCCGAAAACTGGCGCAGCCAGGGAAGCGAGAAACACAAGGCCGCGACGCGCGCGTGCCAGGCGGCCGTGCGCGGCGATACGGCTCCCGACGTCGCGCGCCAGGCATTTGTCGATGCCGCCGAAGAAGCACGGGTCCTCGCCGGCTGACAGAGCTTTATCCCGATGGCGATGGCAGCGAACGGCAAGACAAACCTGCTGTTGGCCGCGGGCCGTGATCGGTTCCGACCAAGAACTGGCCGGGCCGGCTCCGCATTGCTGACATCAATTGGTCACGAAATAACCCGCTGAGCGGCAGTCTCAGGACTCATTGTCGCGTTGAGTTGGCGCACCGGCGGGGACCAATTGGAAAGGGATACCCATGCGAAAAGCTTTCATGCTGGCGGCAAGCATCACCTTTATCGGTGCCTTGGCGGCGAATGCACAGGATGCGTCGACGCCAAAGCCGCCTTCGCAGCCTCCGGCGAGCGCGCCAAGCGCAGTTCCCAAGATCCAGCGCGTCAATGTGGTCGATGTCAGCGAACTGCCTCCAGACACCCAGAAGCAGGTCGATCAACTGGTCGCACAAGGCACGGAGGAGAAGCTCCAGCAGATGCGCAGCAGCAACGATGCCGTTCCCGAAGCCAAATCGGCTCTTGAAGCCAAGGGCACGACATCTGCACAGGTGGTGGCTACCGCCTTGGCCAAAGACGGCACATTGACGCTGATCACGAAGAAAAAGAGCTGATCGGATCACCCCGGCCTCGGCCGGGGTTTTCGCTTCAGGCGACCTGCCAAAGCATGCGTTCCTTGACATGCCGCAAAGAAGGTTTCTCCCGACCGGATAAATGTCCCGGCCGGAGAGAGTTCACATGTTCACAGAAACCGTCCGAAACCGAATTATCCTGGCGATCGTGTCCGTAGCCGCGCTTTTCGCGCTGGCGGCGGCTGTCGGCATCAGCACCGGGCTTTTCCAAAGCCTGCTCTTTTGCGCGATGGCAATGTCGGCGGCGATCTTGACGACATTGTTCGTGGTCGCGGCAAACTAGCTCCGCCAGCCAAAAGGCGTTACTTCGGGCCGCCTTTTCCCTTGCCGAAAATATGCGTCATGCCCAGCAAGAGAGCGATCACCAGACTTGCGCCGGCCAGCGTGGCGAAGAGTACGGATGCGAGTTCGTAGCCCGGCATGGTTCGAGCCTGAACGCGTAGGGCATCCGTGTCAATCCTGGCGACGGTCGTGGAGATCGGCTTAACCCCTGCCCCATATGAGCAGCCGATTTCGTACGCCGTCAGCGTGCGCTTCAATCGACTGGTGACAAAAGCGCGCTATTTTGCCTAGATGGCCGCGGGAATTTCTCATGCTGATCAGGCACCTTTTCTTCTTTGTGACCCTGGCCCAGGAAAAGCACTTCGGGCGAGCGGCCCGTGCCTGCAATGTCTCGCAACCCACATTGTCGTCCGCGATACAGAAGCTCGAGAAAGAACTCGGCACCCAACTGCTGGAGCGCGGCCAGTCATATGGCGGGCTCACCGCCGACGGCCAGAAGGTTCTCGCCTGGGGGAAGCAAATACTGGAAAATCACGACAGGCTCAGGAATGCGCTCCGCGAATCTCCGGCCGTGACACCCCCGGACGGCGTGCATCCAAAAACCGACAGCGGCTTGCTGGGGCATTCGAGGCAGTCCGCGATCCAAATCTATGCTGCCGGCAGCTTGAGCAACGCGCTCTCCGCCGTTACCTCGTCGTTCTCGGACATGACCGGAATTCCGATCAACGTGCAGCACGGTCCCATCGGGCCCCTGAGGGAGCGCATCGAAGCCGGTGACCGACCGGATCTGTTCCTGTCCGCGGACTTCGCCAATTCGTCGCGGCTTGCCGAGCTTGGTCTGGCACGCGCGCCGATCGTTTTCGCACGAAACACCATGTGCGCCCTGGTGCGGCGCGACGCGCAGATAACGCAATCCAACCTGGTGGATCGGATGCTCAATCCGGAAATCCATATCGGGGCGGTCACGCCGGCAAAAGGACTGTCCGGTGACTACACATGGGATATTTTCCGCAGGGTGGAACGGGTCAGGCCCGGCGCCTTCGCAGTGCTCGATTTGAAGACGCACAAGTTCAAGGGCAATCCCCTGACGCGAGCCACGCAAATAAGGCGCGACGCCATTGCCCAGTCGATAGACGACGGCACCATAGACATCTGTTTCGGCTATTTGACCGGGATGAGATTGCGGGCGGACCACATGGAGCGCGCCGAGCTGATCGAAATTCCCACGCCGCTCAACGTAGTGCCCGAATACACGATCGCACCGCTTGTCGGATGCCGCCCCGCCGCCCTTTCCTTTGCCCTGTTCTTGATGTCGGCTTCGAGCCAGGCATTGTTCGAAAAGTTCGGATTCACGCCGGTCGCGGTGCCTGCAGCCGCCAGGCAGATATAGGCGTTCTCGCTTCCACTCGAATTGCTGAAACGCCCCGCCCTTAAAATGCGTCGCGGGAAGACGGAATCAGACGACGCGCTTCAAGTTCCTGTTCTCAAGCATATCGCCCGAAACGAATTCCGTTTCGGGCGATATGCTCCAGCTTGATGGGTTTCGGGAAGACGCGCTTCCCGGAACCGGTCTATTCTGCGGCTTCGACCTGCTGCGTGAGCGGTGCGACCCGCGCTGCGCAATATTTGAACTCCGGGATCTTTCCATATGGATCGAGCATCGGGTTCGTGAGCTTGTTGGCCGGGCTTTCATTGAAGCAGAACGGCATGAACACCATGCCGTCGGCAACGTCCCGATCGGAGCGCAGGATCGCATCGACCGTGCCGCGCCTGGTCTCGACCGTGATGATGTCGCCTATGTTGAGGCCGCGCCGTTCGATTTCATAGGGGTTCATGGCCGCGATGCCGTAGGGTTCGATGGCGTTGAGAACGCCGGCCCGCCGGGTCATGGCACCGGTATGCCAGTGCTCCAGAATGCGGCCGGTGGTCAGCACCAGCGGATATTCCGCGTCCGGCACTTCGTCCGGCGGAAGCAGGTCCGCCGGTACGATGCGGCCACGGCCGTCGGAGGTCGGGAAGCCCGAGGTGAAGACGATCTCGTTGCCGGGCACATCCGGGCCGTCGGCCGGGTAGATGACCGATTCCTCGCGCTCGATGCGTTCCCACGAGATGTTCTTCAGCGACGGCATCGTCCTTGCCATCTCGGCATAGACGTCCGAAACATCGCCGTAGTTCCAGTCGAGGCCCATGCGGCGGGCAAGTTCGACGATGAGGTCGAGGTCCTGGCGCGCCTCGCCGGGCAGGTCGAGCGCCGGACGGCCAAGCTGAACCTGCCGGTTCGTGTTGGTGTAGGTGCCGAGCTTCTCCGCATGGGCCGAAGCCGGCAGCACCACGTCGGCATGCCAGGCCGTTTCGGTCAGGAAGATATCCTGCACCACCAGATGGTCGAGCTTGGCCAGCGCGGCGCGGGCATGGATCTGGTCGGGGTCCGACATAGCCGGGTTTTCGCCCATGATGTACATGCCCTTGATCACGCCGTCATGGATGGCGTCGATGATCTCGACCACGGTCAGGCCGCGCTTCGGGTCGAGCGTCTGTCCCCAGAAGTTCTCGTAGTTGCTGCGGATATCGATGTTTTCCACCGACTTGTAGTCGGGATAGTACATCGGGATCAGGCCGGCGTCGGAAGCCCCCTGGACGTTGTTCTGGCCGCGCAGCGGGTGCAGGCCCGTGCCGGGACGGCCGACATGACCGGTGATGAGCGCCAGCGCGATCAGGCAGCGGGAGTTGTCGGTGCCGTGCGTATGCTGGGAAACGCCCATGCCCCAGAAGATCATCGACCGCTCGGACTTCGCATAGGTGCGCGCGACGTCGCGCAACACGGAAGCTTCGATGCCGCAGACCTCCGCCATCGCCTCCGGCGAGAAGTCCTTGACCTTGGCCTTCAGCGCTTCGAAGCCGGTGACGTTGGCCTGGATATATTGCTCGTCGTAGAGCTTTTCCTCGATGATGACGTGCAACAGCGCGTTCAGCATCGCCACGTCGCTACCCGGCCGGAAGCGCAGCGAATGGGTGGCGTGGCGCATCATGTCCTGGCCGCGCGGATCCATGATGATCAGCTTGGTGCCGCGCTTGACCGCCTGCTTGAAATAGGTGGCGGCGACAGGATGATTGGTGGTCGGGCGCGCGCCGATGACAATGACGCACTCGGCCTTCAGTGCATCCATGAACGGCGCGGACACCGCGCCCGAGCCGACGCCCTCCATCAGGGCCGCCACCGACGAGGCGTGGCACAGCCGTGTGCAGTGGTCGACATTGTTGGTGCCGAACGCCTGCCGGATGAACTTCTGAAACAGATAGGCTTCCTCGTTGGAGCCCTTGGCGGAGCCGAAACCTGCAAGCGCCTTGCCGCCCTGCTCGCCGAGGATCTTCTTCAAGCCGCCTGCGGCGCGCTCGAGCGCTTCCTCCCAGGTGGCCTCGCGGAACACCGTCAGCGGATCGACGTTGCGCATGTCGGCATCGCCCGATTTCGGCGCATCGTCGCGGCGGATCAGGGGCTTGGTCAGGCGCTCCGGCGACATGGCGTAATCGAAGCCGAAGCGGCCCTTGACGCAAAGGCGGTTCTCGTTGGCCGGACCATTGCGGCCATCGATCTGGACGATCCTGTTGTCCTTGACCGCAACCCTGGTCTGGCAGCCGACGCCGCAGAACGGGCACAGCGTGTCCACCACCTTGTCGAATTCCTGGACGACGCGGGTCTTGCCGGCCTTGTCCATCAGCGTCTTCTCATAGAGCGCGCCGGTCGGGCAGGCCTGCACGCATTCTCCGCAGGTCACGCAGGTCGACAGGCCCATCGGGTCGTGCATGTCGAAAACCGGGATGGTGTGGCCGCCGCGCTCGGCCATGCCGATGACGTCGTTGACCTGGACCTCGCGGCAGGCGCGCACGCACGCGCCGCAGGCGATGCATGCGTCGAGATTGACCGCGATAGCCGGATTGGTGATGTCGAAGCCCGCCGGCTCGGCGGAATCGAACTTCGAGGCGAACCGGTCGCTGCCCGAAATTCCCATCGACGAGGCCCATTGCCAGAACGCCGACTGGTTGTCGGGACCCTTCTCGGCCGGGCGCATGTTGCTGGCCAGCAGCTCGAACACCATCTCGCGCGATTTTTCGGCGCGCTCGGTGTTGGTCTTCACCACCATGCCCTGGGTCGGCTTGCGAATGCAGGAGGCGGCAAGCACGCGCTCGCCCTCGATATCGACCATGCAGGCGCGGCAATTGCCGTCCGCGCGGTAGCCGGGCAGATCGACATGGCACAGATGCGGGATGTCGGTGCCTTCGCGCTTGGCCACGTCCCAGATGGTCTCGCCGTCGGCCGCAACGACAGTCTTGCCGTCGAGGGTGAATTCTACCTTACCCGTCATCTCAGATGTCCTCACGGAAATGCGTCAGCAAGTGGTTGACCGGATTGGGCGCGGCCTGTCCCAGGCCGCAGATGGAAGCGTCGCGCATGACCGATTCGAGGTCGCGCAACCCTGCTTCGTTGAGGGCTCCGTCCTTCTTCAAGAGCGAAACCATCTTGCCGGTTCCCTCCCGGCACGGCGTGCACTGGCCGCAGCTCTCATGCTTGAAGAATTTCAACAGGTTGACGGTAACGTCCTTGATGTTGTCCCTGTCCGAAAACACCACCACGGCGTGCGAACCGACGAAAGCGCCCTGCTTGGCCAGCTCGCCGCCGAAGTCGAGCGGGATATCGCCCAGGGACGCGGGCAGGATGCCGCCTGAGGCCCCGCCCGGCAGATAAGCCTTGAACGTGTGGCCCTCCAGCATGCCGCCGCAATACTCGTCGATCAGCTCGCGCACGGTGACACCGGCAGGCGCCAGCTTCACGCCCGGATTCCTGACCCGGCCCGATACCGACCAGGAGCGCACGCCCGGATGGCCCGGCTTGCCCTGTGCCGCGAACCATTCGGGGCCCTTTTCGACAATGTCGCGAATCCACCAGAGCGTCTCGACATTGTGGTTCAGCGTCGGGCGACCGAAAAGGCCGACCTCGGCGATGTAGGGCGGGCGGTGGCGCGGCATGCCGCGCTTGCCCTCGATGCTTTCCAGCATCGCGCTTTCCTCGCCGCAGATATAGGCGCCCGCGCCGCGCCTCAGCTCGATGAAGCCCGGTGCGGCGATACCAGCCGCTTCGAGCGCCGCGATCTCGGTGCGCAGGATTTGCAGCACAGCCGGATATTCGTCGCGCATGTAGAAATAGATGCGCTCGGCTTCGACCGCGTGTGCCGCGATCAGGGCGCCTTCCAGCGTGCGGTGCGGGTCGCGCTCGAGGTAGACACGGTCCTTGAAGGTGCCGGGCTCGCCCTCGTCGCCGTTGATCGACATCAGCCGCGGACCGGCATAGGAGCGGACGAATTCCCACTTCTTGCCGGCCGGGAAGCCGGCGCCGCCAAGGCCGCGCAGGCCCGCGTTCTGCATGGCGGCAATGATCGATTCTATCGTGAGGCCGCCATTACGCACCTTCTGAAGCAGCGCGTACCCGCCTGCCGCCCGGTATGCGTCAAGATCGATGTAACCGGGCACCACGACCTCGGTGTCGCCCGCCTGCGCCATGCCCAACAGGCCCTCGACCGTGGCATTATCGACCTCGCGGTCGCCGATGCGCGCAGCCGGCGCGCCCGCGCAACGCCCCATGCAGGGTGCCCGCACGACGCGGACCGCGTTCGGATCGACCCCGGCGGCAAGCCCCGCAACCAGTTCCTCCGCGCCCGCCAGCATGCAGCTGACGGAATCGCAGACCCGTATCGTCAGCGGCGCCGGCGGAACTTCGCCCTCTTTGATCACGTCGAAATGATCGTAGAACGACGCGACCTCGTATACTTCGGCTTGCGAAAGTCGCATTTCCTCGGCCAGCGCGCGCAAATGCCGTGCCGACAGATGCCCGTAGGCGTCCTGAATCAAGTGCAGGAACTCGATCAAAAGATCGCGCCGTCGCTGGCGCGATCCCAAAAGCGCTCGAACATCTGCAAGCGCGGTGTCATCAAGGCCACGACCCTTCGGACCACGATCGCGGCGGCGGCGATCTTGAACTGTCATGCTTTCTCCCCTTGACGACATTTCCCGGACAGCGACCCGGCCAAGCCAGAACCTTGTTGACTATAAGGCAAAAGATATTCCCCTGGATACATAATTCTCAGCGACTTTTCAAATTTTGCGTAAATATGCAGCCATAAAGCGGACCGATCTTCTCGACTTTGCATCATCGCGCTGAACCGGCGGCCGAGTCCACCCGCCTTTCGATCAAGAAGATGGTCCGCTCGCCGTCGCGCGCCGTGCTCTCGATGCGATCTCCCGTTTCACCGATGAGATTGGGAATATCAATGCTGGCCAGCGGATCCGTGCAATGGACTTCCAGCCGGTCGCCCGGCTTGATGGCACCAAGGGCCTTGCGCGTTTTCAAGGCCGGCAACGGACATTTCAGACCGGATAGATCAAGCTTTGTCGTCGTCATGTCCGGAAAGCTTCCTTCCTTGATTGCAGGGACCGAACCGCGACCGGCACCGGGTCAGCAGAGCACGCCATTCAGACGAGGCTGTAATATGGCAGAAACGGCACCGTGTCGCCCGGCGCGACGCGCGTCGTCTCTTCGCCAAGTTCGACCAATCCGTCCGTTTGCACGAGCGAGGACAGCAAACCGGCGCCCTCGCGGGGAAATTTTACCGCTTCGAGGCAGCCGTCGGCGACCCTGCGCAGGCTGACCCGCACATATTCACGCCGGCCGGCCTTTTTCTTGTACGAGAAGGCGGCGCGCAACGGCACGGCGACCACCGCCTGCGGCAAGGTGCCCGACAGGGCGAATATGGCGGGGCGCGCGACATGCGCGAAGGTGACGAAACTTGCCACGGGATTTCCGGGCAGGCCGAGAAACGGCGTCCCGCCGATCACGCCCATTGCGACGGGGCGGCCGGGCTTGATGGCGATGCGCCAGAAGACCAGCGAGCCGACGCGTTCCACGGCAGTCTTGACGTGATCGGCATCGCCCGTCGAGACACCGCCGGAGGTCAGGATCAGATCGTGAGTCGCGGCGGCATTCTCAAGCAACGAGGCCGTCGGGCCGAGATCGTCGGGAAGAATGCCGAAATCCGAAATCTCACACCCAAGGCGCACCAGCAGCGACATCAGCATGAAGCGATTGGAATCGAAGAGCTGCGCAGGTCCACGTTCTGCACCAGGCGAGACGATTTCGTTGCCGGTCGAAAACAGCGCCACACGGATACGGCGGCGCACCTGCACCTGCGTAATGCCAAGCGCCGCCACAAGAGCCACGTCCTGCGGCCGCATACGATGACCGGCGGCGAGCACGACCTGCCCGGCGGCGACGTCCTCGCCGGCCGGACGGGTATTGGCGCCGCGCTTCAGACCGGGCGGCAGGACGACATGGTCGTCGCCGTCAGGGCGCACGTCCTCCTGCATGAAAACCGTGTCCGCGCCCTGCGGCATGGAGGCGCCGGTGAAAATGCGCACGGCCTGATTCGAGCCGACTCCCGCGGTCACGGCATCGCCGGCCTGCAAGCGCCCCACCACCACAAAGGTTTCGTGCGAAAGAGACGGCAGGTCGGCCCCGCGTATCGCATAGCCGTCCACCGCCGAATTGGTGAAGGGCGGCAGCGGGAGCGGGGCCACGATGTCGCCCGCCAGCGTGCGCCCGTCAGCCGAAACGAGCGGAACCGTTTCGATGCCGTCGACCGCGCCCAGACGAGCGGCCAGCACCGCGGCGGCTTCGTCCACCGGCATCAAAGGCCCGGCAAAGGCAAAACAGTCATCCGAAAGCTGCGCCATCGTCCGGCCTATATCCTCGACCCGTGCTCGAACCATTTGCGGTTTGGCGACCTACCATCAATCGGGGCTGACGCGCGAGCCATTTCATGCAAACGTTTGCCCTGATTGCGGCTGCCGGGTTGCAGGCCGCCGAAACGGAAACATCATGCAAGACATAAAAGACATGCCCACCGTGATGCCTGATCCGTCGGACACGCGCCTGACGGAACGCGTCATGGGGATCGACCAGACAGGCATGCCGGTCGAAACCGTCGTCCCCGTCGAGCGGGCGCTGACGCTCTATCTCAATGCCCAGGAGATCGTCACGATGATGACGATCAACGACTATCCGGACTATCTGGCTCTCGGCTACCTACTCAACCAGAACATGCTGAAGCCCGACGATGTCGTGACCGGCATCGAATATGACGACGACCTGCAGGTCGTGGTCGTGCGCACCGAGCGCAACACCAACTACGAGCAGAAGCTGAAGAAGCGGACGCTGACTTCGGGCTGCGCGCAGGGCACCGCCTTTGGCGACCTCATGGAGGCGGTGGAGGGCATAGAGCTTCCTGCCGCAGAATTGCGGACCTCATGGCTGTACCAGATGACCCGCACCATCAACACCACGCCGTCGCTCTATCTGGAGGCCGGTGCGATCCACGGTTGCGTGCTGTGCAAGGAAGGCGAGCCGATCTGCTACATGGAGGATGTCGGGCGACACAACGCGGTCGACAAGCTCGCCGGGTGGATGTATCGCCACGGCATCGATCCTGCCGACAAGATCCTGTATACGACGGGCCGGCTGACCTCCGAAATGACGATAAAAACGGTGCGCATGGGCATTCCCATCCTAGTTTCGCGCTCGGGATTTACCGCCTGGGGAGTCATGCTGGCGCGGCAGACCGGCCTGACACTGGTCGGGCGAGCGCGCGGCAAACGTTTCATGGCGCTTTCCGGCGAGCAACGGATCGTGTTCGACCAGGACGTTTCCGGGATCGAAGATGAGCCGTCACGGCATGCGCGCAAGGGTTCCGGACATGACGACTAGGCCGCGGACATTGGGCGTCATCCTGGCGGGCGGATTGGCGCGCCGCATGGGCGGCGGCGACAAGCCTATGCGCGAGATCGGCGGGCGCACGATACTGGATCACGTCATCGAGCGGCTTGATCCCCAATGCGACGGGCTGATCCTGAATGCGAACGGCGATCCAGCCCGCTTCGCCGCGTTCGGCCTTCCCGTCGTTGCCGATACGGTGGCGGACTTTCCGGGTCCGCTTGCCGGCGTGCTCGCCGCGCTGGATTGGGCGGCGGCAAACCGGCCCGGCATCCAATGGGTGGTCAGCGCTGCCGGCGACTGCCCCTTCCTGCCCCGTGATCTCGTCGGGCGCTTCCAGGACGCCCGTCAAAGCGAGGACGCTCAACTCGCCGTGGCGTCGTCGGGCGGCCGGTCCCACCCGGTAATCGGCCTGTGGAGCGTCGCGCTGCGCCATGATCTGCGCCACGCGCTGGTCGAAGAGGACCTGCGCAAGATCGACCGCTGGACTGCCCGCTACCGCCTTGCCACCGTGGCCTGGCCTGCGGAACCGGTCGATCCGTTCTTCAACGCCAATACGGCCGAAGACCTGTCCGAGGCAGAGCGGCTGGAAAAGCTGGCAGGCCGCTGATCACGCCGGGCGGAAACCGGCCTGTTCGAGTGCGGCGCGGCAGGCGGGCGACTTCAACGCTTCGAGGAACGCCTGTACCGCGGGCCGGGACCGGCGTTTCGAATTGAGCGCGAAATCGTAGTGCTCTTCCGTCAGCGCAATGAAGCCGAGCCGGGCGGCGCGCGCGACGGTCGAAATCGTGACGCCCCAATCCGCACGCTTTTGCGCCACAGCCGCGGCGACGGCGTTATGCGAGCGCGGCTGATTCCAATAGCCGTCCGGCCTCGCCTGCCCCAGCAACCTGTCGATCAGGATGCGGGTTCCCGCTCCCTGATTGCGGTTGACCATCATGCAGGCCGGGTCGGCCAGGGCCGCCGCGAGCGCGTCCTCTGCCGATTTGCCTTCGAAACGCGTGTCTCCGGCCCGGTAGACGATGCCCTGCATGCGCCGCCAGCCCGGCACCAGTTCCAGGCCCTCGCTCACAAACGGCGCATTATAGGTCCGGGTCTTATCGTCGAAGAGATGGATGGGCGCGAGGTCGCATTCGCCACGGCGGACCGCCGCGAGCCCACCAAGGCTGCCGACGGCGAGCGACCGGGCCGACAGGCCGTCCTTCGCCAGCGGCGCCAGCACCAGATCGAGCCCGGTGCAATGGCTGCCGATGATGACGAGATCGGGCACCCGTACATGCGGGGTAAAGAGCGTGACCTCCGCAGCGGTCCCGGCGGGAAGATGATCGGCCAATGCATCGATGCGCACGAAGCCGTCGGCCTGCGCAAACGAGGTCACGGCGCCTGATCCCTTGCCGGTGGGATAGGCGACAAGTCCGTTGTCTCCCTCCACCAGCGAGACCATGACGAATTCGGTGCGGCCGAGTTCGGACGCAATGCGCAGCGGAATTTCGGCCGTCACCTTGGTCTCGGCACGCGGGGGCAGGCCGGCCATGCGGCGCAACACCGGCACGATCATGTCGTGGAAGGTGAACATGGCCGAGGTCGGAAAGCCGGGCAGGATGACCACCGGCTTGCCGTCGCATACGGCAAGGCAAAGCGGCTTGCCGGGCTTCAGGGCCACGCCATGCGCAATGATGCCCGGCTTGCCGAGCCTGTCGATGATGCGATGGCTGAGATCGCCGGCCCCCTTCGATGTGCCGCCGGACAGGATCAGCATGTCGGAAGCGTCAAGAGCCTCCCGCATGGCGCGTTCAAGCAGCTTCTCGTCATCCGCGATCGCGCCCAGGAACACGGCTTCGCCGCCATTTTCGTTGACGGCCGCGCTGACGACCGCCCCGTTGGCATCGTAGACGGCGGCGGGACGCAGCGCCTCTCCGGGCTGGACGAGTTCATCGCCGGTCGACAGGACCGCGACACGCGGCCGGCGCACGACGCTGACGCGCGCGATGCCGCAGGTGGCCAGCATGCCGATTTCACGCGAACCGACCTGGGTGCCTGCGCGCAGGAGCACTTCACCGCGGGCAATGTCCGATCCGGCGTAGGACACAAACTGGCCCGGAGAGGCACTGCGCTGCACTTCGATTGCACCGTCGCCGGCGGGTTGGGTGTGCTCCACCATAACGACCGCGTCCGCTCCGCGCGGCAGCGGCGCCCCGGTGGCGATCGACGTTGCCGTGCCCGGCTCCACGGTCAATTCGGGAGCCACTCCGCAGGCGATCATCTCATCGTTCAGCCGCAGGCGCACCGGCGTCGCCGCGGAAGCCGACACTATATCGGCGGAGCTCACGGCAAAGCCGTCCACGCCAGAGCGATCGAAGGGCGGCGCGTCGAGCGGCGCCACGACGTCCTGCGCCAGTGCGAGGCCGAGCGCCTCGGGCAGCGGGCGCTCTTCCGCGATCTGCGCGCGCGGGAAAAGCGCGGCGTCGAAGCGCGCGATCGCTTCTTCACGCGACAGCACGGTCAGGAACTGCTCCTGGCCGGCATCCTGCCGCGCAGGCGGAACCGGAGATGCGGAAAACTCAGTCATTTCCCGGCCTCCTAGCTCATATGTCCCGCAATAGGAAGGCTTCGAGTTGGGTGCCGGCAGCATGACCTTCGCTGCCGCTCGCCAGGACAACGACAGCATCGGCGAGGCGCAGATGGTCCAGCGGCAGGTCGCCGACGGAGAGCGGGAGCCAGGAGGAGTTATCCCATCGGACCAGCGCGATTTCCGCGATGCCGACCATGGATGAAATCTTGCGCGCCAGCGGCAGGGCGACCCCCGATCCGGCAAGGCGGCCGGCCAGACGATCCAGTGCCGGCCGCACCAGCGCATGATAGACGGCGAAAGCGTGATCGGGCGCTCCCGGCAATGCGACTACGGGAATTGCGCCGAGCTTTCCGACAGCAGCGGTTTGCCCGGGCCGGAGCGCGATTCCGTGAGCGATCAAGGCTTCACGCATGCGCAAGGCATCAGCAGTCGCGTCGCCATGGCCCGACCCGGTGCCGCCGATGGTGACGATCATGTCGCATTCGCGGTCATCGAGAGCGCCGGCGATCGATGCGGCGTCTCGCGGGCAGTTCTCGAAACTTACATCCGCGCCCTCGCCCTCCAAAAGCTCGCCAATGAACTGCGATGTCAGCGAATTCTTGTCCCGCGCGGCCACGTCGAGCAGAAGCACGCGGGGGACGCGCACGGGAATCGTTTCATGCCCCAAGGCACGAAGGGCCAGAAGATCGGCCGCGTCCAGACGACGACCGGCAACGACCAGCGGCCGACCGGCGGCGATGTCCTCGCCCGCGCGGCGGATGCCTTCGCCGGGCGGGGCCTCCGCAAAAGCCTGCGCGAACGGGCCTGTGCAATCGACCATGTCGGCCCGGAGGACGCAGTCGCAGCCGTCGGGGAGTTCCTGGCCGGCCTCGACCCAAACAGGAGCATTCGGCAGCGGCACGGGCGAATAGGACGACGCGCCTGCAAGATCGAGCGAACGCAGGGCCCAGCCGTCCAGGACAGCCTTGTTGCGTTCAGGAAGCGGGGTGGCCAGGACGGCAGTCTCCGCCGCGACACGTCCCCGCGCCTGCGCAAGAGTCATCGATGACGGGGCAACCCCGGCGAGCCCCTCGACAAGTTCGGCGCGAATCGATTCGAGGCTTTTCAATATGCTTTTCAATGGCCGCGTTCCGCTCATGCGCAATGATGGGCCGGGAGCGAGCGGGAATGCAACCGCCATCGAGACGGGAGATGGTCGCCTCCCGCCTCGATGGTTCTGAGCGTGACGAACCCGTCAGGACGGGTCGCGCCTGGCGTCCGGGAAGAACAGTTGCTGGCCGTCGATCTTATAGCCGGCTATGGCCTTCTGCCCTTCGTCGGAGATCAGATAGTCGATGAATTGCTGGCCGAGATCCGCCTTGACGGCCGGGAATTTCTTCGGGTTCACAAGCATGACGCCGTACTGGTTGAACAGCCGCTTGTCGCCCTCGACCACGATTTCGAGATCGCCGCGGTTCTTGAACGACAGCCACGTCCCGCGATCGGAAAGAACGTAGGCGTTCATGGCGCCCGCCGTGTTCAGGGCTGCGCCCATGCCCTGCCCGATATCGCGATACCACTCGCCCTTTGCCTTGCCGATGTCGATATCGGCTTCCTTCCACAGCTTGAGTTCGGCGCTATGCGTGCCGGACCTGTCGCCGCGCGAGACGAACGGAGCCTTTTTGGCGAGGATGGCCTTGAAGGCGGCGGTGATGTCCTTGCCGCCTTTCACGCCGGCCGGATCGCTTTTCGGCCCGACCAGAACGAAATCATTGTACATCACGTCGTAGCGCTTCACGCCGAAACCCTCTTCGAGGAACTTCAGCTCCTGCGCCTTGGCGTGCACGAACACCACATCGGCGTCGCCGCGCCGCGCCGTGTCAAGAGCCTGTCCGGTGCCCTGGGCGATCACCTTCACGTCAATGCCCGTCTTGGTCTTGAACAAGGGCAAGAGGTAATCGAACAGGCCGGAATCCTGCGTCGAGGTGGTCGAGGCGACCACGATCGATTTGTCCTGCGCCGAGGCAGAAAAGCTGCCGGCGGCGAAGAAAGCGAATGCCGCGAAGGCGGAAAAGAGACGGCGGTTCAGCACTTGAAGCTCCTGTGCGCTAGATGACGAGATCGCCGCGAACGAATGCGGCGGCTTCGGAGGTTGACGGACGATCGAAGAAGTCGGCGGCGTCGGCGCGCTCGCGCAGGCGGCCGCGAACGAGAAAGAGCACGTTTTCGGCCAGCCGGCGCACCTGCCCCAGATCATGCGAGGCCATGACGATCTTGATGCCGGACTGCGAGGCCATGGTGATGATGTCCTCCACCGCCCGTGTGGCGGCGGGGTCGAGACTGGCTGTCGGCTCGTCCAGCAGCAGGAGTTCCGGCTGGCGGGCCAGCGCGCGGGCAAGCGCGACGCGTTGCTGTTCGCCGCCTGAAAGGCGCCGGGCTGGGCGGGCGGCGAGATCCAGAAGCCCTACCCTTGCAAGCGCCTCTTCCATGCGCGCGATGCGCTGGCTGCGCGGCAGGCCGGCCTTGGCAAGACCATAGATGACGTTATCGGCAACCGAGCGCCGCAGCATGACTGGCCGCTGGAACAGCATGGCAAGGCGTGCTGGGCGAAGAGCGTCGCGCCCGCCCCAGGTGATCCTGCCCTGAGTGGGAGCAGCCAGGCCCATGCACAACCGCAGCAACGTCGTTTTACCTGAACCGTTGGGGCCGACGACAAGCGTCGGCGCGCCCGGCGCGATCGACAGGCTGATATCGTCCAGGATCGCGGTCTGGCCGCTGCGCAGCGAAACGTTTTCGAACCGCAAGGGCAAATCGCTCGACACTTCGCGCATCAGCCCGCCCGCCGTTCCGACCAGACGCGCACGCCCCAGGCCGCCGCGTTGATCGCCAGGATAAGCGCCATGAGGAGCATGCCGAGCCCCATCGCGAGCGGCAGGTTGCCCTTCGATGTCTCGAGCGCGATCGCGGTCGTCATCGTGCGGGTGAAACCGTCGATATTGCCGCCCACGATCATGACCGTGCCGACCTCCGCCGCGGCACGGCCGAAGCCCGCCAGAAGCGCGGTGATCAGGCTGAAGCGGCTGTCCCAGATAAGTGTCGCCATGCGTCCCGCCGGCCCGACATTCATGGCCGTCAGTTCGTCCCGGTACTCCTGCCACAGATCCTCGATGGTCTGGCGCGACAGCGAGGCGATAATCGGTATCACCAGCAAGGCCTGGGCTATCACCATGGCGAGCGGCGTGAACAGGATGCCGAAGGCACCGAGAGGTCCCGACCGCGACAGGAGAAGGAACACCGTGAGACCGACAACCACCGGCGGCAGCCCCATGAAGCCGTTGAGAAGGACGATCAGAGCGGTGCGGCCGCGAAAGCGTGTGAGCGCCAGTGCAGCCCCCAATGGCAGGCCCACAACCATTGCTATCGCCACAGCGGAAAGGCTGACGGCAAGCGACAGCCGCACGATCGCGTAAAGCGTCGCGTCGCCGCCAACTATCATTTCCCAGGCGCTCAGGCTGTCGGACATTCGTAGCTCCCCGGGGAGCTTGTCTGCAATGATTGCATTCCTGTCAAATGATTGAACCGAATCCGAAATATGCATAAAGATGCAGCCATGGATTTGCTGACCACCTCCGAAGCCGCCGACTATCTGCGCCTTGGCGAGCGCAAGCTGTATGAACTGGTCGCCAACAACGCGATTCCTTGCAGCAAGGTCACCGGCAAATGGCTGTTTCCGCGCCATGAGCTCGATCGGTGGGTTCTTTCGGGATTGGCCCAGCCCGTGGGAATGGTGCCTTCAAACCCGCCGCTGATCGTGGGCGGCAGCCAGGACGACCTGCTGGAATGGTGCCTGCGCCGGTCCGGCTCCGGGCTGGCTTCGCTGAACGAGGGTACCGAAAACGGCGTTGCGCGGCTGCTCCGCGGCGAGATCGCCGCCGCCGCGATCCATTTTCATTCGGCACCGGGGGCAGAGGAGCCGGCAAATCTGGCCGCGATCCGGGCAATGCCGCTCCTTCACGACGCCGTGGTGGTGGCTTTTGCACGTCGCGAGCAAGGGCTGCTTCTCGCACCCGGTAATCCGAAAGGATTGCAAAGCTTCGCCGATATTCTGGACAAGGGCGTCAAGGTCGCGGTCAGGCAAAAAGGCGCCGGCGCGCAGATGTTGCTGGAAACCCTGCTGGAGCAGTCGGGGGCGAGCCCCTCGGATTTGAATCGTCTGAACCCGCCCTGCCTGACGGGCCCTGACCTGGCCGCCGCCATACGCGAAGGGAGGGCGGATTGCGGCCTGGCGACCCGCTCCGTCGCGCGCGTCGTCGGCCTCGATTTCGTTCCTCTGCTTTGGGAAGATTTCGATCTGCTGATGCGACAGCGTACTTATTTCCAGCCCTGCATGCAGTCACTTTTTCGTTTCGTCGCCACGGGCGAGCTGGAGCTGCGCGCAACGGAACTGACCGGCTATGACGTCACCGAGGCGGGAACGATCCGTCTGTCCATCTAGCATGCACGCGATCGTCGCGGCCGGAGATTGCGTGGTTTCGCGACCGGGTTTTCCTGAATTCATTCGAAAAAGAAGACCGACAACGCGATCGAGAATGGGGACCCGATGGCGCCGCCGGTCAACGGACCAAGTTGAGGAGACTTGGTCATCGGAAGGTTATTGCCGGCCGTGTCGTCGCGGAAACCGCCGGCGGGCTACCGTCCTGTTCCGGTTAGCCGGGAAATAACAAGGAGGGCGCGCCGGCCGGCACGCCCTCCCCTGGATCAAAGAACGAAGATGCGGTTGGCGAGCAGCACGATCCCGAGCCCGCCGAGCAGCGCCAGGTATGGCAGGATGCCGGCACGCCGTTCGCCCTGGTTTTCGGTGTCCGCCGAGGGGAACACCCCGCCGTCCTGGATATAGTGCCGATACCAGAAGACAGGGATGATGAGCAGAGCCGTGCCGAGCCCGGCCCAGAGCGCCGCGGGGTGCCAGATCTTCGCGCCGGCGCCCATGAACAGGGCGTTGACGTAGGAGAGGACCGTGCCCGCGCCGAGGATCAGCGTGGGAGCCCGATAAGGCCGCCTGCGCCGCGGCGAGTCGATGCGATGGATCCAGCCTGCATTGAGGTTCAGGAAGTTGAAGATCATGTAGCAGACGTTGGAGACCGCGAGCAGGAAGAAGAAACTGGTCGAGTCGGACACGGCCACCGCCAGGACGAAGAGATTGAAGACCAGATCGGTCCACATCGCGTTCGTCGGGGCACCGTGATGGTTGAGCTTGCCGAGATAGCGCGGCAGCCAGCCATCGACCGAGCCCTGGTAAAGGGTGCGCGACGACCCGGCCATCGAGGTCGTGATCGACAACAGGACCGCAAGCACCATCATCAGGATCAGGGCGTAGAGCACGACCGGGCCGCCGCCGACCATGAAAGCCAACGCGCGGGCGACGCCGGAACCGTCCGCGATCGTCGGGTCGGTCACGCCTTCCATTCCGAGAACGCCCTGGAACGTGAACGGCACGAGCATGAACAAGGCGAGGCACAGCAGGCCGGCGAACAGGATGGACTTGTACGTGTCGTTGGCCGGATCCTTGAATTCGCGCGTGTAGCAGATCGCCGTCTCGAACCCGTATGTCGACCAGCCGGCAATGAACATGCCGGAGAGCACCACGGTCCAGCTTGTAAGGCTCCAGTCGCCGCTGGTGGGCATCAGGGGAAGGAAATTGCTCGCATCCACCTTTCCCAAGAGAATGGGTACGATGCCGACGATCGCCAGCGGCACGATAACGGCCAGGCCCAGGTATTTCTGAACGTTCGCCGTGCCGTGGATGCCCCGGTGCTGGACGCAGAACACCAGAAGCATCAGCGCCGCGCCGATCCAGAACGCGATATTCAGGGAGAAGGAGACCGGCCCGATTTGGCCGCTGAACAGCGTCCAGTCGCGGATGGAAGGCGTCAGCGCGGCCATGGCCTTCGCCACCTGCTCATCCTGGGTGAGCCCGACAAGAGAAGAGCCGTTGGCGGCTATCCATGAGAGCACTTCGGTAGAATGGGCCGAAGGAACAGGAGCAAAGGTATTGAGGACATATGCCGCCGCAATGGACGAGCCCAGCGACAGGACGGAAGTCCATGCCACCCAGTTGCACCAGACCGAAAGCGGGGCAATGAACTTGCCGTAGCGAAGCCAGGCTGAGGCTCCGTAGATCGAAGCTCCGCCCGACTTGTTCGGAAAAAGACCTGCGATCTCCGCATAGGTAAAGGACTGGATGAAGCCCATCGTCATGGAGATGGCCCAGATGACCACCGCAAGCTTGCCGACGGTTCCAGCCAGGCCGCCTATCGAGAACAACACGAATGCGGGGGCGCCGCTCGCGATCCAGAATGCGCCCTTCCAGGTCAGCGCCCGCCGCATCTCCTCTTTGGGTACTTCGGCTTCGGCTTCGGTAATTGCAACCATTAACTTCCTCCCAATGTGATTTCCTGGCGAAAGAGACGTTTGGACGCGCCCTTTTCGCCGTGACCTGATGCGAGCGCTTCAAGCCAGACGGTTGTTCAGTTTCGGATGCGATCATGCTCGGCGAACGGTCAGTCCCGGCCAGGCCGGGCTCCCCCCTTCCATTCCGCCGAGCGGTTAATTGGCCTTTCGAGAATACGGATGGTTGTCTGTGGCACAGGCGAGCCGCTCGATGGCAGAGATCCATGGGAGCGGCTCGCCTGTGCCGATTTCTGCCCGGCGGCTAGAGGACGCCGTTCTTCTTCGCCGTCCAGGTGGCGACGTAGTCCATCAGCGGCGGGTTGAGGCAATCGTAAGGCTCGAGCCCGGTCTGCCTGAGCTGCGCGCGGATGCCGTCCATGCGGCTCGGATCGACGCCGGC
>NZ_JAVXZD010000016.1:0-31124 GCF_032460275.1 Mesorhizobium sp. SP-1A | reverse complement strand
AGTCCGATTGTTGCAATATGCATTGTGGACGCTCCTTGCTTTCCCCTGAGGCAACAGCAAACCGATATCACGGTTGCTGTCGCCGATGGGGAGGCGTCCACATCATCACTCCACTAAAGGGTCAGTTCTTCGCGGAAATCAACAGGCTAAGGAACAGTTCACTCCCATCGATACCCCAATTAAGGCGCCGATAACGTGTAGGGGCCCATAAATCACGGCAGTCCCGTAAATGAAAGCGCTTGATCGGAGCGAACCGTAATCGGAAACTATATTCTGAAGAGAGTCAAAACTCGGAGAAATAATCCCGGATGGAGGCCAGAGCCGCCTTTCCCGTGACGGTCAGCAGGTCGGGAGCAGCGTAGGCAACCACCAGGCGCTGGCGGATATTCCCGTCGCTGATCGGCAGGCATACGACCGGTCTGCCGTCGTGGGTCAGGTCGTGGCGCGGCCGGGTAAAGAGCATGGAGACGCCCAGACCGTTGGCGACCATGCCGCGCACCATTTCGACCGATCCCGTGCGCAGCACGATCGTCGGTGCCAACCCCTGCTGCCAGAAAGGAACCATCAGGAAATCACGGCTAAGCGGCAGGTCGACGAGGATGAACGGATGCTGCGCCAGTTCGAAAAGCGAAACCTCCCGCTGCCTTGCCAGAGGATGATCCGGCGGCAGCACGGCATGGGGCGAAAACTCCGCCAGCACGTTGCGTGCGACCTCATTGGGCAGGCCGATGTCATAACTGACCGCCAGATCCACGATGCCGTTTTTCAGCGACTTGGAAAGGGCCTCGAGGTCGTACTCGCATAGATCCACGTGAACATCGGGAAGATCATGCGCCAGCCGGGCGAGTATGCCGGGCACGCAGGTCGGGCCGACGGTGGAAAAATAGCCGAGCAGCAGCACCGGCGCGGATTCGGCCTCGGTATTGGAGGTCAGGTGGTCTAGCCGGTTCAGGATATCCCGCGCTTCCGCAAGCTTGCTCGCGCCGAACGCCGTCAGGCCGAGCCCCCGCGCCTGACGTCGCTCGAACAGGGGTTTGCCGAATTCGGCTTCCAGCTCGCGGATCGCCGCCGAAACCGAAGGCTGAGAGACGTGAAGTACCTGGGCTGCGCGGGTGGCGCTTCCGGCGCGCGCGGCCGCGACGAAATAGCGAAGCTGGCTCAGGGAAATCATTATAGGAATTACCTATAAGCGCTGCTCAGAATCAATTCTTTTTCTTCTTTTAGTTCTCTCTTATCGTTCCTGCAAACATGACCTTCCAAGGAGCCGTGGATGACACCGCCTTGCCTCGATGGCGTTCGCGTTCTGGATCTGACCCGCGTCCTGGCCGGTCCGTATTGTACGGCGTTGCTTGGCGACCTTGGGGCCGAGATCATCAAGGTCGAGACGCCCGGCGGCGACGACTACCGTCACGTGCCGCCTTTCGACGAGGAAACCGGCGGTCTGTTCCTGCTTCTCAACCGCGGCAAGAAAAGCATTTCTCTGGATTTAAGGTCCGAGACCGGGCGACGGATCGTGCGCCGTCTGGCATCGAGCTGCGACGTTGTCGTGGAGAATTTCCGCCCCGGCGTCATGGAACAGATGGGGTTGGGGTATGCCGAGCTTTCGCATGCCAATCAGCGGCTGATCTATGTTTCGATCTCCGGTTTCGGCCAAACCGGCCCGATGGGCAGCCTGCCGGCCTATGACCTCATCATTCAGGCGATGACCGGTTTCATGGATGTTTCGGGCGAGCCTGATGGTCCACCGATGATGACCGGGGAAACCGTCGCCGATCTGACCACGGGCCTGTTTGCTTCATGGTCGGTGCTGGCGGCGCTTCTGTCGCGCGAGCGCAGCGGCAAGGGACAGTTCGTCGACGTGGCAATGTATGACTGCCTGTTCAATTTCCTGCCCGCGGCGCTCACCCAGCATCTCTATGGCGAGACGCCGCCGATGCGCGTCGGCAACCGGCATCAGTTGGGCGCTCCCTTCGGTGTATTCGCCGCCGCGGACGGTTACTTCACCATCGCCGTGCTGAATCCGAAACAATTCGCGAAACTGACGCGTGCGATGGACCGGCCGGAACTGGCTGGGGATCCCCGCTTCTCCGACAATTGCGTGCGCAACGATAATCATGCGCCGCTCAAGGTGTGCATCGAGGCGTGGAGCGGTTCGCTGAGCGTCGCCGAAGTGGTGGCTACCCTGCAACACCATGACGTCCCTTGTTCGCCGATCCTGTCGGTGGCCGAGGCCGGCGAAAGCGCTCAAGTGCGCGAGCGCTCGTTGCTGCGTGTGACCTCGACCGCGGACGGACGCCCAATCAGCGTCATGGCCCAGCCGGTCAAGTTCTCCGGAATGCCAGCCACGTCGCAGCTTGCCCCGCCCGCGCTCGGCGCCGACGGCCATAGCATCCTTGCCGACCTGCTGGACATGGCCCCGGACGAGATCGCCGGGCTGGTGCACCAGGGCGTTTTGCACGGTGCATGACGCCGTTAAGTAAAGGAAACAGCCATGCATGATTGCCTGTTGAGCGAGGAGCAACGGATGATCCGCGACAGCGCCCGCAGCTTCGGGTGCGAGCAACTGGCGCCGCGTGCGGCCGAGCGTGACCGCATCAAGACCTTTCCCCGCGCCGAAATGGCGTCTTTGGGAGAACTGGGGTTCCTTGGAATGCTGGTTTCCGAAGAGTGGGGCGGCGTGGCCGCCGACCATGTCAGCTATGTCCTGGCTGTCGAGGAAATCTCGGCCGCCGATGGCAGCATCGGGGCCATGATGGCACTGCACAACGGCCTCATCACCACGCCCTTGCGGGTCCATGGAACCGAGGCGCAGAAAGAGCGCTATTTGCGCCCGCTGGCCCGAGGCAGCATGAACGGCGCCTTCGGCCTAACCGAACCGGAAGCCGGATCGAACGCCTTCGCCATCCGCACCAAGGCCGTGAAATGCGAGGGCGGCTATCGCATTTCCGGCGCCAAGCAATTCATGTCCAACGGCAAGTCGGCCGATATCGCCATCGTCTTCGCGGCAACCGAAAGCGACGATCCGCGCCGTCGCATCACCGCTTTCCTGGTTCCGCCTACTTCGGAAGGTTATAGCGCCGTGCGCGTGGAGGAAAAGCTCGGCCTCGGCGCGTCGGAAACCTGCCAGGTGCAACTGGACGACGTCTTCGTCCCCGACGACCATGTGCTCGGCACGCCGGGCGGCGGCTATGCTCTGGCGATGAGCACGCTGGAACTCGGCCGGCTCGGCATCGCCGCGCAATCCATCGGCCTCGCCCGCGCCGCGTTCGAGCATGCCCATGCCTACGCGCTCGACCGCCAGACCTTCGGCAAGCCGATCATCGAGCATCAGGCCGTGGGCTTCCGCCTTGCCGAGATGCAGACGCAGGTCGAGGTGGGACGCAGCTGCCTGCATCAGGTCGCCCGCATGCGCGATCTTGGCCAGCCCTGCAAGAGCGAGGCGGCGATGGCCAAGCTGTTCGCCTCGGAAATCGCCGAAAAGGTAGCCTCCGAGGCCATACAGGTGCATGGCGGCTACGGCTATCTCAAGGATTTCGCCGTCGAGCGGATCTATCGCGACGCCCGCATCTGCCGCATCTATGAAGGCACCAGCGACATCCAGAAGATGATCATCGCCGGAGCGCTGGCAAAGCAGAACTGATGGGCGTCCGGGCGCCTGTCGGGCGAAACACGGTCCTCAGTTCATCTGCAGGTAGGCGTCGACGATACGCGGGTCCGCTGCCATCTCGGCGGCGGGACCGTTCATCGTGATGCGCCCCGTTTCCATGACATAGGCCGTATGCGCGTGGCCGAGCGCTTCGCGCGCATTCTGCTCGGCAAGAACGATGGCCATCCCTTCGCGGTTGAGCCGCACCAGCACCTCGAACAGCGATTCGACGACCAGCGGCGCCAGACCGAGGGAAATCTCGTCGGCGAGCAGCAAGGCCGGCCGGCTGATCAGCGCGCGGCCCAGCGCCAGCATCTGCTGTTCGCCGCCGGACATGGTGCCGGCAAGCTGGTCCTTTCGCTGCGCCAGCCTGGGAAAGATGCCGTAGATTTCCTCCACCGCGCCGCGGCGTCGGGTTCTGTCGGCGACCTGGAGGTTTTCCGCGACCGTCAGCGCGGGAAACACACGCCGCCCTTCCGGCACGTAAGCGAGCCCGGCGGCAACGCGCCTGTGCGGCTCCAACCCCAGCAGAGGTGCCCCCTGGAAGGTCACGGACCCCCGCGCCGGGAGCAGCCCGATAAGGGCCTTGATCAGCGTCGATTTGCCGGCGCCGTTCGCGCCCAGAACGGTGACGAATTCACCGCGCCTGACCTGAAGCGACACATGGTGCAAAACTTCGGTCCGGCGGTATCCGGCAGACAGGCCGTTTACATCGAGCAGGAGAGCCGACGTGCTCATGGCTTGTCCTGCCCTTTGCCGGTGGCCGCGGAATTGCCGTGCCGCGTGCCCAGATAGGCATCGATCACGCGCTGGTCGGCGCGGATTTCGTCCGGCGATCCCTCGGCGAGGATCTTGCCGCTTTCCAGCACGATGGCGCGGTCGCAAAGCGACAGTGCGAGGCCGACATAATGTTCGACCAGCAGGACCGATATTCCACGCTTGTGGATGGCCCCGATAAGTTCCTTCAATGGCTGCAACCCGTCGGCGCCGATGCCCGCCGCCGGTTCGTCCATCAGGATCATCTCGGGATTTCCGGCCAATGCCCGCGCGATTTCCATGCGGCGCAGGTGCCCCGGCGAGGCCTCCCTGGCGCTTTCCCCCGCGACTTCGGCAAGTTCGGTGAATCGCAACAGTTCGTCGACCCGTTCCTGCAGCTCCGGTTCTCCCGACCTCGACTTGAAGGGAGCCGCCAGACCCCGAAGCCGCGGCCCTGCCGCCCCGAGCATGACGTTGTCGCGGATGGAAAGGGAACCCACGGTGCGCACGACCTGGAACGTCCGGGCGAGACCGCGGGCGTGGAGCAGATCGGGGCGGAATTTGCGAACGGTTTCGCCATTGACGGCGACGGAGCCCTCGCTTGGCGCGAGCAAGCCGGTGATGACGTTGAAGAGGGTGGATTTGCCCGCTCCGTTCGGCCCGATGACCGAAACGAATTCGCCCGGCATCACAGCCATGTTCACGTTGGAAAGCGCGACCAGCCCGTCGAATCGCTTGGTAACGGCCTTCAGTTCGAGCAAGGGCGCGGTCATGAGCGGGCTCTTTTGCCGGCGAAGACATTGGCCGTCCGGCGCGCGATCAGGCTGTCGTCGCCGATGATGCCTTGCGGGTGGAACCGCAGGACGAGGACCAGCACGGCGCCGAAGATCAGCATCCGGTAGTCCGACGCGAACCGGAACAGTTCGGGGATGACCGTCAGCAGCACCGCGCCGAAGATGGCTCCCCGGATCGTTGCCGAACCGCCGATTAACAACATCGCCAGGAACAGGACCGAATCGTTGAATCCGAAGGTCTGGGGCGACACCGTGCTGAGGAAATAGGCATAGAGGCATCCGGCAAAGCCGGCAAATACCGAACTGATGACGAATATGGTCGATTTGTACCGCGCCACCGGAGCGCCAAGCGATGCCGCAAGGGTTTCGTCCTCGCGGATGGTCTGCAGGATGCCGCCGAACCAGCTGCGGTCGACCAGAAGACTGACGCCCACCGCGCACGACAACAGCAGCAGCGAGCAGACGGCCAGCCCCGGATAGTCCAGTTCGTAGCCGGCGATCGTGGGCAGGGGGATGCCGTAGAGCCCGGTGGCGCCTCCGAAAAACGGCAGGGTCTGGAAGGTCGCGACAACGATGAAATTCAGGCCGAGGGTCGTGATGGCGAAAAAGTCCTGGTGCAGGCGCAGGCTGATGGCGCCGATCAGCGCGCCGGCGATGCCCGACACCAGCCCGGCGGCCAAGAAGCAGAACCAGAACGGCATGCCGTAGGAGGTCGCGAACACGGCGGCGAAATAGGCGCCGATGCCGAAGACTGCGCTCTGGCCGAGATTCGGCTGGCCGGTATAGCCCACCACCATATTGAGGCTGACGGTGACCGTCGACAGGATGGTCACCGTGATCAGCAGGACAAGCAGGTAGCTCATGCGCGCACCACGCGGGACGGGATAAGGCCCTGCGGCCGGACGAGCAATACCAGCACGAGCGCCGCGAAGGCGATCGCGTCACGCGGGACGACGAAGCCGAACTCGGCGACCACGGCCGTCTCCACCAGCCCGATCAGGAAGGCGGCGGCTATGGTGCCGAGCGGGCTGCCGAGGCCGCCGAGGATGATGATGGCGAGCATCTTATAGGCGGGAACGTCGCCCATTGTGGGAATGACGCTGTCATATTTCAGCGCGTAGAGGATGCCCGCCAGGGCGCTCAGCGCATAACCGATGACGAAGACGCCGCCGATGACCTTCCTGCTGTCGATTCCGACCGCGGAAGCGATGTCCCGGTCCTGGGCCACGGCGCGCCAGACCACGCCGTAGCGCGTCCTGGTCAGCACCAGCCAGGTCAGCAACAAAAGCCCGATGCCGATGACGATGATCAGCAGGTTTATGCCCGTAACTTCGGTGCCGGCTATATGCAGGCTCGGGATCGCGATCTGGATGCCGAGGCTTTGCTGCAGGGGGCCGAACACCAGGCGGAACAGTTCATCTGCGCAGATATAGACCCCGATACTGGTTATCAGGGTGACGATCGGCCCCCGATCCAGGATCGGAACATACAGGCTTCGCTGGAAGATCCAGCCAACGGCGCCGGCCAGAACCAGCGCGACGACAACCCCAGGCAGGACACTGCCGCTGGCCTGGAAGACGACGAGCAAGAGGTAGGCGCCCAGCGTCAGCGCCGCGGCGCTGGCGACATCGAGCACGCCCATCAGTCCATAGACCAGCGATGGCCCGATTGCGATCAGCGCATAGAGCGAGCCGACCACGATGCCCTGGATGAGGATGTAGGTCATTGCAATCCGGCCCTGCGGCTCACGGCGTGATGATGGCCGGATCGGATACGACACCGGCGCTGGAGATCTTTCCGTCGTTGAAAACCTGGACCTGGACCGGCTTTATGACTTCGCCCTGGTCGGTGAAACGTTCGATGGTTCCGGTGGCGCCCTTGAAGTCACGCAGGGCGTCGAGCCCGGCCTTGACGTCGGCCGCCGTCGTGCCGTTCTTCCGCATGGAGTCGACCACCAGCATCACGGCGTCGTGCGACGAGGCCGCGACCATGTCGACGGGAAAGTCGTAGGCCTTGGCGAAGTCCGACAGGAACTGCCGGGTTTCCTCGCTCTTGCTGTCCCGGTTGAGGTTGGTGGTGAACATCAGGCCGTCGGCGAGCTTGCCGATCGAGTAGAAGCCGGCGGAATCGATGCCCTCGGTGCTGAACAGCGTCAGCTTTCCGTCCGCCTGCGCCCAGTCGCGCAGGAACTGCTTGCCCTCCGCAACATATTGCACCAGGTAGATGGCATCCGCCCCAGACGCGATCACGCGGCGGATGATTGTGCCGAAATCCTTTTCCCCGAACTGGTTCTTGTCGGTGGAGACGACCGTCATGCCAAGCTTGGGCGCTTCGGCCACGAAACCCTGGACCAGCGCATTGCCGAAATCATTGTCGATAGAAATGACCGCGGGTTTCTTGATCCCCTTGTCCGCGAGGAACTTGGCGCCGGCGCGGCCCTGGACGGTACCGTTGACGTCCTGCAGGAAGATGTAGCTTCCGGCCTTGGGGATACCCGGATTGACCGCGTAGGCCGAAACCAGCACCGTCTTGGCGCGCTGGAAGATCGTCGCGGCGGCCAGTGTCTGGGGACTGTAGGAGCCGCTCACGGCAGCCACGACGCCGTCCTGGGAGGTCAGTTTTGTGGCGATGGTGGCGCCCTGCTTGGGGTCGCTGCCGTCGTCGTAGGGCACCAGCTCAAGCTTGTGCCCGTCGATGCCGTCGGCGTCGTTGACCTGCTTGATCGCCAGCTGCGCGCCGGCCAGCGCGCTGCGCCCGTCCGGCGCGCCAAAGCCTGTCTGCGGCGAGAAGAACCCGATCTTGATTGGCGGCTGATCCGAACCGGCGAACGCAAAGCCTGACAAGGCGGCGTATGCAAGGGCGGCGAGCGCCGCAACCATACCTCTGTTAAGAATTCGGACTTCCATCGAAACCTCCCGCAATGGTTAGAACGTTTTCTTTGGGCAAGAGCCTGGGCCGGCTTCTGAAGCGCGTTGGCCGGGCCTGAGCTTTTCCATTCCTCCACGGCGCCGCCGCGTGGGCACCGGTCGTTAGCAACAGATATATACTTACATATACAAGTTCTCGAAACCGTTCTTGTCAAGCACGATTCGCCTGCCCGAGCGTGATGGAACGCCGTCCGTGCCGTTTACGGGGACTGCATTTCCATGTCCTTCCTCTGTGAGATGCTGGATTGTCGGAAGTCACCTATACTATTTCGTTGAGCCATCAGCCGGCCAACCGTGCCATGCCTGCCGGGTAGGCATCTCGCGCGGCGTCTTGCCGGCCGCGCGATAGGCGGAAGTAACGGTGTTGGCCATCAGCAGCGCGATGGTCATCGGCCCCACGCATGGTTGTCTTCGCGGTCGACATTGGCCGCCGCATGATGGAGTTTCGCGGGATGAGCCTTCAAGGTGGACGACGCACTTTGCTGAGACAGCGGTGCAACCCCATCAGCGGAATGGCTCGGCTCACGTCCCGGCGGGACGCCTCAGGCGTTCAGATTCTGAACGCTATCTAGATTTATGTCGTGGCCCCCTGCACTCGGGTTGAAGAGTTCGCCAGCTCGTTTGAAACCGATCCTTTCGCGGAGCTTGAGACCCCATGTGCGCAGGCTGCTCTCGGTCGAACAGCGTCTCAGGATGACCGCCGCGGCTTCGTAGAGAAGCCCTCGCAGATGACTCCCGCGCCGAAATATATGGCCGTCATAATCAACTTCTCCCGACTGGTATGGCGAGTTGTCAGGCCGATCCAGGCCGCGACAGAGCGGGACGTCTTGAAGTTGTCTGATCCTCATTGGCGATGATGAAAGAGGTCGCGGTGATCACACCGATGCCCGGGATCGACATGAGGGTGCGGAAGGCCTGGCTTTGACGAGCATCCACAATCAGTTGGCGCCCGAGCTCGGCGGCGCGGGTGCGAATGCTGCGCCAAGCCCCTAACATTGTAACACGACAGGAGCAAGCTCGTTCTGATCCATGAGAAGGCTCCGGACATTCTTTTCGAATGTAGTTCCCTTGCCTGCTAGAACGAGCAGGCCGTTTTCATGATCCCTCGGATCTGGTTGGAAAGCTCAACGGTGATCGTTGAAGCCGCGCTTCGCCCATCAATGCGGTTCGTGGTTCCCAAGGGCCCTGGATCTGAGTGACCCAGGAATCGGGATCGGAGATCTCCACATCAAGATCCTGCGAGTGGGCAATGAACCACGAGAAGACAGGGCCGTCAGCCTGGACGTACCAGTAGGTGTCCTCCTCCAGCCGCATGAGATACGGCAAATGGGCTGATATCGCCGAGTTTCTCATCTGGAACCGGTTCATCTACGCGAACGGCCATTGTCGGTCCCCTGCCCTGCTACGTCATGTCGTCAGCCCGGCGTGTGCCGTTGGTGCTTTCGTCGAGCTTAGAACGGAACATAAATAGACCTTATGTCAGCATTTTTTGAATAAATTTTCGAAATGCCGCTATCAGAACTAGTCTCGGCCGCAGCGGATTTCACACCAAATGGAGGAACGGCGGATGGCCGATGACATGAAGAGCCTGAGTACCGACGACATGCTGCACGTAATGCAGTGGCACAACGGCGAGAAGGCGTTTTCGCCGTTTTCCGATGTTGAAATGGCCCGCCGCCAGGACGACGTGCGCGGCTGGATGGCGAAGAACGACGTCGATGCCGCTTTGTTCACGTCCTACCACTGCATCAACTACTATTCCGGCTGGCTGTACTGCTATTTCGGCCGCAAATACGGCATGGTCATCGACCATGACAAGGCAACCACGATCTCCGCCGGAATCGACGGCGGGCAGCCGTGGCGGCGCGGCTTCGGCGACAACATCACCTATACCGACTGGCGGCGCGACAATTTCTACCAGGCCGTACGCCAGCTGACGGCGGGCGCCAAACGTGTCGGCATCGAGTTCGACCATGTTTCACTGGATTTCCGTCGCCAGCTTGAGGCGGCGCTGCCGGGTGTCGAATTTGTCGACGTCGGCCAGCCTTCCATGTGGATGCGTACCATCAAGTCGGCCGAGGAACACAAGCTGATCCGCGAGGGCGCACGCGTCTGCGACGTCGGCGGCGCTGCCTGCGTGGCGGCGGTGAAGGCCGGCGTGCCGGAGCATGAGGTTGCCATTGCCACAACCAACGCCATGATCCGCGAAATCGCCAAGTCGTTCCCCTTCGTGGAACTGATGGACACATGGACATGGTTCCAGTCGGGCATCAATACCGATGGCGCGCACAATCCGGTCACCAACCGCATCGTTCAGTCGGGCGACATCCTGTCGCTCAACACCTTTCCGATGATCTTCGGCTACTACACAGCGCTCGAGCGCACCCTGTTCTGCGATCATGTCGACGACGCCAGCCTCGACATCTGGGAGAAGAACGTGGCCGTCCATCGCCGGGGCCTGGAACTCATCAAGCCGGGCGCGCGCTGCAAGGACATCGCGCTCGAGCTCAACGAGATGTATCGCGAATGGGACCTGCTGAAGTACCGTTCGTTCGGCTACGGTCATTCCTTCGGCGTGCTGTGCCACTATTACGGCCGCGAGGCGGGCGTGGAACTCCGCGAAGACATCGATACCGTGCTGGAGTCCGGCATGGTCGTGTCGATGGAGCCCATGGTGATGCTGCCGGAAGGCACGCCGGGCGCCGGCGGCTATCGCGAGCACGACATCCTCATCGTCCAGGAGAATGGCGCCGAGAACATCACCGGCTTCCCCTTCGGTCCCGAGCACAACATCATCAGAAACTGACGGGGTCAGAGGCTGATCGTGGGCTTCCATATTCCTCACGACTGGCCGGACCGGTGGATGGACAATCCGTCCGTCCATCCCCGTCCGGTACCAGGTTCCGGCGTGGCGGATCTGCCGCGCCTTGCAGCGCTGGTCGTCGCCGCGATCTGCAAACGTATGCCCGGTCAACCAACAACGTCTGTGCCGGATGGACATAAGGGCGGCCGAAAGCACGGATTTGCCATGCCGTGGCGATCTTTCTGACAGGTACGAAAAAAGCCGCGGGGATACCGCGGCTTTTGCTTTTGCTTCGGAGGCGCGCGGTGGGTTAGCGCGGAAATTCCGTCTCCAGCGCTTTTGCGATCCCGTCCGTGCAAACCTGAAGCAGGATCTCGCCCTTCTCGGCGGAAGCCTCCTTCGGCGACGACAGCGTGCCGCTGGCGGGCGTCCATTCCGGCCTGGGCGGATAGACGTCATAAGGCGGGAACGTTGCCGGTGCATGGTCAATCGCGCGCTCCAGGCGCACCTGACCCGGATGGAGCGCCAGCATCAACGAGGTTTCCAAGACGCCGCCATGTTCAATGTCCCAACCCGGAAAGCCCTTCGGATAGAGCCGGGTGATCGTGTCCTTGTCGACGAAGTCCCAATAGGACAGCACGACGATCTTCATGTCCTCGATCCCGCCCCATCTGAGTTCGCGCAGCGCGAGGTCGATGCCCTCGATGATGAACCAGGAGTTCTCGAAATGGCCGTTGACCAGGCAGATGCGACGCGCGCCGTGGCGAGCGAATTCCTTGATGACATCGCGCAGCGCCGCCACCAATGTCGCGCCGTCAAGGCTGGTGGTGCCCGGAAGGTGGTTGCCGCCGCCCGACTTCTGGTGCGACTTGTAGCCATAGGTGAAGGGCGGGGCGACCAGCGCACCGATGCGACCGGCGACGCGGCGTGCGAATTCCACGGGCAGCAGCACATCGACGTTCATTGGCATGTGGTGGCCGTGCTGTTCCATCGAGCCGATAGGCAGCAGCACAGGCGTGCTTCCACCGCGTATCCTGGCGTCATAGTCGGGCCAGGAAAGCTCGGCGGCGAAAACCGATTGTTCAGGCATGGACATCTCCCATCTTCATTCCGAGCCGATGATTGGGGCCATTGCAGAGATATGAGAAATTTATAATCGTCATCCTCTCATGAGGAATGGAAATCCATGCGCAACATCATCAATTTCCAGACGGACCTGCTACGCACCTTCGTTTCGGTGATCGACCTCGGCGCCTATACCAAGGCGGGAGACATACTGGGGCGCACCCAACCGGCAATCTCGCTGCAGATGCGCCGGCTGGAGGAACTGGTCGGCGCTCCGGTCATCAAGCAGGTCGGGCGCACGCTGGTGCTGACCGGCGAGGGCGAGATGCTTCTGAGCTATGCCCGTGAGATCCTGCGCCTGAATGACGAAGCAGCCTCCTATTTCAACCGCGCCAAGATCTCTGGCGTACTGCGGGTCGGATTGCCGAACGATTATGCCGTGGCGTTCCTGCAAGGCGTCATTACCGAGTATACGCGCCGGCATGCCGAGATTTCGCTGGAGATTTATTGCGGCTGGAGCGCGGAGGTGCTCGACCGGCTTCGCGCCGACGAGCTCGACCTTGCCATCGCCATGGTCAACAACGAAAGGGCGCAATATCTCTCCCGATCATGGATAGAGCAGCCGATATGGGCGGCGGCGGAGAACGCGGCCGTCGACCTCATGGCGAACATCCCGCTCGCCGCCCACCCGGAAGGCTGCGCCTACAGGGCGCGCATGATCCAGGCTCTGGACGCAGCGCGCGTGCGCTGGCGCGTGGCATATACCGGCTCCGGCATCGGCGGATTGCAGAACGCGGTGCTGAACGGCCTTGGGGTCAGCGCGCTCACCCGCTACACCATGTTGCCCGGCATGCGGGCCCTGGACGAGAGCGACGGCTTTCCGCCGCTTGCCGAGATCCGCGTCGGGCTGTTCTACAAGCATCCGCGCCTGTCTGACGCAGGTATCCGACTGGTCAACCACATTATCGCCCGGCTGGACGAAGCCGGGGTTTCGGGAGACCCCGTACGCGGGTCGAGAGAACTCGATCGGCAATAAGCGTCACTAATGCAGAAATTATCAGAATTAATTTTCCAAATATAATCGGGCTGCGTAACGTCACGCAAACAAATTAAAAAAGGGGAAGTGCAATGACCATCAAGGAGACGTTGACGGGAGTGCAGACCCGTCGCGAGATGCTGAAACGCGCAACCGTGCTAGGTGGCGGCGCGCTTGCCACGCCATTCGTCAGTCGGCTCGCTTTCGCCGAACCGGTGGAACTCACCATGCTGGCCTGGTACGGCCATGCCGAGCCGGATGTGGTGGGTGAGTTCGAAGCCGAGAACAACGTCAAGTTCAAGCCGAAATATTATACCGGCGGCGACAACATGCTGGGCCTGATCTCCCAGTCTCCTCCCGGCACGTTCGACCTCATCCTGTCGGACGCCGAATATGTGCAGCAGCTCAACGCTGCCGGCTATATCGAAGAACTCGATCCGAAGGATTATAATTTCGACGACTATTTTCCCGAGTTCCAGCACTTCCCAGGTCACTGGCAGGATGGCAAGCTCTACTCCGTCCTTACCCGCTTCGGCTTCCTCGGCGTCGCCTACAATACAGATGCGATCACCGAGAAGGAGGCATCGAGCTACAACGTTTACTGGGATCAGAAATTCAAGGGCAAGGTCGGCCATTTCGACTGGCACCTGCCCAATTTGGGCCAGATCAGTCTGCTTGGCGGCAATGCGAAGCCGTATGATATCGATGCGACGGCTTGGAAGGCCGTGCAGGACAAGACCATGACCCTGCGGCCGCAGATCGGCGGCTTCTTCGATTACGGAGGCACCTTCTCCTCGCTCAAGAACGGCCAGATGCTGGCGATGGCCGGCATCGGCGACTGGATCACCGGTGTGCTCGAAAAGAACGGCGCAAAGGTGCGCAGCACCATTCCTGAAGAGGGCGGCCTGCAATTCACCGAGTCCTTCTCTATCGGCAAGGGCACCAAGAAGGGCGATCTGGCCAAGAAGTGGATCCAGTATATCACCTCGCCCAAGGGGCAGGTGAAATCGGCCAACATGGTTGCCTATCCATGCCTGATCCCGAACAAGAAGGGCTGGGAATTGCTGGCCAGGGAAACGCCGGCAGAAGCCAAACGGCAGGGCATGCTGCTCAACCAGAGCAATAATGCCATGGAACTGATCCGGTCCGGCCGCATCAAGTATCGGCAGCTTCCTGTGCAGCAGAGCCTCGAGGATTGGAACGACTTCTGGTCCGAATACAAGAGCACCTGATCTCAGACGGACCTGCGAAGCTTACGCCGGGTTCTGAAGCAAGATTCGTAGCCTTCATGGTCCGGAAACGGCGATCATTCAGGTTCCAATGCCGGAGCGGGCCATGGGCCCGCTCGGCTGTACAGGCCATCGGTGGCCGGCCTTCTCTCAGGACTGCACGATGCGAAGAACGATCACCATCTACGGGCTGAGCTTTTCGCTGCCGATGCTGGTCTGGCAGGTAGTGTTCTTCCTCGCGCCGCTCTTGTTCCTGGTCGCGCTCAGCTTCTGGTCGGTCCGAAATTTCCGTATGGAGCCGGATTTCAATCCTGACAACTGGACGAGGATGCTCGGCCGCGCCGTCTTCTGGCAGACATATCTGCGCACTTTCGTGCTGTCCGGCTGCGCGGCTGCCGTCACCAGCGCGCTGGCATTTCCCTGCGCCTACGGCATTGCCTTCAAGCTATCGGAGACGGCGCGCCGCTGGGCGATCTTCCTGATGGTCATTCCCTTCTTCACTTCGTATCTGGTGCGGATCTATTCTTGGCAGATATTCCTTGCCGACAATGGCATCGTCAACGCGTTGCTGGCCAAGGTTGGGCTGGGGCCGTTCGCGATGCTGAACTCGGTGTTCGGCGTGATGATAGGCTATCTAACGCTGAGCTTCCCGCTCGTGGTGCTGCTGCAATTGTTTAGCCTGGTCTTCGTCGACAAGACACTGATCGAGGCCGCTCACAACCTGCGCTGCGGCCGGCTGCGCACCGTCTTCGAGGTGGTGATGCCGTCTGCAAAGGTCGGCCTGGTTATTGCCGCGCTGTTCTGCTTCATCCTCACCTTCGGCGATTTCGTCAGCCCGCTCTATCTGGGCGGCGGCGACCCGCCCACGCTTTCCATTCTCATCACCGACACCACCAAATCCGGGCAGCAATGGCCGCGCGCGGCGGTGATTGCGCTGACCATGATCGCGACGCTGCTGGCGGTCGCCTTCGCCGCGGTGGGCTATGCCTACAGGGAGCGCGGCCGATGAACGACTTCAACCGCAACCGGCTGATCGACTGGGCGCTGAAGCTCTATATCATCCTGTCGTTCTGCTTCATCTTCGCGCCGATCGCGGCGAGCTTCGTCTTCTCCTTCAACGTCGACCGCTTCCCCTCGCTCCCGCTCGGCGGCTTTTCGACTGTCTGGTACGAGGCGGTGTGGCACGATCCGCTCGTTTGGGAAGGATTGCGCAATACGCTGGTCGCCGGTACGGTAGTCGCGGTGCTGGCCACGGCCATCGGCTTCGGAGCCGCCTACACAGACTTTCGCTACAAGTTCTTCGGCAAAACCTTCTATGTCGCGCTGGCGCTGCTGCCGCCGACAATTCCCGTCGTCATCCTCGGCCTCGCCATGCTAGCCTTCCTGTCCACCATCAGCCTGTCGGGCGCGATCTACTCGGTCATCATTGCCCATGTCGTCATGTGCGCGCCCTTCGCCATGGCGATCGTCAGGCTCAGACTGTCGCAGATGGACCCGTCGCTCGAAGCAGCGGCATGGAACCTCGGCGCTTCGGAATGGAAGGCGATGCGCCATGTCATCATCCCGTTTTGCAAGCCGGCGATGTTTGCCGCTCTTTTCATCACCATGGCCGTCTCCTTCGACGAGTTCGCCGTTGCCTGGTTCGTCTCGGGCCTCAACGAGACCCTGCCCGTCAAGGTGCTCGGTTTCCTCCAGGGCCAGGTCAGCCCGCGCATCAACGTCATCGGCACGTTCGTCTTCGTCGTCTCAATGACGCTGGTGGTGCTCGCGCAGATCCTGCTTATGAAACGCAGCGCCGCGCCCCGTCCGTCGGCCATGCCAGCCGCAACGGAGGTGTTATGAACGATCAATCCCTCGTCGTTTTCAACGGCGTCGCCAAGCGCTTCGGCAGCTTCGTCGCCGTCGAGAAGATGAATCTCGAGATCCGCAAGGGCGAATTCCTTGCCATCATGGGTTCCAGCGGCTGCGGCAAGACCACGACGCTGCGCATGCTGGCCGGTCTGGAGGCGCCGAGCGAAGGCGAGATCCGCCTGGCCGGCAAGCGCATCAACGACCTGCCGACATGGCAGCGCGACACGCCCATGGTGTGGCAGAGCCTTGCCCTGTTCCCATTCCTGACCGTGCGGGAGAATGTCGAGTTCAGCCTGCGCATGCGCGGCGTCGGGAAGGCGGAGCGCCGCAAGCGCGCCGACACCTGGTTGGAGCGCATGCAGATCACCGAGTTCGCGGAGCGTAACGTGGCGCATCTGTCGGGCGGCCAGCGTCAGCGCGTGGCGCTCGCACGCTCGCTGGTGACGGAGCCGGAGATCCTGCTGCTCGACGAGCCGCTTTCGGCGCTGGACGCGCATCTTAAGGTGCGTATGCAGACGGTACTTTCCAATCTGCAGCGCGAGCTGGGCATCACCTTCGTCTATGTCACGCACAGTCAGTCGGAAGCTTTCTCCATGGCCGACCGCGTCGTGATCATGAGCCGGGGGCGGATCGAGCAGATCGGCAACCCCCAGGAGATCTACCGCGCGCCGCGCACCCGCTTCGTTGCGGAATTCCTCGGCTCCTCCAATATCTTTGCCGGCAACGTTTCCAGCGCAAACGGCAATTCGGTGAAGATCGCCACCCCCGCCGGCGAATTCATCATCCTGCCGAATGCCGTCCGGACCTTCGCCAAGGGCGACAAGGCCACCTTCGTGGTGTCGAGCGATCGCATACGTCTAAGCAACGAGCCCCCTGCCGATGGCTACAACGGCTTGCAGGCGTCCGTGATCGGCGAGGAGTTCGTCGGCGCCACCGCAGTGATCCACCTCGAAGGCGGGAACGGCGCCGAGATCAAGGCGCAGAAGAGCCACGAGGAACTTAATGACTTGAATCTGGAACCCGGCGCCAAAATCTGGATCTCGTGGCGCCCATTGGAAGCGCATGTTCTGCCATGTGATTAGCCGGAATGAGCTTCGGTAATTCATCGAGGAATAAAGTCTTATGAGCACGGCGATACCGAGGCGAATGGCCAATTCACCTGGATTCTCCGAAAATGCCGCAACAAAGGCTCGGTGGCCGGCGATTCGAACGACTGTGAACAACAGCGTCGGACGATTGTGGAACTCGGCAAGCAAATTCCTCGGCGCCATCTCGGTCTGTGCGTCATCCAAAGAGGCGAAAGGTAACGAACCCGATATTCCGCCCGGCTGGCCGTTTCCCTTCTGATGCAACTCGAAACAAGCTCTCCCAGCCTAGGTCTGAGATATGGAATCTTAATCGTTTTCCCTTAGCAATAGCGCCAGGCTTTGACTTGGCTCTCGGGGACCGCTTCAAGCAGATCAACGATCTTTTCGGTCACCCGACCGGCGGCGCCGTCCTCCAGCTTAACCTGTGAGGCGCCATGGAAATGTTCTTCGCCGCTTTGGGCGGGCTGCCACGTCTTGTTCTCTATGGCCTGGTCGCCGGACTGCTGGCCGGCGTCGGCGTGATCGTCGGCCGTCTCCTTAGGCGCGGTGGCGTCAGATACAGCGGACTGGTCCTTCTCGCGGCGATCGTCGCGACGCCAGCGGTCACCGAGGGCCTGCTGGCGCCGCGCATCGAGGATGCGCTGGTGAACCGCGCCTTGCCGATGATGGTCGACGACGTCACCAGGCTCGTTCATATCGACATGGGCAACAAGCGCTTTACCCACCATTACGAGCTTCTGGGCGGTGCGGTGCCGGCGGGAACCGGAGCCAATGACCTGAAGGCGCTTAAACTTCCCCAGCTTTGCAGGCAGTTGCGGGCGGCATTCAGCGCCGGCGCCCTCGAAACCGCGGAATATCGCTACCGGATCGACGGCAAGGAGCTCGCCTTCACCGTCGAGCCCGGCGAGTGTGGTCACGTCACCCGAACGTAACAAGGGCATGCGGCCTGGCACGACTACGGAGGGCGATCGGATCCGGGCACTGGAGGGCGAGGTTCGCGATTTGCCGTCATCACGAGGCCAAGTACCGTCGTTGTGCCAATCGAGCAAGCCCTGACGCATGATCGGCTTTGCGACACAAAACCATCGACCTGACGTAGCTTTGGCAAAATGGCATCCGGCTTGTTTTTCTTCTGAAGAAATCAACCCTCATCCCAACAGCTCAGGGGCCTACTTCAAGAAGGTCCACTTTTCGGGGACAGGGCCGGAATTCGCTGAATGGCCACTTGCCACCGAACCGTTGAGAGCTGCTTCGGCGCGCTACCGTATTCGTATCACGATCGTCACACCGGGCGCGGTTAGGGTGGAACTCCACGGCATTAGCGAGAAAGACGTTCAGCAATCGAACAACGAGTTTGCTGCGCTGACTGTTGCCTGCGCTGGTGGCGCACGGAGTCTTCGAAGAACACGTCCTCGCGGCCGCTCTTTCCCTGCCGGGCTGGGATTTTCATCGAACCCTACGATGATTGACAGGCTGCCTTGCAACAACGGAATGAGGCATCCCGTCGGCTTTGTCATGACATCAACGCCAGATTGTGTTATTTGATTTGTGTCGGGCATGTGAAATCCCCAGAGCCGAGGAGATCAGGGGGATGAGCGATGTCCAGTGATATCGAACCCCAAAAGCACAAGCCGCACGATCCGCCGACCATCGCTGTCGTGGCCGGGCAGACGCTCGTGCGCACCTGTATCGTCCGGTTCCTGAAACATGAGCTGGCCGGCTGGGATTTCCTCGACACGGACTCGACGGAACATCTCGAAAGCGCCCGTGGCAAGGATGTCCGTCTGATCGCCCTGGACATGGCGAGCCGAGATGTCGACAGCCCCGGTCTGCGCGCTGATCTGGTAATGATCGGCAGACACTTCCCCAAGGCCGCGAGCGTGCTTTTGTCCAATAAGGACGATGTCCTGGCGGAATCGCGGGCGCTGGAGATGGGCGTTCGCGGCTACTTCACCAATTCGCTCCCGGTCGAGGTCGCTCTGGCGGGTGTCAGCCTGGTGCTGGCCGGCGGCGTGTTTTGTCCGCATCCGCTGGCTACGCTGCAATATGGCTCGGCAACCGGAGCGGCGACCGCGTCGATGGCGCGCGCCGCATCGACGGAGAATGGCGAAAGGCAAATGAATGGCATGGCCCGGCGTGATGGTCATGACGGCTTCACGCGTCGCGAGGCGGACGTGATCGCCGAACTGCGATGCGGTCATTCCAACAAGGTGATTGCTGAGAACCTCAGCATGTCCGGCAACACGGTGAAGATGCATCTGCAGCACGTCATGCGCAAGCTGCGGGTCCAGAACCGGACGGAAGTCGTCTTGCTGCTGGGTTCAAAGGAGCTCGTCCGGCAAGGTGCGCCGGCTTCATTCGAATTCTGAGACTGATCAACTGTGCCGCATGAGCCATGATTTCAGGTCAGTTCGACAAGCCGGTTTCAATGAAACTTGAGTGCGCACGCCATCAGCGCCGACGGAAACTCGTACGCAATAGCCGCGAGCGCAACGGTCCGGACGGTTCCGACATTCGTGACAGCGGAAGCCTGTGCCGCTAAAATCGCTCCAGATCCCGTTGAAGCAAGACGCTTCGCCGACCGCAGCGAGGGCCTGATGGCGGCATCAACGACCACGACGCTTCATGCATGGGCGACCCCCGCCTTCGTCGACGGGTCGCCCGTCGATCACACATGGGTGACGACCTTCGACAACCGGAAATTCAACTATCCGGACGTCGAGGCCGTCGTCTCTGCAAAGAAGTACTATTGGTTCTGCTGGGGCGCCTATCATCCGTCGGGCGGCATTCCGGGCAATTCCACCGGAGCCTTGGCGTCGCGGAAGGGAAAACTGCCGTTGGCGACATGCCTGGTCGTGGCAAACGCAGACGCGCGGCAGGCGCCGGGAGCGCGAGGAACGATCTTCATCTACGGGGTCGACGGCGTTTGCCATCAATTGGCCAACCAGGTGCTTTATGCAACGGGAGGCGGCCGGAGCGCGCCGCTGACGGTGAGCGGCGCGCGCGGATACTTGGCCAGTACGTTCATCTATGGAACCTACGGCCTTCAGCGGTCGGCGTGGGCCGCAAGTATCGCGCGTTGCAGCGCGGCAGCGAGGAAAATGCCGCGCGCCGGAGGAACGGGTATGCCGAAGCAATCCGAACCTGACGATTTCGAGACCAATGCAAGGCGCGTGCTGGCAGATGAGCCTCAGTTGCTGGCCAGGCTGCTCTCGTTGCGCGGGGAGGTGCAAAGTTTTGCCGCTCATCGTATCCCGAGCAGCGCACCGCCGCCGGCCGAGATGCTCAATTCGCGCAACCAGCATCTTCTCGACGAAGCGGCGCGGTTGCTGGGAAAGGAAAAATTCGAGAAGGTTTTCGGCTTTCCCGCCGATCAACGGATCAATCTGGTCGACCCGTCCGTGTCCGGAGACAAGTGAGCCGGATCGGCCGCAGGATGAACCGCCGGAAATCAGCCAAACACCATCGATATCAGGCGAGGCCGCCGATCAGGTTGCCGGCTTCACGGCCGGTCGTTCGACCTTTGCCTGTCGCGCGAGGTTTTCGCCGCCGGCCGCGTCTTGCCCTTACCGGCCGACGCCCTGCCGGGCGCCTGGAACAGCGCGCTCAGCTTGTCCGCGATCGGGGTGCCGATGCCGGTGCACGGGTCGGGGCCGATGCGGGCGCGGAAATAGCCGTTGTCGCCCTTCGTGATGTCGTTGAAGCAGGTGTGGTTGAGCCAGAGCCGCGGCGTGATCAGGCCCAGCTTGCGTCCGAAGGCAGCGAACAAGCCGGCATAGAGCGGCGCCACCGCGCTGGTGCCGCCGATCGCCTCCTGCGCGCCGTGAACGAACACCTCGTAGCCGGTGTAGGGATCGGCATTGGCGGCGACGTCGGGCACCATGCGGCCCGGCCCGTGCGGCGCGCCGGCCTGCCAGGCCGGCATGGGGCGGAACAGTTCCGAGAAGCCGCCGCCGGTGCCGGAGCCCTGCGGGTTGCCGGGATCGTCGTTCCACACCGTTTCCACGGCGTCGGCGCCGTGCGGCTTCATGGTGCCGCCGCAGCCGACGACGAAGGGGCTGGACGAAGGCAGGTCGACATTGGCCGGGTCGGGGCCGCCGTCCGAGGAATCGTTGTCGCCCGAGGCGGCGAAGACGATCATCCCGGCCTTGGCGGCAGCTTGTGCCGCCATGTTCAGCCTGGCCGGATAGTCGATGCCGGCGGCGGCGGCCGCCGCCTTCCAGTTGGCCTCGTCCGAGCCCCAGGAGATCGAGCAGACATCGCAGCCGTCGGCAGCGGCGGCAATGATGGCGGTGGCCATCGCGCCCCAGTCGGCGGCGTCGGCCCAATAGACGCGGACACTGGCCGCGTTGCCGGTGGCCACGGCATAGGCCGCGGCGGCGACCTCGATGTCGAGCGCCACCTCACGGTCGGGATCGGCGGCCGGATCGCCCGGATGCCGGTTCGGCTCGTTGCGGCCGGAGCCGACCGGCACGTCGACGACGGCGGGTGCCGGCAGGCCGGTCGAGCGGAAATACGCGTCGATGTCCTTTTGCACCCAGCCGCCGCTGAACTCGATGATGGCGATGACGCCGCCGCCGGCCAGGCCGTTCGGCCAGGAATAGGCCTCGCACAAATCCTGCACCTTCCACGGCTTGGCGCCGGCCACGGCCGGACGGAAGGCGACATCGCCGATGCCGGGCAGCTTGAAATAGGGCCGGACGATGTGCGGTACCTTGTGCGACAGCGCCGCCCGCTCGGCAAGACGCGCACGGCGCTTGCCGACCGCGCGGTCGTACATCACGGCGAGATCCGCCTTCATGGCCGTGCGTGAGCCTGCGTCGAGATAGATCATATGTCCGGAGGGATAGTTCCTGACGGTGAGGTTGGCACGCGCGCCGGCGTCCACCAGCGGCATGGCGTCCAGCGTCAGCCGGGTCTGGAAGAATGGCGTCACCGAATCGAACCAGCCGTTGGCCGACAGCACCAGAAGATCGGGATTGGCGGCCATGGTGGCGGCGAGGTCGCTGCGGTCGATCAGGCTGTCGGGATTGTCCTCCATGGCGTAGGGCGGCGGCGGCGTGAAGCCGGGCATGCTCGTCCTGATGCGCCGCGGCGCGAAGGAGCCGAGCAGCAGGAACACCGAGGAGGAACCCGGCCCGCCATTGTAGAAGAAAGTCACCGGGCGGGTGGCGGGGTCGATGCCGTCTGCGGTGAAGGCGACATAGAAGAATTTCGCGGCGGGCCGTGAACTCGACGGGTCGACGGCGACGAGATGGCCGGCGGTTGCCGTGTAGGGTATCTCGATGCCGTTTATGGTCGCGACGTGATGCGTGATGGCGGCATTTTCGCCGGCGTCGGTGATCGAGTCGTCGGGTCCCGACCCGTAGGCGGTGGTGTCGAGGAAGGGCTGATCCGCAGCCGACTGGCGAGCGGCCGGACCCCTGAGGTTCGCCCCTCCGACCCCGGTGCGTTTGTTGCTCGAGCCCCTGCGTTCCTTTTTGCCCACCCCATCGCTGACTGCGTCGGCCATCGCGGACCTCCGTGTCTTCGAGTTGGCGGCGGCCCGGCGCCGATAAATGGTCGACCCGTCGAGCTCCCCGAAATCGCCGCGGAACATTCCGCGCCGATGCCCAGCCTGCATGATCGACGGGATGTCCCAACCTTACTCCCGGTTGCGGAAGTCGACAAGTTTTCGGCCGCGACTGCAGAACAGAGGATAGGGCGATTGTAGCTGTCCTGTCGTCTCGGCAGCATGAGGTGGTTCGTGGCCGTCCGGCAGGCCTGCCGGATTTTGGCGTTCAGCTTACACATCTGTTGGCGTAAAGCCCGCCCTCTACGGTTCAGACCCCGACCCGCGCTCGTCCGCTCCAGAGCGTGCCCACGTCACAAACAGACGCCGCCGCCTGAATTCAAACGGAAGCGAGCGATCGTACACGGCCGGAACTTCGATTGATGACCAAAGAGCAGAGCCGTTGGCTTGCCGCTACCGCCGCGACGATAGCGGCAACCTTTCCGGCGTCGGCAAACAATTACTTGCAGGCGGCCATTTCCTTCATGGCTTTTTCAGCGGCCGCCTTGCTTGCGTACACCTTCTTTCCTTCGTTCATCATCTTGGTTCCGTCTGGCTTCTTGTCGACAACCTCGCACTTCTTTGTGGTCGCATCCTTTGCGACCCAATATTCGGTTGCCGCGAACACAGGAACGCTGAAAACGCTGAATATCGAAGCTGCAATCAGTATCTTGCGAAACATGGTCTACTCCTCCGTAACAGGCTTGGGATCGCCCTTCTGCAGCTAAACTAACGTCGCCGGGGACCGGTTCAATATATTGTCCCGCGCCGAGTTCGGTTTTTTGATCGGCCAGCGTGCCGGCCTTGATCCAGTTCGCCCTGATGTCCAGCGCGTGCAGGGAGGCGAAGACCGGGAGCCTCTCCGTGAGCAATGCCAGCTCGGAATCCCGGAACGGCTTTTCGGTCCGGTCCAGAAAGATGCCGAGGCACCAGTCGCCGCCGTCGGCCAGCAATATGCCGACCTCGTCGCAGATCCGCGACTGGGCGAGGAATTCGGCGATGTACTGGCCGCGCTTGACCTCGTCGTCGGCCAACGTCCTCAGCGGCACGATGCCGAGGCGCTGCTCGCGCCGCCAGCAGGCATAGAAGGGATCGAAGACGTAGTAGTTTTCGAGGTAACGCCGCACCATCTCGTCGGAGAAACGCCGGTGCTTGACGAATTCCGGCATCCGGGTGGCCGAATAGCGGGTGACCGTGACGAGGTCGTGCGCGATGTCGGCGCCGATCAGGTCGATCAGCCGGTCGACATGCTCGGCCGTGCCGGTGGCGGCGATCGCTCGCGCCAAACAGTCCCAGATCCGGCCCGTGCGCATGGTTTCTTCTCGATGATCCATCCCGCCCCGTCATTGTGTCTTTAGGCATATGGTGTGGTCGCGCCGCACGAATCTAGGCTCGTCCTATCGTAGCCAAGTTTGCGGAAGGCGACAGTGAACCAACCAATCGTTATCGGTATCGACGCCGGCGGCACCATGACCGACACGATCCTCGTGGACAGCCAGGGGCACTTCAAGATCGGCAAATCGGCGACCACGCCGAAGAACGAGGCGGAGGGCTTCCTCGCCTCGGCGGAAGACCCAACGGAACCGCCACGGCGACGATCAACAGCGCCAGAGCGGCCGCCGCAAGGCCGCGCCAGAAGACGAGGCTCTGCCACAAGCCGCCTGTCGGATTGCCAGCGCCCGCGGCAAAAAGCATGCGATCGAGCGCCTGCTTTGCCGCTGCCGGAGGCTCCACTTCAGGATAACCGTCAGCCAAAGGCGACAATCGCGCTTCCCACGCCTCGACCAGCCGCGCGAAACCGGGATCGCGTTCAACGCGACGGGCCGCCTGCCGGCGCTCCTCTACTGGCAGCGCGCCGACGACATATTCAGCGGCGAGCAAATCGTCGCCCTCTTCCATTGGCCGGTGATCATCCTCGAACGTCATCTTTCGAGACATTCCCTCAGCTTCATCAGGCTGCGTCTCAGCCAGGTGCGCATCGTATTGAGCGGCACGCCGTGGCGGGCGGCAAGCTCGGCATAGCTCTCTCCCTTCAGAGACGCGCCACGCACCGCGTCGGCCCTGGCCTTTTCAAGCTCCTCGAGACAGCCATGGATTCTTTCCCGCTCGCCCGTGGCCACCGCGGCCGCTTCGGGTCCGGGCGCGGGGTCGGCCAAATCGAGCGCGCCCTCAATGACGGAATGGTGCTCTCGCCGCGCCCTGATACGATCGATCGCATGGTGTCGCGCGATCGCCACCAGCCATGAAATCGGGCTGAGGTCCGAAGCCGCGAACCGATCGGCCTTCGTCCATATCTTGACGAACACCTCCTGAAGCGCCTCCTCTGCCTCCGTTCGGTCATTCAAAACACGCAAAACAGACACCGAAAAGTTTCGCGCTGGTCGCTCGATAGAGAGTATCGAAGGCCGACCTGTCCTTCATCGAGGTGCGGACGATCAGCTTCGTGATGTCTTGCGGCGTCATCTACCGGAATTTCCAGTGTGCGACACAGCGCAATAAAAGGGAGCCCGCATTGTCAAAGGGGGCTTGCGAGGAACCCGAACAAATGCATTAGGCAGCCTGCGTCCGATGCAATGTCAGTCTTCAGCCGCTGTCGGCTGATCATGAACCGAAACTGGCTCGCTCCGATTGTCATCTCACGCGAATCGGCGTCGCGGTCAATTCCGGAACACTGCATTTCAGGTCCGAGATCAGCCCATCTTCCAACCCGTAAACCCAGCCATGAATGCGCACTCGCTTGCCGCGCTTCCATGCCGACTGCACGATAGGAGTCTTCTCAAGCCTCTCGACCTGATTGCGCGTGCTCATTTCGCAAACGAGACGAAGCTTTGAATCCTGGCTGGGCACCTGCGCCAGTTCATCTTTGTTGCGTTCGGCAATGTCGCGGATCGGCTGCAGCCAATGATCGATGACGCCGTGCTTTTGCCCGTCGAGCGCGGCGCGGATACCGCCGCAGCCGTAGTGGCCGCAAACGATGACGTGGGAAACCTCCAGGACCTCGATTGCATATTCCAGAACGGACAAAAGGTTAAGATCGCTGGGATGGACTAGATTCGCGATATTGCGGTGTACGAATACTTCCCCGGGTTCCAGGCCAGTGATCGTGTTGGCGGGAACCCTGCTGTCTGAACAGCCGATCCACAGATATTGCGGCCGCTGCAGATTCGAAAGCCGTTCAAAATAGCGGGGGTCTTCGCGTCGCCGCTCCTCAGACCATTTTCGGTTGTTGTCGAACAGATCATTGAGCATGCATGCCTCCATCTCACTCGCCGTTCAAAGCATAGTGCTTCGATCCGCGCGGCTGCAGCCGGCCTGCTAAGCCGTGTTAACGATTATCTTCGCTACTACCAGAGAAAGAGCGTAGGGTGCAATTGTCGAGGCCATGTCAAGGGCGCAATCGAATTGAGGGCGGCCATCGGGCCTGGCCCCAACATAAGGAGGACTGTAATGTCTTCCACTTATTTAAAATCTTCAGACATGACGGCGATTGAGAAGATCCTTGCCGAAGTTCGGCCGTCTTTAGTTCAAGGCACGCACCGTCAGACGGTGGCAGCGCGCTTTCTCATTGGGCGCTTCGATAGAAAGGCTCAGGCGTACATGCGCACAATTCTGAACATGTACATAAAAGAACTGGACTCACATGAAGACGCGCTTGCGAGATGGAGCGATGAGGGCGGGGCCACCGGCAAAGCACCCCGAACCGAAGCGCGGCGCCGGATCGACAACGACACCGATGGAACACGCAGGCGGGCACTGGAAACCAAGCTCAGAAACCGGCTGATCTGACAATGACCAAATCCATTCCAGCCGACCGCGCCTTCAACGATGATGAGATCGGCGTGAGGTGCCTCTTTTGCGCCCACGAGACCAGAAAAACCGTGGGTTGGATACGTGCCCACACGCAGATGGAGTGCCCGGCCTGTGGCACGATCGTTGATATTGAAAGCAAAAATTTCCGTGTGGGTAGGATCGGCAACGAGGCGTGAGACGGTTACGTCCTCATGCGAAAACCAGGGATTGTCGTCATGAGCCTTGATTTCCCGAACCGGAGTCGCAGCCTCGACGCGGTCCGGAACGCGGGACGCTTTACAGGCGATGATGGCATGTTCCAGGTGCCTTTCTTCGTGGAAGCAGCCGCGCTGGTCTCCTCACGGGGCGAAGACGACACAAGCATGTCGGAAACGGTGTGCCTCGCAGCGTTCAATGCGGCTCGCGCTTCTGTTTATGAGACCGCGCACAAGGTCTATTCTACCAGCCGGCGTCCGCCCTACCTCCTGACGGTTGCTGATTTCCGGCGGTGAAAGCGCAAAGCAGACAGAGAGCCTGAATTGACGCACCGCATCATTGAAATGATTCGATCAAAACTTAAAGTCGCGGCACGATAGAAGCAGGTGGGGGCGTCCAGGAGACGCAGAATGCAGCTACACCAGCGCGGCGTGGATTTGCTCCTGAACATCATGGATGCTGCCCCCAGCACGCGGAAGAATTAAAGCCGGACGAAATCCGCGACATTTTGACCAAGGCGACGGGTGCTTGGCGCGATCCTCGAAAGAGACGCTGAAATTGCGTTGCGGAACGCCAAGGCGACAGAACGCCAGCCAGAATATCAAACTCTCGAATTTCTGGGGGAGACTCTGTTCGTAACGCCTGGAAACCACGCAGTTAACGGCAGCAGGTAGCCTTAACCCCGCACCTCCCTGTGCTCGCGCGCCTCTTTTTGCTGAATTTTTCGCCGAACTTCTTCCAGCGCCACTCCGAGCAGCGCATCCACCTCCTGCAATTCATTCCGGTCGTTGCAACCGGCGATATATCGCCGCAACTGTTCGAGCGAGCGGCGAACATTGTGCATCGGATTTCTTTCTGCCTTAACGCCAAACACGCGCCTTCGACAATGGTTCCGGTTCACGGCCTCTATGTCAAAATAAACAGCCCGCCCCATTTCTGGAGCTGGCCGGTTTGCGGGAACGGGGTATAAACGGATATAACTGGCTATGGCGCAAACCCGCCCTTGATCAGAAACGCGATGATGCCGCCATGATCGGCTTGTTGATCCACGAAAGCGTGCTGCTCGCGTCGCGAACTTCCTGATCGGACATGGCCGCGATGACTGCGGCTGACGGCCGGATCGGACTGTCGAGCCTTTGGTGGTTTGGCAACCGCCCAACGCCAAGAGCGCAGCGAGGATATAGATCGAGCTTATTGTTTTCATAGACTTACCCCTGTTTTGAGTGCAAATAGCGAACCCGTCGAGCGTTCCAGCGCTGCGACGGGTTCTACGCTTGTCCCACACCTCCCATGCCTCACACTCGTTCGGACTGGCCGTGCTGGTGCCGTCTTCGTTCTGAACGTTCACTAGATCCCTATCCACGAAGCCGTCGTAGTCGTCGGCGCTGATCGTATGCCGGAAAGCATCCCATGGCCGGTTGTCCCACCGCTTGGAAGGTCCATGCCGGAAATCGCGCCAGCTTACCGCCTCGAATACGATCCGCTCATTGACGGTGGTTTCATCAAAAGGGGCGGCCGGCTCCGTTTCGCCGTCGTCCTGATGCGAGAAAGCCGTCCTGGGCCATCGCCTCAAGCTCGACCTGCAAGCGGCCGTCATCGACCTGCACCTGAATGGCCCGCTCGATGATCTGGGCAGTCGCGGGAAAGCATGCCCTTCAGGTGGTTGTTGCCGCGCGGCGTCGAAATGAAGGCCGCCCAGCCGTTATTCTCCGCGAGGATCGGGGCCAGATAGGCCCACGCCGTGGGGTTCGCCAACGCCCATTCCGAGGCCGTCAGTCCTACCGGCGGCGTACCCACCAGCGCATTGTAATTGTCGGCCCGACAACTTGCCACGTCGAGCCATTCATGAAACGGATGAGCATATCCGTCTCGCGCGTGTTCGCCCCGACCTCGTGCGGGAACGCTTCATCTATGCGCCGCCGCCCCCGTCCTCGGATTTACCGCGTCCCATATGGCTTTGCGGGCCTGCGCATATTCCGGCAGCATGTGCCAGTACGTGCCGACGCGATTGAACGCACCGACAGAATGCATGCGCAGGTTGATATCGTCCTTGCCCGCGCGGCGATGCCAGATGAGAAGCTGGCGGTTGCACCCGTCAAGCCACGATACCCATGCCGGCCGCTGATAATCGCGCGGCTCCCATTCATGTGGAAGGTTTACGCTCGGCACGCTGTACCACGTTGACCGTCAACGGCCGGCCATCGGCATCCGTAAGCGCCAGCTTGTCGCCGTATTTTTTCGGGGCGAGCTTCCCGACCATCCATTTGCGGACATCGACCTGAAGCCTGCGGTGTTCGATCATGTCGCCGCGCGTTACCTCGGTCTTGCCGTCCGACGTGACCTTGGTCTTGACGCCTTCCACCAGCGTATTGGCGATATCCTGCGCCTCATCGAACAGGGCGTCGGCCTGCAACTCCCTTGCTCGCGCGTATTGTTCACGAAATCCTTCGCGCGCGGCCAGCCACCTGCAGACGCTCGATGTGGACGGCATGCCTTCGTCCCTGCAAATCGAGCGCAGGCTTTCACCTTCCGCCAGGCGCTCGCAGATCGTGTCCGCTATCTCTTCGGTAAAATCGGAGGGGCGGGGCATTCGTCATCCTTCGCGGCATCAGCGGCTATATGCGGCTGTCCGCTCATGGGGTTGCAGTCAGGGCAGGGCATGCCGGCGCCGCAGTCGCAGCTTTCCATTCTGTCCTGTGAGATCTTCCAAGGCTTGTCGGGGTGGTTCTCACACACCCAGCCGCGATCGGCACAGCGAATGCAGTCCCCACGCATTGGGTGGATCCTCGAGGATGGGAAGCCCGCTTGTTTGCGGATGCCGTGCGGGCCACACCAGCGCTTATCACGGTAGAGGCGACGGTATTGCTCGGCCTGTATGGAGCGGGGATGATATCGGTTGCTCAAACGATACCCATATGGTGCAATGCTTTCCCTCGGTGAAACGTTGCCTCCAACACACCATCGTGCTGTCTGCTCAGCTCCTCCAACTTTTTGGTGACAACTATGCCCATGGAACTTGACGAATTCGAAATCGGCAAGGACTTCGAATGCAGCGGCAAGACCTATCGCTGCACGGATATTGGTTCACGATCAGTTGTTGCAATCCGGGTTGATCGCGTGGAAACCCAGACACGGCATGAAGACACCACCACGCGTCGAGTGCTCGATCGCTGGCGAGCCGATGCCGAGGGGTGGTTCAGGGGGCCGCCATATGCGATTTTGGAAATGGTCTTCGATGAAGAAGATCTCGAACTCTGCACTCTCGCAACATGACCATCTGAATTTGGAAACGATATTTTCCAAGGACTGGAGATGCTAGCCTCTGTCCATGTCGATTTATTGCCTGGCCGTTGAGTAACATGATATGATGATCTTTCTCGTGCACGATCATGTGCACCTGTCCTGACAAAGATCGGACATCATCATGAAACCCCGTCAATGGATTACGCCGGCCTTATATGGCGCGGCCGCAGGAGCCTTGGCGCTTGCAATCGTCGGCTTTACATGGGGCGGCTGGGTTACAAGCGGATCCGCTCGGAAGATGGCAGAAAATGCAAGTGTTGATGCAGTCGTCGCCATCATGACCCCATACTGCATCGCGCAGTCAAAGACGTCACCCAACTCCGCAGAGGTGCTCGCGGCGCTGAAAACAGCTACGTCTTACGATCGCCGGGGAATTATCGAAAAATCCGGCTGGGCAACTCCGCTTGGCGAAACGGAACCAAACATGGCTCTAGCGGTGTCTTGCAGCACAGCACTCGCCGCCAACTAGCCGGAACTGCCCTCGCGAGACTGGCGACTGTTCAGAACCTTTTTCACAGCGGCTGGTGTTGCTCGCCCTAGGAGGAACGACAATGCCTGGAGATACAGAATATGAGACCGGCTCCCATCATCTCGTCAAGAAGACCAGACGTTATACCAACGGAGAATTCTCCCAAGATGCGGCAAAGAACAGCCCACCGCCTTCTGGCATAGGGAATTCCGAACACCTCGATGACATAAACGAGAAGACCCGCCTCTCCGACGGGCAAAATCCTCCGGGCACGATACCTAGCCCCGGCATGGAAAAGCTAGGAGCCGGTCCAGCCATTGCCGAGCATTCCAAGGACACCAAAGCACCGAAAGCGGGGAGACAGCCCGGGACCCCCTACGTCAAGGAGTAGACCGCGATGGCTGGGCGGGCCACCTGCGTGCTCTACGCGGCCTCGTCTCGCTCCAACATTTCGGGATGATGTGTTGAGTGCCGCCGAGACCCTTTAGTGGAGTGATGATGTGGACGCCTCCCCATCGGCGACAGCAACCGTGATATCGGTTTGCTGTTGCCTCAGGGGAAAGCAAGGAGCGTCCACAATGCATATTGCAACAATCGGACT
>NZ_JAVXZD010000015.1:0-33057 GCF_032460275.1 Mesorhizobium sp. SP-1A | reverse complement strand
CTGCACAGGTTCTTGCCCAGATCGATCCCCAGGATCACAATGTTCATGGCTCGCTCCTTCCTCTCAAATCAGCACCAGCATCCTAGCCGATGCTTCTCAGGAGGGGCGGGCCATCCCATAAAAGTCCACACACGCACTGGAGCAGGACCGCCCCGACATCCTGAAACGGCGGCGGGACTGGTTCGACGGCCAGTTCGATCTCGACCCGGCGAAGCTGGTCTTCATCGACGAGACCGGCTTGTCCACCAAGATGGCACGGCTGCGAGGACGAGCGCCGCGTGGCGAACGCCGCCGGGCCGGCGTGCCGCATGGCCATTGGAAGACCACCACCTTCACTGGCGCGCTCATGCTGACCGGGATGACCGCGCCCTTCGTCTACGACGGCGCCATGAACGGAAACGTGTTCCTGGCCTATGTCAGCCAAGTGCTGGTTCCCACCCTCGCGCCGGGCGACGTCGTCGTCATGGACAACTTGCCTGCACACAAGGCCGCCGGCGTTCGAGACGCGATCAAGGCGGCCGGCGCGAGCCTGCTCTACCTGCCGCCCTACAGTCTCGACTTCAACCCCATCGAGAACGCCTTCTCCAAGCTCAAGGCACTGCTGCGCGCAAAGGCCGAGCGGACGATCACCGCCTTATGGGACACCGTCGGTTCTCTCGTCGAACTCTTCTCGCCAGCCGAATGCCAGAACTATTTCAAAGCTGCAGGATACGAACCGGATTAAACCGGACGTGCTCTAGTCGAGCCGCGCCCGCGCGTGAAAAGGGATGCGTAAATGATCCGGCTGTGGCCGTTTACTATCGCACTGTCCAGCGCGAAGCCAAGCCAGGCGAGCTACCGCCGCCGGTCGGCACCGTCAGCGTAACAAGCCGGGCGATAAGTCGACCTTGCCATGCACATAGGCGAGGATATCGCGGCGGGGCACGGACTGCCGAGCAATTGGCCGCCAGTGGAGATGGCGGCGGCTATTGCACCGAACCGACCAGCACCGGCTGGCCGCCGCGGATCGAGACCCAGCGGCCGGTGTTGTCGGCCGCCTGCCGCTTGAGGTAGCGGTATGGGGTCTGGTCCCAGAGCCGGACCTTGTCGCTCAGATTGTCGAGCACATAGTCGCCCTTGTCGGTGCGAACGGTCAGCACCGCATGGCCTTCGCCGTCGGGCTTGCGCACCACGGTGACGAGCAGGTCGGCCAGGGAAACACCCATGCGGCCCAGGCGCCGGCGCTTTTCCAGCACGTAGTCCTCGCAGTCGCCAAGACCATCATCGGGATAGGCCCAGACCTCGTCCTTGCCGTAATGCTCGAGATCGCTCATCGGCTTGACGGCGGCGTTCACGCTGGACGTGACCTCGACGAGCATGCGCCGGAACTTGTCGGTCATCTCGGCAGGGGCAAGATCGCGGGGACGGATGTTGCATTCGCCCGGATGCGACTTGCAGAATTCATAGTGGCCAATGGGCTGCGACGTCAGGCCGCCCGTCGCCATGGCGTGCGGGACGTCCGACGCCGTCGCGGGGACCGATACCCATCCGGCGCTGGCAAGGCCAATCACTGATGCAGCGAAGAAGCGCAAACCCAGCGCCACCGGTGAGGAGTCCATGTCCCCGCTCGCCCCTGTTTGTTAACAGAACGTTAAGGGGGATTTCAGCTCCGTGTCAATTCGGCAGGTGAGGCGATCGGCGGTATGGTTACCGCGCACCGGCCGCCAAGCGGCACTTGTGCAACAGGCCGGTCGAAGCGATCACGCCGCGCCGATCAGGCTGCGCGTCAACGCATGGTCCGGATCGGCCAGCCCGTCGACGACGTCGTAATGATGACGATCCGGCTCGACCACCACAGCCGTCGCGGCGCCGAGACCGGTCCAGACATTGGCCAGAAGCGCGTTCTGGCGCACGAACTCCGCGCGCTCCGCACCGCCTGCCCAGCAAGTCAGGCATGTGCCTTGCGCCGGCTCCAGCAGCGCCGGGCTCTCGGCCATCGCCTCGGCCGCGTCGATGCAGAGACGCTCGTTCATGGCCGTGCGCATCAGGGGGCGCAAATCGTGCAGGCCGGAAATGGACAGGACATGGCGCAGCCGCGCGCGGACGGAACCCGCCAGCGGAGAGCCGGCGCAGGCCATGCGGCTGGCCAGGTGACCGCCCGCCGAATGTCCCGTCAGCATCAGCGGTCCTTCGACCAGCACCGCCGCCGCCTCCACAGCCGCAGCAACCTCGCGCACGATGCCGGAAATGCGGATGTCGGGGCAAAGCGTGTAGGAGGGCATGGCGACGGCATAGCCATGGGCAAGCGGCCCGGCAGCAAGATGCGACCATGTGCCCTTGTCGGACTCCAGCCAGTAGCCGCCATGGACGAAGACGACGAGGCCCTTGGCCTCGGCCGCCGGCAGAAACAGGTCGAAGCGGTTGCGGGGCGCCGGCCCGTACGAGATGTCGAGCCGCGCCCGCCCCTCGCCCGAAAGCCGGTCGCGAAAAGCCCGCGCCGGTTCGCTCCAGGCCGCCGGCCAGCGCTCGCCGCCGGCGATGTGGGCGCCGTTGCTGTAGGCGTCGTCCCAGTCAACGATGGAAAAATGCGGCATCCGACCTCGTCCTGCCGTTCAGGTCACCGCGGCACGCACGGCATAGCGCGGATCGCGCCATGCCTCGGTGTCGAGAATTTCTTGCAGGACCGCCACCGCCCGCCAGACGTCGGCGAACCCGTTGTAGAGCGGCGCGAAGCCGAAACGCATTGTGGACGGCGCGCGGAAATCGCCGATGACCCCGCGCGCAATCAGCGCCTGCATCACCGCATAGGCATGCTCGTGGGCGAAGGCGACCTGGCTGCCGCGCCTGGCGCCCTCACGCGGCGTTTCGAGCCGCACCCCATGCCGGCGGCATTTTGCCTCGACTAACGTTATGAACAGGTCGGTCAGCGCGACGCTTTTCTCGCGCAGCACGGCCATGTCCACTTCCTGCCACAAGTCGAGCGCGGCCTTGAGCGCGCGCAACGACAGGATCGGCTGGGTGCCGCATTGGAAACGCCGAATGCCTTCCGCGCCCGCAAATCCGGTCTCGAAGGCGAAGGGCCGGGCATGACCCCACCAGCCGCTCAAGGGCTGGCTCATTCCGGCATGATGGCGGCGGGCGGCGTAGACGAAAGCCGGCGCGCCGGGGCCGCCATTGAGATATTTGTAGGTGCAACCGACGGCGAAATCGACGCTCGCGCCGTCCAGTTCCACCGGCAGCGCGCCGGCGCTGTGGCAAAGATCCCAGACCGCGAGGGCGCCCGCAGCATGTACCTTTGCCGTCAGCGCCGCCATGTCGCGCAGCGTGCCGGTCTTGTAGTTGACATGGTTGACCAGCACGACGGCGGTGTCCGCGTCGATCAGGTTATCGATCCTCTCGGCGTCGACGCCTTCGAGCTTGAGCCGCGTTCCGGGCAGGGTCGAGGCGACGCCTTCCGCCATATAGAGATCGGTCGGGAACGAGCCGGCCTCGGCGACGATGACGTTGCGGCCGGGGCGCAAAGCCAGCGCCGCGTGCAGCGCCTTGTAGACGTTGGCCGAGGTGGTGTCGGCCACCACGGTCTGGCCGGGGGCCGCGCCGACTAGGCGGCCGATGCGGTCGCCAAGCTGAACCGGCAGGTCGAACCAGCCGGCCGTGTTCCAGCTGCGGATCAGGCCTTGCGCCCACTCTTCCGTCGCCGCCTCGCGCAATTCCAGGAAAGCGGTGTGCGGGGCGGGCCCGAGTGAGTTGCCGTCGAGATAGATGACGCCTTCGGGCAGCACGAAGCGGTCGCGGAAGCTGCGCAGCGGGTCGGCCGCATCCTGGCGCTCCGCATCGCGCAGATCGGGCAAGTCGGCCATCGGGATCGCTCCTATTCGCGAAAGCTTTCGCGCGCCATGGACGGCGCGCGGCCGCGCCTGAGGCTCGGCAGCGCCAGCATGGCCAGAACGAACAGGCCGGTGGCGAGCTTGAGATCGGGCGGCGGCATGCCGGCCGCGAGGCACAGCGAGACGAGCTGGTAATAGACGATGGCGCCGACGAAAGGCGCGAGCAACTGGCGCAACACGGTCTGCTTGCCGGTGATGGCCTCGCCGATCATCAGCGCCGCAAGGCCGTTGATGAGGATGCCGATGCCCATATTGACGTCGGCGAAGCCCTGGCTTTGCACCATCAGCGCACCGCCCGTGGCGGTGAAGGCGCTGGCCATGCCGACGCCGCCGATGGTTGCCACCCACACGTTGATGCCCTGCGCTTCCGCCATGTCCGGATTGGCGCCGACGGCACGCATGGCGGTGCCCTTTTCGGTGGTGAAGAACAGGTCGAGGACGAGGAAGACGAGGACCACCGCAATGCCGGCCACGACGATCTTGCTGGCCGGAAAGCCTGCCTGCAGGCCCGGAACCCAGTCGAACACGCTCGACGTTCCGAAAACAGAAAGATTGGAGCGGCCCATGATGCGCAAATTAACGCTGTAAAGCATTGTCATCATCAGGATGCCGGCCAGCAGCGTGTGGATGCGAAAGCGCAGATGGATGAAGGCCGTGCAGCAGCCGGCCGCGAAACCGGCGACCAGCGCCGCCGCAATCGCCGTGAGCGGAGAGGCCCCCGCCGTCAACAGCACGCCGCACACGCAGCCGCCCAGCGGGAAGGCACCCTCGCTGGTGAGGTCCGGGAAGCTCAGCATACGGAACGGGATCATGATGCCGAGCACGACGAAGGACAGGATCAGGCTCTGCGCCAACGTGACCGGAACGAGTTGGACGAAGCTTGCGACGGTGGATTCGATGAAGCCCATTTCTCGCCTCAGCTCGCCAGCAGCATGCGGTCGGTCTTGATCGCGAAGTGGCCGATCAGGTCGGGGACCGTGGTGTAGAGCTTCTCCTCGCCCGAAATCTCCAGCCGCACCCGTCCCGCGTCCAGCATGACCACGCGGTCGCCATAGTCCACGGCATGCTGCATGTTGTGCGTCACCATCAAGGTGGTGAGCTTCAGCGCTTCCACGGCGCGCACGGTGGCCTGCATGACGATGTCGGCGGTGCGCGGATCAAGGGCCGCGGTATGTTCGTCCAGCAGCAGGAGCTCGGGCGAGCCGCCGACAGCCATGATCAGCGACAGGGACTGCCGCTGGCCGCCCGACAACAGCTCGACCTTGGTGTCCAGCCGGTTCTCGAGACCGAGGCCGAGCATGGACAGGCGTTCGCGATAGGCGGCCAGCCGGGCTGCGTTCAGCCCGCGTCTGAAACCGCGGCTCTTGGCCCGCAGATCGGCCAGAAGCATGTTCTCGGCGATGGTCATAGACGCGGCGGTGCCGCGCATCGGGTCCTGGAAGACGCGGGCGAGACGCATCGCCCGCTTGTGGACGGGCACGGCGGTGACGTCGTCGCCATTGAGGCGGATCTGGCCGGAATCCAGCGTCAGCGCGCCGGAGATGGCATTGAGCAAGCTGCTCTTGCCGGCGCCGTTGGAGCCGATGACCACGGCGAAGGCGCCGGTGGGCAGGGAAAGGTCCAGCCCGTCCAGCGCCACCTTCTCGTCGGCCTGGCCTCGATAGAAGACCTTTCGCGCCGACCGGATCTCGAGCATCCGCTTCTCCTGGAGCACTCCCGCAATTTCAGGACGACTGCTTTTGGCCTGAGATCGCTCTATGAAAATGGCGGCGCCGCGGCGCCGCCAGACCGTCACATCCTGGCTTGCCTCAATCGACGAAGCACTTGCAATCGTCCAGGGAGGCCGGGATTTCGATGCCGAACTGCTTCGCCACTTTCTTCGAGATCAGCGGCGAATGGTCCTCATAGGCCGGACGCGACGGCGGGATGCTCTTCGGGTCGGCGCCCTTGAGGATCTTCGCGGCGATCTTGCCGGCATTTTCGCCCACCTGCTCGTAGTTCACGGCGAAGCTCGCCGGCACGACGCCGTCGCGCACGGCGCCGTCGTCGGAATTGACGATGGGGATGCCGGCCTGGCGCGCCGCCGCCGACACTGCGGCGATGGCCGGCTGCAACAGGTTGGACGCCGGCGTATAGATCACGTCGGCCTTGCCGGCCAGCGAGGCGATGCGCTGCTGGATGTCGTTGACATTGTCGACGCCGACTTCCACCACCTCGAAGCCGGCGCCGGGCGCGGCTTCCTTGACCTTCTCGAGCAGGGCCACGTCATTCGCCTCACCCGGATTGTAGGGAATGCCGAAGCGCTTGGCGTTGGGCAGCAGCTTCTTGGCGAAGGTCATGACGGCCGCCACATCCTGAAGGTCGCTGGCGCCGGTGATGCCGTCGCCGCCGGATTCCCATGACGGCACGAGCTTGGCCGCGACCGGATCGGTGACGGCGGAGAAGACGATCGGGATGCCCGAACCGGCCAGCGCCTTCTGGGCGATCTGCGAGACCGGCGTGGTGACCGTATAGATCAGCTTCGGATTCTCGGCCTGCAGCTTGGCGATCATCTGCGGCACCAGCGAGGCGTCGAAATTGGTGTGGCTCTCGGTGTAGACCACATCCTTGCCCTCGACGAAGCCGTTGTCGGCCAGCGCCTTCTTGAAGCCCTTGATCGAGGCGTTGAGCTGCGGATGCTCGCCGAAATTGGCGATGCCGACCTTGATCGGATCCGCTACCGCCGAGACGATGCCGGCGACCAGCGATCCCGCCACCACCAGGCCGGACAGCCAGCCGGTCTTGGAGCTGAACATGAATTTCCCCCTCCCAGAAATCGAAACTGCCGCATCCTTGACGGCAGGCAGGCCGGATCATAGCCGCGCCGTCGGAAGCTTGTCAAAGCAATATATATCAGAATGGACTTAGGCCGGTTTCATATATAATTTCGGGCGAACTGCGGCGACCAGCGGGGCGAACCTTGAGCAAGACGGACGAGGCCTATGCGCTGCTCAGGCGGGACATCCTCGCGGCCCGGCTGCGGCCCGGCCAGCCGCTGAAGCTCGGCGCGCTCAGCGAAACCTACGGCGTCGGCTGGACGCCCCTGCGCGAGGCCCTGTCGCGGCTGGAGGCGGAACGGCTCGTCACCCTGGCCAGCAATCGCGGCTTCGCGGTCGCGCCCGTCTCGCGCGCCGAACTCGAGGATCTGACCCATGCGCGGCTGGTGGTGGAACTGCCGCTGCTGCTGGAATCGATGGAACGCGGCGGCGCAGACTGGGAATCGGCGGTCGTGACCGCGCATTACCGGCTGTCGCGCTGCAAGATCGCGCCCGACGACAGTTCGGATGCGGCCATGGACGAATGGGACGAGAAGCATGCCGCCTTCCATGCCGCGCTGCTTTCGGCGGCCGCTTCGGGCTGGCTGCTGCGTTTCCAGACCACCATTTCCGACCAGTTGCGCCGCCATCACCGCCATCTCAGCCTGATGCCGGCGATCCGCGCCGCCAACGGCCAGCAGGACGGCAACGCGCAGACGATGGCGGCGCTGCGCCAGGCCATGGCCATAGAACATCACACGCGCCTGATGGAGGCGGCCCTGGAACGCGACATGGCGAGGGCGCGGGACCTGTTGCGCGAGCACATCGGCTACACCATGCATGTCTACGTCCACGCGGAAGACACCTTGCCCCGCCGCATGCGCAGGCGCGCGGCCAATGGCGGCTAGCAGGCCGGCCCGAGCGCCAGCGATTTATGCACCCATTTCGTCTATCTCGACCTGCGCGATGCAACGTCGGAGGCACCGATTGCGTTCACGTTTTTCTGGCCTGAGGCCGGACATTGGGAGAATGTAGGTTTCAGCGTCGGCGTCGATCCGCCCTGCGGGCACTGATCGCGCACATATCTTCGGCTTCGTTCAGGACAGGATCACGACATGCAGATCGGAATGATGGGACTGGGCAGGATGGGCGCCAACATGGTCAGGCGCCTGCTGAGGGCCGGCCATGAATGCGTCGTCTACGACATAAACCCGCAAAGCGTCGCGGCGCTCGTCGGCGAAGGCGCCACCGGCGCAGCCTCAATGGAGGAGTTCGCCGCCAAGCTGACGAAACCGCGCGCCGCCTGGCTCATGCTGCCGGCCGCGATCACCGGCAGGATTGTCGATCAGCTTGCCGGGTTGATGGAAGCGGGCGACGCCATCATCGACGGCGGCAATTCCAACTATCGCGACGCGGTGGACCAGGCCGCGAAACTCGCCGGCAGGAAGATCGACTATGTCGATGTCGGCACCAGCGGCGGTGTCTGGGGCCTCGACCGCGGCTACTGCCTGATGATCGGCGGCCCGGACGCGGCGGTGAAGCGGCTCGATCCGATCTTCGCGACCCTCGCGCCGGGCGCCGACGCCGGCGCAAAGCCGGACAGGGCGGCAGGAACCGCGCCTTTCGGCTATCTGCATTGCGGCCCGAGCGGCGCCGGCCACTTCGTCAAGATGGTGCACAACGGCATCGAATACGGCGTCATGGCCGCCTATGCCGAGGGCATGAACATCCTGAAGTCGGCCAACGCCGGCAAGGAGACGCGTGCGGCGGACGCCGAGACGACGCCGCTGGAGGAGCCTCGCTACTATCAGTTCGACATCGACCTGCCGGCCGTCGCGGAAGTCTGGCGCCACGGCTCCGTCATCGGCTCGTGGCTGCTCGACCTGACCGCCGGCGTGCTCAAGCAAGACCCCGCGCTTTCGCAGTTCGGCGGCCGCGTCTCCGATTCCGGCGAGGGACGCTGGACGCTGAAGGCTGCCATCGACACCGGGGTGCCGGCGCCGGTGCTCGCCTCCGCCCTGTTCGACCGCTTCGCCTCGCGCGGCGAGGCGGAATTCGCCGACAAGCTGCTTTCGGCGATGCGCTTCGCCTTCGGCGGCCATGTCGAGAAGCCGAAGGACGGCGCCTGAGACAATCCGGAGAGGGACGATCATGAGCGAAGAACGATCCGATGTGCTGGTGCTGTTCGGCGCGACCGGCGACCTGGCACACAAGAAGATATTCCCCGCCCTCTACGACATGGTGGCGCGCGGCACGCTGAAGGAGCCGGTGGTGGGCGTGGCGCTGGAGGACTGGGACGCGAAGAAGCTGGCGGACCGCGCCCATGACGGCATCAAGACGGCAGTTGGCAGGGTGGACGAGAAGGTGTTCGCCAAGCTTGCCTCGCTGCTGCGCTACGTCAGCGGCGACTACCGCAGCCAGGACACCTTCGACAAGCTCAAGGAGGCGCTCGACGGGTACCGGCACCCGCTCTACTATCTGGCCGTGCCCCCCTCCATGTTCGAGCCGGTGGTGCAGGGCCTGGAACAGTCAGGCGGGGCGCAGGGCGCGCGCCTGATGGTCGAAAAACCCTTCGGCCGCGACCTGCAATCGGCGCGGTGGCTGAACCGGGTGCTGCATCTGGTGTTCGAGGAGAAGTCGATCTTCCGCATCGACCACTATCTCGGCAAGGAAGCGATCCAGAACCTGCTCTATTTCCGCTTCGCCAACTCCTTCCTGGAGCCGATCTGGAACCGCAACTATGTCGAGAGCGTGCAGATCACCATGGCCGAGGATTTCGGCGTCGAAGGGCGCGGCAAGTTCTACGACGAGGTCGGCTGCATCCGCGACGTCATCGAGAACCATCTGCTCAATATCCTGCTGCTCCTGGCCATGGAACCTCCCACCGGCCGCACCGCCGACGACCTGATCGACGAGAAGGTGCAGGTATTGAAGGCCATCCGCACGCTGACGACGGACGACGTGGTGCGCGGCCAGTTTGCCGGCTACAAAAAGGAACCCGGCGTGGCGCCCAACTCGGCCGTGGAGACCTTCGCCGCCGTGCGCTTCATGGTCGACACCTGGCGCTGGCAGGGCGTTCCCTTCTATATCCGCGCGGGCAAGTGCCTGCCTGTCCATGCCACCGAGGTGATGGTGCGGTTCAAGCGCCCGCCGCTCGCCGTGTTCGACGGCTTCAAGGGCGATCAGGCCAATTATGTGCGCTTCCGCATCGCTCCCGAAGTGGCGATCGGCATCGGCGCGCGCCGCAAGGCCGCAGGCGACGGGATGGTCGGCGAACAGGTGGAACTGAGCGCTCTGGACGAGGAGACCAGCGGCGACATGGAACCGTATGAGCGCCTGATCGGCGACGCGATGAACGGCAACGCCCAGCTCTTCACCCGTCAGGACGCTTCCGAGATCGCCTGGCGCATCGTCGGTCCCGTGCTGGACGACAAGACCCCGCCCCCCGTCTACAAGCCCGGCACGTGGGGGCCCGCCGAGGCAATGGCGGATTTCGCGCCGCCGAACGGCTGGTCCGATCCGGGCAAATGAGGAGACGATGCCGAAGTCCGACCTGGTCGAACGCCTGTGCGCGGCCCTGATGGTTGACTAGTCCTTGTCGGCCGGCGGCAACGTCGAGAAACTGGACGCCTCGGCAGCCGGACCACGCGCAGTGGCAACGACAACATTTTAGGACGGCTTCCGCCTCCGGCAGGACAGTTCACCAGCGGTGCAGGACAGGCACCGTAAAACCGCACGCCTACTTTTCCCGCCGCCGCGCCGCTCCATATCTGCTTCAGGGCCAGCCTTCAGCAACTCGCCCGCCTTCGACAGGAATTTCGCGGTTCGTGCGGTCGCACGCGATCGCTTCAGGAATGTCATTCCCGCAAGGAGGAAAGAATGAAAAATTCTTCCTTCGACAACATGGCCGCCGGTCTGCGATCAGTGCGCGTGGCGGCTCGCCAGAGTGCGAACCGCAGGCAGGGAGATTTCCGATGAACGCCAGCGCAGGTGCGAAGCCGCATGCCGGTGCGAACCGGCTGAACCCGCCCTTCTCCTCCGTGCTCGACCTGATCGGCGACACCCCGATCGTCGAGTTGAAGAAGTTCGACACCGGCAAGTGCCGGCTGTTCGTCAAGCTGGAAAGCCAGAACCCCGGCGGCTCCATCAAGGACCGCATCGCCCGCTCGATGATCGACGCGGCCGAGCGCGACGGCGGGCTGAAGCCGGGCGGCGTGATCGTCGAGGCCACGGCCGGCAACACCGGCCTCGGTCTCGCCCAGGTCGGCATTCCGAAAGGCTACCGCATCGTGCTGATCGTGCCCGACAAGATGTCGCGCGAAAAGGTGCAGCACCTGCGCGCGCTGGGCGCGGAGGTACGGCTGACCCGTTCCGATGTCGGCAAGGGCCATCCCGAATATTACCAGGACATGGCGGAGAAACTCGCCGCCGAGACGCCCGGCGCCTTCTACGTCAACCAGTTCGCCAATCCGGCCAACCCGCTGGCGCACGAGACCACCACCGGCCCTGAGATCTGGAAGCAGCTTGAAGGCAATGTGGACGCCGTGGTGGTGGGCGTCGGCTCCGGCGGCACGCTGACGGGACTTGGCCGCTTCTTCGCGAAGGTCTCGCCCGGAACCGAGATGGTGCTGGCCGATCCGGCCGGGTCGGTGCTCGCACCTCTGGTCAAGACCGGCAGGCTGGAGGAGGCCGGAAGCTGGACCGTGGAAGGGATCGGCGAGGATTTCGTCCCGCCCAATGCCGACCTTTCGCTGGTGAAGAAGGCCTATTCGGTTTCGGACCGTCATTCGATGCTGGCCGTGCGCGATCTGCTGTCGCGCGAAGGCATATTGGCCGGCTCCTCGTCAGGCACGCTGCTTGCGGCGGCGTTGCGCTACTGCAAGGAGCAGAAGACGCCCAAGCGCGTCGTCACTTTCGTGTGCGATTCCGGCAACAAATATCTTTCCAAGGTGTTCGACGATTTCTGGCTGGCCGAGCAGGGTCTCGCCGAAGTCGAGCAGCACGGCGATCTCTCCGACCTGGTCGCACGCTCGCACCGCGAGGGCGGCACCGTCTTCGTCGGGCCGGACGACACGCTGCTCACCGCCTATGGCCGCATGCGGCGCGGCGACGTCTCGCAGCTTCCGGTGCTGGAGGACGGCAGGCTGGTCGGCATCATCGACGAAAGCGACATTCTGGCGAAGGTGGACGGCGCCTATGACGGGCGCTGGACGCGCTTCGAGGCGCCGGTGCGCTCGGCCATGAGTTCGGAGTTGCACACGCTGCAGGCCAGCCAGACGCTCGAGGCGCTGCTGCCCGTCTTCGACCGCAACGAGGTGGCGATCGTCTTCGACGGCGACGAATTCATCGGCCTCATCACCCGCATCGACCTCATCAACCATCTCAGGCGCACCAGATGACCGAACTGCAACGGGGCCGCAACCGGCTGGCGTTTTCCACCCGCACCATCCATGGCGGCCAGAGCCACGACCCAACCACGGGCGCGGTGATGGTGCCGATCTACGCCACCTCCACCTATGCCCAGCAATCGCCGGGCGTGCACAAGGGCTTCGAATACGCCCGCAGCCAGAACCCGACCCGCTTCGCCTTCGAACGTGCGTTGGCGGACCTGGAAAGCGGCACTGCCGCCTTCGCCTATGCCTCGGGGCTCGCGGCCATCGCCAACATCTTCGAACTGCTCGACGCCGGCGCCCATATCGTGGCGACCGACGACATCTATGGCGGCACCTTCCGGCTGCTGGAGCGGGTGCGCAAGCGCTCGGCCGGCCTGCAGGTCAGCTTCGTGGACTTCACCGAGCTCGCCGCCGTCGAAGCCGCGATCCGGCCCGAGACGAAGCTGTTGTGGGTGGAGACGCCGACCAACCCGCTGCTGCGCGTGGTGGACCTCGCTGCCGTCGCGGCGCTGGCGAAGCGCAAGGATGTGATCGCCGTCGCCGACAATACTTTCTGCAGCCCCTATATCCAACGCCCGCTGGAACTCGGCATCGACCTCGTCGTGCACTCGACCACCAAATACCTGAACGGCCATTCCGACATGGTGGGCGGCGTGGTGGCTGTGGGCGACAACGTCGACCTGCGCGACCGGCTGAAGTTCCTGCAGAACGCGGTGGGCGCGATTTCGGGACCGTTCGATTCCTTCCTGGCCCTGCGCGGCCTGAAGACGCTGGCGCTGCGCATGGAGCGGCATTCGGCCAACGGGCTGAAGATCGCGCGCTGGCTGGAAACGCGTCCGGACGTGCGGCGCGTCATCTATCCGGGCCTGGAAAGCCATCCGCAACATGCGGTGGCCAAGCGGCAGATGCACGGCTTCGGCGGCATGATCTCGGTTGAACTGGATCGCGACCTTGCCGGCACGAAGCGTTTCCTCGAGCACACGCGCCTGTTCGCGCTGGCCGAAAGCCTCGGCGGCGTCGAGAGCCTGATCGAGCATCCGGCGCTGATGACGCACGGCTCGATCCCGGCGGAAAAGCGCGCGGCGACCGGCATTTCCGACTCGCTGGTGAGGCTGTCGGCCGGCATCGAGGATGCGGACGACCTCATCGCCGATCTGGAGCAGGCATTGTCCGCCTGATCCAGATTTGCCCGCCATCGGCAGCGCTGCTATGCGGTCGCCATGCGTGCGAAAGACCTCCCGGAATTGCCCGCCACCGCCGTCCTGCCGGCGGTTGCCGAAGCCTTGGCAGACAAGGGCAGCGCCGTGCTGGTGGCCCCGCCCGGCGCCGGCAAGACGACGCTCGTCCCACTTTTCCTGCTGGACGCGCCGTGGCTGGGCGACGGCAGGATCGTCCTTCTCGAGCCGCGCCGGCTTGCCGCCCGCGCCGCCGCGCGCCGGATGGCGGCTCTGCTCGGCGAGGAAGTGGGCGGCACGGTAGGCTACGCCATGCGGATGGAAAACCGCACGTCGGCGCGCACGAAGGTCCTCGTCGTCACCGAAGGCGTTCTTTCGCGCATGATTCTGGACGATCCCGAACTGCCGGGTGTTGCCGCCGTGATCTTCGACGAGTTCCACGAGCGCTCGCTGGACGGCGATTTCGGCCTGGCGCTGGCGCTCGACGTGCAGGGCGCGCTCCGCACCGACCTGCGGCTTCTGGTCATGTCGGCGACGCTGGACGGCGCGCGCGTGTCGAAACTTCTGTCCGGCGCGCCGGTGATCGAAAGCGAGGGCCGCAGCTTTCCGGTCGATATCCGCTATCGGGAGCGCACGCCAGGCGAACCGGTCGAGGACGCGATGGCCAAGGCCATCCGCGGCGCGCTCGCCGACGAGGCCGGCTCCATCCTCGCCTTCCTGCCGGGCCAGCGCGAGATCGAGCGCACCGCCGAACGTCTGGAAGGGCGTGTCGGCGCCGACATCGATATCGTGCCGCTCTACGGCATGCTGGACGGCAAGGCGCAGGACGCCGGCATCCGCCCCGCGCCGCCCGGCCGGCGCAAAGTGGTGCTGGCCACCTCTATCGCCGAAACCTCCATCACCATCGACGGGGTGCGGGTCGTCATCGACAGCGGTCTTTCGCGGCTGCCGAAATACGAACCGTCTTCAGGGCTGACCCGCCTAGAAACCGTGCGCACGTCGAAGGCGTCCGCCGACCAGCGCGCCGGCCGGGCCGGCCGCACGCAGCCTGGCGCCGCCATTCGGCTGTGGCGCGCCGAACAGACGGCCGCATTGCCGGCCTTCACCCCGCCGGAAATCCTGGAGGCGGACCTGTCCGGCCTCGTGCTGGATTGCGCAGCTTTCGGCGTGGCCGATCCGACGAGCCTTTCCTTCCTCGACCCACCGCCCGTCCCGGCGCTCGCGGAGGCGAAGACGCTGCTGTCGTCGCTTCACGCCATAGATGCGAGCGGACGTCTCACCGGAGGCGGAGCCGCCATGCGCAGGCTGGCGCTGCCCGTGCGGCTCGCGCATATGGTGGCGGAGGCCGCAAAGAGCGGACATCAGCGGCAGGCGGCCGAGCTTGCCATGCTGCTCACCGAACGAGGGTTGGGCGGCGATGCCATCGACCTGGAACGCCGCATGATGCGCTTCCGGTCGGAGCGCTCGCCGCGCGCCAACGCAGCGCGCCAACTGGCGGAACGGCTGGCGCGGGCCTTGCCCTCCCCCTTGCGGGAAGGGTCGGACCAAGGGCTCGGAGTGGGGGATGCCACAGACAAGGCGCCGCCTAACATGCCCCCACCCCGATCCGCTGCGCGGATCGATCTTCCCCACAAGGAGGAGGGCGTGGGCAGCGGCGCGCTGCTTCTTCATGCCTGGCCGGACCGTGTCGCCAAGGCGCGCGGCGAGCGCGGACGCTTCGTGCTCGCCAATGGCTCGGGCGCCATGCTGGACGCAGCCGATCCGCTCGCGGGCGAACCCTATCTCGTCGTCGCCGACATACAGGGCAAGGCGCAGAACGCCCGCATAACCGCCGCCGCTCCGGTGGAAGAGGCCGACATTCGGGAAACACTTGCGGAGCGGTTGGAAACCCGCCGCGAGGCTACCTTCGACCGGGAAAAGCGAGCCGTGCGCGTGCGCGAGACGGTGCGGCTTGGCGCCGTGACGTTGAGCGAGCGCATGCTGCCCGCCCCCACCGGCGACGAGGCCAACGCGGCCTTGATCGCAGCGTTGCGCGCGCACGGGCTTTCGCTGTTGTCGTGGAGCAAGGAGGCCGAAACGCTGCGCCATCGGCTGGACTGGCTGCATCGCGGGCTCGGCTCGCCCTGGCCGGACGTGTCCGAGGCGGCGCTGCTCGCGCGGCTGGAGGACTGGCTGCTGCCGTTCCTCACCGGCGAATCCTCCTTGGCGGCGATCGCCCCGGCCACGCTGGTTTCGGCGCTGACCTCGCTGGTGCCGCACGACCTCCAGCGCCGCATCGAAACGCTGGCGCCGACCCATTTCGACGCGCCCTCGGGCAGCCGCGCGCCTATCCGCTACGACGGCGAGGCGCCGGTGCTGGCGATCCGCGTGCAGGAGCTGTTCGGTCTCGACCGCCATCCATCCATCGCCGCCGGCACGGTGCCGCTCACGCTGGAACTGCTTTCGCCCGCGCATCGCCCGATCCAGACCACGCGCGACCTGCCGGGCTTCTGGCGCGGATCGTGGGCCGACGTGCGCACGGACATGCGCGGCCGCTATCCCAGGCACGTCTGGCCGGAAAACCCGCTGCTGGCGACGGCCACGAACCGGGCCAAGCCGCGCGGAACTTGAGAGCTGCCAAGCCCGCTCTAGCCTCAAAACACGCGCGGGAGTAAAGCATCGCCATGATCACTTTCCAGCGCCTGCCCGAAGTCCAGCAGAGCCACAGGCTGCGGCTCAACACGCTGATCCGCCTGCGCTGGCTGGCCATCATCGGCCAGAGCCTCGCCGTGCTGGTCGTGGCCTACGGGCTGCAGTTTCCGATGCTCGTCGGCCCCTGCTTCGCGCTGATCGCCTGCTCGGCCTGGATGAACCTCTTCCTCGCCTTCCGCTATCCGGCCGCGCATCGGCTCAAACCCTGGGCCGCCATGGGCATATTGGTCTTCGACAGCCTGCAACTCACAGGGCTTTTGTTCATGACCGGCGGCCTGACCAATCCGTTCTCGCTGCTGCTCACGGTGCCGGTGGTGATTTCGGCGACGTCGCTGCCGCTGGTGCTGACCGCCCTGCTCGGCGTGATGGTGATGGCGGCGGCGTCCTTCCTCGCCTTCTATCATTTGCCGCTGCCCTGGTATTCCGGCATGGAACTCGCCATGCCTTTCATCTATGTCGGCGGCATATGGATGGCGGTGCTGTCCTCCATCGCCTTCACCGGCATCTACGCCTTCCGTGTCGCCAAGGAGGCGCGGCTGCTCGCCAACGCGCTGGCCGCCACCGAACTGGTGTTGCAGCGCGAGCAGCATCTTTCCGCGCTCGACGGACTTGCGGCTGCCGCCGCGCATGAATTGGGCACGCCGCTCGCCACCATCACGCTGGTGGCGCGCGAGATGGAGAAGGCGCTCGGAGACGACCCGAAATACCGCGACGACGTCACCCTGCTGCGCTCGCAAAGCGAACGCTGCCGCGAGATCCTCAAGCGGCTGACCAGCCTGTCCTCCGAGGGAGAAGCGCACCTTGCCCGCCTGCCGCTGACGTCGCTGGTGGAGGAGGTGATCGCGCCGCATCGCGATTTCGGCATCCAGATCAAGCTTTACGCGGGCAAATGCGAAGGTCCCGAGCCGGTGGGCCGCCGCAATGCCGGCGTCATCTACGGTCTTGGCAATCTGGTCGAGAACGCCGTCGATTTCGCCCGCAGCTCCGTTACCGTGCGCTGGGTTTGGGACGAGCACAATGTCTCCTTCACCATCATGGACGACGGGCCGGGCTTCCCGCCCGAAATCCTGGACCGCATCGGCGAGCCATACATGTCGACGCGGCAGGATGCCGGACGCGGCGGCGGGCTGGGGCTTGGCATGTTCATCGCCAAGACGCTTCTGGAGCGCTCCGGCGCCAGCCTCGAGTTCCGCAATTCAAGCGGCCCCGGCGAAGGCGCGATCGTCAACGTTGCGTGGCCGCGCGAAGTCTTTCTCAATCCGGAAGCGGCCGCGAGAATGTCCATCGACACGGCCTGGGCCTGACATGTTGCACAAGAATTGCACAATATGGCTGAATGGCTATATCTGGACCATGAGTTCTACAGCAAGGATCCTGGCAAAATGAGCGGCGAAGAGGCCGGCATCGGCATGGTGACGGGGGACGACACCTCGCTGCTGATCGTGGAAGACGACAAGCCCTTTCTCACCCGGCTGGCCCGCGCCATGGAAGCGAGGGGCTTCATGGTGGAGACGGCCGAGAGCGTTGCGGAAGCCGTCGGCAAGGCGCGCGCCAATCCTCCCGCCTACGCGGTGGTCGACATGCGGCTCGGCGACGGCAACGGGCTGGACGTAGTGGCCGCCATACGCGAGAAGCGGGCGGACGCGCGCACCATCATCCTGACCGGCTACGGCAACATCGCAACCGCGGTGACGGCGGTGAAGCTCGGCGCGGTGGACTATCTTTCCAAGCCCGCCGACGCCGACGACATTTTCGCGGCGCTGACGCGCACCACCGGCGAGCGCGCCGCGCCGCCGGAAAACCCGATGTCGGCCGACCGCGTGCGCTGGGAACATATCCAGCGCGTCTACGAGATGTGCGAACGCAACGTTTCCGAGACGGCGCGCCGGCTGAACATGCATCGGCGCACGCTGCAACGCATCCTGGCCAAGCGCGCGCCGCGGTAACTCAGCGCTCTACCGATCGCCCCGGCGACGGCATCCTCGCTCCATGAGCGGGCCTGCTGCCATGCCTGCCGCCGCCGAACGCTGGTAGATCGCCATGGGAACCGGTTTCGGGACAACGACACGCCAGAAAACAACAATTTGAAGCGCCTCGTTTGAACCGACTGCTCGCGAGGCGCATTGTCGCCGGGCCGGACCATGGCGCCGCCCCGGTCAGCAACCAGGCATTTCCCGAACCTGCGCCGCTTTGAACGCGCCGGTCGTGCCGGCATCGTTTAACCTTTCGGCTCCGCATCGGTCGGATCTCGACTGTCCGAAAGCAGGCATCGTTTGCGACAGCAGACCACTTGTCGGCACGCGATTCCGGGAAAAATCGCTCCGAACCACCCTATGCCGCCTGCATCAGCCTGTCGGATGCCACGCGATAGGAGATGGCCTCGGCAAGATGGATGCGCCCGACCGTCTCGTTTCCCTCGAGATCGGCCAGCGTGCGCGCCACCTTGAGGATGCGGTGATAGGCCCTTGCCGACAGGCCGAGTTTTTCGCTGGCGTCGCCGAGCAGGGCCTGGCCGCCGGCGTCGGGAGCAGCGATCTTCTCGATCAGTGCCGCGCCGCAATGAGCGTTGGTGACGACGCCGGACGCGCCGAGCCTCTCGAAACGCTCGGCCTGAATGGCACGTGCGCGCGCCACGCGCGCTGCAACGGCGGCGCTGGGCTCCGACTGTCCGGGGCGCACGAGATCGCTCGCCGAGACGGCCGGCACCTCGACGCGCAGGTCGATGCGGTCCAGCAGCGGACCGGAAATGCGCGCCTGATAGTCGGCCTTGCAGCGTTCGCCGCGCGCGCAACGCCAGCCCGGCTCCCCGGCCATGCCGCAGCGGCATGGGTTCATGGCCGCGACAAGCTGGATGCGCGAAGGATAGGATATGCGATGATTGGCGCGGGCGATGACGCATTCGCCGGTCTCGAGCGGCTGGCGCAACGCATCCAGTGCCTGCGGGGAGAATTCCGGGAATTCGTCGAGGAAAAGCACGCCGTTATGTGCGAGCGAAACCTCGCCCGGCCGCGCACGCAGGCCGCCGCCCACCAGTGCCGCCATTGAAGCCGAATGATGCGGCGCCCTGAACGGCCGCCGGTCGCTCAATCGCCCTTCCGCCAGTTCGCCGGCAACCGACGCGATCATCGACACTTCCAGCAATTCCCTCGGCGCCAGCGGCGGCAGGATCGACGGCAGACGCTGCGCCAGCATGGACTTTCCCGAACCGGGCGGGCCAGCCATCAGCAGGTTGTGTCCGCCGGCGGCGGCCACCTCCAGCGCCCGACGGGCGCTCTCCTGCCCCTTGATGTCGGCAAGGTCCGGCAAGACACCCGCTCCCTGCCGCACGCCGGCTTCCGGCCTGGACAGGACCTGCGTGCCGCGAAAATGGTTGGCGATGGCTATCAGGCTGCGCGGCGCCAGTATGTCGATCTCCGCGCTCGCCCAAGCCGCTTCCGGCCCGCAGACATGCGGGCAGATGAGGCCCTTGCCTTCCGCATTGGCGCCGATCGCGGCCGGCAGCACGCCCGCGACCGCCGCAATGGCGCCGTCCAGCGACAATTCACCCAGCACCACATAGCCGGCCAGGGCATCCGCGGGGACGGCGCCGAGCGCCGCCATAAGCCCGAGTGCGATGGGCAGGTCGTAGTGGCTGCCTTCCTTGGGCAGGTCCGCCGGAGCCAGATTGACCGTCACCTTGCGCGCCGGCATCGACAGGCCGGAGGCATGAAGTGCCGCCTGCACGCGTTCCCGGCTTTCGGCGACCGCCTTGTCGGGCAGGCCGACGATCGACATGCCCACCTTGCCAGGCGCAACCATGACCTGCACATCGACCGGAACGGCCTCTATGCCCTGGAACGCGACCGTGCGCACCCGTGCGATCATTCCGAAAACCCCGCCCCACGCGGGCTCTGCGCCCGCAACGCCCGAAAGCGTCATTATCGGCAAGACAACCACGGAACGCGGTTCAAATCAAGAACATTAAGAGAACAATTTCGCGCCACGGCTGCGAGCGCGGTTGTGCCGGTTGCAATGCCGGAACATTGCGGCGGTCCAAGAGCGTCCGTTCGGATCGCGGCAGCGGCGCCCTCAGGCGCGCTTGGCCTCCACCGCGTCCCAAAAAAGAGCGGCGATGTCGGTGCCGCCGAAGCGTTTCACCTCGCGTATGCCGGTCGGCGAGGTGACGTTGATCTCGGTCATCCAGTCGCCGATGACGTCGATGCCGACGAGGATGAAGCCGCGTGCCTTGAGCGACGGTCCGATGGCCGCGCATATCTCGCGCTCGCGCGGGGTCAGCTCGGTCTTTTCGGCACGGCCGCCGACATGCATGTTGGAACGCGAATCATGTTCCGCCGGGACACGGTTGACCGCACCCACCGGCTCGCCATCGATCAGGATGATGCGCTTGTCTCCGGCGCGCACTTCCTTGAGGTAGCGCTGCACGATGAAGGGCTCGCGAAAGAGCTGGCCGAACATCTCGAGCAATGAAGCCAGGTTGCGGTCGGCTTCCTGCATGTGGAAGATGCCGGCGCCGCCATTGCCGTAGAGCGGCTTGACGATGATGTCGCCGTATTGGCGGCGGAAGGCGGCGACTTCCTGCGGGTCCTTGGTGATGAGGGTTTCCGGCATGAGGCCGGAGAATTCGGTGACGAAAATCTTCTCTGGGCTGTTGCGCACCCAGGCCGGATCGTTGACCACCAGCGTCTTCGGATGGATGCGCTCCAGCATATGCGTGGTGGTTATGTAGTTCATGTCGAAGGGCGGGTCCTGGCGCAGCAGCACCACGTCCATTTCCGAAAGATCGGTGCGCACCGGCTCGCCCAGCGAATAGTGGCTGCCCTTCTCGTCGCGCACCTGCATCTCCTCCACGCGGGCGAAGACGGTGGCGCCCCATTGGGAGAGCCGGTCGGGCGTGTAGTGATAGAGCTTGTGCCCGCGCCGCTGCGCTTCCAGGCAAAGCGCGAAGGTGGTGTCGCCCGCGATCGACACGGTCGAGATATGATCCATCTGGACAGCGATCTTGAGCGGCATGGCGGGACTACTCCTGAAACGATGCTCGGTCGCAAGCATTTATAGTCTCCCGACCCGCATGCCAATTGCCGCCTCGCGGTTTTCGCGGGATCGTCGGCCGAAACTGCCCATTGTTCTCGAAGCCCGGGACCGGATCCCCTGCCCTGGCGAGAGATACCTTTCCTAAAGGGTTTGCTGCGACTGTCGGAAAAAATACCGAAACAAAAAGCAGGAACAGGGAATGCACATGCCGTTTGGCGCCGCGCTGTCAGGCAGGGAAGGCGCAGATATGGCCTTGACGGATCCGCTTACCGGGCTTGGCAACCATCGCCGTTTCTTCGACAAGATCGACCGGCTGATCGCCGACCGCTCGGACGATCCGGCCCCGTTTGCCATCGGCATCCTCGACCTCGACGGCTTCAAGCCGATCAACGACCTGTTCGGGCACAAGGCCGGCGACGACATTCTGGTGCAGGTGGCGATGCGCCTGCGCGCCTCGATGGACGGGCATTCCACGGTTTGCCGTATCGGCGCGGACGAATTCGCCTTCCTCTACCCGCTCATCTTTTCCGAAGAGGCGGCGGCCGAAAAGGCGCGGATGCTGATCGAGATCCTGTCGGCGCCCTACGATGTCGGCGAACGCACCGCCAGGCTTTCAGCCTCCACGGGTTGTTCCCTGTTCTACTCCGGCGACGAGACCACGGAAATTCTCGTCAACAAGGCCGAGACCGCGCTCTATCACGCCAAGCGCTCCGGGCGCGGGCGGGTGGTGGTCTACACCCGAGAGATGGAAGAGGCAGCCAAGCGCGTGACGCGCATCGAGCAGGCGCTGCGCCGGGCCGTTTCGGCCGGAGAGGTCGAACCGCATTTCCAGCCGATCGTCGATCTCGGCACGCGCCGCACCGTCGGCTTCGAAACGCTGGCCCGCTGGACCGACCGCGATCTGGGCCCGGTGTCGCCGGCCGTTTTCATTCCGATCGCCGAGGAACGCGGCATCATCGGGCCGCTGTCGCAGCTCGTGTTGCGCAAGGCCGCCGAGGCGGCCCGCGGCTGGCCGAAGGAACTTTTCCTGTCGTTCAACCTGTCGCCCTCCCAGCTTGTCGATCAGAACACCGGGCTCCACATCCTGTCGATCCTGGACCGCACCGGCTTCGATCCGCGCCGGCTGGAGATCGAAATCACCGAAACCGGGCTGATGACCGATCCGGCTTCGGCCGAGAAGATCGTGAACGACCTTCGCAGCGTCGGCATCCGCGTTTCGCTGGACGATTTCGGCACCGGGCAATCGTCGCTCGGGCGGCTGCGCGAATTCCACTTCGACAAGCTGAAGATCGACCGCGCCTTCGTCTCCTCCATCCTCGACGACCGACCGTCGGAACACATCATCCGCGCGATCCTGGCCATGTGCGAGGGGCTCGGCATGGATGTCGTGGCCGAAGGCATCGAAGAGGAAGCGCAGGCGAGCCGGCTGATCGAATTCGGATGCGGCGGCGGCCAGGGCTTCCTGTTCGGCAAGCCGGCCGACGCGGCCGCCACGCTGGGCTACCTGCGCGATTCCTTCCGCGGCGCGTCGCGCGCCAAGGCCGTCTGAGCCCCCTTTCCGGATTTGTCTGACAAAATTCGGGAATTGGATATTTTCCTTCTTGTCGGCGGCATCGCGCGGAATAGGATGCAGCCGCTTCCCGACGGCCGAGCGGCCGGCGGTGGCGACAGGAAGGAGACCATCCATGATGCCAACGGCACGCTTCGCCGACCTCGAAGGCGCCTCGGTGCTGATCACGGGCGGCGGCTCCGGCATCGGGGCGGCGCTCACCGAAGGCTTCGCCCGACAGGGCGCCAAGGTCGCCTTCATCGATTTCGCCGAGAAGCCGAGCCAGGAAGTGTGCGACCGCGTCGCCGAGGCGACCGGCAACCGCCCGCTCCATCTCAAGTCAGACCTGCGCGACATCGCCGCCCTGCGCGAGGCGATCGACAAGGCGGCTGCCACGCACGGGCCGGTAACGGTGCTGGTCAACAACGCGGCGCGTGACGACCGCCACGCCGCCGAGGACCTGACGCCCGAGGACTGGGACAGCAATCTGTCGATCAACCTGCGGCCGCATTTCTTCACCGCGCAGGCGGTCGTGGGCGGCATGCAGAAGGCGGGGCGCGGCTCGATCATCAACTTCACCTCCACCTCTTTCATGCTCAACATAGGCGATATGCCTGCCTATACGGCCGCCAAGGCCGGCATCATCGGCCTCACCAAGGGGCTGGCGGGCCGCTACGGCAAGGACGGCATCCGCGTGAACGCGATCGCGCCCGGCTGGGTCATCACCGAGCGGCAGCGCGAATTGTGGGTGTCGGAGGAGAAGCTCGACCGGCATATCGGCCGGCAGGCGATTCCGAGAATGATGGTTGCCGACGACATGGTGGGCCCTTGTCTGTTCCTAGCCTCCGATGCCTCGGCCATGCTGACCGCGCAGACGATGATCGTCGACGGAGGCTTCCTGTGAACGCCGGTCCGGTCGTCGCCGCGGTTGACTGGGGCACGACGCGGCTGCGCGTCTGGCTGCTGGCCGGCGACGGCGCGGCGCTGGCCGAAAGGCGTGGCGACGACGGGCTGATCACCGCCCGCGAAACCGGTTTCGCCAAGGTGCTCGACCGTCATCTCGGCGCGCTCGGCGCGCCAGCCGGCCTGCCCGTCATCATGTGCGGCATGGTCGGCTCGCGCCAAGGCTGGGTCGAGGCGCCCTACGTGGACGTGCCGGCCCGCATCGACGCGATATTGGAAGGCGCCCTTCGTATCGGGGAAGAATCCCGCGACATCCGCATCGTGCCGGGCCTGGCGCAGAAGCTGGCCGACGCGCCCGATGTGATGCGCGGAGAGGAAACGCAACTCGCCGGCGCCGGCCTGGCGGGCAAAGGCCGTCATCTGGTCTGCATGCCGGGCACCCATTCCAAATGGGTTTCGGTCGAAGACGGCGCAGTGGCGGGCTTCGGCACATGGCCGACCGGAGAACTGTTTTCCGTTCTGGCCGGTCATTCGATCCTGCGCCATTCGCTGGGCGAGCCTCCGGCCTCCGTCGCGGCCGACGATCCGTTCTTCCGCCGCTGGTGCGAAGCCGCGCTGGCCGAGGGCGGCGACGTCTCGGCAAGGCTGTTCTCCATCCGCGCCGCCGGGCTGCTGCACGGCCTGAAGCCAGAGCAGGCCGCCGCCTGCCTGTCCGGCCTGCTGATCGGCGGCGAGATCGCTTCCGCCACCCGTCGCCACCATGGCACCGGACAATCGGTGACGCTGATAGCGTCCGGCGCGCTGGGCGTGCTTTACAGCGCAGCGCTTGGGCTGGCCGGACTGCGCATCCGGCCTGTCGATGCCGACAAAGCCGTGCGCGCGGGCCTGTTCGCGGCCGCCCGCCAGAACGGGATGTTTGCCGAAGGAGCTTCCGCTTGACCCCCACCGCACCTTTTCCCAAGCTGAAGCGCGGGCTGGTCGCCATCCTGCGCGGCCTGACGCCCCCGGAGGCGGTGGCGGTCGCCCAGTCCATCCATGCGGCCGGCATCGAGGCGATCGAGGTGCCGCTCAATTCGCCCGATCCGTTCACCTCCATTGCGTCCATTGCCGAGGCGCTGCCGGAAACCGCGCTGGTCGGCGCCGGCACCGTGCTTGCCCCCGCCGATGTGGATGCGCTGGCCGAAGCCGGCGGCCGGCTGCTGGTCAGCCCCAACATCGATGCCGGAGTGATGAAGCGGGCCGCGCATCATGGCATGGTGACCATGCCCGGCGTGTTCACGCCGACCGAGGCGTTCCAGGCACTGGCGCTCGGGGCTTCGGCGCTGAAATTCTTTCCGGCCAGCGTGCTGGGGCCGGGCGGCATCGCAGCTATGCGGGCCGTGCTGCCGAAAGACGCGGCCGTCGGCGCGGTGGGCGGTGTGTCCGAGAAGGATTTCGCCGGCTACAAGGCGGCCGGCGTGACTTTGTTCGGTCTCGGCTCCAGCCTGTTCAAGCCGGGCATGACGGCGGCGGAAGTCGGCGACCGGGCCGCCGCTGCGGCGCAAGCCTGGGACGAGGTCTTTGCAAAGGGCTGATCGGCGATGGCAAAACCGCTGCTGGTGCTGATCCACGAACCGGAAAAAGCCTGCTTCGATCGTCTGCTCGCCGACGGTTTCGATGCGGGCCATGCCGCGGAAATCTCTTCCTATCTCGCGCAATCGACCGATCTCGAACCCGAATTCGGCGAGATCGGACGCGCCTGCGCGGCGCGCGGCCTTTCCTTCCTCCCTCTGCGGCTCGACGAGGCCGCGAACGGTCTTTCGGGCCGCGACCCGGGCAGCACGCTGGTCTGGACGTTGACGGACGGCGTCGCCTACTTCCGCGGCGGGGCAGCCCCAGCGCTGGCGCGGCTGAACGGCCTCAGGATTTTCGGCTCCGACGATTCGTTGTTCGCGCTCTGCCAGGACAAGTTCCGGTCCGGCGCGGTGTTTGCCGCGCTCGGCCTTCCGGTGCCCGCCGCCGGACTTGCGCGCGATGGCCGCTGGCTGGTCGAGCCGCCGGCCTCGCAGGACGGCTGGTTCGTGAAGCCCAACCGCCTCGGCGCCAAGATCGGCATCTGGCCGGATTCGCATTGCCGCGACCTCGACGGCGCACGCGATCTCAGCCATCGCATTTTCACCCGCTACCGGGACGACGCGATCGTGCAGCCCTACGTTGCGGGCCGCAATGTCCGGGCGAGTTTCCTCGCCGCCGCGCCGCAAACAGGCCCGGAGGCATTGGGCATATCCTTCGTGGAATCCGGCGGCGATTTCCAGACCATGGAGGACAGTCTGGCACTCTATGGCGACACCGGAACGGCCGCCAAGGCAAACGGCGCCTATGCGGAACCGGAGCTTGTGCCGGTCGCGGCCAGCCAGTCGGCAGCGGACAGGAAAATCAGGGCCATCGCGGCAAAACTGATGGACGCGCTCGGCCTGCGCGACGTGTTTTCGCTCGATCTGCGCGTCGAAGCCGGCGGTGCTGTGCATCTCATCGAGTTCGAAGTCTGCCCCGGCCTGCCCTGTTTCGATTTCCGCGCCTACTGCCGCTCGCAATGGCGGATGGGGCTACCCGAAGCCATGGCGCAAGCCGCATGCGCCCGACTCGAAATGAAATAAATCGTAGCGCGAAAATAGAACAGCGGCCCCCGTTGCCGGGTTTCGCGACGGCGGATATGGTTGCCGCCATCAGGTCCGTCCCACGCGGGAACCGCGGGAACGGACAGACAATGCCGGGTCGGGAGCCCGGTTCAACGAAAACAGGGAACAAGGCACATGATGATGGACAGAATCGCACTTCGATCCCGCTTCTGGCTCGCGGGCGCAGCCGTTTCGGCGCTGGTACTTGCCGGCACGCCCGCATTTGCGGTGACGCCGCCCGACACATTGGTCGAGGGTTTTGCGATCGACGACATCATCACCGTGGACCCGGCCGAGGCATTCGAGCTTTCGACGGCCGAGGTGACCGCCAACACCTACGACCTGCTGGTCCGGCTCGATCTCGACGATACGTCCAAGGTCAAGGGCGACCTCGCCGAAAGCTGGACGGTTTCCGACGACGGGCTGACCTACACCTTCAAGCTCAGGCCCAACATGAAATTCGCCTCCGGCAACCCGATCACCGCCGAGGACGTGGCCTGGTCGTTCGAGCGCGTCATCAAGCTGGACAAGAGCCCGGCCTTCATCCTCGGCCAGTTCGGCCTGACCGGCGACAATGTGACGGAGAAGGCCAAGGCGGCGGACGCCAATACCTTCGTCTTCACGGTCGACAAGGCCTATGCGCCGAGCTTCGTTCTGAACTGCCTGTCCGCGACGGTCGGGTCGGTGGTGGACAAGAAGGTGGTGCTGGAGCACGTCAAGGCCATGACGCCGAGCACCGACTTCAAATACGACAATGATTTCGGCAACGACTGGCTGAAGACCCATTCGGCCGGCTCCGGCCAGTTCACGCTGCGGGAGTGGCGCGCCAACGAGGCGGTCGTCATGGAGCGCAACGACAATTACAACGGCGAGAAGGCCAAGCTCGCCCGCGTCATCTACCGGCACATGAAGGAAAGCTCCGGCCAGCGGCTGGCGCTGGAGGCCGGCGACATCGACGTCGCCCGCAACCTCGATCCGAACGATCTCGACGCGGTGGCCAAGAACGACAAGGTCGCCACCACCAGCGCTCCGAAGGGCACGGTCTACTACATCAGCTTCAACCAGAAGAACGAGAAGCTGGCCAAGCCGGAGGTGCGGCAGGCGTTCAAATATCTGATCGACTACGACGCCATCGGCTCGACGCTGATCAAGGGCATCGGCGAGATTCACCAGACCTTCCTGCCGAAGGGCGTGCTGGGCGAACTCGACGAGAACCCGTTCAAGCTCGACGTGGCCAAGGCCAAGGAGCTACTGGAGAAGGCCGGGCTGAAGGACGGCTTCTCGGTGACCATGGACGTGCGCAACACCCAGCCGGTCACGGCGATCTCGGAATCCTTCCAGCAGACCGCCGGCCAGGCCGGCATCAAGGTCGAGATCATTCCCGGCGACGGCAAGCAGACGCTGACGAAGTACCGCGCCCGCAACCACGACATCTATATCGGCCAATGGGGCCAGGACTATTTCGACCCGAACTCCAACGCGCAGACCTTCGCCTCCAACACCGACAATTCCGACGAAGGCAAGAACAAGACGCTGGCCTGGCGCAACGACTGGGACGTGCCGGAACTGACCAAGCAGACGGAAGCGGCGCTGCTCGAAAAGGATGCCGGCAAGCGCGCAGAAATGTACCAGAAGCTGCAGAAGGAGGTGCTGGACACCAGCCCCTTCGCCATCATCTACCAGCAGACCGAAGTGGCGGGCCTGCGCAGCAACGTGAAGGGCTTCAAGCTCGGCCCGAGCTTCGACACCAACTTCGTGGGCAATATCTCCAAGGAATAGCCCGGAAGGAACGCGTCGCTTGAGCGTGACCGAAACGCAGGCGGGGGCGCGCCGCGGCAGCGGCCGTGCTTCCGCGTTGCTGGCATCCATCGCCCGCTTCCTCGTCATCGCCGTCACGACCTATCTGGGTCTGCTGGCGGTGACCTTCTTCATCGGCCGGGTGATCCCGATCGACCCGGTGCTGGCGGTGCTGGGCGACCGCGCGCCTGCAAGCGTGGTCGAACGCACCCGCCGCGAGATGGGCCTGGACCTGCCGTTGATCGAGCAGTTCTACATCTACATCAAGGGCGTGCTGGCCGGAGATTTCGGCCGGTCGGTGCTGACCACCAACCCGGTGATGGACGATATCCGTCGGGTCTTCCCCGCCACCATCGAACTGGCGACGCTCGGCACGCTGATCGGCTCGGCGGTCGGCATTCCGCTCGGCGTGCTGGCGGCGGTGAGGCGCGGCAGCCTCATCGACCAGATCGTGCGCGTCATCGGCCTGATCGGCTATTCGGTGCCGATCTTCTGGCTCGGCCTGCTGTCGCTGGTGCTGTTCTACGCCAAGCTGCAATGGGCGGCGTTCCCCGGCCGCGTCGACATCGCCTACGAATATTCCTTCACGCCGGTCACCGGCTTCTTCCTGATCGACTCGGCCATGCAGGGCCAGTGGGACGTCTTCCGCGACGTGCTGCGCCACATCCTCCTGCCGGCATGCCTGCTCGGCTATTTCTCACTGGCCTATATCAGCCGCATGACCCGCTCCTTCATGCTGAACGAGCTTAGCCAGGAATACATCGTGGCCGCCCGCGCCAAAGGCCTGTCGGAAACGCGCATCATATGGGGCCATGCGCTGCGCAACGCCGCCGTGCCGATGGTGACGGTGATCGCGCTTTCCTATGCCGGCCTGCTGGAAGGCTCGGTGCTGACGGAGACGGTGTTCTCCTGGCCCGGCATCGGCCTCTACATCACCAATTCGCTGCAGAACGCCGACATGAACGCGGTGCTCGGCGGCACCATCATCATCGGCTCGGTGTTCATCGCCATCAACCTGTTCGCGGACCTGCTCTACCGCGTGCTCGACCCGAGGACCAAGGCGCAATGAGCGCAGCGAACCAGCCCGCCATGACCCGCCGCGAATGGCTGCTTTCGGAGCGGCCGGCCTCGCGCACGCAGGCCAGGCTCGGCCGCGCCTACGTCACCTGGCGGCGCTTCTCCGCCAACCGCCTGGCCCTGGTCGGCCTGTTCATCATCGTCGCGCTGTTGCTGGTCGCCGCTTTCGCCGACCAGCTCGCGCCCTACTCGCCGGTCGTCGGCGACCTCAAGAGCGCGCGGCTGCTGCCGCCGTCGGCGCAACATTGGTTCGGGACGGACGATCTCGGCCGCGACATCTATTCGCGCATCATCTACGGCTCGCGGCTGACCCTGTTCGTGGTCGTTCTGGTGGCGATCATCGCCGCGCCGATCGGCCTCGTCGTGGGCACCGTCGCGGGCTATGCCGGCGGCTGGACCGACGCGGTGCTGATGCGCATCACCGATATCTTCCTCGCCTTCCCGAAGCTGATCCTGGCGCTGGCCTTCGTCGCAGCGCTCGGGCCCGGCATCGAGAATGCGGTGCTGGCGATCGCCATCACCTCCTGGCCGCCCTATGCGCGCATCGCGCGCGCCGAGACGCTGACGGTGCGCAATTCCGACTACATCAAGGCGGTCGAGCTGATGGGCGCCTCGTCCTTCCGCATCGTTCTGCGCCACATCATGCCGATGTGCATTTCTTCGCTCATCGTCAGGGTGACGCTGGACATGGCCGGCATCATCCTCACCGCCGCGGGGCTCGGCTTCGTCGGCCTCGGCGCGCAGCCGCCCCTGCCCGAATGGGGCGCGATGATCGCGTCCGGCCGCCGCTTCATCCTCGACCAATGGTGGGTGGCCGGCGCGCCGGGTTTCGCCATTCTCATCGTCAGCCTCGGCTTCAACCTGCTGGGCGACGGCCTGCGCGACGCGCTTGATCCCCGAAGCGGCGACCAGTGAGCGGCGATCGATGAATCCGACAACCGGCAGCGGCAATCTTCTCGAAGTGGACGACCTGCGCGTCATCTTCCCCACGCGCACCGGCACAGTGGAAGCGGTGCGCGGTGTTTCCTTCTCGCTTGGCCGCGAGCGGCTGGGCATCGTCGGCGAATCCGGTTCCGGCAAATCACAGACCGGCCGCGCCATCATGGGGCTGACGCCGCCGCAGGCGAAAGTCACGGCCAAGAAGCTTGCTTTCAGCGGCATGGATCTGTTGTCGTTGCCGGCGCGCGAAAGGCGGGCGCTGCGCGGAAAGCGCATCGCCATGATCCTGCAGGACCCGAAATATTCACTCGATCCGGTGATGACCATCGGCCGCCAGATCGTGGAAGCGCTGCGCGCGCATGAAAAGGTGTCGAAGACGGAGGCGCGGGAGCGGGCGCTGGACATGCTGGCCGCCGTGCAGATCCGCGATCCGAAGCGCGTCTTCGACCTGCATCCGCACGAAGTGTCGGGCGGCATGGGCCAGCGCGCGATGATCGCCATGATGCTGGTCGCCGGGCCCGAGCTGATGATCGCCGACGAGCCGACCTCGGCGCTCGACGTCACGGTCCAGCTCGACGTGCTGAACATCCTCGACAAGCTGGTTGCGGAGCGCGGCATGGGGCTGATCTTCATCTCGCACGATCTGCGCCTCGTCTCCTCCTTCTGCGACCGTGTCGTGGTGATGTATGCCGGCAAGGTGGTGGAACAGTTGCGGGCTTCCGAGCTCTCGCGCGCCCAGCACCCCTACACGCGCGGCTTGCTCGACTGCATGCCCAAGATCGGCGCCGACCGGCACCCGCTGCCGGTGCTGGAGCGCAAGGCGGAGTGGGCGGCATGAGCGCGGCCGTCGCCGTCGACCGGCTGGAAGTGGTGTTCGACCGCTTCCGCGCGCTGAACGGCGTGAGCCTCGATGTGCAGCCCGGTGAATCCTTCGGTCTGGTCGGGGAATCCGGTTCGGGCAAATCGACGCTGCTGCGCGCCATCGCCGGACTGGTGCCGGTCGCCTCCGGCACGATCTCCGTCAACGGCCGGCAGCTTGGCCGCCGGCGCGACAAGGCGTTCTACCGCCAGGTGCAGATGGTGTTCCAGGATCCCTACGGTTCGCTGCATCCGCGCCAGACGGTCGATCGCCTGTTGCAGGAGCCGCTGGCCATCCACGGCATCGGCGACGGCGAAAAGCGCATCCGGCGCGCGCTCGACGAGGTGGGGCTCGGCTCCGGCTTCCGCTTCCGCTATTCGCACCAGCTTTCCGGCGGCCAGCGCCAGCGCGTGGCCATCGCCCGCGCGCTGATCCTCGAACCGTCGATCCTGCTGCTGGACGAGCCGACCTCGGCGCTCGACGCCTCGGTGCAGGCGGAGGTGCTGAACCTGCTCGAAGAGGTGCGGCGGCGCCGCAACCTGACCTTCCTGATGGTCAGTCACGATCTCGCCGTCATCACCCATATGTGCGAGCGGCTGCTGGTGATGCAGAACGGCGAGGCGGTCGAGATGCTCGCCGCGCGGGATCTCGCAGGGCGCAATGTCGAGCAGGACTACACCCGCCGCCTGCTGAAGGCGAGCGAGGGCTTTTCACGCCCAGCCTGAACCGGTGCTGCTGCGCGTGCGCAGCCGAGTGCGCCACCGGCCCGGTATCGGCCTCTAAAATCCGGGTTTTTCGGCGGCAGGCCGGACACCGCTGGCACAACGGCCTTATTCCAGTGTTGGCTTGAGGAATCCTTGAAATCGCGCGACAAGGGCCGGAAGGCCGTCGGCACCGGCGGCCGCCCCTAGGAGAAACATCGTGAAGAATTCCGCCATTTCCGAGCGCAAGAACCATGCGATCTCGCGCGGCGTCGGCATGACGACGCAGATCTATGCCGACCGCGCCGAGAATTCCGAAATCTGGGACGTCGAGGGCCGCCGCTACATCGACTTCGCCGGCGGCATCGCCGTGGTCAACACCGGCCACCGCCACCCCAAGGTGATCGAGGCCGTCAAGGCCCAGCTCGACCGCTTCACCCACACCTGCCACCAAGTCGTGCCTTACGAGAACTACGTGCATCTGGCCGAGCGGCTGAACGCCATGCTGCCGGGCAAGTTCGAGAAGAAGACGCTGTTCGCCACCACCGGCGCCGAGGCGGTGGAAAATGCGATCAAGATCGCGCGCCACGCCACCGGGCGCCAGGCGGTCATCGCCTTCACCGGCGGCTTCCACGGCCGCACCTTCATGGGCATGGCGCTGACCGGCAAGGTGCAGCCCTACAAGGCCGGTTTCGGCGCCATGCCGGGCGACGTCTTCCACGTCCCGTTCCCGACCGAACTGCACGGCGTGTCGGTTGCCGATTCGCTGGCGGCGCTGGACAAGCTGTTCAAGGCCGATGTCGATCCGGCACGCGTCGCCGCCATCATCCTCGAGCCCGTGCAGGGCGAAGGCGGCTTCTACGAGGCGCCGCGCGAGCTGATGTCGGCGCTGCGCAAGGTCTGCGACCAGCACGGCATCCTGCTCATCGCCGACGAGGTGCAGACCGGCTTCGCGCGCACCGGCAAGATGTTCGCCATGGAGCATTACGACGTCGCGCCCGACCTCACCACCATGGCCAAGAGCCTTGCCGGCGGTTTCCCGCTTTCGGCCGTCACCGGCCGGGCGGAGCTGATGGATTCTCCGAATCCGGGCGGCCTCGGCGGCACCTATGCCGGCAACCCGCTCGGCATCGCGGCGGCCCATGCCGTGCTCGACGTGATCGAGGAAGAGAAGCTGTGCGAGCGCGCCGAGACGCTCGGCGCCAGGCTCAAGCAGCGCCTGGTTTCGCTGCGCGACGACGTGCCCGAGATCGTGGACGTTCGCGGCCCCGGTTTCATGAACGCCGTCGAGTTCAACGATGTGAAGAAGAACGCGCCATCGGCCGAGTTCGCCAATGCCGTGCGCCTCAAGGCGCTCGACAAGGGGCTGATCCTGCTGACCTGCGGCGTCTACGGCAACGTCATCCGCTTCCTGTCGCCCATCACCATCCAGGACAATGTGATGACCGAGGCGCTCGACATTCTCGAAGCTTCGGTGCGCGAGGCGCGCGCGTAACGCTTCCTAGAGCGTTTCACGGATTGACGGAATCGACGGGATTCCCTGTTTGATAGTTTTGTGATTCAAAATGCTGGCTGGGCAGGAGGCCAGCATCTGATGACAGCACCTCTTTCCAACGATCTTCGC
>NZ_JAVXZD010000014.1:0-37920 GCF_032460275.1 Mesorhizobium sp. SP-1A | reverse complement strand
GCCGGCGTCGATCCGAGCCGCATGGACGGCATCCGCGCGCAGCTCAGGCAGACCGGGCTCGAGCCTTACGATTGCCTCAACCCGCCGCTGATGGACTACGTCGCCACCTGGACGGCGAAGAAGTCCGGAGCCTTGCCGGCTTGAACCGGCCCGGAAACGGATCGGCCGCATGACGGCGGCGCCGGTCATCTATGTCGATGCCGACGCCTGCCCGGTGAAGGCTGAAGTGGTGAAGGTGGCGGAGCGCCATGGCGTTGCCGTCACCTTTGTCGCAAATGGCGACCTTCGCCCCTCTCGCGACCCGATGATCCGCAATGTCGTCGTCTCCAAGGGCGCCGATGCGGCGGACGACTGGATCGTGGACAATGCGCGCCCCAACGATGTCGTGGTCACCGCCGACATCCCGCTTGCCGCCAGAACCGTGGAGCTTGGCGCGCATGTGCTGGGGCCGGCCGGGCGGCCGTTCACGGCCGAGACCATCGGCATGGCCGTCGCCATGCGCAATCTGAAGCAGCATCTGCGTGAAACCGGCGAAAGCAAGGGCTACAATGCCACCTTCACGCCGCAGGACCGCTCGCGTTTCCTCGGCGAACTCGACCGCATCTTGCGCAGGGCGCTGAAATCGGCCACGTCATAGCACGGTTCGGGCAAAGCGCTTTCGCGCTTGGACTGCGCGGGACCAAAGGCAAGGCGCCGCAACATCGCGAGGCTCGGGCAAATGAGCGCTGGCTCGATCAGAACGCCGCTTCACCGCCACCTGCAATTCGTGGTTTCGGCCTGCATTGGCGTTCTCGCCTTCGTCACCGCGCTTTTCCTGAAAGCACCGCTCGCCTACTCGATCGGGGCCAACGCCTTTTTCCTCGCCTACATCGTTCTGGTCACGATGCAGATGCCTTTGCTGACGGCCAACTATCTGAGCCGCCATGCCAGGGCGACGGACCAGCCGATCGTGGTGATCTTCACGGTCACGACCGTGGTGATCGGCGTCGCGATCGGCGTCCTGTTCCAGATCATCAACAAAAAGGGCGTCGATACCGCAAGCCTCGTCTTCGCGCTGTCTTCGATACCGCTCGGCTGGTTCACCATCCACGAGATGACGGCGCTGCATTACGCGCATGTCTACTGGATGGACGGCGAAGTCCAGCCGGACGGCAAGAAGGCACCCGTCGGCGGTTTCGAATTTCCCGGCACGAAACGGCCGGAGGGCTGGGACTTCCTTTATTTCGCGGTCGTGATCGGCATGACGGCGCAAACCTCGGATACGGGCGTCACAAGCCAGCAGATGCGCCGCATCGTTCTGCTGCATTCCATCGTGTCGTTCTTTTTCAACACGGTAATCGTGGCCGCCGCCGTCAATCTGGCGGTCAGCCTGGGCAGTTGACCGCGGCCTCGACGCGGCAAGATCTTTCGCACAAATGCGTGAACGGCTGAAACATCGCCGTCAATCGTCTCGTATTGGGCTACAAATGCGCAGGCAAAGGCCGCACCGAAAGCCCATGGAAGAACGACGATGGACAGCACTGTCGGCAGAAATGTCAACGAAAGCTCGGCATCGAAAGGACTGGTGTATCGCCAGTCGATCTGGACGCGGCTGACGCACTGGCTATGGGCGTTCTGCCTGTTCTTCATGCTGCTTTCCGGCCTTCAGATCTTCAATGCGCGGCCGCAGCTTTATATCGGCAAGGAATCCGGCTTCGGATACGACAACACGATATTCGCCATCGGCGCCGAGGACACCGCGAATGGACCGCGCGGCTTCACGCGGATATTCGGCCATCGGTTCGACACCACCGGCGTGCTCGGCTGGTCGGGACCGCCCGGCCAGGAAAGCGCACGCGCCTTCCCGTCATGGGCGACAATTCCCTCCTATTACGATCTCGGCACGGCGCGCGTCGTGCATTTCTTCTTCGCGTGGGTCCTGAGCGCGACTCTGCTGCTGTGGCTCGTCGCCGGCCTGCTGAACGGGCACATCCGTCGCGACCTGTGGCCGCGCGTGAAGGATTTCCGCCGTCTGCCGGCCGACATCGCGGACCATCTGCGGCTGAGATTCCATCACGCACGCGAGTACAACACGCTGCAAAAGCTCGCCTATGCCGGCGTCCTCTTCGTTGCCCTGCCGCTGATGATCTTGACCGGACTCGCCATGTCGCCGAGCACGAATTCGGTCCTGCCGTTTCTGAACGAGGTGCTCGGCGGCCGGCAGACGGCCCGCACCATCCATTTCACCGTCATGGCGCTGCTGGTCCTGTTTTTCATCGTCCACATGCTGATGATCGTCGCCGCCGGCCCCATCAACGAACTGCGCTCCATCATCACCGGCTGGTATCGGGCCGACCCGCCGAAAACGGATGCGGATATGGACCGGAGGCACTGACATGGCACAGAAATTCAGGTTGAACCGCCGCAAGTTCCTCACCGCCGCCGGCCTCGGCGCCTCCGGCATGGTGCTCTCGGGCTGCGACGCCTTCGACAGCCAGCTTGGCGTGGGCGACGGTCTGCGCTCTTTCCTGGAAAACGCCAACGACCTGACCTGGCGCGTGCAGCGCCTGTTGGCCGGCCGGGACGCGCTGGCGCCCGAATTCACCGAGGCCGACATTCGCCAGCCGATGCGGCCGAACGGCATCACCGCACCGGACGACGACCATTACCAGGGTCTGCTCGCCGACAATTTCGCCGATTGGCGGCTCGAGGTGAACGGGCTGGTGGAAAAGCCGCTTTCCCTCACGCGCGACCAGCTCACTGCCATGCCGAGCCGCACCCAGATCACCCGCCACGACTGCGTGGAGGGCTGGAGCTGCATCGCGAAATGGACAGGCACGCCGCTTTCGCTGGTGCTGGACATGGCGGTCGTGAAGCCGCAGGCGCGCTACGCCGTCTTTCATTGCCTCGATACGATCGATCACGACCTGTCCGGCGACGTCAAATATTACGGCTCGATCGACCTGATCGACGCGCGCCATCCGCAGACGATCCTCGCCTATGGCCTGAACGGGAAACCGCTGCCGGTGGAAAACGGGGCGCCGCTGCGCGTGCGGGTCGAGAGGCAGCTCGGATACAAGATGCCGAAATATCTTCAGCGCATCGAACTGGTCGACAGCTTCTCCGCCATCGGCGGCGGCCGGGGCGGCTATTGGGAAGATTACGGGTACGACTGGTATGGCGGAATCTGATGCCGACGCCAGGCCGACAACCCATCGGACAAGGTAACTTCCATTACAATTCAATCAATTAGGAGAAAATGCGGATATGCGCCTTGCGATCGCCGACCCGGTCCGCCATGCTTGGCGCGGGCGTCGGATGCGTCGTCGCCCATTCCCAATCAACAAAACTGGAGGTGCATCGGTTGTCCGACACCACAACGATTTTTGAACAGGAACAGGATCTGGATACGTTCGGAGGCAGGCTCTCGCGCGCTCGCGCGGCAAGCTACCTCACCACAAAGGAACTCTCCCTCAGGCTTGGCGTAAAGCCTTCGACGGTGAAGGCCTGGGAGTGCGACCGCTCACAGCCCAGCGCGCACCGCATCAGCAAATTGGCGGGGCTGCTCAATGTCAGCCTGTCGTGGCTCCTGCACGGCGTCGGTACCGCGCCAGTGGAGGCCGAGGACGAAACGGCGGCCGACGTGATCGGCGAGCAATTGGCCAAGCTCAAACTCCTGCACGCCGAGACCGGCCAGCTTATAGGCCGGATTGAAACACGTCTCGACACGCTGGCGCAGCCGCCGCTGGAGTGAGTACGGCACCAGCCGCCGGAGAGACAATCTTCCGGACGGGAGGTGACAATCCGTTGCCGGCGGGCTATGGATGAGTCGTCGGGGGCTTTTTTGTAAGGTTCCCATCCGTTTGCGGGAGAGAGCAGCGCGAGCTGCCGCCGAAGGGGAAATCGCCCGAAATCTCTCAGGCAAAAGAACCGTAGACGGGTTAAGGCACTCTGGAAAGTCGGGGCGAAAGCCCTGCGCCGAAGGTGTAAGCGTCGCTGACAGAGTTCCGGCGGCGCGAGTCTCTCAGGCTTCAGACAGAGGGGCACGGATAGGCCGCACGTAGCGGCCCAGGCGTGCTGTTCTGGAGAAGCCATGTCGGGCGAAAGCACCACCAAACGACTTCCATTAGAAGATCTGCACATAGCCGCGGGCGCCAAGTTCGGCCCCTTCGCAGGCTGGTCCATGCCGCTGACCTACCCGGCCGGCGTCATGAAGGAGCATCAGCATACGCGCGAGCATGTCGGCCAGTTCGACATCTCGCACATGAAGCTCATTCTGGTGCGGGGGCCTCAGGCTGCCGCGCTGCTTTCCCGCGCCTGCCCGCTCGATGCCCAGGCGCTGGAACAGTCGCAGTCGAAATACACCTTCTTCCTCAACGAAGCCGCCGGCATCGACGACGACCTCATCGTCACCCGGCTGGGCCCGCAGCGCTTCATGGTCGTGGCCAATGCCGGCAACGCGGCTGCGGACATAGCCCATCTGCAGGAAGTGGCGAAGGGTTTCGACGCTACGGTCGAGCCGCTGGAACGCGTCTTTCTGGCGATCCAGGGCCCGGAAGCCGCATCCGCACTGGCCGAGGCGGGGGTTGAAATCGACGGATTGTCCTTCATGCACGGCGTCGAGCCGCGCACGGACTGGTTCATGAGCCGATCCGGCTATACCGGCGAGGACGGTTTCGAAATCGGCCTGCCTGAAAAGGACGCGCGCGAACTTCTGGCGAGACTGCTGCCCGACGGACGCGTCATGTGGATCGGGCTTGCCGCGCGAGACAGCCTGCGGCTGGAGGCCGGGCTCTGCCTGCATGGGCAGGACCTTACGCCCGAAACGGACCCGGCTTCCGCCGGTCTGATGTGGGCCATCCCCAAGGAGCTTCGCGCTTCGGGAAGCTTCATCGGGGCGAACGCGCTGCGCGCCGTTCTCGATCGCGGCCCGGCCGAAAAGCGCGTCGGCCTCAAACCCGAAGGCCGCCAGCCGGCGCGGGCCGGCGCGTCCCTTCTCGACGCGGACGGCAATGTCGTCGGCCGCGTCACCTCCGGCGGTTTCGGCCCGTCCGCCGGCCACCCGGTCGCCATGGGCTACGTTTCCGCCGCGCTGGCCAAGCCCGGCACAAGACTGTTCGCCGACGTCCGAGGCACGAAACTGCCGATAGACGTCGCCGCCCTGCCCTTCACGCCTCACCGCTATCACAAAGGATAATTCTCATGGCAACGACCTATTTCACCGAAGACCACGAATGGCTGCGCGTCGAGAACGGCGTCGCGACCGTAGGCATCACCGATTACGCGCAGGAACAGCTTGGCGATCTCGTTTTCGTGGAATTGCCGGAGGCCGGCAAGACGCTTTCGAAGGGCGACACGGCCGTCGTCGTCGAATCCGTGAAGGCCGCCTCCGACGTCTATGCGCCGGTGGACGGAGAGATCCTGGAAGCCAACCAGGCCCTTTCGGCCGACCCGGCGCTCGTCAACTCCGCGCCGACCGGCGACGGCTGGCTCTGGAAGATGAAGCTGGCGGACGAAAGCCAGCTTGAGGGCCTGCTGGACGAAGCCGGCTACAAATCCCATATCGGTTGACATCAGGATGACGGACATGACCGCAGCACCTGCTTCTTTCCAGACGCGCCATATCGGGCCGCGTGTGGCCGACCAGCGCGCCATGCTGGCTTCGATCGGCGTTCCTTCCATCGAGACGCTGATTTCCCAGGCCGTGCCGAAATCGATCCGGCTCGACCACGCCCTGAACCTTCCGGCCGCGGCGAGCGAAGCGGAAGCCTTGGCGGAACTGGCCGAGAAGATGTCGGCCAACAAAGTGCTGAAGAGCTTCGTGGGTCTTGGCTACCACGGAACGCATGTGCCGCCGGTCATCCAGCGCAACCTGTTCGAGAATCCGGCCTGGTACACGGCCTATACGCCCTATCAGGCCGAGATCAGCCAGGGCCGGCTCGAACTCCTGTTCAACTTCCAGACTCTGGTGACCGAACTCACCGGCCTTCCGGTCGCTTCCGCCTCCCTGCTGGACGAGGCGACCGCCCTGGCCGAGGCAGTCGGCATGGCCTGGCGCTTCCACTATGGCAAGCGGCCGAAGATCGTGGTTGCGGGTGAACCGCATCCGCAGGTTCTGGACGTGGTGAAGACGCGTGCCGAACCGCTCGGCATAAGGATCGAAGGCAGTCAGGCCGACGACCAGACCGCGGCGGTGATCGTCCCGTGGCCCGACACGTTCGGCGTCTTCGGCGATTATTCGGCCGTGGTCGAGCAGGCGAAGGCCGCCGGTGCCCTGATTATCGCCGCAGCCGATCCGTTGGCTCTCACGCTGATGGAATCTCTCGGAAAGCAAGGGGTGGACATTGCCATCGGCTCCATGCAGCGCTTCGGCGTTCCCATGGGCTATGGCGGCCCGCACGCTGCCTATATGGCGGTTTCCGACAGGCTGACACGGCTGATCCCCGGCCGTCTGGTCGGCCAGTCGGTGGACACCAAGGGCCGGCCCGGCTTCCGGTTGGCGTTGCAGACCCGCGAGCAGCATATCCGCCGCGACAAGGCGACCTCCAACATCTGCACCGCGCAGGCGCTGCTTGCCAACATGGCGGTCGCCTATGCCATCTGGCACGGGCCGGAAGGCTTGCAGGCCATCGCCGCGCATGTCCATGGCCTCGCTTCGCGGCTGGCGGCATCGCTCAAGGCGGCGGGCGTGAAGGTGCTCGGCGAGCATCGCTTCGACGCCGTCACCGTCGAGGTGAAGGGCAAGGCGAAAGCGATTGCCTCGGAAGCCGAAAAGGGCGGCCGTCTCTTGCGCATGATCGACGACGATCTGGTCGGGATCTCCTTTGACGAGACCTCGACCGAGGCCGACCTGGAAGCCATCGCGGCCCTCTTCGGCGCCAAGGCGGTGGCCGGGGTCGAACGCAAGCTACCCGGCAAGGCGCGCGACGTGAAGAGCTTCCTCTCCCAACCGGTCTTCCATGAAAACCGGTCGGAAACGGAGATGATGCGCTTCCTGCGCAGGTTGGCCGACAAGGACCTGGCGCTCGATCGCACCATGATCCCGCTCGGCTCCTGCACGATGAAGCTGAATGCCGCCGCCGAGATGATGCCGGTGAGCTGGAACAGCGTGGCCAACCTGCACCCCTTCGCGCCCAAGGCGCATTCGAAGGGCTACAAGGCCATGACCGACGATCTCGAACGCTGGCTGGGCGAAATCACCGGCTTCGACGCCGTCTCGCTGCAGCCGAACGCCGGCAGCCAGGGCGAATATGCCGGACTGATGGCGATCCGCCGCTATCACGCCTCGCGCGGCGAGCCGCATCGCAACATCTGCCTGATTCCATCGTCCGCCCATGGCACCAATCCTGCCAGCGCGGCCATGGCCGGCATGGAGGTCGTCGTGGTGCGCTGCACCAACGACGGCAACATCGACATGGAGGACATGCGCGCCAAGGTGGCCGGCCATGCCGCGAAACTGGCGGCACTGATGGTCACCTACCCGTCCACGCATGGCGTGTATGAGGAAGGCATCAAGGAGCTGTGCGCACTCGTCCATGAACATGGCGGGCAGGTCTATCTCGACGGCGCCAACCTGAACGCGCTGGTCGGCCTTGCCAGGTTGGGCGACATCGGCGGCGATGTCTGCCACATGAACCTGCACAAGACCTTCTGCATTCCGCATGGCGGCGGCGGCCCCGGCGTCGGCCCGATCGGCGTGAAGTCGCATCTCGCGCCGTTCCTGCCCGGCCATATCGAGAACGGCACGGAACATCCGGTCTCGGCGGCGCCGTTCGGCAGCGCCTCCATCCTGCCCATCACCTGGATGTATATCCGCATGATGGGCGCGGCGGGGCTGAAGCAGGCGACCGAGTTGGCCATCCTGTCCGCCAACTACGTCGCCACGCGCCTCGATGCCCACTTCCCGGTGCTCTACAAGGGCAAGCACGGCCGCGTCGCGCATGAGTGCATTCTCGACACGCGGGTGTTGAAGGACAGCGCAGGCATCGGCGTGGAGGATGTCGCCAAGCGGCTGATCGACTACGGCTTCCATGCCCCGACCATGTCGTGGCCGGTCGCCGGGACCCTGATGGTGGAGCCGACGGAATCGGAACCGAAGGCCGAGCTGGACCGCTTCTGTGATGCGATGATCTCCATCGCGACGGAAGCCGGTAAGGTGGCGGCAGGCACGTGGCCGCGGGACGACAATCCGCTCGTCAACGCGCCCCATACGGCCGCCGAGACGCTTGCCGGCGAATGGGATCATCCCTATTCGCGCCTGGAAGCCGCCTATCCGGCCGGCGCTGCTGACACGGTCGCGAAATATTGGCCGCCGGTATCGCGCATCGACAATGTGGCCGGCGACCGCAACCTGGTCTGCTCCTGCCCGCCGGTGTCCGACTACGTCAACGCGGCCGAGTAAGCCGCAAGCGGCAGTGTAACTGTCTGCGCGACATTCAGGCCGGCGCTTCAGGCGTCGGCCTTTTGCTGCGTATCTGCGCCAATGCCTGCTCGATCGAGAAAGCCTTCTTGACCAACGGCGCGCGCACGCCCTGAACCGCCAGTTCCTTTTTCACCCCCGCAGAGAGCCCCGTCAGATAGACGCTGACGCCCCGCTGGGCTGCCTTGTGCGCCAGCCCCTCGATGGTCCTGGCGCCGGTGGAGTCGACGAACGGCACCGCAGAGAAATCGACGATCAGGTGACGATGCGTTTCGCCGATGCGTTCCAGCACCGTGCCGATGGAGGCGGCGGCACCGAAGAAGAATGCCCCGGAAATGCGGTAGACGATGACGGTGGGGTCTTGCTGGGACGCTTCGTCATAGGCTCCGCGCGAACCGTCGTCAGGCATGTCGTCCGCCACCAGCGGCATATGCGTTTCGATCGCCGTCGTCTGCGACATGCGATGGATGAACAGCACGGACCCCAGCGCGAACCCCACCACGATCGCCTCTGTCAGCCCCCTGAACAGGGTGATGCAGAAGGTCGCCAGCAATACCGCCGCGTCCCCGCGCGACGCCCTCAGCAGGGTCGCGAAGGCATGGCGTTCGACCATGTTCCAGCACACCACCGCCAGAACCGCCGCCAGAACCGCCAGTGGGATGTAGCTGGCGAGCGGTGCCGCGACCAGAATGAACAGGAGCAGGAACAGCGAGTGCATCATGCCCGAGAGCGGGCCGTGCGCCCCTGCCCGCACATTCGTTGCCGTGCGGGCGACCGTTCCGGTGACACAGATGCCGCCGAACAGGCCCGATGCGATGTTGGCAACGCCCTGCCCCACCAGTTCGCAATTGGAGCGGTGGCGCCGCCCGGTCATGCTGTCGGCGACGACGGCAGAAAGCAGCGACTCGATCGCGCCCAGAAGCGCGAAGGAAATCGCGTTGGGCAGGACGGCCTGCACCTTTTCCAGGCTGAGCTGCGGCAACGCCGGCATCGGAAGTTCGCGCGGAATGCCGCCGAACTGCGACCCAATGGTGTCGACCGGCAGCTTGAGGAAAGCGGTCGCCGCAGCTGCCAGCGCCACGACGATCAGCATGGCCGGCCAGCGTGGCCTCCACATGCGCAGCGCGGTCAAAAGTGCGATGCTCGCCAGCGAAAGCGCGAGGGCGGCGGCCGAGAAGCTGGGAAGCTTCGACCACAGGAAAGGTATCTTCTCCAGCAACGGCCCCGGTTCCCCGCCGCTGAAGGAAAGGCCGAGCAACGGCTTGATCTCGCCCGAGAAAATGGTCACGGCGATGCCGGCCGTGAATCCCACGGTCACCGGATAGGGTATGAATTTGATGTAGGTGCCGAGCCGCAGATAGCCGATGGCCATCAGCATGAGCCCTGACAGGATGGTCGCGAGAATGAGTCCGTCCATGCCGTGCTGCTGCACCGTGGCCGCGACCAGCACGATGAAGGCCCCCGCCGGCCCGCCGATCTGGAAGCGGCTGCCGCCCAGCGCCGAGACAAGGAAGCCGCCGACAATGGAGGTGTAGAGCCCCTGCGCGGGCGTCGCATGCGAGCCGATCGCGATCGCCATCGACAGGGGCAGAGCCACGATCGCGACCGTGAGACCGGCCATGAAGTCGGCCCGGAAATTGGCGAAGCTGTAGCCTTCCCTCAGCACAGTCACCAGTTTCGGCGTATAGAGCTCCACGAAACTCGGTCGCACCGGCGGCGAAGACAGGGTCTGCGTAGACATTTAGAAAACTGCTACCTCCAAAGAGGCGGCGGGATCGTCGGCTGGGGTCGGCGGTCGCCGTCGCGAAGATCGTGGATCAACGGGCTGACGTCTGGTTCTGCTCCTTCAGGCGGACACCGCGCCCGCCGCCTGCGCTCATCGCCCCTTCACCGATCAGCTCGATGCCGGCGCGGTCCAGCGCCTCGACGACACGCATCAGGCTTTCGACCACTCCGCGCACGGTCCCTTCGCTCGCCTCCATCCGCTGGATGGTCGGCACCGAAAGTCCCGCCTGATCGGCAAGCTGCTTCTGGTCGATGCCCAGAAGGGCACGCGCCGCCTTCATTTGCCCGCTGGTGATCATAGGCTGGTCTCAGACGTCACTATGACCATGTAGCATATGCTTATTGATATGTCATCCATCAACATTGCAGTCCCAAACTCCATTGCACCATCTCTGTCACCGTTGGTTGTCGTGTACATTCGTCGTGAATCGGCCTCAACGGGCTTGACCAATGCCCGCCGCATGAACAGAACACGAACCGCATGCCTTGCAGATGAAAGCATGGCAGTATGATTTCCTGATTCGCGCAACGTGATCTCCCGCCGCATGGACGACAGCAACGACCTTTTCAGTCTCGACAAGCAGCCGCAGCCCGTGCGTGCCCCGTCCCGCCCGGCCGACCCTCTGGTGCAGGCGGCCAAGCGCCCGGCAGCGGCTCGCGACGGCAGCGAGGGTTATAGCGCGGCCGACATCGAGGTGCTGGAGGGCCTGGAGCCGGTGCGGCGCCGGCCGGGCATGTATATCGGCGGCACCGACGAGAAAGCGCTGCACCATCTCTTCGCGGAGGTCATCGACAATTCGATGGACGAGGCCGTCGCGGGCCACGCCACCTTCATCGAGGTCGAGCTTTCCGCCGACGGTTTCCTCACCGTCACCGACAACGGCCGCGGCATCCCGGTCGATCCTCATCCGAAGTTCAAGGACAAGTCGGCGCTCGAGGTCATCATGACCACGCTGCATGCTGGCGGCAAATTCGACTCCAAGGTCTACGAAACGTCCGGCGGCCTGCACGGCGTCGGCGTCTCGGTGGTCAACGCGCTGTCCGACCATCTCGAAGTGGAAGTGGCGCGCGGCCGCCAGCTCTACCGCCAGCGTTTCTCGCGCGGCATTCCGCAGGGCGGGCTGGAGCATCTGGGCGAAATCCACAACCGGCGCGGCACCAGGACGCGCTTCCATCCTGACGAGCAGATCTTCGGCAAGGGCGCCGCCTTCGAGCCGGCCAGGATCTACCGCATGGCGCGCTCGAAAGCCTATCTGTTTGGCGGCGTGCAGATTCGCTGGTCGTGCGATCCATCCCTCATCAAGGAAAAGGACCCCACGCCTCCCAAGGCCGAATTTCATTTCCCCGGCGGCCTCGGCGACTACCTGAAAGCCTCGCTCGGCGATGAATTCCAGGTCACGCGCGATATTTTCGCCGGCAGGAGCGAGAAGCAGGGCGGCCATGGCTCGCTCGAATGGGCCATCACCTGGTATGGCGGCGACGGCTTCCTCAATTCCTACTGCAACACCATCCCCACGCATGAGGGCGGCACCCACGAGGCGGGCTTCCGCAATGTGCTGACGCGCGGCCTCAAGGCCTATGCCGATCTGATCGGCAACAAGCGCGCCTCCGCCGTCACCTCGGAAGACGTGATGATCTCGGCCGCCGGCATGCTTTCCGTCTTCATCCGCGAGCCGGAATTCGTCGGCCAGACCAAGGACAGGCTGGCGACGATCGAGGCGATCCGCATTGTGGAGAACGCCATTCGCGACCCGTTCGACCACTGGCTGGCCGACAATCCGCAGGAAGCCTCCAAGCTTCTCGATTGGGTGATCGCGCGTGCCGACGAGCGGGTGCGCCGGCGCCAGGAAAAGGAAGTGTCGCGCAAGACGGCGGTGCGCAAGCTGCGCCTGCCCGGCAAGCTGGCCGACTGCACGCAGAACGCGGCCGCAGGCGCGGAGATCTTCATCGTCGAGGGCGACTCGGCCGGCGGCTCCGCCAAGCAGGCGCGCGACCGCGCCAGCCAGGCGGTGCTGCCGCTGCGCGGCAAGATCCTGAACGTGGCCAGCGCCGGCAATGACAAGCTGGCCGCCAACCAGACCATCTCCGACCTGACCCAGGCGCTGGGCTGCGGCACACGCTCCAAATATCGCGAGGAGGATCTGCGTTACGACCGCGTCATCATCATGACCGACGCCGACGTCGACGGCGCCCACATCGCCTCGCTGCTGATCACCTTCTTCTATCAGGAAATGCCGCAGATCATCCGCGGCGGCCATCTCTATATGGCCGTGCCGCCGCTCTATTCGATCCGTCAGGGCGGCAAGGTGGCCTATGCGCGCGACGACGCCCACAAGGACGAACTCCTGCGCACCGAATTCACCGGACGCGGCAAGGTGGAGATCGGCCGCTTCAAGGGTCTCGGCGAGATGATGGCGCATCAGCTCAAGGAAACTACCATGGACCCGCGCAAACGCACCTTGCTGCGGGTGGAGGTGCTGGACGAGGAAGCCGCGACGAAGGATGCGGTGGACGCCCTGATGGGCACGAAGCCGGAAGCCCGGTTCCGTTTCATCCAGGAGCGGGCGGAATTCGCCGAGGCCGAGGCGCTCGATATCTGACCCCATAGCCGCTTCATCGGAGCACCGTCATGTGGCAGCGGCTTGAGAAACAGTTACGGGACTGGTTCCAGGCGCTTGCGAAGCCGACCCGAAGCGACCTGATCTTCGCCCTGCGCACCGTCTCGGCAGGGCTCATCGCGCTGCTCGCCGCCTATGCCTTGAAGCTCGAACACCCGCATTGGGCGATGATGACGGTTTTCATCGTCTCCCAGCCCGTCGCTGGCATGGTTTTGGCGAAAGGGTTCTTCCGCCTCGTCGGCACATTGATCGGCGCCGTCGTGGCGCTCGCCATCGTGCCTCTTTTCAGCGGCCATGCATGGCTGTTCCTCGGCGCATTGGCGCTATGGATCGGCATCTGCACGCTCGTCTCCTCGCTGCTGCGAAATCCGGAAGCCTACGGCGCCGCCCTGGCCGGCTATACGGCGATGATCATCGGCTTGCCGGCCTTCGGGCAGCCGCACTTGCTGGCCGAACTGGCCACCGCCCGCTGCAGCGAGATCGTGCTCGGCATTCTCTGCGCGGCCGTCACCAGCCGCCTGATCCTGCCGCAGCTTGCCGGCGACGCGATGGCGAGCCGGCTGGAACGGTGCATCATCGATCTCGCTTCCTATGCCAGCGGCGCCTTTTCAGGCGCCGATATCGAAAAGCTCCGCGCGCTCCACGCCAAGCTGATCGCCGACATCCAGTCGCTCGGCGAAATGCGGGCCTATGCCCGCCTCGAAACGCCCAGCATGTCGACGCGCGCGAACTCGGTGCGCCGGACCATAGGGCATCTGCTGTCGGCGCTGTCGGCGGCGCGCATGCTGCACCGTCATTCCGCGCCGGCCAACGCCGCGCTCATCCCCGTGCGCAGCGCGCTCAAATCCTGTGTGGCCGACCTGTCGGCGGTCGACAGCCTGAAGCACACCGAACCCTTCATCGACAGGCTCGATCGCATAGCGGAAGAGGCCGCCGCCGCGCCGCTCGTCGCCGGCGAAGGCGATGACAGGATCGGCACCCTCTCGCGCCTGACGATCGCGGGCGAATTCGCCCAGGCCTTGAAAGGTGCGCTTCGCGGCCTGGATGCGTTGAGACGGCCGCCGGACACCCGCAAGCGCACCCGCCGGCAGCCGGACCTGGTCATCCACCGCGACCATCGCGGGGCATGGCGCAACGCGGCGCGCGCCATGGTGGGAACCGCCCTGGTGGCGGCCTTCTGGCTGGAAACGCAATGGCCGGGCGCGACCGGTCTCGTCATCATCGTCGCGGTCGTGTCCAGCCTGTTCGCGTCGCGACCGTTCCCGGTGCAGGCCGCCTGGGGGTTCTTCAAGGGCACGCTGCTCGCCCTGCCCTTCGCCTTCCTCGTGGGCCAGTACATCCTGCCCCCGCTGCCCGGCTTCGGCTGGTTCATGCTGTTCGTGGTGCCCATTCTGGTTCCGACGGCGCTGGCCATGGCCAATCCGCGATATGCGGGTGTGGCGACGGCCTTCGCCATCAATTTCCTCGCCTTCCTCAGTCCTCACCCGGTCATGACCTATGACCCGCAGGAATTCCTGACCGGCTCGGTCTCCGTCCTGATCGGCATCCTGCTTGCGACAGGCGTCTATCTCGTCGTCCTGCCTGTCAGCGCGCGCGAGGCGGTCCGGCGTATCGTGCGCGTCATGCGCGAGGACCTCGCCCGGCTCTGCCTGCACGAGCGCATACCGCGCCGGTCCGCGTTCGAAGGCCTGGCCTATGACCGTATCAATCAGTTGATGCCGCTGTTGCAGTCCAGCGGCAAGCGCAACGACCCCTTGCTGGGCGGAAGCGTCGTGGCGGTCTCGGTCGGGTTGGAGATATTGCGGCTGCGTCTTGCGCTGCTGGGCACGGCGCTGCCGCCTGCCGCCAGGCAGTCCGTCACGGAGTTCCTCAAGGGAGTGGCTCGCGACCTGCTGGTGCAATCTCCCGGCCATTCATGGGCGGCGATGATCGAACAGGCGCGGCGCAACGCGCCGGAGATCGCCGAATCCGATTCGCCGGAGGCGCTGCAGTCGGCGTCCGCCATGCGCGTGATCGCCGCCGCCATAGAGGATTATCCGGAATTCTTCCGCAAGCAGGCGTGAAGCTTCCCGGGATCAGGCCGCCGCGATCGCCAGGGCATGGCCGCGCGCGTTCTGGCGCAGGGCGTCGAGATGGATCGATTTCACCAGCGCGGGCAACTCGCCTTCCGCGGCCTGTCCGCCCAGTTCCTTCAGCATCAGCCAGCTTACTTCCTGCACGCCGGCGACCCGCTTGCCGTTCGCGACCTCGCGCCACACCTTGAGCGCGGTCAGCAGGATCCCGTGGGCAAGGCTCGAAAGCCCGGCCGCAGTGAGCAGCGCCCGCACGGCCACGTCCTGCCCGCCGGCAAGCAAAGCCCCGACGCGATGCTGCGCCTGGCCCGTCAACGCCACCAGGGCGGCACCGAAAAAATCCACCTTGCCGTATGCGACGGTGCGGATGAGGAAGGATGTGGTCAGGTCGCCTCGCAGGCGCAGATGCTCCACCAGCGCCGCGTGTTCGTCGGCATGGGTGGTTTCGATCAGCGTCAGCGACGACTTCACGCAGGCATCGCGCAGCACCCGTTCCGCCCGCGCCGCGCCCATCAGCGCCAGCACCAGCGGCGATCCCTTCAGTGTTTCGCCCAGCTTGACCAGCAGCATGTGCCGGCAATCGGCAGGCAGCCGCGCATCCGCGATCAGCGCTTCGCGGACCGCCGGCACATGTCCGTGGCGTTCCGTCATGCGCCGGAAGCTGAGCGATGCGATGCAGGCGCCGGTGTTGGCCAGAAGCGCGGCACATGCCTCTGCCTCGCCGATCTCGGCGATCGCAGCAGAGACCGACATCGAAACCGAGGGCCGGTCGGCGATCAGCTTTTGCGTGGGTTTCTGGCCGGTCGCCACGCGGTCGATCAGGTCGGCATCCGTCAGCAGCGGAGAGCGCGCCAGCACCAGCGCCGCCACTTCGGGCTGGTCGGAAGCAAGCGCTGCAATGATCTGGACCGGCGCGTGCCGGCTCATGGACAGCGCTTCCGCCATCGCCTGCCGCACCTTGGAGGAGGGATCGTCCAGAAGCAGCGTCAGCGCCGCTTCCGCCGCGCAACGGTCCTCGAAGGGCAATTCGCGGTCCACATAGGCTCTGGCGAGCGCCGCCGCGGCCGCGGCCCGCTCCGAAACCCGCGCGGTGGATGCCCATTTCAGGAAATGCGAAACAACCATGCCGCCCAAGACCCCAGCCGAAATCTGCCCACGGATGACCCTAGGGGAAATTGGTTTACGAACGGTTCACCATATCCGTTAACCTGCTTGAACCAGGTCGGCGCGAAGCCTATCAAACCCAGCACAGGAGAAAGCGATGGCCGGACTTTATCTGGAGGACTTCGAAGTCGGACATGTGTTTCGCCACCCGCTGCGCAAGACCGTGACGGAAAGCGACAACATGCTGTTTTCGGTCATGACCCTGAATCCGCAACCGCTTCACATCGATTTCGATTTCGCTTCCAAGACGGAATGGGGCCGGCCCCTCGTCAATTCGCTGTTCACGCTCGGCCTGATGATCGGCATTTCGGTCAACGACATCACCATCGGCACGACGGTGGCCAATCTCGGCATGACGGAGACCATGTTTCCGCACCCGCTTTTCCACGGCGATACCGTGCATGTCGAGACGACCGTGATCTCGGTGCGCGAATCGAAATCGAAGCCGGATCGCGGCATCGTCGAGTTCGAGCATCGCGCCTATAACCAGAACGATGCGCTGGTCGCCAAATGCACCAGGCAGGCGATGATGCTGAAGAGGCCGGCCTGATGCGTTCGCTGCTGTTCGTGCCGGGCGATTCGGAAAAGAAGCTCGAAAAAGGCTTCGCCTGCGGCGCCGACGTGGTGATCGTCGATCTCGAGGATTCGGTGGCGCCGCAAAACAAGTCCGCCGCCCGCGCCGTCGCGGCGAGCTTCGTTTCGGCGCGGCGCGGGCAAGCGAAGTCCGCCGTCTATATCCGCGTCAACGATCTTTCGACCGGCCTCACCGACGATGATCTGACTGCGCTGGTTCCCGCCGGCCCCGACGGCATCATGCTGCCCAAGTCGAATGGCGGACAGGATATCCAGCTTCTGGCTGCGAAGCTGCGCGTCCACGAAGCCGAAAACGGCCTGCCGGACGGCGGCATCAGCATCCTGCCGATCATCACCGAGACGGCGGCCGGGGTGCTGGCCGCTTCGACCTACACCGGCGCCAGCGCGAGGCTTGCCGGCCTGACCTGGGGCGCGGAGGACCTGTCCGCAGCCATCGGCGCCCGCGCGGCGCGCGATGCAAGCGGGCGCTACACGGACGTCTTCCGGCTGGCCCGCGCCATGACGATCCTGGCCGCGTCCGCCGCTGAGGTGGCCGCGGTCGACACGGTATTTCCGAATTTCCGCGACATGGCCGCCTTCGAGGCCGAATGCGCCGAGGCCGAACGCGATGGCTTCACCGGCAAGATGGCGATCCATCCGGCGCAGGTTTCCGTCATCAACGCTGCCTTCACCCCGTCGAAGGAATCCGTCGAGCTTTCAGCGGCGATCGTTGCCGCCTTCGCCGCCGCCGGAAATCCCGGTGTCGTCGGTATCGAGGGCAAGATGTATGACCGCCCGCACCTGAAGCTCGCAGAACGGCTGCTGGCGCGGGCGAAGGCGGCCGGCGTCCTTTAGCTGGCCTCGCCGGACGGTCCCTAGTCCTTCCACGGTCCGGAATAGTCCGCATAGAGCGCGGCGGGATCGGGGCGCGGCCGTTCGGGCGCGGGCCCCTCGTAAGAGCCGATATGCACGAAACCGACGACGCGTTCGCCCGGAGCAAGCCCGAGTATGGCCCTGCCCTCCGGCACGTCGGAATACCAGTTGGTGATCAAATTGGTGCCGTAGCCCAGCGCATTGGCCGCCAGCATCAGGTTCATCGCCGCCATTGCGCCCGACAGGAACATTTCCCATTGCGGGATCTTCGGGTTTTCCTTCGGGCTCGATATCACCCCGATGACCAGCGGCGCGCGCGAGAAGCGCGCCAGTTCCTGGTTGCGCCGGCCTTCCGGCAGCGGCCCTTCCCGCTGCTCCGCCAGTGCGGCAAGCTTCTTGCCGATCTCGACCCGCGCCCCGCCGCGATAGACGATGAAGCGCCACGGCGCCAGCCTGCCGTGATCGGGAACGCGTGTGGCGGCAGCGATCATGGTGGCGATGTCCGCATCGCCTGGCGCAGGATCGTGCAGGTCGGGAATCGGAGCGGAATTCCGCGTCAGCAGAAAATCGATGATCGGCGACGTCATGAGCGCAATTCTCCTGGATTTGGGCTGAAGCGCGCCGTGAGAAAAGGGGCGGCCTTGGCACAGGCGCCGTCGCGCCTGAAAACAGTCCCGCGGATACCGCAGATCATGGGTTTCCGGAAGACTCGGGGCCTTGAAATTGCCACCGCATTGCGGTTCAACGCAAGTCATGTTGGAGCGGGTTCGCCGTCTTTCGTCGCCGGTCTTGGGCGCTGCGCTGCTGGCGGCATCGTTGCTGCCCGCCGGCGCACGCGACAAGGACATCGTCACCGATCTCAAGCTGCCCGGAATTTCGCAATACGCGCACCCGCGCGCGCAAGGCCCGTCTGCCCATGGCGGCGGCGAGATCACCTTGAGCGCGCAGCTGACCGACAAAGGGCCCGAGATCACGCGCGGCCTCGTCTGGCGCGTGTTCAAGCCCGAGCCCGGGCCGGACGGCAAGCTGCCCCTGGTCGCATCGGCCCATGGCGGCGCGGCCGCTTTCGAATTGGAACCGGGCAGCTACCTCGTCCACGCCAGCTTTGGCCGCGCCGGAGCCACCAAGCGCATCACCGTCGGCAAGGACGCCAAGCGCGAGAACTTGGTGCTGGAAGCCGGCGGTCTGGAACTGGACGCCGTGCTTTCGGGCGGCGGCCACATCCCGCCCGAGAAGCTGCGCTTTTCTGTCTATGAGGGCCATGCCGGAGCCGACGGCGAGCACGCGCTGATCGTTCCCAACGTCCAGCCGAAGGCCGTGGTCAGGCTGAACGCGGGCACCTACCACGTCGTTTCCACCTACGGGTCCGTCAACGCCGTCATCCGCTCCGATATCCGCGTCGAAGCCGGCAAGCTGACCGAAGCGACCGTCGAGCACAGGGCCGCCGAAGTTACGCTCAAGCTGGTTCGCGAGGCTGGCGGCGAGGCGATCGCCGACACGTCGTGGTCGGTGCTCAACGAGGCCGGCGATTCGATCAAGGAAGCTGTCGGCGCATTCGCGCCCATGGTCCTGGCTGAAGGAAGCTACACCGTCATCGCCAAGAACCGCGACCACATCTACCAGAAGGACATCACGGTCGAGGCCGGCAAGAACGAGGAAGTCGAGGTGATCGCCTCGGAAGCGACGGCGATCGATCCGGAAGAAGGCGCGGACTGAGGTTTCGCGCCCCGGCGGGCCGGGAAAGGCGGCAGCGGATCGCTCCACCGCCGCCCCGTTCGTTTGAAGTCAAAGTGCCTGCTTGCGCTTGATATCCGGAGGCGTCGCCTCGTCCACCAGCGCAGCGACCGCATCGTCCAGCCCCAACGACACCTGGTCGCGGGAGCCGAGCCGCCGCATGTTGACGGTGCGCTCCTCCGCCTCGCGCCGGCCGCACACGAGAATGACGGGCACCTTGGCGACGCTGTGCTCGCGCACCTTGTAGTTGATCTTCTCGTTGCGCAAATCGGCCTCGGCGCTGAGGCCGGCCGCCTTGAGCGTGTCGACGACATGTCTTGCATAGTCGTCGGCGTCGGAAGTGATGGTCGCGACCACCACCTGCAAGGGGGCGAACCACAACGGCATCTGGCCGGCATGGCTTTCGATCAGGATGCCGAGGAAACGCTCCAGCGAGCCGCAGATCGCGCGGTGCACCATCACCGGCTGCTTCTTCTCCGAATCCGCGCCGATGTAGAACGCGCCGAACCGCTCCGGCAGGTTGAAGTCCACCTGCGTGGTGCCGCACTGCCATTCGCGGCCGATGGCGTCCCTCAGCGTGTATTCGAACTTGGGCCCGTAGAACGTGCCCTCGCCTTCGTTGACGCCGGTCTTGATGCGGTTGTCCTCACGCGCCATGCGCGCCAGCGCGCGCCGCAGGATGTCCTCCGCATGGTCCCAGGCAGCATCCGTGCCGACGCGCTTTTCCGGGCGGGTGGCCAGCTTCACAACCACCTCGTCGAAGCCGAAATCCTTGTAGACCGACATCATCAGGTCGTTGATCTTCAGGATTTCCGCCTCGAGCTGGTCCTCGGTGCAGAAGATATGCGCATCGTCCTGCGTGAAGGCGCGCACCCGCATCAGCCCATGCAGCGCGCCGGATGCCTCATAGCGATGCACGTTGCCGAATTCTGCAAGCCGGATCGGCAGATCGCGGTAAGACTTCAGGCCATGCTTGAAGATCTGCACATGGCCGGGACAGTTCATCGGCTTCAGCGCGAAGATGCGCTGGTCGGCATCGTCTGGATGGGTGAAGGCATGGGCCGACTTCACCGCGAACATGTTCTCCTGATACCAGCCCCAGTGGCCGGACGTCTCCCACAGGCTCTTGTCGAGCACCTGCGGGGCGTTGACCTCCTGATAGTCGTCGCCGAGGCGGCGGCGCATATAGGCGATCAGGTTCTGGAACATCTTCCAGCCCTTGGCATGCCAGAAGACGACGCCAGGCCCTTCCTCCTGGAAATGGAACAGGTCCATCTCGCGGCCGAGCCGGCGATGGTCGCGCTTCTCCGCCTCCTCAAGCATGTGCAGATACTGGTCGAGCTGCGCCTGGTCGGCCCATGCGGTGCCGTAGATGCGCGTCAGCATGGGATTGTTGGCGTCGCCGCGCCAATAGGCGCCGGCCACCTTCATCAGCTTGAAGGCATTGCCGACCTGACCGGTGGAGGCCATGTGCGGGCCGCGGCAGAGGTCGAACCAGTCGCCCTGATAGTAGATCTTGAGGTCCTGGTCCTCCGGGATCGCCTCGACCAGCTCGACCTTGTAGGCCTCGCCCTTGTCGCGGAACACCTGCCTGGCCTTGTCGCGCGACCAGACCTCCTTGGTGAAGGGCTTGTTGCGCTGGATGATCTCGCGCATCTTCTTTTCGATGGCGGGGAAATCCTCCGGCGTGAACGGCTCGTTGCGGGCGAAGTCGTAGTAGAAGCCGTTCTCGATCACCGGGCCGATGGTGACCTGCGTTCCCGGCCACAATTCCTGCACCGCCTCGGCCAGCACATGGGCCGCGTCGTGGCGGATCAATTCCAGCGCGCGCGGGTCGTCGCGGGTGACGATCTCGACCTTGCCGGACTTGCCGATCGGATCGGACAGATCGCGCACCTGGCCGTCCAGGCTGTAGGCGACCGCCTTCTTGGCGAGCGACTTGGAAATCGACTCGGCCAGACCGGAACCGGTCATGCCGGCCTCGTATTCGCGCACGGAGCCGTCGGGAAATGTGAGGGAAACGGAATTCAACATGGTTCTTCTCCTATCCAGTCCCGCAAACGAACGCGGGTGGTTCAACGAGTGCCGCGGCAGCGGACGCGGCGTTTTAGTGCGAGGCTCGCGGCAGGTAAAGAGGATCGTCGGCGCCAGGCCGGGCCGCAAAGACCCGCGCCTGCCTGCTATGTCGTCGGATGGTGCACGCTCCAATAGCGCCACGGCAGATACCAGCGCAGGCGCGGCTCAAGCGCCTCGGGAACCGGGTCGAGCCCATGCGTGCCGCCTGGACCGCAACGCACGACCCGGAATAGGCCGAGCCAACCGCCTGCCCACAGGCCATGGCGCGCGATCGCCTCATAGGCATATTCGGAGCAGGTCGGCAGATGCCGGCACGAGTTTCCGACGAACCCGGACAGCGTCAACTGATAGAAACGAACAAGTCCGGTCCCGAAGACGCGCGCAGGCGTGTGCGGCCACGCCCCTTCCCAGTTGCGGGAATGCCGTCGCGAAGGCCTGCCGTGCGTATGGTCGCTCATACCAGCCAAGATAGTCGCCGCGCGGTGTTTTTGCGAAGCCAATCATGCCCGCATCCGCTGCCCTGGCTCCTCACCGTCAACCGGCGCTGAACACTGAGTGCAATCCGTTCAGTTTGAATGCCACCACTGCATATCCTATTTAGCGGAAAACCAACCGGCCTGCCGTCCGTTCTACCGGGCATGGCCCCAGTCGCGACCGGCCACGCCGGAGTTCCCGCGGACCGAGACCAACGATGAGCAAAACCGTCGAATTCGGAATGGACACCTTCGGCGACGTGACCGTCGGAGCCGATGGCAAGCTGCTGCCACAGGCAGAAGTCATCCGTAACGTCGTGGACGAAGCCATCCTGGCCGACGAGATCGGTATAGACTTCATCGGCGTGGGCGAGCATCACCGTGCCGATTTCGCGGTGTCGGCACCCGAAGTCGTGCTGGCCGGCATTGCCACCCGCACCAAACGCATCAAGCTGGGCTCGGCCGTCACCGTGCTTTCCTCCGACGATCCTATCCGGGTCTTCGAGCGCTTCTCGACCGTGAATGCGCTCTCGAACGGACGCGCGGAGGTGATCCTCGGCCGCGGCTCCTTCACCGAGTCCTTCCCGTTGTTCGGCTACAAGCTCAACGACTACGAGACGCTGTTCAACGAAAAGCTCGACCTGTTCGCCGCCCTGCTCCAGAACGGTCCGGTCAACTGGCAGGGCAAGTTGCGCCCGCCGCTGGAGAACGTCACGGTCTATCCGCAGATCGAAACCGGCAGGCTCGGCGCATGGATCGGCGTCGGCGGCAGTCCTGAATCCGTCGTACGCTCGGTGCAGTACCGGATCCCGATGACCCTTGCGATCATCGGCGGCGATCCGAAGCGCTTCCTGCCCTTCGTGGACCTCTACAAGCGCGCGCAGGAGCAACTGGGATCGGGTCCGATGCCGCTCGGCGTCCATTCGCCCGGCTATGTGGCCGAAACCGACGAGCAGGCGCGCGAGGAATTGTGGCCTGGCTACAAGGCGATGCACGACCGCATCGGACGCGAGCGCGGCTGGCCGGCGACGACGAAGGAGAGCTTCATCAACGAGATCGAACGCGGTTCGACCTATGCCGGTTCGCCCGAGACCGTGGCGCGCAAGATCGCGTCCACCGTCAAGGCGCTCGGAACCGACCGCTTCGACCTGAAATATTCGGCAGGCACCACGTCTCACGAAAAGATGATGAAAAGCATCGAACTCTACGGAACGAAGGTGATCCCGATGGTGCGGGAACTGCTTTCGGAAAAGCAGGCGGCCTGAAAGCCGATATCGATCAGCCCTGAGGCGCGCGGCAGCCGGAAGATCGCGCCTCAGGCGGCCTCTTCCGCCTGCTTCTTCTCGATCTGGTCGATGCAGTCCACCACGGCGTCGAAAGTCAGCATCGTCGAAGCGTGCCGCGCCTTGTAGTCGCGCACCGGTTCCAGATATTTCAGATCCTCGAAACGGCCTTGCGGCGGCGATCCGTTTTCCTTCAGCATTTTCAGCATGGCCTGGCGCACCGCGCGCAATTCCTCGGCCGTGGCGCCGACGACATGCTGCGCCATGATCGAGGAAGAGGCCTGGCCGAGTGCGCACGCCTTCACCTCATGCGCGAAGTCCGTGACGACGCCGTCCTCCATCTTGAGATCGACGGCGACGGTCGAGCCGCACAGTTTGGAATGCGCCTTCGCCGATGCGTCCGGATGGTCCAACCGGCCGATGCGGGCGATGTTTCCGGCAAAGCCAAGGATTTTCGTATTGTAGACGTCGTCAATCATAATTTTCCGGTCCGGCGTCGCAAGGCGAACAATGTTTACCGCCATGCATCTTTCATTCACAACGCCAACCCATATATAATGCTTGCGTTTCAGGAACCACAAGGCGATTGCAGCGTCTAGGTTCTTGAACTTGCCATGTCACGCCGCTCCGGCAATCATGCATGATGCCGTAAAGGGATGTGGTCCGTTCAACTCGTTCCTCCACCGAGGGGAACTACGGGAGACGCCTTTATGGACGCCGTCATCAAGAAGATCATGCCGCCTTCCGCCTATATGGAAAAGCCGGTCACCCATCGGCCCAGCCAGCAGGAAGTGGAGGCCGCCGTCCGCACGCTGTTGCGCTGGACCGGAGACGATCCGGACAGGGAAGGTCTGGTCGACACGCCCAAGCGTGTCGCCAAGGCGTTCCGCGAGATGTTTTCGGGCTACGACATGTGCCCGGCGGAGGAACTCGGCCGCACCTTCGAGGAGGTCGCCGGCTATGACGATCTCGTCATCGTGAAGGACATCACATTCCATTCCCATTGCGAGCACCACATGGTGCCCATCATCGGCAAGGCGCATGTCGGCTACCTGCCGGACGGCAAGGTGGTCGGCCTGTCCAAGATCGCGCGCGTGGTCGATATCTTCGCCCATCGCTTGCAGACGCAGGAGGCGATGACTGCGCAGATCGCCGGCGTCATCCAGGATGTGCTTACGCCGCGCGGCGTCGCCGTCATGATCGAGGCCGAGCATATGTGCATGGCCATGCGCGGCATCCGCAAGCAAGGGTCCACCACGCTGACCTCGACCTTCACCGGCGTATTCAAGGACAATCCGGAAGAACAGGTTCGCTTTGCCATGATGGTGCGCGGCGGAAGGTACTGACCGCCTACCCGCTCTACCGCGAAAATCGGAATCGATTTTCGCCAAATTTCATGTGCATGTCTGAATATGACGTGTCGCGCGCTCGCTGCCGCGCGGCACGTGGTGGAAATTTTGCAAGGATCGCCCATGTCGCTCGCATTCCCGCAAGCGCCGCAGGACAAGAAAACGCTGGAGGAAGGCGCCGCCTTCACGCCGCGTTTCGGCACGGACGGCCTCGTCACGGCGGTGGTCACGGACGCACGGGACGGCATGTTGCTGATGGTCGCCCATATGAACGCCGAGGCCTTGGCCCTGACGCTCGAGACTGGGATTGCCCATTACTGGTCGCGGTCGCGCAAGGCGTTGTGGAAAAAGGGAGAAACTTCCGGGAACATCCAGTCGGTGGTGGAGATGCGCACCGACTGCGACCAGGACGCCGTGTGGCTGAAGGTCGCGGTTCGGGGTCATGATGCAACTTGTCACACGGGCCGGCGTTCCTGTTTTTATCGGACGGTGGGGCTGGTAGGCGGCAAGGGGACGCTTGTCGACGACGGCAGCAACCCCCGGTTCGATGCGAGTGAAATTTATCGCGAGTCGACATAGCCTATCGAAAGTTTTGTGATCCTCTTTGCAGTTCCCATTACGGATTCATGATTTCGATACGGGACGCGCCTACGCTGGGCGTTGGGAAAGGGAGTGACCGTGATGCTCGAATGGGCGTCATTGCGCAGTAGACCGGATGTTCGTGAAGCGAACGGCCTTTCGTCCGCGGCCGGTTCGAGCACCCTCCCGGTCAGGAAAACCGGGATTTCGCTGGCGCTCGGCGGCGGTTGCGCGCGCGGCTGGGCGCATATCGGCGTTCTGAGGGCGCTGGACGAAGCGGGCATCGAGATTTCCATGATCGCCGGCACGTCCATCGGCGCACTGGTCGGCGGCTGCTATCTTGCCGGCAAGCTGGACGAGTTGGAGGAATTTGCCCGCAGCCTGACACGGCGCCGCATCTTCGGCCTGCTCGATCTGAATTTCCGTGGCAGCGGTCTTTTCGGCGGCATGAAGCTGGATGCGCGGCTGCGCGAACATCTGACCGGAATGGATTTCGACGATCTGCGGAAGCCTTTCGTCTGCGTCGCGGCCGAAATCCGCACCGGCCACGAAATCTGGCTTTCGAGCGGCTCCCTCATCACCGCCATGCGCGCGTCCTATGCCCTGCCCGGCGTGTTCGAGCCGGTGAACTGCAACGGCCGTGTGCTGGTGGACGGCGCGCTGGTCAATCCCGTTCCGGTGTCGGCCTGCCGCGCATATGAGCAGCCCTTGGTCGTGGCCGTGAACCTGCATTACGATCTGTTCGGGCGCGCGGCCGTGATCAAGCACAGCGCCGGGGAACTGGTGATCCAGAAGGAAGTGCCCCGTTCAAATCCGGCGGAAGAGGCGCACGAAACCCGCGAATCCCGGCTCGGCATAACCGGCGTGATGGTGGAGGCCTTCAACATCATCCAGGACCGCATTTCGCGCGCCCGCCTGGCCGGCGATCCGCCCGATATGTCGCTTCAGCCGAAGCTCAGCCATATCGGTCTGACGGAATTCCACCGCGCCGACGAGGCGATCCGACTGGGATACGAGGCGACGAAGGCCAATATCGCCGAACTGGCCCGCCTGCAGACCGTCCTGGCCTGACGGCTAGGCCACAGTCGCGTCGCTGATGCGGAACTGCACGGTGCGGCTGCCGTTCCAATAATTGCCTGACAGCGATCCCGCCACATGGAGCACATTGCCGCGGTTCCTCAATAGGAAATCGCCCAATGCGGTGTCGACGGCCCGGAAAGCGATGCTCTGCACGCGCCCGCCGCTCTCCGATTGCAGGTCGGCACGGATATGGTTGGTGCCGACCGGACGCACATCCACCAGCCTGTGGCGCGGCAAGACGAACAATGGTGCGACATGGCCGCTGCCGTAGGGCCCGGCCTTTTCAAGAGCATCGAGCAGGTCGAGCGTCGCGCCCTCGGCGGCCAGCGCGCCGTCGATGGGCAGGCTTTCCTCGTCCCGCAGCCGGAACACTTCGGCCGCGGCACGCTCCTCGAAGAAGGCGCGCAACGCGCCGAGCTTGGCGCGTTCAACCGTGATGCCGGCGGCCATGCCGTGCCCGCCGCCCTTGACGATCAATCCGGACTCGGCGGCTTCGCGCACCAGGCGCCCTAGATCGAAGCCGGGCACGGAACGGCCTGACCCGGTGCCGACGCCGTTGGCATTGAACGCGATGGCGAACGCCGGACGCCGCGAATGGTCCTTCAGCCGCGACGCGATCAGCCCGACGATGCCCGGATGCCAGGCCTCGCTCGCCGTGACCACGATGGCGGGTCCGTTTCCGCTGGCCAGCTCGGCATCGGCTTCGGCGCGCGCCGCGGCCAGCATCTCCAGCTCCATCGTCTGGCGCTCCTGGTTCAGCCGGTCCAGCGTTTCGGAGATGGCTTGCGCTTCCGCCGGATCTTCCGTGGCAAGCAGCCGGCTGCCCAGCGCTGCATCGCCGATGCGGCCACCCGCATTGATGCGGGGCCCGATCAGGAAGGCGAGATGAAATGCGCCGACCGGCTCGCCGATCCGCGCCGCCCGTATCAGCGCGGCAAGGCCCGGATTGCCCTGCTGGCGCACCACCTGCAATCCCTTGACGACGAAGGCCCGGTTCACGCCGGTGAGCGGCACCACGTCGCACACAGTGGCCAGCGCGACGAGATCGAGCAGCGAAAGCAGGTTCGGCGCCTGCCGGTCCGGCAGGCGCTCGCGCAGCAGCTTGGCCGTCTGCACGAGCGTCAGAAACACCACTCCGGCGGCGCACAGATGTCCCTGCCCCGACAGATCGTCCTCGCGGTTGGGATTGACGACGGCGGTTGCTGGCGGCAGCGCCCCGCCGACCTGATGGTGATCGAGCACGACCACGTCGGCGCCGGCGGCGTTGGCCGCCTCTACGGAAGCTGCGCTGTTGGTCCCGCAATCGACCGTGACGATGAGGGAGGCGCCGCGCGAGATCAGTTCCCGCATCGCATCCGGGTTGGGCCCGTAGCCTTCGAAGATGCGGTCGGGAATGTAGATTTCCGACGGCACGGAATAATGCGCGAGAAACCGTTTCAGCAAGGCGGAAGACGCCGCGCCGTCGACATCGTAGTCGCCGAAGATCGCCACCTTCTCCCGCCGCACCACGGCATCCGCGATGCGGGCGGCCGCCTTTTCCATATCGGTCAGGGATGCGGGGTTCGGCAGCAGGTCGCGAATGGTGGGGTCGAGGAAGCGCTCGGCCTCCAAAGCCGCCACGCCGCGCCCGGCCAGCACGCGGGCAACGATGTCGGGCACGCCATGACCTTGCGCGATGGCGAGCGCGGCCATCTCCTGCCGTTCGGAAAGCCGGTGTGTCCATGCCACGCCGGTCGCCGAACGGCGCACGTCAAGGAAAAAGCGTCTGTCGCCGATCATGCCGCAAGCCGCCCGAAGCTACTCATATGCGACGGCTAATATGCCAAAGCGGCGGAAATCAAAACTTGTCCAGGTCCTGATGCCGCGCCTTGATCTCGCGGACGGTCCGCGAGGAGGAACGCAGGACGATGGTATGGGTGGTGATGTAGTTGCGGCCGAACTTCACGCCGGCCAGAATGTTGCCGTCGGTCACGCCGGTCGCCGCGAACAGCACGTCGCCACGCGCCATCTCGTCCGCGCGGTACACCTTGCGCGGATCGGAAATGCCCATCTTGGCCGCGCGCTGCACTTTTTCGGGCGTGTCCAGAATCAGCCGGCCCTGCATCTGGCCGCCGGTGCAACGCAGCGCGGCCGCCGCCAGAACCCCTTCCGGCGCGCCGCCGGTGCCCAGATAGAGATCGATGCCGGTTTCTTCCGGATCGGTGGTGTGAATGACGCCGGCCACGTCGCCGTCGCCGATCAGGCGGATGGCGGCGCCGGTCGCGCGCACGGCCTCGATCAGCTTGGCGTGGCGCGGGCGATCCAGAATGCAGGTGGTGATCTCGTTCACCGGCACGCCCTTGGCTTTGGCCAGCCTGGCGATGTTGTCCGCAGGGTCCGCATCGATATCGATGACGCCGGCAGGGTAGCCGGGACCGACGGCGATCTTGTCCATATAGACGTCCGGCGCGTTGAGCAGGCTGCCCTTCTCGGCCAGCGCGACGACGGCCAGCGCATTGGGCAGGTTCTTGGCGCAAATGGTGGTGCCTTCCAGCGGGTCGAGGGCGATGTCCACCGCCGGTCCCTTGCCGGTGCCGACTTCCTCGCCGATGTAGAGCATCGGCGCTTCGTCGCGCTCGCCTTCGCCGATCACCACGGTGCCCTTGATGGCAAGCCGGTTCAGTTCCTGGCGCATGGCATCGACGGCAACCTGGTCGGCCGCCTTCTCGTCGCCGCGCCCGCGCAGCCGCGCCGCAGCGACAGCCGCGCGCTCGGTGACGCGCACCAGCTCCATGGTAAGTACGCGGTCGAGGCCGGCAATGCTGTGAGCCACGTTCATAAGTGCAAATCCTCGTTCGTCGGGGGGCTGTTGGGACCCTTTTGTCAAAGCCGCGTGACAACGACAAGACCCTGTCGGTCGTTTTTCGAAAGGCTGCAATATCAATCGATTGAACATCAATCGATTGAACGGCAACGGCCCGGCGCTCGAAAGCGCCGGGCCTCGAAAGCATGGCTACCGGTGAACGCGGATCAATACCAGCGGCGATCGTAGGAGCTGGACTGGCTCACAAGCATTCCGATCATGAACCCGACCACCCCGCCGAGGACCAGCGCCGTGGAAACGGTGCCGGGATTCTGCTGCACGGTTTCCGATACGGACTGCGCGCCGCTGCGCAGCTGCCGCGCCGCGCGCGAGGCCCGGTCGGAAGCCGCGTCGTACCAGCCGCTCGCCTGTTCGGCGACCTCCTCCGCGCGCTCGGCCAGCGTCTTGTTTATCTTGTTCATCTCGCGCCGCAATTCGGCGATCTGCTTCCTCATCGCGTCCTGGGTATCTTCGGCCTTGGGAGTATCTGCCATCTGCCAGTCCTTTCTACGGGTAGTTCTCAGGTTCGGTCAGCCGGAGGCGGGGCGGTCAGAAGACCGCCAGATATTTCAGCAGCGAGATGATGCCGATGATGATGACCACGATCTGCGCGATCTGTCGCGCCCTGCCATCGAGCGGTAGCCTCTGGATGAGATAGAGCACCAGGACGATCACCAGGAAGGTGATCAGGATACCGATAAGAACGCTTCCAGCCATGGATTCCCTCATTGAAATGAATTGGAGAAAACAAGCTGAACAACGACGCGACCGGGAAAATGGTTCCTTTTCGGGTCGTTACTGAACGCGTTCGGGCGGCCGGGCGCCGCCATGCGCCCGGACAACGATCCGATTGGAGCTTGGAAACAGCCGGGCGTCAGCCGGCGCGTTCGATGCGGATGACCTGCGGCTTGTCCGTCAGGTGGCCGTCCTTGGTGATGCTTTCGACCGCCTTGCGTACCGCCGCCTCGGTGGTCTCGTGCGTGACGAGGATCACCGTCTTCTTGTCGGGCTCGCCCTTGCCGTCCGAATGCTGGACGATGGATTCCAGCGAGATATCGTTGTCGGCCATGCGCTTGGCAACTGCCGCGAACACGCCGACGCGGTCAAGCACCGTGAGGCGGATGAAATAGCCCCCGGCATGGCTGCGCATGCGCGCCTTCCTGTAGGGCTGCAGCTCCTTGGCGGGGCGTCCGAACACCGGCCCATGCTGGAATCCGGGCCGGCTCTTGGCGATGTCGGCGATGTCGCCCACCACGGCGGACGCGGTGGCGTTGCCGCCCGCGCCGGGACCGGACAGCAGCAATTCGCCAAGGATATCGGTCTCGATGGCGACGGCGTTGGTGACCCCATGCACCTGGGCGATCACGGAAGCCGTCGGCACCATGGTCGGGTGCACGCGCTGCTCGATGCCGCTTTCGGTGCGCTGTGCGACGCCCAGCAGCTTGATGCGATAACCGAGTTCGCCCGCCGCGCGGATATCCGCCTGGGTGATGTTGGAGATGCCCTCCAGATAGATGTCGTCGGCCGCGATCCTGCTGCCGAAGGCAAGGCTGGTCAGGATCGCCAACTTGTGAGCCGTGTCGTTGCCCTCGATGTCGAAGGTCGGATCGGCCTCGGCATAGCCCAGTCGCTGCGCGTCCTTGAGGCACTCCTCGAAGGTCAGCCCTTCGGCCTCCATGCGCGTGAGGATGTAGTTGCAGGTGCCGTTCAGGATGCCGAAAACGCGGTTGACCGAATTGCCGGCCAGTGCCTCGCGCATGGTCTTGATGACCGGTATGCCGCCTGCGACCGCCGCCTCGTAGTTCAGCAGCACGCCCCTCTTCTCGGCGATTTCCGCCAATGCCACGCCGTGCTTTGCGAGCAGCGCCTTGTTGGCGGTGACCACATGGCGGCCGGCGTCGAGCGCGGTCCGGACACTTGCGCGGGCCGGGCCTTCGTCGCCACCGATCAATTCGACGAACACGTCGATGTTCGCTTTTTCCGCCAGCTTCACCGGGTCGTCGAACCACTCCGCGCCGGAAAGATCGACGCCGCGGTCGCGCTTGGGATCGCGCGCCGAAATCGCAGTCACCGCGATGTCGCGGCCGCATTGGCGCGTAAGTTCGGCGGCCTTGTCGCGCAACACCCGCACGACGGACGCGCCGACCGTGCCGAGACCGGCAATTCCAACACGCAAGGTTTCAGCCATCTGCGGCGACGCCCCTCAAATTCGTTCGATGATATGCGGCCGGTGCTCAGCGATGCGCCGCGAGCGAAACCACGTTGTCGGATTGCTTGGCGACGGACGTCAGGAAGCGCTTGACGTTGCGCGCCGCCTGCCGGATGCGGTGCTCGTTTTCGACCAGCGCAAGCCGCACATAGTCGTCGCCATGCTCGCCAAAGCCGATGCCCGGCGCGACCGCCACGTCGGCATGTTCGATCAGGAGCTTGGAAAACTCCAGCGAGCCGAGATGCCGGAACGGTTCCGGGATCGGCGCCCAGGCGAACATGGTCGCCGGCGGGGCCGGCACGTTCCAGCCGGCACGCGCGAAGGAATCGACCATAATGTCCCTGCGCTTGCGGTAGACGTCGCGCACTTCCGCGATGTCGGAGCCGTCGCCGTTGAGCGCCGCGCTTGCCGCGACCTGGATGGGCGTGAAGGCGCCGTAGTCGAGATAGGACTTCACCCGCGTCAGCGCCGCGATCAGCCGCTCGTTGCCGACGGCGAAACCCATGCGCCAGCCCGGCATGGAGAAAGACTTGGACATCGACGTGAATTCGACCGCGCAGTCGATCGCGCCCGGCACCTGCAGCACCGACGGCGGCGGATTATCGTCGAAATAGATCTCTGAATAGGCGAGGTCGGACAGGATGATGATGTCGTTCTTCTTCGCGAAGGCGACCACGTCCTTGTAGAAGTCGAGCGAGGCGACCTGCGCGGTCGGGTTCGACGGATAGTTCAGGATCAGCGCCAGCGGCTTCGGGATCGAATGCCGGACCCCGCGCTCGAGCGCAGGGATGAAGCCGTCGTCCGGCTCGACCTGCATCGAGCGGATCACGCCGCCCGACATGATGAAGCCGAAGGCATGGATCGGATAGGTGGGATCGGGACACAGCACCACGTCGCCCGGCGCGGTGATGGCCTGCGCCATGTTGGCGAAGCCTTCCTTGGAACCGAGCGTGGCCACGATCTGCGAGTCCGGATCGAGCTTCACGCCGAAGCGCCGCGCATAATAGGCGGCTTGGGCGCGGCGCAGGCCCGGAATGCCGCGCGACGAGGAATAGCGATGCGTGCGCGGGTCGCGAACGACCTCGCACAGCTTGTCCACGATCGCCTTCGGCGTCGGCAGATCCGGATTGCCCATGCCGAGGTCGATGATGTCCGCTCCGCGCGAGCGGGCGCTGGCCTTCAGCCGGTTGACCTGCTCGAACACGTAAGGCGGGAGCCGGCGGACCTTGTGAAACTCTTCCATGTCAGTTCCAGACGCGCGAAAGGAGATTTGGCGGCGCGTATATACTCATTTGCAGGTGGGGTCGAGTGCAGGATCACACTTGGTCCCGCCCTGCTGGCCTTCTATCTGCTGGAGCGTATCCTTGCCGTGGTTTGCGGCAAGGGACTTGAGTTGCGCGTCGGACGCGCCCGTGCTCGGCGCGCTGGGGCCGCTCTGCGCGACGGTCTGCGTGTCCTTGAGCTGCGACAGCTTGGCCTTGGTCTCATCGGCGGTGAGCTGCGTAGCGGCACTTCTCGGCGGAATGTTCAGGTTCGGGAACGAACCGCTGTCCTGGGGACCGGCCGCCAGCGCTTCCCGCGAGGCCGGGGCATTGCCCGCTCCGGAGGTCGAACAGCCGCCGGCCGCCACAAGTGCGGCGAGTGCGCCGGCGAGCCAGAACACGCGTAGTCCGGGAAATCCTGCAGCACCGATACTATATGTCATATTGTTTCCGTGATGGCCGGGATAGAGCATGTGGAATACGGCCTGACCATGATACTATATCAATAACGCGCGTTCGGGAGGAATTGCGTAAGTCATGTCCAAAACACGCGATTCGGACAAGACCGATGACGCCGGCTCTTCGGCGATCGAGCAATATCTGGTGCAGGACCCGGAACGTTTCGCCCTGAATCTCGCCCGCATGATCGAGCAGGCCGGCAAGGCCGCTTCCGCCTGGACCGAGCCGCGCGCCAAGGGCCAGACCCGCGACCATGTGGCCGAGCCGATGGCCGACATGGTCAAGACCTTTTCCAAGCTGACCGAATACTGGCTTTCCGATCCCCAGCGCGCGCTGGAGGCGCAGACGCGGCTTTATTCTGGCTATATGAGCATCTGGGCCAACGCCATCCAGCGCTTCGGCTCCAACGAGATGCCGGTCGAGGATGCCGTGAAGCCCGAGCGCGGCGACAAGCGCTTCGAAGATCCCGAATGGGGGCGCAACGCATTCTTCGATTTCCTGAAGCAGACCTATCTGGTCACCTCGCGCTGGGCATCCGACCTCGTCGAACATGCCGAAGGGCTGGACGAGCACACCCGTCACAAGGCCTCGTTCTACGTCAAGCAGGTCGCCGCCGCGATTTCGCCCTCCAATTTCGTCCTCACCAATCCCGAGCTTTTCCGCGAAACGATGGCCTCCAACGGCGAGAACCTCGTACGCGGCATGAAGATGCTCGCCGAAGATATCGCCGCTGGAAAAGGCGACCTGAAGCTCCGGCAGGCGGATGCCGCCAGTTTCGAGGTCGGCAAGAACATCGCGGTGACGCCGGGCAAAGTGGTTGGCCGCAGCGACGTCGCCGAGATCATCCAGTACGCGCCGGCCACGGAAACGGTGTTGAAACGGCCGCTGCTGATCTGCCCGCCCTGGATCAACAAGTTCTACATTCTCGACCTCAATCCGGAGAAATCCTTCATCCGCTGGGCGACCGAGCAGGGCCACACCGTCTTCGTCATCTCCTGGATCAATCCCGACGAGCGCCACGGCGCCAAGAGCTGGGAAGCCTATATCCGCGAAGGCCTGCAATACGGGCTCGACATGGTCGAAAAAGCCACCGGAGAACGCGAGGTCAACGCAATCGGCTATTGCGTAGGCGGCACACTGCTCTCGGCCGCGCTCGCCCTGCTGGCGCAGGAAGGCGACAACCGCATCCGCTCCGCGACGCTGTTCACGACGCAGGTCGATTTCACCTACGCCGGCGACCTGAAAGTCTTCGTGGACGAGGACCAGGTGAGCGCCCTCGAACAGGCGATGAACGAGAACGGCTATCTCGAAGGCACCAAGATGGCGACGGCCTTCAACATGCTGCGCTCGGGCGACCTGATCTGGCCCTATGTCGTCAACAATTACATGCGCGGCAAGGAGCCCCTGCCCTTCGACCTGCTGTACTGGAACGCCGATTCCACGCGCATGACCGCCGCCAACCATTCCTTCTATCTGCGCAATTGCTATCTGGAGAACAATCTTTCCGCCGGTCGCATGGAACTGGCCGGCCGCACGGTCTCGCTGGCGGATGTCACCATCCCCATCTACAATCTCGCCGCGCGGGAAGATCACATCGCTCCGGCGCGTTCGGTGTTCCTCGGCTGCCGCAATTTCGGCGGCGAGGTCGATTTCGTGCTGGCCGGCTCCGGTCACATTGCCGGCGTCGTCAATCCGCCAGCGAAAAAGAAGTACCAGTACTGGACCGGCGGCAAGCCCGAAGGCGCGTTCGAGGACTGGATCGCCTCCGCTACGGAGAATCCGGGCTCCTGGTGGCCGCATTGGCAACGCTGGGTAGAGGCGAAGGACAGCACCCGCGTGCCGGCGCGAACGCCTTGCGATAAGGCCAAGTCCCTGGGCGATGCGCCCGGCACCTATGTCAAGGTCAGGGTCTGACGGCTCTCGCGCCGGGGCTGCCTGCGCCTGACATCCCCTTCAAAATGTAACACTTTGTAATGTCTGGTGAGTTGACGCTCGCGCTGAAGCGGGCGAAATGGTGGCGTCAACCATGAAGTTGGCGCAATTCACGCTGAGTCGTCTTTTTTTCATAAGACTTGCGGAATTGACACAGGTCTCGTTTCCGGTCGTGGAAACTCGATCATTTTGGCGGCTTGTGCCGCCGCGTGACGGTCCAGGACGGTAAAGCGAGGGGGATAAAGTTTGAATTCGAGGGAATCGCGTCTGGCGAAGGGAGAAGGCCGCGCAATCGCAGCGGCGCTGCTGTCGCTGTTGCTGGCTTCCTGCACGTCCTCCGGCGATGTCGGGCTGAACGCGACCGTTCCCGGGTACAATGCCGGCGCGGCGGAAGCGGGCCATGTCGCGGCGGCCCAGCCGGGCTCGGCCGCGACCTCCCCGGCGGCTACTGCGCCACAGACGCTGATGGCAGCCGAGGGAGACACCCCCCTGCCCGACATGGTTGCATATCTTCCGTCGGCCAGCCCTGGCGCCGGGTTCCCGGTTCCCGCCCCGGCGGATGCCGCCGGCATCGTGGCTACGACGCCTCCGGCCCTGAAGGCGGGCGCGGAAGTTCCGCCACCGTCCGCGACGGAAACCGCTTCCGCAACGATGCCCGCACAGCCCCCGGCCCAGCAACAGGCGACCGCCGCCGCACCGGCGCAACCTGCCATGGACAACCCCGTCTATGTGACGGCCGGAGAGATGCCGTCGGAGCCGATTGCGCCGAAGAAAAAGAGCTTCCTTTCCTCGCTTTTCGGCGGTTCGGCCAGCGCCGCGCCCGCGCCGCAACCGAAGGCCGGCACGCATCGCAGCGGAGACGAGGCGCAGCCGGCCGCCAAGCCCATCATCACGCTCGCCTCCGCGGAACCCGGCGAAAAGCCGGTGACGCTCGCTTCGGTCGACAAATCGAGCATGGTCTCCTCCGACAACGCATTGCCCGGCGTGCGGCAGACGGCGCTGTTCGAGATCAAGCGCAAATCCGGCCTGGACGACGACAGCGACGTCGATATCAACGAGGACGAAGGCGGCTCCTACCAGGTCGCGTCCGCCGCCGGCATGGCGCGGCTTGCGCCCAACGGCCTGTTGAAGCAGAACGAGGAGGTCGACGTCGCCTGTCTCAAGCCCTCGCTGGTCAGGGTGCTGAAGACGATCGAGGGCCATTACGGCCGCAAGGTGGTCGTGACCTCGGGCTACCGCAATCTCGATCGCAATGTTCGCGCTCGCGGCGCCAAAAATTCGCTGCACATGTACTGCGCCGCGGCCGACATCCAGGTGCAGGGCGTCAGCAAGTGGGAACTGGCGAGTTACGTGCGTTCCATGCCTGGCCGTGGCGGTGTCGGCACCTACTGCCACACCGAGTCCGTCCATGTCGATGTCGGGCCCGAGCGCGACTGGAACTGGCGCTGCCGGCGCCGCAAATAGGGCTCGAAAAAAAGTTGTCCCGATTGTTGTTTGACGGTTGCCCCCCGGCGCCGACGCAACTATAAGCCGGCCTTGGCTGCGCCCATCGTCTAGCGGTCAGGACACCGCCCTTTCACGGCGGTAACAGGGGTTCGATTCCCCTTGGGCGTACCATTCCCGAACAAAACTGGGCACTATGCGGGGGCAGCATCCTTGCTCATAGCGAGCACTCCAGCACCGCTCGTTGCTGATAATTACCAACGTCCGAATCGTCGACTTCTAACCGGTCCAGAATCGATGGCGTGCTGCCGGCCTACACGTTCAAGCGCATGGTCTCGACAAATGCTGCGATCTTTTCGGGCGTGATGGGAGCCCTCACCCGATCCCGCAACCGACCGGTCGAATACGTGGGCGGAATGCCAATCTGCGCGACGCAAGCGCTTGGCTCTCTGGCCCCCTGTTCAACGATAGCGATTTCGACCCATTTGCGATTCCGCTGTGCACACGTTGATAGTCGGGCTTAAAGAATAGCGGCCGAGAGCGGCGAAGCCTGCTGACCAGGATGAAGGATAGGTCAACGCCGATTGCACTCCGGCGAGCGTGGCTGCTCAAACCTACATATCCAGAACCAGAACCAGTGATTTTGCCCGGGAAACACACAGGCACATTTTGGTGTTGGCTGCCCTTTCGGCAGGTTTCAAAAACAGGTCGCGATGGTCGGGCTCGCCTTCGAGCACATCCGTAACGCAGGTGCCGCAAACGCCCTGTTCGCAGGAATAGTCAACATCCACCCCGTTCTCCTGTAGCACCTCCATGATGCTTCGGTCATCCGGCACGAGATAGCTGCCCCCGGTGCGCGCCAGCCGCACCTCGAAGCTGCTGGTCGGTCCTTCCAGGGCGGCGCCAGAGAAATATTCCAGATGTACGGCCTCGGACGGCCAGCTTCGTGCGGCGACCGTCTCGATCATATCCATGAAAGGTTTCGGGCCGCACAGGTAGAGATGGCTGTCGACGCCATATATTTGCAGCAAGTTTTCAAGCTCGGCCCTGACCGCATCCACGTCCAGTGCATAGTGCATGTGGACTTTTCCCGCAAAACCCGGCTGCGAGAGCCGCTCGGAGAAGGCGGTATGCTGAGGAGAGCGGCTGAAATAATGCAATGCGAATGACTTGCCCGACAAAAGCAGGCGGTCCGCCATGGCGATCAACGGAGTGATACCGATCCCGCCGGCGAGCAATATGCTATGCTTGGCGGTTTCATCGAGCTCAAAATTGTTCTTCGGAACACTGATCTCCAACCGGTCGCCTATGCGGATGCGCGCATGCATGTGTTCGGAACCGCCGCGCGATTGCGGCTCCCGTTTCACGCCGATCATGTAGCGCGAACGGTCGCCCGGCGAACCGCACAGCGAATACTGGCGCACGACACCGGGACCCACATTGATGTCGATATGGGCGCCCGGCGAATATCGCGGCAGTTCGCCCCCCGACGCCGAGGCCAGCACGAAGGATTTGATGTCTTCCGCCTCTTGGGTGATCGCCTCGACCACGACGGTGAGTTTTTCCATGGAGACTGCTCCCTTGCCGGTACCGTCAATACACGACGACGGACCGGATGGACTTGCCCTCATGCATGAGGTCGAAGCCCTTGTTGATGTCGTCGAGGGTGAGCGTGTGGGTGATCATCGGGTCGATCTGGATCTTGCCCTCCATGTA
>NZ_JAVXZD010000013.1:0-80461 GCF_032460275.1 Mesorhizobium sp. SP-1A | reverse complement strand
CCGGCGCCGGCTTCGTCGTCGCCATCTGCGGCGAGATCATGACCATGCCCGGCCTGCCCTCGAAGCCGTCCTCCGAAAACATCCGCCTCAACGAACAGGGCCAGATCGAAGGACTGAGCTGAGGCAGGGATCAGGTTCCGGCCGGACCGCCCAGGTCCGGCCGGGCCATTTGGCACTATGGCGGCGCTGACCGGCTCCGCTATCGTGCAAGGCGCGGAATGCAAGCATTCCGGGGCGCTGGCTTGCCCTTTGCTGAAGGGTGGTTAGTTGCCTGGCAGTAAAGTTTGTTGAATTTTGGTATTGCCCTTGGGGCAGGAGTTGGTCCATTATGCGGCCAACAAAGAATAGCCGCCTGGTACAGCACCGCTGATCTGGCGCGCGAGGGAAACGGAGGAGTATATCGATGACTGCGACTTGGCGCTTTTCGACTTTGGCCGATCGCCACCGCGCTCTTGGTTCCAAGCTGGAAGACTGGAGCGGCATGGGTACCGCATGGACCTATGACAAGGATGCGGACGAGGAATATGTCGCCATCCGCACCAAGGCCGGCATCATGGACGTCTCGGGCCTGAAGAAGGTCCATATCACCGGCGCCCACGCCGCCCACGTCATCGATCTCGCCACCACCCGCGATGTCGAGAAGATCTATCCCGGCAAGTCCGTCTACGCCTGCATGCTCAACGATGCCGGCAAGTTCACCGACGACTGCGTAATCTACCGCATCTCGACGAATTCCTGGATGGTCGTCCATGGCTCGGGCTCCGGCCATGAGGAACTGACCCGCGCAGCCCATGGCCGCGACGTGTCGGTCCGTTTCGACGACAATCTGCACGACCTGTCGCTGCAGGGCCCGGCCGCGGTCGACTACTTGGCCAAGCACGTGCCGGGCATCCGCGACCTCAACTACTTCCATCACATGCAGACGCAGCTCTTCGGCTTCCCGGTGATGATCTCGCGCACCGGCTACACCGGCGAGCGCGGCTACGAGATCTTCTGCCGCGGCCAGGACGCGCCGGCGATCTGGGACAGGATCGTCGAGGAAGGCAAGCCGATGGGCATCATCCCGACGCGCTTCACCACGCTCGACATGCTGCGCGTCGAAAGCTACCTGCTGTTCTATCCCTACGACAACTCGCAGAAGTACCCGTTCGAGAACGAAGGCCCCGGCGACACGCTGTGGGAGCTCGGCCTTGACTTCACCGTGAGCCCCGGCAAGACTGGTTTCCGTGGCGCGGAAGAGCACTATCGCCTCAAGGGCAAGGAGCGCTTCAAGATCTTCGGCGTGCTGCTCGACAGCGACAAGCCGGCCGACGAAGGTGCTCCGATCTATCGCGACGGCAAGAAGGTCGGTGTCGTGACCTGCGCGATGTATTCGCCGCTGGTGAAGAAGTCGATGGGCATCGCCCGCCTGGATGTCGACTGTGCCGTGATCGGCACGCCGCTTGAGATCCACAACGCCAGCGGCAAGGTCAAGGCGACGGCGCAATCGCTGCCGTTCGATGACCCGAAGAAGCTGAAGCGGACGGCGAAGGGCTGATCAAGTGGACGGGACGCCGGCGATGACGATGCTAAGTCGACCGGTCTACGGGACCCTTTCACCGCAGCCCGGCCGTAACCACCTGCTGATCGCCGACGCCGAAGGCGCGGCGGCGATCCTCGACATGGCGAAGTCCGCGCCTGACGGTTTCTTCGCCAACGCACATATCATGTTCGTCCCGGGCGAGACCGGGGCGAAATATGTCGAAGCGCTCGAGGCTCTCAAGCCCGCGCAGCTCTATGTCGGCCCTTCCTTCGCCGCCGCTTTGCCGCGGCTGCGCCAGACCTTCGCAACGGCCCATATGGGCCTGCGCATCTATCTGGCCGGTACCGAAGGGCTGATCGGCCAGGCCGAGCAGGTCGCCATGGAAGCCGGCTACGATCCCGCCTCGATCCAGACGGAGCATCGCGGTTCCCTGGCGCGTCGCGTCCAGTGCGTGCACTGCAAGGGCATCACCGAGAACGTGACGACGCAGCCCGCCAAATGCGCGCATTGCGGCCTGATCCTGCTGGTTCGGGACCATTATTCGCGCAGGCACGCCGCCTTCCAGGGCGTCTGCATCAATGCGGAGGACCCGTCCGACATCCCGCCGCAAGAGGAGATTTTCCGTTGAGCGCCGGAACAAGCAAGATCGACGTCACCGTCTCCGACGTCGTCACCGTGAACGATCTGGTCAAGCGCTTCCACTTCCAGCGCACGGACGGCGGCACCCTGCCGACCTTCTCCGGCGGCGCGCATGTCGTCGTCGAAATGCGCGACGAGGGACGCACCCGCCTCAACCCCTATTCGCTGATGAGTTCGCCGCTCGATACGCACGACTACACGATCAGCGTGCGGCGCGACGATGTCGGCCGCGGCGGTTCGCTGTTCATGCACCGGCAGGTCAAGCCGGGCATGCGCATGGTGATCTCCAATCCGGTCAACCTGTTCTCGCTCGATCTCAGGGCCAAGAAGCACCTGATGATCGCAGGCGGCATCGGCATCACGCCCTTCATGGCGCAGACGTCCCAGCTCGCCGGCGAGGGCGGCAATTTCGAGCTTCACTACACCTGCCGCACGGAAGCGCTCGGCACCTATTCGGACGTGCTGCGCTCCCGCTACGGCAAGCGCATCCACCTCTACCACGACGACCGGGGCGAGAAGCTGCCGCTCGAGGAGCTGCTTTCCTCGCAGCCGCTCGGCACGCATCTTTACATCTGCGGTCCGAGCGGAATGATCGACTGGGTGCGCAAAACCGCGCTCGCGGCCGGCTGGCCGTCCGAGACGGTGCATTTCGAGCACTTCGCGGCGCCGCAGCCCGGCAAGCCGTTCGACGTCACGCTCGCCGCCAGCGGCATCAACGTGCATGTCGGCGAACAGCAGAGCCTGCTGGAGGCGATCGAGGCGGCGGGGGTCGACGCGCCTTATCTTTGCCGCGGCGGCGTCTGCGGCCAGTGCGAGACCAAGGTCATCTCCTACGATGGCAAGTTCCTGCACAACGACCATTGGCTCTCGGAGGAGGACCACAAGTCGGGCTGCAAGATCATGCCGTGCGTGTCGCGCTTCGAAGGCAGGTCGCTGGTTCTCGAGCGCTGATCGGGCCCGGCGGGCCCGAAACCCGCCGGCTGGAGAATGAGGTGGGGGCGAAGGCCGTAATCCTTTCGCTCCGGGATCAGGACGACAGGGAGGAACAGATGGGAATCAATTTCAGGAAGGAATCGTTCCGCGACGATTATACCTTCAAGAACAGCCCGGAGCAGATAAGGCGCTTCCCGTTCCCCTTCCATGAAGACGCCTACATGTATTCGGTGAACATCGAGCCGCACGGATCCGGCCCGAAGGGCAGCGTCTTCGAGCACCCGTTCGACGTTGATGAGCACTACGTCTCGGAAATGCACGACCGGGCGCTGGTGCTGGCGGAGGACCCGCTGCGCTGCCAATCCCTGCCGCACATGACGCTGGCCGGCTGGGACCTTCTTGAACTGATCATGACCAAGAAGGCCGAAAGCTATCCGGAACTGTTCACGCTTACGCGCAACGGCGACAAGTGGCACTGGATCAACCGGCCGCTCGGCATCGACGACCATTTCACCTTCGGCGACGAATCCACCCTGCCTTACGGCCCGATGGAATACATCACCCGCCAGACTCAGGGCGACTTCGCCTTGCTCGACCAGCGCGACGGCAATCTGTGGATGGATGCCGGCATGGTCACCACGCAGGCCGACTGGTCGCTGGATTTCGACATCGGCATGAACTTCTTCGAGTGGCACGCCCCGGTGCCGCTGGCCCATGAGATGGGCATCTTCCAGCGTGCGCTGAAGTTCCTGACCAACATCCAGCAGGGGCAGCCCGCGCGCCGCCTCAACTGGACGATGACGATCAATCCGCGCCTCGACACGAGCCCGGAGAACTTCCACAAGTGGGGCACCGACCGCACGACCGTGACGCCGGAGAATGTCGGCGACAAGGTGCATCTGCGCGTCGAGCTGCAGACCTTCTTCCGCCTGCCGCGCTCCAACGGGCTGGTGTTCCCGATCCGCTGCTATCTCATCAAGATGGACGAGCTGGTGACGTCGCGCAAATGGGCGCGCCGCTTCCACCGCGTGCTGCGCGACCTGCCGAACGAGCTGGCCGAGTACAAGGGGCTGACCCGTTATCGCCCGACCGTGGTCGAATGGCTGTCGAAACATGACGACGGCGCGCCGACCTCGCCTGGTTTCGGCCCGGACTGATCGGCACCGCACCAACAGGATGACCTCTGCCGCCGGATCGGTTCCGGCGGCCTTTTTTCATCTCGCGGACGAGCGGACGAGATGAACTCGCTCGCAGATCGACGCTGGCCCGGCTATTTGTCGAGGCCCAGTCGCTTTCGAAGTTCCGCGTTTTCGCTGCGCAATTGCTCGGCCAGCAATTTCCTCAGGCGAATATTTTCCTGCTCGAGTCTGACCAGTTCCTTGAGATCGTCTTTTTGGCCTGAGCCGCCGCTCCTGGCGTTCTTCTTCCACTGGTAGTAGGTCTGTTCGGTGATGCCGGCCTTGTGCACGGCGTCTTTGACGGTGCTGCGGCCCCCGGCCAGCAGCTTCTCGATCGCGCCGAGCTTCTGCGCCCGCTCGTCCTCGCTGTAGTTCCTTCGGGCGGAGCCGGCCTTGCGCGCCTGCGCGCCCCTGGCAACCGTCGGCTGCGCGGTTTCGGCGCTTTTCGCGCGTTTCGGCGGTTTGGGTTTCTTCGGCACGTCCTTGGTCGTGTCTGCTGCCGCAGTTGTCGCGGCCGCGGCCTTAGCCGTCTCGGCGTCGTTGCTGTCAGGCATTGGCGTTCCCCTTAAAGGTTTGGAATTGCAGTTTTCTTCAAGTCTTCATGCTTAGTCAACATCACTGGCTGCCAGATGGTTCGCAAGTCTGTCATGCCACGCTTCTTCGAGCGCCATGACCTTTTATCGAACCTATCCCGCCGCGATGCGTTCAACCTCAAGGCCATTTCGCCTACGAGGAGAAAGACATGGACTGGAACAGGGTTGAAGGGAACTGGAAGCAGCTCAAGGGTAAGGCCAAGGAGCAGTGGGGTAAGCTCACGGATGACGATCTCGACGTCATAAACGGCCGCCGCGACCAGTTGGAAGGCAAGATCCAGGAACGATACGGCCTTGCCAAGGACCAGGCGAAGCGCGACGTCGACGACTGGTACAACCGCATGAACTGGTAAAGAGCCGTAGTGGACAGGGACGTTTCGACGGAGAAAACCATGCCCGACACAGCGCCCCTCGAGACCAGGCACGCGGATTATATCCAGGTGCAGTTGCGGGCGCTGAGGATGTTCATTATCGGCCTGCAAGACCAGAGGCTGGACGAACTGGATAGCCTGCTGTCGGTCGCGGAGTCGGTGACGGAGCAATTGCGATCGCAATTGCCGGGAGAAAGCCAGACTCCGATGAACTGACTGGCCGGGGCGATCCGCTCCGGCCGGTCGGGCGGCGGCTGTCTATGCGAATGTGTTCCCGCCCAGCGTGCGGCGCGGTCGGGCGCGCAGGTCAAATCAACGTTACCGAAAGGTCCTTTTCTGAAACAATGCGCGAGGTGGCTCCGGGCCATCCTCCCGGAATTGCTAATATTCTGGCGGCTCCGGCAGCGATCATATTTCGTGATCGCACAAGCGGCAGAAAATCGCCTAAGAGCTTGATTCAGCATCCTCTAGAGGTCATATTCCGCGCGCGCCTCTCCCTAGTTCGAGAGTGACCGCATTTTTCGGATGTCGCCCGCCTTTTGGGCACCCAGACATCTTGTGTCATATCGGCCGGCCCTGTTTCGGGTTTCGGTACGGCCGACCCCTGTATTTGGAGGCAAAATGGCTAATGCAACGCCCGTTCTGCTGCCTGAAGCGGTATTGAAAGCGATCTCGGCAGGCACGAACATCGTCCGTGCCTATAGAGAGCACCTCGGCTACACCATCCAGGACGTGGCCGTCACCAGCGGCCTGACCATCGACGAGATCGAGCGGCTGGAAGCCGGTCACCGTTTCGACAAGGGCTATCGCGACCGCGTCGCCCGCACGCTCGGACTGCCCGACGGCATCTTCGACGACCAGTCGGACATTCCGGACGCCGCCTGACGGCTCAGGCACCGCAGCCGCCGGTCTGGGCAAAATGCCCGCCGGTGGTGGATGCGGGCCGCACACCACATCCGCCATGCAGTGCATGGCGAGGTCTTTTCCCTTCGAGCAATATCGTCCTGAAGCGCCCAGATCGGGCGCAGCGTTGTTTACCCGCGATTTGGGCGGAAAACCGTTTCAGTGCGCCGCGACGGTCCAGAAGTAATAGGCGAGCGGGATCGCCAGCACATACATGCCGATGGACACCTGCTTCGCTTCGCCCGAAAGCACCTTCACCGCGACATAGAACAGCAGGCCGCCGGCGATGCCGGTGCCGAAACTGTTGGACACAAGCGTCAGCAGCACCATCATCAGCGCCGACAGGCCGTCGGTGAAGTTCTCCAGATCGACCAGCCTGAGCGCCGAGAACATCGACATGCCGACGAGGATGAGCGCCGGCGCGGTCGCGGCCGCCGGGATCATCAAGGCGATGGGCGTGAACAGAAGCGTCAGCGCGAACATGGCGGCCGTGGCCAGCGAAGCGAAACCGGTGCGGCCGCCGGCCTCGGCGCCGGTCGCAGATTCCACCAGCGCGGTGGCGGACGGGATGCCGAGCAGCGGGCTGATCGTGGCGGCGATGGAATCGACCAGGAAAGGCTTGCCGAGGTCTTCCATGTTGCCTTCCTCGTCCACCAGCCCGGCCTTCGCGCCCACGGCCAGCGTGGTGCCGAGGGTGGAGAAGAATTCCGAGGCGAAAAAGGCGAACAGATAGGGGAAATACTGGATTTTCAGCGCGCCGAGGAAATCGAGCTGGAAGGCCGTCGTCTCGATGCCGTGCGGCATGCCGAAGAAGTTTTCCGGGATTTTGGTGATGCCGAGCGGAATGCCCAGCAGCGTACCGCCCAGGATCGCCCACAGGATCGGGCCGGGCACATTGCGCCCGCGCAGGAACACCGCCAGGAATACGCCGAACACCGCCACCAGCGCCTGCGGCGAGGCGAAGGAGCCTAGCATCAGCGCGTGGCTCTTGACGTTGACGTCCACCAGCCCGGCGTTCTTGAAGCCGAGCAGGGCGATGAACAGGCCGATCGCCGCGCCCAGTCCGAGCTTGATCTGCGTCGGCACCATGCGGGCGATCACCTGCCGAATTCCGAGCACGGTCAGCAGCACGAAGATGACGCTGGACCAGAATGCGATGGCTAGCCCCACCTGCCAGGGAATGTGCTCGACCGCCGCCATGGTCGGCCCCACCAACACCGAGCCCCCGATGCCGGGTCCGACGACGAAGGGCAGGTTGGCATAGAGCGCCATGAACAGCGTGGCGCCGACGATGACCAGTATGACCGCCGTGGTGGCCGCGGCGCGATCGATGCCGCCCGCCGAAAGCAGCGAGGGGATGACCACCAGCAGGTAGGCCGAAGCCAGGAACGAGGTGATGCCCGCGAGAATCTCCGTGCGGACATTGGTCTTGCGCTCGCCCATGCGGAAATAGGCGGTCCAGCCTTCGGAAACGGCGGGTTGCTGCCCGGATTGCTGCTTGGCATTCGCATCTGCGGTCATGTTCCAGCCTTTTCAGGTCCGCGGCGGGCGGATTGGGATTGCGGGGGTGGGGTCCGGCGCCTATTCGGCGATCACAAGTTCACGGATTTCGCCGGTGGTGCCGTCCGTCAGACCGAGGTCGGTAACGTGCGGGCCGGGGTTGCAGGCGAGGCTCGCACCGACCACCGCCTTGAAGGTGCGGACGGGCGGCTTCCAGTCGGCTATGGCGTCGGTGGCGGCGCGGAGCGTCGCGAAATCGGCGGCCACCTTGCCGGCCGGCTCGTCGGAAAGCAGCCCGCACACCGGCAGCGCCAGCAGCGCCGTCACCTTGCCGTTGGCGGCGGTGGCCATGCCGCCGCCGGCAGCGATCACGGCGTTGGCGGCGGCGGCCATGTCGGCCGGGTCGCGGCCGAAGACGGTGAGGTTGTGGCTGTCATGGGAGATGGTGGTGGCAAGCGCGCCCTGCCATTGCCCCCAATCGTCCAGAATGCCGACCACCGGCGTGGCGGGCCGGCGGCCGTGGCGATGGATCACCGCCATGAAAAGCTTGCCCTCGGGCAGCACAAGCCGGCCGTCGCGCACCTCGACCTCGGCCTCCGCCCATCTGGTGAAGCGCGGGCTCATCACCGTGTTGACGCGGGCATGGCTCAGGCCAGGCAGGGAAATGGCGAAATCGGCCGGCGCAAGGTGCGGCACCTTGACCGTGTCGTGATAGGCGTCGGTCGGGCGGGCGGTGCGCTGGTCGGTCAGCCTGCCGTCGAAGGCGACCTCGCGGCCGGAAGCGAACACGCGCTCCACGGCGACCTTTTCGAGATCGGAGAGAATGACGAGGTCGGCGCGACGGCCGGGCGCGACCAGCCCGAGGTCGTAGCGGTTCAGCCACATGGCGGCATTGAGCGTGGCGGCGCGGATGGCGTCCAGCGGCCGCATGCCGTAGCCGATCAGCCGGCGCAGCACGGAAGACATGGCGCCGTCGGCGACCAGATCGTCGGGGAACACGTCGTCGGTGCAGATGGTCAGCGTCTGCGGCACATGCGGCAGCCGGTTCAGCACCTCCACGGCGCCGGGCAGCACGTAATCGTGCGAGCCGCGCAATTCGATGGTGAAGCCGGCGCGCAGCTTCTCCAGCAGGTCCTCGCCGGAGGTGATCTCATGATCGGACTGGATGCCGGCCGCCGCGAAGCCCTGGAGTTCCGCGCCCTCAAGTCCGCGCGCATGGCCGCAGACGCGCTTGCCGCTGGCCAGCCCGGCGGCCACCACGCCGCGCATCGGCTCGCTGCGGTCCAGCACGCCGCGCATGTTCATCACCTCGGCGACCCCGGCGATGCGCCGCCAGCCCAGCATTTCGGCCATCTCAGCCGCGCCCACCTCGGCGCCCGCCAGTTCCAGCCCCGGCGCGGAAGGCACGCAGGAGGGCGCCAGCGTCAGGAAGCGCAGCGGCAGGTCCGCCGCTGCGTCGAGCGCCCATTTCACGCCCTCGAGCCCGACGACATTGCCGATCTCATGCGGGTCCCAGCACACGGTGGTCGTGCCCTGCGGCACCACCACCTCGGCATAGCGGCGCGGCGTGACCATGGAGCTTTCGACATGCATGTGCGTGTCGATGAAGCCTGGCGCGATGAGCCTGTCCGTGGCATCGACGATGCGTGCGCTGTCGCTACGCGTTCCGGCCGGATGGACGCTGGCGACAAGCGGCCCGACCAGGCCGACATCCGCCACGCGGATCTCGGACGTCGCGACGTCCACCACCCGCCCGCCGGTGATGAGCACGTCGAAGGGCTCCAGACCCTGTGCCGCACGCACGGCGCGGTCGCGCAACTCCATGTCGTCGAGATCGTGAGGTTCAGCGGACATGTCAGGCTCCAATAGCCGAAAGTGAGGATGCACCGGCTGCGGCCGGCGCGGTCGAAGCCCTGACCACCAGTTCGACCGGGAAGACGCGCGGCTTGCCGCCTTCGCCCACAACGAAGGACAGCGCGTGTTCGGCGATGGCTCCGAGATCCTGCCGCACGGTGGTGAGCGGGGGCGAAACGATCCGCGACCACATCAGATCGTCGAAGCCGGTCACCGACATGGCTTCGGGGATAGCTATGCCGCGCTGCCTGGCCGCTACGGTGAAGCCAACGGCGAGCGTGTCATAGGCGGCGGCGCAGGCGGTGAAGCGCGCGACGTCCGGCATGCGGCCGAGTTCCGCGCCCGCCTCGAAGGTCGGGTCGCTGTGATACAGCGACGGCCGAATGCTCGCCGCCTCGAATATCTCGCGCATGCCGCCCACCCGTTCATGCGCCACCAGCGAGTTGGTCGGCCCTGCGAGGATGGCGATCTCGCGATGGCCGAGATCGACCAGATGCCGTGCCGCCTGCCGCCCGCCGTCGCGGTGGTCGCTCGCCGCGACATTGCCCTCGGTCACGGCGCTGTCGATCACCGCCACCGGCACCGGCACGCTGCCGGCGGGAACGGTGGTGCCGCGCGTGGGGATGACGATCAGCGCGTCCACGCCGCGCGCCAGCATGTTGCGCAGCTCGAAATCCTGACCCTCGGCGGTTCCCAGGCTGTCGCCCAGGAGCACGGCGAAGCCGCGCCGCTTGGCGGCGCGCTCGATGGCCTGCGCGAAAACGGGAAAGAGCGGTTGGCCGATATTCGGCACCAGAAGGCCGATCGTGGCGCTCTTGCCGGTGCGCAGCGAACGCGCCGCATGATCGGGCACGTAATGCAGTTCTGCCGCCATGGCGCGGATCTTGTCGGCCAGTTCCGGCGACAGGCGGCCTTTGCCGCGCAAGGCGTTCGACACGGTGGCGCTGGATACGCCGAGCCGGCGCGCGATCTCGCGCATCGAAGGTTGACGGTTGGTGGTCACGAATTCAGCCCCGAAATCGATGGTTATACGATTAACCAATCTTCAGGCTGCGCACAAGGGCAAAATTCCGTTGCGTCACGAAGTACATTCGCGCGCCCGGCAAAGGTGGGCGATCCGGCGCTGGTCAGCCTGGCCTTGAACCGCCATGGCGCGTGAGAGCACGCAGGTCCGGGGCGCGGTTGCTGATGATGGTTTCCATCGAGAAAAAGCCGGTCACCGTCATCAGGTCGAAATCGGTGATGAGCTTCTGGTAGAACGCGTCGTAGCCGCCCATGCCGCGCGTCACCACCTTGATCAGATAGTCCCAGTCGCCGCCGATGCGATAGAAATCCGTGACCTCCGGCAGGCGCTCGACGTGCTTGCGGAAGCTGTCGGCCCATTCCTTGGAATGGTGGCGGGTGCGGATCATCACGAACACCGTCAGGTCGAGGCCGAGCGCCTCGATGTCGATGGCCGCATGGGTGCCACGGATCAGGCCGCTGGCGTTCAGCCGCTGAAGCCGGCGCCAGCAGGCATTTTGCGACAGGCCCACCCGATCGGCGAGGTCGCGCTGCGAGATCGTGCCGTCCTTTTGCAGGCAGGACAGGATGCGCATATCGGTTTCGTCTATTTTTTCCATTTCTTGGATCAAGTGACACAATTTCAGGTGAAAATTGCATAAGAAAGGTGAGGTTTCAACGCCTGTCGCGCAATAGAATCTTCGCCGAACCATTCCTCGGAGAAGACGATGACCACGACGCGCCCGCAGCAGACACAGTCCGGTGGCATGCTGGAGCAATTCCGCTGCGGCCTGGCCGCACCCGATGCGGTCGCCGCGTTGCGGGCCGGGCTGGTCGGCAAGGGTGCGAGCATCGAAGGACCGTTCGGCGTCAAGGAACTGCTCTATGCCGACTACGTCGCCTCGGGCAGGGCGCTGATGCAGGTGGAGCGCTTCATCCTGGAGCAGGTGCTGCCGTTCTATGCCAACAGCCACACCGAAGCGTCCTACTGCGGCGGCTTCATGACCAGGCTGCGCCGTGAGGCACGCGCGGCCATTGCCGCCTGCTGCGGCGCGGGACCGGAACATGCCGTCATCTTTGCCGGTTCCGGTGCGACTGCCGGCATCAACCGGCTGGTCAAGCTGCTGGGCGTCGCCGATGCGGTGGCCGAGGGGCGGCATGTCCGCATCCTGATCGGCCCTTACGAGCACCATTCCAACATATTGCCATGGCGCGAGAGCGGGGCCGAGGTGCTCGAGATCGCAGAGGTCGCGAGCGGCGGCCCCGACCTTGCCATGCTCGGCGAGGAATTGCGGGTTCCGGCCGACCTCACCGTCTGCGCCTTCTCCGCCGCCTCCAACGTCACCGGCATCGTTACCGACGTCGCGGCGGTGACCAGGCTGGCCAAGGCGGCGGGCGCGAAGATGGTGTGGGATTATGCCGGCGCAGGACCCTATCTGCCCATCACAATGTATCCCGCCGGGGCAGGCGGCGATGGCATCGACGCCGTGGTGGTCTCGCCGCACAAGTTCATCGGCGGTCCCGGCGCGTCGGGCGTGCTGATCCTGCGCCGCGACGCGGCCGTCACCGCCAAGCCGTCGTGGCCGGGCGGCGGCACGGTCAGGTTCGTCTCGCCCGACGGCCACGACTACAGCGACAGTCTCGAGGCGCGCGAGGAGGCGGGCACGCCCAATGTCGTGGGCGACATCCGCGCCGCGCTCGCTTTCCTGGTCAAGGACGCCATCGGCGCCGAAGCCATGCAGGCGCGCAACGATGCGCTGGCCCGCCGCGCCATAGCCGCCTGGAAGGGCGTGGCGCGGCTGGAAATGCTCGGCTCGCTGGATGCGCCGCGCCTGCCGATCTTCTCCTTCCGCGTGGCGGACGGCAAGGGCGGCCATGTCCACCAGCAGCTCGTCACCCGCATGCTGAGCGACCGTTTCGGCATTCAGGCGCGCGGCGGCTGCGCCTGCGCCGGGCCCTATGTACATCGGCTGCTGGGTATCGATGCCGCGGAATCGCAGAGACTGCGGCAGGCCATCCTGTCCGGGCAGGAAATGCTGAAGCCGGGCTTCACCCGGTTGAACTTCAGCGTGCTTTTGTCGGACGCGGAGGTGGAGTTCATCCTGGGTGCAGTGGCGCAATTGGCCGCCGACGCGCCGCTGCATGAGCCACTCTACGACTTTGACCCCGCCCGCGCCATCTTCTTCCCACGCGCTTCCGCCGGGGAACAGGCGGCCTGAACTACGCCTTCACGGCCGGCGATTTCAGGATTGCGGAGAAGCGTGGATCGAAGGCGCGGCTGATCGGTTCGCTCGCCGCGCCCAGCGCCACCGTCCACGGATCGACGATGCCCAGTTGCAGGCGCGGCAGCCTGCGGTCCGGCCGCTCGGCCAGCGAGGGCAGGAGCGGCTGCATGGCCTCGACCAGCAGACGGGCGAGCGTCGCCGGCGCGCCGGTGGTCAGCACCACGGTCTGCGGGTCGAACAGGTTTTCGATAAGCTGCACGCCCCAGCGCAGGTCCTCCGCCGCTTCCTCCACCCAGGCGCGCACGTTTTCGCCTTTGGCCGCAGCCAGCGCCTCCACCTTGGAACTCAGCTGCGGGTCGCCGGGATCCAGATTCAGACGCTGGTAAAGCGCGGCCAGCGAGGCGCGGTGTTCCAGCGGCGTGCGATCGGCGCCGCGGGGCGCCAGCAGCGCCATGCCGATCTCGCCGGCATTTCCGTTGCCGCCGCTGTAGAGTTCGCCGTTGAGGATCAGCCCCGCGCCGATGCCGTAGCCGAGATAGATGCACACGGCGTGGTCGAGGCCGTGTGCGGCGCCCACCATGCGCTCGGCGATGGCGCATGCGGCGGAGTCGTTCTGCAGGGAGACGCTGAGGCCGGTTCCCACGGCTAGCGCGTCCACCAGGGGAAATTTCTGCCACGACGCCATCATCCACGGATCGTCGTCAGACGTGTCGAGGCCGAACGGGCCGGGCATGGCGGCGCCAAGCCCCACCATGCGCTCCAGCGAATGGCGGCTGGCCTTTCCGAGCGCGTCGCGCACCCTGCCGACCAGCTCGAGCACGACTTCGATGCCGGCGTCCGGCCCGCCGGAGGGCAGGTTCGCCTCGGCGCGCGCCAGCACGGAACCGACCAGGTTCACCGCCAGCGCCCGCGTCACGTGCCGGTCGATCTGCAAGCCGATGCCGAAAGCGCCGTCGGGCACCAGACGGTAGGGCGTCGAAGGCTGCCCGCGGCCGTTGCGCACCGCTTCCTGCGCGGCCACCAGCCCGTCATGCTCCAGTTCGTCCACGATGTTGGACACGGCCTGCTTGGTGAGCTGCGTGGCGCGGGAAAGCTCGGCGCGCGACAGCGTGCCGTTGAGGCGCAGCGCCTCGATGATGACGCGGCGGTTATGCGCGCTGGCGCCTTCCTGGTTGGTGCCGCTCTTGGCTCGGATGGGTCGGATTTCGCTCACCGGCAGTTCCCTCTTGACTCCAAGAGAAGACTTGGCGAACTATTAAGTCAAGTGCTTTGACTTAATAGGCGTCCGGAACGGGAGGAAAGACAATGCCGAAGACGGTCACGGGGCTGAAATCGATTACGAGCGCGCTTATGGGCGCGGTCTTCCTGGGCGGGCTTGCCGTTCCCCAGGCATTGGCCGAAACCAAGATCAACGCGCTGTTCATGGCGCAGGCCGCCTATAGCGAGGCCGACGTGCGCGCGATGACGGAGGCCTTCACCAAGGCCAATCCCGACATCAGCGTGAATCTGGAATTCGTGCCCTATGAAGGCCTGCACGACAAGACCGTGCTGGCGCAGGGTTCGGGCGGCGGCTACGACGTGGTGCTGTTCGACGTCATCTGGCCGGCGGAATACGCAACCAACAAGGTGCTGGTCGACGTCTCCGGCAAGATCACGGACGACATGAAGAAAGGCGTGCTGCCGGGTGCCTGGACCACGGTGCAGTATGACGGCAAATATTACGGCATGCCGTGGATTCTCGACACCAAATACCTGTTCTACAACAAGGAAATCCTGGAGAAGGCCGGCATCAAGAACCCGCCCAAGACCTGGGACGAACTGACCGAGCAGGCCAAGACCATCAAGGACAAGGGCCTGATGGCCTCGCCGATCGCCTGGAGCTGGTCGCAGGCCGAGGCCGCGATCTGCGACTACACCACGCTGGTGAGCGCCAATAAGGGCGAGTTCCTGAAGGACGGCAAGCCGGCTTTCCAGACCGACGGTGGGCTGGACGCGCTGAAATACATGGTCGATTCCTACAAGTCCGGCCTCACCAACCCGAACTCCAAGGAGTTCCTCGAGGAGGACGTGCGCAAGGTGTTCCAGAACGGCGACGCCGCTTTCGCGCTGAACTGGACCTACATGTACAACATGGCCAACGATCCCAAGGACAGCAAGGTTGCCGGCAAGGTCGGCGTCGTGCCGGCGCCGGGCGTGGCCGGCAAGAGCGAGGTGTCGGCCGTCAACGGCTCGATGGGGCTGGGCGTCACCACCGCCTCGAAACACCCCGACGAGGCGTGGAAATACATCGTCTTCATGACCTCGCAGGCCACGCAGGACAAATATGCCAAGCTCTCCCTGCCGATCTGGGCGTCTTCCTATGACGACCCGGCCGTGACCAAAGGGCAGGAGGAACTGATCGCCGCCGCCAAGCAGAGCCTCGCCGCCATGTATCCGCGCCCGACGACTCCGAAGTATCAGGAGCTTTCGACTGCGCTGCAGCAGGCCATCCAGGAATCGCTGCTCGGCCAGAAATCGCCCGACGAAGCGCTGAACGAAGCCGCCGAGAACAGCGGACTGTAAGGCTCGGAGCGGGGCGAAGGCGTAAGGTAGATGTTTGTGTTACGACCCTTCGCCCCCTCTGTTTCGTATGCGGCGTCCCGCTTGCCGCTGAGCCGGTTGCGGCGGACCTCCTTAGGTCCTGCCGGATATCTCCTCCTCAAGGGGGGAGATCGGTTGGCCCGTCGGCGTTGGTCAATCGCCGACGTTGCAGGAGAGGCGACAACGCTGAAACTGCCAATCTCCCCCCTTGAGGGGGAGATGTCCGCCAGGACAAAGGGGGCTGAAAAGAGCCGCCCGCCTCACCATCCGTCCGCCCGGAAGGCTCTGCCATGAGCGGGAGCTGGCTGACGACACGCGCGTGGCTGCTGATGCTGCCGCTGCTCGTCGTCATGGTGGCGGTGATCGGCTGGCCACTGGTCGATACGGTCGGCCTGTCCTTCACCGACGCGAAACTGGTCGGCACAGCCGGCAATTTCGTCGGCTTCGATAATTATGCGAAAATGCTGTCCAGTTCCAATTTCCGCAACACGCTGGAGACGACGGCGATCTTCGCCGTGGTGTCGGTAGCGGCCGAAATGGTGCTGGGCGTGGCTGCGGCCCTTCTGCTCAACCAGCAATTCCACGGCCGCGCGGCACTAAGGGCGCTGATGATCCTGCCCTGGGCGCTGCCCACCGTGGTCAACGCCACGCTGTGGCGGCTGATCTACAATCCCGAATATGGCGCCCTGAACGCAGCGCTTACCCAACTCGGCCTGATCGACGCCTACCGCTCATGGCTCGGCGAACCGGGCACGGCGCTGGCCGCGCTCATCGTCGCCGATTGCTGGAAGAACTTTCCCCTTGTGGCGCTGATCGCGCTGGCCGCCTTGCAGGCGGTGCCGCGCGACATGACCGCCGCCGCCCTGGTGGATGGCGCGGGCCCTTGGGCGCGCTTCCGCTTCGTCGTCCTGCCCTATCTGGCGGGACCGCTGATGGTCGCTCTGGTGCTGCGCACCATCGAGGCGTTCAAGGTGTTTGACATCATCTGGGTGATGACGCGCGGCGGTCCGGCCAACACCACGCGCACGCTGTCGATCCTCGTCTATCAGGAAGCCTTCTCCTTTCAGCGCGCCGGCTCCGGCGCCTCGCTGGCGCTGATCGTCACGCTGCTGATCACTGTGCTGGCGGTCGCCTATGCCGGACTGGTCAGGAAAACGGCGGGGAGCGCGGGTTAGCCCATGAACACGGTCGCCGCCATGTACCCCCTGCTGTCCTGCCGGACCCGCGATCGCAGCGGGAAGGGGACCTGATGGAACGCAGGAGCCTCGCCTTCACCTTCTTCATCTACGCCGCGGCGCTGCTGATGGCCGTGGTCATCCTGGCGCCGCTGGCCTGGCTGTTCGTGATGAGCATTTCGCCGGCCGCCGACCTTGCCGCCAAGCCGCTGCGCTGGTGGCCGCATACGGCGGATTTCTCGCGCTACAGGCTGCTGCTCTCCACCGCCGAGAACAGCGCGGGCGCGGCCTTCACCGCATCGCTGCGCAACAGCATCGAGGTGGCGGGCATGGCAACGCTCGCGGCGCTGGCCGTCGCCGTGCCCGCCGGCTGGGCGGTGTCGCGCACGCCCTCGGTCGGCTGGTCGCTGTCCATGGTCATCGCCACCTACATGCTGCCGCCGGTGGCCCTGGCCGTGCCGCTCTATATGGGGCTGGCCCATCTCGGCCTGCTCAACAACGTGTTCGGCCTGGCGCTGGTGTATCTCACGCTGCTCGCCCCTTTCACCACCTGGCTGATGAAGTCCGGCTTCGACACCATCCCGCGTGAGATCGAGGCGGCGGCGATGATCGACGGCGCCAGCCTGTTGCAGACCTGGCGCATCCTCACCCTGCCGCTGTCCGCGCCGGTTGTGGCGACCTCGGCGCTGTTCGCCGTATTGCTCGCCTGGGACGAGTTCTTCTACGCGCTTCTGTTCACGTCGGACCAGCGCGCCAAAACGCTCACCGTCGCCATCGCCGATCTCGCCGGCGGGCGGGTGTCCGACTATGGGCTGATCGCGACGGCCGGCGTGCTCGCCGCCCTGCCGCCGGTGGTGATCGGCCTGTTCATGCAGCGCGCGCTGATCTCCGGCCTGACCAGCGGGGGCGTGAAGGGATAATTTTTCGGGAATGACCATGAACACTTCCAAGCCGCGCCCTGAAGGGCTTGTTGCCATCGACCGCGAAATGGCGCGCCAGAACGAGGACGCGCTGGTCTCCTTCCGGCAGGCAGGCCCGATGGCGGAAAAAGTTGCCGCCGCCTTGCAGCGAAGCGGGCGCCTGCTGATGCTCGGCATGGGAGGTTCGCATGCGGTGGCCCGCGCGGTCGAGCCGCTCTATCGCGCGCTCGGCATCGACGCGGTCGCGCTGCCGCTGTCGGAGCAGCTTGGCGCGCCGCTGGCGCTCGAAGGGCGCACGGTGCTGGTCACCTCGCAGTCGGGCGAAAGCGCGGAGGTGCTGCGCTGGTTCATGGAAGCGAACGGCGCCGAGGACGTGTTCGGCCTGACGCTGGAGGCGGGGTCCTTTCTCGCCCGCACCGCGCCGTGCCTGGTCGGGGCAGGGGGCACCGAGCTTGCCTTTGCCGCCACGCGCAGCCTCACCGTCACCTTCGCACTGCATCTGGCCATCCTGACCGCGCTTGGCGAAGACCCGGCTCCGGCCATTCGCGCGCTGGAAACGCCGCAGGAGGTGGATGTCGGCCCGGCGCTGACTGCCCTGGAAGGCGTCGGCACCGTCGTCACTTCCGGCCGCAGCCTGCAAGGGCTGGCCGAGGCGCTGGCGCTGGGGCTGACGGAATTGTCGCGCCTGCCCTGCTATTCGCTCGAAGGCGGGCAATTGCGGCATGGACCGATGGAGATGCTGGGACCGAAGGTCGGCGTCGTCCTGTTTCGCGGCGACGACGCGACCGGCGACCTGGTCGCGGCGATGGCGGCCTCGGTGGTGGAAGCGGGCGCGCCGGCCGTCGTCTTCGACGCTTCCGGCAAACCGCCCGTGTCCGGTGCCGTGACGCTCGCGTTCCACGCCGCGTCGGGCCTCGCCGCGATCTTCGCCATGCTGCCGGTCGCGCAGCGGCTGATGATCGCCTTCGCCGACGCTCGCGTCGAGAATGCCGGCACCCCGGTGCGCTCCACCAAGATCACGCGGAGTGAGTGATGAAGCCGCTCGCGGTGATCGGCAACGTCAATGTCGACCTGATCGTCGGCCCGGTCGTGCCCTGGCCGACCGCCGGCACGGAGATTTCGGTCGACCATGACGAGCTGCGCGTCGGGGGACAGGCGGGCAACAGCGCGCTGACCTGGGAGGCGCTGGGCGTCGATTACGAGATCGCCGCCAATACCGGCTCGGACGAGTTCGGCCGCTGGCTGCGCGAGAGCTTCGGCCGCCGGGCCGAGAAATGGCCGGTGCGGCCCGAAGGCACGACGCTTTCGGTGGGCATCACCCATCCCGACGGCGAGCGCACCTTCTTCACCACGCGCGGCCACCTGCCGCGCTTCGCCCTGGAGGATGTGCTGGCCGTGCTGGACGGGACGCGGCTTTCCGGTGGCTATGCGCTGCTGACCGCCGCCTTCCTGACCGACGATCTCACCGCCCGCTACGGCGAATTGTTCGACTGGGCCGACCGACACGCCGTCACGGTCGCGCTGGACACCGGCTGGCCGCCGGACGGCTGGACGCAGCATAACCGCGACGTCCTGCGCGGCTGGCTGTCGCGCTGCGGCTGCGCCCTGCTCAACGAGGTCGAGGCCACCGGATTGAGCGGCATTGAGGATACGGCGCAAGCCGCGCGCGAAATCCACGCCGGCATGCCGCAAGGCGCCATCCTCGTGGTCAAATGCGGGCCGGCGGGCGCGCTGGCCGTCGGCCCGGACGGCGTGGTCGCGAGCGCCGACGCGCCGAAGGTGAAGGTGGTGGACACGATCGGCGCGGGCGACGTGTTCAACGCCGCCTTCCTCGCCGCGCTGGCCGACGGACTGCCGCTGGCCGGCTGCCTCGCCGCCGGAACGCGGGTGGCCTCGCGCGCCATCTCGACCTTGCCCCGCAGCTACGGCGGGAAACTGCACGGGAAAGACGAATGAGCACCCTCGAAATCCGCGACGTGCGCAAGAGCTACGGCAGCGTCGAAACGCTGAAAGGCATCGACATCGCGCTGGCCAGCGGCGAGTTCCTGGTGCTGCTGGGGCCGTCCGGCTGCGGCAAGTCCACGCTGCTGAACATCATCGCAGGGCTGGCGGAAGCGACGTCCGGCGACGTGCTGATCGACGGCCGCTCGGTCATCGGCGTGCATCCGAAGGACCGCGACATCTCCATGGTGTTCCAGTCCTACGCGCTCTATCCGAACCTCAGCGTCGCCCGCAACATCGGCTTCGGGCTGGAGATGCGCAAGGTGCCGGCCGCAGAGCGCGACAAGGCGGTGCGCGAGGCCGCCAAGCTGTTGCAGATCGAGAACCTGCTGGACCGCAAGCCGGCGCAGCTTTCCGGCGGCCAGCGGCAGCGCGTCGCCATCGGCCGGGCGCTGGTGCGCAAGCCGCGCGTCTTCCTGTTCGACGAGCCCCTGTCCAATCTCGACGCCAAGCTGAGGCTCGAGATGCGCACGGAACTGAAGCGCCTGCACCAGATGCTGAAGACGACCGTGGTCTACGTCACCCACGACCAGATCGAGGCCATGACCCTCGCCACGCGCATCGCCGTGATGCGCGACGGCAGGATAGAGCAGCTCGGCACGCCGAAGGAGATCTATGACCGACCGGCGACCCTCTATGTCGCGGGCTTCGTCGGCGCACCGCCCATGAACATGCTGGAAGGCACGGTGGAGGGCGGCAAGGTGCGCGTGAAAGGCTCCGACGCGGCGCTGCCGGTGGCGGAAGCGCACGACCTGCCGGACGGCGCGGCCGTCATCGCCGGCATCCGGCCGGAGGCGCTGCGGCTCGATGACGGCGCTGCCGCATCGCTCCCCGCCCGCGTCGAGGTGGTGGAACTGACCGGACCGGAGCTGGTCGCGACCATGCGCGTCGGCGAGCAGAAGCTGGTCGCCAGCCTGCCCGCCCGCACGCACCTGACCGAGGGCGAGACCGTAACGCTGGGCTTCGACGCGGACGCGCTGCACCTGTTCGACCCGGAAACGGGCAGGGCCTGCGGGCGCGGATAGCTGGCGGCTGACCGTCCATAGCGATAGACTTCTGCCATGGAACCCGACCGTGCAGACCATTGGAACGGAGCCTATGCCGACAAGGGCGAGCAGGGCGTAAGCTGGTTCGAGCAGAGGCCCGAATCCTCCATCGAGCTGATCGAGGAGCTGGCCGGCGACGCGAAAGTCTCGGTAATCGACATCGGCGGCGGCGCTTCACGCCTCGTCGATGCGGGGCTGGCGCGCGGTTGGTCGATGGCGGTGCTGGATATTTCGCGGAAGGCGCTCGACATCGCCCGAAAGCGGCTGGGAAAGCAGGCGGAAAAGGTCGAATGGATCACCGCCGATGTTACGCAATGGCGGCCGGGACGCAGCTATGACGTCTGGCACGACCGCGCCGCTTTCCATTTCCTCACCGAGGCTGAAGACCGCGCGGCCTATATCGCGAATATGCGCGCGGCGCTGAAACCCGGCGGCCATGCCATAATCGCCACCTTCGCCGCGGATGGGCCGCAGCGATGCAGCGGCCTGCCCGTGCGCCGCTACGATCCGGCCGAACTTGCCGAGACTGTCGGCGCGGGCTTCCGGCCGGTCGCCGCGCACAAGAAGGTGCACACGACGCCCTGGGGTTCGACGCAGGCCTTCCAGTTCAGCCTGTTTGAACGCGTGGCGCCCTGACGTGGGCGCCATGCCGTGACAATCAGGCCGCCGTCGGCAGGCAGGCAGGGCCGATCGGCTCGAAGCTTTTATAGGTCAGGATGAACTCGCGGTGGCCGAGATGCTCCGACTTGGTCGTCTCGCCGCGCGCCACGTCCTTGATAAGCTTGAGGATTTCACCGCCGACCTGATCCAGCGTGGCGCGGCCCTCGAGGATCTTGCCGGCGTCGACATCCATGTCGCCAGCAAGCTTGCGATAGGTCTCCGGATTGGCGCAGACCTTGATGACCGGCGAGATGGCAGAGCCCGACACCGAGCCGCGCCCGGTGACGAACAGTGTGAGGTGGCAGCCGGAGGCGATCATCTCCACGATCTCGGCATTGTCGGAGATGTTGGGAAAGCCGAAGCGCACCTCGCCGTCCGGCACGACGTCCATCAGGAACAGGCCGCCGCTCGGGGGAATGTCGCCGGGCTTGATGATGCCGGAGATCTGCGACGAACCGGACTTGGCGTAGGCACCCATCGATTTCTCCTCGATGGTGGAAAGCCCGCCGTCGGCGTTGCCCGGCGCGAAGCTGCCGTAGCCGAGCGTCGCATAGTAGCGCGCGGCCTTGGCGACCGAGGCGCGCAATTCGTCGCCGAGCTCGGGCGTCACGGCCCGGTCGGCCATGATCTCTTCGCAGCCGATCAATTCGCCGGTCTCCTCGAAGATGCAGGTCGCGCCCGCCTCGACCAGCCGGTCGAAGGCGCGGCCCACGGCCGGGTTGCCGGTCAGGCCGCTGGTGCCGTCGGAACCTCCGCAGACGGTTCCGACCACGAGTTCGTCCAGCCGCATCGGCACGGTCTCGGCCGCCGCCAACACTTCAAGCTGCTCACCGACCCAGGCGGTGCCGTCCTCGATGGTGGAGAGCGTGCCGCCATTGTTCTGGATGGTCAGCGTCGCCACCGGGCGGCCGCTGGCGGCCACGGCCTTGGAGAGCGAGAACTTGTTGAAGCTTTCGCAGCCGAGCGACAGCAGGAGTACGGCGCCCACATTGGGATGCGTGCAAAGGCGCTCCATCATGCGCTGGGCGTATTGGTTGGGGAAGCAGCCGGGAAAGCCGATCAGGTGCACGTCCTTGCCGCGGAAATTAGCGATGATCTCGCGCCCGACATGATGGGCGCATTCGACCAGATAGGCCACGATCACGACGTTGCGGATGCCCTTGCGGCCGTCCGGGCGCAGATAGCCGCGAAGCTCGGCGGTGTCGTTCATTTCGACTTCTCCTCGTCCGACGCATCGATGACATGCGTCCTGGTGTAGTCGCTCTTCATGTTGTGCACATGCACGTGCTCGCCAACCGCTATGGCGCGGGTGGCGGAGCCGATCGGCGCGCCGTATTTGCGCACTTTCTCGTTTTCGGCGATTGCCTGCCGGGCCACCTTGTGCCCGAGCAGGATCTCCTTTTCCGTCCGCACCGGAACGCCCGAGACGCGGATGGTCTCGCCGGCCGCGATAGGCTGGCGCGCGACGAGCACGTTGTCCGCGTCGGAAAGCAGCAGAAGCCGGCTGTCGGTGTCGGCGGCCTCGTGCGGGGCTTCCGGTGCCGGCATCACATCACTCCGAACGTCTTGAAGGCCTCGCAGGCGCTCATGCCCTTGCGGATGGCCACGGCCACCTCGTTCTCGGTGCGCACCTTCTCCAGCGCGCGCTCGATGGCCTCGGCCTCGACGGCGCGCGGGATGACGAGCACGCCCTCGCGGTCGCCGAAGATCAGGTCGCCCGGCTCGATGCGGATGCCCTCGATCTCGATGGCGCAGCGATAGTCGATGACCTTGCCGCGCGGGCCCTGGTCCTGGGCGTAGATGCCGCGCGAGAACACGTTGAAGCCGAGCTTCTCGATCTCGTTGGTGTCGCGGATGTAGCCGTCGAGGATGGCACCGGCCGCCTTCAGGTGCAGGGCGCGCGTGGACATCAGCCCTCCCCACAGCGCGTAGCGCAGCGAAGCGCCGGTGGCGATGTAGACCTCGTCTTCCTTGAGATCGTCCAGCGCCTCCATCATCAGGCCGAAGGGCTTGTTGGCGAGCGGGCCGTTGGCCGTGGGCGAGCCGTCGGAAAACACGTCGGCCTCCAGCACCGGCATGGCGCGGCCCACCACCTTCATGTCGGGCTGCAGCGGCGCGATACCGGCCGGCAGGAACTGGTGGCGATGGCCGAGCACGTCGAGAACGTCGCCGACGACGGCGGTGAACAGCTCGGTCTTCAGGGCTTCGAAGATCGCCTTGTCGGAAGACAATTTCGGGTCGGACATGATGGGCATCCTTTTACTGGGCTAGGAGTGTGGAGATGATCGGCACGTAGGTGACCAGCAGCAGGAAGGCGAACAGCCCCGCATACATGCTGAACGCCTGCCGCGTGAAATCGCTGACCTTGACCTTGGCGATGTTGCAGACCAGCAGCATCACCGTGCCGACAGGCGGCGTCAGCGTGCCGATGGACAGGTTGACGATGATGACGATGCCGAAATGGATCGGGTCGATGCCCATTGCCTTGACGGTGGGCAGGAGCAGCGGCACCAGCACGATCATCAGCGCCGTGCCCTCGATCAGCATGCCGAGAAACAACAGCACGATGTTGACCACCAGCAGGAACAGGTAGGGGTTGTCGGTGATGGTGGAGATGACCGTGGCCAGGGACTGGCCCGCCTGTTCCAGCGAGAACACCCAGGCCAGCGCCGAGGAAGCCATGATGACCAGAAGCACCGAGGAGGTGGACTTGGCGGTCTCTATCAGCGATTCCACCACATGCTTCACCTTCATCTCGCGATAGACGAAGAAGCCGATGACGAGCACGAAGGTGACGGCGACGGCGCCCGCCTCCGTGGGCGTGAAGATGTTGGCGCGGATGCCGCCCAGGATGGCGACGATCAGCAGCACGGCTGTCCAGGCCGAGCCCAGCGTCTGGCGGATCTCGGCGCCGGTCAGCGCCCGCTCGCGGCTCGGCTTGTAGCCGCGCTGCACCGAGGTGGCGTAGGCGGCCACCATCAGCAGGACGGCACCGAGGATGCCGGGCAGGATGCCGGCCATGAACATCTTGCCGATCGAGACGTCGGCGATCAGACCGTAGATGATGAGCGCGATGCCGGGCGGGATGATCGGCGTGACCAGCGAGCCGGCGGCGGTGACGGCGCAGGAGAAAGCGCGGTCGTAACCGCGCTTTTCCATCTCCGGCACCATCATGCGCGTCAGCATGGCGCTGTCGGCGAGGTTGGAGGCGCTGACGCCGCCCATCAGGGTCGAGACCATGATGTTGGTGAGCGCCATGCCGCCGCGCAGCCGGCCGACCAGCAGGTCCGACACCTTGATCATGCGCTCGGCGATGCCGGTGTGCGACATGACCGTGCCCAGCATGATGAAGAACGGTATGGCGAGCAGCGAGGTGTTCTGCGCCGGACCGATGAAGCGCTGCACGGCGATGGCGATCGGGATGTGGTTGAAGAAGACGAAATAGGCGAACACCGCCATGAGGATGCCCACGTAAAGGCGCATGTTGAGCGCGAACAGGGCCAGCATGACGAGGAAGATGATGGTCAGGTTCATCGGGCGGTCTCCGCAAACGCCTTGCGGGCCTGGGCGACGCCTTGTCCCACCATGTAGGCGGCGATGACGACGAAGCCGACCGGGATGGCGATGTCGATCCAGAAATAGGAAATGCGCAATATGTCGGTGACCTTGAACTTCACGGTCAGCGCCAGCATCAGGCCGACATAGGACACGTAGAGCAGGAATGCCGCAGACAGCAGCGACACGACGAGATTGACGGCGGCCGTCGCCTTGGGCGGCAGCAGGTCCACCACGACCGGGATGGCGAGGTGCTGGTTGTCGCGCTCGGCGGCGATGCCGCCCAGCATGACGATCCAGATCATCAGCAGGCCGGCGACCTCCTCGGTCCATTGCAGCGGCCGGTCGACGAAGTAGCGCATCACCACGGCGACGTTGAAGATCGCGAGCAGGACGAACAGCGGCAGCGCCGCCAGCCAGTCCGTAAGGCGGGCTATGAGTTTCATTGGGGCGTTCCTAGGCGGGGCGTTCCTTGGTGGAGCGATCCCTGGCGGCCAGTCTCCGTCGTCAGGAGCGGGGCGGCCCTGGTTGGTCTTCGCGGTGAAGGGGAAGCGGCGCCGCCACTCCCCCTCCGCCGTCCGGGAGGATGCTTATTTGTTCAGTTCGGCCTGGATCTGGTCGTAGAGGCCGGGCGTCCAGTCGGGGAACTCCGAATAGACCTTCTTGGTCATTTCCTTGAATGGAGCCTTGTCCACGTCGACCACCTCGACGCCCGCCTCCTTCATCTTGGCGACCATCTGGTTGTCGAGATCGGTGGTCAGCTTCTGGCTGTAGAGGCCGGCGTCGTAGGCGGTGTCCTCGATGAGCTTGACCTGCTCTTCCGGCAGGGTCGAGAAGAAGGCCTCGCCGCCGACGAACATGGCGGTGTTGGTGAGATAGCCGATCATGCTGAGGTTCTTGGCTTCCTCGTGGAACTTCTGGCCGTAGAGCACGGAGATCGGGTTCTCGACGCCGTCGATCACGCCCTGCGCCAGGGCCGGGAAGGTCTCGCCAAGCGGCATCGGCGTGGGCGTCGCGCCCATGGCCTCGAAGATCTTGATCTGCATGTTGTTGTTCGGCACGCGGATCTTCAGGCCCTTCAGGTCGTCGGGAGTGCGCACGGGCTTGCGCGTGATGAGCTGGCGCACGCCGTAGAGATAGTTGCGCATCACCACATGGATGCCCTTGGCCTTCAGCGCCTCGGACTTCTGCTTGAACCAATCGCCGTCATAGATCTTGAACAGCTTGGAAGGATCGTCCGCGAGATAGGGGCCGAACAGCACGCCGAGGTCCGGATCGTAGTCGGCGAGGAAGCCGACATCGGTGATGGTGATGACGTTGAGGCCCATCATGGCCTGCTCGGTCACGTCCTTCTTGGAGCCGAGCTGCGAGGAGGGATAAAGCTCCAGCGTGATCTCGCCGTTGGAACGCTTCTCCAGGTCCTCCTTCCAGTGATGCATGACCTGGTCGACCGGCTCGCCGGGATTGTTCTCATAGGCGACCTTGATGGTCACGTTTGCCGCGAGCGCGATGGCGCTGGAGGCCAGCAGAGCGCCGGCGGCGACAAGGCATTTCATAAGCATTTTCACGATGATCCCTCCCTGGGATTGGCGTTGGAATTCATGGGAAACCGGCTCAGAAGCCGACGAGGGCGCCGCCGTCCACGACCAGCGTCTGGCCGGTGACGTAGGCGGCTGCGGGCGATGCGAGGAAGACGGCAGCCCAGCCGATATCCTCGGGCTTGCCCACCCGGCCCATCTGGATGCGGCCGATGATCTTGTCGTAGCGGGCCTTGTCGTTGGAGGTGGCGGCGCGGAACAGGGGAGTGTCGATCCAGCCCGGCGCGATACCGTTCACCCGCACGTTGCGGCCCGAATATTCGGCCGACAGCCCGCGCACCACGCCGGTCAGCGCCGATTTGGCGGTGGTGTAGCCGATGACGTAGGGCTGGCCGATGAAGGAGGTCATCGAGGCGATGAACAGCACCGAGCCGCCGCCGCGCGCCGCCTGGCCGGGGATGATATGGCGCGTCAGTTCCAGCGCGCCGCGCACATGCACGTCGAAGACCTGGTCGAGGTCTTCCATGGTCTGTTCCTCGAACGGCTTCTTGACCGTGTTGCCGGCATTGTTGACGAGAATGTCCACCGGCCCGTGCGCGGCCTCCACCTCGGCGGCGAAGCCCTTGAGCGAGGCCATGTCGCGCAGGTCCAGCTTCATGCCGCGCACGCCGTTGCCGATTTCCGCCGCGGCCTGGTCGAGCAACTCCGTGCGCCGTCCGGCGATGGTGACGCTGGCGCCCGCCGCGGCCAGCGACCTGGCGATAGCGAGGCCGAGCCCGCTGCCGCCGCCGGTGACCAGCGCATGCTTGCCGGCAAGGCCGAACGCCTGCTGGAGTGCCGTTTGGGAGTTTTCTGTCATGGTCAATTCCGCTCTATGACGATCTTGAGGGCGTCGCGGTGGCCGTCCCAATAGGGCAGGGCGGCTTCCGCTTCCTCGAATGGAAAGACTTTGGAGATGAGCAGGTCGGCAGCCTCGCCGATGGTCTCCAAATGGGCGATCACGTTGCGGAAATCCTGCAGCGTGGCGTTGCGCGAGCCCATGATGTCCAGTTCCTTCAGGTTGAAGAACTGGGTCTGGTAGGTGACGGGCGCCTTGGAATAGCCGACATAGACCACCCGTCCGGCGAAGCCAGCAAGGTCCACCGCCTGCGTGAAGGTGGCAGGCAGGCCGACCGCCTCGAAGGCGACATCGACGCCGTCGTCGCCGGTCAGTTCCGCCACCTTGGCCAGAAGGTCCTCGCCGCCCGCCGGCAGCGCATGTTCGGCGCCGAACTTCAGGGCGAGGTTGCGCTTCTCCTCGCTGGGATCGACGGCGATGACGCGTGCCCCTTTCGCGACCGCGCCGATCAGCACGCCCATGCCGATCATGCCGCAGCCGAGCACGGCGACGGTGTCGCCTTTGGCGACGCGGCCGCGCTCCACCGCGTGGAAGCCAACCGAAAGCGGTTCCACCAGCGCCAGATGGCGCGGCGCCAGCGTGTCGTTGAGGATCACCTTCTCGGCCGGCAGCACGATCTCCTCGGCCAGCCCGCCGTCCTGTTGCACGCCCAGCGTCTTGTTGTAGCGGCAGGCGTTCAGCCGGCCCTTGCGGCAGGACGCGCACTTCCCGCAATTTGTGTAGGGCATGACGATGGCGCGGCGGCCAGGCTTGTAGGACGCATCCACGCCGGCGCCGACGGCGACGATCTCGCCGCCGATCTCGTGGCCGGGGATGCGCGGAAGCTGCACCAGCGGGTTCAGTCCCTTGAAGGTGTTGTAGTCGCTGCCGCACAGGCCGACATGGCGTACGGCGATGCGCACCTGCCCCTCGCCGAGAGCTGCCGGCTCGACATCGTGAAAGCGGGTTAGGTTTTCCTGTTCGATCCTGAGGGCTTTCATTCGCTGCCTTCCATGGCGCGCTCCTGCTGCCCGGCCTTGTCGTAGGCTGCGCGCACGCTGCGCTCGCTATAGTTGTAGTGCTCGGAAAAGGCCTTGACCGCGGCGTCGAGCGAGCGGTCGGCCAGCGCCTTGATGATGGCGCGGTGGTCGTCGAAGGTCTTCTCGCGGTTGACCGGATTGCTCTTGCCGATCTCCATGTAGAAGACCAGCGTGTGCGACAGCACCTTGTAGAGCGTTTCCAGCACGTGGTTGCCGGAGATGCGTACGATCTCGTTGTGGAAGGCGTAGTCGGCCAGCGCGTCCTCACGCGCAGTCAGCGAGCGCTGCATCTGGCCGACATGCCGTTCCAAGGTCTGGATATCGGCCTCGGTGACGCGCTCAACCACCTGAGGCAGCGCGCCGATGTCCATCATGCGGCGGAAGTCGAGCAGGTCGAGGCAGGTCTTCAGGCTGCGGTCGAAATACTGATCCATGATGTGGAAGACCGCGCCGACATTCGGCGCGCAGACGCGCGGACCGCGCTGCGTCTTCTCGATGACGCCGAACGCTTCCAGATGGATCAGCGCCTCGCGCACGGTGTTGCGGCTGACGCCGAGGCGCTCGGCAATGAGCCGCTCGTTCTGCAGCAAATCGCCGGGCCGGTAGTTCTGCGGGATTTCGACGCGCAAAGTGTCGACGACGCCCTGAACTGCGCTGGTGCGGGTCATATCTCCTCCGTTTGGTCCAACAATAGGACCAAAGACAGAGGGGCGATTAACACATCTTCGACAGGCCTGTCGATTCATTTCGCGATTCCTGTGTAAAAGGTGGCCGGGGACCAGCGATGGAGGAGGTCGTGACCGGTATGCAGTGGGACATCGAAGCGGTACGCGCCGCCTTTCCGGCGTTGGCGCTGCAGGATGAAGGCAAGCCGCGCGTCTATCTCGACGCGCCGGGCGGCTCGCAGGTGCCGGCGCGCGTGGTCGCACGCATGGGCGACGTGATGGTGCGCAGCTGCGCCAATGACGGCGGCGCTTTCCGCACCTCGCGCGATACCGACCGCATCGTGGCCGAGGCGCACGAAGCCGTGGCCGCTTTCCTCGGCGCGGGCGGGGCGAACGTGATCGTATTCGGCCTGAACTCGACCTCGCTGATGTTCCACTTCTCGCGCATGATCGCGCGCGACTGGCGCCAAGGCGACGAGATCGTGCTGACCCGCATGGACCACGACGGCAATGTCGGGCCTTGGCTGGCGGTGGCCGAGGAACGCGGCGTCACCGTGCGCTGGCTCGACTTCGATCCGGAAACCTTCGAATATCGCTATGACGAACTGGACGGGCTGATCAGCGAGCGCACGCGTCTGGTGGCGTGCAACCACGCCAGCAACATCTTCGGCACGGTCAACGACGTCGCCCGCATCGTTGCGGCGGGCAGGGCGGTCGGCGCCGTGACCGTGGTGGACGCCGTGCAGTCCGCGCCGCACCTGCCCGTCGACGTGAAGGCCATCGGCTGCGACCTGCTGGCCTGCTCGGCCTACAAGTTCTTCGGCCCTCATGCCGGCGTGCTCTATGTCAGCGCCGCGCTGCGCGATCGCCTGACCCCGCTGAAGGTGCGGCCATCCTCATGGCAAATGCCGTGGCGGTTCGCGCCCGGCACGCCCTCCTTCGAGGCGCAAGCCGGCACGCAGGCGGCGATCGAGCACATCGCCTGGCTCGGAGAACGCTTCGGCGGCGCGGCGAAGGAAGCGCCGCTGCGCCAGCGCGTCGTTGCCGGATTGCAGGCCACGACAGCTTATGAGGCAGGATTGATGGACCGCTTCCTCGCCGGCATCGCCGGGGTGCCGGGCCTCACGCTCTACGGTATCGGCAGCCGCAACCGGCTGGATGCGCGCGTGCCCACCTTCTCCTTCCGGCTGGCCTATCGCTCGCCGCAGGAGATCATGGCGATGATGGCAGAGGAGAACATTTTCGGCTGGGCCGGGGACTTCTACGCCTGGGAGGCGATCGGCCGGCTCGGCCTGCGCGAAAAGGGCGGCGTGGCGCGTCTCGGCTTGTCGCATTACACGACCGAGGACGAGGTGGACCTTGCCGTCGAGACGATCGTGCGGCTGAGCGCCTGAAGGATTGCGGCTGCGGATTTCCTTTGCCGCGCACCGAATATTAGAGGTTTTGCGCTAGGCGTCGCCCGACAGGGTTCGAGGAACAGAGGCGGTGATGGACCAGACCGGCCCGTTGCCCGAAAGGCAACGCTGGAAGCTGCTGAGATGGCTGGGGCGCGAAGGCAGCCCCAATGGCGGCGTCCAGCGTGCGGCTGGCGCGGCGTTCTTCATCCGCATCGCCAACGCAGCGATCGCCTATCTGTCGCAAATCATCATGGCGCGCTGGATGGGCGCGTTCGAATACGGCGTCTATGTCTATGTCTGGACCTGGGTGCTGCTGATCGGCACCGTGTCCGACCTCGGTTTCGCCGTGACGGCGCAGCGCTTCATCCCGCGCTACACGCAGGAGAACGACCTCGACCGCGTGCGCGGTTTCATTCACGCCAGCCGCTGGGTGCCGGGGTTCTTCGTCACGCTCCTGGCCGTTGCGGCGGCGCTGTCGATCTGGCTGCTTTCGGGGCGAATGGACGCCTATCTGGTGTTTCCGCTCTATCTGGCCTGCCTGGCGCTGCCGCCCTATGGCCTGACCGGCGCGCAGGACGGGGTGGCGCGCTCCTTCGGCTGGATCAACCTGGCGCTGGTGCCGCCCTTCATCCTGCGGCCGCTGCTGCTCCTTGCCATCATGCTGGCGCTGTTCGCCGCGGGCCTGCCACTGGATGCGGCCACGGCCATGTGGGCCGCCGTCGCCGCCACATGGCTGACGGCAATCGGCCAGATTCTCGTGCTCGACCGACGCGTCGATACGCGCGTGGAGCAAGGGCCGCGCGCCTATTCGCACCGGCTTTGGCTGGTTTCCGCCCTGCCGATCCTGTTCGCCAACGTCTTCCAGTTCATGCTGAGCTATGTCGGCGTGTTCCTGCTCCAGGCCTTCCGTTCGCCCAACGACGTCGCCGTCTTCTATGCTGCGACCAAGGTGACGGCGATCGTGTCCATGGTCTATTTCGCCGTCTCCGCTTCCGCCGCCTACCGCTTCGCCGCGCTGGAGGCGGCGGGCGACCGGCCGGGCCTGGAGAGATTCTATGCCGGCTCTATCCGCTGGATGTTCTGGCCCACGGTGCTGGTGGGCGGCGGCATACTGGCGGTGGGCAAGCCGCTACTGTGGCTGTTCGGTCAGGAGTTCACGGCCGGCTACGGGCTGATGTGGGTGATGGTGGCGGGCCTTGCCCTGCGCACGGCGATTGGGCCGGGAGAGCAGTTCCTCAACATGATGGGCCAGCAGCGCACCTCCGCGACGATCTACGCCGCCGCCTTCGTGCTGAACCTCATCTTCTGTTTCCTGCTGATCCCGCAATGGGGCGCCATGGGCGCGGCCGTGGCCGCCACCGTGTCCATCGTTCTGGAATCGGCGCTGATCTACGCCACGATGCGCAGGCGCTTCGGCATCAGTGCCTTCATCGCCCCGCGCGAACGCGACAGCTAAAATCTCGCGTTTCGGTTGAACCTCACCTTAACCGGCCATCCCTAACGTGCCGGCAGGTTTTCGGGGAGCCTCGGGGATGGTGGACCAGGCAAAGGTCTTTGCGGAAAACATGCCTTCGGCACGCGGGGCGGCTTCCGTCGCCCCGATCGGCCGCGCCTACAGCGTGGAGGTCGATTGCATTGCCGACGAGGAGTGGGACGGGATCGCCGCCGCCTTCGCCGACATCAATCCCGAGCAGACCGCCGCCTATGCTGGGAACCACTGGAAGGGCCGCGACAGCCACCTGCTCCTGCGCCGCAACGGCGAGCCGGTGGCGGGTGCGCGCGTGGCGCTGGTGGGGCTGCCGCTGGTCGGGCGCGGGCTTGCCTTCCTGCGCTTCGGGCCTTTCTGGCGGCAAGGCGAGGCGGCCGACCCGGAAACCTACCGCGCCGTGATCGCCGCGCTGATCAATGAATATTGCATCGCGCGCGGCCATTGCCTGACCATCCTGCCGCGCCCGCACCCCGATTATCATAGGGTGGAATGCGGCTGGCTGCGTGATCTCGGCTTCGTGCAACGGCGCAAATTCGAGGATGCGGAGCGCTATCTGGTCGACACCGCGCTCGACGACGAAGCCCAGCGCAAGAGCCTCGGGCAAAAGTGGCGCTATAACCTGCGCCACGCCCTTTCGGCCCCGCTCGCCATCCGCCTGACGCAGGATGCGGAAGAAATCCGCGAGTTCCAGCGGCTCTACGCCTCGATGATGGAGCGAAAGCGCTTCTCCAGCAGCACGCCGGTGCACCTGACCGGCGAGTTGATCGCCAGCCTGCCCGAAGGACTGAAGCCGCGGCAGGTGCTGGCCTTCCACGAGGGCCGGCTGGTCGCAGGCGCGACGATCGGCCTGTTCGGCGACACCGCCTACTACATGTTCGGCGCGACCTCCGCCGAAGCCCTGCCGCTGAAGGCCGGCTACGCGCTGCACTGGTGGATCTTCCAATGGCTGCGGAGCGAGGGCCTGCGCTGGTACGACCTCGGCGGGGCCGCGCATGAACCGGGCCTGCGCCAGTTCAAGAACGGACTGGCGGGCAAGGCCGGGCGCGTCGTCACCATGGAAGGCGAGCACGATTTCTGGAGCGGCTCGGTCGCGCGCCTTTCGGCCGACGCCGTGTTCGGCCTGCGCCACCTGCGCCGCCGCCTGCGCCATGGCGCCAAGTTCGGTAGTGTTTCCGGCGAGGACTAGGCGCGTCTATCCGCTCGTTGCCTGGAAACGGAATTCGCCACCGTTCAGGAAGCACGCCGTGTCGAAGAGCGACAGGTCTAGCGGGTTGGGCAAGCGCACGTCACCGAGGTCCGGACACGGCTTCGTCGCCGGATCGTAGGACCGGTCGATCTGCGAGATGAAGACCAGGATCAGTCCTCTTTCACGCGCGAACGATCTCAGTATGCGCACCTGCGTCATCAGGTCCGGGTTCTCGCGCTTCTGATCCAGAAGTTGCAGATAGTCGATCGCCGCCAGCGTCCCGTGCGGCGCGGCCTTCAATGCCTCGACGATATGGCCGGCGCTGATCATATCGGCATTGTCGAACTCGAACAGCCCATCGAAGGATGCCGGCTCGACGCCGGTGGCGCGCAAGCGCTCCAGCACGTCCCGTTCCGTATATTCGAGCGTGAAGAACACGCTGCGCCTGCCGGACTTCATGGCTTCGACGGTAAGGCTGAGGCCGAGCAGCGTCTTGCCCTGACCCGGCCGTGCGCCGACCAGAACCATGTCGCCCGGTTTCAGGCGAACAGTTTTTGAGCCGGCGTGGCTGCGGAAACCCTGGCCGCCAGCAGGCTCCAGCTACAGAAACCTTCCCCTGCGGCGATGCGGTCGAGGGCAAGGTGCAGCGGAATACTTTCCTTGCGCGAAAGAAGCCTTGCCCTGCGCTTCAGGTGATGAACGGGTGCGGACGGTTGCATGATACCTCCTATCGCGGGCAATCTTCGCAATCCCTCCTTATGCGCGATGCCCGGACAGTCGGCTCGGTGATGCTGTGCCCTGCATGAAGAAATGCTTCCCGGCGGAGGGAGGAGGCGCGGGCCGCGCCGGGGAATGATGATAGGTGAGTCGCGGCGAAGCGAAAACGGGTCAGGCCTTACGCCGCCGACATCGCCTTGGCGATGTCGAGGAAGGCGCGCATGGTCTTGGCGCGGCTGCGTTCGGTGAGGCAGATCAGCGCCTCGTCCATCAGCATGGGCGGGCCGGCGATCGGGATCTTGGCCAGCCGAGCGTCCTCGCCGAACTCGGCCTCCGAGACGAAGCCGACGCCCGCGCCCGAGGCCACGATCTCGCGCACCGCCTCGCGGCCCTCCGCCTCTATGGCGTATTTCAACTCCACGCCTGCCTTGGCCGCGCCTTCCTCCAGCTTGCGACGCGTCTTGGAGCCGCGCTCGCGCATCACCAGCGGCAGGCCGGCAAGTTCGTCGAAGCTCACCGTCGCGCACCCGGCCATTGGATGGTTGCGCGCGGCGAAGGCGACGATGGGCGTCGAATTCAGCCGCACGATCTCGAAATCGCGCCCGGCCGGCACCTCGCCCAGCACGCCGATGTCGGCGTCGTAGCTGTACAGGCTCTCGATCACGGTCTCGGTGTTGCCGGCGTGGATCGTCACCTTGACGCCGGGATAGCGCTCGCGGAACTCGCCCAGTATGTGCAGCAGGTGGTGCGCGGCGTCGGCCATGATGCGCAGCGTGCCGGCCCGCAGCGCGCGCGATTCCGAAAGCAGCTCCAGCGCCTGGCTCTCGGTGTCGAACATGCGCCGCGTGATGGCCAGCAGCTTTTCGCCGGCCGGCGTCAGGGTGACCTGCTTGCGCTGCCGGTTGAACAACAGGATGTCATACTCTTCCTCCAGCTTGCGCACTTGGTCGGAGATCGCCGGCTGGGTCAGGTAGAGTTCTTCCGCCGCGCGCGAGAAACCGCCCGAGATGGCGACATAGTGGAACGCGCGGAGCTGGACATAGCGCATCTGGCATCTCCGAACCAAAGATAAATTGCACTTATCGATAGATACAAAATAACGATTTTTCAAATACATTCGTCAGCGCCTATATGGGGCGGTCATCAAGCATCCGGGAGATCGCTCCAATGCCGGTTACAGCCAACACCTCGGTCGCCGCTTTCGAGCCGCCGGCGCTGGGCGAGCCCTATCTGCTCACCCCCGGCCCGCTGACGACGGCCTATTCCGTCAAGCAGGCGATGCTGCGCGACTGGGGGTCCTGGGACGGCGATTTCCGCGCCATGACGGCGGAGTTGCGCAACAGGCTGATCGTGCTGACCGGCGATACGAAGGGCGAATTCGACTGCGTGCCGATCCAGGGCAGCGGCACATTCGCGGTGGAGGCGATGCTCGGCTCCTTCGTGCCGAAGGACGGCAAGGCGCTGGTTCTGGCCAACGGCGCCTATGGCCTGCGCGCCGCGCAGACGCTGCAATATCTCGGCCGGGCGCATACCCTTATCGACAAGGGCGACTACCTGCCGCCGCGTGGCGACGAGGTGGCGGCCGCGCTCGACGCCGACCCGGCGATCACCCATGTCGTCGTCATACATTGCGAGACCAGTTCGGGTATCCTCAACCCGGTCGCCGAGATTTCGCAGGCCGTCTACGCCAAGGGACGCAAGCTGCTGGTGGATTCCATGAGCGCTTTCGGCGCGATTCCGCTGGATGTGAACGAGATCCGCTACGAGGCCATGGTGTCCTCGGCCAACAAATGCATCGAGGGCGTGCCGGGCTTCGGCTTCGTCATCGCGCGCAAGAGCGAACTGGAGGCCGCCAAGGGCCGCAGCCATTCGCTCAGCCTCGACGTGCATGCGCAATGGGCCTACATGAACAAGACCGGCCAGTGGCGCTTCACCCCGCCGACCCATGTGGTAGCGGCCTTCCTCGAGGCGTTGAAACTGCATGAGGAGGAGGGCGGTATTGCCGGACGCGGCGCGCGCTATGTGAAAAACCGTGACGTGATGGTGGCCGGCATGCGTGAGCTCGGCTTCGAGACATTGCTCAAGGACCGCTGGCTGTCGCCCATCATCGTCACCTTCTTCTGTCCGGCCGACGGAAATTTCGCCTTCGACCGCTTCTATGAACTGATGAAGGACAAGGGCTTCATCATCTATCCCGGCAAGCTGACGGTGGTAGACAGCTTCCGGGTCGGCTGCATCGGCCGCATGGACGAGCACGTCATGCGCCGTGTGGTGGAAGCCGCCGGCCAGTCGCTCAAGGAAATGGGCGTCGCGGACGCCGCGCCGCCCGCCATCGCAATCGCCGAGCGCGCAAAGCTCGCCGCCTGAGACGCCAGATCGCAAAGGATTTTCCCCCGATGAACCAGATGAGCCCCATGAACAGCACCGGAAAGGTTGATGTCAGCGTCAACGGCCGGCACTATGCTTGGCCCCGTGTGTGCGCCATCGCGATCTGCCTGGATGGATGCGAACCGGCCTATCTGGACGAGGCGATCAAGCGGGGTCTGATGCCCTCGTTGGTCAAGATCATGGAGAAGGGTACCGTGCGCACCGCCCATTCGGTGATCCCGTCCTTCACCAATCCCAACAACATGTCCATCGCGACCGGCCGGCCGCCCGCCGTGCACGGCATCTGCGGCAACTATCTCTACGAGCGCGAGACCGGCAAGGAAGTGATGATGAACGACCCGCGCTTCCTGCGCGCGCCGACCATCTTCAAGGGTTTCTACGATGCCGGCGCGCGCGTCGCAGTGGTCACGGCCAAGGATAAGTTGCGCGCTCTGCTCGGCCATGGCCTGCAATTTGCCGACGGCCGTGCCGTGTGCTTCTCCTCCGAGAAATCGGACAAGGCGACCAAGGCCGAGAACGGCATCGACAACGCCTCCGCCTGGCTCGGCCGGCCGGTGCCGGAGGTCTATTCGGCCGAGCTTTCGGAATTCGTCTTCGCCGCAGGCGTCAAGCTGCTCAAGGAATTCAAGCCGGACGTGATGTACCTGACCACGACCGACTATGTGCAGCACAAATATGCGCCGGGAGACGCGCAGGCCAACGCCTTCTACGAGATGTTCGACAAATATCTCGGCGAGCTGGACGCGCTGGGCGCCGCCATCGTGGTCACCGCCGACCACGGCATGAAGCCCAAGCACACGGCCGACGGCAAGCCCGACGTGGTCTATGTGCAGGACCTGCTGGACGAGTGGCTGGGCAAGGATGCCGCCCGCGTCATCCTGCCGATCACCGACCCCTACGTCGTGCATCACGGCGCGCTGGGCTCTTTCGCCACCGCCTATCTGCCGCAGAACGCGGACAAGGCCGATATCATGAAGCGGCTTGCGGCCATCGACGGCATCACGGTGGTGGTGGACAATGCGGAAGCCTGCGAACGCTTCGAACTGCCGTCCGACCGCATCGGCGACATCGTGCTTTTGTCGTCGGAAAACAAGACCATCGGCACCAGCGAGCATCGTCACGACCTGGCCGCGTTGAAGGAGCCGCTGCGCTCGCATGGTGGGCTGACGGAACAGGCGGTGCCGTTCATCGTCAACCGCAAGCTGCCGGACCTGCCGAGCGCGCCGGTACTTCGGAACTTCGATGCGTTCCACTATGCCGCCATGGCGGCGGCGCTGGCGGGATAAGGAGCGAGACATGAACAAGGTTGAAACATCGATCAAGGTCCGCCACGAGCCGATGCGCATCGCCGGCAAGAAGGTCGATGCCGACGGCGTGGTCGATGTCCGCTATCCCTATACGGACGCCGTCATCGGCACCGTGCCGGCCGGCCGCGCCGAGCATGTCCGCAAGGCCTTCGAGATCGCGGCGGGCTACACCTCCAAGCTCACCCGCTACGAGCGCCAGCAGATCCTGTTCCGCACGGCCGAAGCGCTGGCCAAGCGCAAGGAGGAGATCTCCGACGTCATCACGCTGGAACTCGGCATCTCCAAGCAGGATTCGCTCTACGAAGTCGGCCGCGCCTATGACGTGTTCACGCTGGCCGCGCAGATGTGCATCCAGGACGACGGCCAGATCTTCTCCTGCGACCTCACCCCGCACGGCAAGGCGCGCAAGATCTTCACCATCCGCGAGCCGCTGAAGGCGATCTCGGCCATCACCCCCTTCAACCATCCGCTCAACATGGTGGCGCACAAGGTGGCGCCGGCCATCGCCACCAACAATTGCACGGTGGTGAAGCCGACCGAACTGACGCCGATGACGGCGCTGATCCTGGCCGACATCCTCTACGAGGCCGGCCTGCCGCCCGAGATGCTGTCGGTGGTGACGGGCATGCCCGCAGACATCGGCAACGAGATGATCACCAACGACAATATCGAGCTGATCACCTTCACCGGCGGCGTGCCGGTGGGCAAGCTGATCGCCCGCACCGCCGGCTACAGGCGCCAGGTGCTGGAGCTCGGCGGCAACGATCCGCTCATCGTCCTCAACGACCTCTCCGACGACGACCTCGCCAAGGCCGCCGACCTCGCCGTGGCCGGAGCCACCAAGAATTCCGGCCAGCGCTGCACGGCGGTCAAGCGCATACTGGTGCAGGAGAAGGTGGCCGACCGCTTCGTGCCGCTGGTGCTGGAACGGGCGAAGAAGATCAAATTCGGCGACCCGATGGATCGCTCGACCGATCTCGGCACCGTGGTGCACGAACAGGCGGCGACCCTGTTCGAGAAGCGCGTCCACATGGCCGCCGAGCAGGGGGCGGAAATACTCTACAATCCCGGCCGCAAGGGCGCGCTGCTGCCGCCCATCGTCGTCGACCGCGTGCCGCACCAGTCGGAACTGGTGATGGAGGAGACGTTCGGCCCGATCGTGCCGATCATCCGCGCGCCCGACAATGACGAGGAACTGATTGCGCTGTCGAACTCCACCGCCTTCGGCCTGTCGTCGGGGGTCTGCACCAACGACTTCCGCCGCATGCAGAAATACATCGCCGGCCTGAAGGTAGGCACCGTCAACATCTGGGAAGTGCCGGGCTACCGCATCGAGATGAGCCCCTTCGGCGGCATCAAGGATAGCGGCAACGGCTACAAGGAGGGCGTCATCGAGGCCATGAAGTCCTACACCAACGTCAAGACCTTCTCCCTGCCGTGGTGAACCCCCACGGATCTGCCGGCGCGGTAAACTCTCCCGCGCCGGCTTCCTTCGCTATCATCGGCGCGAGGACATCCGGTCCCGCGCCGTTCGGCTTTGTGATCGCCAGGGGTTTTCATGCCGAAGAATCGCGCCGCTATCGTCCATACCGAGGGTGAATCCAACACCTCCGCGGCGAGGGTGGAGTGGGCGGCGAAGCTTGAGGACGCGGCCACCCGCAGCCTGCTGGAGCGCGACGCCGCCGCCTTCCTGCACCAGAGCCTTTCCAGCCCCTGCGTTTCAACAATAGCCAGGGCCGAGGGCATCTGGATCGAGGATGTCGCCGGCCGCCGCTACATGGATTTCCATGGCAACAGCGTCCACCATATCGGCTACGGCCATCCGCGCCTGAAGGAGGCGATCCGCCGCCAGATGGACGAACTGCCCTTCGCGCCACGCCGCTTTGCCTGCGAGCCTGCGGTGGAACTGGCCGAAACGCTTGGCGCTCTCGCCCCCGGCGACCTCGGCAAGGTGCTTTTCACCACCGGCGGCTCGGACGCCATCGAGGTGGCGCTGAAGGTGGCGCGCGCCGCCACCGGCCGCTTCAAGACGCTGTCCTTCTGGGACGCCTTCCACGGCGCCGGCTTCGGCGCGTCCAGCGTCGGCGGCGAGGCCACCTTCCGCTCCGGCATCGCCGGGCCGCTGCTGCCGGGCACCGAGCATGTCGCGCCCTGGGCGCCGCACAATTGCCCATACGGCACCAATTCGCTGGAAGAGTCGGCGCGCGCCTGCGCGGCCATGATCTCCTACGTGCTCGGCCGCGAGGGCGATTTCGCCGCCTTCGTTGCCGAGCCGATGCGGGCGACGCCGCTGGTGCCGGCGCCCGGTTTCTGGAAGGCGGTGCGCGAGGCCTGCGACCGGCACGGCACGCTCTTGATCTTCGACGAGATCCCGACCGGTCTCGGCAAGACCGGCAAGTTCTTCGCCTCAGAGCATGACGGCGTGGTGCCCGACATTCTGGTCATGGGCAAGTCGCTGGGCGGCGGCATATTGCCGATCGCGGCGGTGGTGGCGCGGCGTGACCTCGACGTCGCCGGCGACTACGCCATCGGCCATTACACGCACGAAAAGAACCCGGTGACCACGCGTGCCGCGCTCACCACAATCGCCATTGTGCGCGGGGAGGGGCTGGCCGAGCGCGCCGCCGAGCTGGGAGGCCATGCCCTCGCCAGAATGCGCGACCTGATGGCACGCTCGCCCTTCGTCGGCGACGTGCGGGGCAGGGGGCTGATGTTCGGCGTCGAACTGGTCGAGGACAAGGCCGGCATGACGCCCGCCCGCGCGCTGGCCGAGCGCGTCTACTATCGCTGCCTGGAAGAGGGCCTGAGCTTCAAGATCAGCCAGGGCAACGTGCTGACGCTGTCGCCGCCCATGGTGATAGAGCGCGCCGATCTCGACCGCGCGCTGGACATCGTGGAAGCCGCGGTGCTGGCCGGGTAGCCTCAAGCGATGACCCTGCTCGTCTGAATGCACCGGAAAACGGCGAGGGCTTTGCCGCGCCCGTTGTCATCCACCTGACCTCGAACTTCGATGCGCTCCGGTCCGCAGCGACGGTGGCAGGACCTCCTCATATGGCGGATGTGTGGAGTGTCTCCGGGTATGGTTTTGGCTTGGCCAGATCATAAGTACAAATTTCCCATCTATAAAATAAATAGATTTTACTTATCGATGCAGCGCCAACACACTCCCCTCAAGATGGAGGCCCGCCACCAGAAGCGATCCGGAAAAGACCGGCCCATCAGGACACTCGTGCGTGTCAATCAAAGGGAGAATCCATGAAAACGAAATTCACACTGGTCGCGGCGTTCATGCTGGCGGGCACAGCCATGCCGGCCTTTGCCGAAGGGGTGGTCACCATCTACAGCGCCGACGGTCTGCATGACGGCGAGCCGAGTTGGTTCGGCAACCAGTTCGCTGCGTTCACCAAGGCCACGGGCATCAAGGTGCAATATGTCGAAGCCGGGTCGAGCGGCGTGGTGGACCGGCTCTCGAAGGAGAAGTCCAACACCCAGGCAGACGTGCTGGTGACGCTGCCCCCTTTCATGCAGAAGGCTGCCGCCGACGGGTTGCTGGAAGCCTATAAGCCGGCCGGAGACGACAAGATCGACGCGCGCGACAAGGACGCCGGCGGCCTCTATCAGGCGATGGTCAACAACTATCCGAACTTCATCTACAATGCTTCGGTGCTGAAGAAGGCGCCGGCCACCTATGACGATCTGCTCGATCCCAAGTTCAAGCAGAAGATCCAGTATTCTACCCCCGGCCAGGCCGGCGACGGCACGGCGCTGATGCTCCAGGCCTTCCATGCCTTCGGCGACAAGGAGAAGGGCCTGGACTATCTGAAGAAGCTCCAGGTCAACAATCTCGGCCCTTCCGCCTCCACGGGCAAGCTGACGGCGCTGGTCAACAAGGGCGAGCTTTACGTGGCGAACGGCGACATGCAGATGAACATGGCGCAGTCGGCCGACAACCCGAACATCAAGATCTTCTTCCCCACCGGCCCGGACGGCAAGAAGACGGCTTTCGCGCTGCCCTATTACATCGCCTTGGTGAAGGGCGCGCCGGACAGCGACAACGGCAAGAAGCTCATCGACTTCCTGCTTTCCGAACCAGCGCAAAAGGAAGTCAGCTCGGTCGCTCAGGGCTTCCCGGTGCGCACCGACGTCAAGCCTGACGACGAGAACTTCAAGAAACTGAACGCCATGCTGGAGGGTGTCGAGATATGGTCACCGGACTGGAACAAGGTGCTCGGAACGCTGAAAGAGGACGTAGCGGCCTACAACAAGGCGATCTCGAGCAACTGATGTCCCAGTCGATGGTCATGGAACGGGCGTCCGCCGCCGCAAACCCCGCCGCCGCTTCGCCGGCGGCGGCTACCGGCGCCGCCGCCGTCGCCCCGAACGGCGGCAGCCGCATCCGCTTCGAGAACGTCTCGGTCGCCTATGGCGCGCTGACCGTGCTGGAATCGCTGACGCTGACCGTCAACCCGGGTGAGATCGTCGCGCTGATCGGCCCCTCGGGCTCGGGCAAGACGACGGCGCTGCGCGCCGTCGCCGGCTTCGTGCGGCCCTCGGCGGGCCGCATCCTGATCGGCGACCGCGACGTCACCCATCTGGCGCCCTACGACCGCAAGATCGGCATGGTGGTGCAGAACTATGCGCTGTTCCCGCATATGCGGGTGGAGGAAAACGTGGCCTTCGGCCTGCGTGCCCTAGGCGCGGCGGAAAATCTGGTCGTCGCCCGCGTGCCCGAATGCCTGGCCATGGTCGGCATGTCGGCTTACAGCAAGCGCTACCCGCGCGAACTTTCCGGCGGCCAGCAGCAGCGCGTCGCCATCGCCCGCGCGCTGGCGACGCGGCCGCAGGTCCTGCTGCTCGACGAGCCGCTCTCGGCGCTCGACGCGCAGATCCGGCGCTCCATGCTGGACGAACTGGCCAAGCTGCACCGCGACCTGCCCAATCTGACCGTGCTCTACGTCACCCACGACCAGACCGAGGCGCTGACGCTGGCCAACCATATCGGCATCATGCGCGACGGCAAGCTCAAGGCCTTCGGCGGCGCGCAATCGCTGTTCAGGCATCCTCCCAACCGTTTCGCCGCCGAATTCCTCGGCCGCGCCAACCTGCTGCCTGTCACCGGCCTGCAACCGGCGGAGGACGGCCATGCGCGCGTGCGCTTCGGCGAGACGCTCCTTGCCGCCCGCAATCATCACCAGCTTGCCAAGGGCAGCGACTGCCTGCTGTGCGTACGGCCGCATGATTTCCGCTTCACCCGGGAGGCCTCCGGCCCCAATACGCTGACCGGCTTCGTGCGCTCCGTGCAATGGCAGGGCGACGTCCACAACATCACCCTCGACATCGGCGGCGAGGCGGTTCGCATGACCTCGACGCCCATGGCCAACCCGCCGGACCTCGGCCAGCCCGTGCATGTCAGCTTCGAGGCAACCGAGGTGACGCTCGTGCCCGAGGACGATGTTGCCAAGGCGGGTCCGGGGAGGAACGGTCATGGCTGACGTCGCGCTGGCGGCGCCTGTCCGGGCGCCGGGGCCCAGGCTCGACAGCCTGTGGATCGCGCCGCCGCTGCTCATCCTGGCCGCGCTGTTCTTCTATCCGCTCGGCCTGATCTTCCGCGCAGCGCTCGGCGACGAAGGCCCCCCGACGCTCGCCCATTTCGAGGAAGTGCTGGCCTCGAGCCAGTTCCTTGACGGGCTATATCACACCATCGTCATCGCGGTCAGCGCCACTGCCGGCTGCCTCGTGCTCGGGTTCCTGCTGTCGCTGGTCATCGCCTTCGTGCCGTTTCCCGGCGTGAAGCTGGCGGGCCGGCTGATCGACACGGTGATCGCCCTGCCGACCTTTCTGGTGACGCTGGCCTTCACCTTCATCTACGGTTCGGCCGGCCTGCTCAACGAGACGTTGATCCATCTTTTCAGCTTCGAACTGCCGCCGGTCGATTTCCTCTATTCGCAATGGGGCGTGATCCTGGCCGAGATCACCGTCTACACGCCCTTCGTCATGCGGCCGCTTCTGGCCACCTTCTCCACCATCGACCAGGCGCAGATCGAAGTGGCATCGAGCCTCGGCGCGCGTCCGTTGCGCATCGTGCGGCAGGTCATCCTGCCGGCGGCGTTGCCGGCGCTGGCGGCCGGGGGGAGCCTCTGCCTGCTGCTCACCGTCAACGAGTTCGGCATCGTGCTGTTCATCGGCGCCAAGGACGTCATCACCCTGCCGCTGCTGATCTACGGCAAGGCGATCCAGGAGTTCGACTACACCACCGCCTGCGTCATCGCCGTGGTCAATGTGGCGCTCTCGCTCGGGCTCTACACCTTCTACCGGATCGTCATCGCGCATTTCGGAGGCAACCGTGCTGGTATGGTCTAGAGCCGGGCGCCTCGCCACCTGGGCGGTGGTCGTGCCGCTGTTCCTCGTCGTCTACGGCCTGCCGATCGGCGTCATCGCGCTGGCCTCGCTCAGCGGGCAATGGAACGACATTCTGCCTTCCAACCTGACCTTTGCGCATTACGGCGACGCCTTCCGCGCCGATTCCTTCGATGCACTGAAGGCCAGCCTGCTGACCGGCGCCATCGCCAGCCTGGCCGCGCTTGTGTGCGGCACCTGGGCGGCGCTGGCGCTCAGGCGCATGAAACCCGCGCCGAAGCGCGTGCTCGACGTCTGCTTCTTCATTCCCAGCGCGGTGCCTTCGGTGTCCATCGGCCTCAGTCTGCTGGTCGCCTTCAGCCATCCGCCGCTGCTGCTCAACGGCACGCGGTTCATCGTGCTGATCGCGCATTTCGTGCTAATCTCGGCCTTCACCTACGGCAACGTCACCGCCGGGCTGGCGCGCCTGCCGGCCGATTGCGAGCAGGTGGCCGAGAGCCTCGGCGCGCGGCCTCTCTACCGGCTGCGGCGGGTGACGCTGCCGCTGCTCACGCCCTATCTGATCGCCGCCTTCAGCCTGAGCTTCGCGCTGTCGATGGGCGAACTGGGCGCGACCGTGATGATCTATCCGCCCGGCTGGGTCACGCTGCCGGTGAGGATCTTCTCCCTGTCCGATCGCGGCGCCATCTTCGACGCGGCCACGCTGACCGTGATCCTCGGCATCGCCACGCTGCTGGTGCTGATCGGCCTTTCGCGCATCTCCAACAAGGCCGCGCTGCGCTGACGAGGTCCGGCCGGCAATCTCCCGAGAATCCGAAGCGCCCCGGCAACGGGGCGTTTCGGCCGTTCGAAGGAGACGGGATCAGGCCGCGCGGAAGGGGGCGGACTGCACGTGGCGCGCGGCCGGATCATGCTTGCCGGAAAAACTCAGCGCCATTTCAGCCTTGCGGAATTCGTGGTCGAGATGCCGGTAGAACGGCGCCGACGCGGCGGCCGCCACGAACAGCGCAACCCATACCGGAGCCGGCGCCGACCATTGCGCCGCTTCGGGCGTCGGCGCGCCGACGGGACCGCTGCTGTCGTTCCAGGGAAGATCGCGCATCTTCGCAGCTGCCGCTTCGGCGCTGACGGCCTCGATCCTGGCGGTGCGATGCACGCCGTCGGCAACGTAGCCGCAGAGGAAATATGGCATGGCATCCGCCCACCGATAAGAGCCGCTGACAAGGTCTGCCGCATTCAAGGAAAAATTACGGCGGCGGCGATCACGCCCGCGTCATAGCCACGAGCTTTGAGACGAAGCCTGACACAGGGCGGGCGTCAACTCGCTGCGCTGAATTCATTCCCTCGCCTCGCGGCCGGAAAGCTCCGACACGACGACGCGAAAGAAGATGTGCGGCGAATGGCTGAGCACCTGCTGCGGCCCGCCCACCGGTTTCAACGCGCCCGGTTCCCACCAGTCGGAATGCTTGGACAGCAGGCTCCAGGCGTGGTCGCGCTCGCGCTTGAAACCGATGCGATCGGGAAGTTCCTCGTAGCTGCCTTCGAGGATGACGCTTTGCCAACCCCGGCCTTCGCCCCTGGCGTCCACCTGCACGCAGACCTGCGGGTTGGCCCGCATCAGGTCGATCTTCCTGCCGGGCATCGAGAAGGCATAGAGATGATAGTCCTGAAAGGCATAGTAAATGGGTACGACGTAGGGCTTGCCCTCCGCCGCGCAGGCGAGCCGCCCCAGGCGCTCGGCGGACAGGAGTTTCGTGCATTCCAGCGTTGTCAGCGTGCGGATCCACATGGTGCGAACTCCCTTGCCGATGGGCTCCTTCCGGCCGGCCGGATCTCGCCGTTGTTCCAATGGGTAAAGGACATGATGTAGAGGCCGTTCGGCCCGGGGCGACATTGACCCGCGTCAAACCTGCATGCCGGCTTGGCCTCGCGGGTCTGGCGCTGCTCCGCCCGGTCCAGCCGGTGTTCCTGCATGCTGCTTGCATCGGCCTTCGGCGCGTGACGTCGCATGGCGAGGACGATCGCCGTTGCGCCGGATATCCAGCCGTCTTAGCTTGTCGCGCCATCAGTTTTACATTTTTGGACCGTTGCCCGGCCAAGGTGAAAGCGTGATTCAGATATTGATCCTCGTCACGCCAAACTTCAATCTTGCAGCGACTGCCTCCTTTATCGACCCGTTCCGCGCAGCGAACTATCTCGAAGGCGATACCCGCTTCAGATGGGTCATCGCATCGGCGTCCGGTGGCGCCTGCCAGGCAAGCAACGGCTTTGTCATGGAGACCAGGAAGCTGGCGGCGGTCCAGGGCGATGCGTTCGACATCGTCGTGATGTCCGCCAGTTGGAGCCCTGAGACGGCAAGAACACCGCAATTGCTCGCGGCTCTCAGGAAGTGGGCGCGCGCCGGCAGCGTCATCGGCGCCCTGGACACCGGAGCGTTCATCGTCGCCGATGCCGGACTGCTGAGAGGGCGCCGGGCCACGGTACACTACGAACATATCGACGCATTCAAGGAATTGCATGGTGACGTCGAGGTTTGCGAGGATATCTTCGTCCTGGACGCGAAGCGCTTCACCTGCTCGGGAGGCATCGCAGCGTCGGACATAGCGCTGCACATCATTCGGGCGAGTTCCGGCGACGCGCTCGCGAACGCCGCCGCGCGCTACATCTTCCACCCATCGCTTCGCCCGGCGGGAACATCGCAGAATCCGGCCGGTGCCGAGCCGTTGGGAGCGTATGTGCCCGGCACGGTCCGCCAAGCCATCATGGTCATGGAGCAGCATCTGGAGAACGCGCTGCCGATTCCGGAAATCGCTGAGCGTGTCAACATTTCCCATCGCCAGCTAAACCGACTCTTCATCCGCCATGTCGGCAAGCCGCCGGCCGTCTATTACCGCGATATCCGGCTGGATCGAGCGCGCGGTCTTGTCACCCAGACCGACATGACGATGTCGGAAATCGCGATCGCATCGGGATTTGCCGGCCAGGTGCACTTCAGCCGGGCTTATCGCGAACGGTTCGGATTGCCGCCCCGGACCGACCGCGTGGAAGGCAGGATTCCTTTCGAATACCGCGCTTGGCCAATGCACCGCAAAGCCGGCGGCGACGCCTGAAGCGGCGGAACGACGGCAAAAAAAGTCAAACCAGTGGCGAACTGCGCATAGAACGGGAGGATTGTTGGCGGGAAGCTGGATCATGAATGGCAACGGCAGTTGCCTCTGACCCGGGAGACGCCGCCATGACCTCGCTTCCCTCGAAAGACGAGTTCGCCGCCATTCAAGAGGGCTATTCGCCCAACGCGTCGCGTTCGCTGTCGCTCAATGCGACGGCCTACACGGATCCGCGCTGGCACGCGGTCGATCTGACGCAGATCACCGCCAGGAGTTGGCAATGGGTTTGCCATGTCGAGAAGGTTCGCAAGCCGGGATCTTACGTAACCGTCGAAATCGCGGGGCGGCCGATTGCGGTCGTCCGCGACGGCGAAGGCGTGCTCAGGGCGTTCTACAACGTGTGCAAGCATCGCGCGCACGCCCTGCTCAGGGGAGAGGGCACGTCCAACCGCATCATGTGCCCATATCATGCCTGGGTCTATCGCCTGGACGGACAACTCGTCCGCGCGCCGCACACGGAAGCGCTCGAGGACTTCTCGACGAAGGAAATCTGCCTTGACCAGGTGCAGGTCGAAGAATTCTGCGGCTTCATCTATGTGAACCTCGATCCCGACGCCCCTTCGCTGCGCTCCCAGACGGGCGATCTCGAAACCGAGATCCGCCATTGGGCGCCGGACATCGACAAACTGACGTTCGGCCACCGCCTGACCTACGACATCAAGTCCAATTGGAAGAACGTCGTCGACAATTTCCTCGAATGCTACCACTGCCCGACGGCGCACAAGGATTTCTGCACCCTCGTCGACATGGACACCTACAAGGTGACCACCCATGGCATCTATTCCAGCCACATGGCGGATGCCGGCAAAAGCTCGAACAGCGCCTACGACGTTTCGAACGCGACAGTCACTACGCATGCGGTCTGGTGGCTGTGGCCGACCACCTGCCTGATGCGATATCCCGGCCGCTCGTCGATGATCGTGCTCAACATCATTCCCGTCGCTCCCGACCGCACGCTCGAAACCTATGATTTTTTCCTCGAGACGCCCGAGCCGAACGAGATGGAACTTCAGACCATCAAATATCTCGACGAGGTCCTCCAGGCGGAAGACATCGCCATTGTCGAGAGCGTCCAGAAGGGCATGGGCACGCCCGCCTTCACGCAGGGCCGCATCGTCAACGATCCCGACGGCTCGGGCCAGTCCGAACATGCCGTGCATCATTTCCACGGCCTGGTCCTGGACGCCTATGCGAAGGCAGTCGGCTAGGCCATGCCGGCGAATGTGACACCGCACCCGCAGCACGAAAGCATGAAGACCAGGACCCGCAGAAACCTCGAAGAGGAGAGCCTGGCATGAATGGATGCCTGGAGGGCAAAGTTGCGCTCGTCACGGGCGGGCGCGGCGGCATTGGCCGGGCGATATGCACGCGCTTCATCAGGGAAGGGGCGACGGTCTATGCCGCCGACCTGTCGGACACCGGAAGCGTGGGTGCAGCGCCTGCCGACGGCACGCGGTTTGTGCGGCTGGACGTGACCTCCGAGGAAAGTGCCGTCTCCGCAATGGCGGAGGTGGGGAGCGGGTCCGGCAAGCTCGACATTCTGGTGAACGCGGCCGGCATCGAAATCGAGAAGACGATCGAACACACGACCCTGGAGGAATGGAACCGGAGTTTCGCCGTGAACGTCACGGGCACGTTCCTCGCCTCCAAACATGCGCTGCGGCTGCTTCGCGAGGCGGCGGCGGGCGGGACAACCGCTTCGATCGTCAATTTCGGGAGCTATGACGGTTTCATAGCCGATCCGGGTCTTGCCGCCTATTGCGCCACCAAGGGTGCGGTACACGCGCTGACGCGCGCCATGGCGGTCGACCATGGGCCGGAAGGCATTCGCGTCAACGCGATCTGTCCCGGCTATGTCGATACGCCGATGCTCCGGAGCTTCTTCTCCGGCGCCGGCTCGGGCGGCAAGGGCGGGACGATCGATTCGCTGAAGGAAGCCGTCCGGAACGTTCATCCGATCCGCAGCTACGCCACGCCCGACGATATCGCAAACCTCGTGAACTGGCTGGCGAGCGACGAGGCCAGATACGCCACCGGGCAACTTTGGGTGCTGGATGGCGGCCTTTCGGCCCAGGTTCAACAAATGAGATTGTGAATGTCGAAATCCGTGACCGAATTCAAGCAAACCGCGGTATTGGGCGCCGGCGTTATCGGCGCGAGCTGGACGGCGCTTTTCCTTGCTTCCGGACGCGAGGTGGCCGTGCACGACATTTCGGCGGCGACCGAGAGGAATGTCCGGGACTATATCGGTCGCGTCTGGCCGACGCTGGAAGAACTCGGCCTCGTAAAGGATGGCAATCCGGAGCGCGTGCGCTTCTGCAAGTCGGCCGTGGAAGCCGTCGAGGGCGCATCCTTCGTCCAGGAGAACGTTCCCGAGCGCATCGAGATCAAGCACGCGCTCTTCACGACGATCGAACCCGCGCTCGGCCCCGATGCCGTCGTCGCGACGTCCGCCTCCGGTCTCACGCTCAGCGAAATGCAGGCGGGCTGGAAGGTCCCGGCCGGGTCGTGCTCGGTCATCCCTTCAACCCGCCGCATCTCATCCCTCTGGTCGAGGTGATGGGAAACGAACGGACGGCGGCCGGTGTCGTCGAGGCGGCCGAACGGTTCTACGCCGCGGTGGGGAAGGTCACCATCCGCGTCAATCGCGAGGTGCCCGGCCATGTGGCGAACCGGCTTCAGGCCGCAGTCTGGCGCGAGGCCATCCACCTCGTGAAATCCGGTGTCGCCAGCGTGGAGGACGTCGACAAGGCGATGTGGGCCGGACCCAGTCTGCGCTGGGCGGCCATGGGCCCGACCATGCTCTTCCATCTTGGCGCCGGCGACGGCGGCCTTGCTGCCTTCTGCGAACGCTACACGGACAGCTTCAATCGTTGGTGGGATGATCTCGGCGTCCTCCACCTTGACCCCGCCGTTGCCGACACGCTTGTCGCCGGCGTGACGCTGGAGGCGAATGGCCGGTCGCCGGCGGATCTTTGCGCCCGCCGCGACGCGCTGATCGCCGGCATCCAGAAGGCAATCGCTCCGCTTCGCGGCAGCTGACGGGACCGCCCGGCCAGCCACCTGTTGTCGGGCGCGCTGAAGACGAATCCAGCGCATCACCGGCGTCGTCGATAGCGTGGTTCAGCAAAGCCGTCGCGTTCATGCGGCGGCCAAGCGATGGCCAGGTCAGACCGACCAGCCGCCGTCGATATTGTAGGCCTGGCCGGTGGTATAGGTGGCGCCGGCGAGATAGACGGCGAGGTCGGCGATCTCCTCGGCGGTGCCGAGGCGGCCCATGGGCTGGCGCGCGATGAAGGCGGCGCGCGCCGCCTCGTAGTCGCCCTGCGCGCGCATGCGGCTTTCGAGCGACGGGCTTTCCACCGTGCCGGGGCAGATGGCGTTGCAGCGGATGCCCCTGGTGACATAGTCGGCGGCGACCGCCTTGGTCAGCCCGATCACCGCCGCCTTGGTCAGGCCGTAGGCGAAGCGGTTCGGCACGCCCTTTTGGGAACTCGCCAGCGAGGCCATGTTGATGATCGCGCCGCCGCCGCGCTGCAGCATGCCCGGCAGCACGGCGCGGATGGTGCGGATCATGGCGCGCACGTTGAGATCGATGGCGAAGTCGAGATCGGCGTCCTTCATTTCCAGGATGGTGCCGGAATGGACGAAGCCGGCGCAGTTGAACAGCACGTCCACATCGCCGATGGCGGCGAAGGCGGCCTTGACCGCGCCATCGTCCAGGACATCGAGCCTGCGGGTGACGATGCCGGGCACGTCCGCCAAGCCGGCAAGCGCGTTCTCATCGATGTCGGTGGCATGCACCGTCGCGCCGGCCGCGGCGAAGGCCAGCGCGCTCGCACGCCCGATCCCCTGCGCTGCCGCCGTGATCACCACCACCTTGCCGTCGAGATTCTGAACCATTCGGGCCTCCTGTCTGCCTCAACCGTGCTGCTGTCGCCGTTCGACGACGTAGATGTGATCCGCCGCCAGAACGACCTCGTCGCGCTGGTTGAGAACCTCCAGGCGTTCGACGACGCGGCCGGAGCCAGGCCGCTTCGGATCGTCTTCCTTCGCCGCGATGGTCGTGCGCGTGCGGATCGTGTCGCCGATGAACACTGGCTTGATGAAGCGCAGCCGGTCGTAGCCGTAGGAAAAGGCGACGGGATTTATGATGCTCGCGGTCAGGCCGACACCCACGGAAAACACCAGCGTACCATGGGCGATGCGCTGGCCGAACGGGGTCGTCTTCATGAACTCCGCGTCCATGTGGTGGGGAAAGAAATCGCCGGTGTGGCCGGCGTGGACGACGAAATCCGTTTCCGTGATGGTGCGCCCGCTGGTCGTGCGCGACGAGCCGATCTCGTAGTCCTCGAAATAGGTGGTCTGTTCCATGTCGTGCCTTACGGTTTCTCTGCCAGCGGCGTCGCCGGCGCCGCGCTCGACCGGTAGGCGGCTTCGACCAGCGCCATGGTGTTCCAGGCGTCCTCGACCGAGCTGACAAGCTCGGCGTCCTCGCCGGATGCGAAGCGCTGGACATTGGCCATCCGCCCGACGAAAGCATCCGGAAACCAGGCGCCGGACAGCGGCACGCTGACCCAGTCGGAGCCGCCTTTCGGAAAGATCTCCAGCATGTCCGGCTCGCCGCGCGGATAGTCGAGATTGAGGCCGAGCTGCAGCCAGGCAGCACCCTCGGTGCCAGAGACACGGAACTCGCATGCCTGATGCCGCCGGCCGAACTTGTGGTCGTGGTTGATCGAAAGCGCGCAGCGGATCGTGTCGCCGTAGTCGAGTATGGCGCTGGTGCGTGTCTGCGCAACCTGATGATTGGGATGGCCGAGCGTCTTGGCGTGCACGCCGCGAGGATTACCGAGAAGCTGCCGGATCAGGTCGAGATAGTGGATCGAGTGCATGGCGATCTCGACGCGCGGCGCCTTCAGCAGGAATTCCCAAAGCTGCCACGGCGTGTCGAGCGCCAGCCAGGCGTCGAAATCGACAATCTCCCCGAGCCATCCTTTGGCGACAGCGTCCTTCAGCGCCAGCATCATCGGCGCGAAGCGGAGCTGGAAGTTCACTGCCGCGGCAAGGTTCTTCTGCCGGCAGATCCGCAGGATTTCGGTCGCTTCGGCGAGATCGTTGCCCATCGGTTTCTGGATCAGCGCGACCGCGCGCTCGGGCAGCGCCTCCAGCACCTCGGCGTGGCGCGAGGGCGGGGTGGCGAGGTCGAAGATCGCACCCTCGACGGCAGTCGCTTCCTCAAGCGAAGAAAAGGCACGCACGTTCCATTCCGCCGCCAGCTTCCGCGCCTTGGCTTGATCGGGATCGTAGAGGCCTGCTATCGGAAAACCGGCCTTGCGATAGGCGGGGAAGTGGGCATCGCCGACGATCGAGCCGGCGCCGAAGGTGACGATGGGCCTGGGCTTCGACGGCATCGGCCAGGACTGCACCAGGGACGCGGGGTCGAAACCGCTAGTCATGATGGAACACCTCCTCCATCGAGGCCCACCACTCGCCCTCCCTGCGCGTCGCGAGCGGCTCCTGGCAGGGCATGCACAGCGCCCACCATTCCTGGGTTTTCGGGTCGGCCGCCATCCTGGCCATGTCGGCCGCGAAATCGGCGCCGTGATATTCGAAATAGGAGAACAAAAGGTTCTCCGGCCGCTTGAGATAGATCGAATAGTTCTGGATGTTGCAGGCCGAAATCATCTTCAGCACGTCGGGCCAGACGGCGGCGTGGAGGCGTACATATTCCTCGACCTTTTCCGGCTTCAGGCCGAGCACCATACCCATGCGCTGCATCTCAGTCACTCCGTTCGGCGATGGTGAGGCTGAACTCGTCGATGCTGCGCGCCTTGAGCGCGTCGAAATCCCAGTCGATGCCGATGCCCGGTTCGCTCGGCGCGAGCGCGTGGCCGTCCTCTATGCGCATCTTGGCGCCGGTCAGTTCGTCGAGTTGCGGAATGTATTCGACATATTTGCCGTTCGGCACCGCGCAGGCCAGGCTGACGTGAAGCTCCATCAGGAAATGCGGGCAGACAGGCATGTCGAAGGCTTCCGCCATATGCGCCACCTTCAGCCAGGGCGTGATGCCGCCGATGCGGCCGACATCGACCTGGACGATGGAGCAGCCGCCTTTCTGCATGTATTCGCGGAAATGCCGGATCGAATAGAGCGACTCGCCGATGGCGATCGGCGTCGTGGCCGACGCGTTGAGGCGCACATGGCCGTCGATGTCGTCGGCCGGCAGCGGCTCCTCGATCCAGGCGAGATCGAGCTCGGCGAGCCGCGCCGCGCGCCGGATCGCCTCGTCCACCGCAAAGCCCTGATTGGCGTCGGTCATGATCTCGTAGTCGTCGCCGACGGCCTTGCGAACCGCTGAAAGCCGAGCGAGGTCCTCGGCGCCGTGCGGCTTGCCGATCTTCACCTTGGAGCCGCGAAAGCCCTTGGCCTTAGCGGCGAGCGCGTCTTCCACCAGCGCCTCGGTTTCGATATGCAGCCAGCCGCCTTCGGTGGTGTAGAGCGGACAGCGGTCCTTGGCGCCGCCGGCGAGCTTCCAAAGAGGCAGCTTCTGCTTCCTGGCGCGCAGGTCCCACAGCGCGGTGTCGATCGCCGCCAGCGCGATCGAGGTGATGGCGCCGATGGTGGTGGCGTGAGTGGCGAATTCCAGCTCGTGCCAGATCGCCTCGATGCAGTCGGCGTCGCGGCCGATGATACGCGGCGCCAGGTGATCGGCCAGCAGCCGCATGACCGAGGAGCCGCCGGTGCCGATCGTGTAGCTGTAGCCCATGCCCACGGCGCCATCGGAATCGGTGATGGTGACGATCGGCGTCTCCTGGCTGACAAAGCTCTGGATCGCGTCGGTGCGCTTCACCTTCGGCACCAGATCCACCATGCACAGCTCAACCTTTTCGATCTTCGCCATGATCAGCTCCTCAGAGATTTGCCCGTTTCGGCCGAAAACAGATGCATCTGCGACAGGTCGAAGCTCATGGGAACACGGTCTCCCGCCTTCAGCGGTTTCGGGTTCAACATGCGCGAGACCCATTCCTTGCCGTCGAATTCCACGAACACGAGCGTTTCGTTGCCGAGCGGCTCGGTCACGGTCACCGGCAATTCAATCTCATGGACGTCGGCGGCGTCGCCCGAGTGCAGGCCGTGCCCGGCCGGATAAAGATCGTCCGGACGCAGGCCCAGTACAACCTTGTCGCCTGCATTGACGGCCGGCTTGAACCGGTCAGGCAACGGCAGGTTCTGGCCGCCGCCAAAGACGATCCGGCCGTCCGCCACGGTGGCCTCCTGCAGGTTCATCGGAGGCGAGCCGATGAAGCCGGCGACGAAGCGCGTGGCCGGCCGCCGGAAGACTTCGTCGGGCGTGCCGACCTGCTCGATATGGCCGTCGCGCATGATGACGATGCGGTCGGCCAGCGTCATTGCCTCGACCTGATCGTGCGTGACATAGATGACGGTGGACTGCACCTTGGCGTGCAGCTTCTTGATTTCCGTCCGCATCTGGGTGCGCAGCTTGGCGTCCAGGTTGGAAAGCGGCTCGTCGAACAAAAACACCTCCGGGTCGCGGACGATGGCGCGACCCATGGCCACGCGCTGGCGTTGGCCGCCCGAAAGCTGCGAGGGCCGGCGCTCCAGCAGCGCATCGAGGCCGAGGATGGCGGAGGCCTCGGCGACGCGGCGCGCCTTCTCGTCATCGGCGACGCCGGCGATCTTGAGCGAGAAGCCCAGGTTCTCGCGCACAGTCATATGCGGATAGAGCGCGTAGGACTGGAACACCATGGAGATGTTGCGCGCGCGCGGCGGCAGGTCGTTGACGACGCGCTCGCCAATCTCGATGGCGCCGCCCGAAATCTCCTCCAGCCCCGCGATCATGCGCAGCATGGTCGACTTGCCGCAACCGGACGGCCCGACCAGGGCGATGAATTCGCGGTCGGCGACGTCGAGATCGATGCCGTGGACGATCTCCATGTTGCCGTAGCGCTTGGTGAGTTTTTTCAGCGAGACAGTCGCCATGAGGTCAACCTTTCACCGCGCCGGAGGTCAGGCCGCCGACGAGGTGCTTCTGGACAATGAAGGTGAGCAGGAGCGCGGGAACGATCATCACCACGGCCAGCGCGCACATGCCGCGCCAGTCGATGGTGAATTCGGCAGTGTAGTCGAGCAGCCCGACCGGCAGGGTCTTGGAGTTGATCGAACGCGTCAGTTGCGAGGCCAGCGCGAACTCGTTCCAGGAGGTGAGGAAGGCGAAGATGCCGGCGGAAGCGATGCCGGGCCCTGCAAGCGGGAATTCGACCTGCCAGAAAGCCTGCCAGCGCGTGCAGCCGTCGATCTGGGCGGCCTCGGCGAGATCGCGCGGCACCTGCCGGAAGAAGCCGTCGATCAGCCAGATGGTGAACGGCACGTTGAGGGCGACATAGGCCAGGATCAGGCCGAAATGCGTGTCGATGATGTCGAGGCGCGCATAGACGAAGAACAGCGGCAGCGACAGGGCGATGCCGGGCACGGTGCGCGTCAGCATCAGGCCGAGGAACATCGCCGATTTGCCGCGGAAGCGGTAGCGGGCGAAGGCGTAGCCGCCGGCCATGCCGATGGCGATTGCGATCACCGTCGACGTCACCGAGACGATGAGCGAATTGCGGAAATAGTCGACGACGGGAATGCCGCCCTTGCCGACGCCGCTGAACATGGCGACATAGGCGTCGAACGAGAGCTGCTGCGGGATCCAGACCGGCGGCTTGGCCAGGATTTCCACCGTCGGGCGCAGTGAGGACAGGACGATCCACAGGCCGGGCAGGCAGATCGCCAGCATGGCCAGGAACAGGCCGATGCCATGGGCGGCCGTCGACAGCCGGCGCTTCAGGCGGGCGGATGCGTTGGCGTCCATCATCACCACTCCGCGCCGATCTGGGTACGCGCCGCGGCGAGCTTCCTGAAGAAATAGACGGTGAAAAGGATGGACAGCAGAATCGAGAAATAGGCCATCGCGTTAGCGACTCCCATGCGCGCGTCGCTATAGGCGGTGCGCGCGACCAGCGTCCACAGAAGTTCGGTGCGGCCGGCCGGGCCGCCGTCGGTCATGATCTTGACGATGTCGTAGGCGCGGGCCACGTCGAGCGAGCGGATGGTCATGGCGATATAGGCGAATGGCATGACGAAGGGCCATGTCACATAGCGGAAGGTCTGCCAGGGCGTGCATCCGTCGACGCGCGCCGCCTCAAGCGGCTCCTTCGGCATGGCCAGCAGGCCGGCCAGGATGAGGATGGCGAAGATCGAGGTCGACGACCAGATTTCAGCGATGGAGATGGCGATGAAGGCGAGACGTCCTTCGATGAGCCACGGAATAGCCTGCCCGGTCAGGCCGAGAGACTGCAAGGCATTGTTCACCAGGCCGATATTGTCGTTGAACATGAACTTGAACTGGAAGCCGACCAGGATCGGCGAAAACATCATCGGGAACATCATGATGGTGCGCAAAATGCGCTGGCCGCGCGTGGCCTTCTCAACCAGCAGCGCCAGCCCCAGCCCGAGCAGCATTTCGAGGTTGAGGGCGACGGTGAGAAGCAGGACGGTGCGGCCGAAGGCCCACCAGAAATTCGCGTCGGACATGATGCGCAGATAATTGCGCAGGCCGATGAAGGTGAAAAACGTCTCCGGCCTGGTCAGGCGGAACGGGGTGAAGCTGGAATAGAAGGACAGGCAAAGCGGCACGATCACCACCGCCGCCAGCACGATCACGGCCGGCAGCAGCAGGAGGAATGGCGGCGAGAGGCGCGAGCGTTTCATTCTGGTGATTTCGGGTACCTGAATTTACCCCTGACCCGATCCCGCTACGCTCGGCCGTCCCGCACAAGGGAACAAGGCAGCCAAGCGAAGCGAAGTCGGGTGCGGGGTGTTCATCAGGATAGACGGTGGCGCACCAGATGCCCGACACGCCACCGGTCGATCCTTACAGCTTGCCGGCGTCTTCGAGGATCTGCGTGGCCTTGGCCGCCGCCTCGTCCAGCGCCTGCTTGGAAGTCTTGTCGCCGAGGATGGCGGCCTGGAGTTCGGGATAGACCGCGTTGGAAATCTCGATCCATTCCGCCGTTTGCGGCACCGGGAAGGCGTTCTTGGCGGCTTCCTGGAAAGCCTGCAGGACCTCCGTCTTGTAAGGATCGGACTTGGCCTGCTCGAGGTCCCATTCCCACACCTTGGTGCGGGTGGGCAGAGGCCCGGCCGCGGCTTCCAGCTTCTGGCTGTCCTCGTTGGTCAGCCACCACACGAGCGAAGCCGCCGCCTCCTTGTTGGCGCAGTTCTCGGTCACCGAGAAGCCGTGCGCGCCCGACCAGCCCGAACGCTTGCCCGACGCGCCTTTCGGCTGGACCTTCACGCCGACATTGCCGGCGACCTTCGACGATTTGGGATCGTTGAAAAACCCGGCCCAGCCCGGCCAGTCGAGGTTGAGCGCCACGGTGCCGGAAGCGAAGCCCTGGCCGAGATCGTCCCACAGATAGTTGGTCGTGCCGGCGGGCACTGCCTTGGCCTTGTAGAGGTTGACGAACCAGTCGAGCGCCTTGACGCCGGCCTCGGAATTGAAGGCGGGCTTGCCGTCCTTGTCGAGATATTCGCCGCCGTCGGCAACGAGCATCTCGTAGAAGCGGCCGTTGATGGCCTCTTCCTTGCCCGCATATTGCGTCCCGTAGAAATCCGGCGGGCTGGCGAAGAATTCGGCCTGCTGCGCCATCTCCTCGAACGTGTCCGGCGGTGCCAGTTCCTCGCCGTATTTTTCCTTGTAGGCCTTCTTCTTGGCTTCGTCCTGATAGAGGCTCTTCTGGTAGTAGAGCGCCGAGACGTCGAACTGCGCGCGCGGCAGCATCACCAGTTTGCCGTCCAGCGTCGCGGCGGCGATGTTCGCCGGAACGAAGGCGTCGATCTCTTCCTTGGGGAGCAGCTTGGAGAGGTCGGTGTAGATGCCCGGATATTGCGGCGCGAACGAGGTGTGGTTGGAGCCGACGCACCAGGTGATCGAATTGGAGGCGATGTCGGACTTGATCTCCTTGTCGAGATCGAAATGGTTCTTCTTGGAAACGACGTTGACCTTGGCGCCGGTCGCCTTTTCCCATTCGCCGATGCGCTCGTAGAGCTTCTCGTATTGCTGGCCGCCGATCAGCTTGGCGTCGATGGTGACGCCGGGAAACTTGCCCGGCAAATCGGCTGCGAGCCCTGCGCCCGTGCCCCACGCCAGGAGCAAGACACCGGCGGCGACGCCGGAAAGCAATCTGTTCATGAAAATCCTCCCTGGGACGGCAGCAGGCCTGCCGAATTGAAGCCTCCGCTGCTTCATTTATATACAAACAACATATTCATACACCGTCAAGCCAAAACTCTTCCCAAGACCGGGCTCCGGCGTATATGAATCGCCATATTCATATACGCCGGAGAGACAGCCCGTGCAGGAAGACGAAGAAGACCGGTATCGCGCGCCGGCGCTCGACAAGGGACTGGACATTCTGGAGTTGCTGGCGGACGTCGACGGCGGGTTGACCCAGGCCGAGATCGCCAAGCGGCTGGACCGCAGCCCGAACGAGTTCTACAGGATGCTCGATCGGCTGGTGAGGCGCGGCTATGTCACCCGCTCCGACGGCGACCGCTATTCCCTGACGTTGAAATTGTTCGGCCTGGCGCAACTGCATCCTCCGGTGCGCCGGCTGGTTTCCTACGCCACGTCGATCATGCGCGAACTTGCCGAGACCTCCTGGCAGGCGAACCAGCTCGTCGTGTTCGACCGCGGCAACGCCGTGGTCATTGCCCAGCAGGAAGCGCCGCATTACTGGGGCATATCGATCAGGGTCGGCTCGCATATCAGCCTGTTCGACACCGGTTCCGGCCATGTGCTGCTGGCATTCCGCTCGCAGGAGGAACGCGAGATGATGATAGCCGAGCATCTGCGCAGCAACGAGGAGATGAAGCAGTCGCCGGACTTCTTCGCCCGCCTCGACCAGGTACGCGACCGCGGCTACGAGATGATGGCCTCGCTTCAGACGGCCGGCGTCTACAATCTCTCGGCTCCGGTCCTCGGCTCGGACGGGCGGGGCATCGCGGCCCTTACCATTCCCTATATCACGCTGGTCAACGCGCCGGCCGCACCGGACATCACCAAGACCATAACGCTGCTGCAAGCCGCGGCGACGAGGCTTTCGCAACTCGCCGGCTCGGACATGAAGATGGCGCTGTAATTCTTATTTGAATAGTAAATTCCCCTGTGAGAGTATCTTAGCGCGGCAGGTATCCGGGATATCGAAGGCGATCGGGAGGAGTTATGGCGGACGATCTTTTGGTGTTCGTGGGTTCGCTCAACCGCGAGACGCCCTATTTCCAGGGCGCGCGGGGAGTGGGGCTATCCGTTTACGGTTTCAACGAGGCGACGCTGGAGACGGTCCGGCTTTGCGAAACCGGAGACATCGACAATCCGACCTTCCTGTCCGTCACGGCGGACGGCAGCGGGGTCTTCGCCAATTCGGAAGTGTTCGAATGGCGCGAGGGCATGGTGTCGGCTTACCGTTTCGAGCGCGCAACGAACAGGCTGAGCTATGTCAACAAGCAGCCGAGCCTGGGCAGCATCACCGCGCACAACTGTCTTACGCGCAACGGCAGAAAGCTGCTGGTGGCCAATTATGGCATGGGGGAGGGCGGCCCCGACCAGGCCGTGGCGGTCTATGGCATCCGGCCAGACGGTGGGCTCACTCCGCCGCTCGCCAGCGTTGCGCACCGGGGCACGGGCCCCAACGCCGCGCGCCAGGAGCGCAGCCATGCGCATAGCGTCACCGAAACCATCGCGGGCGGCGTCGCCATCGTCGCCGATCTCGGCATCGACCGGCTCGTCACCTACCGGATCGAGCCCGACGGGGCGCTCCAGCGGCTGGCCGAGACGGCCCTGAAACCCGCTGCCGGTCCGCGCCATGTGGCGCTGCATCCGAACGGCCGGTTCGTCTTTGTCATGAACGAGCTCGATTCGACGGTGGTGAGCCTGACGCTGGATGCCGACAGTGGCGCGCTCGCAATCGCGGACACCAAACCGGCCGTACCGGCCGAGGCGCGCGACCACAACCATTGCGCCGACATCCAGATCTCGCCTGACGGCCGCTTCCTCTACGGTTCGAACCGCGGGCACGATTCGGTGGCGATCTTCGCCGTCGATCCAGAAACCGGGGAACTGGCCCTGGTGGACTACACCCCCTGCGGCGGCGCGACGCCTCGCAATCTGTGCCTGACGCCTTCCGGGAAGCACCTGTTCTGCGCCAACCAGAACGGCGACCGCATCACCATCTTCGCGCGCGACGAGGCGACCGGCCGGCTGACGGATTCCGGGCAGGCGATCGAGATCGGCACGCCGATGTGCGTCAGGATCGTCTGACGACGAAGGACGGCTGGCCCAACACCGCAGGCCCTGCGGGCGGCAGGCCTTAGATCGTCGTGCTCACATGGCGCTCGCGGCCGTAGAGCGACACCAGCAGCACGATGATCAATCCCAGTGCCGCCTGGACCGCCGCCGGCTGGAAGCCGAGTCCGATCAGCAGCGTGTTGATTTCGGTCAGCACGAGCACGCCGGCGATGGTGCCGACATAGCTGCCGCGCCCGCCGATCAGCGCCGTGCCGCCGACCACCACCGCGGCAATGGTCTGGAACAGGTAGGGTTGGCCGACATCGCCATATGCCGACCCGGTGAAGCCGAGCAGCAGGATCCCTGTGACCGCGGCGAAGAAGGCGCTGGCCGCGAAGGTGGTCATCCACATGCCGACCGGTTTGATCAGGGCGAGGGGGGCGGCGCCGGGATTGCTGCCCAGTGCATAGAGCCGCCTGCCATAGGGCGTGCGCGCCAGCACCAACGTCACCAGCAGCGCCAGGAGTACAACCGCCGGCACCACGCCGGGCACCGGTAGCGGCCCGATCGAGCCGCCGATGGAGACGAAAGCCGACACCGCCGGCGGCGCCGACCCGGACGGAAAGCCCTTGGTCCACAGCAGGACCGCGCCCTGGATGACCATTCCGGTCCCCAGCGTGACGATCAGCGGATGGATTTCCAGCCCCCGCGAGATCAACCCGTTGAGCGCGCCGATCATGATGGCGAGGACGGCCACCAGAAGGCAGACGAGAGCGAAATTCCAGCCTTGGCCGTAGAGTTGCGCCGCCACGACATTGGCGAAACCGATGACGAAGGGTATCGACAGGTCGATGCCGCCCAGGATGACCACCAGCGTCTGGCCGATGCATGCGACCGCCAGCAGCGCCGAGATCACCAGAATCGCGCGTACCGCGAACGGCGCCGAATAGCCTGGAATGAGCACCGTGCCGGCGACGTGCAGCAGTGCCGCGACGATGAAGGCGCCGGCGATACGGCCGTTGGTCGTGGCGAACCAGGTGCGATCGAACCTCATCGCGATGTCTCCCGTCGGGAAAACCGGTCCTGCAACGCCGTCAGGACCACGGCAGCCACGAGTATCGCGCCATAGGCTATCTGGAGCACGTAGGTGGAGACGTTGAACATGGTGAGCAGGCTTTGCAGGAGGAAAATATCGACGGCCCCGATGACCGCGCCCGCCAGTCCGCCCTTGCCGCCGGCCAGGCTGACGCCGCCGAGCGCCACCGCCGCGATTGCGATCAATGTGTAGGTCGGGCCGATGCCGGGATCGGCCGAACCGATCAGCGCGGTCAGCATCAGCCCGGCCACGCCGGAAAATAGGCCGGTGATCACATAGGCGATGAAGCGGACCCGCGTCACGGCCACGCCCGCCGTGTAGGCGGCGCGGTCGTCGCTGCCGATGGCCATGAGCTGGTCGTAATAGGGTGTCTGGCGCACCAGCCACCAGAACAGGAAGATGGCGGCGAGCGGCACCACCGAGAGCGGTCCGGCCATTTCCTTGAGCCAGCCCGGCGCCGGCCCCACCGGTGCGGGCAGTATCGTCAAGGTGACGCCGGCCAGGATGAGATATGTACCGAGCGTCGCCACGATCGGCTGGATGCGCAGGATCGTGGCCATGAAACCGTTCGCGGCGCCGACCGCCGCGCCGATGGCGAGCGCCGCAGGCACGAGCAGCAGCGGCGAGTCGATGCCGGCCTTCAGGAACAGCGACTGGATCACGATCGCGTTGACGAACCCCATCAGTGGACCGACGGAAATGTCGATGCCGCCACGGCCGGCGAGGATGACGGGCGTCGATGCCGCCGCCGCGCCGATCAGAGGCGCGGCAAGGCCGATCAATATGCCCCATGACGACGGCTGGAAGCGCACGGGGTTGAGCACGAGGTTGACAGCCAGCAGGACGACGAGCAGCACCAGCGCGAAACCGGCGCCGCGCAATGTGCGGGAAATGTTGCCGAGGCGGTTCATGCGGCGCGTCCGAACATGGCGGCGATGACGGCCTCGCTGGACATGGTGCCGCTTGCGATCTCGGCCGAAAGTTCCTGTTCGCGAAAAACCAGGACGCGACGGCACAGCAGCAGAATCTCCTCGATCTCGCTCGACAGCACCACAAGCGCCATCCCCCCGGCGGCCAGGTCGCGGAACACGTCATAGAGCACGTGCCTGGTGGCGACGTCGACGCCGCGCGTCGGGTCGTTGAGCAGAAGCACGTCCGGCTCCAGCGCCAGCGCGCGCGCCAGAAGCACCTTCTGCTGGTTGCCGCCCGACAATGTCGTGATGGGCGCGTCGGGCCGTGGCGCGACGATCGACAGCTTCTGCCTGTAGGTCTCGTAACGCTGCCGCCGCTCCTTGCCGCTGATCAGGCCCAGCCGAACGTCCCGGCGGACGGTGGAGATGGCGAAATTGTCGAGCACCGACTGGGTCGGGAAGATGCCGGTGGCGCGGCGGTCGCGCGGCAGGTAGGCGATGCCGTTCGCGACAGCCTTCCTGAATCCGGTCACCGGCGTCTGGACGGCGCCACGTTCGATCACGATCCCGCCGCCAGCGGGAACGTCCAGTCCCGCCAGCATTTTCAGGAAGCTTTCCTGGCCGTGTCCGTCCAGCCCGGCAAGGCCGATGATTTCGCCGGACGATATGCTTTGGGTGATGCCCGCCTTGCCCGGCGCGATGGCGAGATTGCGCGTATGAAGGGTCATCGCATCAGTCATGAACGAGTTCCGCGGCAGTCAGCGGCGCCATCGCCTTCAACAGTTCGTCGGGGGAGGAAACGCCGCGCTCTTCCGTGCGCACCACCTTGCCGCCGCGCAGGATCGAGATGCGGTCGGACAGGGCCATGACCTCGTCCATGCGGTGGGTGATGAAAAGAACGAGGCGGTCCTTGTCCGCCAGAGCGCGCATCAGCTCGAACACCGTCGCGCGGTCGGCGAAGTCGAGCGCCGCGGTGACCTCGTCCAAGATGAGGATCCTGGGGTCGCGAGCCACGGCTCGCGCCAGCACGACGAGCTGCTGGGCCGCGAGCGGCAAAAGACCGGCCGGCCGGGCCAGCGGCACCGGCGTGCGCGCGACTCGCGCCAGCGCGGCTCTGGCCCTTTCCCGGCGCTCGCCGCGCGGGACGTTGCGTTTGAGCAGTCCGTCGAGACCCAGCAGAATATTGTCGGTCACCGACCGTTCGGGGGCGATCAGCACTTCCTGGAAGACGGTAGCGAAACCGGCACTCTGGAACGCCACGGGATTGCGTCCCGAGAATGTTTTGCCGTTCAGCACGATCCCTCCGGAATCCGGCTGGACGATACCCGACAAAAGCTTCACCAGCGTGCTCTTGCCGGAACCGTTCTCGCCCAGAATGGTATGAACCGTGCCGGCGCGAAAATCGATCGAGGCGTCCGCGAGCGCGACCGTTTCACCATAGCGCTTGGAGACGCCTTCGACCTTGAGCATGGTTTCCTCCAGGCTCGAAGCCGCTGCTTCCGGCCAATGTCGGGCAGGCTTCGAGCCGATATGCTTTGCCGCCGGTTACTTGGCGCAGGCGTCCGGAACCTTCGAGTAATCCCACCCCTTGGTCGGCGCAGGATTGGAGAAATAGGCATCAAGCCATTCCTCAGGCATGGGGTCGGTCGGCGGCACGGGGAACACCGAAACCGCGTCCGGGGTCATGCAGTCCTTGTACCACTTGTCCAGTTCGGTGCCGTGCACGGCCGGAATCGGGATCAGCAACGTGTTCAGCTTGGGCTTCTGGCCGTCCAGCATACGCACGCCGACGCGAAACAGGGTCTGCGCGGTCCAGCCGGGCAGCACGGCATGGCCCTCGAACCGATACTTGTCCGGATTGGCCTTCCAATAACCGAGCGCGTCGCCGGTGATCGAGCCGGTGATGAGCGGAGCCGGCCTGCCGGCCTGAGCGAAAGCCTCTGCCACGACGCGGCTCTCGCTGCCCGTCGTCCACACGGCGTCGATGGGCGCCGGGTTGGTGGCGATCGCCTGCAACACCACGGTCTTCGTCACATTGGCCGTCCAGTTGCCGTTGACCGACCGCGCCACCTTGAGCCCGGCGTTCTCGGCAAGCGCCTTGTCCGCGCCCTGGCGCTCCTGCACGACGATCGGGTGGCCGGCGATGCCTTCGACCATCAGCACGCTGGCGTCGGACTTCGCCTTGCCGATCGCGGTTATCATGTCGTAGCCCCAGCGGGCATAGTTGGAATCGACATTGATCGCGTTCGGGCTGGTCACGGAGCCGGCCGCGGTGACGAAGGGGATGTTGGCCTTGGCGGCGGCATCGATCGCGTCGTCGAGCAAGGTGGCCGAACCGGGGATCGACGTGATGATCGAGCACCCCTTGTCGATGAAGGCGCGGATCTGGTTGATCTGCTGGCTGGGGTCGTTGTTGGAGTCCGAGACCTCGAAGCTGGCGACCGCGCCGTCGGCGATCAGGCCGTCGACCAGGCGCTTCAGTTCCTTGGTGACGCTCACGCGCCACGGATTGCCCTGGTAGCTCTCGGAGTGGCACCACTTCCATGGCTTCGCCGGCGGGGCATATTTGTCCCACGCGGACGGCAGGATCTTCTGCGGCGCATTTTCATATTGCGCCTTGAGTTCGGCAGGCAGGCCGTCGACCACGGTCTTGACATCCGCCGCATGGGCCACCGCCGGAACCGCGAGCATTGCGGTCGCGGCGCAAAGACCGCGCATCAGGCCAGACATTCTTTCCTCCCACATTTTCTCCTCCCTTGGATTGCACCTAACCGCTTTTGCCGACCGGCGCGAAACTTTCCCGATACAGGCGATTGAGATCGGCGACGACGCTTCGCGCGTCCTGCCTCTCGGTAAGACCTTCGTTGATCCGGGCGGACGCGGCCTCCTGGAAGGCCATGTAGCCGTCGTGACGCGGACGAACCCAGGCATGTTCGAGCGTCGCGCGCGTGCCCCGATAGAAGTCGCCGGTCGCTGCGTTGACGGCCGCGTCCTCCCAGGCGCCTGCATGGCCGGGCTGTCCGCCCGCCGACGCGTAAGGCCCGCGCTGCACGTCGCCGCTGGCGATCCAATAGGCGAAATCGATGGCTTCCCTCCTCGCGGCGGAGAAGGCGGAAACGGCGATGCCGGTGCCGCCGAGGGCGGAGCCGACGGGCCCGGCGCCGCCTGCGGCCGGCATGTCGCAGAAGGCCAGCCGGTTGGGACGAAACCCCTCCGTCGCATAGGAGACGTAGCCGTAGATCAGCGGCGCGCAGGCAATGCGGGAGCCGGCTTTCGCCATCTCTTCCGACACGGCGATCGGATCCATGGCGAGACATTCCGGATCGACCAGCGCCGCGATCTCCCGCAGCATTTCGAAGACCTTCTCGCCGGTTTCGGCATCGATCAGGTCGCACGGGCCGTCATTGGCGCAGGCCCGGCCGAAATTGGCGGCGAGGGTGTAGAAACACATCAGCGAATGCGGCGCCCTGAGCGGCAGCAACACCTTTCCCTGACGGGCGAGCGCCAGCGCCTCGTTCCAGCTCGCGGGCGCTGCATCGATCAGGTCGGGCCGCCATGCCTGCACTTGCGCCGCCGCGTCTATGGGAAACGCCCATTGCCGGCCTTGCCAGCCATAGCTCGGATAGGACTGGCCGACGCTTCCCGCGGCAAGCGCGTCGCGCTCCGCCTCGCGGCCGGCGACGTCCAGCGGCACGAGGCAGTTTTCGGCGGTGATCTGGCCGACATGCGGATGGTCGATGACGATCAGGTCATAGGCGCGCGCCAGTTCCTCCACAGGAAAGGATTCGAAATCCTGAAGCGAACGCTTTTCCCAGACGATCGAAACGCCGGTCTTTTCCTTCCACTGCGCCGAGCAGGCGACCATCGGGTCGTAGCCGCGCGGGTGGTTCCAGGTCATGCCCTTGAGCACTGTCACAGTCCGAACTCCGCGCGGATCTTTGCGCTGTGCTCCCCGACACGGGGTGCCGCCTTCTCGGCCTTGGCCCGCACGCCGTCCACCCTCAGCGGCGAGCGGGTGGTCCGGATCGAGACGTTGTCTTCACGCGTCACCGTCTGCAACAGATCGAGCGCCTTGAAGCCGTCGCTGTTCAGCATTTCCTGCCAGTTCAGCACTTTGGCGCACCAGATATCGGCCGGTTCGAGGACGGCCAGCCATTCGCCGACCGTTTTCTGCGCTATGCGCTCGGCGATGATCGCCTTGATCTCGTCGCGCGCCGTGAACCAGGTCGCGGGCTGGTCGCGATAGGGCGCCAGCGCGTCGAGCTCAAGCAGGTCGGCCAGCTTCGGGATCGGCGTCATGGCGATGGCCAGGAAACCGTCCTTCGCCTGATAGACGCCGTAGGGCGCCGCCAGATAGGCATGAGCGCTGCGGAAGGAGGAGCGGCGCGGCAGGCGCTGGCCGTCGTTCAGATGGGTGGTCAGCACTTCGAACTGGAAGTCGATCAACGCCTCGAACAGGCTTGTCTCGACATGGCCGCCCAGCCCGGTGACGCCGCGACGCACCAGCGCGGCGAGGATGCCTTGCGCACAGGCTGCGCCGGCGAGCATGTCTGCGATGGCCAGCCCGAACGGCACCGGCCCCTGGTCTTCGTCGCCGTTCAACCACATGACGCCCGAGCGCGCCTGGGCAAGCAGATCCTGCCCCGGCCGCTTGACCCACGGCCCTTCCTCGCCATAGCCGCTGATCGAGGCATAGACGAGGCGCGGGTTGATCGACCGCACATGCTCATAGTCGAGGCCGAGGCGCTCGATCACGCCCGGCCGGAAGTTCTGGATCAGCACGTCGGCCTTGGCGAGCAGGCCGCGCAGCGCCTTGAGGTCGTCCTCGTTCTTCAGATCGACGGCGAAACTTTCCTTGGCCCGGTTGATGGCATGGAAGATGGTGGAATCGCCGCCGATCTCGGTGTCGCTGAGATAGAGCCGGCGCGACAGGTCGCCGCCGTCGGGCCGTTCGACCTTGATGACGCGGGCGCCGAGGTCGAGAAGCCTGAGCGAGCAATACGGCCCCGACAGGAACTGGCTCATATCGACGACGACGAGGCCGGAAAGCGGCAGGTCGTTGGCCATGGTCACTTCTCCGTCTTGCCGGCGAAATCGGCGGGGTTCCGGTATTTCACCGTTTGCAGATGCTCGCAGTAGAGCACCAGTTCGCCTTCGCCCTTGAACACCTGGTAGCTGGCGCGGATAAGCCCCATCTCCTTGTAGCGCGGCGTCTTCTCCATATTGGTGCGGATCGAATAGATCGTGTCGCCGATAAAGACCGGCTTGATGAAACGCAGCTTGTCGTAGCCGTAGGAGAAAGCGTTCACGCAGTTGGTGGCGACCAGGCCCAGGCCGGCGGAAAACACGAAGGCGCCGGCGATCAGCCGCTTTCCGAAGATCCCTTCGCGCTCGGCGAACATCTGGTCCTGCACGTAGGGGTGGATATCGAGCACCAGCGCGTTGAACAGATGGCTGTCGCCCTCGGCCATGGTGCGCCGGAGCGACCGGATCTTCTGTCCGACCGGCCAGTCCTCGTAGAACCAGTTTTCGGCGTTCCACACCGGCAGCTCGGCATGATCGGCGGGCATGTCCGTGGGAAAGGTCGAGGCGACGCCGACCGTCGGCGAGAAGCTGGTCATTTTCCATCCATATGCTGTCGGGGAGGGGTCTGCGTCCGCCGCGCCCCTAATCCGGCGCGCCGGCGTCAACCGGTCCTCCACAAATCTTCTCCGTTAAAAAATATATTCACATATGGGGCAGCTTTACAAGCCGTGATTGGCCCGGAATTTACGCGACCGGGACGGCAAAGCAGGGCGCACTGCTTATGCACCACACGTCCGGCATGGGTTCCACGCTTCGGAGGAGCACTGTGGATGCGCGTGAGAGCAAGCATGTTGTGCTGGCGATGCCGGAGGATTTCGATGCTCCCCTTCGGCAATAAAGCGCCCAATTCATATCCGGGTAGAAGGCGCGGGGCAGGGGCCGCTCTCCGCACGATATCCGGTCCGCAGGTCTCGATAATTTACATATGAATGTATTGTACGCCTACAAATAAAGATATATGGACCCAAGCCATTCGGTCTGACATGTGGAGGAGACGACATTGCTGAACGAACCCGCTGTGGAATCCGCCGTACGGAAGGCGACGTGGCGGCTTTTGCCCTTCCTTGCGCTGATGCTCATCCTGGCGTTTCTCGACCGGGCGAATATCGGTTTCGCCAAGGATGCGTTCCAGGCCGATACCGGGCTGAGCAACACGGCCTACGCTTTCGGCGCCGGCATCTTCTTCATCGGCTATGCCCTGTTCGAGGTTCCCAGCAATATCGTGATGCACAGGGTGGGAGCGCGCCTCTGGCTGGCGCGCATCATGATCTCGTGGGGCCTCGTGTCCGGCGCGATGATGTTCGCGCATACGCAAACCACGTTCTACGTTCTCCGGTTCCTGCTGGGCGTGTGCGAGGCAGGGTTCTATCCCGGCGTTCTCCTCTATCTGACCTACTGGTTCCCGGCTCGGCAACGGGCCCGCGCGACGGGCCTGTTCTATCTGGGCGTGCCGCTTTCCCTGGTGCTCGGGAGCCCGTTGTCCGGCTGGCTGCTGACCCAACACGGCATATTCGGGCTCGCCAACTGGCAATGGATGTTCCTTGTGGAAGGGCTGGCGGCGAGCGTCGTGGGCGTCATCGCGCTTTTCTACCTTTCGGACAGCCCGGCAAAAGCCAAATGGCTGGAGGCATCCGAGCGCGAGGCGCTGACCGAAGCAATCCGTCAGGAGGAGGCGGAGAAAAAACGCGCGGTCACCCATTCCGCCTTGTCCGTTCTCAAGGACGTGCGGGTCTGGATCTTCATCGGCATCTATTTCTTCATGCAGGTGGGCACCGCGCCGCTGACATTCTATTTTCCGTCCCGCTTCGCCCAGACCTTCTCCGGTGGCGTCATGAGCCTTCAGGTGGGCACGCTCCTCAGCCTGCCGTGGGTGTGTTCCCTGATTGCCACGCGTTACTTCACCGTCCTGGCCGATAACACGAACAGGCATCGCATGATCTGCTTCTGGATGGTCGTGTGCGGCGTCATCGCGCTGGCGGCGATAGGGCTGACTTCCAACCCCTATGTCATGCTGGTCGCGGCCTGCATCGCCATTCCGGGGCTGACGGCATCGCAGCCTGTCTATTGGAGCCTGCCGACGCGCTACCTGAGCGGCGTGGGGGCGGCGAGCGGCATCGCTTTCATCGTATCGATCGGCAATCTCGGCTCCTTCTTCGCGCCGCAGATCAAGAACTATGCGGACATGGCGGCGGGGAACCAGAATGCCGGATTCTACACCCTGGCAGCCCTGTGCGCGCTGACCGCAGTCCTGCTGCTGGCGGTTCGCGAGCAGCGGCCGGGCTGAACCGGCTGCCGTTCACCTCAGAATCCGTTGCGGATTGAGCTTGGGCGCGACGCGTCAGTGGCGCGGCCTCCGGGGTCACAAAAGAACCGGCCAAGCTCTCACATGGGGCGCAATATCTGCGCTGTCGCGCGTTTGATGCGCCGGAATGACGCCTGCTGTGAGTTCTCACTGAAGTGCGACAGGCAACTCGGGTAAAGTAGCTACTTCACTGCTTTGCCGACGACACCTTCTGCCACGACACTTCTGCGGTGTCCTGAATCCGAGGCATTTGCGCGGCGCCTAGTTCAGATGAGCGCATACATCCTTCAAGTTACGATGCTCGATCGATAACGGATCCGTGTCTCGCGAAAGCATCGGCTGGTGTCCGCCGGCCGCGGCTGGATCGTCATCGTCGCCCTGATCGCCGGCAACTGGAAGCCGCGCGGCGTGCTCATGGCCGTCACCGCCTTCGCTTTCCTGGAAGCGCTGGCGACGCACCTTCAGGTCCTGGGGGCTCACGTGCCCAGACAGCTGCTTCTGGCGCTGCCTTATCTCGCTTCGATCGCGCTTCTTATGGGGGTGCGTTTCCGCACAGGCCAGCCGGCTCGCCTCGGCATGTCCTATGCGCGGGAATGAGACCGGCGCGGCCGGTGCGGGATAGCGAAAATGGCCGGCATCGACCGGCCATTTTTGTTGACGGCGCGGAATGTTAGGTCGCCGGCCTGAACGGTTTCGCCAGCGAGGCGGGGAAGTGCAGGGCCAGGATCTGCCGGTTCTGCGAGATGATGACCAGCACCACGATCGTCGCGAAATAGGGCAGGGCGGAGAGCAGTTCGGACGGCACCGACAGGCCGAGCGCCTGCCCCTGCAATTGCAGGATGGTCATGCCGCCGAACAGCCAGGCGCCGATGAGCACGCGCAGCGGCCGCCAGGTGGCGAAGACGACCAGCGCCAGCGAAATCCAGCCCTTGCCCGCGGTCATGTTCTCCACCCAGAGCGGCGTATAGGCGACCGACAGATAGGCGCCGGCCAGGCCTGCCATCAGCCCGCCGAACAGAACGGCGATGTAGCGGATCTTCACCACGGGATAGCCGATCGCATGCGCCGTTTCGGGCGACTCGCCGATGGTGCGCAGGACGAGGCCGGACTTGGTGCGGTAGAGAAACCAGCTGATGACGAGGAACATCGCCAGCGCCAGATAGACCATCGGATCGAAGCCGAACAGCAGCGGGCCGACCAGGGGCAGGTCGGACAGCAAAGGGACGTGGACCGGCTTCAGCGCGTCGATGGGCGCGCTGCCGAAATTGCGGCCGAGGAAGGCCGACACGCCCGAGCCGAAGATGGCGAGCGCCAGCCCGGCGGCATACTGGTTGGTGAGGAAGGTGAGCGCCAGTACGCCGAACAGCAGCGAGGAGGCCGCGCCCCCCAGCGCGCCGGCCAGGATCGCGACCGGCATCGGCAGGCCGGCCACGACGGCCCAGAAGGAAAAGGCGGCGCCCACCAGCATCATGCCCTCGATGCCCAGGTTGAGCACGCCGGATTTTTCCACCACGAGTTCGCCGAGGGCGGCGAAGATCAGCGGCGTGGCGGCGATGACGGTGCCGGTGAAGATGGCGATGAAGAGTTCCATCAGGCGTACCTCGGGACCAGACGTATGCGGTAGAAGATGAAGAAATCCGCCGCCAGCAGGAAGAACAGCAATATGCCCTGGAAGACCCGCGTCAGGGCGGAAGACAGGCCGAGCGAAAGCTGGACCGCCTCGCCGCCCAGGAACAGCAGCGACATCAGGAGTCCGCCCAGCACGATGCCGAAGGCGTTCAACCTGCCGATGAAGGCGACGATGATGGCGGCGAAGCCGTAGCCGGGGGAAATCTGCGGCGAGAGCTGGCCGAGCGGCCCCGCGACTTCGGCCATGCCCGCGATGCCCGCGGCCGCGCCGCCGGCGAGCAGGCCGGTCCAGACGGCGGAGGATTCGCGGAAACCGGCGTAGCGCGCAGCAAGGGGAGCCGCGCCGCTGACCGACATCTTGTAGCCGAGGAAGCTGCGATCCGCGAACAGCCAGGTCAGCACCACCGCCAGCACCGTGATCCAGATCGAGGAATTCAGCCGGTAGGCGTCGTTGAAGGGCTGGAACATGGCCGCCGGCGCCAGCAGGGCGGTCTGCGGATAGTTGAACCCGGCGGGGTCGCGCCACGGCCCGTGCACCAGCCACGACAGGAACAGCGTGGCGATATAGGTCAGCATGAGCGTGACGAGAATCTCGTTGGTGTTCATGCGGGCGCGCAGGAAGGCCGGGATCGCCGCCCAGGCCATGCCTGCGCAGGCGGCCGCCACGAACATAAGCGGCAGCAGCAGCGGACTTTCCTGATCGGGATAGAACAGGCCGACGCCGCAGGCGGCGATGGCGCCGATGATGAACTGGCCTTCCGCGCCGATGTTCCAGACATTGGCGCGGAAGCCCACCGCGAGGCCGCAGCCGATCAGGATCAGCGGCGAGGCCTTGAGCAGCCATTCCGACAGGCCGTTCATGGAGGCCAGCGGCTCCACGAAGAAGGCGTTCATCGTCGTCAGCGGATCGTAGCCGAGCGCCGCGAACAGCAGCGAGCCGACCGCCAGGGTCAGGGCGGTCGCCGCCACGGGAGCGGCCAGGCGCATCGCGGCGGAGGGTTCCGGTCGTTGTTCAATCTTGAAGCGCAACTTCGCTTCTCCTGCCGGTTTCGGTGGGGTTTGGGGCGATCTTCGTCATCAGCAGCCCGACTTCCTCGCGATTGGTCTGGCTGCGCAGCAGCGGCGGCGAGACGCGGCCCTGGCAGATGACCAGTAGGCGGTCGCTGATCTCGAACAGCTCGTCCAGCTCTTCCGAGACCACCAGAACCGCCGCGCCCGAGCGGCTGAGGTCGACCAGCGTCTGGCGGATGAAAGCGGCCGCGCCTACGTCCACGCCCCATGTCGGCTGCGACACCAGAAACAGTTTCGGCTGCAGGGCGATCTCGCGGCCGACGATGAATTTCTGCAAGTTGCCGCCCGAAAGGCTCTGGGCGCTCGCCTGCGGGCCGTTGGCCTTGACCTTGAATTTCTCGATGATCGAGCCGGCGAAGTTCCGCGCCCGCTTGCGGTCGACCAGCCCGTTGCGCACGAGCCCCGTGCGATGGCCGGTCAGCACCGCGTTTTCCCACAGCGCGTGCGGCGGCACCGCGCCGCGGCCCAGCCTTTCCTCGGGCACGAAAGCCATGCCGAGCCGGCGCCTTGCCCGCGCGTCGAGACGGCCGGCAGGCTTGCCGCCTATCTCGATGACCTCGGCCCTGGAATGCTGGCGCTCGCCGCTCAGCAGGGCGATCAGCTCGGCCTGGCCGTTGCCGGAAACGCCGGCGAGGCCGACGATCTCACCGCCATGGACCTCGAAGGACACGTCCTTCAGCTCGATGCCGCTGCGGCTGGCAGGCGCCGAAAGATCGCGCACGCGCAGGACCGGAGACGGGCTGCGCACGGAGGGGCTGACGCGCATTTCGGGCAGCTCGGAGCCGACCATCAGCCGCGCGAGTTCGAGCGAGGTGGATTGCTTGGGGCGCGCGGTGCCGGTGACGCGGCCGTTGCGCAGCACCGTCGCGGAATCGCAAAGCTCCTGCACCTCGTCCAGCTTGTGGCTGATATAGAGGATGGAGCAGCCCTCGGCGGCGAGCTGGCGCAGCGTGTCGAACAGCTTCACCACCGCCTGAGGCGTCAGCACGGACGTCGGCTCGTCGAGGATCAGAAGCTTGGGCGCCTGCAGCAGGCAGCGCACGATCTCGACGCGCTGCCGCTCGCCGACCGACAGGTCGTGCACGCGCCGCCACGGATCGATAGGCATGCCGTAGCGCTGCGACAGCTCCGTGATCTGCCTAGCCAGCGTTTCCAGATGGAAGCTGCTGCTAACCGACAGGGCGATGTTCTCCACCACGGTCACGGATTCGAACAGCGCGAAATGCTGGTACACCATTTCGATGCCGAGCGTGCGCGAGGTGGCCGGGTCGTGCGACGCGATCAGTTTGCCGTCGCACAGGATCTCGCCGGAATCCGCCTGCGCGGCTCCGTAGATGATCTTCATCAAGGTCGATTTGCCGGCGCCGTTCTCACCGAGAACGGCGTGGATTTCCCCCGGCATGATCGAGAGCGAGACGGCGTCGTTGGCGACGACGCCGGGGTAGCGTTTGCAGATATTTCGCAGTTCGAGACGAGGCGTCATCGCGGGTCCTGCCATGCATGAGCGGGTGGGGCAGCCGAAAACCGGGACGGTCGCGCCGTCCCGGTTTCGGCCCTGGCGTGGCGGATCAGGAAAGCTTGCCGATCATCCCCTTGACGAACCAGTTCATGCCGCGGATATCGCTGTCCGAAAGCACCGACCCGGCGGCAACCTTGACGTTGCCGGCCTGGTCCTTGATCTCGCCGGCATAGGGATGGACCTTGCCGGAGCCGATATCGGCCTCGAGCTGCTTGAGTTTCGCGATGGTCTCGGCCGGGATGGCTTCGTTGTAGGGCGCCATCTTGACCACGCCTGCCGCGAGGCCGTCCCAGCGCACTTCCGACTTCCAGTCGCCTGCCAGCACTCCCTTGGCGGCGCGCAGATAGTCGCTCGACCAGTCGAGCGTGAAGGCGGTGAGCTGCTTGCCGCCGCCGAACTTCGCCATGTCGCTGGCATAGCCGATTGACCAGGCTCCCTTCTCGCCGGCGACCTGCACGCCGGTGGCCGTGTCGGTCATCGAGCAGATGACGTCGCAGCCCTGCGAAACCAGCGTGTTGACGGCCTCCTTCTCCTTGCCCGGATCGAACCAGGAATTGAGGAAGATGGCGTTGCAGGTGATGTCCGGATTGACGCTCTGGGCGCCGAGCAGCAGCGCGTTGGCCGGGCCGACGATGTCGGGGATCGGAAAGCCGCCGATGAAGCCGATCTTGTTGCTCTTGCTCATATGCGCCCCGGACGCACCGGCGACGAAGCAGCCTTCGTAGTATTTGGCCTCGAAGCTGCCGAGATTGGCGCGGTGGACGATGCCCGAGCAGTGCTCGAACGCCACCTTGGGGAAGCGCGGGGAGACCTTCTGCAAAGGCGTGCCGTGCGAGAAACTGGTGCCGAAGATCAACCGGTTGCCGGAAGAGGCCAGCTCGCGGAAGACGCGCTCGGCGTCCTGCGGCATGAAGATGTTTTCGATGACCGTGAACGACACCTTGTCGCCCAGCTCGGCCTTGACCGCGTCGACGGCGAGGCTGTGCTGCTTGGTCCAGCCGATCTCGGCGATCGGCGAGACATAGACCACGCCGATCTTGAGCGGCTCCTCGGCACGGGCAGGGCCGACAAGGCCGCCGGTGCCCAGGGCCGCCGCCGCGGCGCCGGTATATTGCAGGAATTGACGTCTGGTAGGCCGGTTCATGGAATTCCCTCTTTGGCTATTGGTTTCTGGCTTTGTCCGGCTTGTTCACGCCGGTTGGTTTTTGCTCGATGCCGCTGCCGGACGCTACCGGCCGCGGCTATTCGCGGTCATGCGAATGGGGGTGCGAGTGCCTGTGCGTCCTGCCGTTGCCCGAAGCGGCGCCTCCCGCTGCCTTGGCCGGCCGCTTCTTCGCCTTCGCGGCGTCGCCGGCGCCGGTCTCTTCCTGTCCCAGATAGGGAGCGAGCGCTTCGGCCGGCGTCAGCTCCGGAAAGACCTGCCGGTCCATGATGTAGCCGCGCACCACGGCCCGGTGATGCGTGTCGATCAGGTCCATCGCCGGCCGGAGCCGGCCCTTTTCCAGGAGATCGACGACGCGCGAATGGTCGTCCAGCAGATTGCAATAGTCGAAGTCTGCCGTGATCAGCGAGCGCAGGAGGTTGGTGCGCCGCACCAGCTGGGCGTGGATCTCCTGCATCACCCGGTTGCGACTGAGCCGCACGAAGATGGTGTGGAATTCCTGCCCGAGCACGTCCGCGAGGGCGTGGTTGCCGGCCGCATAGGCCTGGCGCTGCCGCTCCACATGCTGGCGCAGTTCCGCCCAGCCGGCGGGTCCGAGCCGGTCGCACAATTGCGCGGCCACGCCCTGCTCCACGAGCGTGAGCGCGTCGTAGATCTCGATCGCTTCCTGGATGGAGGGTTTTGCCACGAAGGCGCCGCGGTTGCGCTCGATCTGCGCCAGCCCGTCGTCGGCCAACCTGATCAGGGCCTGGCGCACGACGATCCTGCTGACGTCGAAAATTTCGGAAAGCTCGCGCTCGCCGAGCTTGCAGCCGGGTACCAGCCGGTGCTCAATGATGGCCCGGGTCAAGATATCGGCAATCGCCTGCGAGCGGCTGCTCATGAGGATATCCTTCCCTGCCAGTGCGCTCGACGATCGAGCACTGCCGACGGTAGCTCATATCTCTGGTTACGAGTTCCATATCGGTATTCAATCGCACGGATGTGTCAATCAAAAAAAAGCCATTGATGAGCAAAATCTGATTGATTGGTATCCAATCTTATGTTTCCAATAGAGCCATACAAGAGCTAGGTTCATGGGGAAGTGCTAGCCAAGGGAGGGTGCGATGAGCAGAGCAGCCCTTTGCAGCGACCGGGTTCTTCTCAACGATTGGCACGTGATTGCCGACTTGACGAACCTGTCGCCTGACAAACCGTTCCATACGCGTCTTCTGGGCGTCGATCTCACGGTCCATTGCCGCGGCCGCTACAACAAGGAGATCGTCCGCGACGACACCGGCCGCGAGATCAACTCGGCCAAGCGTTACGGTTTCCTGTGGGCGTGTCTGGGCACGCCGGAGCGCGACATCGTCTTCGTGCCGGAGGCCGAGGAACCCGATCGCTATCTGGTGACCGGCGGCTCCATTGCGGTCCGCAGTTCCGGCCTGCGCGCCGTCGAGAATTTCCTGGACATGGGGCATCTTCCCTTCGTCCATCCCGGCTATTTGGGGGAGGAGCCGCATACGGAAGTGGCGCCCTACAATGTCCGGGTGACGGAAGCCGACGAGGTGCTGGCGACGGAATGCAAGTTCTACCAGCCTTTCGCATCGCCCTCGGCCAAGGACGGTTTCCTGGTCAACTACATCTACAAGGTGGTCCGGCCCTACACGGTGGCGCTCTACAAGAGCAATTCCGTCCACAAGGACCGGCTGGACACGATCACCCTGTTCGTGCAGCCGGTGGACGAGGAGAACTGCATCGCCCACCCGTTCCTGTGCTATGTCAAGGACGGCACCGGCGAGGCCGCCGTGCGCTGCTTCATGCAGCTCATCTTCGCCCAGGACAAGCCGATCCTGGAAAACCAGTTGCCCAAGCGGCTGCCGCTCGATCCGCGCGCCGAGACGCCGATCCGGGCGGATGCCGTTTCCGTCTATTATCGCCGCTGGTTGCGCGACCGTTCGGTCTCGTACGGCGCGATCCCCGCGCGGCTGTGAGATACGGTCAGTGCCTTCATGAAGGAACCATCTCCATGAACCAGACCCGATGCCAGGATCAGGTGATCCTCAACCTTTGGCACCCGCTAGCCGCCGTTGCCGAAACGGTGCCCGGCGTCGTATCCGAAACGGTGCTGCTCGAAGAACGCATCGGCTTTGCGCTCGACGCCGAGGGCAACGCCACCGCCTGGAAGGCGCGCCCGGATGTGCCGGCCGGCGGCAGGATCGACGCCGCGGCGCTGAAGGATGCGTTGCCGACCAAGACGGCTTACGGCTACATCTGGACCTCGCTCGGCACGCCGCCGGCCGACCTGTTTCCCATCCCGGAATTCGAAGAGGCGGACCGGCGCCGGCTCAACGCAGCGACGTTCGGGGTCAATGTCTCGGCGCCGCGCGCCATCGAGAATTTCCTCGACATGGGGCATTTCCCCTATGTCCACACCGATATCCTCGGCGCGGAGCCGCATACGGAGGTGAAGGAATACGACGTCGAGATCTCGGTGGATCGCGACGAGATTCTCGCCACCCGCTGCCGCTTCTTCCAGCCGATGGCGGCGGCGACGTCCGAAGGCGGCGCCGACGTGGACTACGTTTACCGCGTGCCGCATCCCTATTGCTCGGTGCTCTATAAATCGAGCCCGATGGACGAAAGCCGGCGCGATGTCATCGCCGTCTTCCTCCAGCCGATCGACCAGGAGCACGTGCGCGCGCACATGATGCTGTGCATCCTCGACGAAGAGAACGAGGACAAGGTGATCAAGCGCTTCCAGCAGACCATCTTCGGTCAGGACAAGCCGATCCTGGAGAACCAGTTCCCGAAGCGGCTGCCGCTCGATCCGCGCGCCGAAACCCCCATCAGGGCCGACAAGTCGGCCATCGCCTATCGCCGCTGGCTCAGTCAGAAGGGCGTGACCTACGGGGTCATCCCCGCCGCCGTGTGAGCGTGAGCCGCGTCAGCCCCAAATTCCGGAGACTGCAATGTTTGATACCGCCAAGACCAGATGGCATCCCATCGCCGCGTCCGATGACCTGCCGTTCCGCCATGTCTTCCACGCCCAGCTGCTCGGTCGCGAGTTCGCCGTCTGGCGCGCCGACGACGGTTATGTGAACGTGTGGGAGAACCGTTGCCTGCATCGCGGCGTCAGGCTGTCGATCGGCATCAATGACGGCCGCGAGCTGAAGTGCCAATATCATGGCTGGCGCTATTCCAACCGCACCGCCGGCTGCACCTATATCCCCGCGCATCCGGCCGACGCGCCGGCCCGCACCATCACCAACCGCACCTTCGCGGCGGTGGAGCGCTACGGGCTGGTCTGGTCGGCGGAGGAGCCGCAGGGCGAGGTGCCCGATGTCGGCGGCCTCGCCGAGGGAAGCCTGCTGGCGCTGCGCGGCATTGCCGTCGCCGCACCTGCCCATCTCGTCGCCTCGAAGCTCAAATCCTACCGCTTTCAGCCGATCGGCAGCCTGGCGGGAGACGGGGCCGGGATTTCCGTCGAAGCCGCAAACGATTTCTCGGTGGCGATCCGCTCCAGCGAGAACCAGGCAAGCACGCTGGCGGTGTTCTTCGTGCAGCCGGTCGATTCCAACCGTTCGGTCATCCGCGGCGTTCTCGATGCGCAGCCGGAAGGCGCCGAACGCATCGCCGTCCTTCGCCATCACAACGAACGCCTGTCCAGGCTGCGCGACGCCGCGGAGCGCGAAGCCGCCGCGATGCCGGCGCCCACGCCGCTCGAACCCGTGATCGAGCGCGTTTCGCCCGAGCTTGCCGAAATGCCCGAACCGACCGCGCATGGACGCAAGGCGGCGCTGCGCGTCACGGTAGCCCGCAAATGGCAGGCGGCCGACGGCATCGCCGGCTTCGAGCTGCGGCCGATCAAGGGCATATTGCCGACCTTCCAGCCGGGCGCGCATATCGACGTGCATATGCCCAACGGCGAGGTCCGGCAGTACTCGATCACCAACGGGCCGGGCGAGACCGACAGCTTCACCATCGGCGTCAAGCTGGAGCGGGACTCGAAGGGCGGCTCGAAATGCATGCACGAGACGGTGCGCGAGGGCGACGTCCTGGCGATCTCGGAGCCGCGCAACAACTTCCCGCTGCGCCGCGACGCGATCCAGACGATCTTCGTCGCCGGCGGCATCGGCATCACGCCGCTGCTGGCCATGGCGCAGGCGCTGAAGAACCAGGAGCTGGCGCATGAGCTGCATTATTTCGCGCAGGGCGAGGCGCATCTGGCTTTCGCCGATCGGCTGGAAGAGCTCGGCGCGGCGCTGAAGCCGCATCTCGGGCTGTCGCCGGACGCGACCGGCGCCGAGCTTCGCCGCGTGCTCGCCGGCTACCGCAACGGCATGCATCTCTACATCTGCGGTCCCGGCCCGATGCTGGAGGCGGCGCGCGCCATCGCGGCGGAGCAGGGCTGGCCGGACACCGCCGTGCATTTCGAATATTTCAAGAACACCAACAAGATCGACGACAGTTCCAGCTTCGAGGTGGCGCTGGCGCGGTCCTGCGTCACGCTCCAGGTGCCGGCCGGCAAGACGATCCTGCAGGTCATGCGCGAGAGCGGCATCGACGTGCCGTCCTCCTGCGAGCAGGGCGCCTGCGGCACCTGCATCGCCACCGTGATCGAAGGCGAGCCGGACCATCAGGACGTCTACCTCAACGATGTCGAAAAGAAATCCGGCACCAGGATCATGACCTGCGTGTCGCGCGCGAAATCGGCGCGGCTGGTCCTCGACCTCTAGGAGTTTCCCCGATGATCAAGCTTTACGACTACGAACTGTCGGGCAATTGCTACAAGCTGCGGCTGCTGATGAGCTTTCTCGGCATCGAGCACGAGACCGTACCGGTCGACTTCTATCCCGGCCGCGAGCACAAGTCGGAATGGTTCCTCAAGATCAATCCGCTCGGCCAGCTTCCGGTCATCGAGGACGACGGTCTCGTCCTGCGCGACGCGCAGGCCATCCTGGTCTATCTCGCCGCGAAATACGACGCGTCGGGCACCTGGTATCCGCGCGACAATCCGGCGCTGCTGGGCGAGATCAGCCAATGGCTGGCCTTTGCCGACTCCATCACCGGCACGGCCTCGGCGGCCCGTCTCCATGACGCGCTGTTCTACGATTTCGACGTCGAGGCCGCGCGCGCCGGCGCCCACCGCCTGTTTCGCATCCTGGACGAGCACCTGTGGTTCGCGGAGCAGGAGGGACGCGACTGGATCTGTTCGGCACCGCAGCCGACCGTCGCCGACATCGCCTGCTTCCCTTACATCGTGCTGTCCGAGGAGGGCGGCATTCCGCGCCAGGACTATCCGGCGATCCGGCGCTGGTGCGACCGGGTCAAGCGCATCAAGGGCTTTACGGTGATGTCGGGAGTGTTCCCGGCCGGTCCCGCCAAGGCGGCCTAGTCGTCGAAACATCTGCCGCGTCGCGGCCCGAAAGAAAAACTGGAGCAGCAAGACATGAAAACCCGCGCCGCAGTTGCCGTTGGAGCCGGCAAGCCGTTGGAGGTGATGGAGGTGGACCTGGAGGGGCCGCGCGAGGGCGAGGTCCTGGTCGAGGTGAAGGCGACGGGCATCTGCCA
>NZ_JAVXZD010000012.1:0-110367 GCF_032460275.1 Mesorhizobium sp. SP-1A | reverse complement strand
ATGAGACCAAAAGCAAAAAGGAGAAAGGCAGGAACTTGACCCAAGCCACAGACCCGAAACATACCTAATAGGCGGGTCAATTCTCGGTGGAAATGCCGGGTCAGTTCTCAGTGGCAATCAACAGAAGGAACTCCTGGAGGCCAAGAGCGAGGTTCTTCGCCTTCGTTCGCAACTGCGTCGCACCGAAGAGGAGCGGGATCTCTTAAAAAAAGCCGCGCGGTACTTTGCCAGGGAACCCGAGTGAAGTACCGCTTCATGAACGAGCACCGTCGTGACCACGCCATCACATTGATGTGCCGGGTCCTGCGGGTGACTCGTGCAGGGTTCTACGCGTGGCTGCACGAGCCGCTGAGCGATCACGCCCGGGAAGATGCCCGGTTGCTCGAACTCATCCGCGCCTCCTACAGCGCAAGCCATGGCGTTTACGGTGCCCGTCGCATCTTCGGCGACCTGCGAGAAGCCGGAGAGAGTTGCGGGCTCCACCGTATCGAGCGCATCATGCGGGAAAACGGCATCAAGCCAGTCCGTGGCTACAAGAAGCCCCGATCCATAGCTGGCCGTCCCTCGATCATCGCTCCGAATCGGCTGCAGCGCGAGTTTACCGTCGCCGCGGCCAACAAGGTCTGGGTGACCGACATCACCTATATCCGGACCTGGCAGGGCTGGCTACCTGGCGGTCGTCGTCGATCTGTTTGCACGCAAGGTCATTGGCTGGTCGATGAAGCCCAACCTCTCGAAAGAGCTGGCGCTCGATGCGCTGCTCATGGCTGTCTGGCGCAGGAAACCCGTCGGCCGCGTGGTGGTGCATTCAGACCAGGGCAGCCAGTATGGAAGCGACGACTTCAAGCGATTTTGCCACGCCAACAATCTGGAGCCGAGCATGAGCCGGCGAGCCAATTGCTGGGACAACGCCGTCGCGGAATCATTCTTCTCAAGCCTGAAAAAGGAGCGCATCCGAAAACGCATCTACAAAACCCGAGACCTCGCTCGAGCCGACATCTTCGATTATATCGAGGTCTTCTACAACCGAACCCGCCGCCACTCCCATCTCGGCGGCGTCAGTCCCGAGGCGTTCGAAACCGCCGCGGCGTGAGGCTGGGAATTGTCTGCCAATCCGGGGGCAGTCCAGATCGGTTTATCGGCCGTAATCAACCCAGGCCCTTGAAGGCGTCGAGAGCGCGTTGACGTGCCCGGTCGTGTTCGACGATTCTTTCAGCGTAAGCTTCGACCTTGTTGTGAAGCTGCCACGGCCTATGGACGACGGATGAAGAAACACCGTCAAGTTCCGGCAGCCAACGTTTGACATAGCGGCCATCGGGATCGAATTTCTCGCCTTGCAGAACCGGGTTGAAAACGCGAAAGTAGGGTGCGGCGTCGGCGCCGGAGCCGGCGACCCATTGCCAACTCGCCGCGTTGCTGGCCGGATCGGCGTCCACAAGCGTGTCCCAGAACCACGTCTCGCCCTGTCGCCAGTCGATCAGCAAATGCTTGGCCAGGAACGAGGCGACCACCATGCGCACCCGGTTGTGCATCCAACCCGTCGTCCAAAGTTCACGCATGCCGGCATCGACAATCGGATAGCCCGTCTTGCCTTGCTGCCACGCGCGAAGCGCCTTGGCGTCTGCCCGCCAGGGCATACCGTCGAACCTAGTTTGCAGGTTTTCGCTCGAGATCTCGGGATTGTAATAAAGAAGGTGGTACGAAAACTCGCGCCAGCCCAATTCGGATCGGAATTTTTCGAGGTTTCGATGCGGCCCTGGATTGGTGGCCGCATTGGCGGCGGCCTCTGCGGCGTGCCACAATTGCCGGGGCGAGATGTTGCCAAAGCGCAGATAGGGCGAGAGCCGGGATGTGGCCGAACGGTCGGGGAAATCCCTGAGGTCGGCATACTCGTTCAAATGCTCTTCCAGAAAGAATTCGAGCTGGGCCTGGGCGCCGACTTCTCCGGGCCGCCAGTTCGAGCGCAGTCCGCCCGCCCAATCAGGCGATGACGGCTCCAGCGCCAGATCGGCAAGTTCGACGCCCGTTATTGACGCCTGCCCGCACGAGCCATGGAAGAGGTTCAGCCGCGAGGGAACGCCAAGAGGCTGGCTCGGCTCGCCGGCCTCATGTGCGGCGCGCCAGAATGCGGAAAAAACACGGAACGGGGTGCCGGACTTGGTCTTGATCGACCACGGCTCGTAAAGCAGGTGGCCATTGAAACTTTTCGCCTCGTTCCCCTGTGCTTTGAGGGTGGTTTTCACGGCCTCGTCGACGCGGCGCTCGGCAGCTCCATAGCGGCGGTTCCAGTAGACTGCCGCCGCGTTGCTGTCAGCCGCAAGCTGCGGAATGACCGCCGATGCAACCCCTTTATGGACGCAAAGACTACCGCCAAGGGCGCGTAGGGCATCGTCCAGCTCCTGCAAGGCGCCATGGAGCCACCATCGCGCCGCACCACCGAGCGGGCGTACCCCCGCGGATTCCTCGTCATGCACGAAGACGCAGATGATCCTGCGGCCACAGTTCGCGGCAGCGGTCAGCGCCGGGTTGTCGGACAGTCGAAGATCGTCGCGGAACCAGACGATTACAGGACGTTCGGACTCGGCAAAGGGCGTTTCGGCGGCCATTGTCTGCTGCCGCTAGCCGTTCAGGCGCCAGATTTCAAAATTCAGCAACGATGCGAATGCGATCCACGCCGCGAGAGGTATCAAACAGGCAGCGGCGACCAGATCGAGCCTGCGGAACCGATCTATCGTCGCCAGGATGAGCAGGAACTGCGGTACGATGTTCAGCAATCCTGCAAGCGGATTGTTCAGCTCAAAGAACAGCCATGACCATAGCGCATTCAGCGCCAGTTGCAGGAAGAAGAGCGTCAACGCGACACGGCGCTCTGCGGGTCTGTTAGTAATTTTCAGGATGCGCCAGGCAGCATAAGCCATCAATATGTAAAGGGTCGTCCAGACGGGGGCAAAAATCCAATTCGGCGGGTTGAATGACGGCTTAACGAGCGCCGCATACCATGAGGCGAGATTCGGATATGTCGCCCATTGGCCCAGGAGCGAGGCCGCAATCACGGGGATCAGGGCGACCGATGCCCTGAACCATACCGTCGAGCGATTTGTATTTTCTCGAGGGTCCATACGATTACCCTGAACCAAAGCATCCAATCAGGCAAAATGCGATATGCATCCGTCCAGAAAATCCTAACAGAATGTACGTACGTCGTGGAGGCAGGTTTGGATCAGAAGAGCTTGCCGGCGACTGCGAGCGCGGTGGCAGAAAGATCAGAACGCCGAGATTGCACGCTGCGTCCGAGCGCAGCGAATTTGTTTGATACGAAATCGAGGTTCGCTACGCATGAAGGGAGAACGCCAGACAGAGCGAATGGAACGCGCCCATTTGATCGCACATTGTCAGGAAATGCTGTCTGCGCAGGCCGGAAATTTCTAGTCTTCCGCGAAGCGGCGCACCGCATCACACCGGGTGATGATGAGCCCGGTTCCGGACAAATCCTGATCGCAGCGGACATTCGCTATCGGCTCGACGCTGCACCTCCGCGAGTTTTTAGTACAAGACTAAAAACGGACAGCCCGGGAAACGGCGCCAACCGCTTTCCAGGCTATTCAGGCATCAGCTTTTGATCGCGATACGTTTGGCCTGCGACTGCGCTTTTGCCGTTTTCGGCAAGGTCACGGACAGGACGCCGTTCTTGAAGCGGGCGTCGATCTTGTCCTCCTCGATTTCGTAGCCGATGGGGATGCGGCGCTCGAAGCGGCCGTAGTAGCGTTCCGAGAACTGCCGGTTCTTGTCTTCGGTCTCCGAACGCTTCTCGCCCCGAAGCGTCAGCACGCCGTCGTCGAGCAGGACCTCGATGTCCTTTTCCTCCATGCCGGGCACTTCGGCCGTCACCTTGATCTCCTTGTCGTTGTCGGAGATCTCGACGCTCGGCCAGTTCCCGTTGAACGGAGACGCCCTGCCGACGGAAGGCAGGCCGCCGTCGAAGCCGCGGAAAACGTCGTCGAACAGCCGGTTCACTTCGCGGTGCAGCGACAGGAACGGATCGCGCTCGCTGTCGCGGAACAGGCTCGGGAAGCGGCTCTCCTCGCGTCCCCACGGGATAAGATCGCGTACGCTCATCGTCATTCTCCTTTCGTCAGTCTTGATAACCGTCTTTCAGGCAAAATCCGTGCATCGCCGGACGGCCAGCGCCCGGCATCCGGACGTCATCGGAATTGCCTCAGGCGGCCTGTTTCTCGGCGACCGGCTTATCGACGGCCTTCGTGGCCTTGGCCTCGATACGGAACCCGGCTTTGCCGCCACTGCTGCCAATCTCGATCTTACGCGGCTTGATCTCCTCGGGAATCTCGCGCTGGAGATCAATGGTCAGCAGGCCGTTGACGAGGCTGGCCCCGGTCACCTTGACATGGTCGGCGAGCTCGAAGCGGCGCTCGAACGGCCGCCCGGCGATGCCGCGATGCAGATAGTCACCGCTGTCTTCCGCCGTTCTCTCGCCGGAGATGACCAGCATGTTTGGCTCGTAAACGATGCTCAATTCGTCCTGGCCGAAGCCCGCCACCGCCATGGTGATGTAATAGGCGTCATCGCCCGTCCTGGCGATGTCATAGGGCGGCCAGTTGTCGGCGCTCGGCGTCCGGCTGGCGTTTTCGAGCAAGTTGAAAACGCGGTCGAAGCCGATGCTGGACCTATAGAGCGGGGAAAAGTCGAATGCGGTTCTCATAGCCATATCCTCCATTGCTGAGCAACATGGGTACGAGGAGCGCCAAGGGTGCGGCGCTCCTTGACCTTGCCGGCCCTGGGCGCCGGCGGAATCGATCTGGGGATTCGCTTCCGGCGCGTCAAGGGGTTTCCCGCCAGAACGTCCTAACCGACGCGTATTGTCTGTCCGCTGGCGGGAGTTTGTCTTCCGGCCGATGCTTTAAACATTGGCATGCAGGTGAGCGGCCATGCCGATGACGCGCGAAGAGATCGTGTCGGTCTTTGGGCCGACGGAGGAAACGATCATCGTAGACAAGCGGTCCACCGTGCTTCCTACGAAGAACTGCGGGAAGCAGTCATCGAATGTCGAACCGATGAAGGACCGAAGAGCATCGAGCATTACTTCGAGGAGATTTCCGATCTTCACCTCATCGTCGAACACGGGCCTGACGGAAACCTCCTGATCCGCTGGCATGGTCACCCTGAACCGTCCCGATAACGGCGAGGAGCAGAACCACTTCGAGAAGGCGCTTCAGCAGGAACGTTCCCACTGACCTTTCCGGCACGAACTGACGCCGAGCGTGAAGGCTGGCCTGCGTAGCGGTCGCGGATGTCAAAGCCGGGCAATTCTCGCCCGCCAGATTGACACCCTCCGAAACGTCGTTCCTCCTCATCAAGCAAGGCGCTGCTCAGTGCTTGCGGTGTTTGTTTTCGACCGCTCTGCGGCTGTTGTCGAGCGCACTTCAAGGTCTTTCCCGTCGGTAATGCGTGCCCGATCCTGAGTGTCGCCTCGGGTCGTCTGGTATTAGGCCTTTTCTTTCTGCGGTTATTGTCACTTCCACAATCCACAACGCGACCGGCCTCTTCCGGATCATTTTGCCGGCTGACGTTACTCTGGATTAAGCGAGTTGAAGCGTTTCGGATCTCCGCGAAAAATTTCTCGATCCGCTCTTGAACGACATTTTCAATGTTCCCAAATCGACGAGTCGTCGCGGCTTCGGCTCGACGAATTGGCGTCACAGATACGCTGTGACGCTGCTTGTTACCATGTTGCTTTGCGGAGGATATGGCTATGAGAACCTTCGATTTTGCTCCCCTGTACCGCTCGACGGTCGGCTTTGACCCGCTCTTCGACATGCTCGACAATGGCGGCCGGTCGGACTGGCCGCCCTATAATATCGAGAAGATCCGCGAAAACGACTACCGGATCACCATGGCGATCGCCGGCTACAGCCTCGGCGAGGTCGATCTGACCCAGCACGGCCACGAGTTGATCGTGACTGGCCAAAAAAAGCCCGAACAGGGCGACCGGCAGGTCCTCCACCAAGGCCTTGCGACCGGTAATTTCAGGCAGGTCTTCAAGTTGGCCGACCATGTCAAGGTCGCGCGCGCTACGCTGCAGAACGGCCTGCTGTCGGTGGATCTCGTGCGAGAGATCCCCGAGGAACTCAAGCCTCGCCGCATTGCCATCGGCTCGGCTGACGGCGCCGTGGTGGTTGATGAGGCTGGCAAAAAGAAGCAGATCAGCGGCGACACGGAACCGCAGCGCAAAGCTGCCTGAGTTCCGCGCGAACCCTCAACCTGCGATTTGCCTCCCGGCATCGGCCGGGTGGCACAGATTGCGGAGAAACGGAGATGACAGACCTAGCCGATTTTCAAAATGTCAGCCCGCACGACGGGCCTGTTCCATCCAGGCCGATATTCCAGCGACCCGATGAGGTGTTCGCCGATCCCAAGATGAGCCGCGCCGAGAAGCGTGCGCTTTTGGCTTCCTGGGCGTCCGATGCTCGCGCCGTCCCCGGGTTGCCCTCGATGCGCCAGATGGAGGACGGCTCTCTCATTGACCTGGAGGAAATCCTGCAGGCGCTAAAGGCCCTGGACGCTGCTTCCAATCCCGGCCCGTTGACAACGACGACGCGCGGGCGGAAATCGGCGCAGCGAAGGAGCCGGCCCTCGTTGCGGAACTGGGGTCACATCATGCGCCATCGCCGGCGCGATGATGACGACGATCCGCCGCCTTCTGCTGTTTTGGCAGCCGTTCCGCCGAAGGCCGGCGGTGGCGGTGCCTTCGCGTATCCCGAAACGGCTCTGGCTTGACCAGGCCGCAGTTCTCGTACGCACCTGGCGAGCCGCGGACGGCACCGGTGGGCTGATAGCCCCGCTCAGCGGAACGGAACGTAAGGTTGTCTCCGACATTCATGAGGTAGCGACACTCCGTACCGCTGAGGCGCTCATGGCCAAGGATGCGTCCCACAGTCAGAAGGGAGGTTGCTATGGAAAGTGGAATGTTCAAGCAGTCGATTTTCGTGAGCGACGATGGCTCGTTCTCAGAAAGATCGAGCATGTCATGGATGACATAGAGTTCCTGGGGGAATGGCCGGTCGCAAGACGCGGCCTTCTTCACGCGGCGGCATCTGAAGCATGCTATTCCGCCTGCGATGACCGGAAGTCTGTCGAGGCAGCCCACAAGACTTTTACCACTTGGACCCGTAGGGTCAGATTGGTCAAGGATGTGCCGGTGGCGCCTTCATGGATGACGGGAGCGAAGATCGGCGGATTTCAACATTTTTTGCAGACTGGTGCTTGAATTCGCTGCGGCGGTCTCTGTATCGCCGCCGAATCCGGTCGATAGTGGAAAGAGACTCGGTACTTCGGAGAGCGACATGGCCTCTGATCATGTGGAACCACGACGAAGCGCAAGTCCTTGGAGCGCGGGCTGGGAGTACGAGTTGACAAGGGAGAAATTGCTCCGGCCAGACAGGCTTCCTGTAGCCTCGGACCGTGGCCGGACTGCCAGCCCATGGATGCGATGTCCGGTGGCAGCGCGCCATGCGTTCTTCGTGCGAGAACAGCTATCATCGAGAAGCCCGTGGTGCGATTTTTCATTTTCCGTTCTCGGACAGTCGATGGAGGAAACGACAATGTTGACACGTGAGGACGTTGTATCGGTCCTTGGGCCGACGGACGAAACGCTCATCGCCGACATTCTGTCCACCGGCGCGTCCTTCGAGGAACTGCGGGAAGCCTGGGCCTGGCTCAACGAAGACGAAGCGCTGATGGGCGAAGGACGGCCGCTGCCGGGCACCCGCGTTGCGGAACTGATCGATCTTCTGGATGCTGATGAGGATGATTGAGCGCTCCGGTGCCGGCGTGGACGGTCTTGACGTTCCGCGCAGGGTCCCCATCTCCACGACAGACGTGCGTCATTGACGCCCGTTCGATTGCTTGCTCGCAAAAGACGTCAAGAACGGAGGAAGTGATGAACGACGTTCGGTTCCCCGAACCTGTTACCCTCAAATTTCTGACCGCATCGCGCAATGTCGCCAGCAGCTTCGAGGCGCTGGAATGCCTAGACCAGCAATGGCCCGAGTGGGCGCGGGGGCGGAGCTGGCGTGCTGCCGGGCGCGCCTGCCGCGACGCGCATAAGGCATTTCTCAATGCGGCCAGGCGGGCCGGATTGATCCCGTCGGAAGCACGCGCTCCCCGCAAGTCACGTTCGGTCCGGGTAATCGACAGTTTGCGGCCCGAAGTCGGCTTCAGTGGATGGCTATGACACCGTCGACGGCGCGCCATTCCGACGGCTCGATGAGGCGATGGTGGGCGACGCGCACGGAGTGCAGTGCGCCCTCCAGTTCGCGCTCCCAATAGCCAAGAAAGCCCTTCAATTCCGGAAAATGCGGCGCCAGATCGTACTCCTGCCAGACGTACAGCTGCAGCAAGCTTGGATGGTCCGGAAGATGATAGTGGATTTCAGCCGTGGTCAGGCCATAGCCTTCCATCTGCAGGCGGAATTCCCTGCTGACCGTGGTAGCCATATACGTCTCCTCTGCCTTACGCCTTTATGCGTCCAGACGATCGACGGTGCGTCGCCGACCGTCTGAGGCCGGTGAGGGCCCAGCCGTTCTGTCGAGCCGACATAGCGCGTCCATGATCGTGTCGAAGGAAACGGGCTGCGCGGCCCCCGGTGGCCGGCGCAACGCCGGAACGGAGTCGACGGCGCAGGCGTCCGAGGCCCATGACGAGAGAATCGCCCGCTTTTCCTGGAGATCGAGCGTTTCGTCCTCTACGACTTCGTCGGGATGCCTGAAATGCCTTGCCGGCGACAACAGCCGATCGAGCGCGAGGTCCGATGTTTCGGGAGCGAGAGAAGGGATGATCGGCGAGAGCGTTTGTCGGTTCATCTGGGTCCTCCGTCTTTCCAAAAAACTCCTTTGTGCAGGGTCCTGTTTTGCCAGCCTCGCGGCCGGCGAAGGTATGGATAATTTTGTTCGACCGGGCGGAAAATTCAAGCGGGAAATAATCGGCTGAAGCCCCGATTAGCTGCATGTTTTCATGGCACTAGCACTCGATCAGTGCGAGTCTCAAAAAATTTTTCGAAGCCTCTTGAAACCGGAAAACAGCAAAACTAGCTCGATATGCGCACGCGACGCCGAAAGGGTCGCGCGTACCCCGCACCGGCCCGATATTGCCGGTCCGGTGTGGAGGAACCTCAAAAATCTGTTTGTCCTGAAGGAGAACGATATGGCGTTCCGTCCATTGCATGACCGTGTCCTGGTCCGCCGCATCGAGGCCGATGAAAAAACGGCCGGCGGCATCATCATTCCCGACACTGCCAAAGAAAAGCCGCAGGAGGGCGAGGTCATCGCCGTCGGCCCCGGCGCACGCGACGATAGCGGCAAGCTGGTCGAGCTCGACCTTAAGGTCGGCGACCGCATCCTGTTCGGCAAGTGGTCCGGCACCGAGATCAGGCTGGACGGCGAGGACCTTCTGATCATGAAGGAAAGCGACGTGATGGGCGTGATCGAGCAGACCGCCGAACTGAAGAAAGCGGCCTGACGGGCGCTGATCCAATCAACCGGTCAACGAAAGCTGCCTATTGAAGGAGTGATCCAATGGCTGCCAAGGAAGTGAAATTCCATTCCGACGCGCGCGAGCGCATGCTGCGCGGCGTCGACATTCTCGCCAACGCGGTGAAGGTGACGCTCGGCCCCAAGGGGCGTAACGTCGTCATCGACAAATCGTTTGGCGCGCCGCGCATCACCAAGGACGGCGTGACGGTGGCGAAGGAGATCGAACTGGAGGACAAGTTCGAGAACATGGGCGCGCAGATGGTGCGCGAGGTTGCCTCCAAGACCAACGACCTCGCCGGTGACGGCACCACGACCGCCACGGTTCTTGCCCAGGCCATCGTCAGGGAAGGCGCCAAGGCCGTCGCCTCCGGCATGAACCCGATGGACCTGAAGCGCGGCATCGACAAGGCGGTGGACGCCGTGGTCGCCGAATTGAAGGCCAATGCCCGCAAGATCACCAGGAACGACGAGATCGCCCAGGTCGGTACGATTTCCGCCAACGGTGACGCCGAGATCGGCCGCTTCCTGGCGGAAGCCATGCAGAAGGTCGGCAACGAGGGCATCATCACCGTCGAGGAAGCCAAGACCGCCGAGACCGAGCTCGAGGTGGTCGAGGGCATGCAGTTCGACCGCGGCTATCTCAGCCCCTATTTCATCACCAACCAGGACAAGATGCGGGTCGAACTGGACGAACCCTATGTGCTCATCCACGAAAAGAAGCTCGGCAATCTCCAGGCCATGCTTCCCGTGCTTGAAGCCGTGGTGCAATCGGGCAAGCCGTTGCTCATCATAGCGGAGGACGTCGAAGGCGAGGCGCTCGCCACGCTGGTCGTCAACAAGCTGCGCGGCGGCCTGAAGGTCGCGGCCGTCAAGGCGCCCGGCTTCGGCGACCGCCGCAAGGCCATGCTGGAGGACATCGCCATCCTCACCGGCGGCACGGCGATCAGCGAGGATCTGGGCATCAAGCTGGAAAGCGTGACCCTGCAGATGCTCGGCCGCGCCAAGAAGGTGGTGATCGAGAAGGAGAACACCACGATCGTCGACGGCGCCGGTCGCAAGGAAGAAATCCAGGGCCGCGTCACGCAGATCAAGGCACAGATCGAGGAGACCACCTCCGACTACGACCGCGAGAAGCTCCAGGAGCGGCTGGCCAAGCTCGCCGGCGGTGTCGCGGTGATCCGCGTCGGCGGCTCCACCGAAGTCGAAGTGAAGGAGAAAAAGGATCGCGTCGACGATGCGCTGCACGCCACCCGTGCGGCGGTCGAGGAGGGCATCCTGCCGGGCGGCGGCGTCGCCCTGCTGCGCGCCGTCAAGGCGCTTGACGCCCTGACCACGGACAACACCGACCAGAAATACGGCATCGACATCGTTCGCCGCGCCATCGAGGCGCCGGCTCGCCAGATTGCCGAAAATGCCGGCGCGGAAGGCTCGATCGTCGTCGGCAAGCTGCGCGAGAAGACCGACTTCGCCTGGGGCTGGAACGCACAGACCGGCGAATACGGCGACCTCTACACGCAAGGCGTCATCGATCCCGCCAAGGTCGTTCGAACCGCGCTGCAGGACGCCGCTTCCGTGGCCGGCTTGCTGGTGACCACCGAAGCCATGGTGGCCGAAAAGCCGAAGAAGGAAACCGCGCCCGCCATGCCCGCCGGCGCCGGCATGGACTTCTGAGGCACTGATCACATGGCCCGCTCCCGTCACCGGGGGCGGGCATTTCGCAGATAGTCCGGGGGATGCTATGAACAAGATGACCGAGATCGGATCCGTTCCGCCACCGACCCATTCGCCGAGCCAGTTCCTTGCCTATGAAACGGAATGTCGCCACGCCTTGAAGCCGTTGCTGACGGGCCTGCTGGATATGGCCGTGTCCGCTGGCTGGAACCGGCGCACGGCAGCGTCGACGCTGATGTTCTTGGCCGCGCAGCAGGTATCTGCGACGGCATCGGAGACATCCACGGTCGAGTGTAACTAAAGATCGGTTCTCGCCAATTGCGCTCCCGGATGAAATACCCAACGTCTTGTCACGGGGGCAAATATCCATTTGATTTTCAAGAGAGCGCTAACACGATATGGTCCGGGCGAGCGGGAGCCAATCGAGGGCCGGACCGATGCAGGAATACCTGGATCATAAACTCGAATGTCCCTATTGCGGGACGATCCGGCTTCGCATTCCCGTCGACGCTACAGACGCGACGGAAATCAAATGCGATGACTGTGGCAAATCTCTGGGCACCTGGGGCGAACTGCAGGACGATTTTGCAAAGCAAGGGGGCCATGACGGCGTTTTTCGGCTGTCGAGAGGCAGGATCAAACGGATCGAGTGAAGAATCGCCCCCGTGGTGGTCACCGAGGCAACGTCCTGAAAGCGCGTTCGCGTAAGAAACGGGAGCGGCGGCAGCATGGCCGCCGCTCTGAGGTCGATTGCTGATCAGGTGTGCAAGGGTTTCTCCGTGTTTCTGATGGACGGTATCATCCCGTATTCGACCAGAATGTCTTTCTTCTTGGCGAACTGCATGAGAATGCCGCGCGCTGTCTCTGCGTCGACTTCGCCGGCCAGTGCGGCTTTGCAGGCGCGAATCGCCGCCCTTTGCTCCGGACTGTTTCCACACCAATCCGTGACGAATTGGTAGGCATCGACGACCGAGTTCAGCTGCCGCGGAAAGCCGAGACCGACCCACACGCGGACAGGCTTTTCGAAGGGTTGAGAAAGCATCGTATCCTCCCTTCGTCGTGTCAGGCAGCTACGCCGCCAGTGTCACCGGCTTTCGCCCCGGCCATCCAGGGCATCGCCATGGCGACATCCTCTAGGATTTTCGCCGAACGGGCAAAGCCGACGAACGCGTCGCGCGCAATCTTTATCGGTACACTGCCGTCGAACGCGCGATGGCACGCCCGCATTGCCGTCTCGTATATTGCGCCACGACGATGCTTCGGCCACTCGTGGAGAAAGTCGTAGGCATCCTCGATACAGGCGATCTCTTGGATGAGACCCTCTACTGCTCTCACGAATACCGGGACTTCGAATGTTCTCTCGCTCATTGAAACCTCCAATGGTTGAACGATTTCATCTGGTTGCGGAATGGCCGCCCCGCAAACGGCAGCGGCCATGGGAAATATGTGAGCGCCGATTTTCGCCGTCAAGACTTGCCCATATCCGCGTCTGTCAGGGGCCGTTTCATTCCGACTGTCTTTCCCGCATCAAGGGAAATGAAAGGGAGCTGGCTGCAGTCGGGCCGTGTATGTATTCGACCTGGCAAATGACCGCCATTGCGCCGACGACGATCTGGTCGACCGTGACAAGGTCGCGGTCCATGATCACGATCACCGCCTGCCGAAAAACCAAGCAACATGGCTCTGACCCGAAACTGTAGGATACCGACGGCGCCACTCTTCAGGTCAATAGACCTTCACAGCGTCTACAGTTGCTTCTTCGTCTTCTTCGTCCTCTTCCTCCCCGCGGACCATTCTGGCGGGGATATCCCCCGCCAGTAGCTTCTCCTTCGATAAGAGCCCGGCATCCTCGAGCGCCTCGACGTCGGGCAGGTCGCGCAGCGTAGCGAGGCCAAACGCGAGCAGGAATTCTTTGGTCGTAACGTAGGTATAGGGCGCGCCCGGCGTCGGGCTGCGCGGTCCCGAGGCGATCAGGCCAGCGCCGCGCAGTTGGCCGATCAGGTCGCGCGAAACTTCCTTGCCGAAGAAGGACGACAGTTCGGCGCGGGTGATCGGCTGGAAATAGGCGATGCACATCAGCACCAGCACTTCCGCCTGCGTCAGCTCGGCCGTCTTCTCCCTGCCACCGACCGCCGTGCCAAAAGCACCGCGGATGGCGTCGGCATAGGCCGGCCTTGTCAGGTGCTTCCAGCCGCCGGCGACGGCGACCAGGTCATAGGGCCGACCGCGCAGTTCTTCACGGATGTCGTCGATCAGCAGATCGACGCTGCAGGTCTTGCCGACGATCCGCGCCAGCGTCTCGCGGCCGACCGGCTCGCTGGCGGCGAAGATCGTTGCCTCGACGCGATGCATCCACTCGCGCCAGCGCACCTCCGGCGGCAGATGATCCAGTTCCCGGTCAAACAGGCCTTCGCCTGGTCGCTGGTCAGCTGATCGTCGTTCGCCAGACCGACCTTCGCCGCCCTGCCCTCCCCTTCTCGGCCTTGCCGCGCTTCCCACCATCGTCAAAGTCCAAAAATGCGGAAGGCCGGGCGGCCGGACAGCTCGCGCGCGGCGCCGAGTTCGAGCAGACGGTCGAACAGCCGCCGGCTGGCCCAGCGCGACAGGTTTTTGGTGGTCAAGGTTCCCGACACCGCGTCATCCCCGAGCAGCTGTACGACGACCTCGCCGGCCGCCCTGGATCGCAATTTTGGCACGACCGCCCGCAGCCGTTCGGCCTGCGCCGCCATATCCGCCGCGAGCCGGCAGGCATCGCCGGCGCCGAGGGCTGCGGCAATGAAGGCGGCCCGCTCGAACCCATCACCGCCCGGTCGCGCGCGCCGGCCCTCAAAGCCCGAACGCAGCAGTGACGCGTGGATCTGGGGGGCGAGGATCGGCACGGCATGGCTCCAGCCCATGCGCCACGACAGCGCGCAGTCGGCCAGCCACCAGGCCAAGATTTCGGCCTTTGGGTCTGCCCGCATGACAGAGGCGGCGATGCGCGTGGCGACCGCGGGGGCTGGCGCGCCGCTGCGCACCTCGTCGCGCATAACCTCAATCAGCTCGTCAAAGCCGTCCGACCAGCTGATGCCGAGCAAGGCGGCCACCGCCCGCAAGTCCTCGAGGCTGGGTGGCAGCGCGCGGCCGGCGAGCCGGCGCCAGGCGGCCAGCACATTGCCGGCAGGTCCCGGTTCGTCGCCATGCTGGCGCAGCAACCAGGCGTCGCGCAAGCCCGCTTCGGCCTCCGTCCGGCCCATCAGCTTCATGCAGGCGCTTGCCGCTTTCAGCGCCAGCCGGTGTCGCCACGCGCCGCCCCACTCGGGCTCGGCCCGCACGAGATTATCCAGCGCATTCAAGGCGCTGCCGGCCATGAAGGCAGCTTCCAAAGGGTCCTCGACGCGCGCGCGGCGTCGCCCAGGCCGGCACGCGCGGGACGGGGAGCGCGACGGAAGACGAGGGATGGAGCTGCTGATTCATCGCGGGCAGCATAAACACGATGTGCGGTTTATGCGAGCAATTTCGCCTCGATCCGCACAGCTTGTCGAATTGAGATAATGACCGATAATGTTGCCTTATCGGTCGTTATGTCGTATGGCCCGGAAATGGCCGTTTTCGGCGAGCAAAACTCCGAAAACGGCCCTCAACCAAGCCCCGCTCGACGTCAGCGATGAAGCTGGCGTTCGCCATCAGAGTTGATGCCGGCGGAAAACGGCTCTACCCCCGCTCCGCTCTCGCCCGTTGCCGGCTTCCCGGGTCTTTAGCGAGCCGCCGGCCGGTAGAAAATCACACGTACCGACGGGACAAGCTGGCCGAGATAGTCGAAATCCCGGATGTTTCCCGTCAGCACGGCGGCGCCGAGAAGACCGGCCTGGTGGAAGATCAGCGCGTCATTCAGGAACCGGCGCTCATGCCCCTCCCCTATCGGCAGACCGCTCAGGCGAAACAGCAGCCCGGCCACGATTCCGGCCTGACCCCAAACGCTCGCGTCGGGACTATGGAGGCGATGGACGGGAATGTCCTCGATCGTCTCCCCGACCGCTTTCAGCACCGATTTCGTCATCGGGTGGACCGGGTCCAGGCGACCGAACACATGCGTCAGTTCGGCGAGGCAAACGGCCGAATGCTGGCAGAGGCGATAGGTGAGGAGATCGTCGACCGCTTGCGGCGTACGGCCCTGCAGCACATCGAGATAGACGCTGGTGTCGAGGAGCAGTGCGCCGCCGATCGCCGCCTCGTCTGCGGCCCACGCGAGTTCGGCATCGGGCCGTCGTTCCAGTTGCGTCGAGTGCTTTTGCGGCTTGAGCGAGCGCAGCGCGCTCCGCAGATCAAATGCCAAGATCGAGATCCGCCGGGATGCTCCCCTTGCGGCCGAGGAGACGCGTCCCGAAATCGTCTTCCAGGGCCAGCCGCGACAAAGCGAGTTCCAGCAGTTCGGTGTCGGAGGTGACGTGCGCGCGCCTTTTGGCTGCTTCGATGAGTTCGGAGGGTACGCGGCCGGAAAGACGTGTGTTCTTGGCCGCGCCGAGAAGGCCGACCGCTCTTGCCTGTTCAAGCACGAGACGGTTGCGGGTACGGGCGACCCGTTCGTCGGTTTCGGTTGCCGAGGCGGGATGGGCAGGCATCCATATTCTCCATGCGTTGGACGAAATATAGAAAATGTTGAACAAAAATGCAAGGCGGCAGCATACTGCGCTTGCGGGACGTCAACGCATCATGCCCTGAATCGATCGTGCGCCGTTAGCCGCACGGCCGGTGGCTCCGCCTCGCTCCAGCGATAGATCTCGGCGCGCAGATAGCGGAGTTCGTCACCGTAAAGGTCTTCATCAATCTCGATCCACCAGGCCTTCGGCCGGCCGTCGCTGCCGTCAGACCAGCGATAGCCCCTTGCCTTCAGGTGATCCTTCATGTCGAACGGCGCGTTCTCGGCAAAAATGCGGATCCTGCAACGGGCACTTGATTGCAGCAATTCGGCAAAGGGCAGTGCACCGCTCTCCCCTGCCGGTCTCGCCAACACTTCAAGAAGCGCATGGCAATCGTCGGTAGCCCGATGCCCTTCGTGGAACAGGCCGGACTGCCCAACCAGATAGCCGAGCTTATTGCCCTCAAAGCCCATATCGGCCCAGCGAATTTCCGTGACCGAGCAGGCCCACGCTTTTGGAATGAAGGCCGGCGACAGTTTCTCGCAAAACGGTCGATCGAAGCCGGCGTTGTGGGCGATGATAAGGTCGGCGGGCTCGATCAGCGCATTGAGGGCGGCCATATCGATCGCCTTCCCGGCGACCATCGTATCGGTGATGCCAGTCAGGCGGGTAATTTCTGGGGGAATGGGAGATGAGGGCTGGCGCAGGCCACTGTAGACGCCGACCATGTCGCCGATCCTGCCGCCATCCTCATAGGTGAAGGCGACGACGCCGATTTCGATGACCTCGTCCCTTGCGTGGTAGAGGCCCGTCGTTTCGGTATCGACCAGAACTGCGAGGTGGGGATAGCGACTTTCGCTCCGCCTGATGATCGGACGCGGTACCAGTTTGCGCAGGACCCGGTAGTCACCTCCGGCTTCCAGTCGCCGGGCCGCCTCCTCCGCGTTCCAGTTCGCAGAAACCAAACCGCGTGTAACAGGCCGCTTCTTTGGCGTCGGGCGCGGAACTTCCCGATAGCCGGGCGCTACGTCAAACAGGTCAAACTGGGCGGCTGCCGTCTTCATGCTGTCAGCCTCTTCCAATCCGTTGCTCGGCTTTACCGTTCGAGGCTGATTTTCAACCGCGCTCCGGTTGCCGCCGCGTAGCGTTGCAGCGCCTTTATCGACGGACTGACCTGACCACCTTCCATCTTGGCGACGTAAGACTGCGACGTATGCATCTTCTGCGCTACGTCGGTCTGCGTCATATCGGCCTCGCTGCGCGCCCGGATCAGCGCCTCGGCGAGCGAGAATTCCTCAGCAAGCGCGTCATATTCGGCGCGCACGTCGGGCCGCTTGAGCAAATCCTTTTTCAGGTCATTCAGTTTCATCATCGAACGTCCTCCGCCCGCTTCAAAGCGAGCTCAATTTCCCGGCGAGGCGTCTTTTGGGTCTTTTTGGAAAACACCCTGACCACGACCACACGCCTCGGCCTGGCGACGACATAAAGGGCGCGGGATATGCCGTCCTTGCCCTTCATTCTGATTTCCCATAACGCGCCTTCCAGATGCTTCACATGTGGCTCGCGAACCCGCTCTAGCCCTAAGGACTGGATAAGGTCACCGATCCGCAGAAAGCGGGCAATCTGATCGGCCGGCAGCGCTTCAAGCTCTGCCCGCACCGCGTCATTGAGGATTTCAATCGTCCACGCCATCAATATATCAAATCTGACATAATTTTACAAGCTCATCGCCCGCCATTCCCTTAGCCTGTCCCGCGACTGGTATCCACTCCGGCTTCTCGACCTAACCGTTCAGCGTCTGGCCCCTGCGGCCAATCGCGATCGAGAACGATATAATCGCTGCCAGGTGGGACGGATGAACGAGCTTTCTGGTGGCGATTCCCATTCAGTGTGCATTGTCATACACTGGACGGTGGAAAATATCCTCCGAGAGAATCTTCAGATGACAGTCCCGTTCCGGCAATGATGAACCAGCCTGAAATCACATCTGACGCCGACGCCGACGACCTGCCCGACATTGTCGATGTCGTCATGGCAATGAGCGGCGCTACGATGGAGGACACACAGGAAGGCCAGGATAACGCCCCCTCCCCTTCCCTTCCGGCCACTTCGGGTTCCCGTCTCCCGACACATCTTGAACAGCTCGCGGGCCGCGCCCGCGATTATGTCGAGGCGGCGAGCTCGGCCAACACACGGCGCGCTTATGCCTCCGACTGGAAGCACTTTTCCAGCTGGTGTCGGCGCCAGGGCTTTGCCGCGTTGCCGCCCGATCCGCAGACTGTGGGTCTTTACATCACCGCGCTCGCATCCGGCACGGCGACGGGGGAGAAAAAGGCCGTGTCGACGATCGAGCGCCGACTGTCGTCGCTGACGTGGAATTATGCCCAGCGCGGCCAGCCCCTCGACCGCAAGGACCGCCATATCGCCACCGTCATGGCCGGTATCCGCAACAAGCACGCCTCCCCTCCCCGGCAGAAGGAAGCGGTGCTGCCCGAAGATCTGATCGCCATGCTGGAAACGCTCGACCGCGGAACCTTACGAGGCTTGCGCGATCGCGCCATGCTTCTGCTCGGCTTTGCCGGCGGCCTGCGTCGTTCCGAGATCGTCGGGCTAGATGTCGGTCGCGACCAGACGCAGGACGGGCGCGGTTGGGTCGAGATCCTCGACAAGGGCCTATTGGTGATCCTGCGCGGCAAGACTGGCTGGCGCGAGGTCGAGGTTGGACGCGGCTCCTCCGACGTCACCTGCCCGATCGTTGCGCTGGAGACATGGTTGAAGTTTGCCCGCATCGGCCACGGCCCGCTGTTTCGCCGCGTTACAGGGCAAGGCAAGGCTGTCGGCGTCGATCGGCTCAACGACAAGGAGGTCGCCCGCCTCGTCAAACGCACCACGCTTGCCGCCGGCGTACGCGGGGACCTGCCCGAAGCCCAACGCGGGATGATGTTTGCCGGCCACTCGCTGCGTGCCGGCCTCGCCTCCTCCGCCGAGGTCGACGAGCGCTACGTGCAAAAGCAACTCGGACACGCCTCAGCCGAGATGACGCGAAAATACCAGCGGCGGCGCGATCGGTTCAGGGTCAACCTTACCAAGGCGTCGGGGTTGTAGAGAATTTCCTCCGCTGCCTAATGCTCGATGCGGTCTGACCAGGCCCCTTTTGGTGACGACAGGGCCTCGTCAAGGACGGCGATCGCCGCGTCCAAGCTGTCTGCAGCCGAAGCCTCGTATTCGGGCATGATCATCAGTTGCGCCACCGTACGGCTGACGAATTCAGGGTTGAGCTTTTCGACCCGCTCTCTGGCGCGTGCCCCCTGCCGTGGGAACGCGCGCAAGGCATCGACGACAGGCCCCAAGTGCGTACGGGCTGCGGCCGCTATGTCGAAGATGTCGCGCGGTGTAGCTTTCGATCCCCGGTAGGAGATCTTCTTTGGCGATGATCTCGGGACCGGTCTCGAGATGGACCGACCGGCCCTCGATGGGCGTCGAGGAAAAAATCGATGTCGTGGCTTTCGCGATGCCCGATGTGGGTCATCATGGCCGTGCCGCCGCCGAATGACCATTGGAAATCGAAGCCGCCAGCATTCTCTCTTAGCTGCTCGATCAGGTCGACGGAGGTTCTAAAACGCAGTCGTCCTTCTGAAGGGTGCCGGCTATCGCGTCCATCCATCACGCAGCGAGTGGATAGCTCGCCGGACCAGGCAGCGAACGCAGCAGCAAAGGCATTCAGGGCGGGCGCCGGGATTGATGCTCAGCAGCAAACTCGATCTGCAGCGCCGGGGAAACCTCACCGAAACAGGTGCTGACGTGTCCCGGATGGTGTTTGGCCAAATCGAGATCCGCAAGGCGATTCGCAAGCTCCGCGTCGTCCAGTTGCACACTGTAGGGCGCGTTCATGGTCGTCAGGACGGATGCCAAAAGCTTGCTCAAATCTGCGTGCAGGCCGCCTACGGCTCCACCGCCGGGGCGCTGCGGCCTTGTTTCACTGGGTAGAGCCCCGCTTTCCCTTCCAAAGGGCAGTGGGGCGGTAGCAAAATTCCAAGCCGGAATAGATCTTGTGCACCGGGTGGAGCAGCAACAATACGAAAGGTCAGAAAGCCGCCTTTGGCATCAGCTTTATTCTCTTCACCGAGACAGAATGGGGCTTACATTGGGCGACCATGCTGCCCGCAGCAAGGGACGGATTAGTTCTTGGCGCCCAATGCCCCATTGTCAGCCGTTTTTTGCGTAATAAAACAAAGCAATATCAATGCGATACGGAGTTTGAGCAGGGGAATTAATAGATGCGACCGAGGGGGCTCGACGGTTAACCCTTTGTTAGCATTAAAATTCTTGACGCTTGGATAGAATCGAATGGATAATTGCGCAAATTTCCGCGTCATGAAGATTTTTGCGAAAGTGACGTGCCGGAGAAGCGGTCCTCGAAATGAATCAGTCGGTGCTCACGCGATTTGACCACGAGATTGCCCAGCAAGGTGCAAGGATTTCCAGTGCTTTGAATGTGCTGCGGATGCAGCAATATCCACCAGACGCCAGAAAGGGTCTCCGGAAGTTCCAGATCGCTGAAGTCGCCGATCTAATTGGCGTCACCCAAAGCCATCTGCGCCAACTTCATACAGACGGCAAGGGCCCTGAGGTGGAGGTCAATGCCGGGCGACGTTACTATTCGGCAGAGCAAATGCTGGACCTCAGGGAATTCCTCGAAGCCAACAAGAAGTCGGACAAGCGCATTTACGTTCCACATCGTCGAGCGGGCGAGGGGACTCAGGTCATCTCAGTCGTCAATTTCAAGGGTGGTTCTGGCAAAACAACGACAGCAGCTCACCTCGCCCAGTATCTCGCACTCACCGGCCATAGGGTTCTGGCAATCGATCTCGATCCTCAAGCGTCATTGACCTCATTGTTCGGAATCCAACCAGAACTCGATGATACCGAATCCCTGTATGAAGCTCTGCGGTTTGATGAGGACCGCAAGCCAATCACCGACGTAATACAGCGCACTAATATTCCTGGCCTGGATGTGGTTCCGGCTAGTTTGCTTCTGCAAGAATACGAATACGATGTGCCGCTCGCGATTTCCGGAAAAAAAGGCGATGAAGGGCGCCAGTTTCATTTGCGGATCGTGAATGCCCTGAAGCAGGTTGACCCAAATTATGATGTCGTCGTCATCGACTGCCCACCTCAGCTCGGATATCTAACTGTCACCGCTCTGATGGCATCTACTGGTATTCTAATCACCATTCACCCGCAGATGCTCGACATAATGTCGATGTCTCAGTTTTTGCAGATGCTAGGCGGCATCATGACTTCGGTCGCTGATGCAGGAGCTGAAATCAAGGTTAAATGGTTCAGATATCTAGTAACTCGGTATGAGCCGACTGACATTCCGCAAGCCCAGATGGTCGGTTTCATGCAGTCGATGTTCGCGCAGAACATGCTTCAAAACCACGTTCTGAAATCCACGGCAATCTCGGATGCGAGCATAAGAAAGCAGACCCTCTACGAAGTGGAGCGGAGTGATTTCGTCCGTTCGACCTTTGATCGCGCCATGGAGAGCCTCAATGCCGTAAATGGCGAGGTTGCTCGCCTCATTCACGCTACTTGGGGGCGAAAATGATAGATTTTGTCAGCCGTTCAATCGTTAAGTTTTTCGTTGAAAAACAGGAGTCTAAGAGAATTGAACCTTTGAAAGGATGCCGACATGTCGCGTAAGAATCCATTCGCGGCGATCGATCTTGCCTCTTTGGGCACAGAGGTAGCGCCGGCGGTTAAGGCAGGGTACGGCATGACTGGTGCAGCGAAAACCGTTGTACGGTCAGTGGAGGAAATGGCCGAGAATACGAAGCGATTAATGGATGGCGAGGTCATCGTCGAACTTGATCCAATGTTGCTCGACAGCTCGTTTGTAGCTGATCGCCTGTCTGCAGATGATCAAGATTATAGGGATTTGAAGGCTGCAATCCACCAGCATGGCCAGACTACACCGATCCTCGTGAGGCCAAACCCGGAGAACGAGCAACGATATATGGTGGTGTTTGGCCACCGCAGAGCACAAGCCGCAAGAGATCTAGGGCTCAAAGTAAAAGCAGTTATCAAGCAACTTGATGACATGGCGCACGCGATCGCGCAGGGGCAGGAGAATTCAGCGCGATCAAATCTCTCGTTCATTGAGCGCGCCTATTTCGCTCAGAATCTCCTTATCAATCGCATGTCCAAGGATATCGTGAAATCAGCGATCGGTATCGACGATGCCATGCTGTCGAAGATGCTTAGCGTCATCGAGGCGATTCCCGAGGACATCATGACAGCGCTCGGCGCATCGAAGGGTATTGGCCGTGACAAGTGGCTCAGCCTTCGTCAAATCGTTCTCAACCCTGCGTACAAGGATGTCGCTCGCCAACATATTCTGAAGCCCGAATTCAGCGAGGTTCCAGACGATCGTCGTTTCGACGAGCTATTAAATTTCTTGAAGCGCTACCGCGCCAAATCAACGGCAAAAACTCCTAGATCGGCCAAGGTCTCCACTTCCTGGACGTCCAGCGACAACAGCATGAGCGTCAGCATGAACCGGCAGGCGAAAAAAGTGGCAATCGAGCTTTCAAACGTCGAAGCGAGACCATTCAGTGATTGGCTAACAACCAACCTTGATCGTCTCTACGACGAGTATCGCAATTCAAAAAATAGCTAAACGGAGCACAGACCGCAAAAGAAAAAGGCCCCCGAACGATCTCTCGCGGAAGCCCTTCTCATCCTTAAGCAAGCTGAGAATCACATTTCCGCGAATCACTGTCAAGAGTCATCAGCGTCGATTCGGCGAGCAGGTTTCTTTTGCCCAATGAGAGGGTGAAGGAAGAACATGGAAACGGGCATTGCAACGACGCCTTTTGGGCGGCGACCGATGTCGCTTGCCTTGCTGGCAGCGCAAAACGATTCAAACGAGATTCCCGATGGCAAGGCCGTAGATAAATGGCAGGCTTACCGGGATCTGTGCGAAGGAAAATCTGTCGTCGGCATCGGCGACCGCGCTCTCGCGGTTCTCGCGGCCCTGCTGTCGTTCTATCCGGACGACCAACTGAGCGAGGAAAATGGCCTGGTCGTGTTCCCGTCCAACAGACAGTTGATCCTGCGCGCCCACGGGATGTCGGAACCGACCCTGCGGCGCCACCTGGCAGCTTTGGTCGCGAACGGTCTGGTCACCCGTCGAGATAGCCCGAACGGCAAACGATACGCCCGTAAGGGCAGGGGAGGGGCCTTCGAGGAGGCCTTTGGTTTCTCCCTGGCACCCATGCTGGCGCGCGCCGGCGAGTTCTCAGAGGCCGCTGAACGGGTCCGTGCCGGCAATCGGGCGCAGAAGCTCATGCGGGAACGCATCACACTGCACCGCAGAGACATCAGCAAGCTGATCGAGGCGGCCGTCGAGGAAGACGTTCCAGGCGACTGGAGCGGCCTCTGGAGGCGTTTTCGGGCAATTGTGGACGCGATCCCGCGCCGTGCGGCCGTTGCCGACCTGGAGCCGATTGTCGGCGATCTGGCCGCGATCCGTGAGGAAGTGGATATCCTTCTGAATTCTCACATGAATATCGAAGATTCAATCGGCAATGACGCTCGAAATGAGCGGCAGTATTCTGATTCAAACACCGACTCTCTTATTGAATTTGAACCTGCTTTGGAAAAAAGCGGGGTGACGGCCGAGCCCAGACGAGAACCGCAGGAGCCGCCGAAGGGCTATCCATTGGGATTTGTGCTGAAGGCCTGCCCGGAAATCATCGACTACGCGGTCGACGGGGTCGCCAGTTGGCGAGATCTAATGGCCGTCGCCGCCCAGGTGAGGGGATATCTCGGTGTCTCGCCGTCGGCGTATGAAGATGCCTGCCATGTCATGGGGCCGGAAAACGCGGCGATTGTCGTTGCCTGCATTCTGCAGCGCGCTCAGCACATCAATTCGGCTGGCGGCTATCTGAGGGCGCTTACCGAGAAGGCGAGGGCAGGGGAGTTCACCGTCGGCCCTATGCTGATGGCGGCATTCAAAGCGAACGGCTCAACGGCAAGGATGGCGGGATGACCAAGTTCGAAGAGTTGGTTTGCTCGAGCGATATGGCGAAAGCCCTTCTCTCGACGTGCGATGTTGGCCGGGTCCAGTCGCTGCCTTCTTTTATGACTGTCAGACATTGATCTCGGGCGGGTTGGCGATTTTGGCGGCCTTAGCGACCGTGGTCTATTTACGTTGGCAAGGCGAAGATCTCTAACGCACGAGGCGACAGGCTGCAAAATTATCTGTAATTAGGAAGGCGACTTGATGCCTAAATTGCCGTAGCACGCTGGAGATGGAAGACTACGCATGAAATTCGAACTACGGCCCGCCAATAGTCTGACGGGTCCAAGGGTCTATTCCACTGATTTCAACCCGAGAGCTTTGGGGCGGGGCGCGAATGAGCTCGTCATTTCCAGGAGCTTGAAGATTAAGCTCCTGACCAAAGGCGTGGTGACAATCAATGGCGGGCAAGCGCTCAAGAAGCTCTCGCCGAAGAACGAGGCGAAAATTCTCACTGGCCTGCGGGAAATGAGGGCGATCAGCGCGGAGTACCAAAGGCCGTTTTGATCTGCTGGTGTTGACCTGCCAATATGACCTGATGTCGATTGGCCGCGCCGTATCGCGTCTGCCTTCCGGTGGCCAGGTCATGGAGCGGGCGCCGGATTCTCCGCAAGCGCCTCGCCGGCGGCATTGCGCTGGCAAAGGCCCATCGCCGCTCGAACTGCTTTGCAATGGCCTGCTGCCGGTTTTTCGGACACCAGGTTAAGCTAGCATAGCTTGCTCCTCGAACTCGACGGGGATCAGATAGCCCAGTGTCGAGTGCCTACGCCGCGGGTTGTAGAAGCGCTCGATGTAATCGAACACATGCGCCCTGGCGGCATCTCTCGTCCTGTAGACCTTACGGGCTGTGCGCTCGGTTTTCAGCGACGAGAAGAAGCTCTCCATCGCAGCATTGTCCCAGACATTGCCCGACCGGCTCATCGAGCAGGTGATGTCGTTATCGGCCATTAGGCGCTGGAACTGCTCGCTCGTATATTGCGATCCTTGATCGGAATAATGCAGCAGGCTGTCCGGTTTGTCTCGGCGCCAGATCGCCATGATGAGGGCGTCGGTGACGAACTGCGCCGTCATCTCGGCCTTCATCGCCCAGCCGACGACACGGCGAGAGAAGATCGACCACGGCGGCAACGTAGAGCCAACCTTCTGCGGTCCAGATGTAAGTGAAGTCGGCAATCCATTTCTGGTTCAGAGCCGATGCCTTGAAGGCGCGGTCGAGGAGGTTGTCCGACACTGCCGCTCGCTCGCACGTATCCTTCGGCAGCCCACGTCGGCGTGGACGTGCACGCAGGCCGTTCTCCCGTATCAGCCGTTCGATGCGATGCAGGCCGCAAGTAGGCCTTCAGCCAATAAGTCGTGCCAGACGCGGCGGCGGGCGCCATAGGTGCGGTCGCCGCGCTCGCCGCATTCTTGTGCCGCGAGGAAGCCAGGGGCGTCACCATGGAGAACATCCGGACCACCGGCGGCGCGTTCTGGCGGCGTCAGTCGAATCCGGCACGCAACGAGGCCGCGGGATTTCAGGGTTGCATGCTGGCCGCGGTGAGGGGTTGGACTTCCGTCAGGAAGGACACCACCACCGAGGGCAGGGCGGCCGAGTTCGGCATATGGGTGCCGCAACCGGCGACGAGGCTTCGCTTGTCGATGGTTTTCCCGAGGTGGCGCCATATGGTGCGGGTGGCGTAGGGCAGGTTGTTGTTGCGCCAGGACACCCCCATCGTCAGGCCGCGCAGATATCGGCGCTGATGGATCTCGAACGGCATCAGGATGGTCTGGCCGAAGGTCGGCGCGTCGCCGCTCGTCAATTCCGTGAGGAAGATGCGCTGGCGCCGGTAGGCGGCCAGGCCGGCATAGCGCGACCGCTGCGCGATGCCGCCTTCACGATCCATGATCCGTTCCAGCGATGTTACCAGCACCTGGCCCCCTTTTTCCCGCAGATGGGCACAAGAACAGACTATCCGGCCGGGCCAGGACAGCGACGTGTGCCATGTCTGGTAAAAGCCCAGATAGGGGCGAAGCGCCTTGATGTCGCCGGGAAAAGCATCGGCGAGCGGCCCTTCGCTCGCAATGGTGTGCTGTTGTTCGTTGAGCCTGCGCCAGAAGACGGGCGAGGGCAGATCGAAATCAACGGGATCGAGGCCAAACGCCGCCGCGATCCGCAGGCGATTGTGTGGCGACGGCTCCGTTCCGGCATTGAGATAGCGGTTGAATTGCTGCCTGTTGACGCCGATTGCCCGGCACAGTTCGGATATCGACTTGCGGGTGCTGCACGCCAGCTTGAGGTTGGCGGTGAAGTTGCCGGGAACAGGGTTCATCGGAATAGCGTAAACTCGCTTAAAATCGCGTCAAGTAACGAAATTGCAACGCGGCAAGCCGGGGCCATTATCGTCGGCGAAACGTTCCGGATAAGAGATCTCGAATGACCGAGCTGGACTGGATACTGAACCTTTCACGCCGCCGCTTCCTGCAGGGAAGCGCAATTCTGGGGCTTTCGGCCGCTGCCGGCTCGCTCGCATCGCCGGTCCGCGCGCAGGCGCCGGTGCGCGGCGGCGATCTGAGGCTGGGCCTCGACGGCGGCGCCTCGGCCGACACGCTCGATCCCGCGCTGGCGTCGGCAAGCGTCGCCTTCATCGTCGCGAATTGCTGGGGCGACACGCTGGTGGAATCGGACCCCAAAACGGGTGCGCCGCTTCCCTCGCTGGCCGAGTCCTGGACCCCATCTCCCGATGCCAAGGTGTGGACCTTCAAAATCAGGCAGAACGTCCGTTTCCATGACGGGAAGCCGATGACGGTCGCCGACGCGGTTGCCACGCTGCGCCGCCATGCTGGCGAGAAATCGCAGTCAGGCGCGCTCGGCCTGCTGACGGGGATAAGCCAGATTGAGGAGCAGGCCGGAAATCTGGTCATTACGCTCAAGGAAGGCAATGCCGACCTGCCGCTGGTACTCACCGACTACCATCTGCAAATCCAGCCCGGTGGCGGCGTCGACAACCCCAACGCCGCGATCGGCACCGGCCCCTATAAATTGAAGAGGTTCGAGCCCGGCATCCGCGTCACCTTCGAAAGGAATTCCGAGGACTGGCGCCAGGACCGCGGCTATGTCGACAGTGTCGAGATCACTGTCATGAACGACCTGACGGCCCGCATCAGCGCGCTCCGATCCGGCCAGGTCGATTTCATCAATGTGGTCCAGCCGAAGGTCGTGCCGCTGCTGAAGCGTGTTCCCAATGTCGAGATCCTGCGCACGGCCGGCAAGGGCTTCTATTCTTTCCTCATGCACTGCGACACCGCGCCGTTCGACAACAACGACCTGCGCATGGCGCTGAAATACGCCATAGACCGGCAGGAGATCCTTAAGCAGGTCGTGGGCGGTTTCGGCACCATAGGAAACGACTATCCTGTCAATGCCAACTACGCGCTCGCGCCGACCGATATCGAGCAGCGCGCCTATGATCCCGACAAGGCCGCTTTCCACTACAAGAAGTCAGGCCATGACGGGCCGATCCTCCTGCGTACCTCCGAAGCGGCTTTCTCGGGCGCGGTCGATGCCGCCCAGCTCTTCCAGATCAGCGCGGCCAAGGCGGGCATAAAGATCGACGTGCGGCGCGAACCGAGCGACGGCTACTGGACCGAAGTCTGGAACAAGCAGCCGTTCTGCGCTTCCTACTGGGGTGGGCGCCCGACGCAGGATGCGCGCTATTCCACTTCCTACGTTTCCGACGCGCAGTGGAACGACACCCGTTTCAAGCGTCCCGATTTCGACAAGCTGGCGATGCAGGCGCGCGGGGAACTGGACGAGACCAAACGCCGGGCGCTCTATCGCGACATGGCGATGATGGTGCGCGACGAGGGCGGCCTGATCCTGCCGGTGTTCAACGATTTCCTGAACGCTTCGTCGAGCCGGTTGAAAGGTTTCGTCCATGACATCGGCAACGATCTTTCCAATGGTCGTCTCGCGAGCCGGGTCTGGCTCGAGGGCTGATCCGACCTGACCGGACGATTTCATCCACCCGCCCGGCGGCAGCGGTCCCGCGTGCCGCGCCCAGGCTTTTTTCACCGTTGGTTTCATGGCGAATATGAATTTTCAGGTCATCGAGAACGAATGGATCGTCCTGGAGGACGGCACCCGGCTTGCCGCCCGTATCTGGATGCCGGAAGGCGCGCGGCCGGAGGCCCGCGTGCCGGCGGTGCTGGAGTTCCTTCCATACCGCAAGCGCAACGGCACCGCTGCGCGCGATGAATCCACCTACCCGGTGTTTGCCGCTGCCGGCATTGCCGGCGTGCGCGTGGACATTCGCGGCTGCGGCGAATCCGACGGCGTCATCGACGGCGAATACACGCCGCGCGAGCTTTCCGACGCGGCCGAGGTGATCGCCTGGATCGCGGCGCAGCCATGGTCGAACGGCAATGTCGGCATGATGGGCATTTCCTGGGGCGGGTTCAACGCATTGCAGGTGGCTGCCCTGAAGCCGCCGGCGCTCAAGGCGGTGATCTCGATCGCATCGACGGTCGACCGCTACAATGACGACATCCACTACAAGAACGGCACGCATCTGTCGGCGCAGCTTTCGTGGGCCGCGACCATGAATGCCTACCAGTCGCGTCCGCCGGATCCTGAACTGGTCGGAGGGCGCTGGCACGATATGTGGCTGGAGCGGCTGGAACAGCAGCCGTTCTTCATGGAGGAGTGGCTTTCCCACCAGCGGCGGGACGAATTCTGGCGCCACGGCTCGATATGCGAGGATTTCGACGGGTTCCCCGTGCCGGCGCTGGTGATCGCCGGCTGGGGCGATGGCTACCGCAACACGCCGCTGAAAGCCGTTGCCGGAATGCCCGAAAAGGCCTGGGCCCTGATCGGGCCGTGGGTCCACAAATATCCGCATTTCGCCTATCCGAAGCCGCGAACCGATTTCCACGCCGAAGCCATCGCATGGTGGCGCCGCTGGCTGTGCGCGGAGCCGAACCGGGCGGAAGAGACGCCGCGGGTGCGGGCCTATATCCTCGACGGGCCGCGGCCCCGGCGTTGGCGCGAGAGGGATCCCGGCTACTGGATCGCCATCGATGAATGGACGCGGCCGGAGACGATCGTGCTGCGCCCGGACGCCGCTGGCCGGCTGGAGCACGCCCCGGCAGAAGCCGCGCACGGCCACGCATTGCTGCGTTCGCCGCTGGACACGGGCACCGCTGCCGGCGAGTTCTTCACGCTCAAGCCGGATGCGGAGATGGCCGGCGATCAGCGTCCCGACGATGCCGGCTCGCTGGTCTTCGACGGCGAAATCCTCGCCGAGGACTGCGTCGTTCTCGGTCAGCCAATCGTGCGCTTGTCGCTTTCCAGCGATGCGCCGCTGGCGAACCTTGCCGTGCGGCTGGTGGACGTCCATCCCGACGGCATGGCGACACGCGTCAGCTACGGCGTGCTCAACCTCGCGCACCGCAACGGCAATGCCGATCCGCAACCGCTCAAGCCCGGCGAACCGGTCGAGATCGCGCTGACCCTCGATGCCTGCGGCTATCGTTTCGCGCCGGGGCACCGCATGCGCCTGTCCATCTCCAGCGCCTATTGGCCGACGATCCTGCCGCCGCCTTACGACGCGACGCTGGCGATCGACCTTGCGACGCTGGAACTGGAGCTTCCCAGGCTGGGTGCCCACAGCCGGATCGAGATGGCGGAACCGTCCAATCCCGATCCTTTGCCGCGCTACGAAAATCTGGCGGAGGGGGCGTCGAGGCGCGCGGTCGAGCGCGATCTGGAGCAGGGCGTCACACGGTACAAGCTGTATGAGGACACCGGCCTCAACCGGCACCCCGGCAACGGGCTGTGCTCGCGCGACATCCGTGAGGAAGTCTGGTCCGTGGCGCTGGACGATCCGCTTTCGCTTGCTGCCGAGCTTCGCTGGACTTGCGTTACCCAGCGCGAAGGCTGGAGCGTGCGCACCCACTCGACCACCTCCTTGTCCTGCACCGAGACGGAATGGGTGATTTCGGAGCGGATGGAAGCGTTCCATGACGACCGGCTCGTCTTCGAGCGCGATAGGAATGCCCGAATCCCGCGCGATCATATGTAGGACGGAACAGGTATAGCGGCGGTACCGCGGACAGTTCGCGTCAAACGCGGCCTTCTTGAACGCCCGACTGCGGAAATCCAACGGAGTATGGAACCGCCAGATGCGCAATGCACATGGCGTTTGCCATGGTGCCGCCGTTGTTTCTCCCCGTTCGGCGCGACCGTCGCGCGGAACCCATGCCATTGTTTTGTGTGCAATGCACAATATTGCCTTGCGACCACGGGCAGACGACAAAAAAGTATCATTTGTTTTCATGTAGCGTGGTGGCAGACTGACCGGCTCGACCCTAGTGTTTCACAGGTGCGGCCATCGACCTCCAACAATAAACTGGCACGGCCGCCGACAGGGAGGCAGGGACATGGAGCCCGATCTGGAACTGGTCCAGATAAGACCCGGCGAATCCTTCGCCGCCTGGTCGCACGGCTATCCTTTCCGCACCGTGCGCTGGCACTTCCATCCCGAGTATGAACTGCACATGGTCGTTTCGACCACCGGCCGCTATTTCGTCGGCGATTTCATCGGTGAGTTCGAGCCGGGCAACCTGGTGCTGACCGGACCGAACCTGCCGCACAACTGGGTCAGCGACATTGCGGCCGGAACCACCGTGCCCGTGCGCTGCCGCATCGTCCAGTTTTCGGAAGAGGCGATCCGGGGGATGCAGTCGGCGCTGCCGGAGCTTGCCGGCCTGCAACCGCTCCTGGAAAGTGCCCGGCGCGGCGTTCTGTTCCCGACCGCCACCAGCCAGGCCGTGGCGCCGCTGATGCTGGAGCTGATGGAGGCGCAGGGCATTCGGCGCATCGAGCTTTTCCTGCAGATTTTCGGCTGCCTCAGCCGCAGCGCCGGCGCCCAGGCGCTGGCCAGCGCCGGCTACCTGCCGGACCCGTCGGGCTACATGTCGGCCGGCACCAACAAGGCGCTCGAATACATCCGCCAGAATCTCACCAAGCCGTTCGGTGAATCGGACCTGGCGGCGATCGCCGGGCAATCGACCAGCACGTTCTCGCGGGCGTTCCGCAAGCATACGGGCATGTCGCTGGTCCAGTACGTGCGGCGGCTGCGCATCAATCTCGCCTGCCAGATCCTGATGAGCGACGAGGATGCGCCGATCACGGAAATCTGCTTCGAGGTCGGCTTCAACAACCTGTCGAACTTCAACCGGCAATTCCTCGCAGAAAAGGGAATGCCGCCGACGAAATTCAGGCGCCTGATGTCGGAGAACATCGACCTGGCCGAAGCGGCCTGACGGCCGGACACTGGAATTACGACTGCAACCGGAGGAACCACCATCATGAGACTACACGCCGCATTGCTGGCTGCCAGCGCCGTCGCGCTGACGCTGTCCGTCTCCGCCGCCAGCGCGCAGGAGGCCGCGACCGTCGCCTTCCTGATGCCGGACCAGGCGTCCACCCGTTACGAGCAGCACGACTATCCCGGCTTCAAGGCGGAGATGGAAAAGCTCTGCGCCAAATGCACGGTGATCTACCAGAACGCCAATGCCGACGTCGCCTTGCAGCAGCAGCAGTTCAATTCGGTCATCACCCAGGGCGCCAAGGTGATCGTGCTCGACCCGGTCGATTCGGCCGCCGCCAGCGGACTGGTGACGCTCGCCCAATCACAGGGCGTCAAGGTCATCGCCTATGACCGCCCGATCCCCGACAAGCAGGCGGACTACTACGTCTCCTTCGACAACGAAGGCATCGGCAAAGCCATCGCGGAATCGCTTGTCGCCCACCTGAAGGCGACCGGCGTGGCGGAAGGCTCGGGCGTGCTGGAGATCAACGGCTCGCCGACCGACGCCGCTGCCGGCCTGATCCGCGACGGTGTCCACAAGGGCCTCGAGAATTCCGGCTACAAGACGCTGGCCGAGTTCGATACGCCCGAATGGGCGCCGCCGAAGGCGCAGGAATGGACGGCCGGCCAGATCACCCGCTTCGGCGCCAAGATCAAGGGCGTGGTCGCGGCCAATGACGGCACCGGCGGCGGCGCCATCGCCGCCTTCAAGGCGGCCGGCGTCAACCCGATCCCGCCCGTCACCGGCAACGATGCGACGATCGCGGCCCTTCAGCTCATCATCTCGGGCGACCAGTACAACACCATCTCCAAGCCGTCCGAGATCGTCGCCGCCGCCGCCGCCAAGGTCGCCGTCGCCTTCCTCAAGGGCGAGACGCCGGCACCGAAGACGACGCTTTACAACACGCCCTCCGAGCTCTTCGTGCCGGCGGTCGTGACCCAGGAGAACATCAAGGCGGAGATTTTCGACAAGGGCATCCAGAAGCCGGAGGAAATCTGCACCGGCGAGTATGCCGAAGGCTGCAAGAAGCTTGGGATCACCAAGTAATCAGGTCTAACGTAGGCCCCGGCCGCACGGCGCGGCCGGGCGCGCTTGGCCCAAGCGCATCGTCTTGAAGGAGGCCGATCCCGTGACACCGTCCCGCGAGCCGATCCTCAAACTCAGGAATGTTTCAAAACGTTTCGGTGCCGTCTCGGCGCTGACCGACATCGACCTCGACGTCTATGCCGGCGAGGTCGTGGCGCTGGTCGGCGACAACGGTGCGGGCAAGTCCACGTTGATCAAGATCCTCGCCGGCGTCCACCAGCCCAGCGCGGGGACGATCGAGTTCAACGGCCAGGAAGTAACGCTCGACAATCCCGGCAAGGCGCTCAGCATGGGCATGGCGACCGTGTTCCAGGACCTTGCGCTGTGCGAGAACCTCGACGTCGTCGCAAACCTCTTCCTCGGCCACGAACTGTCGCCCTACCACCTCGACGAGGTGCAGATGGAGGTGCGCGCCTGGACGCTGTTGCAGGAACTGGCGGCGCGCATTCCGTCCGTGCGCGAGCCGGTCGCCTCTCTGTCGGGCGGCCAGCGCCAGACAGTCGCCATCGCGCGGTCCCTGCTGCTCGATCCCAAGATCATCATGCTGGACGAGCCGACGGCGGCACTCGGCGTGGCGCAGACAGCGGAAGTGCTGAACCTGATCGACCGGGTGCGCTCGCGCGGCCTCGGCGTCATCGTCATCAGCCACAACATGGAAGACGTGCGTGCGGTCGCCGACCGCATCGTGGTGCTGCGCCTGGGCCGCAACAACGGCATCTTCACGCCGGAATCGTCCAGCCACGAACTGGTCGCTGCCATCACCGGTGCGACCGAAAATTCCGTCTCGCGCCGCGAGGTGCGCAAGGCCGCCGAGGCGCAGGAACAGGGGCAGGTTTGATGGACCAGAAAAACAGCTCCGACAAGGACGTCCCGAACAGGCAGGCGCTCGACCGCAGCGATACGCGCGTCAGCCATGAAGAAGGCATTTTCGACGCCGCGCGCAGCTTCATCGACCGGGTCCGCACCGGCGACCTCGGCATGTTGCCGGTGGTGGTCGGCCTGATCCTGATCTCCGTCGTCTTCTCCAGCCTGAACCCGGTGTTTCTCGCTCCAAACAACCTGGTCAACCTGCTGTTCGACTGCGCCACCGTCGGCATCATATCGCTCGGCATCGTCTGCGTCCTTCTGCTTGGCGAAATCGACCTGTCGGTCGGCTCGATGAGCGGCTTCGCCTCGGCGCTGGTCGGCGTGCTGTGGGTCAATTCCGGATGGCCGGTAGCCGGCGCCATCGTGGTCGCCGTGCTGGCCGGCATGGCCGTCGGCGCGGTTTATTCGTTTCTCTTCAACCGGCTGGGGATGCCGAGCTTCATCGCCTCGCTGTCGGGTCTGCTCGCCATCCTGGGCATGCAGCTTTACATCCTCGGCCCGACCGGCTCGATCAACCTGCCTTACGCTTCGCCCCTGGTGGCCTTCGGCCAGATTCTCATCATGCCGGCCTGGCTGTCGCATCTGCTGGCGCTGGTTCCCGGCATCGTCATGATCGTCTCCAGCCTGTCGGCGATGCGCCGCCGCAAGGCCGCCGGGCTGACGGCCGAGCCGGTGACGATCCTGGTGACGAAAGCGGTGGCGCTGACGGTGCTCATCGAATTCGCGGTCTACTATCTCAACCGCGGCCGCGGCGTGCCGTGGATGTTCGGCTTCTTCGTCCTGCTCGTCGTCAGCCTCGACTACGCGCTGACGCGCACCAAATGGGGCCGCTCGATGTTCGCCGTCGGCGGCAACAGGGAAGCGGCGCGGCGCTCCGGCATCAACGTCAAGCAGATCTACACCTCGGCCTTCCTGCTGTGCTCGACCCTGGCGGCGGTCGGCGGCGTGCTTTCGGCCGCGCGGCTCGCCTCGTCCAGCCAGCAGGCCGGCACCGGCGACGTCAACCTCAACGCCATCGCCGCCGCCGTCATCGGCGGCACCAGCCTGTTCGGCGGGCGCGGCAGTGCCTATTCCGCCCTGCTCGGCATCATCGTCATCCAGGCGATCTCGAACGGACTGACGCTGCTCAACCTGTCGTCGTCGCTGCGCTACATGATTACCGGCGGCGTGCTTGCCGTCGCCGTCATCGTGGATTCGCTGGCACGCAGGTCGCGCGTGAGCCATGGCCGAGCATGATCCCGCATGCTGACGGAGTAAGACAATGACAGAGCCTCTCAAAAACAAGGTCGCGGCGGTGACCGGCGCGGCATCGGGCATCGGGCTGGAATGCGCACGGCAGATGCTGGCGGCCGGGGCGAAGGTGGTGCTGATCGACCGCGCGGAAGACAGACTGGAGGCCCTGTGCGCCGAGCTCGGCTCCAACGCGCTGCCGCTGGTGGTCGATCTGCTCGACGGCAAGCAAGTGTCGGCCATCATGCCGCGCATTGAGGCCCTGGCCGGCGGACTGGACATCTTCCACGCCAATGCCGGCGCCTATATCGGCGGCGCGGTGGCCGAAGGCGATCCGGACGCATGGGACCGGATGCTCAATCTCAACATCAACGCCGCCTTTCGCAGCGTGCACGCTGTGCTGCCGCACATGATCGCAAAGAAGTCGGGCGACATCATCTTCACCAGTTCCGTCGCGGGCGTCGTGCCGGTGGTGTGGGAGCCGATCTACACCGCCTCGAAATTCGCGGTGCAGGCCTTCGTGCACACGGTGCGCCGTCAGGTTTCGCAGCACGGCGTGCGGGTCGGCGCGGTACTGCCCGGCCCGGTGGTGACGGCGCTCCTCGACGACTGGCCGCAGGCCAAGATGGACGAGGCGCTTGCCAACGGCAGCCTGATGCAGCCGAAGGAAGTCGCCGAATGCGTGTTGTTCATGCTGACGCGGCCGCGCAACGTCGTCGTGCGCGATCTCGTCATCCTGCCCAACAGCGTCGACCTTTGAGGACCTCATGGCCGACCACTTCATAGGCGTCGACGTCGGCACCGGCAGCGTTCGCGCCGGCGTATTCGACGCGGCCGGCACGATGCTCGGCGTAGCCAAGCAGGATATCCGCCTGTGGCGCGAGGCCGGCGACGTGGTCGAGCAGTCCAGCGACGACATCTGGAGCGCGGTGTGCAAGACCGTGCGCGAGGCGGTCGCCGCCGCGAAGGTGCCGGCCGCTTCCATCGCCGGTCTCGGCTTCGACGCCACCTGCTCTCTGGTGGTGCTGGGCCAGGACGGCAAGCCCATGTCCGCCGGACCGTCAGGGGACGCGCAGCGCAACGTCATCGTCTGGATGGATCATCGCGCCACCGACCAGGCCCGCCGCATCAACGCAAGCGGAGAAGGTGTGCTGCGCTATGTCGGCGGCAGCATTTCTCCCGAAATGGAAACGCCGAAGCTGCTGTGGCTGGCGGAAAAGCTGCCGCGAACCTTCGCCGATGCCTGGCGCTTTTTCGACCTCGCCGATTTCCTCACCTGGCGCAGCAGCGGCAGCATGGCGCGATCGGTCTGCACCGTCACCTGCAAGTGGACCTATCTCGCCCACGAGAGGCGCTGGGACGAGACCTATTTCCGCACTGTCGGGTTGGGGCGGCTCGCCGATGAAGGTTTCGAGCGCATCGGCACCGAGATCGTGCCCGCCGGCACACCGCTCGGCGCCGGCCTTACCGCGCAGGCGGCCGCGGAACTGGGGCTGGCCGAAGGCACGGCGGTCGCCGCCGGCCTGATCGACGCCCATGCCGGCGGCATCGGAACGGTGGGTGCGCGCGGCGGACCGGGCGACGTGCTCAGCCGCATGGCCTATGTCTTCGGCACCTCGGCCTGCACCATGACGACGACGCGCGACCCCGCCTTCGTCGACGGCGTCTGGGGACCGTATTTTTCGGCCATGGTGCCGGGCCTGTGGCTGAACGAGGGCGGCCAGTCGGCAGCCGGCGCGGCACTCGACCATCTGGTGAGGATGCATCCTGCCAGTCCCGAGGCGGCGGCGCTGGCTTCCGCGCAGGGGATCGGCCTCGGCGCATGGCTGGCCGGCGAAGCCGAGCGCCGGGGCGGCGCGCCCGCCATTGCGGCGCTGGTGGGCCGCCTCATCGTCGTGCCGGAATTTCTCGGCAATCGGGCGCCGTTCGCCGATCCGGACGCGCGAGCGCTGATCGCCGGCATCGGCATGGATACTGGCCTCGATAGCCTTGTCGGCCTCTATCTGGCCGGAGTCGCGGGCATCGGCTACGGCGCCCGCCAGATCGTCGAGGCGCAGCGCGCGGCCGGCATCTCGACCGACACGATCGTCGTCAGCGGCGGCGCCGGCCAGAACCCGCTGGTGCGGCAGGTGCTGGCCGATACGACCGGCCTCGCCGTCGCGGCCTCGACGTCGCCGGAGCCCGTCCTGCTCGGCTCGGCGATCCTCGCCTCGGTCGCCGCCGGCAGCCACGCCTCGGTGGCCAATGCAATGACCGCGATGTCCGAACTCGGCAACGTCTACCTACCTGACCCGCAGCTTCGGCACTGGCACGACAGGCGCTTCGCAGCATTCGAGGCCCTGCAGCGCGTCGGTCGCGACACAAACGCAGGCGGCGATTGACGGCAAAGGCCGCCCCCGATGCTGCCAGTCGGCAACGCGCCGCCATCCCAGCCGTTCAACGCTTGTCCGCAGCTTCCCGGAAGCTGCCATTATCGTGGTGATCCACAATCACGCTGATGGCATAAAATTCACAGGCAGGGGGCGCTCGCCCATTTCCGTAGGGGCGGAAACGGGAAAAAGGAGCGCGAAATGAAGCTACTGAACTCAGCGATCGCTGTTATCTGTGCTGCGTCGTCGGTCATCCCTGCCTGCGCGTTTGCCGCAACTGCCACTGGCAATCTCAACGTCCGAATCACGATCCAGAACGAATGCAAGGTGGTCAGCGCGGCTGATCTCGATTTCGGCACCAAGGGGGTCATCGACGCCAACATTGACCAGACGACGACGATCGGAATTCAGTGCACGAACACCACTCCCTATACCGTTGGCCTTGGCGTGGGCAACGGGACTGGGGCAACCACCGCCGTCCGCAAGATGACAGGCGCGGCATCCGCTACGATCAACTATACGATTTACCGGGATACGGCGCGCACTCAGGCCTGGGGTAACACTGCGGGGACCGACACCGTTGCCGGAACGGGTAATGGCGCTGTCCAGAATATCACGGCTTATGGCCGCGTTCCGGCCCAGAATACCCCGGCACCGGGCGTCTACTCCGATGTCGTCGCGATCACCGTAACCTACTGATCCGACGCACGGGAGGGGAAAACAGTGCTTTCCGTTTTGAAAGGATTCTGCGGGGTCGCTGCGATCCTGCTGGCTGGTGTGCCAACAGCGCAAGCTGCCTCGTTGCGGGTTGCGCCGACCACAGTCGAGCTGATCGCACCCGACAGCGCGGCCACATTCACGCTGCGCAACGAGGCGACAAGGCCGCTGAATGTGCAGATAAGGGTCTTCCGCTGGACGCAGGAAGGCGGCTCGGAGCAGCTGGAGCCGACATCCAGCGTGGTCGCCAGCCCGCCGGCCACGAAGCTGAAGCCGAGCGCCGACTACACGATCCGCGTCATCCGCGTCGATAAATCCCCCGTCAAGACGGAGGAGAGCTATCGCGTGGTCGTCGATGAATTGCCCGATCCGTCGCGCAAGAAAGCCGGAACGGTCAATCTCGTTGTCCGCTACATGATCCCGGTCTTCTTCCGGAATGCCGACGCGGGTGGCCCGGAAGTCAGCTGGCAACTGAAACGGTCGGGCGGCTCGCTGGAACTGGTCGGCCGGAACAAGGGCGGCAGCAGGCTGCGTCTTTCCGATCTCAAGCTGACGCAGGGCGCAAAGACGATTGCCAGTCGCAAGGGGTTGGTCGGCTACGTGCTCGGCGGCGCGACCATGGAGTTTCCGGTGGGGGGCGGAACCCGTCTTGGCGGGGGCAAAGTGAAGCTGTCGGCAAACAGCGCCGCCGGACCGATCTCGGCGAGTGTCGCTGTCGGCAACTAGGCTTTCGTTCTGTGTCCTGGCTTCGGTTTTCCTTATGTCGTCCGCATTAGCGGAACCTCAGGCAACCGACATAACGAATCCGGAACCACAGACGCCAGCAGCGGAGGACTTGTACCTCGAGGTCTTCATCAATGATGCCTCGACCAAACTGATCGGCAATTTCAAGCGGTTGCCGGACGGACAGCTTGCGACGACTCCGGAAGAACTGACCGAGGTCGGGCTGAAGCCCGTCGAAAGTGCGGAGACTCCGGACGGGCTGGTCGTCCTCGACAGGTTGCCGTCGGTCGGCTTCCGGGTCGATCAGGCCGGGCAGCGCATTTATGTCACCACCACGAACGAGGCGCGCTCCACCAAGATCATCGACGCCGGGGCAGACGAAAAGGAGGACCGCCTCGATCCAAGTTCCAGTTACGGCGGCGTCCTGAACTACTCGCTGTTCGCCAGCTCGAATTCACTGACCGACCGGGAAGAGGACGACATTTTCCAGGGTATCTCCGGCAGTTTCGACGCCCGGATTTTCAGCCCGTACGGCACGCTCAGCCAATCCTTCATCGCAGGCTATTCGAACGACGAATTCGAGCCGTTCAGAAGGCTCAACACCACCTGGACGTACTCGGATCCTAAAAGAATGCTGACCTATCGGGTCGGCGACTTTGTCTCCGGCGGTCTTCCCTGGACACGCCCGGTTTTCATGGGCGGCGTGCAGATCGAGCGCAATTTCGCCCTCAGACCGGACCTGGTCACTCTGCCCTTGCCGTCGTTTTCGGGGACCGCGGCGGTTCCCTCGACGCTGGAGGTCTACGCCCAGAACGCCCGAACCTATGCAGGCGATGTCGGTTCCGGCCCCTTCGAGGTCGTCAACATCCCCGCCATCACCGGCCAGGGGCAAGCGAGAGTTGTCCTGCGGGATGCCCTCGGGCGCGAGACCGTCACGACGCTGCCCTACTATTCCTCGAGCATGTTGCTGCGTAAGGGGCTGCTCGATTTCTCGGCCGAGGCCGGGTTTCCCCGGCGTGATTTCGGCATCGAGTCCGACAACTACGACCAGAGACTGATGGGTTCCGCGAGCGCACGCTACGGCGTCGCGGACTGGCTGACGCTGGAAGGCCACGTCGAGGGCGGCGAGGATCTGGTCAACGGCGGCGCGGGCATGGCTTTCCCTCTTGGAGGTTACGGTGCCGCATCGCTTGCCGTCGCGGGCAGCTATCACGATGGCCAGAGCGGGATGCTTGCGAATGCTACTGTCGAGCTCGGCTACGATGGGTGGACGTTCTACGGGCGGATTCAGCGGGCCTTCGGCGACTACGAGGATATCGCCTCGATCACCGCCGAGCCCGCATTCGGAACGGATGGCCTGCCAATTTACAGCGCAGGCGTGCCACGGGAGATTGACCAGGCCACGATCAGCATGCCGATACCGCTGGATTTCTCGAACCTCAATCTCTCCTACACGAACATCAAGGACGCTGATGGCGTCCGGAGCCAGATCGTCGGCGTTTCCTATAGCCAGCGGGTTTTCAAGAACAGCACGTTTTATGCAACGGCCTTCAAGGATCTCGACGACAACGACAGCTTCGGCATCTTCGCCGGGCTCTCGATCCCGTTCGACAACGATATCAATGCCTCGACGGGTGTCGAAGACGGACCTGACGGCGTTAGGGGCTTCGCCGAGCTTACGAAATCGGAGCAGCTCGAAAACGGAAGCGTGGGCTGGAGGCTGAAGACCTCCGAAGGCGACGTTCCCCATCGCATGGCATCTGCCAGCTACAGGTCGTCCGTCGGGCGGGCCGAAGCCACCGTCGAGCAGTATGACAAGGATGTCCGGGCCACTGCGGAATTTGATGGCGCGATCGCCGTTGCCGGAGGCGGTGTGTTCGCCACCAATCGGATCGACGACGCGTTCGCCGTGGTCAACGTCGGGGCGCCCGATGTCGACGTGCACTACCAGAACAGGCCGGTTGGGAAGACCGACAGCCGCGGCCGGATTATCGTGCCTGACCTGCGCTCTTACGAGCGCAACACGGTTTCCATCGATCCGGGCAATCTTCCTGTCGATGCCGACGTTCCTGAGACCAAGGAAATCGTCGTGCCCGCCGACCGTAGCGGCGTCGTTGTCGATTTCGGCGTTTCTGACACGCCGGACGCGGCCCTGGTTTCTTTCGTCGACGCGAACGGAGCCGCGCTTCCCGTCAGCTCGGCCGGCACCCTGGATGGAAGTTCGGAATCCTTCGTCATCGGCTACGACGGCGAGGCCTACATTCGCGCGCTCAAATCGAACAACAGCGTCACGATCGATCTCGGGGACGGCAATTCCTGCCAGGCGCGGTTTGCCTACCGGCCGACCTCCGGCAAGCAGGTTTCAATCAAGGATGTGGTGTGCCAATGAGGGTGGGCTCGAAAGCGGTCGTCTTTTTGGTCGTCAGTTTTCTGCCTGTGGCGGCATGGGCACAAAGCTGCAACTTCAGCATATCGGCATTGAACTTCGGCCAGGTCGATACGCTTTCGGGCGCTCAGACGACCAGCAGCGCGACACTGAACGTAAGTTGTTCGGGCACTCCTTTGGCCAGAATCCTTGTCTGTCCGAACATCGGCAGCGGGTCAGGCGGAGCGACCGCTGCCGCAAGGCAGATGCTGAACGGAACGAGTCCGCTGAATTTCCAGCTCTATTCTGATTCCGCCCAAAACCTTGTCTGGGGTTCGTACACGTGGCCATATCCGGCACGGCCGCCAGCACTGGCCGTGACGCTCGGGGCGCTCGGATCGGCAACCGGATCGAGCGTCATTTACGGTTCCGTGCCCGGCGGTCAGGGGACGGCTCCACCCGGCAGCTATCTTTCCAGCTTCTCCGGCAACAATACGGAATTCCGGTATCGCTACACCACCTCAAGCGATTGCAGTACGCTCACGGGAACTGTCGCCCGCCCCAGCTTCAACGTGACGGCGTCGGTTGCTGCGAACTGCAGGGTTTCGACGCAGACCGTCGACTTCGGAACCAAGGGGGTTCTGTCTTCGAATGTCGATGCCACAGGCCAGGTCAGCGTCAGTTGCACGCCAGGGGCGAACTACTCAATCAGCCTCGACAATGGGCAGACCGGCACCGGTCCGACCAGCCGACGCATGACCTTGGGCACAATGGGGATCACCTACGGCCTCTATCGGGACGCTGCACGCAGCCTGCCATGGGGCAGCACTGTCGGAACGAACACCGTGGCTGGAACGGGCACGGGCGTCGCAGTCGGCATCCCGGTCTATGGACGGGTTCCTTCCCAGACGACGCCCGCGCCCGGCACATATACGGACACAGTCGTTGTGACGGTCACCTATTAGGGTTCGGACCCATAAATCACTTCCATCGAGTGGGCTTGCGTGATTCCCAGTCTCCAGATGGAGGCCGTTGATGAATCGGGACTATTTCTGGCTGACGGATGCGCAGTTCGCCAAGCGGGAGGTATAGGTAAGCCAGGCCATCCAGATGATGCCGAGAGCCCAACCTGCCACAATCCAGATCGACTGTGCCGCGGAAAACCCTTCAGTCCCGGCGATCCAGCCTTGCGCGATGTAGGCCAGGCCGGAGAGGCCGATCAGTGATCCGATCGAGCGGGGCAGTTGCGAGGAGAGGTATGCCGCCCCCGCGAGAAGCAGCAGCGCGCCGCCCAGCGCAAAATCCTGATAGCTCCGGATGCCCCATTCGAGCCAGCGGATCGACTCGGCTACCGCAAAGCGCGCGGCCTTCTCCGCCTCCGGCGCGGCCGCCCAGGCGCTCACCGACTCCTTGAGGGCGACGCCGTCCACGGCCTGCAGTGCGGCGTAGAGCGCCAGCGCGGCCACCGTCGCCGCGGCCCCGAGCCGCGCCAGCCATCGCCCTGCACCCGTTTCGGAATTGAAGGCTGACGCAAACACGAGCAAACCGGCAAGAAGAACGGCCATGCTTCCGAACTGGCCGATATGCACCAGGCCCCAGATTCGGCTGTGAGCATAGGTTTCGAAGATCTCGTGGTGCTGATTGGCGTTCCCACCCGCATGCAACTGGGTGACGATGATGTAGCCGAACTGGCCTGCAAGCAGGAGCGAACCGGCGAGCCGGAATCTGCCGTGCTCTGTGAAGCTGTTGTTGTTCATGGCGATTCCCCTCGATCACCGATACGAATTGGAATCGATAGGTTCGTAGCGGGCGATGCCGATGTCCCTGAGGCGGCGGTCGCTCAGGGTGGCCGGAATGAGCGTATCCCGACGACGGCGGCGACGGGCGGTCAGATCGTTGATGATGCGGTTGATGAACATGTCTTGACTCCATTTGTCGAATGAAGCGCATGTACCGTTTGCCGTCGTAGCTGGATTGAATGTAGCGGCTGAAATCCGTGCGCCGGTGGGTCGAGAGCGGCGCATTGCAGTACGCTGGAACAGAACGATGCAGGTGACAGGGATCGGGCGCGTAATCTTTTGGAGCGGCGGCAACCTTTGGATCGGTCTCGCCGTCGACCCGGTACCCCTGCATGCACATCATGCCATCCAGATCGCCCTCGGGTTCGATGCTCCGGTCGAGTTCCGTCGTCGACCGGACGATGCCTGGACCGCTTACCCGCGCGGCGTCCTGATCCGCCCGGGAGTCCCGCATGAGTTCAAGGCACCGGGGCGGCGAGTGGCCAATATCCTTTTCGAACCGGAATCGGAACTCGGTCGGGCACTGCTGGAGCGTCACGCGGAAAGTGATATCGTTGCGCTCGACGACGATGTTCGGGACCTGGCACGCTGCTACGACGCAGGCGCTTCCGACGAAACGCTGATCGAGCAAACACTGACCCTGATATCTCGCCTGTCTGGCGGAACGAGGCCGCGCAGGCCGACGGACTCACGGGCGATCCGGGCCATACAGTGGATCAGCGCGCATCTCGACCAGCCATTGTCGCTCGCCGACATTGCCGACATTGCCCGCCTCAGCGAAGAACGGATGCGGCATCTCTTCGTCGCCGAGACCGGTATTGCCTTCCGGCCCTACGTTTTGTGGACGCGTCTCAACAAGGCGCTCGAACTCGGACTCGGCGGCATGTCCTGGACGGAGGCCGCCCATGCGACGAACTTTTCGGACTCGGCCCATCTGACGCGCACTTGCCGACGTATGTACGGGCTGGCTCCGACATCGGTAAAGATCGAGCGTACAGCGCTTTCCGGCCAGCAGATCGCATGACGGCCCCCGGCGAAGGTCGGGAAAAACAGCGCGGTCTTCGTATTGAGCATCTCCACCACGACGCTGTCGCGCAGAACGCGCCCGTGCCGCAGGTGTTTCGGTTTCTTCCGCCACGCTGGAAGGAAAGATCATCCTTCCGCCGGGGGAGTTGTTACTCCCGCACCGTGACGAAGCCAAAAGTGGTTGAAGATCAGGCGGGCATCCGCTTCAATCTGCCGATGGCTTCGCTGAAATCGACAATCCGTCAAATCTGGCTTCGCACATTTGCCGCGATCGGCATCACTGCCGCCATTGTCGTCGCGTGGTGGATGAAGGTGGAAGACGCTCGCATGCCGGACACGCCACCGCAGGTCACCTTTGGAAAGCCCGTCAACGTAGGGCGCGCTGTCTTCACGCCGCAGAAGCTCACCGTCGAGAAAGGCCCGCCATCGACTACAGCACGTTCGCAGGCCGGCCGGTCGCTGGTCCTTACCGGACGGCTCGAGAATGTGACGAGCACGAGCCAGGCGGCGATATTGGGGCCGGCGGAAAAGCTGCCGGCGCTTTCCTCGGGCGGCACAGATTTTCCGCCGCCGATGATTTATCTCGTCCGCGACAGGGAGCTGCTGAAGCAGCTTGAACCGCGCATAAGCGAGGATGTCGCGATCGTCTGGGACCTTCCGGCGGATTGGCGCGCGCAGAATGTGACGATCGAATTCAGTGCGCAGCAATTCAAGCTCAGGGACAATCTCTATGCCAAGGCAAGCTGGCTGCTGTTCTATCCGGCCGGCATCCTGAATGCGCGGCCGGAGCCCGGGGCATGAGCCGTCTTGCCAATCTCGTGGCCGTCGTGCTCGGCGGTGGAATGCTGGGGACGATGATGAACACGCTGCCGGGCTATGACAGCAGTTTCCAGCCTTTCGCCGTTCATTCCGACGAGAACGGCGTCGGGCAAGGACGATTGTTCACGGCTGAACTGATCGGCCTCAGCTCGGCCGGCGCTGTTTCCTATACGCGGTACGGGAAGAATGTCGTTCGTGATACGTCCGCCACTTTTCTGGTCGCCGAGCTTTCGATTTCGGCGCGGGAGGAGTCCCGGCAGGTCGAGGCAATCTGGCTTGGGGCAACCGGCCGTCAATACAATCAGTCGGCTCGTCTCGAAGACGCACCCCGCGTCCTTTCCGAGGCCCGGTTCGAGCCAGGTTTGACCGATCGGCCGCTAGCCGTATTCGAACTGCCCGATGACGAGATCGCCGGCGGGCGGCTGGTGCTGATGGCGCGCGGCAGTATGCTCATGGACAGCGCCGTGCATTTTGCCCCGCCTGCATCGGCACCGGAAAAGCAAGCCATGCTGAGGCTCGGCCCATGAGACAGACGCTCTGGCTCGGGACCACACTCGTGTTGTTCGCAACCATGCTCGGCCTGCTGGCGTGGCCCGATCTCAGAGACCTTTCCCATCAGCGGGAATGGAATATCGTCCGTGCCGATGCTGCCGAAGGAGAGCTCGCCGGTCTTCGCGTCGGCGTGCGGGAAGCACGCGCGGCCGTTGTCGACAGCAGGCCGGATCGTGCGCTGCTCCATGTGCGTCTCGAACTTCAGGGCATGACCGAAGCCGCGAAGTCATGGGTGGATTGCCGTGCCAGCCTGCGAGGAGAGGGCGGCGAGACGTGGTTGCCGCTCCATGACTACAGGATACGCGACGCCATCAAGATTTTGGCGCCGGACGGAAAGGACAATGGCGATTGCAATACTCTGGCTGTCCCGGAGGCTGGCTCGGCAGCGTTCGACCAGATCTATCGCCTGCCTGCATCAGCGCTCGACAACCTGACCTTGCATGTCTCGGGCTCCGGGACGCGCCCGGCAGCGCTGGCTTTTAAGATCAGGCCGACGGTGCGCACCTTCAAACCGGAATGAATGCAGGGTTTGCCGATCAGTTTTGCGGCAGCGGTGCCGCGCCGGTTGCTGACTGCTGCTGGGCACGCCCGGCCAGTTCCAGACCTGCCGCGAGGATGCAGAACTGAACGACAACGACGAGCAGGCCGTCTTGCGGCTGGCCTGGAAAGCCAAACAGCATGTTCAGCGGATGTTCCGCCACTCGCCACACCAGCGGATCTTGCGGACCGATGAGCTGCGTCGCACCGATCCAGGCCCATCGCCCCAACCAGTCTGCAAGACGCCAGAGCACTATGACGGAGACGGTGAGGGCGGCGCCGGCCGAGGCCGCCAGCAGCACGCCGTTGACCACCGCGTGCCACCGCTTCACCGTTCCACCCCAGAAATAGCCGATAAAGTCGGTGATGGGCTTCGGCAGCCGGGTCCAGCGGTTCAGCATGCGGCCCGTTATCCGTTCTGTCGTGCTGGTCATCATGTTCAGATCGTGACCATAGATGATCGCGCCGAGATTGAACCAGATCAATGGCAGGGCCGCATACCAGAACAGCGATGTCAGCCATTGCCAAAGCTCGAATTGGGGAGGCCAATCTACCGGCCGCATCGCCGGACTCATCACTTCGGCACCGGCTGCCAAGACCAATGATCGCAAAAGCTCCTGCGGCGAAGGGAGCTGCGAAAGCCATTCCACGAACTGAGCCTGCCAGCCGGAAATCAGATAGAGGCCAAGCAGGACCCAGGTCGCCTCGCATGCAACAACGAACAGCGGCCAAACGCGATTGCCTGTCTTCTCGTGCCGTTCCTTGGCGGCTCGACGCAGCACCCATATGATGAGGACCGCCATACCGACCCACAATGAACTCTGCACCTCCAGCGCGGTGGGGGCGGACTTTTCCGGATGCAGGAAATCGATGCGACTCATCTGGGTGTCGAGGAACAGTTTCGAATAGTCTCGCAACGTGTTCGACAGGAAGCCCCAGGCTGCATAATAGCCATAGAACGGAATGAGCACCGCCAGCAGGGCGCCGGTGAAAAATCCGCCATCGCGTGCCTCGGGCTCGGTCGTTTCCGTTTCAGGAGATTGGCGCCGACTTCGCAGCTGCCACAGTCCGTCGCGCAAGGTGATGAACATTGCTGCGAAGACGAGAAGCTGAAGCAAGATGACAGGCGCCAGCGCGACGAGGCCCGCAAACCGGCTGAGGATACCAATTTCAACTGCGCCGCGCAGCAGCAGGATATTGAGAAGGTTGCCGCCCATCCATATCGCGCTGAGCGGCGCGCCGAAACGCAGGAGAAGGTTTGCGCTCAGCCTGATATGGGCGCCGATAACATTCAAGGTTTCGGGCATGTGTCGTCGCGGGCCTCCGGGCAAACTGTTGCCTGGCTGTCAAGGTTCCCGCCCCGTCGGAATCTTATTGTAGGCCACCGCACTATCGAAAAGAAAGGGGCGATGGTGAGCCTAAATCTTCGACGCCTGTAGATTCACCATCTGAGGGGATGGCTGCTTTAGCATCGCAGCTTTCGAAACGAGATCGCCGGCCGCGGCCCGCTCAGCAATCGGGACCCGAATGGATGGCAGGTTCTGGGCGACGACGGCAGCGAGCCCAAACGCCGCCGCCATTGCGAGCCATGGCCGGCCGCGAGCAAACTCTCAAGTTCTATTCGAAGGACGGTCAGCACCCTGCCGACAAAACCTCTGCGGCAATCTCCTCAAAAAAAAAGCGCGACGGATTCCACGATACGGAATCCGTATCTTGAATGAGGTGGCCCCGGAGGGAATCCTGCCAGCCACCAACAGTCTGCTTTCTGGGAGGAAAAGATGTCGACAGGCATGGGTGCGCCGCTCGAAGAGGTTGCACAGGCGTCAGCGGCGCTCATCGACGATCCGAAGACGCACGAATTCCGCAAATCGCTCGGGGTGTGGCATGTCGTCGGCTTGGCGATGGCCGACGTATCGCCGACGATGGCCGTGCTTCTGTTGACGGGAGGCGTTGTCTCCATCAGCGGCACGTTCACCATCGGTGCCTGCCTGATATTGAGTGCCGTGGTCGTCCTGATAGCGCTCTGCCTGGGCGAACTGGCGGCGCGCAACCCCTCGGCCGGCGGCATGTATTCGATCGTCAAGGACGTGCTGCCGGCGCCGATCGCCTGGATCACGCTGCTGAACTACGTGCTGCAGGGCATCTTCATCCCCGCCGCCCTGGTTCTCGGCATCGCCGTCTTCCTGAGGGACCTGTTTCCTGGCCTCGGCGTCTCCAATGAACTGGTGGCATTCGTGGCCCTGATTGCCGCCGGGCTCATTGCGTTGACCCGCGTGGAGGTCGGCGCATGGACGACCGCGGTGATGGTCGTCGTCGAAGTGGCGGTGCTGGGCATCATCACGGTGGCCGCAGTCCTCAACTGGAACCAGGATCTCGCTGCAGTGACCATGGCGCCCGTCCATGTGGTCGACGGCAACCTCGTGCCGGTGACCTTTGCAATTGCCATCACGGCGTTGGCACCCGCCTTCAACATCATCAACGGCTATGACGCGACGTTGGGCTTCGCCGAGGAAATGCACGACGGGCGGCATCACATCGGCAAGGCGGTCGTCATCACGGCGCTCTTGGCCAGCGTTCTGATCACCGTGCCGTTCACCGCGGCGGTCGTGGCGGCGCCCGACCTGTTGGCCTTCCTGACAAGCCCCACGCCGGTGGTCTACTCTGTCGAGCAGGCGCTCGGGTCCTCCGCCAAGGCAGTCGTTGACATTGGCGTCATCATCGCCCTGTTCAACGGCGCACTTTCGCTGATCATGTACTTCGCGCGCGGCGTTTTCGCCACCGGCCGGGACCGTCTGTGGCCGGCCGGCGTCAACGAGAGGCTGGGTTCGCTCAACAAGCACGGCGTGCCGGGATGGGGCGTGGTGGCGCTGGTGGTTCCCGCCATTCCGCTGCTTTTCGTGAGCCAACTCGACTGGCTCATCATCTTCGCCGGCACGATGATCGCAGCGGTGTATTTCTGCATCGGTCTGGCGGCGCTGTGGAGCCGCATCAAGGACAGAAATGGTGAGCGCCCGTTCCGGATGCCGCTCTGGCCGCTGCCGGCGCTCGCTGTGACCCTTTTCACCGGTTTCGCGCTGGCGCAGCAAGAAGGCCAGTTCCTGGTCGGCGAACTGGTGCTGGCGGTCGCGGGAGTGGCGCTCTTTGCTCTGTTAAGGACGTGGTCGCGAACCGCCGCATGAAGGCGGGCTCAAGCGGTTCTCCCCAAAATCAGGCCAACGAAGGGATCGCAGCAATGCAAAGGGTGATCATGGTGACGGGCGCCGGCCGTGGTATCGGTCTGGCCGTCGCAAGGAGGTTCGCGGCGACAGGCGATCTTCTGGTGCTCAACGACAGGCAATTTGGTGACGAGTGTGCCGGCGTCGCCGATCAGGCCAGGTCATGCGGCGGCGAAGCGACCTTCGTCACCGGCGACGTGTCGCGGACGGAGGATGTTGCCGCACTGGTCGAGACGGCGACCAGTCGCCACGGTCGTATCGACGTGCTGGTCAACAATGCCGGCGTGCTCTTGTCCAAGGCGAGCGTCGACACGACGGCCGAGGACTGGGCGCGGGTGATCGGCATCAATCTCACCGGCACCTGGAACTGCCTGCACGCCGTTTTGCCGGGCATGATCGCGCAGGGCGCAGGACGCATCATCAACGTCTCGTCCGAGCTCGGCCTGATCGGTTTTGCAACATATGCCGCCTATTGCGCATCCAAGGGCGGCGTCATCGCGCTGACCAAGGCTGTGGCGAAGGAAGTGGCGCCACATGGCGTGCTGGTCAATTCGGTCGCGCCCGGCCCGATCGAGACGCATATGCTCAAATACGACACGGTCGAATACAACGACGAAACGCGCGAACAGATTCCGCTGCGGCGCTTCGGACAGCCGGACGAGATCGCTGCTGCCGTGGAATTCCTGGCGGGGCCGGGCGGGAGCTATATGGTCGGGCAGATCGTCAGCCCCAACGGCGGTACCGCGATCTAGGGAGGGACTGATGACCAGCGAAGTCCAATCGCTCCTGCGCGGCCTCTCTCTGCTCGAGGCGCTGGCAGAGTTCGATGCGCGGGGCGCAACCTTGCAGGAATTGTCGGAACGGACCGGACTGTCGCCCAGTACCGCGCACCGGCTGCTGACGACCTTCGTGGAGGCGGATTACGTGACGCGCGGCAAGGAACGCAATTCCTACGTCCTTGGCCATCGCATCATCGGTGTCGCGGGATCCGTACAACTGCGCACGGCGCATCTGCGCGTGGTCGCCCGGCCCCACCTGGAAGCCATCGCCGAGGAAAGCGGCGAAACGGCGAACCTGGTGGCGCTGGACGGGCGCAGCTCGGTCTACATCGACCAGGCGGAAGGCAAGCGGATACTGCACATGTCGATCCGCGTGGGCAGCACTTTTCCGGCCAATACCTCTGCTTCCGCCAAGGCGGTCCTGGCTTTTCAGAATCCGGATGATGCCTTGCGGCTGATCTTCGGCGACGGAAGAGCCAAGCGCTACACGCGGCGCACCATCGTGGAGGCGGAGGCGTTCCGAGCCGATTTGCAGGGCACGCGCGAGCGCGGCTATGCGATCGAGCGCGAGGAGGTCGACGAAGGCGTGAGCTGCATCGCCGCACCGATCCTCGATCGCAAGGGTGTGGCGATCGCCGCCGTCAGCGTGCCGGGGCCTACCACACGCATTCTCAATCCCACGCCGGAACGATTGGGCAATCTCATCGTGGCCCATACTGCCAGGATCTCGCAGGCGCTTGGCGCCAGAACCTCTCAACGGCGGCCGAACTGACTGCCGCCCAAGCAAGGAACAGAAAATGACTTCGGTCCTCGTTACCGGTGGCCTCGGCTACACCGGCCGGATTATCGTGCGCCAACTCGCCGATCAGGGTTTCAGGGTGGTCAACTACAACCGCGACTACTCCGAGCTGGTGACCGACCTGATAACTCCCGTCCAGGGCGAACTCTACGACATCCCCCGCCTGGTCAGGACGATCGAGCGCTATGAGGTCGACCGCATCATCCACACGGCCGCGATGTCGCATCCCGACCTGTCGATCGAACTGCCGGTCACGACGGTCGTCGCCAATATCGACGGGACCGTCAATTTGATGGAGGCGATGCGGCTGGCCGGCATCAAGCGGCTGGTCAATTTCTCGTCGGAGACCGTCTACGGCAACCACATCGAACCGATCGACGAGCGTTCCGCCACTGTGCCGACCACTCCCTATGGCGTCACCAAGGTGGCGGTGGAACATTTCAGCCGCGTCTACAACGAACTCTACGGGCTCGACGCCTTGTGCCTGCGCTTCAGCGAAGTCTACGGCCCGGGCAACAAGATGCCACAAATCCTGCGCGACATCATCAAGCCGGTCCTGCGCGGCCAAGCGTACCAGATGGAGAACGGCGCCGACCACCTGTTTCACTTCATCCATGCCGAGGATGTCGGCCGTGCGGCCATCCTCGCCGCTTTCGCGGAAAAGCCGAACGGTTCGGTCTTCAATGTCTTCGGCGACCGCTGCTGGAAGCTTTCCGAAGCCGTCGACCTTATCCGAAAGTTCTTGCCTGACGCAGATATTGCGATCGGTGGCGGCTATTGCCACCTCGACCGCCAAGGCCCCTGGGATCAGTCCGCTGCAAGGCGTGAACTCGGCTACGCGCCAAGCTTCACGCTGCAGGACGGTCTGGCCGCCTATGTCGAATGGCTGCGGACGAACGAATACTGACATGGGCAACCATTTGATCCCCGTCCAGCCTCTGACCCGCGAGGCGTTCGCGCCCCATGGTGACGTGATCGAGGCCAACGGCGCCGATTCGTTCCTGACCAATGGCGGTGACGCCAGACGCTTCCATCGTCTCGGCGTGGCGGACTGCGGCGCCGACGGCGGCCGGACGCTGCTCAGCATCTTCCGTGTCCTGCACATCGGCCTGCCGCCCCGCATCCTGATGATGGAACGCCATCCGCTGTCCAGCCAGGCATTCGTGCCGCTTGCCGGACAGCGCTTCGTCGTCCTGGTCGCGGCCGCCGGAACCCGGCCCCGTCCCGGCGACCTGCGCGCCTTCGTCACCGACGGCCGCCAGGGCGTGAACTATCACCGCGCAACCTGGCATCACCCGCTGATAGCGTTGGACGCCGGCGATTTCCTCGTGGTCGATCGCGACGGCCCCGGACCTGATTTCAACCAAGACTACGAGGAAGTGTTCCTGAACGGGGACATTTTCATCGACGCAGGCGCCGTTTCGGCAGCCGTTTCCATGCAGTCGCCAACATTTTCACAGGAGCAGACGCAATGATCTCCAACCCGATAGCGTGGCCGAACGGTGCCAAATGCGCCTGTTGCCTCACCTTCGACATGGACGCCGACAGCCTGATCCATGTCGACTATCCCAACGACGGCGACCGACGGGTCTCAGCCATCTCCATGCTGCGCTACGGACCGCAGGTTGCGGTGCCGCGCATCGTCGAGACCTATCGCCAGCTCGGCCTCCGACAGACTTTCTTCATTCCGGCCTGGTGTATCGAGCAATACCCGCTGGCCGTCGAGACCATCCAGAAAGGTGGGCATGAGATCGCCCATCACAGCTACATTCACGAAAACCCGCTCGAGCAGACCGCCGAGGACGAGGCCCATTGGCTCGACGTCGGCATCGAGATCATCAAGCGCGTGACCGGAAAGGCGCCGCGCGGCTGGCGTGCCCCACTCTACAACTTCTCCAACCGATCGCTGGACCTGCTGCTGGAGCGCGGCTTCAGCTACGACGCGTCGCTGATGGGCGCCGACATCCCCTACATCGTCAAGAGCCGGAAGACCGGGGGCGAAATCGTCGAGCTACCCAGCCACTGGGGTCTCGACGACTGGCCGCAATACGTTCAGTCGTTCGATCTGAACTACATGATGCCGGTGCGCAGCGCCCGCAACGGCTTCGATCTCTACCTTCGCGAATTCGAGGCGGCCTACGCCCATGGTGCGCTCTGGGTACCCGTATTGCATCCCTTCGTTACCGGGCGGCTGTCGCGCTGGCATGTCTTCCGGGAGTTCCTGGAAAAGGTCGTCGCGCAAGGCGACGTCTGGTTCGCGCCGATGGAGGAGATCGCCGCACATGTGCGCGCGGAAATCGATGCGGGCCGCCACAAGCCCATGGTCGAACTCATACCCCAGTACGAACGGCCGGTCGGGCGCGTTCTACCACGACGCTGACCTCGCGGCGGAGATATCGCTTGTCCGTTCTCGAATTCAAGACGCCCGGCGGGGAGCAGATTTCGCTTGCGATCAGGCAGGTGCTGCTTGCCGGCTATGCTGGCCGGCAGCGCGCCGACGTGGAGATGCACGCCACCGAAATGCGCAGGCTGGGCGTTCCGGTGCCAGCCGACTTGCCCGTCTTCTATCGGGCGATGCCTTGTCTTCTGACGCAGGCGGGGACGGTCGACGTTGTCGGAACGGACACGCGGCCCGAGGTCGAATTCGTGCTGTTCTCTTGGAACGGACGGCGCTACGTCACCGTCGGCAACGACCAGTTCGATCTGGCGGCCGAGCGGCACGGTTGGGCGGAGCGATCCAAGAATCTGTGTCAGAAGATCGTCGCCGACACGGCATGGCCGCTGGCCGATGTGATCGACCACTGGGACAAGCTCGAGCTGGAATTGTCGGACGGTGGCGGCCTTCTCCAGTGCGGCCCCCTGGAGATGCTTTTGGAGCCGGACAAGCTGATCGAGCTCGCGCGGTGCGGGGGTGATTTCGACGCCGGCGCCAGCCTGCTCTTTTCGGGCACCATTCCGCTGCTGCGAAACATAGACCCGGCTGCCCGCGCTTACTCCATCAGGCTTCATGATCCGGTTTTGAAACGCGAAATCGCTTCGACCTTCTTCCTCTCCGATATAACTGGCCCACGGACCCGGCATGATCCGCAAGGCCAGGGCGCAGCCTTGAACGGCTTTCCGTCAGACAAGGTGAATATGCGCTGACCCGCACGGCATCGGCCGCTTTGGCTTTTGGACAACGAATGCCAATCGGGAACTCGGCCGAACGCAGAAATCTCGCATGCAAGCCGCTGTTATCCATCGTTGCATTCCCGGTTTCCGTGCTTGTGGGCTCTGGCAAGTGGCATCACGCCGTCATGCATGTCGTGCCGCGCGTGCGGTGAAGCGTTTCCGGAGGGTCGGTGCTCCGTCGGTAAGGTATCCCGCGGTCCTGACTGTCGCAGAATCCAACTCGAAGGCGAGGATCGGTAGGATTTATGGATTTTCTTATTGAAGCCGGCGCCGTCAGGCTCGAGGACCTGCGCAGGCTGCACGGACAGACCAAGGTGCGGCTCTCCGATCGCGGTCGGAAAAATATCCGCATCGCCCATGCCCGCCTTGAGGGGCTCGTTCGAAACGGAGCGGTGATCTACGGTGTCAATACCGGATTCGGGCCGCTTTCCGGACAACGCATCGAGGGCGGCGCGCTGGGGGAGCTACAGCGGCGGCTGGTGCTATCCAACGCGGCCGGAATCGGAACGCCTCTGGCTGAATCGGTGGTGCGTCGCGCTATCGTGCTCAAGCTGGCGACCATCGCGGCAGGCGCGTCCGGCGTCAGCGAGGGCCTTGCCGACGCGCTGCTTTTCCTGTTGAACGCTGAAATCACACCGGTGGTGCCGTCGAAAGGTTCCGTGGGCGCATCGGGGGACCTCGCACCGCTGGCTCATATCGGCGCGGCGCTGCTCGGCGAGGGCGATGTCTATCACCGCGGCGTGCGCAAGACAGCAGCTGAAGCGCTCCGGCAGGAGGGTGAGCAGCCATTCATCTTGACGCCGAAGGAAGGCCTTGCCCTCGTCAACGGCACACAGGTCTCGACGGCTTTGGCCATCGAAGGGCTTTTCCTGCTCGATCATCTGTTTTCCGCAGCGCTTTCCATCGGGGCTCTCTCCACAGAAGCCGGCAGCGGCAGCGCCGGGGCGTTCGATGCCAGAATCCATAGGCTGCGCAACCAGAAGGGCCAGCGGCAGGTGGCGGCCCACCTTCAGGCGCTTCTGTCCGGCAGCGCCTTGCAGGGTGATCTGCCCATCAAGCGGGTCCAGGATCCTTATTGTCTTCGATGCCAGCCACAGGTTATGGGCGCCGTGCTCGACCAGATGCGTTACGCTGGCGCTGTTCTCGAGGCCGAGGCAAACGGAGTATCCGACAATCCGCTTATCGACCGCGAAACCGGCGATATCCTTTACGGCGGCAATTTTCACGCCCAGCCCATCGGCATGGCCGCCGACACGATGGCGATGTGCTTTGCCGAGATCGGGTCGATGTCCGAACGGCGCACGGCGTTCCTGGTCGACGAGACGACCAGCGGCCTGCCGCCCTTCCTGGTGGCGCAGGGCGGACTCAATTCCGGTTTCATGACCGCGCAGGTGACGGCCGCCGCCCTTGCCAGCGAAAACAAGTTCCTGGCCAACGCAGTCAGCACCGACAGCATTCCCACGGCCGCCAATCTGGAAGACTATGTCAGCATGGCGACCCACGCCGCACGAAGATTGGGCGACATGGCCGAAAACCTGCGCGCGATCCTGGCAATCGAGTTGCTTGCGGCCGCGCAGGGACTGGATCTTCGTCGCCCGGCGACCTCCAGCCCGATCCTTGAAGCACTGCAACGGCACGTTCGTGCCGAAATCCCTTTCTGGATGGAGGATCGCTTTATGGCTGTGGACATTGAAAGAGCCTCGTCCCTGATCGACGCCGGGCTACCCGGCCCGCGCGTATCGGCTTACTGAACGCGGCGGCCGAAGAGCGTCCGTGACGGCACGTTCGCGGGCGGACATTGCGGCCAAAACATAGGTACTCACCAAAGGGTGCCGCTTGTCGTGATCGATGATGCAACGCTGATGCTTGTCCCAGGCGGCAAGTGTGGACCCGTTGCCTTCGCGCCGCCACGCAGAGCGCATTTGCGTGTCCACTCCTTCCCACGCTTTCCGGACGATGTTCTTTACCGTGGCCTGCACACGGAATGGCCCGACGCACGCCGGAACAGATCCCGGTCGCTTACGATGCACGGCCGAGTGGCGGCAAGGCCGTTGCGGAAGCGGGATCAGTTGGTCTGCCGCGCAGTTCGGACTTCCGTCCGCTCACCCACACGCTCGCCACGTTCGCCCGCGTGGCGTTCAGCACGATCTTCTGGAATATGTCCTCGGCCGTGTCTTCGCCCTGGCGGATGCCGATGTTGGACGCCGCCGCCCTGGTGTCGAGCAGCAGGGCATCGAATTCGTGCCCGGGCCTGAAGCTGCCGGTCGGCAGGTCGAGCGCTTCCGCGCCGCCGGCGGTCGCCAGCCAGAAGGCCTCCTGATGGTTGATCGGTTCGCCCCGCGCGCCACGCTCTTGCGGCGGGAGATGGGCGTGGACGCCGCTTTGCTGCGTCCTGGAGGCGGACATGGCGTGGCGGCAGCCGTCGAACAGGGACGGGCTGTAGCCGCCCGAGACGTCGGTTCCCAAGCCGACATGCATCTGCCGTTCCAGGGCGGTCCGCAGCGGGAAAACGGCGTTGGCGAAGTAGAAGTTGGAGAGCGGGCAATGGGCGATACCGGCACCGCGCGCCTGTATCAGGTCCATGTCCTGGCCGTCGATGAAATTGGAATGCGCCAGTATGGTGTGGCGGGTAAGCAGCCCGAAACCGTCCAAGCTGGACGCATCGCTCCGGCCGCAACGCGTCTCGACGAACTCCTTGGCCCAATCGCTTTCGGAGCAATGCGTCTGGACGTGGCACCCGTACCGGCGGGCCAGATCGCCCAGGCCTTTCAGGGCTTCGTCGGTGCAGCTGGGAATGAAGCGTGGCGTGATGACCGGCTGGACGAGCGGCCGTTCGCTGCGATCCAGTTCCCGCACGGCTTCGATGAAGCTGCGGGTTTCCTCCACCGCGCTCGCGGCATCACGATCGCGATAGAAATCCGGGCATTGTTCCGGGTCGTCCATCACGACCTTGCCGACGAGCGCCCTCTGGCCCTTCTGAAGGCAGATCCGGGCCAGGGCCAGCGAGGCCGGCGCGTGCACGGTGGCGAAATAGAGCGCGGTGGTGGTGCCGTTGGCGAGCAGGCCGTCGACCAGTTCGGAATAGACCTCGCAGGCGAAGTCCAGGTCCGCGAACTTCGCCTCCAACGGGAAGGTGTATTTCTGCAACCATACTTCGAGCGGAACGTCGAGCGCCTTGCCCATTTGCGGCCATTGCGGGGCGTGGATATGCAGGTCGATCAGGCCCGGCAGCAGGAATTGCCCCTCGTCGAGCTGCACCAGCCTGCCGCTGCCGGATGCAAGCTGTTTCTTCGTCTCGAACTGGGGGTCTTCGGGCGCAAGGATGCCGGCGATCCGCCCATCCGCGCCGATCTCGAACAGATGACCGTCCAATACCTCCAGCCTGCCGCGCTCCGGAGTATGGAAGGCGGTACCGGCGAGCAGGAATGGCTCTCTCTTCATGCGTGTTCCTCTGGGGTCATGCGGCCGCCAACTGCAAAAAAGCCGGTGGCAACCGTGCGGGCATCTGTATTTCAGCGATGACTGATCACATGATCGGCGGCCAATTCCTAGAGGGGGACGTAGATGGAAAGAGTTGCTCCAGAGATATCGCTGATCGCCCAGCCCGACGATCCGCTGCCGCCCGGCAAGGCGGCGCTGCTCGGCCTTCAGCATGTGCTGGCGATGGACGTGTATATCGTGCCGTTCATCATAGCTTCCGTGCTGGCGCTCGGCGTCGGTGACGCAAGCGCCTTCATCCAGTCGGCATTCGTGGCGGCTGGGCTCGCTACGCTGGTGCAATCCCAGATCTTCATGCGCCTGCCCGTCGTCCAGGGGCCGTCCTTCGTTCCGATCGGGGCCGTCCTGGCCATCGCGTTCGCGGCCGGCGGCGGCATGGCCGGCATTTCGGCCGTCGTCGGGGCGCTTATTCCCGGCGCCATACTGGTGATGCTCCTGGGGTCGCCGACCAGGATATTCCACCGCCTGGTGGATCGCTTCGTGCCGCCGATCGTCGGCGGGGCCATCATCATCGTGGTCGGCGTGGCGCTCATGCCGGTAGCGCTGAAGGAAAGCGTTTTCGCGGTGCACGGCAACGCCACCGTGGGCGGCAACATCGTGCTGGCGTTCATTTCGGCGGCATTCCTCGTCGGCTGCATGCTGACGGGCATGGCTCTCGGCGCGAAGGGCACCTGGTTGCGGCTGCTTTCCGTCATCATCGCCCTGGCGGCGGGTTGCGTGGCGGCGGCGTTCATGGGCCAGCTCAGCTTTGCGGCGGTGGGAGACGCAACGTGGTTTTCACTACCGCGTATCGCCTTCCTCGACCTCGGCGTGACCTTCTCGCTGCCTGCGGCGCTGACGATGCTGATCGTCTATGTCGTGGTTCTTGCCGAAACCACCGGCACCTGGTTCGCCATCGGCGCGGTGATCGACAAACCGCTGACGGATGAACAACTCGACCGCGGCGCGACCGGCGAAGGCATCGGCTGCCTGATCAGCGCGCTGCTGTGCAGCACGCCCGTCACCGGCTATTCCTCCAACGCCGGCATCATCGCGATCACCGGCATCGCCAGCCGCGCGGCTTTCGCGGCGGCCGGCATCTTCCTCGTGGTCTTCGGGCTGATCGGCAAGCTCTCGGCGGTCATCGCCTCCATACCGGGCCCGGTCATCGGCGGCGTGTTCGGCGTCTTGTGCGTCGTCATCGCCATGAACGGCTTCCGCGTCGTGCGAACGACCGTGCTGAACGAGAGGAACATGCTCGTCATCGGCCTGCCGATCCTGATGGCGCTCTTCGCGACGCTCGCACCGCAGGACTTCGTGAAGACCCTGCCCGATTTCGTACAGTATGTGCTCGGCTCTTCGATCGCCTTCGGTGCTGTCTGGGCGATCGTCCTTCACCAGATCCTGCCGAACGGCCGATAGGTCGGTCATAGGGGCGGGCGGCGCATGGCCGTCCCGCCCCAGCACCACCGCCATGCGCTGGTCTCCCACTTCAGGGTTGAGCTTCAGATAAGCGGGCTGCAAGGCGGCAGCCCGGTAGGCGTCGCCGCTGGAAGCGCCGAGCGGGGCGGTCATGACGGTGAGGTCGGCCGCCCTGGATATTTCGGCGAGCGCGCGCGTCGGAAAGTCGAGCGCTTCCTGCCATTCGACCTCGCCGATATCGGCGGCCAGAAAATCACGATTGCCTGCCCGCCTCACGCGATTTGATGCGCCATTCCTAATTTACCAGCCGAACAGCAGCGCTGTGCCGCTCTGCCCGTTGCCCTTCTGCATGACCTGTGCGTCGGTGTTCCTGCCGAACTGGAAGATGCCATAGGAATTACCGTTGCCGTTCTGCCGCAAGGTTGCGGAATGGCCGTTGCCTTGCTGACGGATGAAACCGAGGTTGCCATTGCCGTTCTGGCCGATGCCGGCATTGTTGTTGCGGCCGACCTGACTGATGTGGGCGCCATCGCGCAGCCCATTGTAGAGCGAATAGGCACGCAGGCCAAAATCCATCGCCTGGGCGTCCTGTGCGGTCCGGGGCGAAAGGTAGAATGCGATCGAGCCGCCAGCTTTGGCGGGGCTCGCGAGCGTCGAGACGCCAAGCAGGGCCGCAAAGGCGGCAGTTCCCAGAGTGGCGGTGATCTTGCAATTCATGATGATCTCCCATGTCTCCGGCCGTCACCAGCCGATGTCCGACTCTGGCAGAACCAGGCTGAACCGGGCCGGAAGGCATCGTTCAGCCGCCGTTCAGCGGTCCGGAAAAAAGCCCCCGCTTGATCGCCGCGATCGCCCGCCTAGATCGCGCCTGTCACCTGCCTGGTGCAACTGACACTCGTTCCAGCCGCCGTCACCTTGAGCTTCACGTCGTAGAAGGCGCCGGCGGCGCCGACACTCATCTGGCCGAGCGTAGTCGGGCGGCCGGCCGTCGCGGTGAATTCGCCCCCTTGCCGGATGCTGGACGAGCCGCCCGCGCCTGCGCCGGTCACGCTGACGCTGTAGGTGCCGCTCACGTTCTTGTCGGCGTGCACGACGGGCTCGAGGAAGATAATGTTGCCCCGCACCCTGTCGCGAATTTCGCAGCGAACCGGTCCCGAGCCCGCATTGTCCTTATCGACAAGGGCGGCGCTCGCACTCGCCGCGACCAATCCCGCGAGCGCGAGCGCAGCGATGATGGGAATGCGTCTGTCTGCGCTGATCATGGACTATCTCCTTGCCATACCGGGGCGATGGGCCGGAATTCGCATCCCGGCCCGATCCCGCGTGTCAGGGGCAGGTCTGGACGAATGCCGCGACATTGCCGCTGCCGCCCTGGCTGACATCGGCGTTGCAGCCATGACCGACCTGAACGCCGGCCGCGATGTTGCCGTTGCCGTCCTGCGTCAGGATGGCGGTGTGGTTCGAGCCGAACTGGCCGATGCCCGCAACGTTGCGGTTGCCGTACTGATAGGTGGCGCCATAGTTGCCGATGCCTTGCTGCCCGATCGCCGCCTGGTTGCGATGACCGTATTGCTGCCCGATCGCAGTGTTGAAGCGGCCATCCTGGTAAACGCGGATGCGGTTCCTGATGCCGTTCTGCGCGCCGCCAGCGGAGTTCCGCCAGCCGAATTGTTCGATGCGCACGTCATTGGCCATGGCAGGGGCGGCAACGGTGGCGCCGACGACGGCGGCGAGCAGGGTGCCGATGATGGAAGTGCGGATCATTTTGACCTCTCCTTCGGTGCGGATGAAACCGCGGTTGAACAGCTCCCCTTGTAAAGAGGCCGTCCGGAACCAATGCTGAAGGCGCCGTTCATTGGAAATTCATGGCACGTTGCGTCGGAACGCCGATCGCCAAGCAAGCAACGGAGACGCCCTTGCCGGCACGCATCGCGCGCTGTCTGGCGGTTGCCGCGATTACCTGGAGTGCTTGGACTGTCGGAGATCCAGAGGGGTATCGGCCTCGCCTTCGCCGGCGGCAATTAGGTGCGCTCGCTGCGTTCCCATCGATCTTGTTGACCGGCGTTGTAGGATGACGCTCGATCCGAACGTCCTTCTGTGCAATCGTGGGGACGATACGTCCCCTGTTGGCGAGGAGATCCGCGGATGGGCGAGCATCAACGAGCGAAACATTCAGTTGCGAAGCAACTCAGGCAACGCAAGGCCGTTGCCGACGCACTCGATAGCCAGAAGGTCTTCATCAGTTCCAAGCGCTTCAAGGGCGGCGAGGAGCCGAGCTTTCGGGTCATCGTGTCGAACGAGGCCTATATTGTCGGGCGGCGCTCTCTCGACCTTCTGCTGAAGGGCCGAACGCCGCAAGAACTGGGTCTCGAACCGATCTACGACGAGCCGAACGACTGACCAGCATTCGATGCCGCGGAAGCTCGAAACCTATCGGTCGAAGCGCGATTTCGACAGGACGCCGGAGCCTGCCGGCGCTGTCCAACCGCAAGGGGGCAACCGCTTCGTCGTCCACAAGCATCACGCCACGGCGGACCACTACGACCTGCGCCTCGAGGTGGATGGCGTATTGAAGAGCTGGGCCGTGCCGAAGGGTCCTTCCCTCAACCCCGCCGACAAGCGCTTCGCCGTTCAGACGGAGGACCACCCGCTCGACTACATCGATTTCGAAGGGGTCATTCCGGAAGGCGAATATGGCGGCGGGCCGATGATCGTTTGGGACACCGGCGTCTGGGCGCCGATGGACAACGCCGAAAAGGCGATCGAGAAGGGCGCGTTCAAATTCCGCCTCTCCGGCGAGAAGCTGAAGGGCGGCTGGATGCTCGCCCGGCTGAAGCCGAGGCAGGGTGAGGACAAGACCGGCTGGCTGCTGTTCAAGGAGCGCGACCAGGCGGCCAGCACGACGGGCGACATCCTGTCCGACCGGCCGGAAAGCACGAAGTCCGGACGGCGCATCGAGGAGCTTGTCGCCAAGCCCAGGGCGGCGGCGAAGCCGGTCGCGCCGAAGCCCGGCAAGGCGCCGGGCGCGGTCAAGGCCGCCCTGCCGTCCCGCATCGAGCCGCAACTGGCGACGACGATCGAAAGCCCGCCCTCGGGCGACGACTGGCTGCACGAGATCAAGTTCGACGGCTACCGTACGATGGCCCACGCTGCGGAAGGCAGGGTGGCCTTCATCACCCGCAGCGGCCTCGACTGGACGAAGCGCTACGGCGTGCTCAAGGCCGCCTTCGCGAAGCTTCCCTGCGCCACGGCCATCATCGACGGCGAGATCGTGGTGACCGACGACAAGGGGATCAGCCGGTTCGCCGCCCTCCAGGACGCGCTTGCGGCAGGCGAGACGCACAGGCTCACCTTCTACGCCTTCGATCTTCTCTATCTCGACGGCTGGAACCTGACCGGCGTGCGGCTCGACAGGCGCAAGGACTTGCTCGGCCAACTCCTCGCCGGTGCCGTGACGCCGAACGGCGCATTGCAGTTCAGCGACCATGTCGCATCCGACGGCGCGGCCCTTTACGAGCGGGCATCGGAGATGGGCCTCGAAGGCATCGTGTCGAAGCGGGCGTCTTCACCTTACGTGTCGCGCCGCTCTGACACTTGGACCAAGGCCAAGGCCAGGCAGGTCGGTGATTTCGTCATCGCCGGCTACACGACTTCGGAGGCTGCGGAGGGGCTGGCGGCGCTGGCGCTCGCCGAATGGGCGGATGGAGAATTGCAATATCGCGGCAAATGCGGTTCGGGCTTCGACGCCGAAACGCTGCCCGCGCTCCTTGCGCGCCTGCAGGCGCTCGAAGACGGCGCGGCGCGGCTCGACGGCATGCCACGGGAGGCGATACCGGTCCGTCCGGTGCTCACCGCCCACATCCACTATTCGAACCGCACGGCAGACAACGCCTTGCGGCACGCCGTGTTCAAGGGGTTACGGGAGGTCGAGCTGTCGGCCGGCCCGGCCAGGGCGCGCAACCGGCTGATCTCCGACTCCGACCTTGCCGGCATCTTCGTCACCAACCCAACCCGCCGCATCTTCGGCAAGACCGGGCCGACGAAGCTGGACGTCGCGGTCTACTACGCCGCGGTCGGCGACTTCATGCTGCCGCACATCATAGGCCGGCCGGTCTCGCTGGTGCGCTGTCCGACTGGAAAGCCGCAGGACTGCTTCTTCCAGCGCCATGCCTTCACGGGCATGCCGGCGACGATCGCCGCGTTCGACACGACGAATTCCGAGGGGGAGACCAGGACATACATCTCGGTCGAGGACGCCAAGGGCTATCTGGCGCTGGCGCAGTTCGGCGTGGTCGAATTCCACACCTGGGGCTGCGAGCGCAAATCCCTCGATAAGCCGGACCGCGCGGTCTTCGATCTCGACCCGGGCGAAGGCGTCGGCTGGCGTGAAGTGGTCGAGGCGGCCGTCCACGTCCGCTCGGAATTGCAGCGCATGGGTCTGGAGCCATTCGTGAAGACGTCCGGCGGCAAGGGTGTTCACGTGGTCGTGCCGGTGAAGAAGAGGTTCGGCTGGCGGCGGTTCCACCAGGCTTGCAGCGAAATATCCTCGCGCATCGCGGCCACAGCGCCGGATACGTTCACGACCGTCATGGGAGCGGAAAACCGCCGGAAGCGGATTTTCATCGACTTCCATCGCAACGCGCGAAGCCACACGGCGGCGGCGGCGTACTCGCTGAGGGCGAGGCCGCATCTGCCGGCCTCGACGCCGCTGACATGGGCAGACCTGGAAGCAATCGACGCTGCGGAGGATTTGAACTATTCTTCGCTGCCGGGCCTGGTGGCCGCAACTGGCGATCCCTGGGCGGATATCGATGACTTCGCCGCAGAGTTGCCAATGCCATCGAAGGCCGTAACCAGGTCGTGATCGTCGCGTAGGAGGTGGAAATGGCACCCAGGGCGAGTTGGAAGGGATATCTGAAGCTTAGCCTCGTGAGCTGCCCGGTACGTCTGTATCCGGCGACGAGTTCGAAGGAACGCATCACGTTCAATCAGCTCCACAAGAAGACCCACAACCGCATCAACATGAAGCCGGTCGACCCGGAACTCGGTCTGGTCGAACGCTCCGATCTCGTGAAGGGCTACGAGTACGAAGACAAGCAGTATGTCATCATCGAAGACGGCGACCTCGACAGCGTCCGCATCGAATCCAACCACACGATGAACATCGAAGCCTTCGTCGATGAAAAGGACGTCGACGTCATTTACCAGGATGCGCCGTACTATCTCGCGCCGGACGGCGCCATGGCGGAGGAAACCTTCATCGTGCTGCGCGAAGCGATGCGCAAGTCCGGCAAGCTCGCCATCGCACGTTTGGTCCTGTCGAGCCGCGAGCGCGTCGTTACCATCGGCGCGCGCGAAACCGGCATGTTCGTCTGCACATTGCGCAATCCGAGCGAGGTTCGCGGCACTGCCGAGTATTTCGGCAACATTCCGACGGGCAAGCCCGATGCGGAAATGCTGCAGCTTGCCGAAGCTCTCATCCAGCAGAAGCTGACCACGTTCGATCCGAAGAACTACGAGGACCGCTACGAGATCGCCTTGATGAACATGATCAAGGAGAAGCTGAAAGGCCATAAGCCGATCATCGCGGCCGCGCCCGAGCGCGGCAACGTCATCAACCTGATGGATGCGTTGAAGGCGAGCCTCGGTCAGACCAAGCCGCCGGCGAAGAGCAAGACCAAGGCCGTGCCCGACGAGAAGCCCGCCAAGGTGGCGGCGAGCGGCGGCGCTCGCACGCCCAAGAGCAAGAAGTGATCTCGCCGCGAGGCAGGACATTCGGCCTCGTCGGCGGGCTTGCCGCCTTCCCGCGACGGCTCGCGACGCGCGAGGTGCAGGCGCAAGGCGGCGACCTGCAGCGCGGCGTATCGCGGCGGACCACGCATCTCGTCTTCGGGCGCAAGCTCCTCGACCGCTCCGACGCGCGGAAGATCGAAAGCCTGTTCCGGCAGGAGACGGGCAAAGGGCGGACGCTGCTGAGCGAGAACGGCTTCCTGCGCGCCCTCGGCCTTCTTGACGAGCCGGCAACGTCCACGCTCAGCCGGCGCTCGATCCTGGATCAATCGCAACTCGCCGGCGAAGCCTTCGACCTGCTCGCGCTGTTCGACGCGTTCGAGCACGACGCCGAGCCGTTCTCGTTTCGCGATCTGATCCTCGCCAGGAAATATGCCGGCCTGATCGCCTCCGGCGCAACCTGGAGCACGATTGCCAAGTCCGTGCGCCGGTCCGGCTCGGTCGCATCGCTGACGGCGCTATCGCTCCACGCCGAACGCGCCGACGCGATCTACGCACGCTCGGCCGAGGGCTTGGCGGAACTGGACGGTCAGGTTCTGCTGCCGCTCGCGCGCGGCGCCGACGAGGATCTGGACGACCTGTTCGCCGAAGCCGAAGAGGCCGAGGAACAGGATCGGCATGCCGACGCCGCCGATCTCTACCGGCGCTGTATCGCGCTCGATCCGACCGACGCCACGGCCTTTTTCAACCGGGGCAACTGCCTCGCCGCCGCCGGCAGGCCGGAAGAAGCCAGGACGTGCTATCTCGAAGCGCTCAAGCGCGATCCGCAATTCGTCGAGGCCTGGTTCAACCTCGCCGCCCTTTATTCGAGGCAGCGCGAAACCGGCGCCGCGCGTCGGTGCCTGGAGGCTGCCATCGCACGCGACGGCGACTTTGCCGACGCGATCTTCAATCTCGCCAGCCTCGAATACGACGCAGGCCGCCTCGATGAAGCGAGGCGTTGGTGGTCGCGCTACCTCGATCTCGACGACGCCTCGGAATGGGGCCAGAAGGCGAGGCGCGGCCTCCAGCTCGTCGATCTGCAACTGGCGCGGAAATCGGCGGGAGCGGCATGAATTTTCTCTTCGACGGCCCGCGGGACGCGCGCGTCATCATCCTGCTCGCCCATGGCGCCGGCGCGCCGATGGACTCGGCCTCGATGACGGCCGCCGCCGGCGCACTGGCTGAAGCCGGATTCCGTGTCGCCCGCTTCGAGTTCGGCTATATGGCTGGCCGCCGTACCGATGCGGGACGCAAGCCGCCGCCACGCGCCGAAACGCTCAAGCCGGAATATCTCGCCGCCGTCGCCGCGCTCGATGCCAAGGCTCCGTTGGTCATCGGCGGCAAGTCGATGGGCGGCCGGGTCGCCAGCATGGTCGCGGACGACCTCCATGCGTCGGGAAAGATCGCCGGGCTGCTCTGCCTCGGCTATCCGTTCCATCCGCCCGCCAAGCTCGAGCAGTTGCGGACGAAGCACCTTGCGGGGCTCAAGACGCCGGCCCTGATCGTGCAGGGCACGCGCGACGAATTCGGCACGCGCGACGAGGTGGCGGCCTACACGCTTTCTGAGGCGATCGAGGTCTTCTGGCTGGAGGACGGCGACCACGACCTCAGGCCGCGCAAGAGCGTTTCGGGCTTTTCGGCCGCCGACTATCTGAAGAGCATGGCCGCCAAGGTCTCGACCTGGGCCGATGGCCTTGTGCGCTGAGCGATGAAGATCGCCACCTTCAACGTCAACGGCATCAACGGCCGGCTTTCCGTGCTGCTGCGCTGGCTCGCCGAGGCGGAGCCGGACGTGGTCTGCCTGCAGGAACTGAAGTCGCCCGACGAGCGCTTTCCGGTCGCGGCGATCCGCGAGGCCGGCTACGGCGCGGTATGGCATGGCCAGAAGGCGTGGAACGGCGTCGCCATCCTGGCCCGCGGCGGCGACCCGATCGAGACCCGGCGCGGTCTGCCGGGCGAACCCGACGACCCGCACAGCCGCTACATAGAGGCCGCCGTCAGCGGCGTGCTGGTCGGCTGCCTCTACCTGCCGAACGGCAATCCCGCGCCCGGGCCGAAATTCGACTACAAGCTCAGATGGTTCGAGCGGCTGAAGCGATATGCGTCGGAACTGCTCGGCCACGGCGTCCCCGTCGTCCTCGCCGGCGACTACAACGTCATGCCGACCGAACTCGACGTCTACAAGCCGGAGCGCTGGGTGGACGACGCGCTGTTCCGTCCCGAGGTGCGGGAGGCCTTTCGCGAACTGGTCGCGCAGGGATGGACCGATGCCATCCGGGCATTGCATCCGGACGAACGCATCTACACGTTCTGGGATTATTTCCGGAACGCCTGGGGCCGCAACGCCGGCCTGCGCCTCGACCATCTGCTGCTCAGCCCCGCGCTGGCGAAGCGCCTGATCGCCGCCGGCGTGGACCGGGATGTCCGTGGCTGGGAAAAGGCGAGCGACCACGCGCCGGCCTGGATCGAACTTGAGACCTCGTAGTTGCCCTATCGGGATTCGGCCCGCGGGAGCGGGCTCTCCGCACCGGCATTTGAGAGCGGACCGCTTGCAGCCATCGGAACGTCATGCGTTCAAATATCGTGGTCGACGTGCTGCGGTTTGTGACCAGCCAAGGGTAGGTTGAATAGTCAATTGTATCAACGACTTAGTTCCATAATTCCGATTATGCGACTTTACATCGTCCATAAGACGGACAACGGTGCCGCCTGCAGTTTCTCACCGAACGGCGTCACACGATCATGGTCATGCAGGACAAGGCCGCGCACAAACCGGTCGCCGACTGCATCCTGCAACTGGCGCAACCCACGGAAATCCTGTGGGCGCACAGTTGCTGAGGCTTTCACCTCGATGCCGACGATTCGGCCGCGCCGATCCTCGATCACGACGTCGACCTCGTCCTGATCCTTGGTGCGATAGTGGGAAAGCGACACGCGCCGCTCCGACCACGAGGCCAGTTTCAGCAGCTCCGAGACGACGAAGCTCTCCAGCACCGCGCCGAACCGGGATCGGTCCTGCCGCAAAGCCTGTTCCTCATCTTCGCGCAAGGCGGCAAGGAGACCGCTGTCGAGGAAATGCAGCTTCGGCGTCTTGATCAGACGGCTCAGCCGGTTGCTCGACCACGGCGCCAAAGTTCTAATCAGAAAAAGCCGCTCGAGGATCGCGACGTATTTCTGCGCCGTCACGCTCGACAGCCCGAGGGCCGCGCCGAAGCTTGCATTGTTGACCAGTTGACCGGCATGCTCGGCTAGGACCTGCAGCAGGCGCGGCAGCCGGTCGAGCTGGTCGATATTGGCAACGTCACGCACGTCACGGTCCAGGATCTGGGCCACATAATCTTCGAGCCACGCGGTCCGGCGAGTTACTGCCGTCCTGCGCAATGCTTCCGGATAGCCGCCCCGCAGGACGAGCGCGACCAGTTCGCCGCCGAGGGGCGAATTCTCTACCGCCACCGGCTCCTCGCCCGCGAAGATTCGATCCAGCAACCGCCCTGGCGTGGAACGGATTTCCGATTGGGCGAACGGCAGAAGAGAGATCGTCGCCATTCGTCCGGCAAGAGAATCGGCCACCATCGGCATGGTGGAGAGATTGGCGGAACCCGTCAGCAGGAACCTACCCGGCTCGACATTACGATCGACACTCTCCTTGATCGCCAGCATCAGCTCGGGCACCCTTTGGATTTCGTCGATCACGGCGCGGTCGAGACCTCTTATGAACCCGACCGGATCGGCACGGGCTGCGCTCAGCGCGCCCGCGTCATCGAGCGTGACATAGGGACGGTCGGGGCCGGCGACTTGCCTTGCGAGCGTCGTCTTGCCGGCCTGACGGGGGCCGACGACAAGCACGACCCGTGTATCGGACAGCGCAGTCTCGACCAACGGACGAGCTTTGCGGTCGATGAGATGATGTGACGATGTCGAATTGACCATGCGTCTATGCTTAACGCAAGGCCCGTCCAATTTAAAGTGGCGTGCCGTCTGATTTTAACGGCTTCGTGGCCGCAAGCATGGCAAGCCTTTGCTCAGTCCGGGCGACATTCCCTGCGTAGCAAGCGCGCGCCGGGTCGCAGTCCTTTTCGAGCAAATACGCCTTGAGCGAGTTCAAGGGCGTCTGTCGCCGGCTCGGCTGAGTAGTGATAGTCATCGGTATCCGGCGACATATCCTCTATCCCGAATAGGGTCCCGTCGGCCGAGATGAAGCCGACGGACAATGGTATGAGCGTGTTGCGCATCCAAAACACGCGCTGTTTGGCCTCCGGCCACGAGAAGAGCATTCCCGATCCGGCATCTTTGCGGAACATAAGCCCCTGGGCCATCTGTCCGGGCGTTCTGGCGACAGGCACATCGGCGAGGACGATGTTGTCGGAAAAGGTGAGCGTACAACGTTCTGTCGGATTGGCGGCAGGTTGAATTTCGCCGGCGCCGGCCAGAACCGATAGAGCAAACCCGCCGAGGATCAGACCCGGCAACGCGCTTAAAATCACTGTCCTCGCGGTACTCATACTACCGCGATCGGATCCACCATGGATTGACGGTCGAGCCGGGCTGGCCGGCCAATCATCGAAGGCCCAATCCCCTACTCTACCGGCTGCGATCGCCGCGATCGCGATCCTTCGGAGGGGTCAGGACCACGCGGGACGGAATCTGCCGTTCCGGCTGTTTTTCCTCTTCCCGTTCCTGCGCCCGGTCGCGGCCCCGCTCCTGGCGATCGTTGAGCACCGCCCTGCCCTGATTGGCCTGGGCGATACGCGAAACGTCGACGCTGCGATTGCTCGCCGTGCGATCGATCTCGCCCTTCTCGAGCACGGCTTCGCGCCCGGCGGTCGATTTGGTCGCCGTCGCGTTCGAGGCCCTGTCGTCTTTCCGCTCTTTACCTTTGGCGACACGAGAGTCGAGCTGAAGCTTGACGACCTTGTCAATCACCCTGGCTGCGGATTCGAAGATCGCGCGTTCGGTGGGATTGGTGATCGCTTTGGCGACGGTTGCCGCCGAGGCGGCGATCGCATCCATCGCGGTCTTCGCCTGGCTGGACGTGATAGGTGTGTTGCGCAGCATGTGGATTTCTCCTTTCTCGTGCGAAGGCAGTTCACCGTGCGAGACGGCGTCTTCGAGGCGGCGATATTCGCGCCGCAGTCCGATCGTCAGGTCCCTAGAGAGTTCGCGCGCCGCGCTCGGCTGCGACCGGTCCTTGCCGATCGTGTCGAGCATGTCGATGACGCGGCTGAGGGCGTTCTTCGATGCGTTGACGCGATCGACGCCGGCCTGCGTCATCGGTGCGGTCGGCGTATCGCGAATCTTGTTCATGACCTTGGTCATGACGTTGAGTGGTGTGTAGGCGCCCATGCGGCGGAACATCTCCCATTCCCAGCGTTTGACGGGAGGAGGGCCGGCACGATCCAGGCGCTTTTGGTGATCGATGGTCAGGCCGCGATCACGTGCCTTGTCCGCAAATCGTTCGCGCCATTCCGTAAAATCGCGGATGTTGGGATTGAGGCGGGTCCTGCCGGGGCCTTTCAGGCTGACGATGGCATGGACATGCGGGTGTTTGGACGCCTCGTGACGATTGTGGACCGCATAGGCATAGCGATGTCCGTGAAATTGCGTCCCGAGAAAATCGCCTGCCGCCTGGATGAACTTGTCGCGATCGACGTTAGCGGGACCGGAAAGAAGCAGGTGCATGAAGTCGCGAGGTTGCCGGCTTTGCAGAAGAGCCCCAACCGTGCGGCCCTCTCCCGTGAGTTCCTTATGATCGGTTGTCGTGATCGAGCGGCGCTCGCCGGTGCGCTTGTAGATCGGTGTCTTATTGCCGCGTTCGACCAGATGAGCATGGGTCGACAGCGTGACGGCGTTATCCTGGCGCTGTATGGCGTGCAGGGTGGCGTTGAGCCCTTTTGGGCCGGATGCAAATTCGGCAGGATAGCGGGAGACTGCCGCAATCCCCTGCTCCGCGAGGCGGGCGTTGACACGACGATCGATTTCCCGAACCGTTTCGATCGATGGCGGAATGTGGTTGTCGGTCGTACGATCAGCCCGGTCCGATTTCTCATGGGCGAGGACAACGGCAAGCTTCAGCCGCGTCTGGTCCTTCACGCCCGGGCCAATGCTGTAGGCGTAAGTGCGTTGAGTGTCGCCGTCCTGGAAGATGCCGTCGTTTGCCAGATCGTCGAGCGCCCTGACAATGGTTTCGCGGTCAGTGGTCGGCAGCTCATAGGTGAGGAGGAGAATGTCCTTCGAACCCTCGCGCGTCGTGAAATCGCGTTCCCATTGCGCGAGCGCATCCTTGATGCTGACGACTTCGCGGCCGTCCTGGTCGATCGCCCGCTCTTCCTTGGCCTGGTATTCGAGAACATTGCGCGCGGAACCTGCGCCGGCGCCATAGGACAGCACTTTGACGACGACGGCATTGTGGCCGGTCGCTCGGCTCAGCGCGGTGCTGGCAGCATGGAGGCCAGGTCGTGATCTGGTCGAGCTATTGGGGCGACGAGAATGAGAGGACCGTCCACCGCCACCACTGCCTCCCCCTCCTCCGCCGCCACTGGGATCATCCTCGATCAGTTCGTGGTAGAACGGCAGGCGACGCTTAGACCGGGAGGGTTTCCTGCGTGGGTTTCTCATCATGGCCGGCGATCAAATCTTTCACTATCGTATAAGATCGCACAAAAGCGTCGTCACGGATAGAGTCGATTGCGCTTGCTATCTCGTCGAGTTTTTCCAAGATCCGGAACGTGTCTTGGCCGGTCGCGACGACCCCGTCACTCATAAGATCACGGTGGACACGAGCGATGTCCCGGATTGTGAGATGGATATGCTCAAGCTGCTCGTCGTGATCGGCAAGAAGCGGCGCGACCCCCGAAAGCGTCCGGTCAACGAGAAGCTTGATGATAAGGGCCGGCGAGGTATCGAGATGCCTCGCCAGTGCCTCCAGTTCATCTGCCTGGTGCCGGGGGAGGCGGAGGTAGTAGCGCGGACTGGGCATTGTCAGTCGTTGTGCCGGTCCAGCCCGGCCATGATGAAGTCCTCGATCACAGTCGTGTACCGTTTGCTCCGTGAGAGGCCATGCGCAACCAGGCGCGTTATGACGTCGTTGTGCAATCTGAGCGTGACGCGCGTGTAGTCGGCGGATTCGGCCTTGTTGAGTCGCACAGATTGCGATGCCGTCTCCTGCAGCCGGGCCGGGGAGGCACGACGCTTTTGTGCCGGCTCTCCGCGTCTGGAGAGAGGTTCCGACAGCGACGACGATGTTGTCGGAAACTCGACTTTGCCGAGCGGCGGGTTGTCGATCTTCGGGGTGCCGGCGTCGGCTTCCGGCATGGGCGCGGCGCCGGATGAGGACAGTTCCTCGACCGATGCGAGCGGGGGCATAAAGGCCATTGCCGGATCATCTGGATCGACAGGCTCGATGTTGTGGGTCCGGGCGATCGCGGCGAGATTGCCCGCCACTACGACGCGATCCTTGGGAGAAGTAGCCATAGTCACGACGCCGCACTGATGAGGTTGATGAAATCATTGTTCAACGACTTGATCTGGTCGATGGCGTCCAACACGCTTTCGCGGGCCCGTTTCCTCGCAGAGGGCGCCATCTTTGGATTCTCGTCGATCTCGCGCAGCTTCGTATAGAGCGTCCCATACCCGGCGGCGACGTCGCTGAAGTGGTTGCTCTTGCGGATGATCGTTTCGAAGGTGGGCACGTTGCCGACATTGAGGAGCTTGATGACTTCCGGAATGGCCCGGTTCTTCGTCATGGCGATATGATCGACATTGTTCCAGATGGCCGCATGTGGCGTGACCGCCCTGCCCTCCTGCGCTGCGATCTGCTTCAGGAGATTCGAGACGTTGATCGCTTGCGTGGCGCTCGTCGATTCGAGAATGACCGGGATGATGACCGCCTGGACTCTCCTGAAAACATCCAGGGCCCGGCCATGGGCGTGCCCGCCGACGTCGTAGATGTGGATGTCGGCCGCCGGCGCCGATTTCAGCCGTTCGTTCAGATCCTCGTTCGGCAGCACGGAGATCGCATCGATATTGTCGATCTCGCTGATCGAGCCGCGGGCGATCGACGTCTTGTACCAGCGGTAAAGCGATTGCTGCTGGTCACAGTCGATGAGCAGCGTTCGAGTTCCCTGGCTGCCGAACTCCCCGGCCAGGTTGAGGCTGAGGACAGTCTTTCCTCCCCCTCCTTTGAACGTGCACAGGGCCAGCGAAACGGATGGAGCATTGGACATTGCCTGGATCGACATGAGGCGGCAGCTCTTCGCAACGACAAATAAACTTTCCCTATAGTATAATTCTCTGAGCGAAGAGTGCAATGTCACCGGGGGTCATTTTGATAGTGCCACCCGGTGTCAATGACGCAAGTTCACAATGTCACATTGCCACTAAGTGGCATTGTCACCGAGTGACATTGTGACAATGACACCGAAGTCGATTCCTACCGTCCGCTGGCGTTTCCGTGGTCGGCTGACCTGGCCGAAGCGGACACACGCGAGCTTGTTTTCGCCCGTCTGAGGCGAAACCGAAGCGGCGCCCCTCGGGCGCAATGGCTAGCTGTCACCAGCTAGCCTATCCTGCCATTCACAGTGGAAGACGCGAGGGCCGCTCGCCGTCGTCGATGAACCCCGGGCGGCGCGCCAGCGCCGAACGGTCAGCGGCGGGCGTCCGAAGGACGCCGACTCACGGCGAGCGGCCCTCGCGTCTTCCACTGTGAGGCCGAAGCGAACGCCGAGATAGCGTCGCGGCGAGCAGCAGGGAGCGCAGCGACGGGCTGCGAAGCTGCAGCGCCATCGAGGCGTGAGCGCGCCGGCAGGGCAGGAGCGAAGGCGCCAGCTGCACATGCAGGCTGACGCCGAGCGAACTGCCCGGCTGCATTGGCGAAGTCGCGGCAGCGTCCTTCTACCGGCCCGAAAGGCCGGCTGCGAAGCAGTCCGAAAGGAGTGGGGGGTCTGGAGGGAGAGGCGGCTAGCCGCTCCCCCCAAGGGGTGGCGGCGTGCTCGATGCGCGCCGCCACCCCACCAGAGGCGCGCACCCGCAGGGCCGAAGCGCAGCGAAGGAGGGTGTCAGCCCTTGCGCGCAGCACCGGGGATGTTTGGAGGTGAAGATTCGGCGGCCAGCCGGCGGGGGGCGTCAGGGCCGCCCCTCACCTGCATGCCGAGCCGGTCGATCCGGCCCGGCATGCACCGCGAGAGGGGGCGCCACCGGAGGCGGAGACCGCTTGCGGGCTCCGTGAGCGGAGCGAATAGCACCCGGTCGCCGCAGGCGGCTCGCCCATCTTCCGTCGCCCGTACGAGCCATCACCGAAATGAATCATGATGGCCCGACCGATTCATAAGTGTCGTTGGACGTACCGGATGGGAACGGGGGATAAGATGGGATGCTCGAACAAGACGTTGTCCCTGCTTTGCTCCGTCGTGTCGACCCGGCGCGCAACATGGCACGATATTACGGGGTGGCGGTCGAGCCCACGCTGTTCGGATGGTCCGCCGTCGTGCGCGACTGGGGACGCATCGGCTGCTCCGCGCGGCGACGTCTCGACCTCTATGACGATGAAGATCAGGCGGTCGCGGCGGCCGACAGGCTGCTGCGAAGCAAGTTGAGGCGGGGTTATGGTCCTGGATGACGTCGGCAACTGAGCAGGCGCAACGGGAGGCCGGCCGGTCGATCCGGCGGCCTCCCGAGCACTGCGCTGGCGGCGCCTCCTATGAAGGAGGCGCCTCGTCCTCTTGGTTGATTTCGCGCAGCTTCCGTTCGACCTCGTCGAGCCGAGCGTCGAGTTCCGCGAGCGCCCTCTTGAGTTCGGCCTCGATCCAGCGACGATCCTTGCGGATGACCGCATTCCGCAACTCGGCGCGCAGTTCCTCGATGTGTTGTTCGAGCATCATCGTCGTTCTCCTTGAGTTCGTGTGAAGGACGACGCCGCGGATCATGGGGGAAGGGGTTGGGTCGAGACCCGCCGCAGGCGGCTCGCGCGCGGAGGAGCCGATTTTTCCGGCGGGCCGCCCTTCGCGGCTCGGCGGAAAAATTGGAGGGGCCGCGCGGTCTCGAGGCGACCCCTTCCCCCCATGATACGATAGGAAGGCCTGAGCAGAGCGATCCCGCGCCCGCAGGGCGCGTCCGTATCCGGCGACCAGCCGGCGGGAGTGTGAGGTCGCCCCGCCTTGGGAATTTGCTTCCGAAGGACTTACATCGGATGATGGTCCGCGTCATAACGCGACAGGCCGGAAAGGGATAAAACATGCCGCCGCATCTCAATGATGAAAAGCGCAAGACAGATCTCGCGCCAGATTGGGATGATGACCAACGGCTGCACAAGCGCCTGAGCAACGCGCTTATGCGGATTCGTGATGTGTACGGTCTGACGAGCAGGGAATTGGCAGAACGTATCGATGTGACCGAAAGCTATATGTCTCAGGTGCTGAATTGCCGCCGCGACGTTCGTCTGTCGATGCTGAACCGCATTTCAAAGGAGTTCGGAATCGAAGCGTCTGAACTGCTGGAAGATAAATGGGGCGAGGCGAAGCTGCGGCGACGTCGAAGAAAAAAGCTCAAGCCGGGCGCGGCCGGCACCGAATAGGACACGGTCTTTGCCTGCAGGCGCATGTGTGCGGCACGATCTGAGCCGCTCACGAAAGCTCATCCTGGCTGGGCCGAGCGATCAGCCCTCGAAAGAAACCGCTTCAAGCTCAAACCGGCCAATAAGATGTAGGGCGGCAGGGCGAGTGAATAGTGACCACAATTCATTTCAAGGATGTTGGGCCGAGCGCCGGCGTCGTTCAGCTTCTGGATGAAGCGCGTCGACAGCTCCGGCAAAACCACCTTGTCCCTCTCAGCCAACACGACCTGCAGAGCGAGATCCGGTCGCGCCAGGCGATCTACGCAATTTTCCAGGTTGAGCGGACCCCAGGCCCGCCTGAGATCGGCAAGACCGATTTCAGGCTCAAGGCTGTCGCGTATCGCTCGGGTCGCGCGACCGGTCCAAACCATGTCGGCCAAGCTCCCGGCCGTCAGAAACAACGAGGCTTTCAACACCGCCCGGTCATGCGCGGCAACCAAACCGGCAACCCAGGAACCCAGGCTCATGCCGAGAACCGAAATGTCACGATACCCGTTGCCCTTCAACCAACGAATGAGCTTTCGGCCGTCCAACACTGCCTGTCTTACGGATTGGATCGTACGACCGAGGTTGGCGCTAAGCATGTAGTCGGCGTGCGAGGATCCGGGACGGCTGCGCTGGAAGTGATAGGGCATTCTGGGCCGCCAGTAATGGCCACGGGCTGAGCTATATCTGGAAGCCCCAGCGCAACGTCGCTTCCGGCTTTCTTCCGTTCTCGCCTTTTCGCCGTTAACCGCGATTGGGCCGCGCTAAGCTCCACCTGCCATTCCCCGGTCGCCACCGGATCATCGCAGCCAAAAACCCTTGCCAGCCAACGGATGTTGGTTGTGCTGATCCCCTTGTCGTTTTCTTGGAACCAAAGCTGCACCGTTCGCAGGTCGACTCCAATCCGGTTGGAATCGATCTGTGAAATCGTCTCCGCGAGACGCTCGGGCGTCCACGGACCCACAGGAAAACCATCGTCGCCCAGCGGGCGTCCCAGACCTGCTGCCGCCATCCGCCTGAACAATTCTTTGAAATCGCTCCCATCGCGCGGCGGCGGAAGAAAATATTTTCCGTTCTTTATCAGCTGCTTACAGTCGATGCCTTCGTTTCGCTTCGCTCGTTTTCGTATCCTATCGCGCCTTCGTCCTCAATCAACGCTTTTATCGCCACGGTTTTGGCCGGCACAGGAGAGGATCGAATCATCGGGACCGGTTAGGGCGGCTACAAACAGGCCTCAGCGATGCTTCTGTCTCGCGAGCCCGTGAGACCGCTCATCCTCGCGGGACTTGTTGCTGTTTGGGATGACAGTGATCGGGGCGTTGACCCGGAGCGTGGCGAACACGCCTTCCATCGAGCCGTCGGCCTTGGCGGTGAGGTTTGCGACCGTGGTGGCCATGGTACTTCTCCTTCGCTTGCATCGGGACCATTCCCGATGGCGCCAAAGGAGGGGGCCGTCCTGCTGCGGTCACTCGCCAGGAAATTCCGGAAAATTCTATTTGCCGCAGACAGCGGGCCGCACTTTCAAGGGGCCCGCTTGCGGGAAGGAAAGTGTCTGGCCCGCAACAAAAGACCGAAATCGAATTTTCCGGAATTTCTTGCCGAGCGTACCCCCAACGGGGGTTGACCGCAAAAGCAGGCGGTCCACTACAAAGGCGACATAGAACGGGATTGGTCCGGATGTGAGCGAAGGCGATCCCCGGCCGCCATCGCAAATCCCCAGCGCCGCGCGGCGCTCGCGGTCAGGTGTTTACCCCGCCTTCGGAGCTGCCTCTCCGCCGCCTGCACCGCACCCGAACGTTCCGCGAGGCGGCCCATGCCACCGTTCGCCATCATGCATCCGAGCTTCGGGGCCGCTACCGGCGGAGACGCACGCTTCCGACACCGGCGAGGTGATCATCCGACATCAAGCTGCCGGCAACCGGAATTGCGTCGTCTGATACCACCGCCCTGCCCGTGGCGCGACGGACGGGCAGCGTATTCCGAGGAACGCCGGCGAGCCGCGAGAGGCGGCGTCACAAGGGGTCGGCCTTCGGCCGGGTCAGGGCAGCAGCTCCCATCACCTTGACGCGAACCGACCATTGCGGCTCGCCGCGATCAGGCTTCCAGCGCGAGGCGCTCGTCCGCCGTCATGCGGGCTTCGACTTCGCGCCGAACGTCGGCACTGGCATGATGGAGCATGGCGTGCCAGTCCGCGATGCTGTGGACGGTTCCGACCGTGCCGCGCATCGTGTCGTAGACGACGCAGGGGCTGCCGCAACCGGCAAGGCGCAGCACGTTGAGGCAGGTACCCGGCGAGGCGCCGTCCCAGACCATCAGCCCGAAATCGGCGCGCCGGGCCATCTCCCGGTCCTTCTCGGCGTGGACGGCAAAGCCCCGTGCGCCCTCCAGCGGCTGGATGTGATAGGTGGCCCAGTCACCGAGATTGTTGCGCGGTTCTGGTCCGGCGTGGAAGACGCCGACATGCTCGTAATTGTAGCCGGCGAGCAGGCTTTGCATTTCGGCATCGGCTCCAGGCGCGTCGCCGATCAGGACGCCGTGCTCGGCGGCTACGATTGCGCCGATCCTCTCGATCACAGTACCGGGCAGTTCGAAGATGTCGCGCGAGCCGCCTAAAAATATCATCGCCATGGTCGCTCTTCCTTTCTCTCAAAGCCCCCGCCCCGGCCCGGCTCTCCCCTCGCTCTCCTGCGCGCGTGTTCGTCACCGCAGGCCGAGGCGGCGAGGCCGGCCCGGAAGCGGCGGCACGCCGCGACCAAGGCCCGGCCGGCCGCGAGCCGGGGCGCCCACTGGATGGTCAAAGAGAAGCAGAAAGGGAAAGCGTCAATCCATACGGTCGACACGCCGACTCGATTGCCGCGCTGTGGCAAAGGCGGTCGCGATCTTCATTACGAAGGCCTTGCTGAAGCGGCCAAGGATGTCGTTTCCCGGTTCTATGTACCAGGAGTGCTCGGCGACATCGTAATTGTATTCGTCGACGATGATCCAGCATCGCTTCAGGTCGCTCAGACCGGCGCGCCGGCGCTCGATATCCGGGATGTCGAGCGCAACGCGACCGCGTTGCGGCGGCTGGGTTGTGATGGCGAGAAGCGCGAGATGGGTCAGACCATCACTCGCGCCTTTGACGGCTACTACGACGCAGGTCGGCCGGACCTTGCGGCCTTCGGTCTCGCCGCGTTCCTGCTGCCATACCCAGAGATAGGATAACCGATGACCTGGCCAGGCAGGAACTCACGGCTCATCGTCATAGCCTTCGCCGCGCGCCAGCCGGTCGATTTCCGCGGCGAAGAGGTCCTTGTGCTCCTCCGGCATATCGGAGACACGATAGGCGCGGCGCGGATCCCTGCCGGTACGCATCCGCTCGTAATGCTCGTAGCTCATCAGCACGAAGCGGGGCTTGCGGTGTTTGGTGAGCATGACCGGTTCGCGGCTGGCGGCATCGGTGACGTCGCCAACCTGTTTGTTGAGGTCGCCTGTCGTGAACTGTCGCATGGCCAAGTCTCCATATGCTTCTCCATAATATCCATATTTTCCTGATTTGCAAGAAAATGACTCCTCGCTACAAAGATCGCGGGAGGCGGATACGAAATGCGAGTGCAGGACGAACCCGACTCCAAGGTCGGGTTCGTCGATGATGTGGCGACGAAAGCGCGTTTCGGAACAAGGGTGAGGAAAGTGGCGCTCACGCGCCACCCTCCGTGAACCGCCAGACCGGGATGCCGAGGCGGCGGGCCTTGTCGGCGAGGTTCTCGGTGATGCCAGATCCGGGGAAGACGATCAGCCCGTAAGGCATGACCGAGAGCAGCTGGTCGTTGCGCCGAAACGGGGCGGCCTTGGCGTGCCGGTTCCAGTCCGGCTTGAAGGCGATCTGCGTGACCTTGCGGTTCTCGGCCCAGCAGGCGGCGATGCGCTCGGCGCCGCGCGGGCTGCCGCCGTGGAGCAGGACCATGTCGGGATGTTTCTCGCGGGCTTTATCCAATGCCTCCCAGATCCTGTCGTGCTCGTCGCAGTCGAGACCGCCGGCAAATGCGATCTTTGTGCCTGCCGGCACCAGCACCTCGGTATCGGCGCGGCGACGGGCAGCGAGGAAGTCGCGGCTGTCGATTACCGTCGCCGTCATCGCCTGATGGCTGACTTTGGAGCCGGTACGCGGCCGCCAGGCCGAGCCGGTCTGCGCCTCGTAGAGGTCGGCGGCCTCGTCGCGCATGATTTCCAGCACGTTGCGGCGCTCGATATAAGTGATGCCTTCGGCCGTCAGCCGTTCCAGCTCCACTGACTTCACCTCCGATCCGTCCTGTTCGTTCTGGCTCGAGCGCTGTGCCTCCTCGTTGCGGTCGAGGTTGCGGGCGACGCGCTCGGCCGCGCGGTGGAAGACATTGGTGAAGGACCAGAGCAGGTCGTCGAGGTCGGGTTCGAGCCTGGTGTCGCCGAGCATTCCGGCAAATGTCTCGACGATGCCGGCAAGGCCACTCCGGATCACCGCGTCGTCGGGCAGCGGGCGGGGATCCGGCTCGTCCTGATGCGGACGATGGCCGTACATCTGCAGTTCGAGGATGACGCGGTCGGTCGGCGAGGAGGTCGCCGAGACATAGACGATGCGAGCGTCGGGCAGCGCATGCTGGAGCCTGAGGCCAGCCCTACCCTGCTGCGAGGGTGCAACATCGCCGCGCTCGCTTTTGCCACCGGCGGCGTTGGCCATGGCGTGCGCTTCGTCAAAGACAATGACGCCGTCAAAATCCTTGCTGACCCAGTCGATAATCTGTGCGATGCGGGATTTCTTGCCGTCGCGTTCCTGCGAGCGGAGCGTGGCATAGGTCGTGAACAAAATACCTTCGGCGAGGCGGATCGGCGTGCCCTGCCGAAAGCGCGAGAGCGGTTGGACGAGCAAACGTTCCTGACCAAGCGCCGACCAGTCGCGCTGGGCGTCCTCCAGCAGCTTATCCGACTTGGAAATCCAGATGGCGCGGCGACGGCCCTGCAGCCAGTTGTCCAGGATGATGCCGGCGACCTGTCGTCCCTTGCCGCAGCCGGTGCCATCGCCCAGAAACCATCCGCGACGGAAGCGGATGGCGTTTTCAGCACCTTCGGGAGCGGCCGAGACGACATCGCAGGTCTCGTCGATCGTCCAGGCGCCGGCGAGATGGCCGGAATGCGCCTCGCCGGCATAGATCACGCTCTCGATCTGGGCGTCAGACAGCAAACCTTCGTCGATGATCGCGTCAGGCAGCAGCGGACGGTAGGATGGTTTCGGCGGCGCGACCGCCGCCATGGCGGCCGACTGCACCAGCGGCGTGGGATGGGGTTTGGCGCGCGGAATGTGGATCGACTGGAGCGCATAGGGCTCGTAGATCGTGTCCGTGAGCCGGCCACCACCCTCCGGCATCCAGTCACGCAGCTCGTAGACGAGCGGGGCGACTGGTGTGCTAGTCGCGATGGCAGGACGGGCAGGCTTCACCCGGGCAACCCGCCGCGCCGAGCGCACGATTTTCGGGTCTGCCGCAGACCTGGCGGCAGGTGCGGGTTTCGCTGCCGATCGAGAAGTGGCCACCCGCATTGCGGCATTGCGCATGATGCTGGTCGACAGGGCGCCGATCGAATCCGGAAAGCCGCCCGGCGTGCGGGGCAGCAGATCGGAGATCCAGGAGAGCAGCGTCTCGACATCGGGGGCTTTGCCCGGCGACGCTACGAACGCGGATGGATCGGTCGCCGGGATCTTGTCGATAATGGTGAGGCGGGTTTCGGCGGTGGTGCCGTGACGGGCATAGACGCGGCCGTCGATCGCCGCGGTGAAGACCACCCTGCCCTGCTGCTGCAGCCGCTCGAAGGCTGCCCGCCATTTGGGGTTTTCAGGAGAAAGGCCCGTTCCGGTGATGGCGACAAGACGGCCGCCGGCGCGCAGACGGGCAAAGGCAGAAGAGAAATGGCGCCATGCAGCGTCGGTTACACGACCCTCGACATGGGCGCCGACCGAAAAGGGCGGGTTCATCACTACGACGGACGGCTTGATGGCGGCATCGAGATGATCGTCGATATGGGCTGCGTCATGCCGGGAAACAACAACGCGCGGGAATAGCAGGTCGAGCAGATCGGCTCGGGTCGCGGCAAGTTCGTTGAGCACGAGCGACGCCCTGGCGATTTCGGCATGGACGGCGAGCAGGCCGGTGCCGGCCGAAGGTTCGAGAACAATATCCGATGATGAGATCGCGGCGGCGTGTGCGGTAGCGAAGGCGAGCGGCAGCGGCGTCGATAGCTGCTGCATCGCCTGGCTCTCGCGGGAGCGCCGCGTATGGGTGGGAACGAGGTCGGCGATGCGTCTCATCATCGCCAGTGCGGCTTGCCGCGAGACCGATCGCGACAGGATCGCCGCACCGAAGCGCCGGAGAAAAAGGATCTGGGCGACTTCGAGCGCCTCATAGGCGTCCTTCCAGACCCAGAAGCCCTGCGCGTCCGTGCCGCCGAAGCTGTCGGTCATGGTCGTTCGCAATGCCGCGGTCGTGATGGGCTTGCCCTGTTCCAGGGAGGGAAGAAGCTGGGTCGCCACCTGATGAATAGCGTGAGCGGCGTCGATAGAGCGCGATGCCGGGGCGACAAGTGGAGCGGCCGTCCGGGCGGCGGGCGTCGGGGTCGTGACGATGTTCATGGAGATGTCCTTCGAGCAAGAGTGTCCGCCCTGCCGGCGCACTCTCTGCGCCCGGCAAGGCCGAACTCCTCCCGGCCCCTCTCTCCCTCCCTGCGACCAGACGGGTCGGCCTTGGGAAAGGCATGACTCAATGACCTGCGGAAGGGGGCAACCGAAATAATGGATTTGACGCGGCGATTCAGGGTCGAAGCTGAGTCCTACGAGCGGAATGCGCCAAGTCGCCTGCACGCAGCACTGAGGTCTGCTTATGAACGAAGGCACCGCCGCCCTGGCGGTGCACGAAGCCAAGCTTGAGGGAAACGTCTATCTGATTGCCGTCGCGAAATGCACGACGGAGGCAGCCGGTCCGGCGATCACCGAGGATGATGGTCCTGATGACTGTAGCGGAGAACCGGATTGCGTATGAAACCGCCTACGAAAAGGACAGGTCGGTTCGGCAGCCGAGCACGAAGGGGCGGCACTACAAACCGCCCGTCAATCGGCCGATCACGTCTGGAAACGGAGACATGAAGATGCGTTGGAGCGGCTGGATGCCGCCGCTGCCAGCTTGATCAAGATAACGGCCATGCAGCGCTGAGCCGCGGTCAGAGTCCAAGCTTCTTTTTCAGCTCCGCATTCTCCTTGCGCAGCCGCTCGGCCAGCAGTTTCTTCAGGCGAGCGTTTTCCTCCTCAAGTGCGAGGAGATCCTTCAACTCGCCGCTCTCCGGCACCGCGGCTGCAGCCTTCTTCCACTGATAATAGGTCTGCTCCGAAATGCCGGCCTGTTTCGTGGCGTTCTTGGTGCTCGCGCCGCCGGTGATCGACTTCTCGATCTGGGCAAGTTTTTGCGTGCGCTCCTTGGTGGAGTAGATCTTGCGGGGCGCCTTGGCGGGCGCCGCAACACCGGGTTCCGAGACAACCGCTTTGGTAACATTCTTTGCGGCTGACCGCTTCGGTTGCGCCTTCGCGGCCCTCCTGGTTCGCGGAGCCTTTTTCTTGGTCTCAGCTGCTTCCGCCTTCGCAGGCACGTCAGTCATGGTCTGTGTTGATTCAGCTTCCTGAGGATCGGCCATAAGGTGCTCCGCATGCGATTTATTCCCGTCCCCAGCATCAATGGGTGTTCCATCGGAGTCAATAAGCTGGTGATCCGGCCGCTCCACGGGCTTGCTCTGTGTTGCCGCATCGGCGGCAATAGCGGACAGGTCGAGATCGCCCCAGATCGAGCGGTTCTGCCTCGGGCCCCTGCGCTTCTGTTTGACTTCTATGATGAAGGGCCGGGCCTGGCGCCGCATGGTTACTTCCTTGCAGGGGTCGATACAAATGAAAGCCGTTGCTTGATGCCGTGCGGTGAAGATTCAATCTTCCATCGCCTCACGTTTCCAGCGGAGCTTTAGCGGATGTGACCGACGACAGGCAAGCGGCGTTCCAATCAGATATTTCTTGAGCTGTTGGTTCGTGCGAGAGCGCCAACAAGGTTGTTAACTTGATCGCTATCCACAGGCGGTCATCGCTCGACTCAGGGACCCCTGACAAAGTCAACATGCTGACGAGGAGTCAGCGGGCTTGAGGCTCGGTGACGACATCCTCCCTGGAGCCGAGCCTCGCCCTGCCCCATTAGCCCAGAAAGGGACCTGAGGCTGTGTAGCGAACTCACAACCGCGACAGTCAAGGGGGCTGAGAGCAGACAGCTGTGAACAAGCTGGGGCGTCGATTGCAATACCGCTGCGTTGCAGGCAATTTCGCTTATGGTGACGGATGAGCTGGATGCGCTGGTTTTCAAGATGGCGCTCGAAAGCGTTCGCGCCCTTCCATTGAGCTTCGCTGAGAAAGCGGCCGAAATAGCCGCCAGGAGCCGCGGCGTATTGCTGTTCGACGTTAGGATCGATGGTGACGCAGAAGTCCAGCGCATCGCGGCTATTCGATATACCAGCGATCAGATGGGTATCCTGGCATTGGACAAGCAGGACTCCTCAACCCGCCAATGCATGATCAATGATGCTTTCTCAAGCCTCATCGCTCCGCTGGAGACTTGGGCCGGCTTGCCATTGTCGACGCAGGCCACAATCGACATCACAGGCCACGTCAGCCTCTTTGTCGGCGCCCTGCGAAATTCAGGTTACCTGTTCCGCAGCTAGCTTTTATCAAGTCGGATTCTTGTGCGACCGACGCGAGATCGCCGTTGCTCACCAGGCCGATCTCGAGACAGCTGTCCTTGGCGAAACGGTAGAACACCTGCAGCACGAGCGCATGGAGAACGGCAACGAAGGCGATGTCGACGTCGCGCGCCAGCGCATTGCGAAGTGCCAGCGTCTTTTGCGCAGTGAGGTCGAAGACGAGGCGGTCCGGCAGCGGCTTGATGCCTTCGTCCTCGGGCTCCTCGGCCGCTTCGGATGCGCCGTTCAAAGACCGGCCGTTGACGGTGACGCCACCGGCGCCGTCGTCCTCGGCGTCCGCCGTGTCGCGATCCTCGTCGCCGATCGCCTCATCATCCTCGTCCGTCTCCGCTCGCGGTTCGTCTTCTGGACGCACGAAGCCCGCTTCGACTTGAAGCTGACCGTTGGCACCGAGCGTGACGAAGGCGCCGGCGATGGCCTTCTGCGCCGGGTCGTAGACATGAGGCCGATCGGCGAACGCGTCGAGTTCGGCGCCGAGTTGGTCGAGCCTGTTCTCGATCTCTTCGTCTGCCTCCTCCATCTCGGCATATTTGGCGTCGAGCTCATCGTATTCGGCCTTGACAGCATCGTGCCGGGCGACTTCCTCGGCGCTCATCTCTTCCGGTTCGGCATAGACGCGCCGCATGCCGGAGGTGTGGCCATAGGGGAAGCTGATCGCCGCCTCGGCCCATTTCCATCCGTCGGCGCGGATGGCCTCGGCGTCGACCTTCAGCTTTTCGAAGACCAACTGCTCGAGAAGGGCCGCGTCCTGGAACCAGCCGCCGGAGTCCTGCTCGAACAGGTCGCGCAGGATGATCCCACCGGCCGCCTCATAAGCTTGAGCGCCGACATAGACGGCACGGCGATCGTCGGCGCGGACCGTGGTTTCCGTCAGCAGGCGCCGGATATAGTAGGGTTCCTGCATATTCGAATTGTCGGAGATGCGCTCCCAGACCTGCTCCTGACGGGCATGGTCGTCCGAGATCGAGAAGGCTATGATCTGCTCAAGACGGATTTCATCCTGCTCATAGAGATCGAGCAGCTTTGGTGAGACGTTGGCGAGCTTCAGCCGCTGCTTCACCGTGTTCGGCGAAACAAAATAGCGGGCGGCGATCTCCTCGACATCGAGCCCCTGCTCGCTCAACGTCTTGAAGGCGCGGAACTGGTCGAGCGGATGCAGGTTCTCGCGATGGACGTTTTCGGCGAGCGAGTCATCCTCCATGCTCGTCTGATCGGAACGATTGACGATGCAGGGCGTCGGCGCGGTCTTCGCCATTTCCTTGCGCTTGGCCAGAAGCTGGAGTGCCGAGAATCGCCGACCGCCGGCGGGCACTTCATAACGTCCAGTCTCCTCGCCCTCTTTCACCTCAGGGCGGACGTTGAGGCTCTGGATAAGGCCGCGGCGTGCGATGTCGGTGGCAAGGTCCTCGATCGAAACGCCGTTCTTGATCCGGCGGACGTTCTTCTGAGATAGGAACAGCTTGTCGAAGGGGATGTTTTCGGCCTGGTTGAGGGTGATCTTCTGAATGGCGTTCTTTGCCATGGTCAGGTCTCCATGACGGGCGGCCCGGGGCCTCTCCCCGAACCTCCAAACCCGTCGGGAACCCTCCCCCCGCCCTCTAACTCTCGCGGCCGCGCGCCAACGCTGACCGAAAGCCGCGACGCGGCACTGGATTATTGGGGGAGAGGAAGCTATATATCTTCCACAAACGTGGAAGGATTATTGTCATGGCCGGGTTCGCCAGCGAGGCGCTCACCGCCAATGAGGCGGCATCGGTAACGCAAGTGCCGCTCAAGCAGGTGCATCGCATCATCGACGCCGGGCTGTTGCGAGGCTGTGTGGAGAGGCGTCGCGGCAGCCGCGTCATCGTAGGATCGGGCCTGCTTGGACTGCGTCTGGCATGGCTGACGGCTGAGACGCTGACGCCAATGGCAAGACGGGCGATCGTCGAACGCGCAATCGCGACCGATGCTGCATCGGTGGTTGCGGCCGACCCGCTGAAGGTCGATCTCAAGCCGATTGCTGCCGACGTCAAGACCGGCCTTGTGCGGCTGCGGAAGGCGAAGGCGATGGTGGCTCGGGATTCCGATATCCTTGGCGGCCAACCCATCTTTGCCGGAACGCGGGTGCCGATCCATGACGTCGCCGACATGCTCGCCAACGGCGATGCGCCCGAGGCGATCCATGTCGCCTATCCGCAGTTGACGCTCGACCAGATCGGCTTGGCCGCCGACTACGCGCTCGCCTATCCCAGACGCGGCCGTCCACCGGCGAAACCGGCTTGGCGAGGCAAGCCCGCAAGATCTTCGCGCACGGTTCATCTCGACGGTCTGCCGGCGGCTTCGTGAAATTCCTGATCGACGAATGCCTGAGCCCGGATCTGGCGAAGCTCGCGCGCGAGCGCGGGTATCCGGAGTCCAGCCATGTGCGCTGGCTCGGGCTGGCAGGGGCGAAGGATCATGTGGTGACTAGGCGTGCCGTCGATGACGGCTACGTCCTGGTCACCCACAATACGGCGGATTTTCGCGGGCTTTATGGCCGTGAGGAGGTCCATGTCGGCCTGGTCGCGCTCAACACGGCTCCGGGATTGATGAGCCTCGACTTTCAGCTGCGCCTCTTCCTTCTCGCCCTCTCGGAACTTGGCGGCGAGGAGGCGTGGAACGAGGTGCTGGAGATTACGGTGAGCGCCGGCCGGGTCGTGACGATCGACCGGTTCGACCTTCCCGAATAGAGCGTTACCCCTCCGGTTCCGCAACGTCGACACGGCCGGCCTTGCGCAGCGTCTCCAGCATCCGGGCGTGGTCCATCAGGATGTGGATGAGCGCCTGCCGATCCACCGTTACCGTCTTGCTCGTGCTGCGTGTACGATCATGCCGCTCATGCAGGAGCTCGAACTCGGCAAGCGTGGTGTAGAGCCGGAGAAGAGGCCGGCCGCTCATGACCCGGTCCTCCGTTCGGCCGGCATGTGCACCGTTCCTTCCAGCCGCGACGCTTGAGATATTCGTCGACGATATTGCCGCCCTGGACATCGAACTCCTGCGTCAGGAAATCCTCGAACGCGCACCCCCACAGCGTCATGGCCCAGTCGTCGCTGAGAATCTCGGCAAGGTCATCGAACTCCATGTCTCCGGCCTTGAGCACGGGGCCGAAGTGATCGTCGAACACCTCCTCAAAACACCCACCCCACTCATCGCGGGCCAGGAACTTCATCAACCCCTTGAGATCATAGCTGGCTGGCATTGTCGGTCTCCAGGTTCTGGCGATATTCGGCGACGATCCGCGAGACCGTTGGCTCGCTGACGTCGTACAGCCTCGCCATCTCGGCGCCGCTCTAGCAAACGCATTCGCGCATCAGAATCAGAAGAAACGCTTCGGCCTGTTCATCCGCACCATCGGCCTGGCGCGGGCCGAGGCGAAACTCATCCTCGCCAACATCGCCTACAACTTCGACAGGCTGATCTTCCATGAACGGGCAAAGCCATGGGCTGAATCCGTCTGGCGTCGGGAAATCGCCCCGATATCGGCCGCTGCGACGTCCTCCCACGCTCAGAAGCGCCATCCTCAACCGACCGCCAACCCCCAATCCAGCTTCAAATCCAGCCGCCGGCTCAATCTGCAGGGGTTAATGCGGATCCCCAGCTGCGAGAACGGGCGTCATGCGGGGCGATTTTTCTACGCTAAAAGCGCCTCTATTTCCACGAGTTGCGGCATAGCCGACGCGGTTCCCTTCCGCGTCACCGTAATGCCCGCCGTCGCACAGCCGAAACGAACGGCATCGACCGGCTGCATGCCCTTGGAAAGGGCGGCCGAAAAACCACCCACAAATGCATCCCCAGCCCCTGTAGTATCGATGACCGCTCCGGACGATTGGGCAGACACATGCACCGTTTCCAAAGGGGTGTGATAGAGAACGCCCCGACTGCCGAGCGTAATCAGAGCGGCTTTCACTCCTTTCGAAAGAAGAACGTCTCCGGCACGCCTCGCGTCCCGCTGTGTCTGAAGCGGGAAACCGACAATCGCGGCGGCTTCGGTTTCATTGGGCACTATATAATCGCATAGCGGGTAAATAGCTTCCGGAAAAGCTTCAGCCGGCGCCGGATTGAAAACGGTGATGACACCGGCGGCGCTTGCGATCTTTAGTGCATGCAAAGCCGTTTCGGCCGGCTGCTCGAGTTGCGTCACGAAGACACTGGAGCGCTCGATCGTCTCGCGAGCGGATTCCACATCGGAGATGCCAAGCGTGCCGGCAGCGCCCGGGTAAATGATGATTGCATTGTCGCCTTTCGAGGCATTGAGATAGATGAAGGCGGTGCCGGTCGGCAGGTCCTCCATCTGCACGACATGCGCCGAAATCCGCTCCTCAGTATAAATTTTCAGCGCCATTTCGCCGAAGGCGTCACGGCCGATCTTGGAGATGAATGATACGGAGGCACCAGCGCGCGCCGCAGCAACAGCCTGGTTGGAGCCCTTACCCCCAGGACCGACCGAAAATCCGGTGCCGATGATCGTTTCCCCGATCACAGGCATGCGATGGGCCACATGGACCATATCAGCCACGAAAACCCCGACAATCGACACACCCGACTTCATCACCATCTCCAATGCAGGTAATTGGCCGAGGCTGATCTCTCAGCCTCGGCGATAGGCAATTTTACTGGCCCGCCGACCAGGAGACGATCTGTTGCCAGAGCTTGTTGTAGCCTTCCCAGGTGATAAAAGCTTCCGGTGCCCAATGCGGGGCGCAATCGGAGGTGAAGGCGACCGAGCGACCCTTTCCGAACGAACCGCAGGCGATCAGCGGGTCTGCCCCGACGGAGGCTACCAACTCGCCACCGGCCTTCATGCTCACCCGGTTATAGCCGAGCAGATGCGGCCAAGCTTCGCCAATCCCGGCCACAACCGGGTGATCCTTGGCCTCCACGCGCGGTATGACACCCTGTGGAAATTCCGCGCGGTCGTCCGTCGCCTGGAGACCAACCGGCAGAATCTCTTCGATCGCGCTGCCGCGATACTGGCCCTTGGCGTTGATGCCCTGGAAGGTCAGGTAGCCGCCGACCATGACGAAGCCGCCACCGGCCTTGACGTAGTCGCGGATTACCTCAAGGCGGTTCGGCAGAACCTTGCCCCGGACGAACGTATCGGGGTGGAGAAGCAGCGTGTTGGCGCCGACATCGCTTAGGATGACGCTGTCATATTTGGCAAGCTCCTCGACGGTGACGGGAAATTCCCGTGCCGCCACATGAGCCGGCTGGTAGTCGACACGCCAGCCGCCGGCCTCGAGCGCGCCGCGCAACCAATGGATGCCTTCGGAATATTCTGTGGTGGTGAAGCTGTCGAAGCCCTTCTGGTGGATGCTGTGAACGGTCCAGGATTCACCTGCAATGAGAACGCGACGGGTCTTTTCCATTTTTCTCTCTTTCAACATGGTTTGACGCTGGGCTTGCGGCCCAGCACCGGTGTGGTGATTGTCCATGGCCGTCTGGCCACCGATTGACGTTCCACAAGTGTGGTCGGCAACCGCCCGAGGTCGGGAAGCGGCTGCTCATTCATCACCGCAAAAAGCGCCTGGAAGGCTTTTCGCCCCAGTTCCTGCACCGGCTGACGTATGGTCGTCAGCGGCGGCGCCAGAAGCCCGGCAAAAGGCATGTCGTCAAAGCCGACGAGGGAGATGTCGTCGGGCACGCGCAGGCCGCGCTCGCCGATATGCTGCATGGCGCCGATCGCGACGAAATCGCTGCCGGCAAAGAGCCCGGTCGGACGTTCGGGGCTATCCAGAATGTCCTTCATGGCCGCGACACCGAATTCGCTCGTATAGGACCCCAGCAGGATATGCGTCGGCTCCAGCCCGGCCTCGCCCATGGCGCGCATGAAGCCGCTTTGGCGCTCTATGGTGCTCATCAGGTCGGCCGGCCCGCCAATATGCGCAATGCGCCTGTGGCCGGCCTCGATCAGAAATCGCGTCGCCTGATATGCGCCCTCGGCGTTCTCCACGAATATTCTGGGGCCGGAAAAACCCGGCACGTCCTCGTCCAGCAGCACGATATTCGCATGTTTTTCGATGAAGGCCGCAAGCGTGCCGTCATCGGGCTTGTTGGTCATCAGGATCAGGCCGTCGACATGTCGGTCCCCGAGCCGGCTGATCTGCTCGATTTCGCGCGTCCGCATCCCGCGGGTGCTCGACAGCAGGACGGAATAACCATGCCGCTCGGCCTCGTCCTCTATCGCGGCAACCAGATTGGTGAAGAACGGGTTGGCAATTTCCGGCGCGACAACGCCGATGATCTCCGCCTTTCCGGTGCTCAGTCGCTTGGCCAACAGATTGGGGCGATAGCCTAGTTGCTCGATCGCCGCGTCGATGCGCGAGCGCGTAGCCTCGGGCAGCTCAAGATGATTGTTCAAGTATCGCGATATGGTCGTTGGCGAAACACCGGCTTGCCGCGCTACGTCCTTTATTCCGGCCATTTCATGCCAATCCTTGTTACGGCGACCTGCGCATCACGCCGCCGCCCTGCTCGTCATGTGCTCTCGCCCGAAAGCCGGGCACGTGCTGCTTGTTACCCGATCGCGCGTGAAGGGAACCTGTTGAACAGTGCGAAGTCGTGGTTAGGAAGTATTATATCGCAGTTCGACTTCACCCAACGGTCGTTGTCGATCCACTGCTGAACGTTCCACAGCGGCCCCATGGGCCAGGATCTGTCGATATTGGTGTAATTGTAATAAAAATCCGACCCGATACACACTTTTCCCAGGGACGTATTCACCATCACGACCATTTGACCGGCCGCATGGCCGCCAACCTTCACCAGCTCGACATTTTTGCTGAGCCTGTAATTTCCTTCGATTGTGTCCAGCCTGTCGCTAATCGAAGTCAGCTTGTGCTGCCATTCGCGGTAGTAGAAGGTCGCGAAGGGAGGTGGGCTCACCAGGAACGGCACCTCGTCCTTCTGAACGACGAAGCGGGCCTTGGTAAACAGCTCATTGTTGCCGATGTGGTCGAAATGCAGATGCGTCAGCGCGACCACATCGATGTCTTCCGGCTTCAAACCCTTTTGCGCCAGCGCGGTGACGATTTCCTCGTCCTTGCTCTTGGTTGCGATATAGTCGATGCCATACTGGCCCTGCATGGCCATGACCTCGTCGCAGTCGCCAAGGCCCGTATCGATGAGGATCGTCTTGTCCTCGCCCTCGATCAGCCAGATCGGCACCGGCACCATCAGGCCGGGCGTAATGGTTCCGTCCGAGTTGTAGACACGTTCCTTGTGGCCATAGGGCAGGAGGTCTTCCTTTTTCACCAGCGGGTGACGCTCGGGCGCGCCATAGACGCTGGTGGTGTAGCTGCTCTCCAATGCGCCCGTGAGAATGCAATGTATCCTAACCGTCATGATGGCTTGCCTTTCTCCAAAATTGTCCCTGTGCCCTTTAGAGCACCTGCAGATCACGCGTGTGGTTAGTCAGGAATTCGAATCCGTTTTCTGTGACGAGCACCGAATCCCCGAACTGCACGCCAAATCCCTTCACTGTCAGATTGCCATCGACGGCGAGCACCATACCCGGCTGCAAGATCGTCGGGTCGCCCGTCATGATCTGCGGCTTTTCGGCGAAGGAGGCGCCAAGCCCCCTGCCCGTGCGCGTGCAAGGCGCATAAGCTCCCTAAGATTCGCACCTCTGTTCAAATGACTACGCAGGCGTTCGCTGTTCGGATCACATGCCGTCATGCGGGCTCCTGGTCGCGGGCAGAGATTGCCGTAACGAACGGAGTCAAGTGGTCCAATTATGCCGTGACTGCGTAGAAATTGGCACTGTAGAGCAGAGAAAGGTCAGGACTTGAAAACTTATGGCATTGCCTATGTCGCAACCGGTCTGGTTTTTCTCGCAATCGACGCGATTTGGCTGACCGTCGCTGCACAACGGCTCTACCGTCCCTTGATGGGTGACATGTTGGTCGACGGTTTCAGGCTGGCGCCAGCGGTGCTCTTTTATCTCGTCTATATTGCCGGCATCGTCGTTTTCGCCATCTTACCAGCCTTGGCCAGCGACCGCTGGACGACAGCCACATCGTTCGGCGCGTTCCTTGGCCTGTTCGCTTATGCCACTTACGACCTGACCAACCAGGCGACACTCAAGAATTGGCCGATCATGGTGACTGTCGCTGATCTCTGCTGGGGAACGTTCCTGACCGCGGTTGCGGCGACGGCCGGATTCTTTATCACGCGCGCCTTCACGTCCGCGTCTTGAACCGGCTCATCAGACCTGAGGCGATAAGCCCGACGAAGACGGTGAGCGTCCCAGCGCTCATGGCGTTCAGCCGGAAAAATGCCTGATACTCGGAAACAGTAAAACTGTGCGCCGGAGCACCATACTTCCCGCTCAGCCCCAGATAAATAAGCAAAGCTGTGCCAATCAAAAGGAAGGCGATCATCCGCTCCGAAGGTCGGAAAAACGTCGCGGCAATCAGAGCGCATGGGATCAGGAAAATCTCGACGCCTGACGCGGGACCAAATACTTTCGCGCTCAAGATCGTATTGGCCATGCCGGCCACAGGTAGAAGCGCTCGGCCAGCCTTGGAACATCGTTTGGCAACTGCAGGAACGGCCAGGAAGAACGGGGTCGACAGAAACGTGAAGAACGTCGGCCAGACCTGGTCGCTAACCGCCCAATAGACGTAGAGCGGATAAAAAGGCTGGTTGGACGCGACGATTAGCGCGATCAGATTGCAGGCCGCGACCATGGGATCGTCATGTGCGGCGTAAGCCACAATTCGATCCCAAACGTGTCGAAGAAAATTCATGGTGAACTGTTTTGTTTTCAGACTGGTCGAAGGAGGTAATGGCTCACGCCCCATTCCTCGCCGCTGGAGTGCCCGAACAGCCCCGCCGTCGCCAGATAAAACAGACGCCAGCGCCGTCGCCAAAGCGCGGCGTCGGTGCCGTAAACCTCATCCAAGATGCGATCGATCCGCTCGCTGTTTTCATCGAAGCGCGCCAGCCAGTCCACCGCCGTCCTCTGGTAATGGAGCCCATTCCAACGCCAGTCCTGTTCAACCGTAAAGTAGTCCGGAAAGTGTCTGAGCAAGCGGTGGCTCGGCATGATGCCGCCTGTGAAGAAATGCTGGGCGATCCAGTCCGCCTCGTTTCTGTGGTCGAAACGATAAGGACTGTGCTTGTGGCTGAAGACGTGAATGAACAGTCGGCCTTTCTCGGGCTCGAGCCATGTCCTTATGCGTTCGAGCAACCCCTTCCAGTTCGACATATGCTCGAACATCTCGACCGAGACGATCCTGTCATATCTGCTATGCGGTTTGAAGGCATTCATATCCGCCGTGATGACGTGGACATTGGCAAGACCACGTGCGGCGGCCTCCGCTTCGATATGGAGCCGTTGAGGCTTCGAGTTTGACACGGCCGTAATGGTCGAACGCGGAAAACGCTCCGCCATGAAAATCGTTAGCGATCCCCAACCGCAGCCGAGTTCCAGGATCGATTGGCCGTCGACAAGATCGGCGTGCGCGACCGTTTCCTCCAGCGCCAGTCGCTCGGCATCGGCCAGGGTCTCTTCACCCGTTGGATAAAGACAGCAGGAATACTTGCGGTGCGGCCCAAGCGTTAGGGCGAAGAATTCGGGCGGCAGTTCATAGTGTTGTTCGTTGGCGGCGTCGGCATGTTCGGCGATCGGATGTTCGGTCATGGCCCGCGCGAATTCTTCTTCCTCCTGGCTGGAGGCTGCGGCAAGTTTCCGTCTCGTGCGCCCGACCAGGAACTCGATGCCCATCCGCGTCAATGGGTCGGGAAGCGGAGCGCGTTCGGCGGCGCGCATCGCTGAGGAAATCAGACTCATCGCGAGTCTCCATGATTGCTCGTGTCAACGGCGTGCTGAGGACCGGGCCAGAATGGGTTGACGCGGCGCTGATAGTCACGAAATGCCTTTCCACGTGAGCGCAGCATGTGCGCTTCGAGGGGCGGAATGCCGGAGGCGTGGACGAGCAGCCAGTACATCAGCAATGGTCCGGCGATGGCCAGCCATCCCCAAGGATAGGCACCCGTAAGGTCGATTGCGACAATGGCGTAGGCAAGCCAGCCCAACCATTCGAAGAAATAATTCGGGTGGCGTGAAATCCCCCAGAGCCCGACGTCGCAAACCTTGCCCTTGTTGGCTGGATTGGAACGAAATGCGGAAAGCTGACGGTCGGCAATCGTCTCGCCGACGATCGCAACGATCAGCACGGCGAAACCGGTCCAGTCGGCGACGCCGAGGCCCGGCGCGGGATTATGAGCTGCGAGCATGATCGACAGGGCAAGCGCGAAGGCCGCTAACGCCTGGATCTGAAGAAACCAGAACAGGCGACGCTTGAACGAACCACCCCACTCCTCGCGCAGTTGTTTATAGCGTGGATCGTCGCCGCCACGGGCGGTGCGTATCGAGATGTGGAGGCCCAGCCGCAGGGACCAGAACAACGCCAGGATCGCCACAAGCATCTGCCGCATCGAGATCTGCGAGTTGGCGAGTGGTATCATGGCTGCTGCCGCGCCGAACGCGCCGGTGGCGAAAGACCAGATCGCATCGATCCAACCCGACCGGCCAGTAAGAATTGCAATAAGCCAGGCGCCGATCATCGTCGCCGAGAGGCAAGCCGCCAACGCGAGAACGAAGATCCCTGTGGTCATGCGCTCCTTTTCTGCGCCGCCGGCCTTCCGGAAAGCGCTTGTTCATCGGTATGTTTGAGCGCAAAACCCACGACATCGTCGAGAACCGGCGCCAGAAAGCGCAACGGACGCGCAAACGCGCCGATCAGCGTGCGGTGGTTTACACCGTCGTAGAGCTTCGTTTCCGCTTCGCCGCCGACGCTTCTAATGCGTTCGGCGAGTCGAATTGTGTTCCCGGGATCGACGGTCCGATCATAGTTTCCTGACGCCAAGAACGCCGGCGAAGCAAACGCATCCACGAAGTTGATCGGCTGTGTGCCGGATAGGCCGTTTTCCGGCCCGAAGATCTGTTTAAGCGTCCGGCTACGAAGGGGGAGAAAGTCATAGGGACCGGCAAGGCCGATAATGGCGCGAAGGTCGACGCTTGCATCGAGATCAAGCTCAAGAAGCCATTGGCGATCGAAGGCCAGCATGGCGGCGATATGGGCGCCGGCGGAATGGCCCATGGCGATGACGCGACGCGGATCACCAGCGAATTCCGCAATATGATCGACCGTCCAGCGCATTGCCTCAGCCGCATCCTGGAGGAAGCCGGGGAAGCGAACCTCGGGAAAGACACGGTAATCGGGGATCACGGTGGTGAAGCCGCGCTCGGCCAGGGCATGTCCAACGAAGAGGTAGTCGCTTCGCTCTCCATCCTTCCAGCCGCCGCCATAGAAGAAGACGATGACTGGCGACGGCCCGTCCTTCGCGGCCGGATAGATGTCAAGGACATGGCGCCGGTGGCGTCCGTAGCGGACAACGCTAAGGGGTCGCGCCGCTCCAATCCTGGCAATCACGTTCAGCAAATCGACCGGAGACGGAAATGCTTTCATGTACCGGCCACTTCTGGCGGCACTGTGCTGAACGCGTTGCCCGCAGCCATCTATCAGAAACCTACGATCGGACGCAGAAGGCGGCCGAGCAATCCGTGAAGTCGCGTATCTCCTTCAAGCGCGGCAAGACACACGCAGTCCGATTCCTGCCCGACCACAGGTCGATGATCCACATCGTCGCCGGCCTCGTCGAGGTCCCCTGGAAAATATCGGCCACGCTCGTCGGCCAGCGATCCAGACAGAATTTGCATGAATTCGAGGCCGGTATGTCCATGAGCCGGCAGATGAAGCCCTGCCCTGCCTTTCAGCAGCATGACTTTTTCGTCAGGGCTACCGGGAATCTTGACCTTGCTCCATTTGAAGCCTGGCCCCAGCCATTTCCACGGTCCTACCTCGCAGTGCTGCATCGTCCGTGGGAGCTCGATTCCCAATTCCGGGTGCTTGTTCACGGACCGCTCTTTGGTCTGCAATTGTTGGACAACCTGAAGACGCTCCATGGTGCGTCCGAACAAATCCGCTGCCAGCGGAACGGGTGGCATCTCATCCAGGATCGCGCCGCCAACGGCCTCAAAGTGCGCCATACGGTTGCGGCAGACCGCACATCCTTCGAGATGGACGGAAACGACAAGCGCAGGACCTGAGCCCAATGCGCCGGCCGCCATACGCATCAGCGTTTCATCGCTGGGGTGATGGTTGATCGTCATATATCGCTGTCCAAAAGGGTCCGAAGCCGATTCAATGCGAGCCGAACACGGGATTTTACGGTGCCGAGAGGAATGCCCAGCTCTCTTGCAATCTCCGCATGCGGTTTCTCGGCAAAGAACGACAGCCGCACAATGGTTGACTGATCGATCGGCAGGCTTTCCAACGCCTTGCGCACCCCTTCCTCCCGTTCGGCAACGATGGCGATATCTTCACCCGAAGGGGGCATATCGAGTTCATCAGTCGGATCCAGAAGATGATCGGCAGTCCGAGATCGCGTGCGACGCAGACGGTCGATCCTTTGATTGCGGGCAATCGTAAAAACCCAAGTCGACGCGCCGGCTTTAGCGGGATCGAAATAGGACGCTTTACGCCATACCGCTATCATGACCTCCTGGGCCACTTCCTCCGCAGCGGCGTCTTCAAGGCCCGATCGCATGAGGAAGCTTTTGACGCGAGGCGCGAAATACCCGAAAAGTCGCGCGAAGGCATTCCGGTCCTGCGTCCGCGCAACCGCGTCAATCAGACCGATCAGTTCCTCGGGAGACGGCAGCACTGCTTTTTGCCTCGCCTCGTTCAAAACAACCAGCCTCGCTGCCGGACGGAGCTGCCGCGCATTCCCGGTTCCAATATATAAGCTCGCTGCATCCATTTGCCCTTCATACGCCTGCGCCCTGCGATTGGATCACGCTTCAAGTGATCTACCGCGCCCCGGCTTCCGTAAATACTGGCAGTTTGGCGCGCGGAGGGAAGTCCTTTGACCGGAAAGATTGCAGCAACCGATGGACGCAACGGGTGGGAACCTGGCTTGGCGGCTCATCAAGGCCTCGCCGTCGCTGTCGTCGGCAGTGGCATTTCCGGGCTGTCTGCCGCATGGTTGCTCTCGAAAAGGCATCGCGTCTCTCTTTTCGAAGCTGATTACCGGCTCGGAGGGCACAGCCATACGGTCGACGCCGCAGGCTTCGCAGTCGATACCGGTTTTATCGTTTTCAATGAAAAAACCTATCCGAACCTGACTGCTCTGTTCGATCACATCGGCGTCGCCACCAAGCGTTCCGATATGTCGTTTGCCGTTTCACTGGACGACGGCCGGCTCGAATACTCCGGCACCGGTTTGCTGGGCCTTTTCGCGCAGGGCCAGAACGCCATCAGCCCGCGATTCTGGATGATGCTGCGCGATCTGGTTCGTTTCTACCGCGAAGCGCCGCGGTCTGTTGCGGCGTTAGGAATGATAACCCTCGACGAATATCTCGATGCGGCCGGATACGGCGACAGCTTCCGCAATGACCATCTCTATCCAATGGCGGCCGCGATCTGGTCGACTCCGGCAGCAAAAATCGGGGCCTATCCCGCGGCCTCGTTCATCCGATTTTGCCAGACGCACGGTCTTCTGAAGCTTGTTGGCCGACCGGTCTGGCGAACCGTCGCCGGGGGCAGTCGGTCCTATGTGCAGGTACTCTCCAAAACCATACCCGAAGTCGTCTCAAACTATCCCGTAATCGCGATTGTTCGCGCAAAAGATGGCGTCGAGATCGTTGGACGCGATGGCCACCGTCGCCGTTTCGATCACGTCGTCATCGCAGCACACGCGGACCAGACTCTGAAAATGCTGGCCGATGCGAGTAGCGAAGAGCGACGTCTGCTTGGCGCGTTCGACTATATCGTCAACGACGCGGTCCTTCACACCGATACGCGCCTGATGCCGAAGCGGCGCCGTGTATGGTCGAGCTGGAACTACATGACGAGAGATGACAATGATGGCCGCAAGCTCGCTGTGACCTACTGGATGAACCGTCTGCAGGGGATCGAGAGCAAGCGGCCGCTGTTCGTAACGCTCAACCCTCACCGCGAGATCGAACTCGAGGCGGTCCTCAAGCGAATGAGTTATAGCCATCCTCGTTTCGATACCCGGGCGTTGCAGGCGCAAAAGGAGCTTTGGTCGCTGCAAGGGCGCCGCAACACCTGGTTCTGCGGCGCCTATTTCGGCGCAGGGTTCCACGAGGATGGGCTGCAAGCCGGCCTCGCTGTCGCCGAGGCGATCGGCGGCGTGCGGCGGCCGTGGACGGTTCCTGACGAATCCGGCCGCATCCATATTTATAACAGCGTGTCCGATCTGCCGGAGACGGAGGCAGCCTGATGCCGGAACTTCGATCGGGGCTGTATGCTGGTTCCGTGATGCATCACAGGCTGCGGCCAAGGCAGCATCGCCTGCGCTACAGTATTTTCTACCTGCTGCTCGATCTCGACGAAATAGACGTGCTGGAGAACAGACTTCGCCTTTTCTCGCACAACCGGTTCAACCTTTTCAGCTTCCATGATCGCGACCACGGCGAGGGGACACAATCGCCACGCGATAGGATCATCCGTCATCTGGATGAAGCCGGCATCGAAACGGGTGGGCCGATCCGGCTGCTCACCATGCCGCGCATCCTCGGATACGCCTTCAATCCGCTCAGCCTCTATTTCTGTCACAGGCGCGACGGCTCATTGTCCGCGATCTTCTACGAGGTAAACAACACGTTCGGTCAGCGCCATAACTACCTCATTCCCGTGGCTCCCGGCACAACTGGGCCGGTGCGGCAAGAAAGCCAAAAATCCTTTTACGTCTCGCCCTTCATGACCACCGACATGATCTATTCCTTCTCCATCATGCCTCCGGGACAGGATCTGTCGGTTTCGGTTACCGGCCGTGATGACGAAGGACCGCTGATTATCGCCAAGCTGACCGCTGTCAGGCAGGATTTGTCAGACGCCTCTCTAGCCCGCGCGTTCTTCGTATATCCGCTGATGACGTTCAAAGTCATCGCGGGCATCTATTGGGAAGCACTGCTGATCTGGCTGAAGGGAATCCGTCTCTATCCGCGGCCTTCCCCACCGGATCGGCCCGTCACCATCGGGCGCGGAGCAAACCCTGAAAGCGGTCGAGATAAGAGCAGCGTTCATGACGTTTGACATCAAGACGAGAACCTTGAGCGGCTTTAAAAGGCCCAGGGAAAGCCTCATCGCGCATTTGCTTGGCCGAATGATCGCGCCCATCGATTGCGGCCACATCATCGTCGTACTGCCATCCGGTGATCGTGTCGAGCATTCAGGTGCGCAGTCCGGACCGTCCGCCACGCTCGTCGTCCATCGCTGGCGAGCAATCCGGCGGCTCCTCAGCCACGGAGATCTGGGCTTTGCAGAAGCCTACATCGACGATGATTGGTCAAGCCCCGATCTCGCCGCACTATTGGAGCTGGCGGCACGAAACATCGCTGTGCTCGATCGCAGCATTTCCGGGTTCTGGCCCGCCCGCATGTATAATCGCATACGTCATTTGCTGCGCGCTAACAGCAAAACTGGAAGCCGTAGAAACATTTCCTTCCACTATGATCTCGGCAACGCATTTTACGAGCGCTGGCTCGACCCGACGATGACCTATTCATCGGCGCTTTATGCACATCCAAACCTGACGCTTGAAGAGGCCCAGGAAGCCAAGCTGTCACAAATCGAAGAACTCCTGGATCTTCAGGGTGGCGAGAATGTCCTGGAAATCGGCTGCGGCTGGGGGGCCCTGGCCATGAGGTTGGCTCGCGCAGGTGCTCACGTTACCGGCATTACCCTATCGACCCAGCAACTGGCTTTCGCTCGAAAGCGCCTGGAGCAGCAAAAGCTGGTCGACAGCGCCGCTTTGGAATTGACGGACTATCGCGACGTCGAGGGTTCCTACGACAGGATCGTATCGATCGAAATGCTGGAGGCGGTCGGCGAAGCCTACTGGCCGGCTTACTTTGAAACTCTGCATGATCGCCTGAACGTCGGCGGCATAGTCGTTCTGCAGGTGATCACGATCGACGAGGCGCGCTTCGAGGCTTACCGTGGCTCTCCCGATTTTATTCAGCGTCACATCTTCCCAGGCGGGATGCTTCCGACCAAAGCAATCCTTGCAGAACAAGGCGCGCAGGCCGGGCTCAAGCTGGTTTCGACGCAAATGTTCGGCGAGAGCTATGCGGCCACACTTTCCGAGTGGCGCAAACGCTTCCTGGCGTCCTGGCCCGACATCGCCGCAATGGGGTTCCCGGATCGCTTTCGCAGGCTCTGGAACTATTACCTCTGCTACTGCGAGGCTGGATTCAGAGCCGCAACCATCGATGTTGGCTTTTTTGTTTTCGCCAAAAGCTGACGGTTCGGATGGAAAAATCATAACTTCCTGAGGGAGCTCACGGTCTGCTCCCACGCCGGCGCAAAAGGACTTCAACGGATCGCCAGACCAAGCGTGCAACAACAGACTTTCCGTCAGGCATTTGTGCGCCTGTCGCTTTTGCGCGACGCGTTGCTGACGTCGAGAAGAGCAACGATAGCGAGGCTCGATGCCCATGGTCGGCACACCGTAACTCAAATCTGCGTGAATGGGAAATCCATAGCGCAGGCTCCCTCGTACAAAGTTCTGTCAGATGACAACGAAACACGGAGGACTTCATGACCATGAAATTGTTGAAAGCCGCTATGTTTTCTATGGCGCTTGCGGTGTCAGGAACCGCCTATGCGGCCAATCCGACGGTGGGCGGCGCGCCGATGTACGCCAGCAAGAACATCGTCGAGAACGCGGTCAACTCGAAGGATCACACGACGCTGGTGGCGGCTATCAAAGCAGCAGACCTAGTGAAGACGCTCGAAGGACCAGGGCCATTCACCGTGTTCGCACCGACCAACGAAGCCTTCGCAAAACTTCCCAAGGGGACTGTCGACACGCTTCTCAAGCCGGAAAACAAGGACAAGCTGGCAAAGATCCTTACTGCGCATGTCGTCGCCGGAAAGGTTACTGCCGAGGATCTTATCCGCGACATCAAGAAAAATGGCGGCAAGTACAACATGACGACAGTGAGCGGAGATTCGCTGACAGCCGAACTGAAAGGCAAACATGTCTACATCATCGATGAATCTGGTGGCGCCGCTGAAGTGACCATCCCGGATGTGATGCAATCAAATGGCGTGATCCACGTCGTCAACGCCGTTCTCCTGCCGAAATAAGCGACGTGAGCCGTGGGCGGTGCCCCTATGATTGGGCACCGCCCATTTTCGGCTAAATATCGGCGTGTCGGTGTGTAAACTCGCATCTTGCGGCGTATGAAATTAGAACGTTAGTTTTGATTTGTAATACAGAAATAAGAAAAACAACGCTCGATCAGATCTCGGTGCAATGAAACCTATAGATCACAAACCTAATATCGTTCTTGTACTCGGCAGCGCGCCTGATGCTCTGGAAGTTCGTGAGTGGGATCGTTCTACAATCGCATCGATAGTAGCCATAAACAATGCGTGGGCGATCCGCGACGATTGGGATTATTTGATATATCCGGACGATTTCCCAAGTGAGCGGTTACCCGCCACACAGTCAACATCTGCCTTGAAGATCACGTCAGACAAATTTGTTCCTGCGCAGAACGAGTTTGGCGGTTTTGTTTATGCAGGCGGAACCATGGCATTTACTTCTGCGTATTGGGCGCTTCATGCTTTGAAGCCAGACGTTCTCGCCTTTCTTGGCTGTGACATGATTTACTCCGGGGTTGGACGCACGCATTTCTACGGCAATGGAACGCCTGATCCACTTCGGCAAGACATCACGCTGCGTTCTCTTGAAGCGAAATCAAGCCGCCTTTTCGTGAAAGCCCTGCGAGAAGGAACACTATGCCTCAACCTTTCCAACCGCCCACGGAGCAGGCTGACTTTTCCGCGTACGACATTGGCAACTCTTTCGCGTCTGACTACGCGCCGCGTCAGTGCGTTGAACCAGATATTTTCAGGGATGGTCGTTCGGGAGGCCGAAGCCGCGGCAAAGTTGCTCGAGGCCAATTTGGGCTACTTCGTCGAAGACGGCAGGTACTGGAAAAAGATCACTGAATTCAGTGAATCCTGTATCGACCGGATCGACTCGTCATGGACCGACGCGATCGTTCGCATTCCAAAATCGTGCAGTTCCCGAGATATCTGCCAATGCAGGAACGCCTAACACAGGACTGACGAAGCGCGAGAGTTCACATGTGGTGAAATCACGTCCGCCGCTAGAAAGAGATATTAAATGGCGACGACGGTTATCTACGGCGGTTCAGGCGGCATCGGTACGGCTATTCTCGGCCGAGTCACCGCCCGGGGTGGCAGTGCCCATCTCGTCGGGCGCGATACCGGCCGGCTTAAAGAACTTGCGGTGGAAACCGGAGCAACCTTTACGGCTGTTGACGTGCTCGCTCCGGGCAGTTTCGAGCGTGTCGCTTCGGAAGTTCAAGGTCCCATCGATGGTCTCGTCTACGCGATAGGATCGATCAAACTGAAACCGATTGGCGGACTGAACGAAGATGACTTCGTTCATGACTTCCGGCTCAACGCCGTCGGCGCGGCGCTCGCGATTAAGGCGCATCTTCCCAGCCTTAAACGGAGCCCAGCGGCTTCGGTGGTCCTGATCTCCTCGGTCGCAGCCTCGCAGGGCTTTGCTGCTCATGCGTCGATCTCTATGGCAAAGGCGGCCGTGGAAGGGCTGACGTTCGCGATGGCGGCCGAACTCGCGCCGACAATTCGAGTCAATTGTGTAGCGCCCTCTTTGACCAAAACGCCGCTTTCGAAATCGCTGACCAATTCTTCTCAAATGGTCGAGGCCATCGCCCAATTGCACGCGATGCGCCGTTTGGGTGAGCCCGACGATATTGCCGCAATTTCCGATTTCCTTCTGACATCGGAAGCCGGCTGGATAACCGGGCAAGTGATTGGAGTGGACGGTGGACGTTCTCGTCTGCGGACCAAAGGTTAGGTTGGCCAACATGCGATGGGACGGAAATACGTTGCCCGCGACCGCTATAATAGATGACCTCAGCAGGAAGCCACCAGTCGCTACAATTGGTAGCGCCTGGAAACTTGTTACAGACGCGGTCATGGGTGGGGTTTCCCAAGGAGTGATGGCCCGCGAGGAAGTTGCAGGCCGGTGCGCCATCCGTGTGCTCGGCGACGTCAACCTGGAAAACAACGGAGGATTTGTTCAGGCCTCCCTCGATCTCTCGCCGACAGACCATGTTGTGGATGCAAGTGGCTGGGACGGGATTGCGATAGACGTGTGTGGCAACGGCGAGGTCTACAATGTTCACCTTAGAACAGATTATCTACAAAGATCCTGGCAGTCGTATCGCCAGGATTTTACGGCATACCCAGATTGGCGGACAGTGGTTCTGCGGTTTAGCGCTTTTGCTCCCTATCGCACCGATATTCCACTTGATACACATCGGTTGAAGCGTGTCGGGTTAGTCGCAATAGGCCGGGCATTTCGTTGTGATCTGGCGATCGGTGGTCTGAGATACATTCGCGACGATGCCCATGGCTGCAATCACCGAGAAAATATCAATAGACCTAAAGTCGTTTTGAGATCGCAAGCCATCTGATTTTATCATGCGACCGGCCGACGAATAACAGCATAGTAACAAGCGCGCCACCAATGCTACCTGTAAGTAATAACGGCTGCGAAACCGAAAGGCAAGATCAATGTCTTCATGTAGCCGCTTGACCGACCTGGAAATGCCGTCGTTAAAGTCTCTCAATCTGCTCAAGCGCGGCGCGCATATCGCCGCTGGCGAGGCGACGGGCATAGTGAGTGATCGCCCGCGATGAAAGTGGCAAAGGCCAAAACGATCGTCCTCATCCTCGGCGATCAACTCAGCCATCAAATCTCTTCGTTGAAGGGTTTCGACCCTCGGGAAGACCTGGTGCTCATGGTCGAGGTCGCCGACGAAACGACATACGTTCGACATCACAAACAGAAGATCGCCTTCATCTTGTCCGCCATGCGGCATTTTGCAGACGAATTGTGTGAACTCGGCTTCAGGGTCGAATATGTCCGCCTAGACGACAAGGCGAACACTGGCTCTTTCACGGGTGAATTGATGCGGGCGGTTGCCCGCCACAAACCAGATCGCGTGGTAGTTACCGAGCCCGGCGAATGGCGCGTGAGAAAAATGGTGGACTGTTGGCCCGAACAGCTCGAATTGCCTGTTCGAGAAGATGATCGCTTTTTTTGCTCTGTGGGTCAGTTTCAAGCTTGGGCGAATGGCCGCAAGACGTATCGCATGGAGTATTTCTATCGGGAAATGCGTCGTCGAACCGGCATATTGATGGAGGGTGACAACCCTTGTGGCGGTCAATGGAATTTTGATGCCGACAACCGCAAAAAGTTGCCCGACACGTTCAAAGTTCCGGAACGCTTCGGCTCAGAGCCGGACGCCATCACTCACGAAATTCTGTCTATGGTTGCGGCGCGTTTCGCGGATCATTTTGGCGATCTCGAAGACTTCACATGGGCGGTCACCCGCAAACATGCACTCGCGACGCTCGATATTTTTGTCTCTGAGGCACTTCCCTTCTTCGGCGACTATCAGGACGCAATGGCGGTTCACGAGCCATTTCTCTTTCATGCATTGCTTTCGCCCTACTTGAACATCGGCTTGTTGAACCCGCGCGAAGTCTGTGAAGCGGCCGAGAACGCCTTTCGCCGCGGTGATGCGCCGATCAATTCAGTCGAAGGGTTCATCCGGCAAATTCTCGGCTGGCGCGAATATGTTCGCGGAATCTATTGGCTAAAGATGCCACATTATGCCGAAACCAACGCTCTTGGCGCAGTCCGATCACTGCCCTGGTTCTACTGGTCAGGCGAAACAGATATGAACTGTCTCGCCACAACGATCGCCGATACCCGGCGAAACGCCTACGCTCATCGCATCCAGCGTCTGATGATCACCGGCAACTTTGCCCTGCTTATAGGGGTTCGTCCGGCCGAGCTTGAGGAATGGTATCTGGCTGTCTACGCGGACGCTTTCGACTGGGTCGAATTGCCCAACACACATGGGATGGTTCTTTTTGCCGATGGCGGGTTACTGGCATCAAAACCCTACGCTGCGTCCGGCGCTTATATCGACCGGATGTCCGATTATTGTGGGACCTGCGCATATAATCCAAATATTAAGCGCGGTCCTGGTGCATGCCCATTCAATTTTCTGTACTGGAATTTTCGGATTGAGAACCGCTCTTATCTCGAGCGAAATCCCCGATTGGGCATGCCGTATCGAACGCTTGATCGGATGCCAAAGGATCGCGTGAAGGTCATCACGCAGCATGCGCATGCGTTCATCGAAGGCTTATGACGAAAAGGCCCTTTGGTTGATCTGGCAGCGTGGTGCGCGACGATTGTCGTCCTAGCTTAAAACGCTTTACACCCAACCTGCCAATTCCTTTCGGACCATGTGCTCTATGACTTTCATGCCGTCCGTTCCGTCATTGAGGCACGGCACGTGGGTGAACTTCTCACCACCGCTGTGAAGAAACGTTTCCTTCGCCTCCACTGCAATCTCTTCGAGCGTTTCCAGGCAGTCGGAAACAAAGCCCGGATTGATCACCGCAATCTTTTTTGTTCCTTCTCGTGCCAGTTTCTCGACGGTTTTGTCGGTGTATGGCTGCAGCCATTCTTCCGGACCGAACCTCGATTGAAACGTCACCATTATACGCTCTTTGCTCCAGCCGAGACGTTCCCTGAGCAGTCTCGTCGTTTTTTGACACTGGCAGTGATAGGGATCACCCTTCGTAAAATAAGACATCGGGATGCCGTGGTAGGACGTCAGCAAGATCTCGGGCTCCCAATCCAGAGTAGCGAAATGGCTTTCGATCGAATGGGCGAGAGCATCGATATAGACAAGATCGTCATGATATCGCGGCACCGTGCGGATTGCTGGTTGCCATCTAAGGTCCATCAGCGCTCTGAAACTTTCGTCATTCACCGTCGCCGTCGTCGCGGCCGCATATTGAGGATAAAGTGGGTAGAGAAGTATCCTTTCGCAGCCGGATTTCTGAAGCGCTTCGATCTTGCTCCGGATAGACGGTTGACCGTAGCGCATCGCCCATTCAACCTGCACCGACGGAAGATCCGAGAGTCTGTCGGTAAGTTGCAAAGCTTGGCTATGCGTAAACGTCCTCAGGTAGCTTTCGTCCTTTTCCTTGTTCCAAATCGTCTCGTAGGCTTTCCCGACTTTTCTCGGTCTCGTATTCAGCACAATGCCGTAGAGTATGGGATACCAGAGCCAACGAGACCATTCGATGACACGACGATCCGTAAGGAATTCTGCGAGATATCGGCGTATCGAAGCGGGATCGGTAGCATCTGGCGTGCCTAAATTTATCAGTAGCACACCGATTTTTCCGAATTTCACCGTCGGATGGTTGGAGGGTAAGTTCTCAGTCAAGGTTCGATGATCCATTGCGTAAAAGAGTTAGCGCCGGGATGGGCATAAGCCCAGACCCACGAAAATTTTACTTTCTGCTCTAAATAATTCTGTGCGCCTTCAGGCGTTTCAATTCCTCGATCGCTACCGAAAGCAGCGTGTCAAGCTCGAAGAGAAGCTCACGCTTAGGATGATTCAGAATCGACTTGCGGATTTTTTCGATTTCCTTCTGGATGTCCTCCAATTTGACCTCCTGCATACTACCTATACGGGGGGGAGGGTTATGCGGATCACTGCCGTAGTGGACATTCCTAAGGCGAGTATCATGCGGAGCTTTCCTACGTTTCAGCAAAAAAGTGACCGAGCGCAGCGAGCGCCTAAATGGCAACGCGTCCGGAAAAGTTGTCGGCCTGAACGATGGTCGTTTGCATCATATGCCTGCTTGCAGCCCGGGCAACAATCGCAACGCGCGCAACGATCTACGTCCTTGCCTTTAGCCTTTACTGTTGAGTATCTTATTGACAGCCGCGTTCCTCGTAGAAACATCATTTAAATTTTTTCGCACACCCTCCGATATAGCCCGCACACGCGCGAGCACTGAGCTCACCAGATCGGGCCGCGCCGCGCCATTGGTGTCGAGATGCGCGGCCACCTCGTCGACTAGCACCGAGCCTACGACCACGGCGTCAGCGACGCGGGACACCGCCGCTGCTTGTTCCGGCGTACGAATGCCAAAGCCCACCGCAATCGGCAGGTGCGACTGCTGCCTCAGGCTCATGACCGCTCCGGCGATGCTGCCGATATCGACCGTTTTGGTGCCAGTAACGCCCGCAACCGAGACGTAATAAATGAAGCCCGTAGATTGATTTAGCAGCGACGGCAGACGCTTATTATCGCTGGTCGGCGTGGCGAGCCGGATGAAGTTGATGCCGGCGGCCAGCGCCGGCAGACATAGCTCCGCATCGTGCTCTGGTGGCAGGTCGACCACGATAATCCCGTCTACTCCTGCCGCCTTGGCATCGGCGAGGAAGTGCTCAATCCCATAGATGAAGATCGGGTTATAGTAGCCCATGAGTACGATCGGCGTTTCGGCGTCATGAGCGCGGAAGCGGCCCACCGTGACCAGTACGTCCTTGAGCGTCATGCCGGCCTTAAGAGCTCGCTGTCCGGCCGCTTGGATCGACGGGCCGTCCGCCATCGGGTCGGAGAATGGCATGCCGATCTCGATTAGGTCGGCACCGCTCGTCGGCAGTTCCCCAAGCAGCCGAGCAAAGGTCTCGGCGTCGGGGTCGCCGCATGTGAGATAAGTCACGAGCCCGGCGCGCCCCGCTGCCTTGAGTTCCGCGAAGCGCCGGGCGATCCGGCCGCTCATAGCGCTATCTCCAGCGCATTGGCGACAGTGTCGACATCCTTGTCGCCGCGGCCGCTTAGATTGACTACCATCAGGTGACCGCGCGGGAGGGTCGGCGCTAGCTTCGCCGCCTGCGCCAGCGCGTGCGCCGATTCCAGCGCAGGGATAATGCCTTCAAGCCGTGTGCAGATCTGAAAGGCATCAAGCGCCTCGCGATCGGTTACCGCGACATACGCGACGCGCTTCTGCTCGAAAAGCCAAGCATGCTCTGGTCCGATGCCGGGATAGTCGAGGCCGGCCGAGATCGAATGCGCATCGACAATCTGCCCGTCGGCGCTCTGCAGCAAATAGGTCTTGTTGCCGTGGAGCACGCCGGGCGAGCCGCCGGTGAGGGAAGCGGCATGTTTGCCGGTCTCGATGCCATGCCCCGCGGCCTCAACGCCGATGATTTGGACCGAGGAGTCGTCGAGAAAGGGGTGGAAGAGGCCGATAGCGTTAGAGCCGCCGCCGATGCAGGCGACAAGCGTGTCGGGGAGCCGACCCTCTGCTTCCTGCATCTGCGCGCGCACTTCCTCGCCGATGATGCATTGGAAGTCGCGCACCATGGCGGGGTAGGGGTGCGGACCCGCCACCGTGCCGATGATGTAGAAGGTGTCCTCGACATTGGCGACCCAGTCACGCAGCGCCTCGTTAAGCGCATCCTTTAGGGTGGCTGTTCCGGAATACACGGGCCGAACCTCGGCGCCGAGCAGCTTCATGCGCAGCACGTTGGGCTTTTGCCGTTCGATATCGGTCGCTCCCATGTAGACGATGCAGGGCATATCGAATAGCGCGCATACGGTGGCTGTGGCTACGCCGTGCTGTCCAGCGCCGGTCTCGGCGATGATGCGGCGCTTGCCCATTCGGCGGGCTAGCAGGACTTGGCCCATGGCGTTATTTATCTTATGCGCGCCGGTGTGATTGAGGTCCTCACGCTTCAAGTAGACACTAGCCCCGCCCCATTCACGCGTGAGCCGCTCGGCGAGAAAGAGTGGGCTCGGGCGGCCGACATACTGCTTCAGGTAATAATCAAGCTCGGCGGCGAATGCAGGATCGGCCTTTGCCGCGATACAGGCGCGTTCGAGCTCCAAAATTGTCGGCATCAACGTTTCGGCGATAAAGCGCCCGCCATACGCGCCAAAGCCTCCGCGCTCGTCAGGCCCTCCGCGATAGGTGTTGGGAGCCGCCATTAGTCTCACCCCTTCAAGAGTTGGCAGAAGCAACAGGACTCAGCATAAGACGCGAACATGCTTTTTTTCTGCCGATATTGAATTGATACGAAGATTGACGCCAATTAGATCACCGGGACGCTTTGACGCGCTCTCGGGTCGCGCTGAACGCGGCCCTCCGCCATAAGTCCGCACCTTCATTGCGGCGTCACTGGAGTCTGGTATTTTGCCTAAAGCGGTTAACAGTCTGGCTCGGCTCGTATGCCATCTTCGGTGGAGCCCTGTATTTATTTCCGCGACGACTGGGACTTCACATACCATTCATGGGCTGTGACGAGCAGACTTTCCCCGTCCGCGCAGGGTTGCGCTACCCTAATTGATCCAAACAGCATATTGGCACGTAAAAGGCGGGTATTGTGCAAAATTGCTCGTCGTTGTGCGAAATGGGTAAGTCAATGCGTTTACTGATTATCGGCGCGAGCAAGGGCATAGGGCTGGAGGCTACGCGCCAAGCCCTGGAGGCTGGGTACAATGTACGCGCATTCGCACGGTCCGCGATGGAGTTGGACCTCTCACACCCGAAGCTAGAGAAGGTTTGCGGTGACGCGCGGAAACCTGAAGACGTAAAGGCGGCCCTTACCGGGGTGGGCGCTGTAATACAGACCCTCGGAGTGAGACTGCCTGACTTACTTCGTCCCATATACATTTTCTCGGACGCGACGCGAGTGCTGATAACGGCGATGCAGGCACAACGTGTCAAACGTCTGATCTGCGTAACAGGTTTTGGAGCCGGCGATAGCCGCGCCAGCATCAGCTATTTGCAACGCTTGCCGTTCAAGATCATCTTCGGTCATGCATATAAGGATAAGAGTTTGCAGGAGTGCTTGGTCAAGGCAAGTGGGCTTGATTGGACAATCGCACGGCCCGGGGTGCTCATCAGTGGGCCACAGACCGGTCATTATAAAGTTCTTGCAGAGACCTCACAGTGGCGGAATGGGACTATCTCCCGGTCTGACGGGGCGGAATTCCTCGTTCGACAGGTCGAGGAAGAGAATTACATACACAAGTCTCCGGTCCTGGTAAACTGACTGTTAGATCGCTCAGGTAATCGTTGTGGAAACAAAGTTCTCCGAATCGATGGTGTATTTTGACGAATAATGTCCTCTATGTCGGGCAGAGGTTCATTATATTGCCGAATCCCAAGCCGTTGCGGGCCCTTTTATTGACGTCAGCGAAACGGTCACTTGATCTGCAACTAATTGCTCGCAGCAAGCAATGGAACGGTTCCATGCCAGCGCAAGCGATGGACGTATCCTCTCAGGAGCGGCTACGCTAATCGATGTTTGGTCTCGTCTACCGAAGGGGCGCTGGGTGGCGCGTCTCGCCGAGCTGCTTGGCGTATTGGCCGCTTTGGAGTTGGTGTACCGACGTTTCTTCCGGTTCCGCAGTTCGTGTCCGGTATTTTGGAAAGATACTGAAGCATTAGGCATAGCTGGAGCGGTACTTCGAGCTCAACCACAGGGCATGCTAGCTTTGGATGAAAAGCGGGCTCACGAAGAACGGCATATTCGCTATCTAGTACGAAGAAGAATGAAACGACGTGGCCGTATTGAAAAAAAGCGTGGCGCATCTATCAGTAGGAGTCGTTGCAGAGCGTTACGACAATACGCCGTCAACCGTCTTTGTGCTCGCCCACAATGCCACAAAGGAATTGCTTGTAATCCGCCGCGCCAAGCAACCCGGCTACGGATTGCTTGGACTGCCAGGGGGCTATCAGATGCGTGGCGAGACCTGGCAGGAAGCAGGCGCGCGAGAGTTGCTGGAGGAGACGGGCTGCTATCTCCAACCGTCGTTTTTAGAGTTCGTTTCTATTAGAACCGACGAATGTTGATTGCCACTGAGAACTGACCCGGCGCAGCCCAATATTTCCATTGAGAATTGACCCATGTTTGAACCCTCCCTCGCATGTTTTCAGCGGGGGCTATGGAGTGATCGACATGGCGTTATT
>NZ_JAVXZD010000011.1:0-116958 GCF_032460275.1 Mesorhizobium sp. SP-1A | reverse complement strand
CGATCCCCAGGATCACAATGTTCATGGCTCGCTCCTTCCTCTCAAATCAGCACCAGCATCCTAGCCGATGCTTCTCAGGAGGGGCGGGCCATCCCATAAAACGCTGTTCGCCCTTGAGCAGGCACGCGCCGATATTGCCCGCAGGCGCCAACGATGGCGATCCTGGCAGGCCGGCCTCGATCCCCAATGCCTAGTCTTCATCGACGAGACCTGGATCAAGGCCAACATGGCTCCGCTGCGCGGCTGGGGGCCGAAGGGCAAGCGGCTGCGCGGCCTGGCTCCGTACGGCCACTGGCGCACGCTGACCTTCCTCGGCGCGCTGCGCTGGGATCGGCTCGCGGCGCCTTGCGTCTTCGACGGGCCGATCAACGGCTAATGCTTTCGCGCTTATGTCGAACAACAGCTCATCACTGTGCTGAAGCCCGGCGATATCGTCGTCATGGATAACATGGGAAGCCATAAGTCGGCGGCCATCAGGCAGATGATCAAGGCCGCTGGCGCCAGGCTCTGGTACCTGCCGCCCTACTCACCAGACCTCAATCCGATCGAGCAGGCATTCGCCAAGATCAAGCACTGGATGCGCCAGGCACAGAAACGCACCGTCGAGGACACCTGGCGCCACATAGGCCACCTCGTCGAAACCATCGAGGCAGCCGAATGCAACAACTACTTCGCAAACGCCGGATACGCTTCCGTCAAAACGTGAAAGACTCTAGATACAAGTTCCATCGCAATGCTATCGTAGCCACCGTGCTCGGGCGACAATGCGCGCCTCGTTCTGAGAACGGTTCTCAACTGAGAACTTGGCACCTACCCACGGCGGCAAAGCTTCCGTGAACGGCCGGCGTGTTAACCATTGGTTAACCCTTAATCGTTTGACGCCGCAACAGACTCACGGCATCTTACGCTCGATTTGGAAAATAACTGTTCCGAGCGTTTTTAATGGTTGAGAGCATCATTTTGGATATGCCGCGAGAAACGGCTCCGAAATCGCTGACGCGGCTGATCGAAACTGATGCTGACATTCTCAGCGCCCAGTTGCAACATCTTCGTGCGCAAGCATTTCAGCCGACATCTCAAAAAGAACTGCGCAAGTTCATGGCCGGGGAAGCCGCGAAGCTGATCGGCATCAGCGATGCCTATCTTCGCACGCTCGTGCTTGAGGGCGTGATACCGGAGGCTGAAAGGAACGCCGCTGGCCGCCGCCTTTATTCATTGAAGCAGATCCACGATATCCGAGATCATCTCGGCAGGAACAAGAAGGGCTATGTGCCGCGCAGATGTGCGGGCGACAAGCTCCAGGTCCTGGCCGTCACCAACTTCAAAGGCGGCTCCGGCAAGACGACGACCAGCGCCCATCTGGCACAATATTTCGCGCTGCGAGGCTATCGCACGCTGGCCATTGACCTCGACCCGCAGGCGTCTTTGTCGGCGCTGTTCGGGATTCAGCCCGAGTTCGACCTCGAGGCGAATGAGACGATCTATGGCGCCATCCGCTACGACGACCAGCAGCGGCCGCTCAAGGAGATCATCCGGGAGACCTATTTCACCGGCCTCGATATCGTGCCCGGCAACCTCGAACTACAGGAATTCGAACACGAGACCCCGCGGGCCTTGACCGAAAGGGTGCGGTCGGCTGACCGGATGTTTTTCGCACGGGTCGCCTCGGCGCTATCGTCCGTGGAACCCGACTATGACGTCATCATCCTGGATTGTCCGCCGTCGCTCGGATATCTCACCTTGTCGGCGCTCTGCGCGGCGACTTCCGTTCTTGTCACGATCCATCCCCAGATGCTCGACGTCGCCTCGATGTCGCAGTTCCTTCACATGACCGCCGGCTTGTTCGACGTCGTGGAAAGGGCAGGCGGCAATGCCGGCTACGATTTCTTCCGCTATGTTCTGACCCGCTACGAGCCCAACGACAGCTCTCAGTCCCAGATCGCCGGGCTTTTGAGGGGTCTGTTCGGCGATCGCGTGCTGACCAACGCGATGGTGAAATCCGCAGCCATCTCTGATGCCGGGATCACCAAGCAGACATTGTACGAAGTCGGCCGCGAGAACTTCCATCGCCAGACCTATGACAGGGCCATGGAAGCCATGGACGCTCTGAACGGGGAGGTGGAATCTCTGGTAGCGCAGACATGGGGCCGCAAATGACGAAAAGACGCGACGCGCTGAAGGACTATCTGACACCGATCACGGCAAAGTTCTCAACTGAGAACCCCGCGCCGCGGCAGCGTCCGCACATGACCTCCGGCGCCCTTCAGAGCATGAACGAGGCGATCTCCGGATTGGGTCAAGAGGCCGACGTTCTGCGCAAGGCGCTGGCCGACGGCCTCACCATAGTTGAGCTCGATCCGGCGGATATCGACGCCTCCTTTGTGAAGGATCGCCTCGATGATTTCGCCAGCGACGATTTTGAAGCCCTTGTCGAAAGCATTCGGGAAAACGGGCAGATATTGCCTGTGCTGGTGCGGCCGCATCCCGAGCGGCGCGAGCGCTATCAATTGGCTTTCGGCCACCGCAGGGTGGCCGCGCTTCGCCGCCTCGGGCAACCCGTAAAGGCGTTTGTCAAGGAGCTGACCGACGACGAGCTGGTGATCGCTCAAGGTAACGAAAACCTCGAGCGAAAGGATCTCAGCTTCATCGAACGCGCACTCTTTGCGCTTCGCCTCGAGGACCGGGGTACCTCGCGCATGGTGATCATGCAGACGCTCGGCACCCGTTCGAAGGGCGTGCTTTCGGAAATGATCGCTCTGGCCCGCAAACTACCGATCGAGTTGATCGAAACGATCGGCGCAGCGCCCGGCATAGGCAGGCCGCGTTGGGACAAACTGGTTGAGCGGCTGGCAAACACCAGCCCTGAGAACTGGCGAGAACTGGTCGCGACAGCGGAATTCAACAAGCTTGCGAGCGCGGCACGTTTCGAAGCTGTCTTCGACGCCATAGCAAAGCCGGCTTCCACCAAAGCGAGCGGCAGTGAAAGCATCCGTCCCTGGATGTCCGACGACAAGTCCGTGGCCGTTACGCTCAAATCCACTGCGAAGAAGACCGTCGTGACTTACGAGTCCAAGGACGGACCCAGCTTCGCGGGCTACATCACGGCGCGATTGGAGGGTCTTTATCAGGACTTCCGAAGATCGCAGAAGGCATCAACAGGAGATTGACCCCGCAAAAGAAAAGGCCCCCGAAACGTCACCGTCGCGGAAGCCCTTCTCAGATCTAGACAATCAGAGAATCACATTTCCGCAAATCACTGTCAAGAGTTTTGGCGTCGCTTTGACGGGCAGATTTCTTTTGCCTTATCGAAGGTGAAAGAACATGGAGAGGCATATTGCAGCGACTCCCTTTGGGAGCCGGCCGATGTCGTTTGCCTTGATGGCAGCACGGATGAAGGCCATCGAGATCCCCGAAGGCAAAGTGGTCGGCAAATGGCAGGTCTATCGTGATCTGTGCGAAGGAAAATCCATCATCGGCATCGGCGACCGTGCACTGGCCGTGCTTGCCGGTCTGTTATCATTCTATCCCGACGATGACCTGTCGGAAGAGAACGGGCTGATCGTCTTTCCCTCGAACAAGCAACTGTCGCTTCGCGCCCATGGCATGGCCAATGCCACGCTGCGCCGGCATCTGGCCGCGCTGCTCGAGTGCGGCATCATCCTGCGCAAGGACAGTCCCAACGGTAAACGATACGCGCACAAGGGCAGGGGAGGGGAGCTGGAAGACGCTTTCGGCTTTTCCCTGGCGCCGCTGCTGGCGCGTGCGGAAGAGTTCCACATGGCCGCCGAGCGTGTCCGCAGGAACAACCGGGCCCTGAAGCGGATGCGGGAGCGCATCACGCTGCAGCGTCGAGACATCGGCAAACTGATCGAAGCGGCGATGAACGAAGGTGCTCCCGGCGCCTGGGAAGGGCTGTGGAGCCGTTACAGGGCCGTCGTCGACCAGCTTCCCCGCAAGGCGGACCTCCACGAACTCGAGCCTTTTGCCACGAAGCTCGACGCAATTCGCGAAGAGATCGATATCGCTTTGAAAAAACTGATAAATGTCGGGAATCTGGGCGCCAAAGAGTCCCAAAATGAACCGCAGCATTCTAATTCACATACCTATTTACCTGTTAAATCTGAACTGCCACGCAAAACCACCCACGCAGACACCAAGCCGTCCGACCAACCACGGCAATCGCCCCAAGCCTGTTCGCTCGATCTGGTGTTGAAAGCCTGTCCCGACATCTCGAACTATGCGCCTACGGAAATCGGAAGCTGGCGCGATTTGGCGGCAACGGCCGTTCAGGTGAAGGGGTATCTTGGGGTCTCACTGCCGGCCTACGAAGACGCCTGCCGCGTCATGGGCCCGGAAACGGCAGCGATCGTCATCGCCTGCATCTTGCAGAGGGCTCAGGATATAAATTCAGCGGGAGGATATCTGCGCGCCCTGACAGAAAAAGCGAGGGCAGGGCAATTCTCGGTCGGCCCAATGCTGCTGGCAACACTCAAGGCCCATAGCTTGCCGCCAAACAGGAGGACAGCACCGAGATATCTCCAGAGTAATCGGAAGGCTGCTTGAAAAAGCTACGGACCCGGGCTTTCAGCAAGCGACAGGCTAATTACAGGCCGTTTTAAGCAGGAGACAGGCCGTGCGGTTTATAGTGCTGTGAGCAAATTTAACCGCACAAGATATACACATGCCGGGAGCTGTCCGAATGCAGGACTATTGGAGCCCATGCGATCTGTCATAGCCGTTGACCGCCGGCGGAGCCCAGCCTTGCGGCCGGCCTGCGGGCCTGTAGATCTCCACGACCATCGGATAGCAGGCGGCGGCATCCGACGAATGCACGGTCGAGCAATCTCCACCCGGGCAGGCCGACATGCAGCCAAGGAGATCGATTTCCGCGAAGAATTCCAGATAGTCGCCGGGACGCACCGGGCTCGCCTTCATGAAATATTGCCCGGTGTCACGGGTGAAACCGGTGCACATGAAGACGTTCAGCACATCATGGATATAGGTCTCCGCCTCGGCGAGCGGCTTGCCTGTCTTTTCCGCGAAGGCGCGGGTGAGGTTCGAATGGCAGCAATGGTGATACTGTCCGCCATGACTGAGCAGATTGTTGGTATAGGGATCGCAGCGCGTCCCGATAACGTCATGCACCGAACCGCCGAACTCGTCGAAGCCGTACCAGTCGAGCGTATCGTGGGTGATGGTGGCGATGGGGCGCATATAGGGAAAGCTGGAAAAGAGCTGGTCGCCAAGCCCCACATGGGTGCCGTTCAACGCGCGTGTCTTGCCGCTGTAGAACCTCTCGTTCAGATCGTTGGCGTTGAACAGGTTGAGGTCGCCGACCTGGGGACCCTCGCTGCAAAGGATGCGACAGAAATGCCCCGCCGGCACGGTCCAGCAGGCTGCATCGCGTGGCGGCACGACAACGCGCTCGACAAAGGTAAGGTCGTCGCGCAACGCACGATAGGCGGCAAGGTCGGGACGGGGCAAGGTATCGACCGGATAGCAGATCACAGGCCTGATCGCCTTGCGGGTGGCGGCGTCCAGAGGAGCTTCGGTAACGGGTCTGGGTTTCATCTTGGTTCTCCGGAAACTTTTTTGGTCTTTGCCGACCTTTGTGAAGCGCGATGAGCGTCAGTCGATGGTGGCGAGCACGGCATTTAGCTCGACTGATGAGCCTGCCTCGATCTTGACGTGGATGCGGCCCGCTTTCGGGGCGGCGATACGCGTTTCCATCTTCATGGCCTCGATCAGGGCGATGACGTCGCCCTCCGCGACCGTCGCCCCGTCCTCTACCAGCCATTTCTGGAGCGTACCGGGGATAGGGGCGCGCACCGCATCATCATCCGGCGCAGGCCGGGTCGACCCGATCGATTGCGGCACCGCGACATTGGCGAACAGCGCCGCGGGCAGAGCGAGCATGTGCCGCTTGCCGTCGATCTCGATGAAGCTGTGCAGCAGCCCGCCCTCGAAAGGATCGACTCGCGGGGCAGGCGCGATGCCGCGAAATTCCGTCTCGATCCAGTTGGTGAAGACCTTGAAGCCGTCTTCGCCGGTGAAATCGGGTTCGTCCACCACCGCGCGATGGAACGGCAGCACCGACGCGACGCCTTCGATGCGGAATTCGGCCAGCGCGCGCCGAGCGCGGACCAGCGCTTCCGCACGCGTCGCGCCGGTAATGACGAGCTTTGCCATCATCGAGTCATAGAGGCCGGAAATGTCGGAGCCGGTTTCGATGCCGGCGTCGAGCCGCACGCCAGGCCCGGAAGGGGCACGGAACAGGCTGATATGCCCCGGCGTCGGCAGGAAGCCGCGGCCCGGATCCTCGGCATTGATGCGGAATTCGAAGGCGTGGCCGCGCGGCGCAGGCGTCTGCGTGGAAAGCGGCAGGCCGTCAGCGATGCGCAATTGCTCGATGACGATATCGACGCCGGTTGTCTCCTCGGTGACGGGATGCTCGACCTGAAGGCGCGTGTTCACCTCCAGGAAGGAGATCACGCCGTCTTGCGACAGAAGAAACTCCACCGTGCCCGCGCCGGTATAACCGGCCTCCGCACAGATGGCACGGGCTGCGTCGTGGATGCGGTCGCGCTGCTCGTCGCTGATGAAGGGGGCAGGGGCTTCTTCGACCAGCTTCTGGTTGCGCCGCTGCAAGGAGCAGTCGCGGGTGCCCAGCACCGCCGTGTTGCCATGGCTGTCGGCGATGATCTGGGCCTCGATATGGCGGGGCTTGTCGAGGAACTGCTCGGCATAGCACTCGCCGCGTCCGAAGGCCTCGGTCGCTTCGCGCACGGCGGATTCGAACAGTTCACCCACTTCCTCGATACGGTAGGCAACCTTCATGCCGCGCCCGCCACCGCCGAACGCGGCCTTGATCGCCAGCGGCAGTCCGACTTCCTTGGCGAAGGCCACGGCTTCAGCTGCCGAGGCCAGCGGCCCGTCGGAACCCTTGACCAGCGGCGCGCCGACCTTTTCAGCAATGCGGCGGGCCTCGACCTTGTCGCCGAGCGCGTCGATGACCTCCGGCGCGGGACCGATCCAGATCAGCCCGGCCTCGATCACCGCGCGAGCGAATTCCGCCCGCTCCGACAGGAAACCGTAGCCGGGATGAACGGCGTCGGCACCGGAGCGGCGGGCGATGCCGAGGATTTTTTCGATGTTCAGATAGGTCTCGGCCGGGCGGCCTGCGCCGAGCCCATAGGCTTCGTCGGCCATTTCGGCGTGGAGCGAGGCCGCGTCGGCGTCGGAATAGATCGCCACAGAGGCGACGCCGTAGTCGCGGGCGGCTCGCGCGATGCGTACGGCGATTTCGCCACGATTGGCGATGAGCAGCTTTTTCATCGTGCGGGGTTCCTCTGCTCGATCTCCTGCGGATCGAAGCCGGCTATCGGATTGAAACGGATGCGCGCGCCGATCGGCATTTGTCCGGCCAGATCGAGATGATGACGCGCCACCACGCCGATGACCGGATAGCCGCCCGTCACGGGATGGTCGGCCAGGAACAGCACCGGCTGGCCGCTATGCGGCACCTGGATCGCGCCGTTCGGCGTACCTTCGGATGGAAGTTCGGCATGGTCGCGCCGTTCGAGCGTCTCGTTGCCCGAGAGGCGCATGCCGACGCGGCTCGATTCCGCCGTGACCAGCCATTCCTGCGAAAGCAATGTCTCGATGCCCTGGTCTGTGAACCAGTCGGTACGCGGCCCGAGCGCGATGTCGAGCGTCACCATCTCACCGGCGCGAGGCAGGGGGAGTGGCTGCGGGCGGCAGGGATCGACGGCGCAGGCTGGCCGATCTGCCGGAACCAGCACGTCGCCGGTTTGCACGAGGGCGGGGCCCACCTTCGCCAGCGTGTCGGTGGCGGCGGAGCCGAGCACCGGCTCGACCACGAAGCCGCCGCGCAGCGCCAGGTAGCTGCGCGCGCCTTCCGGCGGAATGCCGAGGCTCAACTCGTCGCCGGCGTCGAGCGCGAAGGGCTTTGCGAAGGGCGCGGCAACCATGCCGCCATCATGCGTATGAATGGTGAGCGGGCAGGGTGCACCGGTCACCGCCAATGTGACGGGACGATCCGTCCGCAGGGAAAATCCGCCAAAGACGATCTCCAGCGCCGCCGCATCGCGGGGATTGCCGACGCAGAGATTGGCTTCGGCAAGCGAATGGCGGTCGAGTGCGCCCGATTCGGCGACGCCCTGGTCGGCGCGGCCGGGCCGGCCGCGGTCCTGATAGAGCGCCGGGCGATCGCAGCGTGTGACGCGCAGCCCCTGCGTTGGGCTCAGGGCTCGCGCTTCCTGTTTGCGCGCTGCGAAGACCGGAGCCCGCGCGCCTTCGGCCATATTGCGAAACTGCACGCGGTCACCGGGGGCGAGCAGTGCCGGCTTGTCGCGCGCCGTGTCCCACATCTTGACGGGTGTGCGCCCCAGGATTTGCCACCCACCGGGACTGTCGGACGGATAGATCCCGCCGAACTGGCCGGCAATAGCGACAGATCCCGCCGGCACATGCGTGCGCGGACTGTTGCGGCGCGGTACGTCGAAGCCGGGATCGTCGCAGGTCATATAGGCAAAGCCCGGCGCGAATCCGGTGAAAGCGACGGTGAAGGTTGCTGCCGTATGGCGGCGGATCACCTCTTCGACCGTCCAGCCGAGCAATTTCGCCACGTCGTCCAGGTCTTCGCCGTCGTAAGCGACCGGAATCTCGTAAAGTTCGCCCTTGCGAGCGTTGTGGACGGAAAGGTCGATGCGCGCCAGTTCTTCCACGATCCGCGTGCGATCGGTGACGAGCGGATCGAAGCGAACCATCACCGTGCGGGCGGCCGGCACCATTTCCATCACGCCATGCAGCGGCGCGGCGAGCAGGCAGTCGAACAGTGACATCGCCGTTTCCAGATCGCCCAGTTCGACGAGCAGACAATCCAGCCCGGCGGGCAGAACGCGCAAGCGCTTAGCCACGGCTCACGGCTTTTGTCATATCGGCGAAGGCTTTCAGCTCGACGCCGCGCTTCGCCAGTTTTTCGCGCAACGCGCGGGCGAGCGCCACCGCAGCGGGATTGTCGCCGTGAATGCAGATGGATTGCGCCTCGAGCGGAATTTCCACGCCGTCTGTGGTGGCGATTTTCCCCTCCGTGACCATGCGCAGCATACGCTCGGCCACGACTTCCGGATCATGGATGACCGAACCGGGCAGGCGGCGGCTGACCAGGCTGCCGTCGGCGTTATAGGCGCGATCGGCGAAGGCCTCGCACACCACGGCGAGACCCGCAGCGCGGGCCTGTTCGACGATCGGTGCGCCGGCCAGCGCCATGAGGATCAGCGAGGGATCGATCGCCTTGATCCCGGCGATCACGTCGGCGGCCTGCCGCGCGTCGTGGGCGATGGTGTTGTAAAGCGCGCCGTGCGGCTTGACGTAGCGCACCGTCGTTCCCGCTGCGCGGGCGAGACCCTGCAAGGCGCCGATCTGGTAGATCGTGTCGCCGACCAGTTCAGCGCTGGAGGGATCCATGTTGCGGCGGCCGAAGCCGACGAGATCGCGGTAGCCGACATGCGCGCCGACCGAAACGCCACGCCGTGCCGCTTCCTTCAGCACAGTCAAAATGCCGGCCGGATCGCCGGCATGGAAGCCGCAGGCGATGTTGGCGCTGGTCACGATCTCCAGCATGGAAACGTCGTCGCCCATCGGCCAAGGGCCGAAGCTCTCGCCAAGGTCGCTGTTGAGATCGATGCTTGCCATGGCACAGTCCCTTCGGATATCACTCTCCGTTGTTGAGTATCATGATTATGATTGTTCAACAATATGAATCTGCAAGGCCATAATGAGAATGGACCCCCTAGATCCTAGATGAAACCTGAAAATCCGGAAGATGACCGCTCGCTCGCCGAAACGGTAGCCACGCGCATTCGCGACCTGCTGATAGAAGGTGAGTTCGGGCCAGGGGAAAAGCTGTCGGAGCAGCAGGTCGCCAGCCGCTTCGGCGTCTCGCGCAACACATTGCGCGAGGTCTTTCGACTGCTGACCAGCCAGGGGCTGTTGGCTTACATTCCCAATCGAGGGGTCTTCGTCGCCGCGCCGGACGAGGCGGCCGTCATCGACATCTACCGGGTGCGCGCGGTGATCCAGAAAGGTGCCATCCAGGCGGCTGGCAACAGCCATCCTGCACTTGCGCGTATGCAGCAGACGGCGGTCGAGGCGGACGTAGCCCGCAGGGAAGGCGATTGGCGGCGCGTCGGCACGCTCAATATGGAATTCCATCGCCGCATGGTGGAGCTTTGCGACAGTCCGCGTCTTTCGGCCTGCTTCGACCTGGTGCTTGCGGAATTACGGCTCGTGTTCGGCCAACTCGAGGACACGTCCCATCTTCATGAGCCCTATATCGGGCTCAACCTGGCGCTGGTCGAGGCTTTGGAACGGCAGGACGCGACCGGGGCGCTCGCGCAGCTGGAAACCTATCTTGTAAAGTCCGAGCGCGCAGTGCTTGCCGCACTCCAGCGCGGACGAAAACGCTGACGGTCCAGCGGCGCCCGGACCCAACCTCAACCCGAAGCGGCGTCAAGAGTTACCGGCCGCAAGCGATGCGACATAGGCCGCTTCATCGATCTCGATCACGGTCGGCCGGTTGCGCTGCGCGGCGGCCTTGAGCTTCGCCGGCAGATCGCGCGGATCGTCCAGGTTCTCGGCCTCGCAGCCGAAGCCGCGCGCGATGGCCAAGAAATCCGGCGTGTAGATGTTGACGCCGATCGGCTCGATGCCGCGCGCCTCCATATAGGCCTTGATCTCGCCATAGCCGTTGTTGTTCCACAACAGCACGATCAAAGGCAGTCCGGCCTCGCGGGCCGCACCCAGTTCGGGCAGCGTGAACTGGATGCCGCCGTCGCCGGCAAGACAGACGGTGGACCGGCCGGAGCCGATCAGCGCGCCAGCGGCCGCCGGCAGGGCGTAGCCGAGCGTGCCGTAGCCGGTGGCCGAGCAGAACCAGGAACGCGGCCTGTTGGCGGCGAAGTCGATGCAGCCGGCATAGACCGGCTGAGCCGAGTCGCCGGCGATCACCACGTCGGGCAGCGTGTCGCGCACGACCTCCATGAGGTGAACGCCAGCGCGCAGAACCGGGTTGAGCGCCTGCCGCACGCCGTCGCGCGCGGCCTTGGCGCGCTTGGCCCCGTCGCTTGCCGGGCGTGGCGAGGCGGAAGCGACCAGCGCTTCCAGCGCAAGCCGGGTGTCCGAGACCAGCGCCAGGTTGGCCGGGCGGCCGCGCATGGCCTGCTCGGGATCGATGTCGATGCGGATCAGCTTTCCGTTGATGCGCGCGCCGCCGGTGTCGTAGAAATCGAAGTCAGTCGGGCCGAACTCCGTTCCGGCCGCAATCACGAGATCAGCCGCCTCGATAAGTGCGCTGGTCGCCTCCATGGCAGGACTGCACGGCACGCCGAGCGGATGGCCGGCAGGCAGGACGCCGCGACCGTTCACCGTCATGACGACCGGCGCGTCGAGCGCTTCGGCCAAAGAGCGCAGCGGCCCGCCGGCATCGGCCGCGCCACCGCCGGCGATGATGACCGGCCGCTTTGCCGCTGCGCACAGGGCCGCAGCCTCGGCAATGGCGTGGTGTTCCGGCGCCGGGCGTGTCGGGGCTGGGCGCTTTACCGCGGGAAGGTCCGAAGCGTCCAGGGTGAGCAGGTCGATGGGCAGCTCGATATGCACCGGGCGCGGCCGTGCCGAGGAGAAGACGGCGAAGGCGCGCGCGATGACCTGCGGCAGTTCCTCGGCGCGCAGTACGGTGTGGCTGAAGGCGGTGAACTGGCGGGCGAGTTGGCGCTGGTCGGGCAGCTCATGCAGGTGTCCTTCGCCCGATCCCATGCGACCCGGCGCATTGACGCTGGTGATGACCAGCATGGGCACCGAATCGCCATAGGCCTGCGCCATGGCTGTTGCGATGTTGGTGAGGCCGGGGCCGGAAATGATGAAGCACACGCCCGGCCTGCCGGTGGCGCGGGCATACCCGTCGGCCATGAAGCCGGCGCCCTGTTCGTGGCGCGGCGTGATGTGGCGGATGCCGCTGCCGGGCAGGCCGCGATACATTTCCACCGTGTGCACACCCGGAATGCCGAACACGGTGTCGACGCCATAGGCGGCGAGCAGTTCGACCAGATAGGTTCCGACCGTCTTCATTCAGGCAGTTCCTTTTGCAGCGGTCTCCACGCAGCCGTCGAGCTGCGCCAGGATGGAGTCGAAGGGCGGTCGCTCACCGAAGCCGATGAGCATGAGGATATTGTCCGCGCCGAGGCCTTCCGGCGCTTTTGTCAGTTGCTCGAAGGAAAGGCGCGTTCCGACAAGATGCACCGCAAAACGCCGGCCGCCGGTCGCGCGCAAGAATCCTTTGGCGCGATAGACCGCCGTGGGCAGGCCGGCAAGAACCGTCTGCAGGCGCTTCAGATCGACCGCACCATCATGCCGCCAGAGCGCGCTCACAGCCTGTTCGTGAACAGGCTCCGCCGCGAAAGCGGAGGCGACGGGGCGCGCCGAAACATCGCCGGCAAACAGAATCTCGAAGGGCACACGCGCTTGCGTGGTTTCCACGATCCGGCTGTCCGGAAAGGTCCAGCGCGCGCGCCATTCATCGAGTTTTTCGCGTCCGACAAGGTCGGTCTTGTTGAGGACCAGAAGGTCGGCAGAGCCGATCTGCGCTTCGGCAAGACCGGGCGCGGCAGCGATCGCATCGTCAAAGCCGGCGGCATCGACCACCACGACGATCGCATCCGCGCGCAGGCGCGATGAGAAACGTGAATAGCGCACCGTATCCATGATGCGGGCGGGATCGGCCACGCCGCTCGCCTCGATCACGATGTGGTCGATGTCGGCGCGGGCGGCCAGGAGCTCTTCGAGCTGCTCGACAAAGCCCTGGTTGAGACCGCAGCAGACACAACCGTTGGACAGGCTGTAGAGCCCGCCCTCGGTCGAGGTGATCAGCGCGGCGTCGATGTTGATCGCGCCGAAATCGTTGACCAGCACGGCGACCTTCAGCCGATGGTCGCCGCTCAGGATGTGGTTGACGAGCGTCGTCTTGCCCGCGCCAAGGAAGCCGCCGATGACGGTGACGGGTACGGGCGCGGCGCCCTCCGTCACCATAGCTGCGGCGCCTCCCCGTGCCACACGGCATCGGAGTTCCCGTTCAGCCGGTCGTGCACGAGCTGACCCTGCATGAAGGTCAGGTCCACCTTGGTGGAGTGGATGTTGCCCTGCGGCTCGACCTCGAACAGGTTGCGGTCGAGCACGATGATGTCGGCCGACTTGCCCACTTCGAGCGAGCCCGCCTCATGCTCGATGCCCATCGACCAAGCGCCGTTCTTGGTCATTACGTCGATGGCCTGCGTCAGAGAAATCGGCTCGCCGAAGCGGCCCTCGGCCTCGCCCCACGGATTGGCGCGGGTGACCATGGTTTCCAGCGCGATCCACGGATCGAGCGGGCTGACCGGCCAGTCGGTGCCGATGACGGCAACGCCGCCGGCTTCCAGCACGCCCTTGATATTGTACGCGCGCGACAGCCGTTCCGGGCCGTAGCCGGAGCGTGCGCCCGAGACGAATTTCGACGGATACCACGACACCGGCGAGAACTCGGCCGTGACATTGAGGTCGCGGAAGCGCTTGAGGTTACCGCCATGCAGGATGGTCGAGTGCGCGCACTGATGGCGCACGCCGAGCCCGCCCGGACGCCGGCGCGCTTCCTCGATCGCGTCGAGGAAAGTGTCGGAGGCCGCATCGCCCGTGCAATGGGCGATGACGCGGATGCCCTGCCGGTCCATGTCCCAGATCATGTCGGCAAGATGCTCGGGCGTCAGGTTAAGCTTGCCGCTCCAGCCGGAATTGCCGCCGTCCCAGGGCGTGATGAGATAGGACGAGCGCGGCTCGACCGTGCCGTCGAAATGGAATTTTACGGCGTTGGCGTTGAGCCGGGCCGAGCGGTAGTAGTGGCGTTCCCCGGCGATCAGCTCCCAGCGACGGCGCACCGGAAAAATGTCGTCCTGCCAGCTTATCGCGGCCTCGACACGCAGGGTGAGTTCACCCGCCTGGTCGAGCGACTGCAACGCGTTCAGCCGGTTTTCGCAGACATGGACATATTTGGTCGACACGACGCCGCGCGCGGACTGGTAATGTACGCCGTCGCGATAGGCGGCGCGCAGAACCGGGACCGGGGTAGGGGGCATGGCTGCATGGATTAGCGCATAGGCGCCGTCGATCAGAAGGCCGGTCGGCTCGCCGCTCACCGGATCGCGCTCCAGATAGCCGTTGGCTGGGTCGGGCGTGTGGGTCTCGATGCCGGCGCGGCGCAGCGCCTCGGAATTGACCATCATGGTGCCCCACATGCGGTCGAGCAGGGCGACCGGCCGGTCGGTCATCACCGTGTCCAGCCAATCCTTGCCAGGCACGAGCCCAGCTTGCCGGAATGTGTAGCGGACGAAATACTGGCCGTAGATCCACTCGCGGTCCGGGTGCTTGGCCGCATAGGCGAGGATGGCATCGCGGACCTGGTCCGGCGTCGGATCGACGATGCCGATATCGAGGTCTTCGGCATAGCGCGGCGCCAGCGCTAGGTCGGGATGGGTATGCATGTCGTAGAGGCCCGGCATGGCGAAGCGTCCGCCGAGGTCGGTCACCCTCGTCTGCGGGCCGATCAGGTGCTCGACGTCCGCGCGCTCGCCGCGCGCGACGATGCGCCCCCGCGCCGCAGCCAGTGCGGAACACCACGGCAAACCCGGGTCGCCGGTGTAGATGCGGCCGTTGACCAGCACGAGGTCCGCATGGACGCTGCGGGCGGAATGGCTCGGGCGGTGGTCGTAGAGAACGCGCATTTCGGTAAGCTACCTGCCAGAAAGGAACGTTGAGTGCCGGCTCAGTAGCCGGCGCTCGGGATCCACCATTCGCGGCCGCGTACGGTGGTGACATATTCGGGCCAACGCAGCCCGATCGGCGCCTCGTAGTCGGCAAGCGGCGGTATCCAGTTCGTGCCGCCAACGCCGCCGCCGGTGCGCTCCTCGAACTCCTTGCGGGCGGCGTCGCGCAAGCCGGTATTCTGTATCAGTTCGAGCATCGAATGGGCGACCGTCTTCGAAGCGCAGATGACCATCGGATCGATGGTTTCGGGAATGCCGCCCAGGGCGTTCATCACCCAATCGGGATAGGCATAGCCTGCCGGGCCTGTGAGCATCGGACGGGCGATGTAAAGGCGCGCGGTAGGCGCGTGCCAGCACATGTCGGTGTAGTCGTCCGAGGTGTAGTTGATCTGCGACGGGGGCAGGTCCTGTCGCAGGATGCGCTCGGCTTCCTGAGGGGTCACCAGCTTCTCGCAATCGGGCAGGAAGGGCTCGGCCATCGGCTCCAGCCCCAGATTGGACTGGATCTCACGGGCGATTTTTTTGGCATTTTCGCCCCATTTCGGCGCGCCGACGGCGGCGAGCTTGCCATAGACCAGCTCCGCCATGACATGGTTGGCAAGGCCCGGGCGCGACTTCGACACCCAGATTTTTTCCACGCGGCAATGGGCAAGCCGGGCGGCGGCTTCGGCGTTGCGGTCGAGGATCAGCGTGGCTTGTTCGGCCATCTCCACGGTCGGCACGCGGATGATGTACTGGATTTCGGCCAGCCGCGCCGGCAAATTGTCGGCTGTTGCCTGCCCGGCCGTCAGGATCGCCTCGCTGATCGACCAGCCGCCCATATGCGGCAGCATGGAATCACGCAGGGCCTTGGAGGCGTTGTACATATAGAACAGCGCGTCGTTGGCGCCCGGCGCGCGCACGGCGCTGTGCGCCTGCGGGATGGGCAGGCCGTCGGCGCGCTTCAGCCATGTCTCCGGCTCGTCGCAGACGAAGCGGTAGACCATCGCATAGGCCGCGCCGCAATGCGTGTCCCAGTTCACCGTGTTGCACAGCGGCAGCATGTAGCAGGGGTGGAAGCTGATCATGGCGTCGAGGCCGTCATAATAGCCCTTGGCCGCATGGATCGGCTTGGAGCCGCGCACCTTCTCGGCCGGCTCGCCGAAGAATTTCAGCGTTCCCGGAATGTCATGCGCCTGCATGGCCGCCTTGGCGGCGAGCAGGCCGCCAAAAGCGCTCATGCCGAGCGCCGAATGCGGATCGGTGTGGCCGCCGGCATGTTCATTCAAGCCCTCGCGCGGCTGCCTGACGGTGCTTGCCGCCTGGCAATTGCCCGGCACGGCATCATATTCGGCATAGGAAGCGATGACCGGGCCGCCCTTGCCGTTCGTCCATTTCGCCGCGAAGGCGGTCGGCATGCCGCCCGAGCCTTCCTCGACCTCAAAGCCCTCGGCGCGCAACCGCTCGACATACCAGGCCGCGGACTCGTACTCGCGCCAGGCAGTCTCGCCCTTGTGCCAGATCTCGCTGGTCCATCTGGACAGGTCGGCGGCGTTTTCGTCCACCCAGCGCGTGGCGGTTTCCTCGGCGATATTCCTGGTCATTTCGATCCGTCGTTCCTCTCGATCGCTGCGAAGTTTGAGGCCGGAGCGGACAAGGTCCGCATTCCGTTCGTCCGAGAGGAAACCAGTGAAACGCTTGCGCAAAAAGTGATATGTTTTACCGTTTCGTGCAAATTCCATTCACCAGAACACGGAGAAGCAGTTGCGGGTACCATCGACACAGGCGCTGCGCGCGCTCGACAGTTTCGCGCGGCACGGCAGCGTGTGGCGTGCGGCGGACGAACTGCACCTCACCCGCAGCGCCGTCAGCCACCAGTTGCGGCTTCTCGAACGCGATCTGGGCTTCGACCTGCTCGAACGTGTCGGCAAGGGCGTGGCGTTGACCGCACGGGGGCGGCGCTATGCGCATGACGTGCACAAGGCGCTGACGATGCTGGGCGATGCCGGCGCACAATATGGCAACGGCGGCATCGGCGGTTCATTCCGCATCAGTTGCACGCCGGGCTTCGCCTCGCTGTGGCTCTGCACCCATATCGCGGCGTTCCAGGAGATGTATCGCGATGTCGCGCTGTCCATCCTGACGCCGAGGCGCCTGGACGACGTGAGCAACCCCGACGTGGACGCCTTCATCGCCTTCGGCGACGGCAACTGGCCGAACCGCAGCGTGGAACTGCTGTGCGATGTGCAGTTCACGCCGCTCTGCAGCCCGAGCCTGCTGAACAGGATAGGGGGCCTGTCCAAGCCGGCCGACGTGCTGCGCACCCATCTCCTGCATCTCAATGATTTCGAGGACTGGGCGCGCTGGCTGTCGCTGACCAAGGTGGAAAACGCTGATCCTGCCGGCGGCATATTCTTCTCCGACATGAACCTCGTCTTCTCGGCCGCCATCGCAGGCCAGGGCATCGCCATGGGCGACGAACTCACCGGGCACAAGGCACTGAGCGAAGGACGGCTGGTAAGGCCTTTCGATATCGGCATACGCTCGCCCCGCTCCTATTATCTGGTCGTGGATCTGGCGAAGTCGGACCATCCGGTGCTGCCCGCATTCCGCGACTGGCTGCGCTCCAACCTCACGAACGCGGCGGTCGAAGTGCGCGGGACCTACGGATAATCAGGGCGGTTCTGCGGGTGGCTCGATTGCCGACAGCAAGGCCGCCGCGCCGCCTGCGCGTCACACCGGCTCCCGGCTTGTCGCGGAATGGTGAATCAAATTTGCAAATATGACGAAAATAATTCGGTTGCCGTGAGTTCGCCTCGCGCTTACGCTTTTTGCCGAGAGGTGAGGTTGAGCGTATGCAGCAGGCCGGGCAGGCAGCGGAAATCAAGGCGGTCGGCATCGGCAAGAGCTTCGGCTCCTTCCAGGCGCTGAAGAACCTTTCATTCGATATCGGCCGCGGCGAGTTCCTGACGCTGCTTGGGCCCTCCGGCTCCGGCAAGACCACTTTCCTGATGATCCTCGCCGGTTTCGAAAGCCCCAGCGAAGGGCGATTGTTCAGCGACGGCGTGGACGTCACCGACCGGCCGGCGGAGCAGCGCCAGGCCGGCATGGTTTTCCAGGGTTATGCCCTGTTCCCGCACATGAGCGTCGCAGCCAACATCGCCTTTCCGCTCAAGGTGCGGCGCAAGCCCGAACAGGAGATCAAGCGCCGTGTCGCCGAAATGGTCGAGCGGGTCGGCCTGAAAGGCCACGAGCACAAGCTGCCGTCAAAACTTTCCGGCGGCCAGCAGCAGCGCGTGGCACTGGCACGGGCGCTCGCCTTCGAACCGGGCGTGCTGTTGCTCGACGAGCCTTTCTCGGCGCTGGACAAGAGCCTGCGCGGCCAGATGCAGGCGGAAATGAAGCGCCTGCACGAGGAGACAGGCACCACTTTCGTCTTCGTCACGCACGACCAGAGCGAGGCGCTGGCGCTGTCCTCGCGCGTCGCCATTTTCAATCATGGCGAACTTCTTCAGGTCGGCACGCCACAGGACGTGTACGAACGCCCCGGCAACCGGTTCGTGGCCGAATTCCTCGGCGAGATCAACATGCTGCCGTTGCGCGACATCCGCTCCGACCAAGGCGGGGTGAGGGGGTTGTGCGAAGATCGCGAGATCGCCCTGCGCGCCGGCGGCGGCAATGTTCGCGGCGATGCCGTTCTGGCGATCCGACCCGAGCACATGACGGTCGCGCACGAGCCGGTGCCGCAGGAAAACGGCCCTTACGAGAACGCCATCGCCGCCACGGCGACTTCGTCCACCTATCTCGGCTCGGCGACCCGACTGGAACTGATGACGCGCGGCGGCGCCAAGGTCACCGTCTCGGTGCCCACCGAGACGGCGCAGCATGCGCTGGGCAATGGCAATTCCGTATGGCTGACCTGGCCCGCCGAACGGGGCTTCCTGCTGCCGACACCGAGCTAGGCGAACAGGCCAGGCAGGCGAGCATCGAACCACAAGACGTCTCAACGAAAAGACAGGGGAAACACCATGGATGACGCGTTTCAGAAAGACTGCCTCGAAATCCTCGCCGAGAAGGTGAAACGGGGCGATATCACCCGCCGCCATTTCACGCAGCTCGCAGCCATGCTGCTGGCCGGAGCGCCGCTGGCGCTCAAGGCCACACGCGCGTCGGCCGCGGCCAAGCAGCTCGTCTTCGTCAACTGGGGCGGAGATGCCGTCACCGCCTATGACAAGGCCTACGGCCAGCCGTTCGAGAAGGAGACCGGCATTCCGGTCAAGCAGGACGGCTCCGGTCCGACCGAAGGCGCCATCACCGCGCAGTTCAAGAGCGGCGCGCCGAGCTGGGACATCGTTGATGCCGATCCGTTCTCGGCCATCACGCTCGGCAAGCAGGGCATGATGGAGGAGATCGACTACAAGGTCGTCGACAAGAACAAGATGCGCAAGGGCTTCGGCTGGGACTACGCCGCGTCCTCCTATTTCTTCTCCTACGTCATCGCCTACGATTCGGAGAAATATGGCGATCAGGCTCCCAAGACCATGGCCGACTTCTTCGACGTGAAGAAGTTTCCCGGCAAGCGTTCGCTCTACAAGTGGGGCAGCGCCATGTGGGAGGCAGCACTTCTGGCCGACGGCGTGGCGCCGGAAAAGCTCTATCCGCTAGATCTCAAGCGCGCGCACGACAAGATCGCGGCGTTCAAGGAAAACGTCGTCGCCTATTGGGGCGGCGGTTCGGAAAGCCAGTCCCTGCTTCTGGACGGCGAAGCCTCGATGGCCCTGATCTGGTCCACCCGCGCCTCGCTGATCGAGCAGGATTCGGGCGGCCGCATCAAGTTCATCTGGGACGAGGGCCTGCTGTCGCCCGGAGCGATGGCGGTCATCAAGGGCAATCCCGGCGGCCGCGACACCGCAATGAAGTTCATCGCCAGCGCGCAGGACCCGCAAAAGCAGCTCATCATGTTCGACATGCTCGGACAAGGACCTGCCAACCCTGCCGCCGACGCGCTGATCCCCGACGACAAGAAGCGGCTGAACCCGGTCGATCCCGCCAATATGAGCAAGCAGATTCCGCTCAATATGGAATGGTACGCCGAGCACTACGGGCCGGCGCTCGACGAATACACCAAGATCATCTCTGCCTGAGCCCCGGCGCATGCTCGGTCGCTCCAGCAATATCGGCGCGGCGCTGCTTCTGGCGCCGCTGCTACTTTTCCTCGCACTTGCCTATGGCATACCCTTCCTCGGCGTGGTGAAATGGAGCTTCACGCTGCCCGAGCCGGGGCTCGGCCAATATAAGGCGCTGCTCACCGACCCGCTGGTGCAGTCGGTGTTCGTGCGCACTGCCCGCATCTGCGCATTGGTGACGGTGGCGGCAGTGGCCGCTGCCTATGCCATCGCCTACATCTGGGTACGCGGCACGCCCGGCCAGCGGCTGGCGGCGGAATATTGCATCCTCGTGCCGTTCTGGATCTCGGTGCTGACGCGCGCCTTCGGCTGGGTGGCGCTGCTGTCCAACCAGGGTCTCATCAACACCTGGCTGCGCGCAACCGGCATTCTCGGCGAGCCGCTCGCGCTCGTGCGCAACGAGTTCGGCGTCGTGGTCGGCATGACGCATTTCCTCATTCCCTTCGCGGTATTCCCCATCGCCTCGGCCATGCGCGCGCTGGACGAGCGCGTGCTGCTGGCCGCGCGCGGCCTGGGGGCCAGCCGCACGCGCATCTTCTGGTCGGTGTTCGTGCCCATGACCATGCCCGGCATCATCGGAGCGGCGCTGATCGTCTTCGTCTTCGCGCTCGGCTTCTTCGTCACCCCGGCGATCCTCGGCGGCGGGCGCAGCGTCATGGTGGCGGAACTGGTCTATCTGCGCATCTTCCAGAGCCCGGACTGGGGCCTCGGCGCGGCCATCAGCATCACCCTGGTCGTGATCGTCGGCCTGCTCACGGCGGCGCTGTTCCGCTATCTCAAACCCTCGCAGATGGCAGGCTGAGATGAGTGGCTATCGTCCAGGTCCCGTCGCGCTGTTCGTCGCGCTGTTGGTGGCGGTCTTCCTGCTGATGCCGCTGTTGGCGGTGGTGCCGGTATCGCTCACGCCCTCGCGCATGCTGTCCATGCCGACAGGGGCGCTGTCGCTCAGGCACTACCGTACGCTGATCGAGGACCCGCGCTGGCTGGACAGCATCCTGCTCAGCCTGCGCGTCGGCATCGTCTCCAGTACGGTGGCGACCTTGTTCGCGCTCGCCTTCAGCCTCGGCATCTGGATGTTCCGGCCGCGCTTCGCCGCCGTGCTGGTCGGCTTCGTGCTCTTGCCGATGATCGTGCCGCCGGTGGTGTCGGCGATCACCCTCTATTTCCTTCTGACCTCGCTTTCCGGCATCGGCAGCTTCGTCGGCTACGACACGTGGCCAGGGGTTGTGCTGGCGCATGTCGTCGTGACCGTGCCGTTCGCGGTGGTGCTGATCCTTGTCTCGCTCAGCCAGGTCGACCGGCGCATCGATCTCGCCGCGCGCGGCCTTGGCGCGACCACTTGGGAAAGAGCCACCAAGGTCATCATCCCGAACATCAAGTTCGGCATACTGACGGCGTGGCTGTTGTCCTTCGTGCTCTCCTGGGAGGAAATCGGCGTCACGCTGTTCATCACCAGTGTCAACGCCATCACCTTGCCGCGCTTGATGTGGATGGGCCTGCGCGACAATATCGATCCTGCAATCGCCGCGATCTCGGTGATCCTGATCCTGATCACGGTGACGGTGCTGACGGCGCGTATCGTCTATCGCCGGGCGTGCGGAAGTTCCTGACGCCCGTCGGCTGGACCTAACGGGATGAAGAACATGAGCGGCCGTAGCGACCTTCTCGCCGAACTGCGCAACGTGGCGGGCGGCGCGGCCGTCTGGGATCGGGCCGAGCTTGCCAGCCGCGATCCCGGTTTCGACGATCGCAATTTCGGCGCGGAAGCGCTGGTGCGCCCAAAAAGCGTTGAGGAGGTGGCGGCGCTTGTGCGCTTTTGCGCTGAAAAAGGGCTTTCCCTGGTGGCCCAAGGCGGACGCACCGGCCTTGCCGGCGGCGCGGTGACCAGCGCCGGCCAGATCATCTGCGACCTTGGCGCGATGAACCGGATCGAGGAGATCGACCCGCTCGCCCGTGTTGCCGTCGTTCAGGCCGGGACGCCGCTTGCCGTGCTGCAGGAGGCTGCGGCGGGTCACGGGCTCGACCCGGGCATCGACCTCGCCGCCCGCGGCAGTTGCACCATCGGCGGCATGATCTCCAGCAACGCCGGCGGCATCATGGCGTTTCGAAACGGCACCATGCGCCACCGTCTGCTCGGCCTGGAGGTCGTGCTGCCGGACGGCAGCGTGTTCCGTGATCTGACCCGCGTGCTCAAGACCAGCGCCGGCTATGACCTCAAGCACCTGTTCGTCGGGGCGGAAGGCACGCTGGGCATCGTCACGCGCGCCGTGGTTCGCCTCGATCCTGTCGGCGGTGTGCCGGCCACGGCCCTGGTCGGGACAAGGGACGCCGCCAGCGCCCAGCGCATCGTCAGCCATTTCCTCGGCATGACCGGCGTGAGCCTGCGCGCCGCGGAGATCATGTGGCAGGGATTCGCGGCGGCCATGGCCCGTATCTTGGGCATCGAACCCGCCAAGCTGCCGCTCGAAGCGCCATGCCTGCTCGCACTCGAATTGGCCGCGGAAACGGCCGAAGACGCCGCCGGCGCGCTGGAAGAGGGCTTGTCCTCGATCTGGGAAGAGACCGGCATTATCGACGGACTGGTCGCCGGTTCGGTGGAACAGGCGCGAACCATCTGGCGGCTGCGCGAAGAAACCGAGATGATCGAGCGCATGCACAATCACCCGCCGTCCTTCGACGTCTCGGTCCCGGGCGGTGCGATCGATGCCTATGTCGCCCGCATCGGCGAGGGCCTCAAGGCTCTCGATGCGGCCTATTCTCCCTATGTCTTCGGCCATCTGGCCGACGGCAACCTGCATATCTCGATCAACGCCGACAATCCGTCGCGCGAACGCTACAGGGCGATCGAAGACGTTCTCTATGCCGGGTTGCGGGAAATCGGCGGGTCGTTCTCGGCCGAACATGGCGTGGGCCTCGACAAGCGCGATGCCTATGAACGCCATGCAGATCCGGTCAAGCAGCAACTGGCGCGCGCCATCAAGGAATTGCTGGACCCGTCAGACGTTCTCAATCCCGGCAAGATCATCGGACCACGACCCTAAGGTCGGAATCTGGCCATGTGATCTCAAGCTCAAGACTCTGAGGCCCTGCCATGGCGGGTCGAGACCGGCAAGACGGCGACATGAAACAGGTCGAATGACGCCCAGCAATTGAACCGGGTTGCCATGCCTCGACGGTGCATGGCACGATTGCGCCCGGGTCGGATTGCGATTGTTATAATGGCGCGGGGCTCCAGCGATGTTACCAGGAAGGGAGATCGTCGATGAAACATGCCGCCAGAACCATGCGCATCACCGTCACGCGCAACGGCCCGTATCTCGTGACCGGCGAGGTGCCGCTTTCCCAGCAGACCATCGGAACCGACGCTGAAGGCCAGTCGCAAAACTGGATCGGTCAGGATCTGCCCTCGGCGGGAGCGAAGTTCTGGCTCTGCCGCTGTGGCCACTCAGGAAAGAAGCCATTCTGCGACGGTACCCACGTGAAGATCGGCTTCGATGGCACGGAGACGGCCGACCGGACGCCCTATCTCGAACGGGCGCAGGAGTTCGACGGCCCCTCGCTGGCGCTCCTGGATGTGGAAAGCCTGTGTGCGTTCGGACGCTTTTGCGATCCCAACGGGCAGGTCTGGAACGAGGTGGCCGACACGGCGGACCCGGAAGTGCGCGCCGTGTTCGTCCGCCAGGTGCAGAATTGTCCGGCGGGCCGGCTTGTCGTCTGGGACAAGGAGGCGGGCAAGGCGCTGGAACCGGAACTCGAACCCTCGATCGGTTTCGTGGAAGATCCGGCGCAGGGCTGCAGCGGGCCGATCTGGGTACGCGGCGGCATTGCCCTGGTGTCGGCCGATGGAGAGGAATACGAGGTGCGCAACCGCATGACGCTTTGCCGCTGCGGCGAGTCCAGCAACAAGCCGTTCTGCGACGGAACGCATGCGGCAATCAAATTCCAGGCGAAATCGAAATAGCGTGCCGGCGTTCGCGGGCGGTGCCGTCCCGCAAAAATGCCGGATTGTTCGGCTCCCTCGAAGCCAGCGACCCAAGGGGTTTCATGCGGGCACCGAGTGTGAAATTCTTGCGCAACCAGAGCGCGATGAGGTCGGTTTGTGAAGAATCCCTACGAAGTTCTTGGCGTCGCCCCCACGGCTTCGGCCGCCGAAATCCAAAGCGCCTATCGCAAGCTTGCCAAGAAATTGCATCCGGACCTCAATCCGGGAGACACATCGGCCGAGGACAAATTCAAGGAGGTCGCCGGCGCCTACGATCTGCTTGGAGACGCGGAGAAGCGCAAGCGTTTCGATGCCGGCGAGATCGACGCGACGGGAGCGGAACGGCCGCAGCATCATTATTATCGTGAATACGCTTCCGCAGGGCAGGAGCATCCCTATGCGGATGCCTCCGGCTTTGCCGATTTCATGGATGGCGAGGACGCGTTCGCGGAAATCTTGCGGCGCAGCCAGCGCGCCCGCGCCAACCGGCGCGGCCAGGATATGCACTATCGCCTGGCGATCGATTTCGTGGACTCGATCACCGGCGCCAACAAGCGCCTGACATTACCGGACGGCAGCACGCTCGACGTCAAGATACCGCCCGGCCTGGTGGACGGCCAAACATTGCGCCTCAAGGGCAAGGGTGTACCCGGCATGGGCACCGGAGGCCCGGGCGACGCGCTGATCGAGGTGGAAGTCCTGCCGGACCGCCGCTTCACGCGCGAGGGCGATGACATCACCCTCGAAATGCCGATTTCGCTTTCCGAGGCTGTTCTGGGTGGAAAGATCCGTGTCCCGACCCCGACCGGCGACGTCACCATGGCGGTGCCCAAGGGATCGAACACCGGAACGACGCTCCGCCTTAAAGGGAAGGGAGCGCCGCGCCGGGGCGGGGGGCATGGCGACCAGTTCGTCAGACTGAAGATCGTCCTGCCGAAATCGCCGGATCCGGAACTGGAGACGTTCGTGTCGAACTGGGCCAATGGCAAGGCCTTCAATCCGCGCGAGGACAGGCGATGATGAGACTGACCAAGCAGGAGTTCCTGACCTCTTCGGGATTGCAGGTGCACACGCTGGAACTGTGGCTCGAACAGGAATGGCTCGTTCCCGAAGAAACTTCGGCAGGGCCGCGCTTCAGCGAGATCGATGTCGCGCGCGTCCATTTCATTCAGGAACTCAAGCGCGATCTCGGCGCCAACGACGAAGGCATCGGCGTCATTCTCCATCTCGTCGACCAACTCCACGGCATGCGCCGCGCGCTCGAGCAGTTGCGCAACGATATCGCGGACTTGCGGAAGCCGGAATGATGGGGCGTCAGGGGTTGATCGAAGTCAAACATGGGAGATCGAACAAGACCTAACAATGGGCTTCCCGGAAATGTCAGCCTTCCACGAGGCTTCGACAATCTTCAACCTGCCAAGGAGACTCCAAATGTCCGATCTGGTCGTCATCGTCTATCCCACCGAAGCAAAAGCCGAGGAGATGAGGCAGAAGCTGTTGAACCTGCAGAAGGAATATCTCATGGAGCTTTCCGACGCCGTGATCGCGGTAAAGCAGGACAACGGCCGGGTGAAGCTCATCCAACTGATGAACACGACGGCGGCGGGCGCCGTTTCGGGTGGCTTCTGGGGACTTCTGGTCGGCGCCATTTTCCTGATGCCGCTCCTGGGCGCCTCGCTCGGCGCCGCGTCGGGCGCGCTTGCCGGCGCCCTTACCGATGTCGGCATCAATGACGAGTTCATGAAGGAGCTTTCGGCAAGTCTTCAGCCCGGTAATGCGGCACTGTTCATTCTCATTCGCAGCATGACGGCCGACAAGGTGCTGGACGCCATCAAGGGTACCGGCGGCACCGTGCTCAGGACGTCGCTCGACCATACCAAGGAACAGGCCCTCCGCGACGCGCTGGCGGCATCGCCCGGTATCAGTGGTTCCGCGCCCGCCGAGGAACCCAAAGCCTGAGCCCGGCTTGGCCGCAAGAACGTAGCGGCCAAGCGGCGTCCTATGACATCATGCGCCATTGGCATCTGGTATTGCGGCCTGCCGGCCGGTAGCATCTTTTCGATAAAGGATTGAGCGGGGGAACATGGACACAGGTCTGTTGTCTGCCATCTCGCAGCCCGTTGAAGCGAAGCTGACGAAGGCGGCGATCTTTCTTGTCTTGACGATCAACCCCGCACCGGAACATGAGGCAACCGTTCGCGGCCTGTGCGCAGACCTTTCGGCGCTTTTGCGGGCCGTGGGCTTTCGGGATCTCGAAGGGCAGCTCTCATGCGTCATGTCGTTCGGCTCGGAGGCCTGGGACCGGTTGTTTGGGGCGCCTAGGCCCAAGGATCTGCATCCCTTCCGTGAAATCCACGGCGTGCACCATGCCGTCTCGACGCCGGGGGACATCCTCTTCCATATCCGCGCCACCCGGATGGATCTGTGCTTCGAGCTTGCGACCCAGGTCATGTCGCGGCTCGATGGCGCGGTCGCCGTGGCGGACGAGGTGCATGGCTTCAACTATTTCGACGACCGCGACCTGATCGGTTTCGTCGATGGCACCGAAAACCCTTCCGGTCCGGCCGCCTTCAACGCCGCCATCATCGGCGAGGAGGACGCGCCGTTTGCCGGCGGCAGCTACGTGATCGTGCAGAAATACATGCACGATCTGAAGGGCTGGAACATGCTGCCGATCGAAACGCAGGAGAATATCATCGGCAGGAAAAAGCTGTCCGATATCGAACTGGACGATGCGGTGAAGCCGAGCTTCGCCCACAATGCCTTGACCACGATCGTCGAAGACGGCGAGCAGCTTGAAATCCTGCGCGACAACATGCCGTTCGGCGACGTGGGCAAAGGCGAATTCGGCACCTATTTCATCGGCTACGCCCGCTCCCCGCGCCGGATAGAGCAGATGCTCGACAACATGTTCATAGGCAAGCCGCCGGGGAACTATGACCGGTTGCTCGATTTCAGTCGCGCGGTGACGGGAACGCTGTTTTTCGTGCCGACGGCAACCTTCCTGGACAATGTCGCGGCCGACGGTGCGCCAGCGATGGCGGCGGATCGGACGGCGGGCGAACCCGAAGCGGCGGAGAAACCGCGGCCTTTGCCGGGCGACGGTTCACTTAGAATTGGTTCCTTGAAGAATGAGGCTGGACAATGAATAACCTCCACCGGGAGCTGGCTCCCATCTCCGACGCGGCCTGGGCGGAAATCGAAGAGGAGGCCTCCCGCACTCTCAAGCGCTATCTGGCGGCACGGCGCGTCGTCGATGTCGTCGGCCCAAAAGGCGTGGACTATTCCGCCGCGAACACGGGGCATGTCAGGGAAATTACAGCACCGGCAGAAGGCATCCAGTCGCTGCAGCGGGACGTGAAGGCGCTCGTCGAACTGCGTGTCCCGTTCCAGCTGTCGCGGCAGCAGATCGATGATGTCGAACGCGGCGCCACGGATTCTGACTGGTCGCCGGTCAAGGAGGCGGCGCGCAAGATCGCGTTCGCCGAAGACCGGGCCGTGTTCGATGGATATGCCGCCGCCGCCATCCAGGGAATCCGGGAAGGCAGCAGCAATGCCGGGGTTGCGCTTCCCGCCGATGTCAGCGCCTATCCCATGGCTGTCGCGCAGGCTGTCAGCCAGTTGCGCCTGGCCGGCGTCAACGGCCCCTACGCGCTCGTGCTGGGTGCCGACGCTTACACCGCCGCCAGCGGTGGAAACGAAGGCGGCTACCCCATCCTCCACCATCTGGACCGCCTGGTCGACGGCGGAATCGTCTGGGCGCCGGCCATCGAGGGCGGGTTCGTGATGACGACCCGCGGCGGCGATTTCGAACTGGATGTCGGACAAGACATTTCGATCGGCTATCTCAGCCATTCCAGCACGACCGTCGAATTGTATTTCCAGGAAAGCTTCACGTTCCGGCTGCTCACCACCGAGGCCGCCGTCGTGCTGTCGTCTGCGGAAGCGACCGCGCCCGGCGCGAAGTAAGGGCAATTGGGGGTGCCGAAATCGCGCGTGCAGCGTTAGGCTTGCAGATGTAGATAACGGGTGACCCGGCGGCGCCTGGTTGCGGTGTTCGTCGCTTTCGACCGGAACGCTCCGCGCCGGGTGCCGTATTTCGGCGCGACACAACCGACGATGGAATGAAGGTGCGGCATGGCAGGTTCGGGAACACGCGTTTCGGTGGAGAGCATGATCGACCAGGGCGCAGGCAGGGAGCCTGCCGACCTGGTGCTGAAAGGCGGCCGCTTCTTCGATCTCGTGACGGGCGAGCTGGTGGCGGGCGACATCGCTGTTTGCGGTGATCGCATCGTCGGCACCTGCGCCGAATACAAGGGCGTCCGCGAAATCGACATTTCCGGCCGCATCGTCGTGCCCGGTTTCATCGACACGCATCTGCATATCGAATCCTCGCTGGTCACGCCGCACGAATTCGACCGCTGCGTTCTGCCGCTCGGCATCACCACCGCGATCTGCGATCCGCACGAGATAGCCAATGTGCTGGGGGTGGAGGGCATCCGCTTCTTCCTCGACAGCGTCGGCGAAACCGTCATGGATATCCGCGTGCAGCTTTCGAGCTGCGTACCGGCGACCCATCTGGAGACCTCGGGCGCGGAGCTGCGCATCGAGGACCTGCTGCCTTTCGCCAGCCATCCCAAAGTGATCGGCCTTGCCGAATTCATGAATTTTCCCGGTGTGCTGGCCAAGGACCCGGTCTGCATGGCCAAGCTGGAAGCCTTCCAGGGCCGCCACATAGACGGGCACGCGCCGCTTCTCGGCGGCTACGGGTTGAACGGCTATCTGGCTGCCGGCATCCGCACCGAGCACGAGGCGACGACGGCCGCAGAGGCGCTGGAGAAGCTGCGCAAGGGAATGCATATATTGGTGCGCGAAGGCTCCGTGTCGAAGGACCTCAAGGCGCTGATGCCGATCATCACGGAGCGCAACTCGCCGTTTCTCGCGCTGTGCACCGACGACCGCAATCCGCTCGACATCGCCGAGCAGGGCCATCTCGACTACATGATCCGCACGGCCATTGCGGGCGGGGTGGAGCCGCTCGCCGTGTACCGTGCCGCATCCATCTCCGGTGCGCGCGCCTTCGGGCTTTCCGACCGCGGGCTGGTGGCGCCGGGCTGGCGCGCCGACCTGGTGGTCATAGACAATCTGGAGGGTTGTCACGCCGAAACGGTGCTCTCGGCCGGACGTGTGGTGACCGATGAGCTTTTCGCCGCACGGCGCGCGGTCGCCCCGGTCGGCCGCCGCAGCGTCAAGGCGCGCTCCGTGACCGCGGCGGATTTCCGCGTGCCGGCGCGCAATGCGGCCACCACGCCGGTCATCGGCGTGGTTTCGGGCCGCATCGTCACCGACAGGCTCGACCTGTCCTTGCCGGTGCGGGACGGCGCCTTCGATATCGACCCCGGGCGCGATGTGATCAAGGCCGTGGTGGTGGAGCGTCACGGCAAGACCGGCAATGTCGCGGCCGGTTTCGTGCACGGATTCGGACTGAAGAGCGGTGCGATCGCCTCAACCGTCGGCCATGACAGCCACAATATCTGCGCCGTTGGCGTCTCGGACGCCGACATCGCGACGGCTGTTGCCCGGCTGGGGGAAATCGAAGGCGGTTTCGTGGTGGTGCAGGACGGCAAGGTGCTCGCCGAAATCGCCCTGCCGATCGCAGGACTGATGAGTCACGATCCATACGAGCAGGTTCGCGAGAAGCTGCATCATCTGCGGGAGGCGGCGGCAGCGCTCGGTTCGCAGCTCGAGGAGCCGTTCCTGCAACTCGCTTTCCTGCCGCTGCCGGTGATCCCCCACCTCAAGCTCACCGACAAGGGATTGGTCGATGTGGACCGGTTCGAACTGATCGAAGGCTGACCTTTACCGGAACGTCTGGCGCCACACGCGGGATCGTGCACAAATATCCGCACGATGCGCAAGCTGGAACAGGACGCCTGGCGAGGACCGCTACGGACCGCAAGCGGCATGGCGGAAATTCGCTTGCCGCGGCGTGACCGGAGGGCTGAATGACGACGGGCTCGGCGCATCATGTCGTCATCGTCGGCGCCGGTTTCGGCGGCCTGGAAGCCGTGCGGCGATTGGTAAGGACCGCGGTTCGCATCACGGTGATCGACCGGCGCAACCACCATCTGTTCCAGCCTCTGCTCTACCAGGTCGCCACGGCGTCGCTGGCGACCTCGGAAATCGCGTGGCCGATCCGTTCCCTGCTGCGTGGCTACGAGAACGTGACCACTCTGCTTGGCAGGGTGGTGGGCGTGGACAGCCGGGAGAAAAGGGTCCTGCTGGAGGACGGCGCCACCGTCTCCTACGACATTCTGGTCCTGGCGACGGGCGCAAGGCATGCCTATTTCGGTCATGACGAATGGGAACCCTATGCGCCGGGCCTGAAGACCATCGAGGACGCCACCGCGATCCGGCGCAGGATTCTCACCGCTTTCGAGGAAGCCGAGCGCGCGATTGACAAGGCCGCGCGCCGCGCATTGCTGACATTCGTGGTCATCGGCGGCGGGCCCACCGGCGTCGAGTTGGCCGGTACGATCGCGGAACTGGCCCGGGACACGCTGCGCAGCGATTTCCGCAACATCGATACGCGCGACGCGCGGGTCGTCCTCGTCGAAGCCGGCCCCCGCTTGCTTGCCGGTTTTCGCGAGAACCTTTCGGCCTATGCGCAGCGTGCGCTGACAAAGCTCGGCGTGGAAGTCAGGCTCGGGCGGCCGGTCACCGATTGCACGGCCGAAGGTGTCGAGACCGGCGGCGAACATCTCGCGGCGAGAACCATCATCTGGGCGGCGGGGGTGGCTGCCTCACCGGCGGCCGAATGGCTTCACGCGGCGGCCGACCGTGCCGGGCGCCTCATCGTGCAGCCGGATCTGACGGTTCCGGGGCAGCCGGACATCTTCGCAATCGGCGATACCGTCCATGTCGACATGGCGGACGGGAAAACGGTTCCCGGCATAGCGCCCGCAGCCAAGCAGGAAGGCCGCTACGTGGCCGATACGATCAAAGCCCGGCTGGACGGGCGGGATCCGTTGCCGCCCTTCCGCTACAAGGATGCCGGCAGCCTCGCGACCATCGGCAAGCGAGCAGCCGTCGTGGATTTCGGCTGGATCAGGTTCATGGGACGCTTCGCCTGGTGGCTCTGGGGCTTCGCTCACATCTACTTCCTGATCGGCATGCGCCACCGCCTGGCAGTCGCTCTGAGCTGGCTCTGGATCTATTTCACCGGCCAGCGCAGCGCCCGGCTCATCACGCAGGGCAGGACCGGCAAGGTCCACGAGACCTGAGCGGCGCACGGCCGGCAAAAAATGGGTCGCCGGGTCGCAACTGGGCTTACGGAAAAGGGCGGCTGAACGCTTACTCTCCGTTCACCTCGATTCCACTCGGAAACCTGATATCGGCAGCGATGTGCTACGAAACGGAATCGGGCATGGAAGGCAAGGGGGCGGGCAAGATGGGGTTCGATCCGGATACTCTGTTTTTTGCGGCCGGCATATGCGCAACGGCATTGGCTTTGACGATGCTGAGCATGTGGCTTCAGAACAGAATGGATAGCTTCCTCATCGGTTGGATGCTGGGCATGGTGCTCTTGGGGGGCGGCGTCATTCTTTACGCGACGATGTCGCCCGGGCTGCCGGTTCCGGTGACCATAGCCTTCACCGTCGAGATCGTCGGTTTCGTTGCCATCTACGTGGCCGCGCGGCTTTTTGCCGGCAAGCAGCAGCGATGGATCGCAACGACGGTTCTCAGCATAACTTTAGCGCTTCCGGTGGGCGTGCCCATCGCACTGGGCTTCAACGGGCTGGGGATCGCGTTCTACAACGTTCTGGCGGCGCTGCTTCTGGCCATGACGGCGCTGCAATATTGGGGCGTACGTTCGGAAGCGCCTGCCTGCATCACGGGTGTGACGCTGCTTTACATGCTGTCGGCGCTGTCGTTCCTGGCCTGCGGGTTCATGCTGTTCCGCAGCGGCAGCTGGGTGCTGGAACAGCGGCCCGACAACTGGGCGGAACATTTCAACGCCATCATGTCCATCGCCGGCATAACCGGCATCGGTGCATTGTCGCTAGGCCTCAATCAGTCCAGGGTTGCCCGCCGCCATCGACTCGAGGCACAGACCGATGCGTTGACCGGATTGCTGAACCGCCGGGCGCTGTTCGACAATCTGGCATCCGACAGCCTGTGTCCGGGCGATGCCGTCGTCGTCTTCGACCTGGACGGGTTCAAATCCATCAACGACCAGTTCGGGCATCATGCAGGCGACCGGGTGCTTTGCGGGTTCGCGCAGGCGCTGCGTCAAAACTCGGCGCAAGGGGACCTGATCGCCCGGATGGGCGGAGAGGAATTCGTTCTGGTGATGCGCAAGGCTCCCCCAGCGGTAGCCGCTTCCACCGCAGAACGCATCAGGGCCGCGTTCGCGGCACAGCCGGTGGAAACGGCAAAAGGAGCTGTCAGAGGTACGGCCAGCGCGGGAATAGGCTTCTGCGCTTCGCCGGACGAAGGCTTCGAGAGCGTCCTCCATAGAGCCGATACTGCGCTCTATCGTGCCAAGAACACCGGTCGCGACCGCGTCGCCACCGAATTACAGGCGGTGGCGTAATTCCTCGCGCGCGGCAGCTTTGTCTGGAGTCGTTCGGGACATCGTTGCCATGAAGTCCGCAATAACAGGGCTCGCTAGGATCGGCGGTCCTCTTGCCGTTCGGCATATTGCTCGAGCCGCTGCCGCAATACCTGCATCTCCTTGGTCAGGCCGGCCAGTTTATCGTCCGACAGACCGGTCGCCTCGACGATGCAACGCATGATGTCGCGGGCATCTGTCCGGATTGACCGGCCCCTGTCGGTCAATGAAACCAGCACACGCCGCTCGTCCGCGCTGTCGCGCCTTCGCGTCAACAACCCCATCGCTTCCAGCCGTTTCAACATCGGCGTGAGCGTGTTTGTGTCCAGCGACAGCCGCTCCCCCAGATGCCCGATCGTCACGTCGTCCTCCTGCCATAGGGCGACCATGACCAGATATTGGGGATAGGTCAGCCCGAGGCGGTCCAACTGCCGGCGATAGACGCGATTGAAGGCCAGGCCCGCGGAGTAGATCGCGAAGCACAGGAAACTGTCCAGATCGGAGATATCCGGTGATGCGGGCGGCTGGGCTTTCATGCACGGAATTTATATCGCGGGCGATAAGATCGCAAGCGTTGACAAGCCGCGCCCGGTAATTTAGATCGGCTGCGATTTTATCGCTCACGATATTTTGATGTGCGGGCGAACCGGCAAAATCAGGGTTCAACCTAAGGATGGAGAAAGCGATGTCGGTAGACGCAAAATACAAGACCTCGGCCACTGCGAGCGGAGGCGGACGCGACGGCCGAACGGCTCTGGCCGATGGCACGCTCGATTTGCAGCTGGTCGTTCCCAAGGAGCTCGGCGGCCCCGGCGGAGACGGGGCGAACCCGGAAAAGCTGTTCGCGCTCGGCTATTCCGCCTGCTACCTCGGTGCGATGCGCGTCGCCGCAACCCAGACCAAATTGAAGGTCCCGGAGGGCTCGACTGTCACGGCGACCATCGGCATCGGCCCGCGTTCGGAAGGCGGCTTCGGAATCACCGCCGAACTCGATGTCTACCTGCCCGGCATGGCTGAAGCGGATGCCCGAGAGCTGGTCGAGACCGCCCATGGCATCTGCCCATATTCCAACGCCATCAAGGCCAGCGTGGACATCAAGACGACCACGCGCGCCTGATTGATCGACCTGCCGCCGCTCCGCGCACGAGGCACGGAGCGGCGGAAGCGCGGTTGCGCTTACGTGGTCCCGGGCTCTTCTTCGCCCACCATTGCGGCGGCGATCTGCTCCAGCCCGACCGAGCCGATCGGCCGGCCGCTTTCGTCGACGACGCTCAAGCGGTCGCCGCCGTTGGCCAGCAGCAGGCGTGCGGCGTCGTCTAGTACGGTCGAGGCCGGGATTTCGCGGCCGCCGGGCGCCGGGCCGCGTTCCATGATCGCCTCGACATGCACGACGCGACCACGGTTCACCTCCTTGACGAACTTGGCGATGTAATCGTTGGCGGGGCGCAGCACGATGTCCTGCCCCGTGCCCTGCTGGATGATCTCGCCATCGCGCAGGATCGCGATCTGGTCCCCGAGCCGCAAGGCCTCGTCGAGGTCGTGGGTGATGAAGACGATGGTCTTGCGGATTTCCTTCTGGAGATCGAGCAGGACGGTCTGCATGTCCATGCGGATCAGCGGATCGAGGGCGGAGAACGCCTCGTCCATCAAAAGGATCGGCGCATCGTTGGTGAGCGCGCGCGCGAGCCCGACACGCTGCTGCATGCCGCCCGAGAGCTGGTTGGGATAGCGGTTCTCGAAGCCGGACAGCCCCACGCGCTCGATCCAGCGCATCGCCTCCTTCACTTGCTTCTCGCGCGGCAGGCCGCGCACCTCCAGCCCGTAGACCGTGTTGTCGAGCACGGTGCGATGCGGCAGCAGCGCGAATTTCTGGAACACCATCGCCGTCTGGTTGCGGCGGAATTCGCGCAGCTCCTTGTCGTTCATCTTCACCACGTCGGCGCCTCCCACCAGCATCTGGCCGGCGGTGGGATCGATGAGGCGGTTGATATGGCGGATGAGGGTGGACTTGCCCGAGCCGGACAGGCCCATGATCACCTGGATCGCGCCGCCGGGCATCGAGATGTTGATGTCCTTGAGCCCGAGCACCAGCCCATGCTTGGCGTTGAGGTCGGCCTTGCTCATGCCCTGCCTGACCAGCTCGACCGCCCTTGCGGCCGCATCCGACGGGCCGAAGATCTTGTAGAGCGAGCGGACCTCGATGCCGAATGATTTCTGCGCCTCAGCCATGGACCACCTCGAGATGGCGCTGCAGGCGCTTGCCGTAGGCCTGGCTGACGCGGTCGAAGATGATGGCGATGCCGACGATGGCAAGCCCGTTGAAGACGCCGAGCGTGAAATACTGGTTGGCGATGGCCTTCAGCACGGGCTGGCCCAGCCCCTGCACGCCGATCATGGAGGCGATGACCACCATCGCCAGCGCCATCATGATGGTCTGGTTGACACCGGCCATGATGGTGGGCAGTGCCAGCGGCATCTGCACGTTCTTCAGCTTCTGCCAGCCCGACGAGCCATAGGCGTCCGCCGCTTCCAGCACGTCCTTGTCCACCAGCCTTATGCCGAGATTGGTCAGGCGGATCATCGGCGGGATGGCGTAGATCACGACGGCGATCAGGCCCGGCACCTTGCCGATGCCGAGCAGCATCACCACCGGGATGAGATAGACGAAGCTCGGCATGGTCTGCATCACGTCGAGCACCGGGTTGATCATGCTCTGCAACCTGTCGGACCGGGACATGGCGATGCCGATCGGAATGCCGATGATGATGGACAACACCGTGCAGACGAAGATCATCGAGATGGTCTTCATCGTGTCGTCCCACATGTCGAACAGGCCGATCACCACCAGCGTCAGCAGCGAACCGGCCACGATCTTCCAACTGCGTGTCGCGAACCAGGCGATCAAGGCGACCAGGGCCAGGATGATCGGCCAGGGCGTGTTGGTCATGAAGCGCTCGGAATGGATGAGGAAATATTGCAGCGGGTCGAAGAAGGATTCGATGCCGTCGCCATAGGCGCGCGTGAAGGTCCTGAAACCCTCGTCGATGCTCTTCTTCAGCGCGCGAAGGAAGTCGTCGTTCAAATGCGGAAAACTCAGAAGCCAGTCCATCGCTTTTTGTCTGTCTCCATGCGGGGCTGCAGGCATGTGTGCCGAGGCGGGCGCCAGGCCGGCCTTCGCTGGCCGGAAAGGATCGAAACGGCGCTCCGAAGGGATTGAACGTCAGCGGGGGCGCTGTTGCAAGCCATCCGCCAAGGGCGATCCGCGTCGGCCAAAAAGAGAAGCGGCGGTAAACCGCCGCTTCCGGTTGAAGAGACGGCGATCCTTACTCGATCGCCTTCTTGACCTTTTCGGCGACGTCGGCCGAGACCCATGGGGTCCAGACGTCGGGCTGCTCCTTGAGGAAATGCTTTGCGCCTTCCTCGCCGGTGGCCTGGTTATCGGTCATCCAGGAGAGCAGCTTGTTGACGGTGGCGTTCGACCAGGTGCGCTTCTTGAAATAGTCCATGGCCGGACCGGCGCGCTCGGCGAACTTGGTCGTCACCAGCGTCTCGACATGGTCCTTCGGCCATTCGTTCGGCTTCGGATCGGCGCAGTCGGCCACGGTGTTGCAGCGCTTCCATTCAGCGGCGTCGTAGGGCACGCCGTAGTCGAGCTTCACCATCTCGTACTTGCCGAGGATGGCGGTCGGCGCCCAGTAGTAGCCCATCCAGCCTTGCTTGCGCTCGTAGGCCTTGGCGATCGAGCCGTCGAGCCCGGCGGCCGAGCCGGTGTCTACCAGCACGAAGCCGGCCTTTTCCGCGTCATAGGCTTTGAAAAGCTGGCCCGTGACAAGCGTGCCGCCCCAGCCTTGCGGGCCGTTGAACACCGCGCCCTTGGAGGAATCCTCCGGCGAGGGGAACAGTTCGGGATGCTTCAGCGCATCCGGAATGGTCTTTATGTCGGGGTGGGCGTCGGCGATGTATTTGGGGATCCACCAACCCTGCACCGCTCCGTCGGACAGCGCCTGGCCGGTCGAAACCAGCTTCTTGTCGGCGATGCCGCGATGCACGACATCGGGCAGCAGGTCGACCCAGCCTTCCGGTGCGACGTCCGGCTCGCCCTTCTCCGTCATCGAGGTCAGGGTCGGCACGGTGTCGCCAACCACGAGATCGGCCTTGCAACCGTAACCTGCGTTCAGGATGATCTTGTCGATGTTGGCCAGCACTTCGGCTGACTGCCAGTTCATGTTGGCGATGGTGACGTCGCCGCACTCGGCGGCCGACGCGGCGCCTGCGAACCCGCCCAGCGCCACGGCGAAGACGGCCGAGGCAAGAAGTTTCTGCATATATGTTCCTCCCGATTGTTCGATGATGGTTTCCGCTCCGCTCTCCGCTTCCGGGGACAATTTCTGGATGCAGACAGCTATGCCACAAGCCAACAGGTCGCGGCGCTTCGGATATTGCCTGCACGCGACGAATCATTGCCTGCTTGCGACGCGGCTTGATTTAGGACGGTTTGTCGCGGAATGGCGCGGCGAAGTGGTGCCGCGGCCGGCCGTCAGGCCGCCTGGCGGTCGCCCGCTCCCAGCGCGGAGGACAGGTCCACGACGGCCTTGATGGGCAGGTGATCGGATGCCACGCGCGCCAGAGGCGTGTCATGCACCGTCACCGGGGAGAGAATGTCGTTCCGGTTCGCGATGATGCGGTCCAGTGCCAGTAGGGGCAACCGCGAGGGGAAGCTGGGCACCGCGGCGGGCAGGGGGCCGAAGGCGCTGTCGAGCGCGTTCAGGGCGGAGCGGTCGTTGAGGCGCCACTCGTTGAGATCGCCCAGCAGCAGGGTCGGAATCCCGTCGGCCTTCATGATGTCGAAGATGGTGCGCGCCTGATGGGTGCGCGAGCGGCGCAACAGGCCGAAATGCGCTGCTATGATCCTGATGGCCCTGCCGGCTTCCGGTTCGATCTCGGCAACGATCGCGCCGCGCGGTTCCAGGCCCGGAAGCTTGATCTGGTGGACATCGCGCACGGTGCCGCGCCTGAACAGGACGACGTTTCCGTGCCAGCCATGCGCCTTGGCCTTGCCGAAAACCGGCACGATGGCGAGGCCGGTATCGCGCTCCAGCCGCTCGAGGTCCAGCAGGCCGTTGCGGTCGCCGAAGCGCTTGTCGGCTTCCTGCAGGGCGATGACGTCGGCATTGATCTCGCGGATCACCCGCGCCGTGCGCTCGGGATCGAACTTGCCGTCGGTGCCGACGCATTTGTGCACGTTGTAGGAGGCGACGAGCATGCCGGTCGGATGCGGATTGAGAACCAGCGTCGGCGGCTGGAGGTTTTCCCTGCGCATGCGGATCCGTTCGAGGATGCTGGAAGGAACGCCGCCGGCCAATCTCTGCATATGTCTTTCCCTTCTTCGGGAGCGCCACTTTATACGTGATACCGCAATTTGTACGTAGAGAATGCGAAGGCCGGCGCAATCTCTCAAAAAATGCAAACTGTTTTACGATCCTGCAGGCGACATCTGTCAGAGATAAGGCGACCCCAGCCACAAAATGCGGTTCACGAGACGGATCGGGAACGGTCTGGCGCGCAGATCGGCCAATGTGACCTGCGTTGCCTTGTCGATCACGCTGCCGATATGTGCGTCGATTCGGCTTGCGAAGGCTCTGTCCAGCACCTCCAGGTCGATCTCGAAATTCAGCCGCAGGGACCGTGGATCGAGATTGGAGGAGCCGACGAAGGCCCAGGTGGAATCGACCGAAAGCAGCTTGGAATGATCAAAGGCGCCTTTCGCGCGCCAGACGCGGCAGTAACTTCTCAGTACCTGGTCGAACTGGGCCGTCATGGCCCTGTCGACAAGAACGAGATTGTTGGCGGAGGGGACGACGATGTCGATCTCCACGCCGCGCCGCGCCGCCGTGGTCAGGGCGCTGATCAATTCGCGATCGGGCAGGAAATAGGGTGACATGATGCGGATGGAGCGGTGCGCCACGGAAAAGGCCCCCATCAGCATCTTGTGATTGGCTTCGAGGCTGGCGTCCGGACCTGAAGGCAGGACACGCGCGAAGATCGGTGAATCCGGTTCGCCGTCCGCGGCTTCGATCGTCCAGGCGTCGCCTTGCAGCCTCTCGCGGCTGGCGAAGTACCAGTCCTCCGCCGCGGTCGAGAAGATGTCGCCGACCACCGGCCCCCTGAGATGAAAATGCGTGTCGTGCGCGCTGCCGGCGCCGGCGAATTCGGCGGTGAAGCCTTGCCTTATGTTCATGCCTCCCATGAACGCTGCGGTCCCGTCCACCACGAGGATTTTCCGATGCGTCCTGAGATTGGCGTAGGGCAGGCGCAATCCCATGATGATGGCGCCGTTGAACACGTCTGTGGAAACCCCGCCCTCCCGCAGATAGCCCACGATGCTGGGGACCGAATAGCGCGCACCGACCGCGTCGATCAGCACCCTTACGCTGACGCCTCTCTTGCAGGCCTGGATCAAGGCGTCCGCGATGCGCACGCCGATCGGATCGCGGTCGAAGATGTAGGTTTCAAGCAGGATGCTGCGGCGGGCGCCCGCTATGGCGGCGAGCATGGCGGCATAGGCTTCGTCGCCCGTCTTAAGCACGTCGATGGTGTTTGAAGTCGTGAGCTTGTGATGGGTTATCCTGTCTCCCACGGTCTTGAGGGCGACGAACCTTTCGCCGAAACGCGCGCCGACGAGATCGTCGGTCGTGTCGAAATTGGGATGTTCGCGCATCTCATGGCCGGCTGCCGATCTTTCCGCGGCTATGGAACCGCGCCTGATCCTGTTTATTCCCGCGATGGCATAGATCAGCGCGCCGACGATGGGCGACAGGACGATCACGCCGACCCAGCCGATGGCCGAGCGCACTTCATCCTTCGTCATTGCCGCATGGGCGGCGGCGACGGCGGCCACCACGACGGACAGGATCGCGAGAAAATGGGGCCAGTAGGTTTGCACGAAGCTCCACATGGCGCGGCCTAGAGGATCGTCCGCGCAAGGCCGCGGTGCGGAGGCTGTCGGGTCATGGCCGGTTTTCCAGGTTCAGGATTGTCGGCACAGGCGAACCGCGCCATTCCAGACGCCAGATGCCGCCCTGGCGCAGGTTCTGGACGAGATCGGGAAAGAAAGCGGCAAGACAGGTCCCTCCCGGGCGGCGCACGGAAGGGTAGACGATGCCGATCCCTCCCTCTTTCGCCCTCAGGTGCTTCGCCAATGCCTGCCCGGCGGGATAGGCCGTAGCGATGTCGGGGTCGAGCGCGGGATCGTGCCTGAACGCGTCTCCGCGCAGATCGTGGAACCGGCCGACGAAATCCGCGACGAGTTCGGCATAGTCGGTGGTGTTGTCGAAGCGGTCGATCGCGATGAGTTCGCGGGTCAGGTGAAACGAGATTTCCCCCAGAGCGGTGTCCACCTCGAAAGCGCAATACCACGCGCCGCGGGAATCGTCGTTGAAGCGGTTGCCGCCGGGCCGCGTATAGGCGAACGCGGCGTTGATGAAGGTGTAACCGGGCCGGCCGAAAACCAGTTCGCGCGGATCGAGGTCGGGCAGGCCGCCCTCCTGTGCCCTGAGGCGGCCGCTGGTCGCCCCTTCGAGTTCGGCCAATCCCGCCAGATCGCCATCGCTGCCGGCCAGGGGGAGCAGGACAGGGTCCTTCAGCCGGCCTGTCGAAATCAGCCGGATCGTGTCGCGCCGGGAAATATCCACCCTCGGCGGGTTTTGCATCAGAGACCGCCGCGCAAGGCATCGATATGCTGGCGCACCTGCAGCAGCTTCGGAATGCCTCCTTCCAGCATCGCATCCAGCGGGCGCCGGCCGCCATAAAGCGGCCCCTTGTTCGGCAGCCGCACCCATTCGTCCGCAAGCTGTTCGGAAAACAACAGGCGCAGGCCCTTGAAGATGCCGATCAGCGCGCTGATACGCGTCAGCGTGTCCTGGGAGAGCGTGCCTTCCCATGCGCCTTTCTTCATGCGGAACCAGGTCCGCTCCGACACGTCGCCGATCAGGGTGCAGGTTTCGGCGCTGGTCAGGCGCCAGATCTCCGCCAGCCTGACGATGCCGGTTATCGCTGCCGGGGTGAGCCGCGACCGTGCCGATGCGTCCGCCAGGTTCGCCGGCGGACCCTGGGCTGCGATGTCGCCAACCGATTGTGCGGCAACCATTGTCCAATCTCCATAGGTTTGGCAGCTAATATGCTGCCAATTGGCAGGATTTTCAAGTCAGGCCGTGTTTTGCGCCCGTCACTGCGACGGATATCGAGGTTTCCGTCCTCGCGTCGGATCGCCTGATCGACAGCAACGGCGCACCGATCCGAATAATCAAATGCCTGGGCGTGCTGCACGCTGCCGTTGCAGGCGCAGGGGAGCCGAAAAGCCGGCTGGGACCAGGGATCAATCCGGAAGCGTGGCGGCGAGCCGGGTGGCGGCCTCCAGGAACAGGGGCAGCCTTTCGACGGCCTTGCCGAGATCGAAGCGGGCGCCGGGCGCATGGCAGGCAAGGGCTGCGATCGTTGCGCCGGACCGGTCCTTGACCGGCACGGCGATGGCCACCAGCCCGAGCAGGAATTCCTCGCGGTCGAGGCTGTAGCCCTGGCTGGCGATGACAGCGAGTTCGTCTTCCAGCTTCGCCCTGTCGGTGATGGTGTGGGCGGTGAAGGGCGAGAGGTTCATGGCCGAAAGCGTCCGCTCGCGCCGCGCAGGCGGCATTGATGCGAGGAACAGCTTGCCGCTCGCCGTGCAGTGCAGCGGCACGCGCGATCCGGGCTCCAGGTGAAGACGCAGCGGCCAACGCGCTTCCACGCGGTCGACATAGACGACCTCATCGCCGGCCAGCGCGGTGAAATTGCAGGTTTCGCCGATCTCGTCGACGATGCCTTTGAGAATCGATCGGCGCTCCGCGCCGGCCCCCCAGCGCAGCACGTCGATGCTGAGACGCATCAGTCGCGGGCCGACGGCATAATGACGCCCGCCCGGTTCGCGCGCCAGATAGCCTTCGTTCTCAAGCCGTTGGCACAGGCGATGCGCCGTCGGCTTGGGCAGATCCAGAATGCCGCAGAGTTCCGGCACGGTCAGCGCGCGCCCGGTGCGTGCGATCGCTTCCATCAAATCGAGGACGCGGTTGATGGCCGAACCGCTGTCGCGCTCGTCGTCTTTCTGTCGTGCCAAGTGGCGCTTCCTCGTCCGTTGGACCGGTGTCGCGCCAAGCAATAGCAGGCGCCACAATCGCGTCAAAGGCTCCCGAGCGATGTGGTCTTGTCCTTCCGATATCTCATTCAGTGAGACGAAACATCTCACCGTGTTGACAGTTTGCCAAAGGTCGATCATCCTCCGCATGTCCTGGGAGGAGACGCGCGGTCATGAGCGCTGCGGCAGAGTTCGATTTTATCGTCGTGGGCGCCGGCTCGTCGGGCTGCGTCCTGGCCAACCGGCTTTCGGAGGGCGGCCGCTACAGCGTCGCCTTGATCGAGGCCGGTCCGCGCGACCGCAATCTCTGGATCCATCTCCCCATCGGCTACGGCAAGACGATGTGGGATTCGCGCGTGAACTGGCGGTTCAACACCGAGCCGGAAGCGAATATGGGCGGTCGCCGCATCTACTGGCCGCGCGGCCGGGTGCTTGGCGGCTGTTCCTCCATCAACGGCCTGATCGTCGTCCGCGGTCAGCCGGAGGACTATGACGGCTGGGAAGCGCTCGGCAATGACGGCTGGTCCTGGCGCGATGTGCTGCCCTATTTCCGCAAGCTGGAAGCCAACGAAGAATTCGCCGACGATCAGCTTCACGGGAGCAATGGTCCGCTGAGCGTGACCAGCATCGGGCGCAAGAACGAACTTATCGAAGCCGTTATCGGCGCCGCCGAAAATTGCGGCGTTCCGCGGACCGAAGATTTCAACGGCGCGAGCCAGGAAGGGGTCGGCTACTACCAGCTCACCACCCGTAACGGCTGGCGCAGCAGTACCGCGGTCGCCTATCTGCGGCCGGCCGAGCAACGGGCGAACCTCACCATTTTCACCGAGATGCAGGTCACCCGCGTCCTGTTCGAGGATCGGCGCGCGACCGGCATAGAGTTCCGGAACAAGGGCCAGGCCGGCAGCCTGCGGGCCCGGCGCGGGGTCATCCTGTCGGCCGGCGCCGTGCAGTCGCCGCAACTTCTGATGCTCTCGGGATTAGGGCCGGCCGAGCATCTGCGCCAGCACGGCGTTCCGGTCCTGGCCGACTTGCCCGGCGTCGGCGGCAACCTTCAGGACCATTTGCAGATCCGGCTGATTTATCGCTGCACCAAGCCGATCACCACCAACGATCAGCTCCGCTCGCTGCTCGGCCGGGCCCGCCTCGGGCTGGAATGGCTTTTGTTCCGCACCGGCGCACTGGCGATCGGCATCAACCAGGGCGGACTGTTCACGCGCGTGCTGCCGGAATCGGAAACGCCCGACATCCAGTTCCACATCGCCACGTTGTCGGCCGACATGGCCGGCGGCAAGGTGCACGACTTTCCAGGATTTACGCTTTCGGTCTGCCAGCTGCGGCCGGAAAGCACCGGCACGATCTCGCTGGCTTCGCCCGATCCGCTTGAGCCGCCGCAGATCGTCGCGAACTATCTCGAGGCCGAGACCGACCGGCGTTGTGCCGTCGCCGCCGTCCGCTTCGCCCGCAAGCTGGCGGGCACCGAGCCGCTGTCCGACTATGTTGCCGAAGAAATGCTGCCCGGCAAGGCGCAGCAGAGCGATGCGGAACTGCTCGATTTCGCGCGCCATCACGGCGCCACCATTTTCCATCCCGCGGGCACCTGCCGGATGGGTCCCGCGGAGGACCGCGACGCCGTGGTCGACCCACGGTTGCGGGTGCGCGGCGTCGACGGCCTATGGGTGGTCGATTGCTCGATCATGCCGAGGCTGGTCTCCGGCAACACCAATGTTCCGGCCATCATGATCGGCGAGAAGGCTGCCGACATGATCCGGGAAGACGTCGAAACGCCATCGAGGAGGAGAGAATGGCAGGACAGGCAGGAGGACTGGCGGACCGCGATCTGAGGCGCGTCGTCTATGCCAGCGTCATCGGCGCGACGATCGAATGGTACGATTTCTTTCTCTATGGCATCGTCGCCGGCATCGTCTTCAACACGCTTTTCTTTCCGGGCGAGGACCCGGTCGTCTCGATCATGCTGGCCTACACCACCTTTGCCGTGGGCTTCATCGCGCGGCCGCTGGGTGGCGTGATCTTCGGCCATTTCGGCGACAGGATCGGCCGCAAGAGCATGCTGGTGCTCACGCTGCTCATCATGGGCGTCGCCACCGTGCTCATCGGCCTTCTGCCGACCTATCAGCAGATCGGGGTCGCGGCGCCGATCCTTCTGCTCGTGCTGCGCATCGCGCAGGGTATCGGCATCGGCGGCGAATGGGGCGGGGCCGTGCTGATGGCCTACGAATACGCTCCCGAAGAGCGGCGTGGCTATTATGCCAGCCTGCCGCAGATCGGGCTCGCCATCGGCCTGTGCCTGGCGTCCGGCGTCACCGCGATCATGTCGTTCCTGCCGGAAGACCAATTCATGGCCTGGGGATGGCGCATCGGCTTCATCGCCAGCATCGTTCTGGTGGTCGTCGGCCTCTATATCCGTTTGCGCATTCTGGAAACGCCCGAATTCCAGCGCATCAAGGCCAGCCAGGCGGAAGCCAGGATTCCTTTCGTGGACATGGTCCGAGATTATCCGAAGAATATCCTGCTCGGTATGGGCGCGCGCTATATCGACGGTGTGTTCTTCAACGTCTTCGCCGTGTTCTCGATCGTCTATCTGTCGAAATATGTGCAGGTGCCGCGCACGACCGCATTGTGGCTGGTGACGCTGTCGGCCTTCATCATGATCTTTACCATCCCGATCTTCGGCAAGCTGTCGGACCGCTGGGGCCGGCCGCGCACCTACGCCGTCGGCTCGCTGCTTCTGGCGCTGTGCACGTTTCCGGCCTTCTGGATGATGAGCGGCGGCGACACGGTGATGATCGCACTGGCGCTGATCGTGCCGTTCGGCGTCATCTATGCCATGTGCTACGGACCGGAGGCGGCGCTGTTCTCCGATCTGTTCGACGCGCGCGTGCGGTATACGGGCATCTCGTTCGTCTACCAGTTCTCCGGCATCTTCGCGAGCGGGCTCACGCCCATCATCGCCACCTACCTGATCGCCACCGGCAACGGCAGCCCCTGGTATCTGTGTGCCTATGTGGTGTTCTCGGCGCTGATCAGCATGGTCTGCGCCGCGGCGATCCGCGGGCCGGTGGCGGATACCCGTCCCGGCGACGCCGGGCTGGCGGTGGCCGGACGGCGCAGATGAGGCGCGATCGTTGCCGGGGCCGGCTGCGTGCGATCCATATGCGACCCATTGACGGGCGCGCCGGCAACGTCCACGCTCTGCGCTGATCTGATTCAGCCATCATCCCGAGATGGTCGGCACAACCGTCTCCGGAAACATGCAGGAAAAGGCAGCGGCAGGCACAACCGAAGAGACAGGCGACAAGGTCCACGACGTGCATGTGGACCTGATCGCCGTGGTCGTCGCGGTGACCGACGGCGAGCCCTGCGTCCTCACCATCGGGCAGGCCGACGCCCTGCCTTCCGGCCCCTTCGAACTCGGCCACCGGTCGCTGCAATCCGGCCTCAGGGCATGGGTGGAGCGTCAGACCGGCCAGTCGCTGGGTTACATCGAACAGCTCTATACGTTCGCGGATCGCGACCGCGCCGGCATCGAGCGCCAGCAGCGCGCCATCTCGATCAGCTATCTCGCCCTCACGCGCGAAGACCAGACAAATGGGGCTTCCCATCGCGACTGGCGCAGCTGGTACGACTATTTTCCGTGGGAGGACCGCCGAAGCGGCGTTGCGCCGATCATCCCGAAGGTGTTGCAGCCCCGCCTGCTCGCCTGGGCGGCCGGCGCCGAGGACGAGGCGACACGGCGCAATCGCAGGCAGCGCGTGGTGATCGCCTTCGGACTGGACGATCGTGACTGGAACGAGGAACTCACGCTGCAGCGCTACGAACTGCTCTACGAGGCAGGCCTTGTCGAGGAAGCCAGCCGCGGCAGCGCCGCCGCCGCGCGGTCGCCGTTGCCCGGCCAGGAAATGACGGCCGACCACCGGCGCATCCTCGCGACGGGGATCGCGCGGCTGCGCTCCAAGATCAAATACCGGCCGGTCGTGTTCGAGCTGATGCCGCCCGTCTTCACGCTTCTGCAGCTCCAGCGCACCGTGGAGGCGCTGGCCGGCCGGCCGCTTCACAAGCAGAATTTCCGTCGCCTCATCGAACAGCAGGAACTGGTCGAGGAAACCGGCGCCACGACCGCCGATACGGGTGGGCGGCCGGCGAAGCTGTTCCGCTTCCGTCATGCCGTTCTTGCCGAACGGGCGATGGCCGGCACGAAATTGCCTCTCGCACGGCCTTGACATTTCTTATGCTCAAGGTAAGCATATGCTCCAGTTATACTCAACTAGAGCATAATCGGAGAAGCCAATGCTCGCCGCCCAACCGACATCCGCTTCGCTCTACGATCGCGTGCGCCGAGTCATTCCGCCGATCGAATGGCCAGCCTTTTCCGGCGATATCGACGCGATCCTGAAGCTGAAGCGCGAGCGCAACGCGGTCATCCTGGCGCACAACTACCAGACGCCGGAGATATTCCATTGCGTGGCCGATATCGTGGGCGACAGCCTGGCACTGGCCCGCAAGGCGATGGCCGTCGATGCCGATGTCATCGTGCTGGCGGGCGTGCATTTCATGGCCGAGACGGCGAAGCTGCTCAATCCCGGCAAGACCGTGCTGATCCCCGATCTCGGCGCCGGATGCTCGCTGGCCGATTCCATCACGGCAGAAGACGTGCGGCTGATGCGCGAGCGCCATCCGGGCGTGCCGATCGTCACTTATGTGAACACTTCGGCGGCGGTGAAGGCTGAATCCGATATCTGCTGCACCTCCGGCAATGCGCTGGCGGTGGTCGAGTCGCTCGGTGTACCGCGCGTCATCATGCTGCCGGATGAATATCTGGCCCGCAACATCGCCGCGCAGACCAAAGTCGAGATCATCGCCTGGAAGGGACATTGCGAGGTCCATGAGCGCTTCACGCCTTCCGATATTCGCGAATTGCGCGAAGCCAATCCGGGCGTCACCGTGCTTGCCCATCCCGAATGCCCGCCCGAAGTGATCGCGGAGGCGGATTTCGCCGGCTCGACGGCGGCGATGTCGGACTATGTCGGGCGGCACAAGCCGGCGCGTGTGGTGCTGATGACCGAATGCTCCATGAGCGACAACGTCGCCGTCGAGCATCCGGATGTGGATTTCGTGCGGCCCTGCAACCTGTGCCCGCACATGAAGCGCATCACGCTCGCCAACATCCGCGATGCGCTGGAACACGACAGGCATGCCGTGACCATCGATCCCGAAGTCGCGGATCGCGCTCGCCGCGCCGTGGAGCGCATGCTCGCCATATGAACGCCGATGTCCATGATCTGTGCGGCCGGCCGATCATCGTCGGCGCTGGCGCGGCGGGTTTGATGACCGCGCTCCGGCTCGCGCCGGAGCCGGTCGTCCTGCTCACCAAGGCGCCGCTCGGGGTAGAATCCTCCAGCGTTCTTGCCCAGGGGGGACTTGCTGCAAGCCTCGGAGCGGACGACAGCCCGGAACTGCATGTCGCAGACACATTGGCGGCGGGCGACGGCTTGTGCGACGAAGCCGTGGTCAGGCGCGTCGTCGAAGCCGCTCCGCACGCCATCGACGCCCTGCGTCGCCTTGGCCTTGCACTCGATTGCGCGCCTGACGGTACGCCTCTGCTCGGGCTGGAGGCGGCGCATTCACGGCGGCGGATCGTCCACGCCGCAGGCGATGCCACCGGCCGCGAACTGGTTCGCGCCCTTGTCGCAGCGGTGCGGCGCATGCCGTCGATCACAGTGCTCGAAGGCATGGACGTTCGCCGCCTTCTGGTGGAGGACGGTGGGATCGTCGGGGTAGTAGCGGTTGGAAACGCCGGCGCGGTGGCCCTTGCCAGCGACCGCGTCGTGCTGGCGACTGGCGGCGTGGGCGGGTTGTTTGCCGACACGACCAATCCGCTCGGCTCGTTCGGCCAGGGGCTGTCGCTGGCGGCCCGCGCCGGCGCCGCGCTCGCCGACCTCGAATTCGTGCAGTTCCATCCCACCGCGCTGGATACGCCGCAGCGCCCGATGTCGCTGGTGAGCGAGGCCGTGCGCGGCGAAGGAGCCGTGCTGGTCGACGGGCATGGCCGGCGCTTCCTGGCCGATACACCCGGCGCCGAACTTGCTCCGCGCGACGTCGTGGCACGGGCGGTGTGGAAGGAACTGGCTGCCGGGCGGCAGGTGTTCCTCGATGCGCGGCAATGTCTCGGCCACAGGTTCGCGGCCCGTTTTCCGCGCATCGCGCAGCTTTGCCGGGAGGCGGGGATCGATCCCGCTGTCGAGCCCATCCCCGTGCGGCCCGCGGTTCACTATCATATGGGCGGTGTGGCGGTGGATGGCGACGGCCGCAGTTCCGTGCCTGGTCTTTGGGCCTGCGGTGAAGTCGCCAGCAACGGCCTGCACGGCGCCAACCGGCTCGCCAGCAATTCGCTTACCGAGGCGGTCGTGTCTGCCGCATGGGTCGCAAAGAGCGTGGCTGCCGTCTCGCCGCGCGGCAATCGTCGGCGATTGCCTGCGATCGTGCCCACGCAACCGGATCCTGCGCCAGTCCGGCCCATCGTTTCCAAAGCGCTCGGCATCGTGCGAGACGGAGAGGCGCTGCGCACCGCCGTCGCGGCCCTGCTGCCGCTGGCCGAAAGTTGCGATGCGGCATCCGACCCCGCAGCGGTCGCATTGATGATGGCAGTCGCTGCGTTCGAACGCGATGAAAGCCGTGGTTCGCACTGCCGTTCCGACTTCACCCAGCGCAACCGCCTGGCGTGCCGCTCGCGCCTCACACTCGGCGAGGCCATGAAGACCGCAAGCGCGATCGCCGAACCGGCTACGCCGTTCGCAAGGAGTGCCTGATCCGATGGAGCTTTCGCCCCTGCCGCAAATCATGTTCGAGCCTCTCGTGCGGGCTACGCTTCTGGAGGATCTCGGCCGGGCCGGCGACATAACCACCGACGCGATCGTTCCCGCCGACGCTTCCGCGACCGTGACGCTTGCGGCGCGGCAGGATGGCGTGGTTGCGGGTCTCGATATCGCGGCTTGCGCGTTCCGTACCATCGACCCGGGCATCGAGATCGCGGTCGCCCGCCCCGACGGCAGCCGCGTCCGCGCCGGAGAGGCCATTGCGACGACACACGGCTCCGCGCGCACGCTTCTCACCGCCGAGCGGACGGCGCTCAATTTCCTGTGCCATCTGAGCGGCATCGCCACCGCGACCGCCGCGATCGTCGATGCTATCCGGGATCACAAAGCGCAGATCGTCTGTACCAGGAAGACGACGCCGGGCCTGCGTGCGCTGGAGAAATATGCGGTGCGTGCCGGCGGCGGTTCCAACCATCGTTTCGGACTGGACGATGCCGTCCTCATCAAGGACAACCACATCGCCATCGCCGGCGACATCCGCACCGCCATTCGGCGCGCGAAGGCGGCTTGCGGCCATATGGTCAAGATCGAAGTCGAAGTCGACACGCTGGATCAATTGGAGATCGCGCTGGAAACCGGCGTCGATGCGGTGCTGCTGGACAATATGTCTCCCGAACAGCTTGCGCGGGCCGTCGCCATGGTCGGCGGACGCGCCGTCACGGAAGCATCGGGCCGCGTTACGCCGGCCACCGCGCCGGCCATTGCCGCGACCGGCGTCGATCTGATCTCCATCGGCTGGCTGACGCACAGCGCGCCGATCCTCGATATCGGACTGGATACGGTGTAGCCGCTGCGATCGGCGGTTCAGACGACCCGCAAATAACAGGTCATGCCCGATTTCTGATGCTCGATGATGTGGCAGTGGAACAGCCAGTCGCCGAGATTGTCTGCGACGAGCCCGAGCTGCACCTTTTCGTTTGGCTGGATGAGATAGGTGTCTGAAACGAGCTGGCGCACCGGTCCGGTGGACGAGGACAGCACCGTGAAGCTCATGCCGTGCAGATGGAGAGGATGAATGCGCGGCGTCAGGTTCTCCATGTCTATAATGTAGCTCATGCCGAGCTTCAACTCGGCCAGAGGTTCGGTCGGATCGGGCGTATCTCCCGACCACGGCCTCTTGTTGATGGCCCAGAAGGCATAGCCGAGCGAGCCGCATATGCTTTCCACCGCGGCGTTCTCGGCCGTCGCGCTGAGGCTCAGCGCAATGCGCTGCGCCGAGGTTAGATCCACCCTTTCGACCGGGTTGGGCTCCAGCGGCTCCAGATCGCGGATGTCCCGTTTCAGCGATTTCCCCGTCGCGCGCAACGTCGCCAGAACCTTGGGGCTGGTGCCCTTGATGTCCTTCAGGCTGACGATCGCGCCCTCGCTGTCGGGCATGCGCACTGCCAATTCCAGACGCTGGCCCGGCCCGAGCTGGAGCACATCGAGCGGGAAAAGCTGCGGCAGCGGATTGCCGTCGATGGCGATCACCATCGCCTCCGCTCCCTCCATCTGGAAAGAATAGACGCGTGTCACGTCGGTGATGGCCATCCGCAACCGGACGAGCCCGCCCGCCGGGGCGTCGTAGCGCGGTTCGTCCTGCCAATTGGTCGTGCGCACCGTGCCGAAAGTGCCGGACTTCGCCGCGTCGCGCGGGCGGAACTGGGCGATGAACTGGCCGTCGCCGCCAAGGCGCCAATCTCGCAGGTTGAGTACGACTTCCGCGTCGAATTGCGGATCGTTCGGATTTTCCACGACGATCACGCCGGTCATGCCGTGACCCATCTGGGTCAGCGTGTTGCAATGTGGATGGTACCAGAAGGTTCCGGCGTCGGGCGGCGCGAAAGCATAGTCGAACCTGTCGCCGGTATAGACATAGGGTTGCGTCATGAACGGAACGCCGTCCATCTTGTTCGGGACGCGAACGCCGTGCCAATGGACCGTGGTCGGCTCGTCGAGGCCGTTGACCAGCCTTGCGGCGAACGGCTTTCCCTTTGTCAAGCGCAGCACCGGCGGCATCCCCGCCTCACCATAGGTCAGCACGTCCCGCGTCGGCCCGGTGTCTGCCAACTGCGCCTGTATCTTCGCCGTCTTCAGGACAACGGGGTCGGCGGCGGACAGGGCGGTGCCGACCAGATTGCCCGTCATCCCAAACCCCAGACCGCAGGCGCTGGCAGCGGAAGCCTTCAGGAAGTTGCGGCGCGTCAGGACAGGCATTCAGGTAACCCGGGTGCGGAGATGGCTGTGTCCACTTTAAAGTTGACCTGTGTCCTCATCAATAGCGTCGGCCCAGCCAAACGGTCGCATGAAGATGAGGCGGATTTTCCTCCGCTTCATGGCCGCTCAAAGCGCCAAGCATCCTTGCGTCCGGCCGCATAAGCAGTCTATCTACCTGAGGCGTCCGGGTTTTCGGCCTGCGGACGTCCTGCCATCAGGGATCAACCCATACGCCAGGATTTGTGAGCTATATCGAAGGATGACGGGGACTTCGTCGCTATTTCTGATCGTTGCAGTCCCTTTCCTGGCGAGCCTGGCTGCTGTCTTCCTGCCATCCGATTCCCGTAACCCGGCTACCTGGCTGGCCGGCGGGACCACGCTTTTCTGCCTGGCTCTTGCAATCGCTTTCTACCCTTCCATCGCCGGCGGCGCCGTGGTGCGGCAGGAAATGGAGTGGATACCGAGCCTCGGGCTGAATCTGGTGCTGAGGATGGACGGCTTCGCCTGGCTGTTCGCCGTGCTGGTCAGCGGCATGGGCTTTCTCGTCGTCATCTACACACGCTACTACATCTCGCCGGACGATTCCGTGCGCAGGTTCTACCTGCTCTTCCTGGCGTTCATGGGATCGATGCTCGGGGTGGTCACTTCGGGCAACCTCATCCTGCTGGTCGTGTTCTGGGAACTGACCAGCATCTTCTCCTTCCTTCTGATCGGCTATTGGCACCAGAATCCGGCGGCGCGCGACGGCGCGCGAATGGCCTTGACGGTAACGGCAATCGGCGGCCTGGGGCTGCTCGCCGGCGTGCTTGTCATCGGTCATATCGTCGGCAGCTACGATCTCGACCGCGTGCTGCAATCGGGCGACCTGATCCGCTCGAGCGACCTCTATGTTCCGGCTCTCCTGCTGATCCTGCTCGGAGCCTTCACCAAGAGCGCGCAGTTCCCCTTCCATTTCTGGCTGCCCAATGCCATGGCCGCGCCGACGCCGGTGTCGGCCTATCTGCATTCGGCCACGATGGTGAAGGCAGGCGTGTTCCTGATGGCCAGACTGTGGCCGGTGCTGTCCGGTACGCCCGAATGGTTCACGATCGTCGGTCTCGCCGGCATGGCCTCCCTGGTGCTCGGCGCCTATCTCGCCATGTTCCAGCAGGACCTGAAGGGTCTGCTCGCCTACTCCACGATTAGCCATCTGGGCCTGATCACGCTGCTTCTCAGTCTCGGCAGTCCGCTGGGCGCGGTGGCGGCCATCTTCCACATGGTGAACCATGCGACTTTCAAAGCCTCACTCTTCATGGCCGCCGGCATCATCGACCACGAAACGGGCACGCGCGACCTGAGGCGGTTGAGCGGCCTGTTCCGCTACATGCCGATCACCGGCACCCTGGCAACGGTGGCCAGCGCCGCCATGGCCGGCGTGCCGCTGCTCAACGGCTTCCTCTCCAAGGAGATGTTCTTCGCCGAAGCGGTCGCCACGCATGCCGATTCCTGGGTGGACAGGATAGCTCCCTATGCGGCCGTGCTGGGCAGCGCCCTTGCCGTCACCTATTCGATGCGTCTGATCCATTCCATATTCATGGGCGCGCCGCCCGAAAACTTCCCGCGCGAACCGCACGAGCCGCCTTTCTGGATGCGCTTTCCGGTGTCCTTCCTGGTCTTTGCCTGCCTGGTCGTCGGTATCGTTCCGGGCCCGACCATCGGCCCCTACCTGCATGTCGCGGTCTCGTCCGTGCTCGGCGCGGAAACGCCGGAATACAGCCTTGCTATCTGGCACGGCTTCACCATACCTCTGGCCATGAGCGTGATCGCGCTGGTCGCGGGCACTTTGCTCTATCTGGCGATCGGAAATTATCTGGAGGCGTCGGAACGACCGTTCCTGATCGGCCGCCTCAATGGTCAGCGCATCTTCGAGCGCGTGCTGGTCACCGTCTCCTGGCGCTGGGCGCGCTTCTTGGAAAATGTCCTCGGCACGCGGCGGCTCCAGCCTCAGTTGCGGCTTCTGGTGTCCGTCGCATTCGCGGCCGCTTTCGTGCCGCTGTTCGTCGGAGGCTTCACTTTCGGACCAGTAGCCTCCTCTGCTCCCGACCTCGCTTTCGCCGGCCTGTGGGCGATCGGGGTCGCCTGCGCGTTCGGCGCCGCTCACCAGGCCAAATATCACCGGCTTGCGGCACTCGCGCTGCTCGGCGGCACCGGCCTCGTCACCTGCCTGACCTTCATGTGGCTCTCCGCGCCGGATCTCGCCACGACACAGCTTGTCGTCGAGATCGTGACGACGGTGTTGATCCTGCTCGGCCTGCGCTGGTTGCCGAAGCGCTCGCAGGCGTTGACGGAGCCGGTCGGCGCGATGGCGCGCTTACGCCGCATGCGCGACTTCGTCATGGCCGTGGTGGCCGGTATGGGCATGTCGGCCGTCGCCTATGCGGTCATGACCCGCACGCCGCCGGACAGCATCGGCAGCTTTTTCTTGGAAAAGGCCTACAGCGAAGGCGGCGGGCGCAATGTCGTCAACGTCATTCTCGTCGATTTCCGCGGCTTCGACACGCTGGGCGAAATCACGGTGCTCGGCATCGTGGCGCTCACCGTCTTTGCCCTGCTGCGCCGTTTCCGCCCGGCTCCCGACAGCATCGGACGGCCGGAGCAGCAGCGCATCCAGCATGCCCATGACGAGGCGGCACCGGACCGGGAGCCCGGGGCGACGGCCGCCGAATATCTTTTCGTGCCGGCGGTCATCATGCAGTGGATGTTCCCCGTGATCGTTGTGCTCGCGGCGTATCTTTTCCTGCGCGGTCACGATGCGCCGGGCGGAGGCTTTGCCGCCGGCGTGGCCATGGCTGCCGGCTTCATCCTGCAATATATGGCTGCCGGCACGGTCTGGGTGGAAGACAGGCTGCGCATCCTGCCGGTCAAATGGATCGGCGGCGGACTGCTCATCTCGCTTCTTACCGGTCTTGGGGCCTGGCTGTTCGGCAAGCCGTTCCTGACCTCGTATTTCCGCTACATCGACGTGCCTGTGATCGGAAAGGTGCCGACGGCGAGTGCGGCGCTGTTCGATCTCGGCGTGTTTTCGCTGGTGGTCGGGGCCACGGTGCTGGTGCTTATCGCGCTCGCTCACCAGTCGATCCGGCGGCTGCGCGCCGCGCGCATCGGGGAGCAGCCGTGATGGAACTGACGCTTGCCATTGCCATCGGAGCACTGACCGGGTCGGGCGTCTGGCTTCTGCTGCGGCCGCGCACCTATCAGGTCGTCATCGGCCTCTCCTTGCTTTCCTACGCGGTCAATCTGTTCATCTTCAGCATGGGCCGGCTGCGCGTCGGGGCGGCGCCGGTACTTGCCGGGAGCGGCGCGGTCAATGTGGCCGATTATGCCGACCCCGTGCCGCAGGCGCTGGTGCTGACCGCCATCGTCATCGGTTTCGCGACGACGGCCCTGTTCCTTGTCGTGCTGCTCGCGTCGCGGGGCCTGACCGGCAGCGACCATGTCGACGGGCGGGAGCCGCGCTGATGGACTGGACGCAGCATCTCCTGATCGTGCCGATCCTTCTGCCGCTGGCTGCCGGTGCGGTGCTGCTACTGGTCGATGAGCGGCGTCATTGGCTCAAGGCTTCGATCAATATCGGCGCGACCGTGCTCCTTCTCGTCGTCGCGCTGGCGCTGCTCAGGCTGGCCGACATGCAGCTGCCGGACGCCGAGGCGCTGACGCGCTCCTACGCACTCGGCGACTGGCCGGCGCCGTTCGGCATCGTGCTGGTGCTCGACCGGCTCTCCGCACTGCTGCTGTTGCTGACCTCGATCCTGGCGGTCGCTTCGCTCACCTTTTCGCTCGCCCGCTGGCACAGGGCAGGCCCTCATTTCCACACGCTGTTCCAGTTCCTGCTGATGGGGCTCGGCGGGGCGTTCCTTACCGGCGACCTGTTCAACCTGTTCGTGTTTTTCGAGGTGCTGCTCGCCGCCTCCTATGGTTTGTTGCTGCATGGCTCCGGCGTTTTCCGCGTGCGTGCGGGCCTGCACTACATCGCCGTCAACCTGGCGGCGTCGCTGCTGTTTCTGATCGGAGTCAGCCTGATCTACGGCGTCACCGGCACGCTCAACATGGCCGATCTTGCAGTAAGGCTGCCCGCCGTTGCGGCGGGAGACCGCACGCTGCTCCAGGCGGGTCTCGCCATCCTTGGCGTGGCGTTCCTCGTCAAGGCCGGCATGTGGCCGCTCTGTTTCTGGCTGCCCTCGGCCTATATGGCCGCCGCCGCGCCCGTCGCCGCGCTTTTCGCCATCCTCAGCAAGGTGGGGTTCTACGTTCTTCTGCGCCTCACTTTGCTGCTGTTCGGCAGCGAGGCCGGCGCGCTCACCGGCTTCGGTGGTCCCTTCCTGCTGTTCGGCGGCATGGCCACGATAGCCTTCGGAGCCATCGGTGTTCTGGCATCGCAGGCGATGGGCAGGCTTGCAGGCTATAGCCTGCTGGTTTCTTCCGGCACGCTGCTGGCTTCCGTCGGCATGGGCGACACGGCCGTGGTTTCAGGCGCGCTGTTCTACCTGGTCAGCTCCACGCTCACCATCGCGGCTCTCTTTCTGCTGATAGAACTGGTCGAACGAGCCCAGGAACCCGGAGCGGACCTGCTGACCGTGACCATGGAAGCCTATGGCGACGAGATCGATGACGAGGAGACGGAGGACGAAGAAGTCGGCGTCGCGCTGCCCGGCGCGCTCGCGATCATCGGCATATGTTTCGGCTGCATCGCCTTGCTGCTGGCCGGCCTGCCGCCGCTTTCGGGTTTCATCGGCAAGTTCGCGCTGCTGACAGCCATGTTGAATCTCGACGGGCTCGGCGTGGCGACGGAGATACCCGGCCGGACATGGGCGTTCGCGGCCCTGCTCATCCTGTCGGGCCTGGCGGCGCTTATTTCCATGATGCGCACCGGTATACGCACCTTCTGGGCGCCGCTGGAAGTCATCGTGCCGCGCGTCCGGGTGGTCGAGGCGGCGCCGATCGTGCTTCTGATCGGGCTCTGCCTGGCTTTGACGGTCGAAGGCGGCGCGGTGATGCGCTACACGGACGCGACGGCGCGCTCCATGCACCAACAGGACCGCTATATCGGCAAGGTGCTGCCGCAAGCGGACATCCGGGGCAGCGCGGCGGGGGCGGCGCCATGAGCCGCGTGTTCCCCTATCCGCTGTTCGCTTCATTCCTCGTCCTGATGTGGATGATGCTCAACAGCTTTTCGCCGGGCCATCTTCTGCTCGGCATCGTCGTCGCGCTGATTGCGTCGCGGGCGCTGGCGGCATTGCAGCCTTCGAAGCCAAGATTGCATCGATGGCGGCTTATCCCTCGGCTATGCGCTGTCGTGGCGCTCGACATAATGCAGTCGAACCTGGCGGTCGCCGGCGTGATATTGCAAGGGCGGCGGCGTGACCGTGTCGCCGGCTTCGTCGCGATTCCGCTTGCGCTCAGGGACCGAACGGCGCTGGCGCTGCTCGCCTGCATCGTGACCAGCACGCCGGGCACGGCGTGGATCGAGTATGATTCCATCTCCGGCATGCTGCTGATCCATGTGCTCGACCTGCGCGACGAGGCGGAATGGATCGACCTGATCAAGAACCGCTACGAAGCGATGCTGATGGAGATCTTCGAATGAGCGCCGCGATCCTGTCCTGGTCACTGTGCATCGCTCAGCTGATGATCGTGCTTGCGATGCTCTGCTACGTCTACCGGCTCATTCGCGGGCCGCGCGCGCAGGATCGCGTGCTCTGCCTCGACGCCATGTATGTCTGCGCGATGCTTCTGGCCTTGATATTCGGCATTCGCACAGGCAGCACCCTCTACTTCGAGATGGCGCTGGTGATCGCGATCGTCGGCTTTGTTTCGACCGTGGCGCTCGCCAAGTTCCTGATGCGTGGCGAGGTGATCGAATGAGCGAAGCCGCACAGTCGCTGCCCGCATGGGCGGCCATCGCGACCGCCGTTCTGGTGCTCGCCGGTGCCGGGCTGACCCTTGTCGGTGCCGTAGGCGCCTTGCGGCTCGGCTCCTTTTTCGAACGGATCCATGCGCCGACGCTCGGCACAAGTTGGGGCACAGGCGCCATATTGCTCGCTTCGATGGTTTTCTTCTCGGTGTCCGGCGCGCGCCTCGTGCTGCATGAACTGCTGATCGGCGTGTTCATCACCGTCACGACGCCGGTGACGCTGATGCTGCTTGCTCGCGCCGTTCTGTATCGAAGCCGCGCGGAAGGCGGCGATGACGTGCCGGCGCAGGCGGTTGTCTACCGCGGTCAACAGTCGGCTCGACAGGAGTAGGCGAAGAAGGCCCTGCGAGCGTGGTCCGCTCCGCTGATCCAGGTCCTGAAAAACACAACGCCCGCCGCGGGAGGAGGTGCGGCGGGCGTCGTATAGATCGGCCAGCTATCGGGAGGAGGAGATTGCCGGCCGTTTCCGTCGGGGTCTGGGAGGAGGAAGGCCCCGACGAATTCGATAAGCGCGATGTAAGGGATGGCGCGGCGGATTTCCATTGCCATTTCCGCATGGAAGCATTGCGTTTTGTGCAATGCAGCAATCCCAGGCGACATTGCATTGGCGGAACGGCCGAACGCGGCAGTGCTTCCGCTCTTGCCGGCTGCGGCTGTCGTCGAAGGAGCAGGCGGCAGCGCCTCCGGAAACTATGTCAAAATCATAGGCAATTCGGAAAACCCGCTTGCCGGATAGACGGCGATCGCCGGTGCCAGCCCGGGTGCCAATGCGATGTGCCGGGTCTGCTTCAGTAGTTCCTCCACAAGGACACGCAACTCCAGCCGGGCCAACTGCGCACCCGGGCAGACATGGAGGCCGCGGCCGTAGAGAAGGTTCTGCGCGGGGTCCCGATCGGCGCGGAATTCGTCGGGATCGCCGAACACTGCCTCATCGCGGTTCGCAGATGCCCACATCAGCGTGATGCGCTCGCCGGCGGCGATCCTGCGGCCGCCGATCTCCACCGGCCTGGTCGTCATGCGCCGGTTGGAGATGAGCGGCCCATGCATCCGCAATATCTCGTCGATCGCCGCGGGCAGCAGATCGGGCTCTTCCCGGAGCCGCTGCTGGAGCCCGGGATTTTCGGCGAGATAATGGGCCAGAATGCCGACGCAGGCGGTGATGGTGCCCAGTTCGCCGACTGTCCAGTTGCGCAGGATGCTTACAATCTCCTCGTGGTTCAGCGGCCGGTCGCCGATCCGTTCCTGCAAAAGACTTGTGGTAATGTCGTCGGGGGCGGCCGCACCGGCCTCGCGCCGCATTTCCAGCAACAGGCGGATATAGCCGTCGAATTCGAGCGCGATGGCCGCCATCGCGCAGCTGTTCCTGGCCAGCGTGGCCTCGTGGTTCTTGCGAACCCACCGAAGCAGCGGTTCGTGCAGGCTGTCCGGCCAGCCGAGAAAGGCGCACTGGATCTGCACGGCGAAGCGCTGCGCTAGTTGCGTCACCAGTTCGATCTCCACGCCTTTTTCAAGGCCGGACACGAGATTGACCGAGATCGTGCGGCAACGCGGCTCGAAGGCATCGACGCGCGCGGGATCGAAATGGCGCTCGATCAATTGCCGATAGGCCGTATGCCGGGGCGGATCCATGCCGTTCGGCACCGAAAGGTGGCTGGAGACCACGTTGCTGAAGGTCTGGTGATCATCCAGCGCCCGCACCAAGTCGTCGTGCCGGAACAGCGACCAGCCCAGGTAGTCGCTATAGGCCACCGGACAGCGGTCGCGCATCACGTCGTAAGCCGCGATCTGATTGGAAAGGACGTTGCCGGATCTGGGGTCCCAGTCCGGCTGCGGCTCGTCTGGCATCGGCCTCATGGAAACCCCTCTGGCAGTCCCTCTGTCGCGCGGCGGCAGGCATGGCATTTCAGCACACCGTGGCATGGCCCCCGCAAAGGGTCTTTGTGCGAGATCAAACGGAGCCGTCGCCGGCGTGTCGTCACTGATTGAGGAACAGTATGACCGCGATCGTGATCGTGGCGAGCATGACCGAAGCGACGCCCGGCCGGGAATAAAAGCTGTCCTGGCATGGTCTTGGATATGAAATGCAAATTCCAGGAGATGGGGTCCGGTCATGCGAAGAGTCCCCGCAGCCTCACCTTTCTTGCAACGGGGTTCTGTCGGCGCCACCGCTCGGGCCTGCGGACTTTACGTGCGGGCGTACTCTTTCGGCGCAGGATTGCTTGACACCGGTAACGGTCATGTCGTCATTTTTGCGAAATCAGGCAGCCGTGCCAGCTTCCTTGGCGCCGTCGCTGCCCAGGCGTGAACATGCCAAGCCTCCGACAGGGGCGCACGATGTCGCGATGTTGAGCGTGACGGCCCAGACAGAGCGGTTCAACCAGGTGGTTTTGCCGCATCTCGGCGACGCGCTTGCGTTGGCCCGCTGGCTGACGGGCAGTGCGGCCGACGCCGAGGACGTGGTCCAGGATGCCTGCATAAAGGCTTATGCCGGCATTTCCGGCTATGCCGGCGGCAATGCCCGGGCCTGGTTGCTGACCATTGTGCGCAACGCTTCCTATAGCTGGTTGGCGCGCAACCGCCCGCGTGGTGTCGTCGCCGTCGGCGACCTGAACGACCTCGACGATGTCAGCACCGCCCAGGGTGCCGGTCTACTGTCGAGCCCCAGCCAGGAAACCGATTTGATCGCCAAGGCGGACACGCAAGCGCTGGAAGCAGCGATTGCAGCACTGGCGGAGCCATTTCGCGAGACATTGGTTCTGCGGGACATCAACGGCCTGAGCTATCGAGAGATTTCCGCGATGCTCGACGTACCGATCGGCACGGTCATGTCGCGCCTGGCCAGAGCGCGCGCCCAGCTGACGGCCGATCTTGGGAGAGCGCAATGACAGAGCGCGACGCACTGCCCGAAGACAAGGCCGGCATGGCTTTGATGATCCATGCGCTCATCGACGGCGAACTCGACGCCGCGGCAGCGCTGGCGGTAGAGCGGCGGATCGCCGCCGATCCGGAACTGGCGGCCGAGCACGCCCGCATCGTGAGGCTTCGCGCCGCCATGGCGAAGCTGCCAAGGCCTGAGGTCAGCGACGCTTTCCTGGAACGCATCGCAGCGATCGGCGCGCTCGGGGAGGAAGATGCAGAACGGGTAGAAATTCCGCCTTTCACCCGCCGATCGGAACGCCCTTCATCGCGTGCGAAAACGACGCGCGTTCGAACCGGCTGGCCGGTCAGGGGTTTCAGATCGTTCGATTGGCGCGCCATGGCCGCTTCGATCGTGGTCACCGCCGTTCTGGCGAGCGGCGCGACGCAATGGGTGATGACCAGCGCCAGTCTGGACAATGTCGCCGTGGCGGTGGCGAACGGTCACCGCAGAAGCCTGCTGGCAACGAGCCCGGTGGATGTCGTCTCGTCGGATCGGCATACGGTGAAACCTTGGCTGGACGCGCGCCTTGGCGTTTCGCCCCCGGCTCCCGACCTTGCGAAGGACGGATTTGCACTCGTCGGCGGGAGAGTCGAGGTGCTGGCCGGAAAGCCGGTTCCGGTACTCGTCTACCGCCATAACGAGCACCTGATAACACTTGTGGCCGAGCCACGAAGTGGCGGTGCCGCGAGTAATCCCGCCGACCTTTCGGCGGGCGGTTTTTCGTTGGTCAGATGGAGCGATCCCGCCTTCAGCTATTGGGCTGCCTCGGACATGGAGCGGCCGGAGCTCGACAGCTTCGTTGCCCGTTTTCGCGCCGTAGTCACATCGATGTGATATTCATGAATTTCCAACGTCCTCAGGAATAAATCGGATCCATCCAAGGTCTTTTGAGTAGCCGGTTCGTCAGGCCGGCACAATCGAAGCTCAAAGGATCAAGAAAATGACCAGAATATCCCTTTCCGTCGCCGCGCTATTTATTGCAACCGCAAGTGCATTTGCCGGGAGCGACCACTTCGATCCCGGTCTCATTTCGCAGCCGGCAGCAGCAGTCGACAGTTCAGTGACCGCGTCCATCCATAAACGGGTCTCCGCCACGCACAGGCAGGTCGATACCGGGCTGAAGACCGGGGCCGTCGCCGCGCCATCGACGATGCAGGATCCCGCGGATTACGGCCAGGGCATATGGGGGCAGTGAGGCGTGCCAGCCTACGCGTTTTGCAACCAGCTGCTCGCCATTCGTCCAAGGTTTCTGTCAAGGACGGGAATAAATCCGGCCGTCTCGCAGTTAACCATCTGCGGTGGACAGCCGTGGTGCGAGCAGCCGCATCGAAAAAGAGAGATCACCATGTTCAACATGACACGTCGCACGGTGCTTGGAACCGCTCTCGCTGCAACCGCTTTCGGCCTTGCCGGAAAACTCGAACTCGTTTCGCCGGCCCAGGCCGCGACCCCGGTCGAGCCGGCCGTCGGCTTCCATCGGTACAAGGTAGGATCGATCGAGGTCACCGCCATCTATGACGGCATCTGGCGCAAGCCGCACGATCCCGCGTTTATCGCCAATGCTTCGGTCGATGAGACGAAGTCCGCTCTGGCCAAAGCGGGCCTGCCGACCGAGTTCATGCCCATACCGCTCACGGTCGTGGTCCTGAAGATCAATGACCGGCTGGTCATGATGGATGCAGGCTCGGGCGTCGGCCAGTGGCAGGCGAACGCGACCCATCTTCCGGCCAACATGGCGGCCGCCGGCATCGACTACAAGGCGATCGATACGATCATGATCTCGCACTTCCATCCGGACCATGTTTGGGGCCTGATGGAAAAGGCAACAAGCGCACCGGTGTTCCCGAACACCGAACTGATCGTCAATTCCGCCGAATATGACTGGTGGACCGAGCCGAGCCGGCTGGACAAGCTTCCTGCCGGCCGCAAGCCGGCCGGGAAGCGCATCGCCGACAATTTCCCGAAATGGAAGAACTGGCGATTGGTAGAGGACGGAACCGAGGTTGTGCCCGGCGTCCGCCTGGTTGCCGCACCCGGCCATACGCCTGGACATTCGGTCTATCTCATCGACGCGGGAAGCGAGCAGTTCATGGTTTCGGCCGACACCATGTATGTGCCGGCCCTGCTCGCGCCCCATCCCGAGTGGCAAGGCAGCTACGACCAGGACGGTTCCGCTGCGGTCGCGACGCGCCGCAGGCTGATCGACCGTGTGATAGCCGACAACATCAGAATCTGCGGTTCGCATTTCCCCTTCCCGGGCACAGGCACGTTCGTGAAGGACGGCAATGCCTATGGCTTCATGCCGACCGCTCAGAGCTAAGTGGAGGACTGAAAAATGAAACAGATGATGACCGGACTGCGTGGAACCATCGGAGCTCTCGCGCTTCTCGCGGCAAGCTCCGTGGCGGCCTCCGTGCCTGCCTATGCCGTCGACAACATGGATTCGGCGGACGCTCCCGACCTGACCGCGATCAGAGCGAAGATCGACGCGAAGGACTACAAGGGCGCCCTGGCCGATCTGCGAGACCTGGCGCAGGATGTTCAGCAGCCGGACGTCTACAACCTGCTTGGTTTCACGCTGCGCAAGACCGGAGATTTCCAGACCTCCCTGACCTACTACAACAAGGCGCTGGAACTCAGACCGGATTTCAAGGCCGCGCGCGAATATCTCGGCGAGCTCTATGTCGAAACCGGAAACATCGACAAGGCCAACGAACAACTGGCTTCGCTGCAGAAACTCTGCCCCGGCGGCTGCGATGAGCTCAAGGATCTGCAGGAGGCGATCGCGACAAAGACGACCAAGTGACGACGAGGCAGGCGCTTTGCCTGCCTCATCCGTTCAGGCCTTCATCTGTCCAGACAAGGAGCCGATCGTGACTACGATACCAACCGCGTCGACGATCCGGCCGGCTGATTTCATGCTGCTGGCGGGCCGCCTGCTGCTCGCACTGATCTTCGTCCATGAGGGATCGACCTTGGCGTTTCATTTCGGCGGCACGATCAAGGCCATGGCGCAGTCGGGCATCGGCCTTCCTCTGACCGTGGCCGTCATCGCGCTTCAGATCGGAGCAGGATTTGCGGTCGCGATCGGATTGCTGACGCGGCTGAGCGCCGTCGGGCTCGGACTTTTCTGCATGGCAACGGCGATGCTGTTTCACGCCAATTTCTCGATCCAGAACGAATTGCTGCACTTCGAAAAGGACCTTGCGATCGCTGGCGGCATGTTCGTTCTGGCCGCCGCGGGCGCAGGATCGCTGTCGTGTGACTACCGGCTGCGCAAAACTCCGGTTTCAGGGTTGCTCGGCTATCGTCGCTTTCCCTGAGTGAAGGCCCCGGTCTGGTTTTTGCCCAATGCCTGGAAACTGAGCCGCGAAGATGTGCAGAGGTCCGCTTGCTGCGGCGCGTCTCGCAAGCGGGATTTCTAGAAGAGACCTGGTTGCAGGGGAGAAGCGGCGGTCAGCCCGCCATCGAAGACGAAACACTGGCCGGTTGCAAATGAGGCCTGGTCGGAGACCAGCCATGCAACCGCGTTGGCAATGTCGTCCGGCTCGCCGAGCCTGCCGACCGCATGCCGTGCGATGGCGTCTTCCCTGGCCCGCTCGGGATCGCGTGCCAGCGCGAAACCGTCCGATGCCATGGCCGTCATGATCCAGCCGGGGCTGACGGCATTGCAGCGCACCCGCGGTCCGTGGTCGATGGCGATCGATCGGGTCAGCCCGTGCACAAACGCTTTGGAGGCGTTGTAGACGGCCATCCTGGGATCGGAGACGTTGCCGGAAATCGACCCGATATTGACGATGCTGCCACCTGATTCCGTCATCAAGGGCAGAACTTCGCGGCACATATTGAAGGTACCCCTGCAATTGACGCCCATGACCAGATCCCAGTCGTCATCGCTGGTTTCCATGACCGTCTTTTCAAGCTGGATGCCGGCATTGTTGACGAGAATGGCCGGAGTGCCGAAATGTTCGCGGGTGGTCCCGACGATCGTGGCGGCCCCATCGCGGCTGGCGATGTCCGCCTGAACCCAGGCGACGGAAGCCGGCAGGTCGGAAGGACGGCCGTTGCGGCCACAGGTCAGGACATGTGCGCCGTCGGCCGACAATCGTCTGACAATCGCACGGCCGATGCCGCGCCCGCCGCCCGTCACGATGGCGACCTTGCCGGCCAAACTTCCGCGCTTCGGCTCCATGTCGCCGCCTTCTGAAAACTTATGCTGCAAGGAAAGAGATCGAAGCGGTCATCGTCGATCGGGCTCCGTCAAACGCCGAGCTGGAACATTCAAACCGCTTCGATTTTGATGTCCTTGCCGCGAATGCTCGCTTGGGTAAGCCGGTCGGCCAGGATCGCCAGGAACGCAATCGCCAGGCCTGCCATGATCCCCAGGCCCGCATCTGCCTTGCCGAGTGCGATGTAGACCTGTTGGCCGAGATCGCGGGTGCCGACAAGTGCTGCAATCGCCAGCATCGACAGCGCGGCCATGATGGTCTGGTTGACGCCCAGCATGATGACAGGAAGCGCAAGCGGAAACTTCGCCTGACCCAGGAGTTGCGTCGGCGTTGCTCCCATTTGCCGCACCGCTTCGACCACGTCTTCGCGGACGTGGCGAAGCCCGTGCTCGACATAGCGGATGGGCGGCACGATCGCGTAAAGCATGATGGCGATCATCGCCGTGAACTCGCCGACCTTGAAGAACATCAAAGCGGGGATGAGAAACACGAATTGCGGCATCGTCTGCAGCGCGTCGCACACTGGCCGCAGGAAGCGCGAGACGCTCTCGTTATGCGCTGCCCATATGCCCAGGAGCCCGCCGATGACGAGACACAGAAGAACCGCCAGCGCGGTCAGATAGAGCGACTGGCAGAGGGGAACCCACAAGCCCGACAACAGGATCAGGACGAAGCCGACCAAGGTAAAACAGGCAAGCTTCAGTCCCGAAAGCCTGTATGCCAACAGCACCATGCCGATAATGAACGCCGGCCAGGGAAAGCCGCCGACGCCGGTAAACAGCAATATTCCCGCCATGATGGAAGCTACTGCGGCGCGCCAGCCGAAGCGGTTCATCGCCAAGGTGGCGATCGCGAGGACCAGGACGACATAGGCCGCAATCCATGTCGGCGTCAGTTGGACGCCCCACACGACAGGTGTCGCCGAGCCGGAAATGCCGAGCCTCAGGGGCAGAAGCAGGCTGTAGAGCACGGCGTTGCGGATGCCGTTGAAGAACCAGGCATAGTCGCGAACGATGCCCACCAGCCAGACGTTGATAACCCCCACCTGCTGGCGCAGTCCGGTCGAAGGCACCGACAGCATGTTCGGCAAGATCATTTCGATGGCGACGGCGGCCGCCAGGGCAACCACGACGATCAGTGCGAAACGCTGCCAGGTCATCCACACCATCGCAGGGGTCTCGCCGGTCGGGCGGCGCTTCGCGAAGCCGATTGTCAGACGATCGATCAGAATGGCCAGGAGCGCGATGACCAGGCCGGAAAGGATGCTCTGGCCGAATTCGGCCTTGCGCATCGAGGACAGGACTTCCCAGCCGATATCCTCGAAGCCGCCGATGATCGCCGCGACGATGACCATGGAAAGGGCAGCCATGGTCGTCTGGTTGAAGCCGACAAGGATCTGCGGGAATGCCGTCGGCACCTCGACATGCCAGAATTGCTGTCGGCGTGTGCAACCGCCCATCAGCCCGGACTCGCGAATGTCGCCAGGCACGCGATCGAGGCCGAGCATGGTGTTGCGCACCATCGGCGGGGTCGCGTAGATCGCGCTTGCGATAAGGCCGACCACCGGGCCGAAGCCGAACAGAAGCAGCAGCGGTATCAGATAGGCGAAAGCCGGCACGGTCTGCATCAGGTCCAGCAAGGCCAGGAGCGCCGGCCGGAACTTTGGCAAGCGGTGGCCGAGCACGCCGAGAACGAAACCGAAGCAGACCGCAATTGGGACCGCCAGGAGCACGAGGGAGAGCGTGTTCATGCTTTGCGGCCAGTAGCCGGCGATGAGCAGGTAGCCCAGCGCGATGATCGCAAAGAGGGCGAGCCGTACCCCGCCTGACTTCAACGACAAGGCGGCGACGATGATCATGGTCACCGGCCAGGGCAACCAGGCAAGCCCGGCCTGCATTCCACGCATGGGAGCGTCGAGCAGCGCCGAGATGCTCCGGAACAATGGTTGGATCGCGTGGATGACGGCGTCGCTGACGACGTTGATCCACGCAACGATCGGCAACTGCCACGCCACGGGGAAATTGACCAGCCATGGCAGGCTGCCCTTGAGCCCGATACAGGCAAGAACCAGAGCGATCACAGCGCCCCATGCGGCCGGGCCTGGTTCGACCCGCACGCTGTGCCGGTAGTCCTGGACGTTTCCTAAGGCGGTCATGGAGCCTGCCTGCGCATATCCCGTTCAAGTACGGCGAGGACATCGGCCGCCAGGAGCATGTGTGGCGGACCGTCCGCCCGCAGAACCCTGAACGCCTTCGTGCCACCGGCGATGCTTGGGATCAGCGTCTCGATGTTGGCTTCGGCGGCAATGCTTTGATCGATGTTCATCTCCCCTGCCGGCTTTGCCAGATCGCCGGCCTTGATCACGCGCAGCAGCGGTATCTCCTCGGTGAACTGCGCGACGTAGTCGTCGGCCGGATTGAGCACGATGTCCGCCGGCCGGCCGATCTGGACGATCTTGCCGGCCCGCATGATCGCCAGCCGGTCGGCGAGGCGGAAGGCTTCGCCGATGTCGTGCGTAATGAAGATGATGGTCTTCTTCAGCATTTTCTGAAGTCGCAGGAACTCGTCCTGCATCTGCCTGCGGATCAGCGGGTCGAGGGCGGAGAAGGGTTCGTCGAGGAACCAGAGTTCCGGCCCCACGGCGAGCGAGCGAGCGATGCCCACCCGTTGCTGCTGGCCGCCGGAGAGCTGACTCGGCAGCGATTTCTCGCGGCCGTTCAACCCGACCAGCGCAATCATCTCACGCGCCCGCTCCTCGCGCTCCTTTTGTCCCTTGTGTTGGATCTTCAGGGGAAAGGCGACGTTTTCGAGCACCGTGAGATGTGGAAGCAGCCCGAAATTCTGGAACACCATCCCCATGTCGTGCCGCCGGATCTGGATCAGCTCCTTGGCCGACGCCTTGAGCAGGTTCCTGCCGTTCAGGAGGATCTCGCCGGCGCTCGGCTCTACCAATCGCGACAGGCAGCGCACCAGCGTCGATTTGCCGGACCCGGAGAGACCCATGATGACGAAGATCTCGCCGGTCGCCACCTCGAAGCTGGCGTCCACCACCGCCGGCAGATGCGCTTCCGCACGCATGCGTTCGGAAAGCGCATCCGCATCGATCACATAGCCGCGCGAGTCGAAATAGTAGTCGGGACGCTGGCCATAGACCTTCCACACATTGCGGCAGGCGAGCTTGATGGGTCTCGCTTCTGCGGCGACAATGGGCCCGTGTGTTTCAATAAGAGTATCCAAGAGACGCAAGCTCCAGACGACTTTGCGGGACGGCCAGGCATTTCCGGCAAAAGCACGAAGCGGTTTCGCATCCGGAAATGCGCGAGACATTGGAACGGAGCGGTTCCGGCGATTTCGTTCAGACTGGAACCGCTCCCGGAAGGCCCAAGGCCTTCCGGTCACTTCTTGGCGGCGTCGATCCAGGGTTGCCAGACCGACTCGTGGTCGTCGATCCACGCCTTGGCAACGGCGTCGAGGTCCTTGCCCTGCTTGTCGACGGCGAGCATCATCTTCTGCTGGTCGGTCGCGTCCATCTGGAACGCCTTCAGGAAGGCGTATGCGGCAGGCCACTTGGCGCCGAAGCCCGACCAGACGATCTTGTCGACATCGGGCGGGGTGATGCAGTGCGCCTGCGTCTGTTCCTTGCAGGGCGGCATCTTGATCCAGCCGACCTCGGCTTCCGCCAAGGCGTAATGCGGGGCCCAGAACATCATGACCAGCGGCGTCTTTGCGGCCTCGGCGGAGCCGAGCTCAGCGACCAGCGCGCCTTCGGAACCCGCCGGAACGGCGGTGTAGGGCATTTCGTTGTCTGCGATGATGGTCGCGGAGCGCGAACCCCAGTCCGCGGGATAGTCGAGGAAGCGGCCGTTAGGAGCGGTGTCCGGCGTCGACAAGGCCTGGACGCATTCCGGCTTTGACAGCGCCGTCCAGTCCGGCAGGCCGGGGCAGACCTTCTCCATGAACTTGGGATAGATCCAGCCTTCCTGTGTCTTCAGCCCGAGCGATCCGATGTCCTCGATCTGCTTGGCCGCGAGAACCTTCGGGTAGATGTCGCCGACATTGTTCATCCACATCTCGACCGACGCGCTGAGAGAACCGTCGGCGAGGCCCGAGAATTGCGGAAAATTGCCTGCCGTCACATATTCGACCTTGTAGCCGAGCTTCTCCAGAAGTTGTCCCGCGACATGGGTGGAGATGTGAGCGCCGGTCCATTCCAGCATCGCGAGCTTGATCGGCTCGCCCTTGGCACCGAGATCGGCGGTAAGCGCGGGTGCGCTTGCTGCCAGGAAGGTCGCGAGTGCGATGCTCGAAAGCTTCCAAATTGGACGTATCAGCATGGTGTTCCCTTTATTATCGTTAGGATTCACTGGTCCGTCATATTTCGAAGGAGCTGTTGCATCCGGATCGGCGAACGCCATCCGCAACGCTCCCTTCAAGGGCGCGCTTGCCGCGATCTCTCCTTTTGCAAGTTTGTTTTCGCTACCATCGGTCTCTCCCGATTTGGCTAAAACTGCCGATGGTCCCGGCTACGGTCGCCTGTCAGGGAGCACATGCTCCGCCGCTGGCTGGATTGGGACGCAACTGCTTCGGGCGGTTTTCCGGACTGCCGGAACTGCTCGAATTCGACCGATTCCGCATCGGCTACCGGAGGATACAGGGCGGCGAAACGGCTACAATGATGCCTTTTGGCACTACTGCCTGGCCGCATCTGGGCCATAATTGCGGTTGCGTTCCGGTTGGAATTCGGGGGTGACGGTCCGCCACGATGCGGCAACGCGGAGCGTCCCGGCCGGGATCACGGCTACTCGTAGCAGTGAATATAGTGTTCGATCAGGGACAGCAGTCTCTGGTTGTCCACCGTCTGCAGGATGTGGACCGGCGCGCCCCGCGGCGCCGGCACCCCCACAGCGAGCCGCAGGTTGTCGGGCCCGTAGCGGCAGGTCACGCCGCGCGCCACGCCGTCCAGTGCGACGTCCACATAGTCGTCGATCCCGGTGGCCAGCGACGGGTCGAGCAGCCAGGCGACCGTCAGCGCGTCATGGATCCAGCATCCCGGCAAATTGCGGGTGCGCATGGAATAATCCATCCATGGCCGCATGGTCTGCTCCAGATAGCTGCCGAGAACGTTCTTCTTCTGCGTCAGCCGGTCGAGATCGGCGTGCACCATCTGGGTCTGCGTCGTCACGTCCATCGGCACCAGGGTAATGGGCGCGCCGCTCGTCAACACCGCATGCGCCGCTTCGGGATCGATGCCGAAGTTGGTGTCCTTGAGAAGGCCGGGCGTGTGAAACGCGCCGCCCATGATCACGATGCGCTTCACCGCGCCAGCCATCTCCGGATAAAGCTGCATCGCCAAGGCGACGTTGGTCAGCGGCGCGATCGCCACCAGGGTGATTTCGCCGGGGTTGTCGCAGATCAGTTCGCCCATGGCGTGGGGGGCGACAGGCGCGGAACCGGGACATGGCTGCGGCGGCTGGACGCCATGCCACAGTTCGCGCAGCCCGTGCCGGTCGACGCCGTGATCGAGCTGTTCGCGCCAGGGGGCGGCCGCCTCCATCAGGGCGCGCGAGGCGCCGCGCCAGACCGGGAGCGATTTCCCCAGCCGCCGCACCAGATCGCAAGCCACCGCATACCCCACTTCGCTCGGCGTGTTGCCGGCCACCGTGGTGATCATCTCCAGCGAGATCTGCGGTGCCGCGAAGGCCAATGCCAGCGCCAAACCGTCGTCCACATTGGCGCCGGCCACGCCGTTTCCGGGATCGCAATCGATGATCACACGCATGGGTTTGCTTCTGTCAGTCTGATGCTTCATGTCCAGAACAGCCGCACGACTCTCCCACCTGCAAATCGAACTCGAATTCGGCACGACGGACTTCGCCGTCCCAGTTCTTCAGCATGTCGATCGCCGCGCGCGCCATGTTGTCCACCGGCTGGCGCACCGTGGTCAGCGAGGGGGTATTGTAGATGGATTGCTCGGTGCCGTTGAAGCAGACGAGCGCCAGATCATGCGGCACCCGCAGGCCGCGTTCGGCCAGCGCACGCAGGCAGCCGAACGCCTGTTGCTCGTTGGTGGCGAACAGGGCGCGCGGCAGGGGGCCGGTCAACATGCGCAGGGTCGCCTCATAGCCGCCGGCGCGGGTATAGTCCGTGGAAAAGATCCACGCCGGGTTCGCTTCCTGGCCGTCTTCTTCCAGGGCCAGTTGCCAGCCACGGATACGGTCCTGGGTGTTGAGCATATCGCGCGGACCGCAGATGATGCCGATGCCCTTGTAACCATGCCCGATGAGATGCCGGGTCACCTGGTAGGCGGCCTGCCCTTCATCGACGTGGATCATGCTGACGTTGAGCCCGGGATCGACCTGGTCGAGCATGACGCACGGGGTGCCGTTGGCCTGGATCAGGTCGATATAGGGGTGGCGATCCACGCTGGTGTAGATCAGGCCATCGACCTGGCGGTGCAGCAAATTGTTGATCAGCTCGCGTTCGCGCTCGCGATTATCGCCGGAGTCTCCGAGAAGCAGGACCTTGCCGTCGACGAAGGCTTCCCGTTGCAGGGCGTGGGCCATGGAGGCGATGAACGGGTTGGCGATGTTGGGCACCACCAGGCCGTAAGTCTGCGTGCTGCCCGAGGCCAGCGCCCGGGCGATGCCGTTGGGGCGGTAGCCGGTTTTCTTGATCGCCGCCAGCACGCGGTGCCGTGTGGCCTCCGCCACGGGGCGCGGTCCGTCGTTGATGACATAGCTGACGACCGCCACCGAAGTGCCGGCTTCCTTGGCGACTTCGGCGCGCGTTATCCGCCGGGAATGGGATTGGGTCACGGGTCACCCGTCAGATCAGCGACAGACTCAAGGTGTGTTCGAAAAGCATAAACGTTGCGACCCGAAAATCCTTGATGGGAAACGTGCGCCCCATCAAGGCCCGATCAGATCGCGTCTTCGGGCAGGTTGAGATCCCGCCCGCGCGTCTCCGGCGCGAAGAAGGTGGTGACGAACCCGATCCCCGCCATCAGCGCGAAATAGGCCGCGATAGGCCACCAGTGCCCAGTCAACGACAGCAGGGCGGACGCAACCAGCGGCGCCGTGCCCCCGGAGAGGATGGAGCCCAGCTCCTTGGCGAACGCCATCTTGGTGTAGCGGTTGGTCACGCCGAACAGTTCCACGCCCCAGGCGGCCTGCACGCCGAAAATGCCCAGCGAGGCCAGCCCCATGCCGGTGACGATGGTCGGAATGATGATCCATGGCTCCCGGCTGTCCAAAAGCATGAAGGCGGGGAACGCGTAGAGGATCAGGAGCAGGCAGAACCAGCGGTAGACTATGCGGCGGCCGAAGCGGTCGGAGAGCCAGCCGGACAGCGGAATGATAGCAAATCCCAGGACCGAGGCGATGAACACGGCGACTGTCGGAACCGACTTGTCGACCATCAGCACTTTCGCCACATAGCCGATGATGAAGCCCTGGGCGAGATAAGACGGACCGTTCTCGCCTATGCGCAACCCCACCATGACCCAGAACGCCTTGGTGCGCCGCCAGAAACCGCGGCTGTCGCCCCGTTGCGTTTCCCGGTCGCGCTTGAGCGCTTCCTCGCGCTCGGCCTGCAACTGGGCTTTCTGGCGCTCGAATACCGGCGTTTCGCGTATGTGGCGGCGAATGAGCAACGCGGCGGCGGCGATCAGCATGCTTCCGAGGAAAGGAATGCGCCAGCCCCAGCTCATGAGGCTCTCCTTATCCATCTGCAGCACGACCAGCCACACCAGCGATGCCAGAAGCGTGCCGCTGTTGGACCCGAGGGCGATGATGGAGGAGACCAGTCCCCGGCGTTTGACCGGCGCATATTCCCCCAGCATGACGGTGCCGCCGGAAAGTTCCGCGCCGGCGCCCAGTCCCTGGGCGAAGCGCAGGGCGACCAGACATACCGGAGCCCACACTCCGATCTGAGCGAAACTTGGGATCAGGCCGATGAGGGTGGTGGAAAGCCCCATCAGGGCGATGGTGGCGACCATCACCGTCTTGCGTCCGTGGTGATCGCCGATCCAGCCGAAAAACAGCGCGCCGATGGGGCGGGCGATAAACCCGACCGAATAGGCGGCGAAACTGGAAAGCAGCGCCATGACCGGCGTGGAATTGGGAAAAAAGACGTCGCCGAAAATGATCCCGGCCGCCAGTCCGTAAAGGGCAAAGTCGGCATATTCCATCGTGGTGCCCAGCCAGCAGGACAAGGTCGCGCGCCAGAAATCGCGGCGACCTGCCTGCGTGGAGAGGCGCTCTTGCGCCGCGTGCTGTTCGTTCTGCACGTCGGCAGACAGAGGAAAAGTGGTCATCGGGCCTCCCTGGTCCTGAACTGACGGTTTCCGGCTCATTCCCATAAACGCGTGCAGTGCTATTCTACGCGCGTAGATTAAGCAAGCGAAATGTTGAAGTCCGGATTCACTCCAGGTTCCGCGGAGGGTCTAAAAGTCAGCGCAGGTGAACCGATGCCGTCGACGCCGCACCGTGGCACATCCGCACCGGCCCGACATCCCGCGGCGTGATGGCGTCAAAGGTCGGAGAAACCGATGCGGTCGACCATGGCCAGCTCGCGCTGGCGCGGCTGGCCCCGCGAGGTGGTCATGTAGGAGCCGCCCATATAGACGAGCGGCTCGATGTCGCGGTTGGGCAGCAACGCGTCCATGATCTCGCCGACGAAGATGGTGTGTGAGCGGAAGGGTTCCTCCTTGATCACGCGGCAGTCGAAACTGGCGACGGCGCCGACGAGGGCCGGTGCGCCGGTTTCCAGTTCGCGCCAGTCGCGCGCGGCAAAGGCCTCGTCACGGGTGGCGGCAGAGCTGAAGAGCACGGCGAAGTCCGTGTCCTGGTGAGCGAGGATGTTGGCGCAGAAGATGCCGCTTCGGCTCACCGCTTCGTGGCTTTGCGAGGAGCGGTTCACGCACATGAGCAGGGAAGGCGGGTCGGCGGAGAACGAGGTGACCGACGTCGCCACAAGGCCGGTGCGGCGGCCCTGGTCCATTGTGGTGATCACGCACACGCCAGCGGCCAGCCGCCGCATCCCGTGCTTGAACAGGTCGATGCTGATCATGCCAAAATCCTCGGAGCGCAATTGGCGCAATCTTCGTCCATGCGGCCGTTAGACAACGCAGGCGCCATCCGGACCATACCCTTTGCGAGGGACCGCTCCGGCGTCAGCCGGAGCTGAGATGGCCTGCTGCCTTGAGATATTCGAGCGCGATGCCGGCGGCGCGGAAATCGAGCTGATCGCGCCGGCTGCGCAGCGTGGTGACGTCGCGCCAGTAGCGCTGCAGCTTCTGGCCGTTGCGCGAAGCGGCGGAACTGGCGGTGCGCAGCAGCGACTCTACGACCTCCGCGACCAGCTTCTCGATCATGTGGTACATGCCGTCCAGCCGCACGCCGGCTTCGTTGGTGAAAGGGGCGATGTCGGCCACGGAACGGGCGGATGTCTCCATGTAGATTTCGGCGCCACGGATGGCGGCGGCGCGGGCCGTGTCCGCCATCACGATGGCCAGTCCCAGCGTACGCTGATAGTCCTCGATATCGATGCGCCGCCGGCCGGAAAAGCCTGCCGTCCTGGTTTTCATGATCTGGATGTACTCGTCGATCGCCGCCATGGCCGTTCCTGCCGCCATGGCGGCGAGGCTGCCTTCGGCGAAGGCGTTGAACAGGCCGCCATAGAGCGCTGCGCCGTCGTGCAGCCGGCTGCCCGGGGTCTCGCCGAACAGCGTGGCCGCGTGGTTCATGCGGATGGTCATGTGGTCCGGCACGAACACGTCTTGCAGCACCACACTGTTCGAGCCGCTGCCGCGCATACCCAGGAAATCGCCCCAATCATCCAGCATCTCGAACTGCCCCCTGGGCACGACGACGGTGAGCGTCGGCGCGATCCAGCTTGTCTCGCGGCTGGCGGTGCGGCCTTGCATGTCCGGCACGCTCATGCCGCCCATGAAGAAATCCGCGTGCGGCGCACCGGAGCAGTAGGCCCATTTGCCGCTCACGCGGTAGCCGCCGGCCACCGGCAGGGCGGTGGCGCGATCGGCGTTGAAGCTCCAGGGCGCGCAGAAATCCGGGCCGTGCGCAAAAACCTCGTCCTGTCCCTGCTTCTCGAGATAGGAGGAAACCTGAACGGCATGCGCCGCGCCCAGCGCGTACCACCAGCCGGTCGAGGGGCAGCCGCGCGCGATCTCCATGATCACGGCGTAGAAATTCGGCAGCGCCATCTGATAGCCGCCATAGCGCTTCGGCGAAAGGATGCGGAACAGGCCTGCGTCGCGGATCGCCTTGGCCACGTCCCGGCTGGGATGGCCGCGCTCCTCGCAAGCTTGCTGCTCTTCGCGCAGCAGCGGCTGCAACTTCCGCGCCCTGGCGATCAGTTCCTCGGAATCGGGAGGCGCCGTTTCGTCAGCTGCAGTCAGGGTTTCCGTCTTCAAATCCGCTTTGCCCATGATCGGTCGTCCTCACGATGAGGGGCGTTCAACAGGGAGCGGATTCTAAACGGCCGGAAACTATCCAAAATACCCTCTCGCAGGGACACGGCGGGCAGGCGGCATCACCCTTTGCGAGGATGACCGGCGCCTCGCTTCCCCGCTAAGTTCCGGGCGGGGATGCCGAAACGGCAGCCCCGGAAACGGAAAGCGTGACGATGAGAAAAGACCGGGCCCTTATACTCGATTTCGGCGGGGTCGTGACGCGCACCCTTTTCGAGACCCATGACATCACGGAAAAGGCGCTCGGCCTGCCTGTCGGCTCTCTTTCCTGGATGGGGCCGTTCGACGCCTCGACCGATCCGCTATGGGTTTCCATGCAGAAACGGGAAATCACCGAACGGGAATACTGGCGCCTGCGAGCCGCCGAGGTCGGCCGCCTGCTCGGTGAAGACTGGAGAGACATGCAGACCTTTGTGCGCCGGGCGAGGGGGGCCGACCCCGAGCTGGTGGTGCGGCCGGAAGCCCGGCGAGCGATCCGCGAAGTGCGGGAAGCGGGCCTGCGGCTGGCCATCCTCTCCAACGAACTGGACCTGTTCTACGGCGCCGACTTCCGCAAGCGCCTGCCGCTGATCGAGGAATTCGACGTGGTGGTCGACGCGACATATACCGGCATCCTGAAACCGGACCCCAAGGCCTATGAGCTCGTCATCGCCGCGCTCGGCCTGCCGCGGGAGAATTGCGTCTTCGTCGACGACCAGCGCAAGAACATCGAGGGCGCGGAAGCGGTGGCGCTTCCTTGCGTGCATTTCGACGTGATGAGCCCAGAGGAAAGCTATGACCGGGCCCTGGAGCTCCTCGGCGTATGAACCGCCTCTTCACCCTCAAAGGGTATGGCTAAGCCCGCTGAAGGAGCCATCATGCCGTACAGGTGGAAGCGATGGCCGCCGATGATTGAAGCGTGAAGCCGGCCAAACCGGCGCCCGCGGGGCCGCCGCGAAATTCTCCTTTTGCATGGCGACGCGATCATGGCCTTCGCAATTGACAAGCATTTCCGGCCGGGAGGGCCGGCTCAAGTGAGGGGTGCTTCATGACATTCGAAATCCGCAGGAGAAGCTTTCTCAAGGGCGCTTTCGGTTTCGCCGCTTTCGGCGCCGCGGCGCAGGGCGTGCTGGCGGGCAAGGCGCTTGCCGGAACGGCCGCCAAGACGCCTGCGAAAGGCGGCAAGCTGACGATCGGCACGCAAGGCCAGGCCGGATTGGGCCCGATCGACCCGCACATGCCCTCGGGCGACCTCGCCGTCAACATCGCCAACCAGTTCAACGTCTTCGAGGCGCTCACCAAGCAGTCGAACGAAGGCGGCATCGAGATGTGCCTGGCCGAGTCGGTGACGCCGGACGACGACAGCGCCAAGGTCTGGACCATCAGGATCAAGAAAGGCGTGCCGTTCCACAACGGCAAGGAACTGAAGGCGGAGGACGTGATCTTCAGCATCAAGCGCCTTCGCCAGCCGGGCACCATGACCGGCGGTCATATCGGCCCGGTGCAATCCTACGAGAAGGTCGACGACCACACGGTGCGACTGGTGCTGGAAGCGCCGAGAAGCTGGTTCCCCACCGCCCTGTCCGATCCCTATTCCAGCATCCTGCCGGTCGATTTCGATCCGAAGGCGCCGGTCGGGACCGGGCCTTTTAAAATCGGCCAGGTGGTCCAGTCGCAATCGGTGACGCTCGACCGCTTCGACAAGTATCGCGGAACTCCGGCGCTGCTGGACTCGGTCGTGCTGCGCCCGTTCGAGGACCCTTCTGCGATGCTGAACGCATTGCAGTCGGGCCAGATCGACATCATCAACGAAGTGGACGCCTCGCTGATCGGCGAGGTCGAAGGCGACGAAAGGTTCAAGATCTACAATTCGCCTACCGGCAGGTTCTATCCCATCCAGATGCGTACCGACGTCGCGCCGTTCAACGACGTGCGGCTGCGGCAGGCGCTGCGGCTGGTGATCGATCGCCAGGCTGTGCTCAACTCTGTGTACAACGGCAACGCCACGCTCGCGAGCGATCTCTACGGACGATACGATCCCGATTTCGACAAATCCCTGAACCGCGAGCGCGACGTGGCCAAGGCGAAAGCGCTGATCGAGGAGGCGGGCCTGGCCGGCACCGAGCTAGAACTGGTCATGTACAACGACGTTGCGACCGCGCTGGTGCTTGCCGAAAACGCCAAGGAGATTGGCATCAACATCACCGTCAAGCAGCTCGACGGCGCCGCGTTCTTCAACGAGGAATACATGCAGCGGCATTTCTTCGGCGGGGACTACTGGCCGTCCGGACCGATCTTCCTGATCTCGTCGCTGGCCGACGGCCCGAAAGCCGGCCTCGACCAGATCCGCTGGCGCGATCCCGAATATCTGGAACTGTGGGAGAAGGCCTCGGGCACGCTCGACGAGGAGGCCCGCCGCGAGATCACCATGAAGCTGCAGGAGATCCTGTTCGAACGGGGCGGCTGGATCATCCCGGTCTATGGCAACGAACTGGCGCTGTGCAAGGCCGAGGTCGCCGGCCTGCCGAGTTTTGACCAGAGCGGCGCGGGCATCTACCGGGCGCTCCCTGGTCTCGGCTTCGCGAGCTGACGATGCTTTGGCGGCACGTGATCAGACGTTCGGCGCTGGGGGTGTTCACGCTCTTCCTGATATCGCTGATCATCTTCTTCGCCACAAACGTGCTGCCGGGTGACGCCGCGCGCGCCATATTGGGCCGCAGCGCCACGCCGGAGGCCGTCGCCGCGCTGAAGGCCCAACTCGGCATGGACCGCACCCTGTCGGCGCAATACCTGGCCTGGATGGGCGGCCTGCTGCATCTCGACATGGGCATGTCGCTCATCAGCCGCGGGCCGGTCTGGGACATCGTCAGGCCGCGGCTGACCAACACGCTGCTGCTGCTGGCAGTCACAAGCGTGGTGGCGCTGCCGGTTTCCTTCGCCATCGGAACCATCATGGCGATCAAGCCCGGCCGCCTGTTCGACAATGCGATGAACGGCTTCCTGATCGGCACGGCCGGCATCCCCGAATTCGTCATTGCCATCGTCCTGGTGCTGCTTCTGTCGACCCAGGTCTTCCACCTCCTGCCGTCCACGGCGCTGGTGCCGCCGGGGCAGACGGTGCTTCAGAATCCGGGCGTCCTGGTGCTGCCGGTGCTGACGCTGACACTGGCGGTGATGCCCTATCTCGGCCGTCTGATACGGGCTTCGCTGATGGACGCGCTGGCCTCCGAATATGTCGTGACAGCCCGGCTGAAGGGCCTGCCGCCGCGTGTCGTGCTGCTGCGCCACGCCTTGCGAAACAGCCTCGTGCCGTCGATCCAGGCCGCGGCCCTGACGCTCGCCTACATCCTCGGCGGCGCGGTGGTGGTGGAATTCATCTTTCAGTATCCCGGGCTCGGCAGCGCCTTGCAGTCGGCCGTCGCGCAGCGTGACGTCTTCGTGATCCAGGCGATCGTGCTGATCTTCGCCTGCGGCTACATCACCTTCAACATGATGGCCGACATTCTGACGATCCTCATGACGCCGCGCCTGAGAAGCTGACCTGGATTGTTCATGGCATGAGTTCTTCTTCCGTCCTCTACGGCCCGACATGGTTGCTGGCGTTCCGCGAGGCGTCGCGCTACCGCCGCACGCAGATCGGCATCGCCGTGACGCTTCTGGTGATCGCCCTGGCGCTGCTCGGGCCGCTGCTGGCGCCCTACCGGCCGGATGCCTTCGTGGGCAGGCCGTTCATGCCGCCGGGCGGGGGCTTCCTGCTGGGCACGGATTTCCGTGGTCGCGATGTGCTGTCGAGGCTGCTCTATGGCGGCTTACCTGTCGTGTGGATGTCATTCGCGGCCGCGTCCATCGGGATGGTGCTGGGGGTCACGGTCGGTCTGGTCGCGGCCTACAGCAAAGGCTGGCTGGAAGAGTTCCTCATGCGGGTGATGGATGTGTTCCTTTCCATTCCGCTCATCATCTTCGTGCTCTTGTTCGTTTCGCTGATCGGCACCAAGGAATGGCTGGTGGTGCTGCTCGTCGGCATTGCCCATATGCCGCAGGTGGCGCGCATCACGCGCGGCGTGGCGGCCGACATCGTGGAGCGCGAATTCGTGCAGTTCGCCGAGGCGCTCAGCGTGCCGCGCTGGCGCATCCTGTGGCGGGAGGTTCTGCCCAACATCACCACCCCGCTGCTGGTCGAGTTCGGCATCCGCATCGTCTGGTCGATCGCCGGCATCGCCGCGCTGAGCGTGATGGGCTACGGCATCCAGCCGCCCAATGCCGATTGGGGACTGATGATCAACGAGAACCGGGGCCGCATCGCCACCCGGCCGTTGCCGGTGCTGGCGCCCGGCCTGTGCATCGCATTCTTTGCCTTCGGCATCAACATGATCGCCGAGGGCATCGCCGGCACGGTTTCGGGAACCAGCCGCAAGTCCGGAGGCGAGGCATGACACAGGCGCATTCCTGCTCGTCGAGCATGCAGCTTGCCGTGGATGTGCGCGGTCTGCGCGTGGAATTGCCGGACGGTGCCGACATCGTCGACGACGTGAGCTTTTCGATCCGCGCCGGCGAGGTGCTGGGTGTCGTGGGGGAATCGGGTTCCGGCAAGACCACGGTTGGCATGGCGCTGCTGGGCTTTGCGCGCGGTGGCGCCAGGATCACCGGCGGCACGGTGCACATAGCCGGCGACACCGGCGCCAACATGCTTGCCCTCGACAGCGAGAGGAAGCGGCTGCTGCGCGGCAAGACGGTGGCCTATGTGCCGCAGGATCCGGCCTCCGCTCTCAATCCTTCGCTGCGCATCGGCTTGCAGCTCGCAGAAGTGATCGAGGCGCATGAGCCGGAAACGCCGGCTGCCGAGATCGAGCGGCGGATCGCCGACGTCATGGTCGCGGTAGGCCTGCCGCCGGACAGGGCTTTCCTGTTGCGCTATCCGCACCAGCTTTCCGGCGGCCAGCAGCAGCGTATCGGCATCGCGATGGCGGTGATCCTTGCGCCCAAGCTCATCGTGCTGGACGAGCCGACGACCGGGCTGGACGTGACCACGCAGAACAGGATCCTCGATGTCGTCAAGAAGCTGTGCCGCGAACAGGGCATCGGCGCGCTGCACGTGACGCACGACCTCTCCGTGATCGCCAACATAGCCGATCACGTCATGGTCATGTATTCGGGGCGGGTCGTGGAACTGGGCCGCGTCGAGACCGTCCTGACCGACCCGATGCATCCTTACACGCGCGCTCTGCTCGGCGCCGTGCCCGAGCTGCGCTGCCGTACGCATCTGACCACCATTCCAGGGTCCGCCGCGCGCGTGGCGAGCCGGCCGAAAGGCTGCTTCTTCCACCCGCGTTGCCCCGTCGCCGATACGGCCTGCATGGGCGCGCCGGTTGCGATCGCGGAAGCCGCGCCCAGGCATCTGGTGCGCTGCGTCAAGGCCGGAAGCGTGTGCGGCACGCGTCCCGAGCGCCTTGCGGACCCTGTGGCCGGCCCGGTCGCGAAGCCGGTGCTGGAGGTGCGCGACCTTTCCGTGTCCTATAGCAGCCATCGCGTCCTGGAAGGCATCAGCTTCGCTGCCGGCCGGGGCGAATGCCTGGCCATCGTCGGCGAGTCCGGCTCCGGCAAGAGCACGCTGTCGCGCGCGCTGATCGGCCTGGTGAAACAGGAGACGAGCACGGTGCTCTTCGAGGGCGTGCCGCTCGCGCCACGGGCACGCGATCGGTCGCGCGCGCAATTGCAGGCCATCCAGTACATCTTTCAGAGCCCTCACAACTCGCTCAACCCGCGCCAGACAGTCGAACAGCTCGTCGGGCTGGTCTACGACACCTTTCGCAAGAGCGGCCGGCGCGAGCGGCGGGAGGCCATCGCCAGCGTGTTGTCGCAGGTCGGTCTGACGCCCGAAACGATGCATGTGTTTCCCGACCAGCTTTCCGGCGGCGAGCGCCAGCGCGTGGCCATCGCCCGCGCGCTGGCGGCCGATCCCGAAATCCTGGTCTGCGACGAGATCACGTCGGCGCTCGATGTCTCGGTACAGGCGGCCATCGTCAATCTGCTGAAGGACCTCAAGGCGCGCCGGGGGCTGACCATGCTGTTCGTCACGCACAATCTCGCCCTCGTGCGCAATCTCGCCGACCGGGTTTTGGTGCTGGACAAGGGCAGGGTCGCCGAGATCGGACAGGTTGGCGACGTCATCGACCGGCCGCAGCATCCTTATACCCGGCAATTGCTGGCCAATGCCCTCGAAGCCGACATCGATCATCGTGTCGAGGCGCCGCGGCAGGTCCCGCTGAGGGCCTGACCGGGTCTCGCCCGCAACCGCATAGCGCAAGAAAAAAGCCCTTCCGCGGTTGGCGGAAGGGCGAAAATTGATCGATATGCTTGATGGCGCCAGCGGAAAGCAATCAGGCCGTCGGCAGGGCAAATGCACGCGCCGCTTCCCTGGCGGCCGGTGCGACGGTGCCGTCTGCCGTCCACCGGTCGAACACGGCAATCACCGCGTCGGCGAAAGCGGGGTCGTTGATATGGGCGTCGATGGCGGTGACCGGCACGGAGGTGGCCAGGCTGGCGCCGAGCTCCTCGAAGAAGCCTGCCAGCGCCTGCGGGTCGTGGCCGATCTCGCCTTCGCGATCCCATTCCTGGATGCCGCGCAGTGGCAGGATCACGTGCACGGGGCCTCGCGCGCTGTTGAGGCGGGCGGCGATCTCGCGGGCGGTGTGGCGGCGTTCGGCTTCCGTCAGCGTCACCGACGAGATCAGCTTGTTGTGCACATGGCAGGGCCGCCCTTCGAAACGCGGCGGCAGTGGCTGCCATGTCGGCAGATCGACAAGATCCGCGGTTCCCGGCGCGACGATCTGCGGCACGCCTGCCGCACCGGCGCGCGACAGCCTTTCCGGCCCGCTGTTGACGATGGAGCCGTGGATGCCGTTGTTGAATTCCTGGAGGCACAGGTCGAACACGGCTGACAGCGTGCCCTGTTCGGCAAGGCTCTCCATCGCCCGTCCGCCCATGCCCTGGGCATGGAAGAAAGCCGCCTCGTAGCCGCGACGGGCCAGCGCCGGCTTGAGATGCCGCATGTATTTCAACGAGGCATTGCCGAGCGAGGAGATGCCGACCAGCGGTGGACCGTCCAGCACGCCGCAGGCAGCGCGGGCCGCACCCAGCACCGCGCCCGCCGCCTGGCTGAGAGCCGAACGGCAGATCGCGTTCAGGCCGTAAAGCCCGCCGGCCCACAGGATCATCTGCACGTCGGGCGCGAGACGATCGGGCGGGACCAGCGCCGAAAATGCCACGGTGGAGACGATATATTTTGGGACGCCGAGCGGCAGCGCGAGCGCCACGTCCAGCGCCAGGTCGGTGCCCATCGTCCCGCCCAGCGAGATCATGGCGTCGAACCGGTTTTTCGCCAGCAGCCTGAGCGCGAGCGCCTGTGCGCCCTTGCTCATGAGGGCCATCGCATGGCTCTCGTCGCCGGCGGCGATGACGTCGGCTATCGTCACGCCTGCGGCGGCAGCCACGTCGTGCTTGGAAAAGGAGACGGGAAAGTCCGTATCTCCCAGCACGCTGACGTCCATGGTCAGTACGGCGCCGCCACCGGCCTCCATCACGTCGCACATGAAGGAAAGCTCTTCCTTCTTGGTGTCGAAGGTCCCGATGACGAGAACGGTCTTGCGCGTGCCTGCGGATGGTGTGGCCCCGGATGCGTTCACAGCTGTATCCATGCGGTTTTGAGCGCCGTGTATTTTTCGAGCGCGTGCAGCGACTTGTCGTGTCCGTTGCCCGACTGGCGGTGGCCGCCAAGCGGCACCGTCAGGTCGGAGCCGCCATAGGTGTTGACGTGCACCACGCCCGCGCGCACCGCGCGCACCATGCGATGCGCCCGCGAAAGATCGGTGGTCCACACTGCCGACGCCAAGCCGTATTCGGTGGCGTTGGCGAGGCGGACGGCCTCCTCTTCGTCATCGAAGGCGATGACGGCCAAGAGCGGTCCGAACACCTCCTCGCGCGCCAGCGTCATGTCCTGCGTCACGCCGTCGAAAATCGCCGGCCGCTGGTAGAAGCCGCCGGTTTCTTCCAGGATGCGCTCCCCTCCGGTCACGCGGCGCGCGCCTTCCTCCACGGCCTGCCGCGCGAAGCGCAGATTGCCGGCGAGCTGCGCTTCGCTGGCGACCGCGCCGATGTCACTGGAAAGGTCGAGTGGATCGCCTACCTTGAGGGCATCGGCGACTTGCGCCAGCCGTTCCACCACCTCGTCATGGATGCTGCGCTGGACCAGCAGCCGCGAGCCCGCCACGCAGACCTGGCCGGAATTGCGGAAGATGGCGTTGGCCGACGCTTTCGCGACCCGGTCAAGGTCCGGGGCATCGGAAAAGACGATGTTGGGCGATTTGCCGCCGAGTTCGAGATAGACCCGCTTCAGGTTGGAGCGCGCCGAATATTCGAGCAGCCGCCGGCCCACTGCGTTGGATCCGGTGAAGGCCAGCACGTCCACGTCCATATGCGTGGCGATCGCCTCGCCGACGATTGAGCCGGCGCCGGTCACGACGTTGAGCACGCCTTCCGGCAGGCCGGCTTCGGCGCAGATCGCGGCCAGTTGCAACAGGGTGAGCGAAGCGGCCTCGGCCGGTTTCAGCACCACCGAATTGCCGGCCGCAAGCGCAGGCGCCAGCTTCCACGCGCCGATCATCAGCGGCATGTTCCATGGCACGATGGCCCCCACAACGCCCACGGCCTCGCGGTGGATCAGGCCCAGCACCGCGTCCGCGGTGGGGGCGATCTCGCCATAGACCTTGTCGATGGCCTCGGCATAGTAGCGGAAGGTGGCGGCCGCACTTCCCGGCTCGGCCTTCAGTGCCATTGCGATTTCGGTGCCGTTGTCGCGCACGCCCAGCACTGCGAGTTCGAGCGCGCGCGCCTCGATGCCTTCGGCGATGCGTATCATGACCTTCTTGCGCGCGGCCGGCGCCATGCGGGACCAGGCGCCGCCCTCGTAGGCTTTGCGCGCGGCGGCCACGGCGGCGTCGACGTCCTCTCTCCCCGCACGGGCGATGCGGGTGATGGTGCGGCCGTCGATGGGCGATATGACGCCGATGTCCTCGCCGCTTGCAGCCGGACGCCACTGACCGGCGATAAACAGCGACTGCGGCGGCACGGGCCGGTCACGCAAGGCGTCGATTTTGGGCTGGTCGGGCAAAATGCCTCCAATGAGCAGCCGCCACGGCAGGCAGGGTTCCGGGCGGCACGTCTCCACATTTCAATCTCTGCGCGCAGCATTGCTTCCGGAACAGGCAGGATCAAAGACCCGCGGAAGGTGACGTTGCCGTATCAGTAAACTTTCACTATTATCAAATTGATTTGTGATTTTGAAATAGATTAGCCTTTCCTGAGCGGAGACGGATCGGAGCATCTGTTCGGAAAGACCCATGCGTACAGTCGGCAAGGCCCTCACGATCCTGGACCTGTTCACGGAGCAGCGCCCGTCGCTCACGCTGACGGAGATCGCGCGCGCCACTGGCATCGACACCGCGACCTGCCACCGGATGCTGAAAGTGCTGGAGCGGCACGGCTACGTCTTCAGGCAGGCCGCGACCAAGCACTACAGCCTGGGGGCGACGGTGCTGCGGCTGGCGCGCACCCGCGAGATCACGACCCCGATGAGCGCCACGCTCCAGGCGGTGGTCGACGCGCTGACGGAGAAGGTCTCGGAAACCTCGCACGCCTCGGTCATCGCCGGCCAACAGGTGGCCACGGTCGCCGCCAGGGAGGGGACGCGCAGCAACCGCGTCCATGTCGAATATGGCGCGCGCATGGAACTTCACGCCACCGCCACCGGTCTTGCCTGCTTAGCCTATGCGGACGCCGCGTTCGTGGAACATGCGCTGGCCGCGCAGATGACGCGCTTCACGGCGACCACCGTTTCCAACGCCAAGGCCCTTGAGGAAGCGCTCTCGCTTACGCGCTCGCGCGGCTACAGCGTCGCCGATTGCAGCTTCGACGCCGACGTGGTCGGTGTCGGCGCGCCATTCTTCAACGCCGACGGCATCGCCATGGGTGCGGTGGCGGTGGCGACGCCCGCTAACCGCATGAACGCGCCCAATCTGGCCAGGACGGCGCTTGAAGTCATGGCCGCCGGCATCGAGGCGACGCGGCGGCTAGGCGGAATTCCGCCGCAGGATTTCCTTGACCTCTACCGGCTCATGGCAGCGCGTGACGACGCTGCCTGAATCGGATTGCATCTGAAAGGACCCTCACATGCGCGATACCAATTTCCTGATCGGGAACAATGCCAAGCATGTCTGGCACCCCATGGCCCACCCCGGTGAAATGCGTGCCAACCCGCCCCGCATCATCGAGCGGGGCGAGGGTGTCGAGATCGTCGACATCCACGGCCATCGCACGCTGGACGGCGTCGGCGGCCTGTGGAACGTCAACCTCGGCTATTCCTGCGATCCGGTGAAGCAGGCCATCACCGGCCAGTTGCAGAAGCTGCCCTACTATAACGCCTTCCGCGGCACGACCACCTCGCCGCTGATCGAGCTTTCCTATGAGCTGTGCGAGTTCTTCAAGCCGGAAGGCATGGGTCGGGCCTTCCTGACCTCCGGCGGTTCGGATTCGGTCGAGACGTGCCTGCGTCTGGCCAGGCAGTACCACAGGGCGAACGGCCAGCCGGAGCGCACGAAATTCGTGTCGCTTAAGAAGGGCTATCACGGCACCCATTTCGGGGGCGCTTCGGTCAACGGCAATCCGAACTTCCGGCGCAATTACGAACCGATGCTGGCCGGCGTCATTCACCTGCCGTCGCCCTATACCTATCGCAACCCGTTCGATACGGAAGACGGCGCGGTGATTGCCCGCAAGATCGGCGAGGCGTTCGAGGAGGAGATCGCCTTCCACGGCGCCGACACCATCGCAGCACTCATCATGGAGCCGGTCCTCGGATCGGGCGGCGTCATCGTTCCGCATGAAAGCTTTTTCCCGCTCATGCGCGAAATCTGCGACCGGCACGGCATCCTGCTCATCGCCGACGAGGTCATCACCGGCTTCGGTCGCGCCGGCTCCGAATGCGGCTCGAGGTTGTGGGGCATCAAGCCGGACATGATGTCGACGGCCAAGGGTATCACCAACGGCTATTTCCCGCTCGGTGCCGCCATGATCGGCGAGCATCTGGCAAGCGCTTTCGAGACCGCAAAAGGTCCGGCCGGCACGATCAGCCATGGTTACACCTATTCCGGCCACCCGATCGGCGCCGCCGCGGCGCTGGCAACGCTTTCCGAGGTGAAGCGTCTCGACGTGGCCGCCAACGCCAAGGCGCGCGGCGAAGAACTGCTCGCCGGCCTTCAGGACTTGAAGCGGCGGCACGAGATCGTCGGCGATGCGCGCGGCAAGGGCCTGATGGCGGCATTGGAACTGGTGAGCGATCGAGAGAAGAAGACGCCTGCGGCCAAGGAGGTGGTGCAGGCGCTCTATGACAAGACCTATGAGGAGGGCGTGATGGTGCGTACCTCCGGCGCCAACGTCATCATTTCGCCCTGCCTGGTCATCGACAGTGGCCATGTGAGCCGTATCCTGTCGGCACTGGATGCGGGGCTCGCCGCCGCAGGGAGGAAACTGAAGGCGCATTGAAGATGGAAAGCCGCGCCGGCGCGCAGATGCCTCCGGCGCGTGGAGGAAAAGGGAGGTTCCGCCAATGGAAGTGCAAAGTGCGATCGAACCGATCGCAGACATGGTGTCGCTGATCGGACGAGAGGATTTCAGCCAGGGCTTCTTTGCCGCCATGAACCGATTGATCGGCATCGATCATTGCACCGTGTTCATGGCTGACGAGAGCGCGATGAGAACCCTTGTGGCGCAGGCCAACACCGAGGAATCCTCGGGCCGGGCGCGCATGCTCGCCGAAAGCTACATCAAGGAGGGCTATCGCAGCGATCCGGTTTGGAACATGTACGAAAACCTGCCCGAGGCAAAATGCAGCCTTCTGGTGTCGCCCGCCGCAGCGGCGGACGACACCTACCGGCAGGAGTTCTACGTCAAACCCCGGATCAAGCACGAGCTCGCCGTCACGTCGACGGTGAATGCCAAAAGGATCTATGCCGGCTTCTATCGCGAGGAAGGCGGGGAGGAGTTTTCGCACGGCTCGATGGAGTTCCTGCAGCATTGCGGCTCCGCCATCATCCAGATCCTGCACAAGCACGGCGAGGTGTCCCGGCATCGCGACACCGGACGGCCCCGCGCCATCAGCCAGAAAGCGCTGCTCGAACGCGTGCAGGCAGCCATCAACGCCGACAACAACACGCTGACGGCGCGCGAGGCCCAGATCTGCGCCTCGATCGTGCTCGGCTACACCGTGCTCGGCATCAGCCTGAACCTCGGCATCAGCATCAACACGGTGGCCACGCACCGCAAGCGCGCTTATGCCAAGCTGCGCGTGTCGAGCCAGAACGAGCTGTTTGCGCGCTATTTCTCCATCGTTGAGCATAACATGGACGTGATGCGTCATCACTGAGAGCTGACTTTCCTTCGATTCCACGAGGCCTAAACCGCCCCGGCACCCGGGCGGCTTCCGCTCGCGTTTGCAGTACCGGTTGCCCGGTTCGTCACGTTTCAAGGGGAGGGGATCGAGGGTGCCGCGACTGTAGAGTGCGGCATCACCGTTCTACTCGAGAACAGAGACGTTCCATAATCGACCAGAGGAAAAGATGCAGACCAGGGTTGCCAGGCTGGGCCATATCGGCCTCACCGTGCGGGACATCGATCGCACCGTTGCGTTCTACGAGCGCTATCTGGGAATGCGGCTGACGGAAAAGTTCGAATATCCGGAAGAGAAGATCGGCCACGGCGTGGCTGTCGCCGCCGGCGCCTTCATCCGCTGCGACGTCACGCATCACGAACTTTCCATCTTCCGCATGCGCAAGGACATCCTGCCCGACGATGCGCCGGATGCCCCACGCTACGGATTCGGCCTGCATCACATCGCCTTCGAGCTTGCCAGCCCGCAGGACTTGCTCGATCTCTTCGTCAAGATGCGCGACGACGGCGTGGAGATCGTCAATTGTCGCAAGGGCGGGCCTGGCAACCAGCCGCGCTTCTATGCCCGCGATCCCGACGGCAACCTGCTCGAATTCTATTGGGGCATCGACAAGATCGGCTGGGAAGGCAAGCCGCGCCCCTACGATCCCATCCAGGAGATCGACCTGCTCGCCTTTGATTTCGATGCCTTCGCACAAAAGCGCGAAGCCGATGCAGGGCGTGCCCGGGCTTAGCTCAATTCTCCCATTGTCGCGTCATGATCCCGGGGTGGTCGCCATCAGCCGGGATCGTGCCCCGTCCGAATGCAGGAAGTCAGCCATGAATGCCGTCACCTCGACCGGCCCCGCCATCACCGTCGGCGAACTCGTCGCGCGCGCCGAAACGCTGCGGCCGCTGCTGCGTGAGGAGCAGCCCGCAACCGAAGCGAACCGCTTTCCAACGCAGAAGATCTATGATGCGCTGTCCGAGGCCGGGCTGTTCCATATCCTCAAGCCGAAGCGGTTCGGCGGCTATGAGATGAATCTCGACGACTTCTACCGTGTCGTCATCGAGATCGCGCGGGGATGTCCCGACACCGGCTGGTGGTTTGCGTTGGGTACCGGCCATGCCGCGCAGATAGCATCTTATTTCAATGAGCGCGCGCAGGCCGAGATATTCGGGCTCAGGCCGAATTTCCAGGCGCCGTGGTCCTTTGTCGCCCACAATCCCGTCGCCGGGAAAGTCGATGGCGGCTATCGGGTCAGCGGCACCTGGTACTATTGTTCCGGTGTGCCCTACGCCAGCCACTTCATGGGCAACATGGCTCTGCCCAAGGCTGAAGGCGCGACCGAGGCGCCGATGCTTACGGTGGTCGTGCCTGAAGGCGGCTTCACGCGCCTCGACAATTGGGGCGATCTGATGGGCATGAAAGGCAGCGGCTCCCACGGCGTCGTGCTGGACGACGTGTTCGTGCCCGATCACATGACGTTCCGTTTCGACGGCGACGCCGGGATAGACGGCCCCACCGTCGGGTCAATCCTGCATGGTAACCCGCTCTATGGCGGGCTGTTCGCCGCCTTCGCGGAAGGCGGCCTCGCGGCCATGGCGACCGGCCTCGCCTTCGCCGCGCTCGACGAGTATGAGGACCTCATCGCCACCAGGAACACGCCGGGCACGGCGACGCTGAGGGCCTACAACCCCGACTACCAGCGCTCCTACGGGCAGGCGGTTGCGCTGGCCGACAGCGCCCGCGCAATCACTTTGCAGGGCGCCAACCTCTATCTGGAACATGCGGCCCGCTGCGTGGCGGGCGAGGCGCCCTTCACCATAGAAAAAGCAGTGCGCCTGGATGGCATGTACCACATGGCCGAGCGGCTGGCCTACGAGGCGGTGGAGCTTCTGGTCAGGACCGCATCGTCCGCGGCGCTGAAGGACGGCGCGCGGCTGCCGCGCTATTTGCGCGACATCATCATGTGCGTCAGCCGTGGCCACGACCAGTTCGAGTTCCGCGCGCCGAATATCGCCAAGGAAATGCTCGCCCGCACCCGGGGCCTCGCTTTCTAGGCCGGCTTCGGCATCGAACAGATCAATGACAGGAACGATGACATGAAACTCGTCAGCTACGAAGAAAACGGCAAACCCCGTTTCGGTGCGATCGTCGGTGAGCATGTGCTCGATCTCGCGCGCGCCAGCGAGGCCTATGCGGCCTCGGATGGCTCGATCGCGAGGATCCCCGCGCGCGTCGAGGAGTTCTTCGAGGATTGCGAAGCGCTTTCGGCCTCCGCGCGAAAGGTGATCGTGCGTTTCGAGGCGGAAAATACCAAGGCGCCGGCCGTCTCGAAGCCTTTGACCGAGGTGAAGCTTCTCCCGCCCATCGCCCGTCCGCCCAAAATCGTGTGCGTGGCGCGCAACTATGCCGAGCATGCCAAGGAGGCGGGCCTGGAGATTTCGCCGATACCCATCATGTTCGCGCGCTTCGCGAGAACGCTCGTGGCCGATGGCGAGCCGGTGCGGGTTCCGGCAGTCTCGCACCAGCTCGACTGGGAGGGCGAACTGGCAGTCATCATCGGCAAGGACACCAGGGGCAAGCGCATCTCCAAGGCCGAAGCGATGGATTACGTGTTCGGCTATTCGATCTTCAACGACGTGACGGTGCGCGACTATCAGTTCCGCATCACGCAGTACACCGCCGGCAAGAACTTCCGCACGTCCGGCCCGTTCGGTCCGGTCATCGTCACCGCCGACGAGATCGCTGACCCGCACAATCTCGATATCAGGACCACGCTCAACGGCAAGGTCGAGCAATCGGCCAACACCTCGACGATGATCTACGATATTCCCACCATTTTGGAGAACATCGCCGAATTCATCGATCTGGAACCGGGCGACGTCATTCCCACCGGCACGCCGGCCGGTGTCGGCTTCAAGCGCAAGCCGCCCGTCTTCCTCAAGGAAGGCGATACCATCGCCGTCGAGATTCCTGGTATCGGTGTCCTCTCCAATCCGATTCACAATGAGGAACAGCGCTGATGTCACAGGAAACATTTGAACGCGGGCTGGAAATCCGCAAGGCGGTTCTGGGCACCGAATATGTGGAAAAGTCGCTTGGCGCCGCCGACGACTTCAACCGCGATTTCCAGAACCTCGTCACCGAATATTGCTGGGGTGCCGGCTGGGGCCGCACGGCGCTGAGCCGCCGCGACAAAAGCCTGCTCAACCTGGTCATGCTGGGCGCGCTCAACCGGAGCCATGAATTCAAGCTGCACTTGAGGGGCGCGCTCACCAATGGCTGCACGCGCGAGGAGATCAAGGACACGCTGATCCAACTCGCCATCTATGCCGGCATTCCCGCCGGCGTGGAGGCTTTCCGGCTGGCCCGGGAAGTCTTCAAGGAAGTGGACGGAGCGTCGACCACCTGACGGCGGTCATCGACCGCAGGTCACCCAAGCAAGGTATGTCTGCGATTGCACAGTGGAGGTAAAAACGGAGCGGGTCGGCAGGTCGGAAAAGATTGCCTGCACCCTTCCCATTCCAGCTCCGGAGAATCCAAATGTCCGTCATGGTTGTCATCCGTTTCCCCGTTGCCCACAGCGCAGTCGTCGAGTGGGCTTCCAAAAACGGCGAATTGCTCGCACCGATCATCAAGCTGTTCGATAAGCATGGCCGCATCAGCCATCGCGCCGTGACCAGCGACATGGAATTCCTGGACTTCGACGAATGGCCGAGCGCCGAGGCCTATGCGGCCTTCAAGGCCGAAGCGGGGCCGTATATCGACAAGTTCGAAGAAGCCTTCGGCCACAGGTCCACCGATACCGTCTACAAGACGGTCGAATGATTCGATCTCCCAGCACGATCGGTGAAGGGCCGCGCCCGCCGCGGCCCTTTTTTGCGCCAGGCTTTGTCTGTAGCTGCGGGTTCGGAAGCATAAGAAAAAGGCCCGCATGGCTTGCATGCGGGCTCCTTTCGTCGGGAAGGATGCCGTTCGTTCTAGGCCAGCTGCGGCAGGTTCTTTTCGCCGAGCAGCAGTCCACCCGCGGCCTCGAGCGCGCGGCGCTGGTGACTGATGTGGACCAGCAGCGTATCGAGATCGCGGCGGCGGCGCTCGAAGGGGCTGCGGGCATAAATGGTCGACGCGCCCAGAAGCTCGATCGCCATGGTGCAGGCCTTCTTGATCTGGTGGCCGGCATTGACGGACGAAAGCTCCGCCTCGGACTGTTCCTCCGGTGTCAGCATCGCACCGGAAAACAGGCGATCGCTGAGACGAGTGGCAACGGCGATGGAGAAATCGCGCGCGGCGCGATAGTTCATCTCCGCCTCGGCGTAGTTGATGCGCATGAAGCGGTCGTTGGGCGAGCGCTTGCGCAGTTCCTTGTTGACGTCGTCCAGGATGCGCCGGCCGAGCCCGAGAACCACGCCTTGCAGCGAGATCGCGATCAGGTTGGCATAGCGCGCCAGCGGCGGCAGGTGCTCGGCCGCTCCTTCGAAATATTTGAAGACGTATTTGTCCGGTACCACCACGTCCTCGACCTCGTAGTCGGTGCTCCCCGACCCGCGCAGGCCCAGCGTGTACCAGGTGTCGAGGAGCTTCACTTCGTCCTTCGGCAGATAGGCGACGCGGAATTCCGGCTTGCCTTCGGCGTCGCGGAGCAGCTCGCCGTTTTCATGCAGGTGGATGCCGCAGACGATGCAGTCGGCGCTGTGTATGCCACTGCCGAACGGCCAGCGGCCCTTCCTGATGTGCCAGCCGCCTTCGACACGGTCGGCGCGCTGGGGCGGGTAGTATCCGCCTGCGGTGGCGAAATCCATGGACGTATACAATTCGCGCGCCACAGGCTCCGCGAATTGGGCGGCGTAGAACCCGGTGTCGGACAATATCTGTACGTTCCAGGCCACCGACGCGTCGTGATATGACAGCGCCTCGACGGCGCGGATCTGGTCCTCGAACCGCATTTCCGGGCCGCCCCACGAAGCCGGCCAGGCGATGCGGAACGCGCCCGCCTGCCGCAAGGCGTCCAGCACCCGCGGCGTCAGGTGACGGATCCGGTCGATTTCGTTCGCCTCCTCCTCGATGAGGGGGCCGAGCGCCTTCAACTTTTCAATGATCTCCTGCGACGACATGTAAGCCTCGCCGGCGGGTTCGGGTTTGATGGTCTGGGGGTGTGCCGTCACGGTTGAACCTCTGGTTCTGTTGCCGCCTGGGCGGCCGTTGGAGGGCGTGGCTGTCAGTTGCGGCGGTCGAGCACCGACCAGTAGCGGGGCGCGCGAAGCTGGTCGACGCTCAGGAAACCGGGCCCGGCGTCCATGACGTCGCGCACGCGGTTGACCAGCGAGGCGCAGGTGATGACGTCGCCATGGAAATTGTCGGTGCGCATATTCATGCCGGGATTGCCCTCGACGATCCATTCGTTGAAGGCGCCTTCGCCCTGCGGCAGGAAGCGCATGATGAACTGGCCTTCGGCCACCACGCCGCCCTCCAGCTCGAACACGACACGCTCCATCGTGCCGCAGGTCGTGCCCTTGCGGATCGTGCGGCCGAGCTTCTCCACCGGCATGTCGGCTTCCGCGAGCACCGGTTCGTTGGTGACCTTCGCGGACCTGATCGCCAGGCCGAGCGCGCGGCAGAGCGGCCGCAGCGCCACCTCGAAAATGCCGCGATGCTCCGAGACGGCACCGTGGCCCTTCGCATGGAATTCTTCCGCCGTCAGCCCCATCTGGCCGCCATGCTGCCCGGCTGTGCCGAAGGCGGAGAGATCGCAGATATTGCGCCCGATGATGCGATCCAGCTTCTGCACCGACGCCAGGAAGGACAAGGGTTGCGCGAACCAGAAGGTGTCCTGCACGCCCACGCTGGCCAAGGTCCTGCCGTGAGCGCGGAAGATGGCGTCGAGCTCGCGCGCTTTTGCCGTCTCGCTGTCGATGTAGAACGGCTCGAAGGCGTCCTCGGCGATGGTCAGCACGTCGAGGCCGGCCTTTGCCGCCTTTGCCGCCGGCTCGAACAGGTCGGCAAGGCGCGAGCAATGCGTCATGAGCGCGATATCCGCGTCGAACTGATCGAACGGCACGTCCGGCGTGCAGATCCGCACACCCTGCAATTCCGGGGTGGAGAAATCCTTGCCCTCCGTGGTGCGCACATAGGCGGCCACCACCTCCACGTTCTTTTCGCGCAGGTATTTCGCGGTCATCCTGCCCATGGTGCCCAGCCCATAGACGATTGCCCTGATAGGTCTCATCCGTTGCTCCCGCTGGCCGATCGGCGGCCGCCGTTTCCTCTCCTACGAAAATCGTCCAAGCGGCCGTGGGGGTACATACCCCTCCAAGGTGAAACGGAAAATGCTATCGACGGGGCCTTGCGCTGCGTCGCGTTACGCAGTCATTGGCGGTGTAACGCTGCAATGCAGAACGCCCGGTACGCTGAGCGTCCGGGCGTTTGGGGAGCCGATTTATGCCAGATTGACGGCGATTGTGGCTAGGTTCAAGCCACGAAGCCGATTGTGGGCAGCGCCCGGAACATGCCGTTGCCCGACTGGTCGAACTCCGGGAATCCGCCCAGGGTCGAGCGATAGAAACCCAACTCATTGAAGAACACGGGAATGATCCAGGCTCCGCGCTCGAACAGGATTTCCTGAAGACGTTTCACCTTGGCTGCGACGTCGGCCGGATCGTGACTGGCATTGGCGGCCTTCCAGATTTCGAGATATTCCTCATCCGTCCACTTCAAGGTCGGGATACCGGGGTTCGGCCCATCGATCAGCGACGATGTCATGAAGAACGGCATAGGCGGATAGAAGTCGCCGCCATGGAATTTGCGTTGCGTGAATTCCTCGTTGAAGAACCGTGCAGGGTCGAGTTGGGTGACGGTCACGTTGATCCCGATATCCTTGGCGTTCTCGGCCAGGATCAACGCGGTTGCGACATCCTCCTGCATCACCAGTTCGATCGACATGCCGCTCAGGCCGGCTTCTTCGACCAACGCCTTGGCCTTCGCGACATCGCGCTGTCTTACGAGGGACTTGTCGTAGTTCGGGTCGAAGGGTGAGTAGAGGTCGTCGGCTTTCTTGGCGTAGCCGTTATAGGCGGAATTGACGACGGCGTCGCGATCCAGCACCAGCCGCATCGCCTGCCGCAGCTTGTTCTCCTTGAACGGCTCGACATCGGCGCGCATGTGGATGGGATAGCACTTGCCCGTCGCCGAATTGTAGAGCTTGAATTCCTCCTTGCCCTCGATCTCGCCGACCAATGAGGCGTCGATGCCCGTGGCGACGTCCACCTGACCGGCGTATAGACCATTCAGCAGCGCGGATGGCTCTTCAAACGGCCTGATTTCGATCTGATCGAGGAAAGCGGGCTGCCCATGGTGGCTGTCGAACCGGGCTAGGGACATGCTCTGGGACAGTTCGAGCGACGCGATCCTGAACGGACCGGTGCCGATCGGCTTGTTCTGGTCGTAGTCGGCAGGCACCATTCCGGAGTAGCCGCCGGCGAGCGCGACCGGGAACCAGTTGCGCGGCGCCTCCAGCGTGACACGCACGGTCAACGGGTCCAGCGCCTCGTAGCGGGAGATAGGTCCCAGATATCCTCGCGCGACGGTGCCGTCTTCGCGGATCTTCTTCAGGCTGAAGATGACATCCTCGGCAGTCAGTTCCTTGCCGTTGTGAAACTTCACGGCGGGCTTGATCTTGATGATCCATTTGGTGGCGGTGTCGTCCTCGGCCTCGACGGACTCGGCCAGAAGGTTCTCCAGGACTCCTTTATTGTCGAGACGGGTCAGGCCTTCGAAAACCACGCCCTGGTTCAACAGGGTCACGACCGGGTCGCCAGAGCGATAGGGGTCGACGGGGCCGAACACCCCCTTGCCGACGAAACCCAGGACGATGCGGCCGCCCTTGGCGAGCGTTTGCGCCTGCGCCCGACCGCTGCCTGCGACAGGGCCTAGTGCTCCCGCCAGAACCAAGGCGGACGTCATTCCGAGAAAGCCGCGACGTGAAGTCTGAAAACCGGTCGTGCCGGTCGTCCTATTTCTGGTGTCCATTGCAAGTCCCTCTGGAGCCGGACCGTGTCAGGCAGGGCTGCCCCACCACCGCCGATTCTTGTTGTCGTTGAGATGGAAGATCAGGTGTAATTTGATCCCCTCGTCGCAAGATTATTTTGGGGAAACCGGCGGCGTATATACCCTTTCGAGGTGAGACTCCGCGCCTCCGACCGCAGCCAGGCGAGGCAAGTTGCCTTATCCGGCACCTTGGTTGTTACCTGTGGTTGGTAACAGCGTTCCGCGCCGCACCTTTGAGGGTGCTGGCGGAATGATCCCGCCGAACGGTCTGCGGGCTACCGATAGTCTCGTTCCGGCTTACCGACGAAGAACGGACGCACCGCGGGCGCGACTTCGCTTTCGTCCCAGAAACCGATCAGGCAACCGAAATCGGCCTCCGTGCCGCGCTGTGCGAACAGGGCCTCGTCAGTAACCGTCGTGCGCTGGGCATAGCGTCGAGCCCAGCGGTTGAGCATTTCGTAGAGCCTTTGCCTCGTCTCTTCATGTGCCGGATCGGTGCCCAGATCGGTCAGTTCCCGCGGATCGGTTTCAAGATCGAAAAGTATGGGGGCGAAGCCGCCATCGGCATGCATCATCTTGAAGCGGCCGTCGAAGATCATGAACAGATGTGCATCCGATGGCAAAAGGTCGAGACGCTCCGCCGGAAGCAGGCCGCCGTAATCGAGTTCCGAAAAGACCGCGGTTCTCCAGTTCTCCGGTGTCTCACCCCGCAGCCAGGGCAGCAGGGAGCGGCCCTCCACGACATGCTTGAGCACCTTGCCTCCCAGGACCTCGATGAAGGTGGGGGTGAGGTCGATGGCTTCGACAAGGGCATCGCATAGCGTGCCGCGTGTCTTGTCCGCTGCTTCCGACGGGTCGTAGATGACCAGCGGAACCTTCACGGACGGCTCGTGAAACAGGCACTTGTCGCCCATCCAGTGGTCGCCGAGATAGTCGCCGTGATCGGACGTCAGCACGATCATCGTGTCCTGCATGCGCCCGGTGGCTTCGAGGTGGTCGAGCAGCCGCCCAAGTTCGGCATCGCACTGCGCCACAAGCCCCATATAGGCCGGCACGACCGTATCGCGAACCTCGTCGCGGCTGAAGCTGCGCCCTTCCGGCATCTCCATGAATGCCTCGAAGACGGGATTGGCATTGTGCCGTTCCGCATCGCTGCGGACCGGCGGCACCACTTTGTCCGGCCCGAACATCGAGGCATATGGCTCCGGCGCGATGTAGGGCCAGTGCGGCTTGATGAAGGAGAGATGGCACAACCAGGGCGCATCGCCCCGGCTGTCCAGAAATTCGATGGCCCGGTCGGTCAGCCAGGGTGTTTCGCTGTCTTCCTCGCGGATGTTGGCGGCTGCGCGGCTGTTCTTCAAATACCAGCCCGAGGCGATGTTGCCGGCCTCGTCGATCCCTGAATTCGCGTGGACGTGCCAGGGATTCGGCGCCGGATATCCCTTTGCGATAAGCGCGTCGTTATAGGGTGAATCGATCGGCTCGTCGGGGTTCTCGGGCCCGATGCAAACCAGGCCGTCCTCGCGGACCCAGATGTCGTAGCCGCATTCCGAGACGCGCGCGCCGATGATGCTGTCGGCGGGAACGCCCAGCCGGCGCATGCCTTCGACGTCGGCCACCATATGCGTCTTGCCGATCAGCCAGCATTCCGCGCCGGCATCGCGCAGATAATCGCCCAGCGTGCGCTCGCCGATCTTCAGGGGATAGCCGTTCCCCGCTGCGCCGTGAGAATGGACATACCTGCCGGTGTAACAGCTCATTCGGCTCGGGCCGCAGATCGGCGACTGGACGTAGGCGTTGGTGAAACGCACGCCCTTGGCGGCGAGGCGGTCGAAATTCGGTGTCTTCAGGTAAGGGTGCCCGGCGCAACTCAAATAGTCGAATCTGAGCTGATCGTACATGATGAACAGAACATTTTTCGCGGCGGACATCTATGGCTCTCCAACGTGGGCGCTGAAACAGACCGGCTGAACCCCGGCATCTCAATACCCCAGATGCATGACGTTACAACCGTTCGGACGTTGCCGGCGTCACCGCGCTTGCGGCGGTCGCGCAGGAATGGACGCCGCGACGCGAGAGGCAGTTAGGGCCCTCATGTCGATCAACCCGGATCCGTGGCCGGCGGGGTGAACAGCGCCCTCAGCCAGTCGGCCGTGGCGCTGGCGGCGGCCTTGTGGACAATGTCGGCGCGGGTGATGAGGAAAAGCGAATTGGCGGTTCGCACCGCATGCGCGAAGGGGCGGATCAGCAGCCCCCGCTGGAGATAGTGGGACGAACTGATGTTTCCGCAGAGGGCCACGCCGAAGCCGTGACAGCAGGCCTCGGTCGTGTTGAGCGCGTTGCCGAGATAATGGCGCTGGTCGGAAAGGTCGTCGGTCACGCCGAGGCTTCCCAGCCAGATATCCCATTCATAGCCGTCGTCCGCGCACAGGATGGGGAATTGACGAAGGTCCGCCGGCGTTTCGAGCCTGGCGCCGTTCCGCAGCAGATCGGGACTGCACACCGGGAACAGGAAGATGTCGGTCAGGTGCTCGACGTTGCGGCCGGGCCACGCCCCGTTTCCATAGCGGATGCAGATGTCCACGTCGCGCGAGTGCACCTCACGGTCCTCGTTGGAAGGGATCAGGCGCAGGCGCACATCGGCGAAACGCCGGTGGAACTCGCCCAGATGATGCACCAGGCGATGACCCACCAGCCCCGGCGGCGCGCTGACGGTGACCTCGCCGCGCAGGCTGTCTGCCTGCTTCAGGATCTGGAATATCTCCTCGAAGGATTTCAGCCCTTTGCGGATATTCTCGTAGATGGCGATCCCTGCCGCCGTCAGCTCGATCCTGTTTCCCTGCCGCAGGAAGAGGCTGGTGCCGAGGCAATCCTCGAGGTTGCGGATCTGCTGGCTGACCGCTCCGTGAGAAACCAGCAGTTCGTTTCCCGCCAGCGTGAAGGAGCCCAGCCGCGCGGCGGCTTCGAATACGCGCAAAGCGTTGAGGGGCGGCAGTCGCATGGGGGTTCCTGGCAGTCGAATGCCCCCTCACGTTAGAAAATCTAACGGAATTCCTCAAGACTTTCTCTGTTGCAAGAGATTCGCATATAGCGACAAAAAGAGCGCGGCATTGCAGGAGGAACATCATGAAAGCCAAGCAGCTCGTTCTTGTCGCGGCATTCCAGTTCGTGGTCGCGGCGGGGGCCGCGCAGGCCGATCCGATCCGGATCGGGACCGAGGGCGGTTACCGGCCATGGAACTTCGTGAACGACAAAGGTGAACTGGACGGATTCGAGATCGATCTGGCCAAGACCCTGTGCAAGCGGATGAACGCGGAATGCACATTCCTCCAGAACAGCTGGGACGGTCTGGTGCCCGGACTCGACGCCGGCCGCTACGACGTGCTGTTTTCCGGTTTCGCGATGACCGCCGCCCGCGCCGAAAAGGTCGATATGGCAGGTCCATATGCGACCCTGGCGATGGCCTTCTATACCGTGGCCGACAGTCCGCTGGCGAATGTCGAAGCCAAGCCGCCGGTGTCCTTCGATCGGGATCCCGCCGCAGCCGAGGCGGCGATCGCGGAGATGCGCAAGCACCTTTCCGGCCAGTCAATTGGTGTGTCGGCATCGGGTCTCAGCGCGCGCTTCGTCGAGACCTATTTCAAGGACGCGGCGGACGTGCGCCAGTACCGCCGGCTGGACGAGATCGATATCGACGTCGCTTCCGGCCGCGTGGCGGCGGGCCTCACGCAGTTGTCTTACGCAACCGAGATGATCGGACGCAACAAGGACGTTTCCTACAAGCTGATCGGCCCGGCCTTCGAGGGCGGAATGCTCGGGCAGGGGGTTGGCGCGCTCGTGGCCAAAGGCAATCACGAGATGCAGGCGAAATTCCAGACCGCCATTGACGCGGCCATTGCCGACGGGACCGTCCGCGATCTCAGCCACAAATGGTTCAACGCGGACATGACGCCGGTTCGGTAAGCATTTTTGCTGTCAGGGCGGGATCGCCTGGCGTCGCGGGGACGCGGCAAGACAAGGGTGGAGCGACGGCCCGGAATGATCCGGGCCACTGCTCTGGAGCCCGGGCGGAGGCGGACCCGGAGGGCACGGAATTGGATTTTTCACCGTTGTGGGAGGGCGTCTGGGGCGCACTCATGCTGCGCGCCATGGGCATGACCCTGCTCGTCGCCTGCCTGGCTTTCCTGTTCGGGCAGGCGGTGGGGCTTGGACTGACGCTTGCCCAGCTTTCGGGAGCCCGGGTCCTGGCACGCCCGGCACAAGTCTACGGCACGATCGTGCGCGGCGTTCCGGAACTGCTGATCATCTATCTGATCTTCTTCGGCGGCAGCAACACGCTCGGCTGGTTCGCGGCCTGGTTCGGCCACCGGGGTTATATCGAGATCAGCCCGATGGCCACCGGCGTGGTGGCGATCGGCATGATCTGCGGCGCCTATTCCAGCGAGGTGCTGCGCGGCGCGATCGCCGCCGTGCCGCGCGGTCAGGTCGAGGCCGCGACCGCATTCGGAATGTCGCGGTTCAAGAGAGCGCGACGCATAACCGGACCGCTGGCCCTGCGCTACGCCTTGCCCGGCCTCGGCAACATCTGGCTGACCACGATCAAGGAGACTTCGCTTATCTCGGTGGTGGGATTGGTCGAGATCATGCGCCAGGCGGGCATCGCCGGCGCCTCCACGCGCCAGCCGTTCACCTATTATGTCGTGGCCGCCGCCATCTACCTGCTCCTGACCGGGGGATCGGTTCTCGCACTCGGCCGGGTCGAGCGTCTGTTCGGGCGCGGCACCGTTGCGCGAAGGGCCTGAAGATGGACTTCTTCCTTCATGTCATCGCTGAGCTTGGCCAGGGGCTGCCACTGACGCTCGAGATCGTCGGGCTGAGCCTTGCGTGCAGCTTCGTTCTAGGTCTGGGACTCGCGCTCGTGCGCCAATATGGCGCCGGATGGGCTCGTAACGCGGTGGTGGCTTATCTGGCGATATTCCGCGGCCTGCCGTTGCTGATACAGATCTACGTCATCTATTTCGGCCTCGCCCAGTTCGCCGCCGTCCGCTCAAGCTTTCTATGGCCGGTGCTGCGCGAACCGTTCTGGTGCGCGATCATCGCGATCTCGGCCTGTGCTTCCGCCTATGCGTGCGAAATCTTCCGTGGCGGACTGCTGTCGGTCTCCGAAAAGGAAATCGACGCGGCGCGGGCCTTTGCCATGTCGCGCCTGATGACGCTGCGGCGGATCGTGCTGCCGCAGGCCCTGCGGCAGGCCTTGCCGGCCTACGGCAACGAAATCGTCTACCTGGTCAAGATGAGCGCGGTAGCCTCCATCATCACCCTTCCAGAAATCACCGCGCGCGCCTTCGCCATCGTCACCGAAACCTATCGGGTGTTCGAGGTGCTGTCCGTGGCCGGTGCGTTCTATCTGGCGATCAACGTCGCGGCCACGCTGCTCGTGAGATGGCTGGAACACGCGCTGACGCCAAGAATCAAACCAGTCCGAGCCTATCAGGCCAACTAGCCGGGATATCAGATGCAACGTGAGAAAAGCCGCGCAGGCGGCAGGATGGCGCTCGACCATTGGCAGCGGCTGGAACGCACTATGGCCGGCCAGTCCGTGGACCGGTTGCCGATCAGCCTCTGGCGGCACTTCCCGGTGGAAGACGAGACGGCTGAGGGGCTTGCGGAGGCCAGCCTGCGCTGGCAGCGCCGTTTCGATTTCGACCTCGTGAAGTTCATGCCGACCGGCACCTTCAGCGCCCAGGATTGGGGCCTGCGCACGGACTACGTGCCTTCGATGTTCGGCACGCGGCGCGTCCTGAGCCCCGGCATCTCCCGCCTTTGCGACTGGGAGCGGCTGCGGGTGCTCGATCCGGGCGCCGGCTGCCTGGGCATCCAGGTGGAGGCGCTGGCGCGCATCGTGGCCGGCCTGGACGGCGAGGCGCCGGTTCTGCTGACGATCTTCAGCCCGCTTACCACCGCTTTGAAGCTCGCCGGCAAGGATGGGCTCCTGCTGGCGATGCGCGATGTCCCGGATCTGCTCGAGGCCGCTCTTGAAGTGATCACGCAGACGACGATCCGCTTCGTGGCAGCCTCCGTCGAGGCCGGGGCGCATGGCCTGTTCATCGCGACGCAATGCGCGGATGCCGATGTCATGCCGGAAGAGGATCATCGTCGCTTCGGCGAGCCCTACGATCTGCGGGTGCTCGCTTCTCCCGCCTGCGCCTTGCCGTTGCGCATGTTGCACGTCCACGGCGTGCGGGCTTATTTCGACCGGCTGGCCGCCTATCCCGTCAACATGCTGAACTGGCATGACCGGATGGCGGGGCCGACTCTCGAACAGGGAATAGCGAAATTCCCGGGCGTCGTGGCCGGCGGGATCAACGAAGAAGGGCCCATTTCGGGCACGGACGTCGAAGCCGCCCGCGCGCACCTGCGTGAAGTCATGGGACCGCGGATCGCCAGGCGCACGATGATTGCGCCCGGTTGCTCGCTGACCATGTCCACGAGCGACGAAATGATCGACGCCATGATCGACGAAGTGGCGCGTCACGGTGCGCGGCAGGCCGAATTTGAGGAGAGCGGAAATGACGAATGACGCCCCTGTCGTACGGGTCGAAGGGCTCGAGAAAAGCTTTGCGGGCCTGAAGGTCCTCAAGGGCGTGTCGCTGAGCGCCAGGAAGGGCGAGGTGGTCGCGATCCTGGGGCGATCGGGTTCCGGGAAGAGCACCTTCCTGCGTTGCCTGAACCTGCTCGAGACGCCCGACCAGGGCAGGCTTTCGATCGATGGCCGCGAATTGACCTTCCCATTCGGCGGGAATGGCCCCAAGCCGTCGCGCAAGACGATCGAAAACCTGCGGGCGGTGACGGGGATGGTGTTCCAGGGCTTCAACCTCTGGAGCCACAAGACCGCGATCGAGAACATCACCGAAGCGCCGATCCACGTGCTCGGCCGTCCGAAGGCCGAATGTATCGAGGAAGCCCGCGCCCTTCTTGCCAGGGTCGGCCTGTCGGACCGCGCGGATTATTATCCGATGCATCTTTCCGGCGGCCAGCAGCAGCGGGTGGCCATAGCGCGCGCGCTTGCGATGCGGCCGAAGGTCATCCTGTTCGACGAGCCGACCTCGGCGCTCGATCCGGAGCTGGTGGGCGAAGTGTTGCAGGTGATGCGAGGCCTTGCGGAGGACGGCATGACCATGCTGGTCGTCACCCACGAGATCGGTTTCGCGCGGGAGGTGGCAAACCGCGTCGTGTTCTTCGAGGAGGGGCGGGTCGGGCTCGACGCTTCGCCGCGCGAGGCTTTCGGCAACCACCCGCATGAGGGCTTCCGCCGCTTCCTCGCCAGCCAGGGCAATGCGATGGGCACGGCGGCCGGCTGATCGCCGAGGAAAGTGGCGCGGATGTTCCAGCCGGGCCGCCCGCGACGAAGCCCGGCGCGCACCGATGTGCGGCAGACCGCATTTCAGGATCAACCATTCATTTTTACGCGGAAGGCAACGACACCATGCCGGACACCCATCTCACCACCGGCGAATATCTCGCCAAGCTGCTGGACTCCTATGGCGTCGAACTGATCTTCGGCATACCCGGCGTACACACGGTCGAACTCTATCGCGGCCTTCCGGCGACACGCATTCGCCATATCACGCCGCGTCACGAGCAGGGCGCCGGCTTCATGGCCGACGGCTACGCCCGCGTGACGGGCAAGCCGGGCGTCTGCTTCATCGTCACCGGTCCCGGCATGACCAATATTGCCACCGCGATGGGGCAGGCCTATGCTGACTCGGTGCCCATGCTCGTCATCTCGGCGGTCAATTCCCGCGAGCACATTGCCATGGGGCAGGGCCGGCTTCACGAGCTTCCCAGCCAGCGCAATCTGGTGGCAGGCGTCAGCGCCTTCAGCCACACCCTGCTCGACCCGGCGCAATTGCCGGAGGTGATGGCCCGCGCCTTCACCGTCTTCAATTCCGCCCGCCCGCGGCCGGTCCATATCGAAATCCCGCTCGACGTGATGGTCGCGCCGGCCGGGCATCTGCCGACGGATGCATGGCCATTGCCGGGCAGGCCGGCGGCCGATCCGGCCGCCATCGAAAAGGCGGCCGGGCTCTTGAAGCAAGCCCGACAGCCCCTGATCGTCGCGGGGGGCGGCGCGGCAGATGCCGCGGCGGAGATCGCCGCCATTGCCGAAAAGCTCGACGCGCCGGTCTTCATGACCATCAATGGGCGCGGCATCCTCAAGGCGGGGCATCCGCTGGCGTTGACTGGAAATCTCGGCATGGAGCCGTTGCAAGCCGAAATGCAGGCCTGCGACGTCGTACTCGCGATCGGCACGGAATTCGGCGAAACGGAGATGTATCCCGAGGCGAAACCGCTTTCCTTCGGCGGAACACTCATCCGCGTCGATATCGATCCGATGCAGCTCGTGACCGGCCTGCGTTGCGACCTGCCGATCGCCGCCGACGCCAGGCTCGCTGCTACAAATCTGCTGGCGGCACTGGGTGACGTCCGCAAGGCGGGGGGCGGAACCGCGAGGACGGCCCGCGTGCGCCGCAAGGTCGAGGCCGGGCTCTGGCCGGCCTGCCGCACCCATGCGCGGCTGATGGAAGCCGTCACCGCAGCGCTGCCCGATGCCATAGTGGTGGGCGACCAGACGGAGCCGGTCTATGCCGTCAACCAGTTCTATCAGTCGCCGCGGCCCCGTTCCTATTTCAACTCCTCCACAGGCTACGGCACGCTTGGCTATGGCCTGCCCGCCGCCCTGGGCGCGAGGCTCGCTGCGCCGGATCGTCCCTCGGTCTGCATCATAGGCGACGGCGGCCTGCAGTTTACGCTGCAGGAACTGGCCACCGGGGTGGAAGCGGGGATCGCCACCGCCGTCATCATCTGGAACAACGGATCCTACGGCGAGATCAAGAGCTTCATGGAAGAGCGCGATATCCCGCGGATCGGCGTCGATATCTTCACGCCCGACTTCATAGGGCTGGCCCGGTCGCTGGGCTGCGAAGCGGCGCGTCCCGGCACGGTGGACGAGCTGGAACGCGAATTGTCGGCTTCCGTCGATCGCAAGGTGCCGACCGTCATCGAGATCCGGGCCGGCTCGCCCCTGGCGCTATCGCTGGCCGCCTGATGGCGTCGTACTTTTTTTCCTCGATCGGGTGCTTGAGCGGCGGCCCCGTTTCGAGCCCATTAGCCCAGCTTATAGCGCTTAACTTAATCTCATTTTCCAACGCCTGATGCGATGAGTAGCCTTGACCGGATAGCAACGGATTGAGGCCGGCAGATGTTTGAAGTGGTGGATTGGGGGTTGCCCCAGAACAAGGGACCGGTTTCCAACGCGGTCAAGGCCGGGGGCAAGGTCTACACAGTCCAGATACCGCGCGATCCGGCATCGGGCGAAGTGCGCGTCGAAGGCGACATCCGCGATCAGACGCGCAGGTGCCTCTCCAACCTGGACAAGGTGATGAAAGCCGCCGGCGGTTCGTTGGCCGACGTCGTGCAGGTCCTGGTCTATCTGGTCGAGGGCGCCGACGCGGAGGGCATGAACGCGGTCTACAAGGAGTTTTTCAAGGAGCCCTATCCGAACCGCGCCACGGTGGTTGTGAAGGAACTCTTGGTCCCCGGCATGCGCATCGAGATGGTCGTGCACGCCCATGTCGGCCCGGCGGACTGAGACAATGGTCAGCGCGCCGGCCACAGCAGATGCGGAAAGTGCCGGCGTAGCGGTCATCGGCGCGGGCATCATCGGCCTTTGCGCGGCGCTTTACCTGCGGCGCGCGGGGCTTGACGTCACCGTCTACGATGCCGGGGGGGCGGCGGCGGGTGCCTCGTTCGGCAATGCGGGGCTCATCAGCATCGACAGCTGCGTGCCGGGACCCATGCCCGGCATGGTGGTCAATGTCCCGCGCTGGCTGGCCGACCCGCTCGGCCCGTTGACCATCGACCCGGCCTATCTGCCGCACATGTTCCCTTGGCTCCTTCGGTTCCTGCGCGCCGGCACGCCCGGGCGGGCCTTGCAGGCGTCGCGGGCGCTCAACGCCATGCACCGGAATTCCTTCGACAACTACAGGGAACTGGTCGGCAACGAACGCTTCGACGACCTCTTTCGCCTGTCGGGCCAGATACAGCTTCTGAAGAGCGGACCGGAAACCAGAGCCAGCCGCACGGTGCGCAAGATATGGGAGCAGAACAGGGTCGAGGTGGAGGAGATGGAGGAGTACGAGCTTCATCGGCTCATTCCTGCCATTTCGCCGGACGCGAAGAGAGCGCTCTTCTTCCCTCGCAACGGCTACACGGTCAGCCCCCGCCGTCTGGTGGAAACGCTGCTGCAATGCCTGCTGGAGGCGGGCGGACGATTTCGTCAGGAGCGGGTCATGCGCATCGTGCCGGAAGGTGCGGGGCGCACAAGGCTTGTCACCAATCTGGACGACGCTGCCTTCGGCAAGGTCGTGGTCTCGGCCGGCGCCTGGTCGCGTTCTCTGCTGGCGCCGCTCGGGGTCAAGCTGCCGCTCGATACGGAGCGCGGCTATCATGTGATGGTGCACGGGGCATCGCTCGATCTGCGCCTGCCGGTGCTCGATCGGAACCGGGGTTTTGGCGCAACGCCGCTGGAAAACGGCATCCGGATAGCCGGCACCGTCGAACTGGCCGGGCTCGACAAGCCGCCGGACATCAGGCGGGCCGATGTCCTGCTCGATCACGCCCGCCATCTGTTCCCGACGCTGCGCGGCGAAAAATACACGATGTGGATGGGTTTCCGCCCGTCCACGCCGGACAGCCTGCCGATCATCGACACGGTTCCCGGCCGGCCCGACATCAGCATCGCCTGCGGTCATGGCCATTTCGGCATGACGGCGGCTTCAACGACCGGTCTTGTCGTCGCCCAGAAAATTCTTGGAAGCAAACCGGCGATCGACGTCGTTCCCTACCGGCTCGGGAGATTCTAGCTCGCGGCCGGCAGCACGGCCAACAGTCATCAATGGGAGGAACATCGATGTCTTCGAAAAGCAAAACGACAAGCCTGGATCGCAGGCGTTTCCTGACCGCCGCCGGCGCCACGTTGGCCGCACCCTACCTTTTCATTCCGCGGGCGCTCGCCGCGCAGCAGGTGATCGTGCGCACGCCGGGCGGTGCCTATGACGACATCCGCCGGGAGGTGATCTACGATCCGTTCGAGAAGCAGACCGGCATCAAGGTCGTTCCCGTCGCGGCTACCACCGCCAAGCTGCTCGCCATGTTCAAGTCGGGCAATGTGGAACTCGACGTCATCGACACCGGCGACGACCCGCTGGTGCAGTTGCACAAGCTCGGTGCGCTGCTCGATATTCCTTACAACGAGTTCAAGTTCACCGATCCTGCCGACCTGAAGCCCGAGTTCAAGCGCGACTATCTCGTCGGCAACTTCATCTATGCTTCGGTGCTCGGTTACAGCATGAAGGCTTTTGCAGCCAGCAGCGAACCGAAATCCTGGCAAGACTTCTGGGATCTGGAAAAATTCCCCGGCGATCGCATGCTCGCCGATATCGCCAGCGGGGCCGCGAATCTCGAATTCGCGCTGATCGCGGACGGGGTGCCGATGGACAAGCTTTACCCGCTCGACATCGACCGCGGCTTCGCCTCGATGTCGCGGGTGCGCCCGGCTATCAAGAAGTTCTGGGACACGGGCGCGCTGTCCACCCAGATGCTGGCCGACGGCGAGGTCGATCTCGGCTCGGTCTGGCACACGCGCATCGCCAACATCATCCAGGAGGGCGCGCCGCTCGCTATACAGTGGAACCAGCATATGATGCTGGTGCAGGCCTATTCGATCTTCAAGGATGCACGCAACCGCGATGCGGCGGTCAAGTTTGTGGATTTCTGCGTCAGCCCCGACGTGCAGGCCGAATTCTGCAAGCGCTGGAATGCCGGGCCGGTAAACCGCAAGGCCTTTGACAAGCTGCCCAAGGAAATGCTGGCGCGCGTTCCCGGTTCGCCGGAACTGGCGGACAAGGGCTTTGTGCTCGACGCCGAATGGTGGGCCGACAACCGCCAGGCCGTCAGCCAGAAATGGTCCACCTGGATATTGGGAGGCTGAGCATGAAGGGCGGGTCGATCCGGCTGAAGGGACTTCGCAAGGATTACGGCAAGCACACCGTCGTTTCCGACGTATCGCTCGATATAGGCTCGGGCGAGTTCGTGTCGTTGCTGGGCCCCAGCGGCTCCGGCAAGACGACGACGCTGATGATGATCGCAGGCTTCGTCGAGGCGACGGCAGGCTCCATCCTCATCAACGACCAGGACGTGGTGGGGCTGCCGGCGCAGCACCGCAATCTCGGGGTCGTTTTCCAGAACTATGCGCTGTTTCCCCATCTTTCGGTGGCGGAGAACATCGCCTTCCCGCTTCGGGTCAGGAAGCTGCCGGCGGCCGAGATCGCGGAACGCGTCGCCTGGGCGCTCGATATGGTGCGCCTGTCGGGCTTCGAGAAGCGGCTGCCCGGGGCGCTTTCCGGCGGCCAGCAGCAGCGCGTGGCGCTTGCCCGCGCGGTTGTCTTCCACCCGCCGGTGGTGCTGATGGACGAGCCGCTCGGCGCTCTCGACAAGAACCTGCGCTACCAGATGCAGGTCGAGATCAAGGAAATCCAGCAGCGGCTGGGCATGACCGTCGTCTACGTGACGCACGACCAGGAAGAAGCGATGAACATGTCGGATGTCATCGTCATCATGAACGGCGGCCGCATCGAACAGCTCGGCGAACCGAAACGTGTCTATGAGGAGCCTGGCTCGATTTTCGCCGGCAATTTCCTCGGCGAGGCCAATCTGATCGGCGGCAATCTGCATCATGAGGCAGAGGGCACGCTGGAGACCTCCACCGGTTCCCGGCTGCGCGCGGCAAGGACATTCAACGATGCCTCGATCCGCGCGCCGGCCGGTCATTTCGTGCGGCCGGAGAAGATAACGCTGCTGCGCAAGCATTGCGAACGCACTCCCGGCAAGGTTGACGCCACGGGGCTGAATTCGCTGCCCGGCACCGTCTCGCGCATCTCGTTCCTCGGCAATGTCGTGCGCTACAGCGTCGACATTGGCTCGGGAAAGCCGCTGACCGTGGATCTGCAGAACGGCGCGGGACAGGAGCTGTTCCGCAATGGCGATGAAGTGGTCGCGGCCTGGAACGCCGCCGACAGCCTGATGTTCCGCCATGGCTGACGCAACCTTGACCAGGCATGAGGGCATGTCCGTCCGGACACGGCGAAGGACCGTCGATCCCGGCCTGTTCCTGCTGCCGCTGCTGGCGCTGCTGCTCGTCGTGTTCGTGGCGCCTACGCTCTGGTTCTTCTTCAATTCGCTGCGCGAAACCGGCCAGAGCCTGCCGGAGGTCTTGAAGACCATCCAGACGGTGCTGTTCTCCTCGACCATCCGCGATGCCATCCTGAAGACCAACTGGATATCCCTGGTCGTGACGCTGGTGGCGCTGGTGATCGCCTATCCGATCGCCTATGCCATGTCGCGCTCGCGCGGGCTTGCATTGACCTTGATGGTTATCTGCATCGTGCTGCCGTACTTCACCTCCATCATCGTGCGGACCTATTCGTGGATGGTGATCCTCGGCCGCAACGGCATCGTCAACGAGGTGCTGCTGCAACTCGGCGTGATCTCGTCGCCGCTGCAATTGATGTACAATACGACCGGCGTCGTCATCGGCATGAGCTATGTGCTGCTGCCTTATCTGGTGCTGACGCTCTATGCCGCGATGAAAAGCATAGACGACCGGCTGCTGCATGCGGCCCGCAGCCTCGGCGCCGGCGGCTTCTATACGTTCCGCCGCGTCTACCTGCCGTTGACCCTGCACGGGGTGTTCTCGGGCTGTCTCATCGTCTTTATTCTATCCATCGGCTTCTTCATCACGCCGGCGCTGATGGGCGGCCCGAAGGATGTGATGATCGCCATGCTGATCGAGCGCGAGGTGGAGCTGACGTTGAACTGGCCGCTGGCCTCGATCATGTCGCTGTTCCTGCTGGCGATCACGCTGGTGCTCTATGCGGTCTATTACCGCTTTTCCAACCTGCAGAAGATGATGGGGTAGGCCGCCATGCGCGCAGACACGATCGTCAAGAGCATCGCGGGCGTGCTGTGCGCCGTGCTTGTCCTGCCCATCGTCATCGTGGTCATCCTGTCCTTCTCGGGCGACCGTTTCCTGTCGTTCCCGCCCTCGTCGGTGTCGCTGCAATGGTACGCCAGGTTCTTCGGCGACGACGGCTGGCGCTCCGCCCTGTTCGCCAGCCTCGCCATCGCGGCCGCGACCTGCGTCATTTCCACGGTGCTGGGCTTCCTGGGCGCCTACGCCTTCGTGCGTGGCCGAATACCGGCCAAGCAGCTCATGCTGTCTTTCGTGCTCTTGCCGCTGATCGTGCCGCATATCATTACCGCGATCGCGCTCTACTTCGCCTCCGTGCCGCTCGGGCTGGTGGGCGTGAAGTTGTGGATTGCGGTCGGGCATTCCGTGGTCGCCGTCCCGATCGTGGTGCTGATCCTGATGTCCGCGCTGCAGGGCGTCGACATCAACCTCGAAAGGGCCGCGCTCAGTCTCGGCGCGGACCGGCTCACCGTCTTCCGCAGGATCGTGCTGCCGCTGGTCCTGCCGGCGCTGCTTTCGGCCGCGCTGTTCAGCTTCCTGGCGTCCTTCGACGAGCTGGTCATCTCCCTTTTCCTGTCCGGCGTGGCCTCCGAAACATTGCCGGTGCGCATCTGGAACAGCTTGCGCATGGAAATCGAGCCGACCATCGCGGCCGTCAGCGCTTTCCTGATCGGCATCACGACCATCGTTCTCTTGGCGGATGCTGCGGTGAAGCGGCTGCTCGCACGGCGCTCCACCGGCTGACGTCGCCGGTGCGCTCAACCGCTGGCCGGCACCCTTTCCAGCGTCCGGTTCACCGCAGCGGCGGCGAAAGACTGCGACAGCTCGATCACCCGGTCGAGTTCGAAGCCGGTGGGTTTGGAGGTGGACCAATAGACCCTGTGGTCGAACGGTACGTGCTCGGAGAAATGGCGCAGGATGATCCGTTCGGAACGGAAGACCGAGGCCGTCATCGGGTCCAGCAGCGTATAGCCGATACCTGCCTCCACCAGCGCCAGCACGGTGATTGCCGCGGGGCATTCCACCACCGCGCGGCCATGATCCGGAATGCTGGCGGCAATCGCCTGTGCGATGCCTTCCATTCGCGACAGCGTGATCATCGGCAGACCGGCCAGATCAGCCGGCGTGATGACCCTTTTTTGACCGAGCGGATGGTCGGGCGGCAGGTAGCAAAGCGCCTGCGACCGGCAAACGGTGGCGCATTCCACGCCCGGAACGGGATCGAGGTTCACGCCGAAGGCGAGATCGGACGAATTGTAGCGGACGGACGCGATGCCCATCTCGGTGTTCGCCGATTTTATCAGGAAGAAATCTGGGCTGATCTCGTCCCGATAGGTCCTGATGACCTGCGGCAGCACGGCAGCCGCGAAGCTTGGGATCGTGGAGACGACGATCCGGCGATGCTCGGATTGTTTCAGATGGGCGCAATAGTCGTTGATCGCATCGAGTCCCGACAGGGAGCGCTCGAACATCTCCAGAATCAGTTCGGCTTTTTTGGTGGGCGACAGCCGTCCTAGTTCCCGGTTGAACAAGGTAAAGCCCAGCCGCTCCTCCGCATCCCGGATGAGTTGGCTCACCGCCGGCTGGGTCACATTCAGCCGGGCGGCCGCTCCCGTGACCGAGCCGGACAGGATGAGCGCACGTATTGCCTCCAGATGCCGGAAATTGATGGACGCTGCCAACGGTTCCCCTTCCTAGTCGTTCCACGGAGCCGATATAGGGACTTATTGCGCCAAAGGGAAAGGAGCCGACCCGCAACGCGCCCGCGCGCGCCGATCTATTTTTTCGGCAACGCGCCGACGATCCCGGCCATGATGGCGCTCAGCTCGTCGGCGACGATCTGTCCGGCCGGGGACAGAGTCCGGCCGGCAAGCTTGACGATGCCCCAGTCGCCATAGGCCGGCGCGAGATTGGGAATGGGCAGCTGCACCATCTCTCCGGCGTCCAGTTCGCGTTGCACCAGCAGGTTGGCGCAGATCAGCACGATGTCGGCGCCCGGCACCAATTGCTTGAGCAGGGTGATGTCGTCGCATTCGATTTGCAACGGCAGCGGCGAGGCTGGTGGAAGGCCCAGCGACTGGCTCAGTTCGCGCCTGCCTATCTCCGGCATCCGCACCGAGGCCAGCGGATAGGCGAGCAGGTCCCGGGTCGTGATCCGGTGCGGCTCGGCGGTATCGGCGGCAGGTTGCAGCGGATGTCCGTTGCGGCAGAAGAAACCGATCGGCAGGCCGCCCAGCCAGTTTATGTCCACATGGTCGTCGGCGGGGAGGGCGCGCGTGTCGGCGATGAAGAAATCGATGAGGCCTTCATGAAGCATCCGCAGCAGTTGCAGCCAGTTGTTGACCTCCACCCGGATCGAAATCCTCGGGTGGCGGGCATGGAACGAGCGCAACGCAGGCGCGACGATGGAGGCGGCGGGGAAGGGTCCCGCGCCGAAGATCACCTCGCCCAGTTCGGCATTGCGGATGAGTTTCAGGTCGTTGGACAGGCTGCCGGCCTCCAGAAGCAACCTTCTGGCGCGCTGCACCACGAGCTTCCCGATGGAAGTCGGTTCGACGGTGCTGCGGTCCCGGTCGAAGACGCGCAAGCCAATCTCGTGCTCGAAAGCGGCTATGCTGCGGCTGAAGGCGGGCTGGCTAAGATGCACCTGCTCCGCGGCTTTGCGGAAATTCAGTGTGTCGGCCAATGCCACGACATGATGAAGGTGCTTCAGGTCCATGATGCACTCACTGCATGAAAATGCGTCTAACAATGCATTGGACAGCAAAGATGTGCAATTCGATAATGAGGATTGAGGAGATCAGGACCGTCGCGGCTGGAATTTGATCCGCAGCGCGCCGATTCAGGAGGAAAATCGTGGAAAGCGTTCTCAACGCGGGCACATTTGCTCGCATGTCAAACAATGTCATGTCCAAGCGGCGGGTAGTGGCGGCAATCACCGTCGGCAACGCCCTGGAATTCTACGACTTCCTTATCTACAGCTTCTTCGCGGCCGCCATCGGCAAGGCCTTCTTCCCGGTCGGCAACGAATTCGGCTCCATGCTGGCGTCGCTCGCCACTTTCGGCGTCGGGTTCTTTTTCCGGCCGCTGGGCAGCATCGTGCTCGGCGCCTATGCCGACCGTCGCGGCCGCAAGGTGGCCATGTCGCTGACGCTCGGCCTGATGGCGCTCGGCACCGGCATCATCGCCTTCGCGCCGACCTATGCGCAGATCGGCGTGCTCGCTCCGGCGCTGATCGTGGCTGGCCGCGTCCTTCAGGGCTTTTCCGCCGGCGGCGAGGTGGGTGCGTCGACCTCGATGCTGGCCGAAGCCGCGCCCGCCGACCGGCGTGGCTTCTTCATCAGCTGGCAGATGGCCAGCCAGGGCCTCGCGATCCTCGTCGCCGCCTTCATTTCGTTCAGCCTCACCGAGATCCTCGACCCGGTTTCGCTGGAATCCTGGGGCTGGCGGATACCCTTCGTGGTCGGCATGCTGATCGCCCCGATCGGCATGTACATACGCCGGCGCCTCAAGGAGACGTTCGCGCGTGAGCTCGAACCGCAAGCCACGAAGGCCGACGAAGGTGCTTTGTCGGAATTGGCCGGCAGCCATGCCGGGCTTTCGCTGATGTCGACCTTGATCCAGGCCGGCTCGCAGATCACCTCCTACATCTTCATCATCTACCTGCCGACTTATGCAGTGGCGCAGCTGAAGATGCCGGCCTCGCTGGCATTGTCGGCAACGATCGTCGGCGGAATCGTCGCCTGTGTGGCAAGTCCGTTGCTCGGAGCGCTCAGCGACGTCATCGGCCGCAAGCCGCTCGCCTGGGCTTCGCGCATCCTGTCGATCGCGGTGGCCATCCCCAGCTTCCACCTCATGAACATGCAGCCTTCGCTCTGGATCCTGATGCCGATGCTGGGTGGCCTGGCCTTCCTGGCAGCCATGTGCGCCGTGGGCAATCTGACCCTCGTCACCGAGAATTTTCCGGCCAAGGTGCGCGCCAGCGGCATGGGCATCGCCCAGGCGATCGGCGCGGCCATCTTCGGCGGCTTCGCCCAGTTCACCGCCACCTGGCTGATCGGCGTGACGGGCGATTCGCTGGCGCCGGCGTATCTCGTCATCTTCTGCTGCCTGATCTCGATGATCCCGCTGTTCTACCTGCGTGAGACCCGCGGCGTGGCGCTGAGCTAGGCAGAATATCCAAGGAAACCCGGATGCGCGTTATCTCTCCCGTCTATGGCCGGCCTAGCGGCTGGAACAGGCTTCTCGCGCCGCGAGTCGTGGTTACCGCAGGGCTCTCCGGCATCCGCAAGGCGCGTTTCGCCGTCATCGGCGCAGGCTATGCGGGTATCGCGGTGTCCCGGCGCCTGGCGGAACTGTTTCCCGACGAAAGGATCGTGCTGCTGGAAAGCTCGACGGTGGGAGAGGGCGCGGCCGGCCGCAATTCCGGCTTCCTGATCGACCAGCCCTACGCCAAGATCCAGGCCAGCAAGGATGCAAAGGAAGCCGAGTGGCAGAAGCTGTTCCTGCAGACCGGCCGCAAATGGCTCGAAGAGCTGGTCGGTCGGCATGGCATCGATTGCGGTTGGAATCCTTGCGGCAATTACAAAGCCGCAATGACGGAGCAGGGCGAAGCCGAGCTGAAGGAGCTTGCCGGGCGGCTGAAATCGGTGGGCGCCTCCTTCGAGGCGCTGTCCCGGGCCGATTTGGCGGACAGGCTCGGCACCTCGTTCTATCGTGCCGCCGTCTGGATGCCGAACTGCATTCTCGTGCAGCCTGCGGCGCTGGTGCGCGGCCTGGCAGACAACCTGCCACAGAATGTCATTCTGGCTGAAGAGACGCCGGTTCTCGATGTGCGGCGTGGCAAGCCGCACACTGTCGTGACGCCGCAAGGCGAGGTCGAGGCCGATATGGTGATCTTCGCCAACAACAGCTTCCTCGGCCGTTTCGGCATCGCGCGCAGCCGCCAGATCACCATGTACACCTACGCCGGACTGACGCCCGCGCTCCCTGCCGAAGATGCGGACCGGCTGGGCGCGGCGTCCGATTGGGGCATGGTGCCGGCCGAGCGGATGGGCGCGACCACGCGCAAGGTCGGCGATCGCTACATGATCCGCACCGGCTTCTCCTACGAGCGCGAACTCGACAATGCCGAGGTCGAGGCCGCCCTGAGGAACGCCTATCGCAAGCGCTATCCCGACATGCCGTCGCATGAGCTGGAATATGTCTGGGGCGGCGCGGTGAGCATCACCCGCAACGGCGCGCCGTTCTTCGGCGAGGTCGGCCCAGGGCTCTATGGCGTTTCAGGCTGCAACGGTTCGGGCATCATCAAGATGTCCCTGCTCGGCAAGCTTCTGGCCGAACATATCGCCGGGCAGGATAGCACGCTGCTGCGGGGTTGCCTTGAATGGGCAAAGCCGTCCTGGATACCGCCCGAGCCGTTGCGTCGCATCGGCGTCGCCATGTCGATGCGCAAGCATATCCGGCTGGTCGCGCAAGCGCGCCCATGACCCGGAGCGGCCCGTCAGTCTTCGGCAGGATTTTCTCCGGCCTTGCCGGGACGATAGATTCGCCTATCTCCCGCGCAACATGATCATCAAAACCTGCCATCGGTCATGGTCCTCGATAGCCGGCGAGCGGGTTCGTCCGATCTTTGGTCTCCTTCGAGAGAAATGCCGAGCTTTGTCAGTCCGTCTGCGATCGGCGTGTAGTACTGAGCGCTGACCTTCCTGCTTTTGAAATCGGAATAGAAATATCTGTCGTAGTTCGGCCTGAGCTTTAGCAATCATGTCCCATGATTCCCTCGCTTTGTCTTGATAGCCAAGCTGGGAGAATGCGGCCGTTCTCAGGAGGTCGACGATGTAATATTTCTCTGTCCCCGTCTTGTACAGGTAATCTATGCAGGATTGAAAATCCTTATCTATAAAGCTCTTGAAGGCAAGGACCAGATAGCCGACGCTCGTTTCCCCTTCGGTCTCGGCGATCGCCTGTTTCACCAGCGGCAAAGCCTCGTCAAACTGACCCATGGCCGCCAGTGCATGCCCGATCTGGAACTTGATGAAGGAATCACCCGGAAATTCAGCGAGCAATTGCTTTTCGGTGTCCCGAAAGATCGAAAACTGGCCGTCGGCAAAGGCGGAGAACATGATCGCCTGCTTGGTCAGAAGCAGCTGCGGCGCCAGTGCGCGTGCCTTCTCGGCGGCGTTCCGCTGTTTGCGCAAATATCCGCCGGGGTCTTCACCGAAGGAGGCAGAGTTCCGGCCGAGGGCATCATAGACAAGGCTTAGCGCGGCCCAGACCTCGCCTTGGCCGGGTCGGGCGCGGACCTCTTCTTCCAGGCAGTTGGCGGCGGCCAGTTGCACGGCAGTGTCGTAATATATTTCGTCACGCGGCGACCCGGTAAGACATTGATACAGGCTGGGTCTTATCGGCATCGACTGCGCCAGCCAGCTCGGCAGAACACCTTCGATCCCCAGGACGCGAGCTGCAATGGCGGACGCAACCCGGTCGATGTCGGCCGTTTCCTCGCCGTCCATGTCCAGTTTCGCCGCCCATATGATCTTTTGCGAAAGAAGGTCCGTCAGTTTCCAGCGGACCATGAAAGGTCCGCTTTGCTTCTCAATCGCGCTGGTCAACAGAAGCTGTACGCGGGATGTGTCTTGAGATTCTCCCGGCGCCTCCGTTCCGGGCGGCAGTGCCACGATGTCTGCGCCACCGCGGGTGACCAGTTTTGTGACGAGGCGTTCCGAGAGCGCCGTCGCGGCCTTGAAACTGTCTGTTCGACCTGGCGAAATTTCCACGGGCGAGACGAATATCTCAGCTTTGCGCAATTCGTCGGGAGAGCGGAAATAAGATGCGCCGACGGCCACGCCGAGAATGCCGAGGATCAAGAAAGGGAACACGAGTGCCCACCGTCTCGACGGTTTCATACGATGTGCCGGCCCGCCATTGCCGGATGTCGAGATCGTCGCGAACTCCGGCACATAACGTCCCTTGGGCAAGCGGATCCGGACCGGCTCATTACCGTTCTCGGCGTAGTATTTTTCCAGCGCCGTTCGCAGCCTGCTTGCCGTGGTTCGCGCAATGGTGTCGCGGGTGCCATCGAAATCCGCTGGACGGCCGAAGACGCCCAATGCGATGGAATAGGATTTTATGCGCGCGCTGCGGCCTTCCAACGTCTCGGTGACAAGATAGACGAGAAGCCTGCGTAGCTGGTCGGAATTTTTGAAAATCTCGGAAGTGCAGATACGGTCTACCGCCGCAAGAATCTGTTCATGGGCCGGTTGGTCGATGGCGGTTTTTGGCTTCATATATTTTGTCTCTGCGACCTGCCGGCCTCGAACCCAAAGCAATATCGAAACAGGCCGCGATAACGTTGCTTTTTTATGTCATCGAACCGTTACAAGGTATGTCTGAAACGTTGGGCGAACCCAACCGTGTTCCCTTTTCCTAGTCGGTGGGCTCTCCAGTAGGAACCCGGAGAGGTTGGGCAGGGGTTCAAAAAGTAGCCATGTAGCTCGGAGATCAAATGATCGAGGTCAAAGTCTCCTTCCGGCAAATGTGCTCGGCGCGCGCACACAAGCCCGACCGTCAAACCGCCATGCGGCCAATGTGAACATGGCGGCTTCGGCTATGCATTCAGTCTCGATGCCGGTGAGCGGGTGGCGCTGGACGATGGCTGGACGCTGACGCCGCAGGCCCAACTGCGCGTTCCAGCTATTCCTCCCGAGACTGCTAAGTCCCTCTCCCGCTCTGGCGGTTGGCGCTTGCCCGGCTGCGGGTTGGTTTTGGGTTGGGTTGGTTGTTGGGTTTTTGGTGAGTTTTTGGTGTCGTCGCAAAAAGTTCAAAAAAGGGAGAGAATGCGATTGACAGTTCTGTGAGGTGGCGACTATATACGCGTCATCAACGACGGCGGT
>NZ_JAVXZD010000010.1:0-121308 GCF_032460275.1 Mesorhizobium sp. SP-1A | reverse complement strand
GTGGCAGATGCCCGTCGCCTTCACCTCGACCAGGACCTCGCCCTCGCGCGGCCCCTCCAGGTCCACCTCCATCACCTCCAACGGCTTGCCGGCTCCAACGGCAACTGCGGCGCGGGTTTTCATTGCGTCCTCCTACAGGGAAATTCGAGTCTCGGGTGTGGATTTCGGCCAAGCTATCAGGCCGGGGGCCGGGCGCAAAGGCAACTTTATTGTCTATAAGGAAAATCGTCCTCCGTCGCCGCCAGTTTAAACCTTTGTCGGCTTGAGCGCACGGGGCGATGTCCATAAAAAGGGAGCACGCCCGGAGGGATAACGCTCATATGTTCAAGAAGATATTGATCGCCAACCGCGGCGAGATCGCGTGCCGGGTCATCAAGACGGCAAAAAGGATGGGGATCGCCACGGTGGCGGTCTATTCCGACGCCGACCGCGACGCCGTGCATGTCGAGATGGCCGACGAGGCGGTGCATATCGGGCCTTCGCCGGCCGCGCAAAGCTATCTGGTGGCGGAGAAGATCATCGCCGCCTGCAAGGAAACCGGCGCGGAGGCCGTCCACCCCGGCTACGGCTTCCTGTCCGAACGGGCATCCTTCTGCGCGGCGCTGGAGAAGGAAGGCATCGTCTTCATCGGGCCCAAGCCCAAGGCCATCGAGGCCATGGGCGACAAGATCGAATCGAAGAAGTTCGCCAATGCGGCGAAAGTGTCCACGGTGCCGGGCTATATCGGCGTCATCGAGAACGCCGACCATGCCGAAAGGATCGCCGGCGAGATCGGCTATCCGGTCATGATCAAGGCCTCCGCAGGCGGCGGCGGCAAGGGCATGCGCATCGCCTGGTCGCAGGACGAGGTGCGCGACGGCTTCGACCGCGCGCGCTCGGAAGCCAAAAGCTCTTTCGGCGACGACCGCGTCTTCATCGAAAAATTCGTGGTCGAGCCGCGCCATATCGAAATCCAGGTGCTGGCCGACGCGCACGGCAACGCCTTCTATCTGGGCGAGCGCGAATGCTCGATCCAGCGCCGCAACCAGAAAGTGGTGGAGGAAGCGCCGTCGCCCTTTCTGGACGAGAAGACGCGCAAGGCCATGGGCGAGCAGGCGGTCGCGCTGGCGAAGGCCGTGGACTACCAGAGCGCCGGCACGGTGGAATTCATCGTCGATGCCAGGAAGAATTTCTACTTCCTTGAAATGAATACGCGTTTGCAGGTCGAGCACCCGGTGACGGAGCTGGTTACCGGCATCGATTTGGTCGAACAGATGATCCGCGTCGCGGCGGGCGAGAAGCTGGCCTTCACGCAGGACGACGTGAAACTGAACGGCTGGGCGGTGGAAAGCCGCCTCTATGCCGAGGATCCGTACCGCAATTTCCTGCCCTCCATAGGACGGCTTACGCGCTACCGGCCGCCGGAGGAGGGACGCTTCGGCGATGTCGTCATCCGCAACGACACGGGCGTTACCGAGGGATCCGAGATCTCGATGTTCTACGATCCGATGATCGCCAAGCTCTGCACCTGGGCACCGACGCGGCTCGAGGCCATCGACGCCATGTCGGAAGCCCTGGACGAATTCGTGGTCGATGGCATCGAGCACAACATCCCGTTCCTGGCCGCGCTGATGCGGCATCCGCGCTGGCGGGAAGGGCGTCTTTCGACCGGATTCATCTCCGAGGAATATCCGGACGGCTTTTCGCCGGTCGTCCCGGCCGGCGAGGAAAAAGCCGTCCTGGCCTGCGTGGCGCTTGCCGTCGAGCTGTTGCGGCGCGACAGGCTCGATAGGCTGACCGGCCGGCTGGCGCCGCATTCGGGCGCGCTGAAACGCGACTGGGTGGTCAAGATCGGGGAGGACCGCCTGCCGCTCTCGATCATCGAAGGCATGATTTCCATCCCGATGGAAATCGATCTCTCGGTGTCGGGCGGCGAGCCGTTGACGGTTTCGTCCGATTGGCGCCCCGGCGATGCGGTGTGGCGCGGCACGGTGGGCGAGCGCCAGGTCGCAGCGCAGTTGCGGCCGCTGCCCAACGGCCTGCGGGTCGCCTGGCAGGGCATGTCGGTCGAAGCGCACGCCATGCTTCCGCGTGTCGCGGAGCTCGAGAAGCTGATGCCGATCAAGCTGCCGCCCGACACCTCGAACCTGCTGCTTTGCCCGATGCCGGGGCTGGTCGTCTTCATCGCCGTGACGGAAGGGCAGGAGGTCAAGGCGGGCGAGACGCTGGCCGTGGTCGAAGCCATGAAGATGGAGAACGTGCTGCGCGCCGAACGCGACCTCACGGTGGCCAAGCTCAGGGCCAAGCCGGGCGACAGCCTCGCAGTCGATGCCGTCATCATGGAATTTGCCTGATGCCGGCGGGCGCCGGCGCAGGGCGGTCGAATCGGCGATGCGATCAGCCTTCCTTCTCGACCTCGCCGCCGGCTTCGGCCCAGTCCTTGAATGCGCCGAGGTTATAGACTTCCCGATAGCCGAAATCTTTCAACACCTTGCCGCTCAATGCCGAACGGCCGCCTGAGGCACAGTAGACAATCACCGGGCGGTCCTTGACGAAGGCCTTGTCATGATAGGGCGTTTCGGGATCGGCGCGAAATTCGAGCATGCCGCGCGATACGTTCACCGCGCCCTTGACCTTGCCGCTCGCCTTGACCTCGGCGGAATCCCTCACGTCCACCACGAGCGCGTTCCTGTCCTTCATCAGCCTGCGGGCTTCGTCCGCGCCGATGCGCGGGACCGCCGCGTTGGCGGCTTCCATCAATTCCTTGACACTGCTGGCCATGCGAAACTCCCGGTCCACCCGTCCAGAATGCGTTTTCGTGCAATCGATCCTATATCCTTGGACCGCGGTGTCTGTGAATCAAGCCGTTTTCAAGCCGCCGCACTCGGCCTTTCGATGTAGGCTGCTGCACGCCGAAGACTGAGTCCCGAAGAGCATTTGCCGCAATGACCGACATACGACCGCCGAGAGACCCGATTGCACGCGCGGCGCTCCAGAGCGGAGAGGCTGCCCGCCCCGAACCGGCCCGGCGCTTCATCCATCTGCGCGTGCATTCCGCATATTCGCTGCTGGAAGGTGCCCTGCAGCTTGGCGCGATCATTGGCCACGCGGTGAAGGACGGGACGCCGGCCATAGCCGTCACCGACACCAACAATCTGTTCGGCGCGCTGGAGTTCGCGCAGAAGGCTGTGAAGGACGGTATCCAGCCGATCGTCGGCTGCCAGATCGATCTGGCCTTCAGCGACGAGGCGCCCGACGGGCAGCGCGACCGCCGCAGGCAGGGTCCGCAAACGCAGCCGGTGGTTCTCATCGCCGCCACGGAAGCGGGCTATGCCAATCTCGTGCGGCTGGTCAGCAAGGCCTATCTGGACATGCCTTCCGGCGAGCCGGCGCATGTCTCCGTCGACATGGCGGCTTCCCTGGCGGACGGCTTGATCTGCATGACCGGCGGGCCGCGCGGCCCGATCGGGACCGCGCTCAAGGAGGACCGGCGCGATCTCGCCGAGGCACGCCTTCTCAAGCTCAAAGAGCTTTTCGGCGACCGGCTCTATGTAGAGGTCGAGCGCGTGTCGGGTTACGATCGGGCGGTCGAACAGGCAACCGTCGAACTGGCCTACCGGCACGAACTGCCGCTGGTGGCCACCAACGAGGCGTTCTTCCGCTCGCGCGAGGACTACGAGGCCCATGACGCGCTCATCGCCATCGCGGAAGGTTCTGTGGTCGCCGCCGACAACCGCCGCCGCCTGTCGCCGGACAACTATCTGAAGAGCCAGGCCGAGATGTCGGCCTTGTTCGCCGACCTGCCGGAGGCGTTGGACAACACCGTCGAGATCGCGCTGCGCTGTTCCTATTATCCGCAGAACCGCAAGCCGATCCTGCCGCGCTTCGCCGGCGCCGAGGTGGCCGATGCGGAAGCGGCCGAAAAGGCGGAAGCGGAGGAACTTGCCCGCCAGGCGCGGGAGGGGCTCGAGATGCGCTTCCGCACGCGCGGGCTGCACGAGGGGTTCACCGAGGACCAGTATCGGGAGCGGCTGGAGTTCGAGATCGGCATCATCCAGCGCATGAAGTTTCCCGGCTACTTCCTGATCGTGTCGGACTTCATCAAATGGGCGAAGGCGCACGACATTCCGGTCGGGCCGGGGCGCGGCTCGGGCGCGGGCTCGCTGGTCGCCTATGCGTTGACCATCACCGACGTCGATCCGCTGCGCTTCTCGTTGCTGTTCGAGCGCTTCCTCAATCCGGACCGCGTGTCGATGCCCGACTTCGACATCGACTTCTGCCAGGACCGGCGCGAGGAGGTGATCCGCTACGTGCAGGGCAAGTACGGCCGCGACCAGGTCGGTCAGATCATCACCTTCGGAACGCTGCAGGCGCGCGCGGTGCTGCGCGACGTGGGCCGTGTGCTGCAGATGCCCTACGGGCAGGTCGACCGCCTGTGCAAGATGGTGCCGCAGAACCCGGCCAACCCGGTCAAGCTGGCGGACGCCATCGCCAACGAGCCGCGTTTTGCCGAGGAGGTCGATAAGGAACCCATCGTCCAGACCCTGCTCGACATGGCGCAGAAGCTGGAGGGGCTCTACCGCCACGCTTCCACGCACGCTGCCGGCATCGTCATAGGCGACCGGCCTTTGTCGGAACTGGTGCCGATGTACCGCGATCCGCGCTCGGACATGCCGGTCACCCAGTTCAACATGAAGAAGGTCGAGGACGCCGGGCTGGTGAAGTTCGACTTCCTGGGTCTCAAGACGCTGACGGTGCTGGAGACGGCGGTGAAGCTGATCCGGCGGCGCGGCGTCGACATCGATCTCGCCACGATACCGATCGACGACAGGCCGACCTACGAGATGCTGTCGCGCGGCGAGGTGGTCGGGGTGTTCCAGGTGGAAAGTGCCGGCATGCGCAAGGCGCTGATCGGCATGAAGCCCGACCGCATCGAGGACATCATCGCGCTGGTGGCGCTGTACCGTCCCGGCCCGATGGAGAACATCCCCACCTACAACGCGCGCAAGCACGGCGAGGAGGAGATCGCCTCCATCCATCCCAAGATCGACCATCTGGTGAAGGAGACCCAAGGGGTCATCGTCTACCAGGAGCAGGTCATGCAGATCGCGCAGGAGCTGGCCGGCTACACGCTGGGCGAAGCCGACCTTCTGCGCCGCGCCATGGGCAAGAAAATCCGCGCCGAGATGGACAAGCAGCGCGAGCGCTTCGTCACCGGCGCTGTGGAGCGCGGCGTCGCCAAGCCGCAGGCCGATTTCATCTTCGACCTGCTGGCGAAATTCGCGGACTACGGCTTCAACAAGTCGCACGCCGCGGCCTACGCCATCGTTTCCTACCAGACGGCCTATCTGAAGGCGCATTATCCGGTCGAGTTCCTGGCCGCATCCATGACGCTCGACATGTCGAACACGGACAAGCTGGCCGATTTCCGCCAGGATGCCATGCGGCTCGGCATAGAGGTGGTGCCGCCCTCGGTGCTGACCTCGTTCCGCGATTTCGAGGTGGGCGAGAACAAGATCTTCTATTCGCTGGCGGCGCTGAAGGGCGTCGGCGACGCCGCCGTCGAGCACATCGTGGAGAAGCGCAAGGACGGCCCATTCAGGAGCCTCGCCGATTTCTGCGAGCGTGTAGACCCCAAGATCGTCGGCAAGCGCGTGTTCGAAAGCCTGATAATGGCGGGTGCGCTGGACTGTTTCGGCCACGACCGCGCTGCCATGACGGCCGGTGTGGAGCGCATGATGGGGCTGGCGGCACTGGCGCAACAGAACGCGACCTCAGGCCAGACGGATATCTTCGGCGCCTCGCTGGGCGCGCAATCGCAGGCGCTGAACCTGCCGGCGACCGATCCGTGGCTTGCCGCCGACCGGCTGCATCGTGAATTCCAGGTGGTGGGGTTCTACCTGTCGGCGCACCCGCTCGACGAGTACAAGGTGGCGCTGGAGAAGATGCGGGTGCAGAACTGGGCGGAATTCTCGGCCGCCGTGAAGCGCGGTGCCGCCGCCGGCCGGCTTGCCGGAACCGTCACCTCCAAGCAGGAACGCAAGACCCGCACCGGCAACAAGATGGGCGTGGTGATGTTCTCCGACACCACCGGGCAATACGAGGCGGTGATGTTTTCCGAAACGCTGGCGCAGTATCGCGACCTGCTGGAGCCGGGCAAATCGGTCGTCATCACCGTTTCGGCCGAAGACCGGCCGGAAGGCGTCAACCTGCGCATCCAGACCGTGCAGTCGCTGGACGACGAGGCGAGCCGCATCCAGAAGGCGCTGCGCATATTCGTGCGCGACAGCGCCCCCATCGATACGCTTTCGCGGCAACTGACCGTGAAGGGCGAAGGCCAGGTGAGCTTCGTGGTGATCAAGGAGGATGCGCAGGGCGAGGTCGAGATCGCGCTGCCGGAGCGCTATCGCATCGGTCCGCGCGAAGCTTCCGCCATGCGGGCCGTCTCCGGCGTCGTCGAGGTGGAACTGGTCTAAACCTGGTCGGTTATCGGCTAGCACAATCAGTCTACTACCTGACCGGCATACTACCTAGGGTTATCTTGGTCTACGGACCCTTCAAGCAGGTTCGCCTGCGTCGATCCCTTTGGCGTAGTTGAGTTTCTGCCCGTCCTGGTGGCGATATGGCCGCGGGGGATCGCTGCGTTGCTTCATTGCTGTCGATGGCATCCATGTCTGATTTCGACGGACAGTTCAGGATTGCAACGGAGGATACGCCGGTACCCGATGGTGCCTTCCGTCGGCGCCTTGGAGGTATCTCGGTCGATATCTTCGATCTGCTTCCCGTCTGCGATGTCTTCGATAGATTCGGCAGGTTGATCGGCCTCCTTCTCGGCATGCCGATCGATACGGACGCCGGCACGGTCCTCGGCGGCAGCTATGTCTTCGATGCGAATTTGCCGGAGCAAATCGGGGTCGAGGCCCTGGTGGAAGCCTGCCTTTACCGGCTTGCCGGAAGTTTCGTCTTCATTCTGGCCGTGGCCGGGTTTCGTCGGCTTTACCTTGACGCCAACGGCACGAAGTCGGCCGTCTACGACGCGGCTGCCCGCGTCGCGGCCGCGACCGCGGCCTTGCTCCTCGATCCCTCCAGCTATCTCCGAAGGCTGGACACCTCGCTGCGTCATGCGGTGCGCGCCGACAATGACGGCTGGTTCCCGGCAGGATTGACCGCGCATGAGGGTGTGCAGCGCCTGACCTGCAATCATTTTCTCGACCTGGATCGCTGGGAGGCCGTCCGGCACTGGCCGTCAGGACCCATCGAGCGGGACAGCACGCCTGAACGGTGCCTCGGCGTGGTCGTCACTGAAACGCGCCGCACGATCGAGCTGCTGTCGGCTCATGGCGAGGGCTGCATGGCCTTGACCGCCGGCTATGACACGCGCCTGCTTCTTGCCTGCAGCCGCCCGGTCCATCGCGATATCCGCTACGTGACCGTGCGCGAACCGAGCGCCGAGCTCGACGTGGTACGCTCGGGCGAATTAGCCTGCCGCTTCGGGCTTCGGCACGAACTTCTGCCTTACATCGAAGCCTGCGATGCCGAGAAGGACCGTTGGCTTCGCAAGGTGGGCCACAGCGTCGCCGGTTCGAACCTTGCGATGCATCCAAGCACCAAGCCCCTGGAAGGAAAGATTTTCATGGGCGGCGTGGGAGGCGAGGTCGGCCGCGGTGCGCTGTGGCTCAACTCCGACGACGATACCCGGCTCAGCGTCGAGGGGTTGCTCCTGCGGCTGCGTCTGCCGCGGCATCCGCTTTTGTGCGAACGGGTGGACGCCTGGCTGCAGCCTTTGAAAGGCCTGAACAGCCTGCTGATACTCGATCTGGCCTTCATGGAGCTGCGCGTCAGTTCCTGGGCGTTCGCCCAGGCATATGCGTTGCCGCGCGTACGGGAGATAAATCCGCTGATTTCCAGGCGCAACTATGAGGCCATGCTGTCCCTTCCGGTCGAGTTCCGTGCGAACCAGGGCATGTTCCTCACCGCATTCAGGGAACTTTGGCCTGAACTCCTGTCCTTGCCCGTGAACCGGTACGGCGATTGGCGCGACAGATGCGCCTTTGTCCGAAAAGCCGTGTCGCATCCGGGGCGCGCCTGGCGCAAGCTCAAGCGGCGAAGCTGCGTCAAGTTCGGCAATGCCGTCGGACGGTTGATGAAGGCGGGCAAGGCGCAGGAGTGACGTGCCCTTCTTTACACGTGCCCTTTTCTCTCCAAAGTTGCCGGAACCAGCCTTGCCGGCGGGCGTTGGTGAGGCTTGGGGCGATACGAGGAGAACATGATGAAGTTCCCAGCAAGGACGCTGCTTGCCTGCTGCATTGCAGGCACCGCAATTCCCGCGCACGCAGATGAATCCGCCTTTCTCCAGTTCTTCAACGGCAAGTTCACGGGCAAGGGATCGGTGCAGGTGACCACCAGCGCGCCGAGCGTCAACGTGTCGTGCAACTTCAATTCCGGCTCCACCTCGAACTCGCTGTCGCTCGACGGGAGCTGCCGCGGCCTCGTCGTGTTCTCCCGCCAGATCGCCGCCCGGCTGAAGGTCGACGGCTCGCGATATTCCGGCACCTATATCGGTTCGCGCACCGGTCCGGCCGGGTTGAGCGGCAGCCGTCGCGGCAATGCCATCAACCTCACCATCCGCTGGGCCAAGGAGGTGAATGGCGACCGCAAGGCGCAACTCACGGTCCAAAAGATCGGAAGCAGGGGAATGCGTCTGACAGTGACGGACTTCGATCCGGCCAAGAAGCGCAACGTGGTCACCAGCCGGATCGATCTCAATCGCGTCTAGGGGCGGGAAACTAGATCCGTTCCCATGGGTGGCGGATCTCGGGTTCTTCCTCCTCGCCGGGACGGGTCGGCCTGCCGCGATGGCCCTTGCCGAAGGTGTAGCCCGTTTCCACCGCCTTGCGGCCGAACTTGTCGCGCAGCGTATCCACCGCGCCTTCCGCCAGGGCCCGTTTGCGGGCCTGCACGTCGACCAGGTCGGGCGGATCGGCCTTGCCGTCGTCGGAGAGATCGCTCACGCCTATGCCGAGCAGACGGTATTTCGTTCCGTCCGCTTCCTTGCGCAGCAGTTCAAGGCCGGTCTGGAAAATGCGGTCGGCGAGCCGGGTGGGGTCGCCGAGCTGGCGATTGCGAGTGCGGATCCTGAAATCCTGAGATTTCAGTTTCAGCACCACCGTTCGGCCGGCGATGCCCGCCTTCTTCAACCGCGCCGAAACCTTTTCCGACAGAGCCCGCAGGATGGGCACGAGATCGTCCAGGCCGGCGAGATCGGTGTCGAAGGTCGTTTCCGCCGACACGCTCTTGGTGTCGCGCTCGGGATCGACGCGGCGGTCGTCCTGGCCGCGCGACAGGCGATAGAGCCGGTCGCCCATGACGCCGTAGCGGCGCATCAGTTCGGCGCGCTCCATCTTCTGCAGTTGCGCGATCATGCGGATGCCGTCGCGTTCCAGAGCGGCCGCGAAGGCGTTCCCGACGCCCCAGATCAATGTCACCGGCTGCTCCGCCAGGAAGCCGACGGCCTCCTGTTCGCCGATCACCGAAAATCCGCGCGGCTTGCGGAAGTCGGACGCCACCTTGGCCAGGAACTTGCAATAGGAAAGCCCGGCCGAAACGCTGATGCCGATTTCCTTTTCGATGGACTGCGCGAAACGGGCCAGCACGAGCGCCGGGGGCAAGCCATGCAGCTTCTCGGTGCCGGCGAGGTCGAGGAACGCCTCGTCGATGGAAAGCGGCTCGACCAAGGGGGTGAGCCCCTGCATCATGGAGCGGACCTGCCGCCCGACCTGGACATATTTTTCCATATCCGGCTTGATCACCACCGCCTCCGGACAGGCGGCGAGCGCCTTGAACATCGGCATGGCCGAACGCACGCCATGGATGCGGGCGATGTAGCAGGCCGTGGAGACGACGCCGCGCTTGCCGCCGCCGACGATCACCGGCTTGTCCTTCAGCGCCGGATTGTCGCGCTTTTCGATCGCCGCATAGAAAGCGTCGCAATCGATATGGGCAATGTGCAGCCGGTAAAGCTCGGGATGCTGGACCAGCCGCGGACTGCCGCACCGCTCGCAACGCCGCCCCAAGCCGCCTTGACGGGTCAGGCAGTCCCGGCAGAAACCGTGTTCGGGATCGTTGACAGCTAGGCCCATGGATGCGAACATAAAGAGAACAAGCGCAATGGTACGTCAGGAAGGTTGCCGCGGCAAGGCAGCCGCCCGGGGAGGACATCGATATGAACATCCTGCCGGTGACTGCCGATCTATGGGATGATTTCGAGGATCTTTTCGGCAAGCAGGGCGCTTGCTACGGCTGCTGGTGCACGCATTTCCGACTGCCGCCGGCGGTGCGCCGCGAGAACGACCGCGAGCGCAACAAGGACCACATCCGCAGCAGGATCGAGACGGGGCCGCCGCCGGGCCTGCTGGCATTCGAGGACGGCAAGGCCGTCGGGTGGATGCAGGTGGGGCCGCGCGCCGACGTGCCCGAATGGAACAATCAGGGCAGGGGGTCCGCACCTCTCGATACAGCGGATGCCGCCGATCCGGCTGTCTGGGCGGTTTCGTGCTTCTTCATCCGCAGCAAGGCGCGCGGCAAGGGATTGACGCACCGTCTCCTGGCGGCGGGAATCGATTTTGCCCGCTCGAGCGGCGCCCGCCTGCTGGAAGCCTGTCCCATGGACCTGTCGCGCGATTCGCGCTCGATCGGCCTTTTCGTCGGCTCGTCGCGCGTTTTCGAGAGGGCGGGGTTCGAGCGAATGATCGAACGCAAGGCCGGCAGGCCGCTGATGCGGCTTGTGCTTTGAGGCGGCCTGCGTCCGTCCGCCGTCTCTTTGACATCCGATCGCTCCCGATTGGCCGTGCGCCGGCCGGGCGTTGGCGCATATCGAGGTGGACAACCTGCCGACATCGCGTTGCGATTGCCGTTCCGATTTCCTAGGAGACACGCACCGCGCTCGGTGCCGGTAATGATGGGGCAAATCGGAGATATTCAATGAGTCGCTTGTTGTCGGCAGTCCTGCTCATGTCGCTTGCCTCTCCGGCCCTTGCCCAGACTGTGGACGAGAAGGGAGCGGCGGAACTCAGCGGAAATTTCGCCCGCTACATCGGCAAGCAGGCCATCGAGCGCAAACTGGTCGCCGTCGTCGCGAAGGGCGACGCCTACGACGTGACCATCGACGTCCAGGCGCTTCTCGGGCTGCTGCCCGAGCAGAAGCTCCTCAAGTCCGATTTCCCGCCCTTCACGGTCAAGGTGAAGCCGCGCGCCGACGGCAACTGGGACGTTTCCGGGGCTTTTCCGTCCCGCGGCGCCTTCGAGGTCAAGGACGAGAACGCCTCGCGGAGCACGCAGTTCGCGATCAAGGACGGCAAGTTCGAAGGCGTCTACGATGCCGGTCTTGCCAGCTTCCTCAGCGCGGCAAGTTCGCTGGCGGGCGCGAGCATGACGACGCGCGACAAGATGCAGGAAGCCGAGATGACCACCGGCGCGGCCACGGCCACGATGAATTCGACCGCAGCGCAGGGCGGCGGCGTCGATTTCAGCGTGAGCCAAAAGATCGCCGACTTCGTGGAAGCTTTGAAGGTGGACGAACCCGAAAGCGGTTTCAAGTTTCCGCTGACTGTCAGGTCGCCCGAACTTGCCGTCGAAGCGAGCGGCAGGGGCCTGCGGTCGAAAGCCTTGCTGGACCTTCTGGCGTTCGGGGTTGCCAATGGCGAGGACGCGCAGGTGAAGGCCAACCAGGCCGAACTGAAAGCGCTGCTGCTCGCCGCCTTGCCCCTGTGGGAGCACCTCGACGGCTCCTACGGTTTCAAGGATCTCGGCGTGGAAAGCCCGTTGGGAACGTTCACGGCGTCGCAGTTTGGCGTGACGGTCGCCGCCGACGGCATCAGCAAGAACGGTGCGATCAACTATACCATCGAGGCAAGGGGGCTGAACGTGCCTGAAGTCCTCGTGCCGGCCTGGAGCAAGCCGCTGGTGCCGACCGAGGTGACGCTCAGCTTCGGTGGCGCCAATATCGATCTCGACAGCATGGCCCGCAAGACCATCGACACGCTGGATCTTGATAAGGAGCCGCCCTTGCCGGAAGGATTCGGCGAGACGCTGGTTGCGGACTTCCTGGCCGAGACGCCGAAACTGGTGATCAGGCACAGCACCATAAAGAGCAGCGACGCGGAAGTCGCCTTTGAGGGCGAGGTCACTTTCCCGGGCGAAAAGCCGGAAATCAACACCACCATCGACATTGCCGGCTACGACAAGATCGTCGAGACCTTGCAGGCCGCCTCGAAGACGATGCCCGAAATGGCGCAATATGTTCCGGCCGCGCTTGCAGTGAAGGGCTTTGCCAAGTCCCTGCCGGACGGCCGCCTGGAATGGGCGGTCAACGGCAAGCCGGACGGCTCGGTCACAGTCAATGGCGTGATGGTGAAGGGTGTCGACCCCGAGCCCGGCGACGGCACCGTTACCGACGAGGACGAAAGCAACGACGAAGACGGGGCCGAGGCCACTCCGCAATAAGGGTAGGGCGGCGTGGCTTGCCGCCGGTAAACTTTCGCGTCTCGGCTACAGGCTCAGCGCTTCGGCGATGCGCGGCGTGGCCTCCTTCCAATCCCAAACGACGTGGAGGTCGTCCGGCAGGGGCGGCAGGAATTCGCGCAACGAATTGTCGGCCATGAGGTGGAAAAGGTGGGCGTCCGCCACCGACTGGCGTACCGAGACGTGGTTCGGCGGCTGGTCGTCCACGAAAGCCACCGGCCTGTTCTTTGCGCCGCGCAGCTTCGCGACCGCCGGTCCCTTGGCCATCTCGGTGGTCAGCAGCGGGTAATGCAGGCCAAGGGCGTCGAGATGCGCCCTGCGGGTGGCGCGGTGGCGGTGGGGCATGGCGGTGAGCATGACGATCTCGGCGTCGCCGCCGAGCCGTTCGAGGGCCTCGGCCGCGCCGTCGGTGATGCCTTGCCATTCCGCCTGCCGATGGAAGAACTCGTCGAGCAGGTTCCATACCTCCGCCTGGTCCACCAGCCTGCCCGTGCCGCGTTCGACGACGTTTCCGGTAAGGCGGAAGGAGACCATAGTGAGATCGAAGCCGCGCTGGTCCAGGAAGCGCGGAAACGGGCGGATGAATTCCAGCAGCACGTCGTCCACGTCGAGCACCAGCAACGGACGGTCGTCCGCGGCAAGCTCCTCGATCTGGCGTGCGGTCTCGGGGTCGTCGCTCATGTGGAACGCTCGTGGTTGTCGTTGCCGTGGGGCAGGGCGCGCAGCGCCTTGCCGACTGCCTCCGGCGGGGTTCCGGTTTCCTGCGAGAAGCGCATGAGGGTCGGCTCATGCGCGAGGATGAATTGCAGCACCCCTGCCAGGAAACCCGGCTCGGCGGCCGCCTGCCGGACCGATGCCGCTTCGATGCCGGTGATTGCGAGGAAGCGGCCGAGCAGTTCGGGGTCGGAGGCTATGAAGCCCAGCGCACCGATCGCCACGGCCTCGGCCTCCCCGCGCATTGACGCTGGATTTGCCATCGCTACCTTCTTGGCTGCGGAACGAGGTTGAGTCGCGTTCCGAAGTAACGGCAAGAGCGGCTTGCGGCAAGCCGCTGGTTTCCCCGGAAACGGAATCCGGCGAAACGTGAGACTTTCAAGCGGCCGGTTTCCGTTTCGTCAATTATCTTGGCGTAGCGTGACAACGGGTTTGGGTGTGCTCTCGTGAGGGCGCAGGCGGCCGCTTCCGCAGGGAAAACGCCGCTGGGACGGGATTCGATGTCGAAGAAGGTCATGATCGTCGAGGACAACGAGCTCAATATGAAGCTCTTCCGCGATCTCATCGAGGCAAGCGGTTACGAGACGGTACGCACCCGCAACGGGCTGGAGGCGCTGGATCTGGCGCGCGCGCACAAGCCCGATCTCATTTTGATGGACATACAGTTGCCCGAGGTTTCGGGCCTCGAAGTGACGAAATGGCTGAAGGAGGATGACGATCTGCATGTCATCCCGGTCATCGCCGTCACCGCCTTCGCCATGAAGGGCGATGAGGAGCGCATCCGGCAAGGAGGCTGCGAGGCCTATATTTCCAAGCCGATCTCGGTGCCCCGTTTCATCGAAACCATCAAATCCTATCTGGGCGACGCCTGAGGTGCGCCCTGTGCAGAGCCGGAGCCGCATGAGATGACCGCCCGAATTCTCGTCGTCGATGATGTTCCGGCCAATGTGAAGCTGCTCGAGGTCCGGCTGCTGGCCGAATATTTCGAGGTGCTGACCGCGACCAACGGGCCGGATGCCATCGAGACCTGCGAGAACGGCAAGGTGGACGTGGTTCTGCTCGACGTGATGATGCCGGACATGGACGGATTCGAGGTGTGCCGGCGGCTGAAGCGCGATCCGGCCACGTCGCATATCCCGGTGGTGATGATCACCGCGCTCGACCAGGTTTCCGATCGCGTGCGCGGGCTGGAGGCCGGCGCGGACGACTTCCTGACCAAGCCGGTCAACGATCTCCAGCTCATGACGCGGGTCAAGAGCCTGGTGCGGCTGAAGATGCTGACCGACGAGTTGCGCCTGCGTGCCTCCACCACGCGCAACATCGGCATAGAGGAGCTTTTGAGCCGCACTTTTGCCGGCGAGGACGCCCAGCCGAAAGTGCTTCTGATCGACGAGCGGAAGCCTTCGTCCGACCGTGTCCGCAAGATGCTCGGCGCCGTCGCCGATCTGGACGTGGTCGCCGACCCGCATGCCGGCTTCTTCCAGGCGGCGGAGCTCGCCTACGAATGCGTGCTGGTGTCGACGGGCTTCTCGGATTTCGATCCGCTGCGGCTGTGCTCGCAACTGCGCTCGCTCGATCGCACCCGCTTCCTGCCGATCATCCTGCTGGCGGAGCAGAACGAGGAAGAGCGCATCATCCGGGGCCTGGAGCTCGGCATCAACGACTATCTCATCCGCCCGGTCGATCAGCAGGAGCTGGTGGCGCGGCTGCGCACCCAGGTGCGGCGCAAGCGCTACAACGACCGCTTGCGCGCCAGCGTGACGCAAACCATCGAAATGGCGGTGACGGACGGCCTGACGGGCCTGCACAACCGCCGCTACCTGGACAGCCATCTGCAAACCTTGTTCGAGCGCGCGGTGGCGCGGCGGCGGCCGCTGTCGGTGATGATCACCGATCTCGACCGCTTCAAGTCCATCAACGACAGCCATGGCCATGACGGCGGCGACGACGTGCTGCGCGAATTCGCCCGGCGCCTGCGCAAGAACGTGCGCGGCATCGACCTGGCCTGCCGCTATGGCGGGGAGGAGTTCGTGGTGGTCATGCCGGATACCGACGGCGAGGTGGCCGAGATGGTGGCCGAGCGCATCCGCGCCCAGATTGCCGGCGTGCCGTTCGCGGTGGGCACCGAAGGCAAGACGGTCGAGGTGACGATCAGCGTCGGCGTTTCCTCGCTGCTCAAGGGACTGGACAGTTCGGAAGCCTTGATGAAGCGGGCCGATCTGGCGCTCTACGAAGCCAAGAACGGCGGCCGCAACCGGGTCGTCGCCAAAGCCGCCTGAAGCATTTGCCGGCCTTTCGGGCGCCAGCTGCGGTTCGCAAGGGATTTACCTTAATCCAAGCGATTCGCGAGCCTTGGTTAAGAAACTGTTGATTTCCATAAGCTCTTGCGCAAATGTGAAATCATGCTTGTTGGACGACCGGACGAGGAAGCAACACCGGCGATCCTGTAAATACCCCATGATGCTCAGGTCCGCCGCATCTCCTGGGTCCGTGGGGTCGGCCGGCCGGCGCTGGCACTTAGTGGCCTCCTCGTACCGCTGCCAGAATGCCGACCGGCCCCCATTGCGCCTTCCATCAACGTGGTATCCCGTCAGCGTATTTGCCGATTGGCAGCATCGCCCTTTCCGGGCCATGATCGGGGCTTATGCAAACGTTCGTCTCGGTGCCGCTGCTCGGGACGGGAGAAAATGGGTGTATTGATTGCGATAGTCGCACTGTTGCTGGCGCTGTGCGCGCTTGCCATGCTTTTCCTGCGGGCCGATCCGCGCCGGCTTGCCGCGCGGTTGGGACGGCCGGCGGCGAAATCGCGAGGCCGCCGCTCGATGGTGCGCACCGCTGCTCTCGAAATGGAGCTCGATCACGACACCGGCAGGCTGGAAGGGCTGGTGCTGGCCGGCCGCGCCGAAGGCAAGATGCTGGGAGCGATGAAGCCGACGGAGCTCGGCCTGCTCTATCAGGAATTGCGCGGCGATCCAGAAACGCGGCAGTTGCTAGAGGCGTATCTTGACAGCCGACTTCCCGTCTGGCGCCGTGACGCTGAGCCGGATGACGGCGAAGGGCTGCGTGTTGCGCCACGTGCGGGCGCCATGACTAAGGAGGAGGCCTACAAGATCCTTGGTCTTGAAACGGGTGCCTCGCCTGCGGATATCCGCCAGGCGCACCGCCGCCTGATGCAGTGCCTGAACCCCGATGTCGGACGCGCGTCCTTCCTGGCGGCGAGGATCGACGAAGCCAAGGACGTTCTGCTCTCCACTCACGACTGATCTCCTTCGACGCGATACTTTACCCGGGAGGTGATTGCGTTCACTGCTGCACGGCGTAGCACTGGATCTTCTTTTTCTTCAGCGCATCGCAAGCCCGCCAGGCGGCAGTCTTGGAACCGAAGCCGCCGAAGCGCGCGCGATAGTAGGTCACGCTTCCTTTCTGGTACGACGAGGTGAAGCCGGTGGCGCTGGCGAGGGCCGCGCGGGCCTGCTCAACCGTCTGGTCAAGGATTGCCTGCGCACCCGCCTGTGTCGGCGCGGACGCAACCTGCACCACCCAGCCGCTCGGCGTATCCGATGACGAAACCGACGCGGTAGCGACCGGATCGACTTTCGGCTGTTCCGCATAAGCAGCCATGGCCGGAGCCTCGGGCTGCGGCGCAGCCTGAGGCGTCGGTGCGGGCGCAGGCGTCATCGCGGCGACCTTGACGGCCGGCCTTGCCGCCGGAACGACGGGCATGGAATCTTCGGCGGAAGCGACTTCTTCATCCTCTGCGGGGCGGCCGTCCGGCGTAGGCACGTCGGTCTTGGGCAGAAGCGTCTTCGACAGGGCAACCGCGGCAGAACCGTTGTCGGCACGACCGACCAGGGGACCGTTGCCGCGCGTGGACGCCTGCGGCAGGTAGGCGTCGATCAGCTTGGCCATCTGGTTGTCGCGGCTGGCGCCCGAGGTGCCCCCCATGACAACGGCGACGAGGCGGCGGTTGCCGTCGGCAACTGACGAGACCAGATTGAAGCCTGACATGCGGGTATAACCGGTCTTGATGCCGTCCACGCCCTTGATGCGGCCGAGCAGCCGGTTATGGCCGTTGATGCGGGTGCGGCCGAACATGAACGAGCGGGTCGAGAAATATCCGTAATATTGCGGAAAGTGCTCCCGCAGCGCGATGCCGAGGACCGCCATGTCGTGCGCGGTGGTGAACTGGCCGGGGTCGGGCAGGCCGTTGGCGTTGCGGAACACGGTGCCCGACATGCCCAGCGAGCGCGCCTTGGCCGTCATCAGCCGGGCGAAATTGCTCTCGGTGCCGCCCAGCAATTCGGCCAGCGCGGTCGAGGAATCGTTGGCCGACTTGGTCACCATGGACAGGATCGCCGTCTCGACGGTTACGGCAGAGCCGGCGCGGACGCCAAGCTTGGTGGGCGCCTGGGCGGCCGCGTGGGCGGAAAAGACGACCGGCGTGGTCTTGTTGATCCTGCCCTTGGTCATCGCCTCGAAGGTCAGGTACAGCGTCATCATCTTGGTCAGGGATGCCGGGTAACGGCGTCCATTGGCGTCTTTCGAATAGAGGACCTTGCCCGTCCTGGCGTCGATCACGATCGCGGCGTATTGCGCCGCCATGGAAGCCGACACGTCCGCTACGGCGAAGGTGACCGCCAGAGCCACTATCATCGCCGCCTTGAAGAAAGAGCCGGATTTGGAAACGATGCCCGACAACGCCTGACGCACTGTTTGTGTCCTTTGGATTTTTCGCCGCATTTAGTGGGGGTGGCAAAGGTCCGATCCCCGACTTTCAGTCCAAGCTAGCGGTGCAGCGTTACCAATCCGTTTATGGTAACCGCCGCGTTCACCATTTTCTTTCGGCTTGAGACAATCTTTATGAAAATGCGGCCTGCCGGGCGGCGAGGAAGAAGATTGACTTCTTGTGCATCGCAACATAAATTTCTGGCATCGCACAATGCAGCGGTTCCAACGTCGAAAGGACGCGCAGATGACCCAGACCTACGAAGATTTCAGCAAGTACGGTAAGGAATTCGCCGACAGCGGCCTCAAGAGCTTCGCCTCGCTTTCCAAGGGCGCGCAGGCCATCGCGGCCGAAGCGGCCGACTACGCCAAGAAGAGCTTCGAGAACGGCAGCACCTTCTTCGAGAAGCTGGCGACCGCCAAATCGTTCGACAGCGCCGTCGAAATCCAGACGGACTATGTGAAGCAATCCTACGAGGCTTTCGTGGCCGAGGCCACCAAGATCAGCGATCTTTATGCCGAGCTCGCCCGCGACGCCTACAAGCCTTTCGAGACGATCATCGCCAGGCAGTAGACCTTTTCGGTCCTGCCGCGACTCGGCATCGCTGAGTCGACGAACAACCCGGCCCGCGCAAGCGGCCGGGTTTTTTCATGCGGTATGCGCATATGTGACCAAAAGCCTGTGCCCCTGCTCAAAATCGCGGAACATTGTCCGACTAGCCATATTGTCAGGCAGGTAGAAGGGCTTAAAATCCCAAATCGAAAACCTACATGTCGGTTCGCAGGGGATTAGACCCAGAGGCAGGACTTCAGTGACGATCAGCCTAACAGCCACGAAGCAAGTGGCGCGAATGCAAAACGGCAACGGCGGCAACGGCACCGGCCGAGGCACCGCCGTCATCACGCGAACCAAGACCAAGACCAAAAGGCCCAGCCTCTACCGGGTTCTGATCCTCAACGACGACTACACTCCGATGGAGTTCGTGGTCCACGTGCTCGAACGGTTCTTCCAGAAGGACCGCGAAGCGGCCACGCGCATCATGCTTCACGTTCACAATCACGGCGTGGGGGAATGCGGGGTCTATACATACGAGGTGGCCGAGACCAAAGTGTCCCAGGTCATGGATTTCGCCCGACAGAACCAGCATCCGCTGCAATGCGTGATGGAAAAGAAGTGAGGTAAGATGCCGGCTTTCTCCCAAGGCCTCGAAAAGGCTCTTCACCAGGCATTGACGCTCGCAAACGAGCGTCATCATGAATACGCAACCCTCGAACACCTCTTGCTCGCCCTGATCGACGACAACGAGGCCGCGGCGGTCATGCGGGCCTGCAACGTCGATCTCGACGAGTTGCGCCAGACCGTCCTCAACTACATCGATACCGAACTCGACAATCTCGTCACCGGATATGACGAGGATTCCAAGCCCACTGCCGGTTTCCAGCGCGTCATTCAGCGCGCCGTCATCCATGTGCAGTCTTCCGGCCGCGAGGAGGTGTCGGGTGCCAACGTGCTCGTGGCGATCTTCGCCGAGCGCGAGAGCCACGCCGCCTATTTCCTGCAGGAACAGCAGATGACGCGCTACGACGCCGTCAACTACATCTCCCACGGCATCGCCAAGCGTCCGGGTTCTTCCGAGAGCCGCGCGCCGCGCGGCGCCGAGGAGGAGCAGGGCGGCGCGGCCGGGGATTCCCAGGAAGACGGCGGCAAGAAGAAGCAGCAGGACGCGCTGACCGCCTACTGCGTGAACCTCAATGCAAAGGCGCGGGCCGGCAAGATCGACCCGCTGATCGGGCGCGAGCCCGAAATCAACCGCACCATCCAGGTGCTGTGCCGCCGCTCCAAGAACAATCCGCTTTATGTGGGCGATCCCGGCGTCGGCAAGACGGCGATCGCCGAGGGCCTCGCCAAGCGCATCGTCGAAGGCGACGTGCCGGAAGTGCTCGAAGACGCAACCATCTTCGCGCTCGACATGGGCACGCTGCTCGCCGGCACCCGTTATCGCGGCGATTTCGAGGAGCGACTGAAGCAGGTCGTCAAGGAACTCGAAGAGTATCCCGGCGCCGTGCTGTTCATAGACGAGATCCATACGGTGATCGGAGCGGGGGCCACGTCCGGCGGGGCCATGGACGCCTCGAACCTGCTGAAGCCGGCGCTTTCCTCCGGCGCTATCCGCTGCATCGGGTCCACGACGTACAAGGAGTTCCGGCAGTTCTTCGAAAAGGATCGCGCGCTGGTGCGGCGCTTCCAGAAGATCGACGTCAACGAGCCGACGGTCGAGGATGCCATCGAGATCATGAAGGGCCTGAAGCCCTATTTCGAGGACTTCCACAAGGTCAAGTACACCAACGACGCCATCAAGGGCGCGGTGGAGCTTTCGGCCCGCTACATCAGCGATCGCAAGCTGCCCGACAAGGCCATCGACGTGATCGACGAGACCGGCGCCTCGCAGATGCTCCTGCCCGAGCAGAAGCGCAAGAAGACGATCGGCATCAAGGAGATCGAGGCGACCATCGCCACCATGGCCCGCATCCCGCCGAAGACCGTCTCGGCCGACGACGAGAAGGTGCTTGCCGGTCTCGACGTGGAGCTGAAGCGTGTCGTCTACGGCCAGGACACGGCGATCTCCGCGCTGGCATCGGCCATAAAGCTGGCACGTGCGGGCCTGCGCGAACCGGAAAAGCCGATCGGCTGCTACCTGTTTTCCGGCCCGACCGGCGTCGGCAAGACCGAAGTCGCAAAGCAGCTCGCCGCCTCGCTCGGCGTGGAGCTGCTGCGCTTCGACATGTCGGAATATATGGAGCGCCACACCGTCTCACGGCTGATCGGCGCGCCTCCCGGCTATGTCGGCTTCGACCAGGGCGGCCTGCTGACCGACGGCGTCGACCAGCACCCGCACTGCGTGCTGCTGCTCGACGAGGTGGAGAAGGCGCATCCGGATCTGTTCAACATCCTGTTGCAGGTGATGGACCACGGCAAGCTGACGGACCACAACGGCAAGCAGATCGACTTCCGCAACGTGATCCTGATCATGACCACCAATGCGGGCGCATCCGACATGCAGCGCGCGGCGATCGGCTTTGGCTCGACCAAGCGCGAAGGCGACGACGTGGAGGCGATCAATCGCCTGTTCACGCCGGAGTTCCGTAATCGTCTCGATGCCATCATCCCGTTCGGCTCGCTGCCGGTGCCGGTGGTGCATCAGGTGGTGCAGAAGTTCGTCATGCAGCTGGAGGCGCAGCTCGCCGATCGCGGCGTGACCTTCGATCTCGCGCCCGAGGCGATCGCCTGGCTGGCCGAGAAGGGTTACGACGAGCGCATGGGCGCACGCCCGCTCGGACGCGTCATCCAGGAGCACATCAAGAAGCCGCTGGCGGACGAAGTGCTGTTCGGCAAGCTCAGGAAGGGCGGCACCGTCCGCATCACCGTCGAGAAGAAGGAGACCGGCGAAACCGGCCTGAAGCTGGAATCGCTGGCCGACGAGGGGCTGGTGAAGCCGCGGAAAGAACCGGAGGAGCGGCAGCCGAAGCCTCGCAAGGCGCAGAAGAAGCCGGCGGCCAAGAAGGCCGCGGCGCAGAAGCCCGCTTCAAGGCCGAAGGACGGAGGCGGCAAGCGCAGCCTCGTGCCGCAACTGCCGCGCAAGGGCTGAACTTTGCCAGGTAACGCATAGGAAAAGGCCCCGCATCGGGGCCTTTTCTGCATCGAGACGCTGGTCAGACGGACGATAGGGCGGACGGTGTCGCGCGGTTGAGAATACGGCCGACGCCAGCCCAGATCGCTACGGCGATGAGGCCACCGCCATAGGCATCCAGGCCATAGTGCCAGCCGAGCACGACGGAACCGACGGTGATTGTCGCCGCGAACAGCCAGGCCATAACGCCGACGAGCCACGATCGGCGGGAAGCATAAATGGCGATCAGCACGGACGTTCCGACGTGGAGGGACGGAAAAGCGGATATGCCGAGGTTGCCGTTGCGGAGTCCTTTGTACCCGCTCCACAGCATGTCCTGCGTGGAGAGCGCCCAGATCGGATAGGATTGGTTCGCATGCGCCAGCGCTTCCATCAGCGGCTGGTAGCGGTCGCCGAGGTTAAGGCGCTGGAAATAGCACGGTCCGGCGGATGAAAAGAGCATGGCGACGAAGAATCCGCCGATCAGCCAGAGCGAAAGCAGGCTGAGCAGGTACTGATGGCGCAGCTTTGTATCCTTGACCGTAATCGAGGCGGCGAAGGTCGTGCCGAGCAGGACGATGAACCACAGATTATAGACGATGTTCAGGGCATAGACGGCGGCAGGGCGTTCGATGAACCACCAGAGCCACTCGTATGGTGCCCGACCGAAATGCAGGGCCAGACCCCAATCGGCCAGTGTGGCGTCCCACGAGAACGGCGCGAAATACGTGATCGCGCCTTTCAGGACGGAGAAGCCTGCTGCAAACGCGACGAAGGCGCCGATTCCGTTGACGGCGTTTGCCCACCGCTCGGCATTCATGAAGAATTCGCCGATGCGTCTTGCGAAATGTCGAAGCGGCGAGCGCGCGCGCTCGACCAGTCCGAGCCACAGGAGATAGATGACGGCTGCGGCGCAACCGCCGATCCAGAAAGCAGACGTGATGTAGAAGCCGAACTCGCCGACGATGCCTATGTCAGGCCTGTTTCCCGTCAATGCGCCGACGCCGGCCGCCAGGGCGAGTGTTCCAAACGCCAACGCGTGGATATAGCGATGGCGCCAGGCGGCCGACTTGAATGCGAGGCCGACATTGCGTGTCCGCCCGCCCAACCACGTCGCAGAGTAGAGTTCAAACGCCTGAACCATGCCGCCTTCTTGCCGTGAGCCGGCGGCATTGTTAGGTGGAACCGTTTTCGATTTCGCTAATGCCTCGCCATTTCAGCGAGGATTGTTGCAACTCCGAAGCGCACATACGGGATAAGTGCTTTATTGCTGATGCAACGCTGCCCGGATCTTCTCGGCGTTGACGGCGAGCACCTCCGGCTTTTCCATCTGGCCGCTATGCGGCTTCAGCGGCACGCCGTCGAAGCGGGGGATGACATGGACATGCAGATGATAGACGGTCTGGCCAGAAGCCGGTTCGTTGAACTGGATGACGGTCACGCCGTCGGCGTTGAAAGCCTTTTTCACGGCATTCGCCACCTTCTGCACGGCGGCAAAGAGCGGTCCGAGCGTTGCCTGGTCGGCGTCCAGCAGGTTGCGGGAAGGGGTCCTGGGCACCACCAGCACGTGTCCGGTTCCCTGCGGCATGACATCCATGAACGCGATCACCGCATCGTCCTCGTAGACCCGTTGCGACGGCAATTCGTCACGCAGGATCTTCGCAAAGATGTTGGTACTGTCGTAGGCCATGATCTGTCTCTCGCCGCTTTGATGCCGGTATTCTATGCGTCCCGGCATATTTGTCCGGCACGCCATTCCAAATCAATGGGTGGTCAAATCAACGGACGGGGAAAGCCGCGATGTTGCGCAACTATATCTACCTGATCGTCGCCATCATGTTCGAAGTGATGGCGACCACCGCGCTGAAGCAGACAGAAGGCTTCAGCCGCCTCGTTCCGTCGCTTGTGACGATGTCGGGCTATGCACTGGCCTTCTATTTCCTGTCGCTGGTGCTGCGCACCATGCCTGTGGGCGTCGTGTATGCGCTCTGGTGCGGCGCCGGAATCATCTTCATCACCGCCATAGGCTGGATCTGGTTCCGCCAGGCGCTTGATCTGCCGGCACTGGCGGGCATGGGGCTCATCCTGGCAGGGGTCGCGGTCATCAACCTGTTTTCCAAGACCCTGGTGCATTGACGCGGCCTATTCGAGGCCGGCAATTTCGCCTTTGCGAAACGGGGTATGCTCTTCCAGATAGGTGCCCATCTGCGCCACTTCGCGCCGCTCGCGCAGCAGGTAGTCCGCTACCGCCCGCCGCAGGCCCGGATGGGCGATGTAGTGCGCGGAATGCATGGTGACCGGCCGATAGCCGCGGGCGAGCTTGTGCTCGCCCTGCGCGCCGGCCTCCACCACCTTCAGCTTGCGTGCGATCGCGAAGTCGATCGCCTGATGATAGCAGACCTCGAAATGCAGGAAGGGGTGGTCCTCGATGCAGCCCCAGTTGCGGCCGTAGAGCGCGTCGGAGCCGATGAAGTTGATGGCTCCGGCGATGTAGCGGCCGTCGCGCCTGGCCATTACCAGCAGGATATCGTCCGCCATGCGTTCGCCGACCAGCGAAAAGAAGCGGCGGTTGAGATAGGGCCGACCCCATTTGCGGCCGCCCGTATCCATGTAGAAGGCGAAAAAATCGTCCCAGACCCGTTCGGTCAGGTCGCTGCCGGTCAGCCAATCCACGGCAATGCCGCCGGCCAGAGCCTCGCGCCGCTCCTTCTTCAGCGCCTTGCGCTTGCGTGACGCCAGCGTGGCGAGGAAGTCGTCATAGGTCGAAAAGCCCTCGTTTAAGAAATGGAACTGCTGGTCGGTACGGTGCAGGTAGCCGGCCGCCTCCAGCGTCTCCACGTCGCCATGGGGCGCAAAGGTCACATGAGCGGAGGAAATCCCGAGCTTGTCGGTCACCACTTTGAGGCCGGCCGCCAGTCCGGCCTTGACGGATGCCTCGTCCTCGCCGCGAGCGACCAGCAGGCGCGGACCAGTGACCGGGGTGAAAGGCACCGCGCATTGCAGCTTGGGATAGTAGTTTCCGCCGGCCCGCTCCAGCGCATCGGCCCAGCCATGGTCGAAGACGTATTCGCCCTGGCTGTGCGATTTGGCGTAACAGGGAATGGCGCCCACAAGCCTGCCGTCGGAGGTTTCGAGGCGGATGTGATTTCCCTGCCAGCCGGTGCGCGGCACGGCACAGCCTGCGTCTTCCAGGGAAGTCAGAAAAGCGTAGGAAAGGAACGGGTTGTAGCCGGATCCGGAACCTTTGCTCGTACCGGTCAGTCCGTTCCATTCGGCCTCGGTGAAGGCTCCGACGCCGGCCGCGATGCGCACGGAGAAATCCGTATGCTGTGCTTGCGTGCTGCCTTCGCCCTGATCCATGCGTCCTTACTTAAGCGCCATATGGCCCCGCACAAGTGCCGCGGTCAGGCGATCGCCGCCGGCCGGGCGAGATCGGGCTCGAAGCCCTCGAACGTCATCTGGTCGGCGTAACGGAAGGTCAGGTCAACCGCCGGCTGGTCGCGCACCGTCCAGGTGATGACCGGCATGGCGAGCTTCTCGCGCACGAAGCCGATGAAGCGGTTCGGCAGGTCGCCGGCCGCGTAGGAAACGAAGGTGATATCGTAGGCCAACATGGCGAAATGGGCCTCGATGTCCCGATTGCTCGTGCCATAGGCGGTTAGCCCGCCCGGTATCCCCGGCGCCAGGCTCGGGAACTGGCGGATCAGCCAATGATCGAAGGACATGATTGCGGCCTTGCCGTCATAGCGCCTCAGCCGCTCGGCGACGGCGGCCACCAGTCCCTCGTCGCGGCCCGGCGTGCCTTTCAACTCGATGACCAGCGGCACGCGTCCGTTCACGAGCGCCAGCAACTCGTCCAGCGTCGGCGCATGGTCGGCCGTGCCGCCGATGCGAAGCGCGGCCATTTCGGCGACGGTGCGCTGCCAGACGAAGCCGTCTTCCCCGGCCAGCCTCTTCAGGTCATGGTCGTGGAAGACGACCGGAACCCCGTCCGAGGTCAAATGGACATCGCATTCGATGGCGTAGCCCCGATCGGCCGCGCGTGCGAAAGCCGACAAGGTGTTTTCCCAGCAAGCCTTGTTGAGGTCGTGCAGGCCGCGATGGGCGACCGGCTGCGCGGTCAGCCAGGATAGATCAGCCATGATCCGCTCACTCGACCTCGATGACGGCGTCGATCTCGACGGCCGCGTTGAGCGGCAGCGCAGCCATGCCGACCGCCGCGCGGGCATGCCTGCCGCGCTCGCCCAGCGCCTCGGCGAGGAGATCGGACGCGCCGTTGGCGACCAGATGCTGCTCGTTGAAATCCGGCGCCGACGCAACGAACACGTTGATCTTCACGATGCGCCGTATCTTCTCGAGGTCACCCAGCGCCGCCTTCGCCTGCGCCAGTATGTTGATGGCGCAAAGCTTCGCGGCCTCCTTGCCGGCCGCGGTATCGACATCGCGGCCGAGCAGGCCCGCGACCGCCAGCTTGCCGTCCTTTAACGGCAACTGGCCGGACGGAAAAAGCAGATTGCCGCTTCTGACAAAGGGAACGTAGTTCGCGGCCGGCGCCGCCGCGACGGGCAAGGTGATGCCGAGATTGCTCAACCGGTTTTCGATTGTTTCGCTCATGGTAATTCCCTATTGCTTGAGGCGGCGCGTCGGCCCGGCCGAAATTGCTATTTTTGCCTCGCTTCCGCCACGACTTTTTTTAAGGTTGCCCATCTTTCCACGCAGCCGGCTGGCGGTTGCTACGTTCGGAGTTCATTCATGCGGGCAGTGCGCCTTCTTTTCAACGCCGCGCTGCTGGCGGTCGTTCCGATGGCGCAGGCCTTCGCCGTGCCGATGCTGCAGCCGCATCGGGCGGTCTACGACCTTTCGCTCGACAAGGCGTCGGACCGTTCCGGCATCACCGGCATCAGCGGCCGTATGGTCTATGAATTCAACGGCTCGCCCTGCGACGGCTATACGGTCAAGTTCCGTTTCGTCACGCAGATCAGCACCAGCGAGAACAGCCGCCTGACCGACCAGCAGACCTCCACCTTCGAGGATGCCCAGGGCAAGACGTTTTCGTTCGTGACCAAATCCTTCGTCGACCAGAACCTCGACAAGGAGGTCAAGGGCATGGCCACGCGTGAGCCGCAGGGCCTCAAGGTGGACCTGGAGAAGCCCAAGAAGAGCACGCTCGAACTGGCAGCCACCCAGTTTCCGACCCAGCACCTGGTCGAACTGATCGACAAGGCCAAGAAAGGCGACACCTTCTACGAGACCAACCTGTTCGACGGTTCGGAGGATGCCGACAAGGTCATGAGCACGACCGTGATCGTCGGCAAGCCTGCCGCCGTGGCAAAGGACGATCCGGAGCTGCCGGTCCTGGCCCGTCTCGGCAAGGACAAATACTGGCCGGTCGACATCGCCTATTTCGACCCCACCGACAAGAGCACCGGGGAAGAGGTGCCGCAATACCGGATTTCGTTCAAGCTGAACGAGAACGGGCTGACCCGCGACCTGGTCATGGACTATGGCGATTTCTCGATGACCGGCAAGCTGGTCAATCTCGCCCTGTTCGACCAGCCGTCGAAGAAGACCTGCAACCAGTAGGCGGGTGCCCGTCGCGCGATGGCGGTTTATGTCGATGCGGCGATCTGGAAGCATGAGGGGCTCTTATGGTGCCACATGCTCGCCGACGACGTGGCGGAACTGCACCGTTTCGCCACGACACGTCTCGGCATCAAGCTGTCCTCCTACCAGGGCCCGCCCAAGACATCGGCGCCGCACTACGACATCACCGGCCTGGAACGCGACCGCGCCGTGCGGCTGGGCGCTGTCGAGTGCAGCCGCGAGGAAATCGTCGCGGTGTTTCGGCGGGTGAAGGTGCCGAACGGGAAGGTGCACCGGCGGGGCTGATTTTTGCGCCGGCGGAGTTACGCTTGCATTTCCGCCTCATCCTCTTTATATGCCGCCGCATTCCACACACGGGCTTGGGTGTCCGGCCGGGAGAAATCCGGCGGAGACCTCCGGTGGCGGTGCAAGGCGAACCTTCCGAAAAGCTCTGGCTTTCGACCCGGTTTTCCCGAAGCCGTCAAACGTCCGTGGAGGCCAACCGGAAAGGAACTTGAGAATGGCTCTGCCTGATTTCAGCATGCGCCAGCTTTTGGAAGCTGGTGTTCACTTCGGCCACCAGACCCATCGCTGGAACCCGAAGATGGCGCCTTACATCTATGGCGCCCGCAACAATGTCCATATCATCGACCTGTCGCAGACGGTGCCGCTGCTGCACCAGGCGCTGAAGCAGATCTCCGACGTCGTTTCCCGCGGCGGCCGCGTGCTGTTCGTCGGCACGAAGCGCCAGGCATCCGACATCGTCGCCGACGCGGCCCAGCGTTCGGCCCAGTACTACGTCAACTCGCGTTGGCTCGGCGGCATGCTGACCAACTGGAAGACGATCTCCAATTCGATCCAGCGCCTGCGCAAGCTCGACGAACTTCTGGCCGGCGAGGCCCAGGGCTTCACCAAGAAGGAGCGCCTGAACCTCGAGCGTGAGCGCGAGAAGCTGGACAAGGCCCTCGGCGGCATCAAGGACATGGGCTCGACGCCTGACCTGATGTTCGTGATCGACACCAACAAGGAAGCGATCGCCATCCTCGAGGCCAAGCGTCTCGGCATTCCGGTCGTCGCCATCGTCGATTCCAACTGCGATCCGGACAAGGTCGATTTCCCGATCCCGGGCAATGACGACGCCGCGCGCGCCATCCAGCTCTACTGCGATCTGGTTGCGAAGGCCGCCATCGACGGCATCGCGCGCCAGCAGGGTGCGCTGGGCGTGGATATCGGCGCTTCGGCCGAGGCTCCGGTCGAGCCGGCGCTCAACGAGGCTTCCGCCAGCGAAGAAGCCGCGGGCGAGCAGCCGCAGGCCTGACGAGAAGGCCGCATGGAGCGGCCTTCATTCGCATGAAATCCCGGCGCGGTAGAGCGCCGTATCGCGGCGCATCGTCGGGTTCGATGATGCGCCTGCGCCGTTAAAAGACAAAGAGGCGACTTATGAGCATTTCAGCAGCACAGGTCAAAGAACTGCGCGACCTGACCGGCGCGGGCATGATGGACTGCAAGGCGGCCCTTGCGGAGACCAATGGCGACATGGAGGCGGCTGTCGACTGGCTGCGCAAGAAGGGCATCGCCAAGGCCGACAAGAAGGCCGGCCGCACCGCGGCCGAGGGGCTGATCGGCGTCGAGCCGGGGCTGCGCGAAGCAGCGGTGGTCGAGGTCAATTCCGAGACCGACTTCGTTGCCCGCAACGCGGCCTTCCAGGAAATCGTGACCGACGTCGCCAAGGTGGCGCTGGCGTTCGGCGACACCGAGGCCGTGGCCAACGCCAAATATCCGGGCTCGGACAAGACCGTGACCGAAACGATCAAGGACGCCGTGGGCACCATCGGCGAGAACCTCGGTTTCCGCCGTTCGGCCAAGCTCACCGTTCCCCAGGGCGCCGTGGCGACCTACATCCACAACTCCGTCGCCGACAATCTCGGCAAGCTCGGCGTGCTGGTGGCCATCGAGACGGCGGGAGACGCCCACAAGGCAAGCGCGTTCGCCCGGCAGGTCGCGATGCATGTCGCGGCGACCAACCCGCTGGCGCTGGACGTCGATGCCGTCGACCCGGCTGCCGTCGAGCGCGAGAAGGCCATCTTCGCGGACCAGGCGCGCCAGTCCGGCAAGCCCGAGAACATCATCGAGAAGATGGTCGAGGGTCGCATGCGCAAGTTCTACGAGGAAGTTGTGCTCATGAAGCAGGCCTTCGTCATCAATCCCGACGTGACCGTCGAGAAGGCGCTGCAGGAGGCCGAGAAGGAAATCGGCGCGCCGGCCAAGATCACCGCCTATCTGCGCTTCGCGCTGGGCGAGGGCATCGAGAAGGAAGAAAGCGATTTCGCCGCGGAAGTCGCGGCCGCCGTGAAAAAGTAACGGCGCTTCAAAAGCTTCCCGACATTTACGACTGGATTATGCAAGGGCGCCGCGTGACATCGCGGTGCCCTTCGTGTATCGGGACCGGGAAAATCAAGAAAATGCGTCGGGGTGACCCGGGCCGATATCTGGCCGGATCGTCCCGCGCTGCGGTTTCGAGGACCATATGAGCGGCAAACCCCTGTACCGGCGTGTCTTGCTGAAAGCGTCGGGCGAGGCGCTGATGGGCGATCAGCATTTCGGCATCGACGTGTCGGTGGTCGACCGCATCGCCGCCGACATAGCCGAGGCGAGGGCGCTCGGCGTCGAAGTGGGCGTCGTCATCGGCGGCGGCAACATTTTTCGCGGCGTGGCCGTGGCCTCCAAGGGCGGAGACCGCGTCACCGGCGACCACATGGGCATGCTCGCCACCGTGATCAATTCGCTCGCCTTGCGCACCTCGCTCGGCAAGATCGGCGTCGACGCCGTCGTGCTGTCCGCCATCGCCATGCCGGAACTGTGCGAGAGCTTCTCGCAGCGCCAGGCCACCGCCTATATAAACGAGGGCAAGGTGGTGATCTTCGCCGGAGGCACCGGCAACCCGTTCTTCACCACCGATTCGGCCGCGGCGCTGCGTGCTGCGGAGATCGGCGCGGATGCGCTGTTCAAGGGCACGCAGGTGGACGGCGTCTATTCGGCCGACCCCAAGAAGGACCCGACGGCGACGCGCTTCGAGCGCATTACCCATGACGAAGTCATAAAGCGCGGCCTGAGCATCATGGATACGGCTGCGATTGCGCTTGCGCGGGAAAACAACATTCCGATAATCGTCTATTCCATCCACGAGAAAGGCGGGTTCGGAGACATATTGAAGGGTGGCGGCCACTACACGGTCGTCACGGACGATTGATCCGCAGGGTTTTCCCTGATGCACAGTGCCTGCCGCGGGCAGGGACGGGAGATGGCAATGAGCAGCAATTACGACGATCTCAAGCGACGCATGGACGGGGCGATTGCAGCCTTCAGACACGACCTGGCGTCGCTGCGCACCGGGCGCGCTTCGAGCAACCTTCTCGACGCCATCCACGTGCAGGCCTACGGCTCCGCCATGCCGATCAACCAGGTGGCGACGATTTCCGTGCCGGAACCCCGCATGATCTCGGTTTCGGTGTGGGACAAGTCCATGGTCGGCGCGGTCGACCGCGCCATCCGCGAGGCGAATCTGGGCTTCAATCCGATCATGGACGGCACCAATCTGCGCATCCCGCTGCCGGAACTGAACGAGCAGCGCCGCAAGGAACTGGTCAAGATTTCCCATACCTATGCCGAAAATGCCCGGGTCGCGGCGCGCCATGTGCGACGGGACGGGATGGACTTCCTTAAGAAGGCCGAAAAGGACGGCGATATCAGCGAGGACGATCAGCGCAAGGAGTCTGACCGCGTCCAGAAGCTGACAGACGAGACGATCGCCACCATCGACAGCCTGCTTTCCGAAAAGGAAGCCGAAATCATGCAGGTTTAAGGACCGCAAAGTCGGCCCGAAAGCGAGACCATGACAACCCCGGGGGCAATGCCCGCGCATGTCGCGATCATCATGGACGGTAACGGGCGCTGGGCCAAGGCGCGCGGCCTGCCGCGCGTGGCCGGGCATCGCGCCGGGGTGGAAGCGTTGCGCGGGACGGTGCGCGCGGCGCCCGATTTCGGAATCTCCTATCTGACCGTCTATGCCTTCTCGTCCGAGAACTGGTCGCGCCCGAAATCCGAAGTCAGCGACCTGATGGGGCTTCTGAAGATATTCATCCGTCGCGACCTCGCGGAACTGCATCGCAACGGCGTGCGCGTGAGGGTGATCGGCGACCGGGAGGGACTTCAGCCCGACATCAAGGGACTGCTGGACGAGGCCGAATCGCTGACGGCGCAAAACGACGTCCTGACGCTGGTCATCGCCTTCAACTATGGCGGTCGTGACGAGATCGCCAGGGCCGCGCGCAAGCTGGCCGAGGCAGCCGTCGACGGCAGGATCGACGTGCGCTCGATCGACGCGGCGGTCTTTGCAGCAAGCCTTGATACGAACGGCATTCCCGATCCCGAACTGGTCATCCGCACCAGCGGGGAACTGCGCCTGTCGAACTTCCTGCCCTGGCAGACCGCCTATAGCGAACTGACTTTCCTGCCCTGCTACTGGCCCGATTTCACGCGCGATCATCTCGCCGAGGCGCTTCGAGACTTCGCCGGCCGCGAGCGGCGCTTCGGGGGCCTTGCCCCGCAAGACATCGCCCTGTGAGCGGCATGAGCAATTTGCAACTCCGTATCCTTTCGGCGCTGGTGCTGGCAGCGGTCGTGCTCGCCCTGGCTTTCGTCGGCGGCTGGCCGTTCCGGCTGCTGTCGGCGCTGATCTCGGCCGCGATATTCTTCGAATGGACGCGGATGACCCGGCCGCATGCCGGGTTCGGCGCCTTTGATCTTTTGACAGACCTGTCGATGGCGATCTTCGTCATCGCGCTCGCGGCAGGGCTTTCGGCGCGGATTTTGCTGATCCTGCTCGCCGTGCTTGTGGCGCTGTGTGCCGTTGCCGCCATTACGCGCGGCGCCGGGCGCTGGGCGGCTTCCGGCATCGCCTACGCTGGACTTTCCGGCTTTTCGCTGGCTTTCCTGCGCGACGGCGACCGTTCCGGCCTGTTGGCGATCCTGTTCCTGTTCGCCGTTGTCTGGGCGACCGACATCCTCGCCTATTTCGTCGGCCGGGCCGTCGGCGGGCCGAGACTGGCGCCTTCCATCTCGCCCGGCAAGACCCGGAGCGGCGCGCTGGGCGGTGCGGTCGGAGGCCTGCTGGCGGGGCTCGCCGTGGTTGTCGCAACCGGTGCCGGCGACGTCGTGCTGCTCGGTTTCGTGGCCCTGTTGCTGTCCGTGGTCGCGCAGGCTGGAGATCTGTTCGAATCCTGGGTCAAGCGGCGCCACGGATGCAAAGATTCCAGCGCCCTGATTCCGGGTCACGGAGGCGTGATGGACCGGGTGGATGGACTTGTCGCCGCGGCGTTGGCCCTATACGTCATCGGCAGTATCACCGCTTCCGTCGAGACGCCCGCCCAAGGGTTGTTTCCGGGCTGAGCGCCGGCTGGGCGGATTGCCGATCTTGCGGCCAATCAGAATGAGGACGTGAGTTGAGCGAAATCCTGAGTGCGGCATTCAGCACCGAAGGCTTCATCCTCGGCACGCTCGTGCCCTTTCTCTTCGTGTTGACCGTGGTCGTCTTCGTCCACGAAATGGGCCACTATCTGGTCGGGCGCCTGTGCGGCATCGGCGTGCAGGCGTTCTCGATCGGCTTCGGACCCGAACTGATCGGCTTCAACGACCGGCGCGGCACGCGCTGGAAGCTCTGCGCCGTTCCGCTCGGCGGTTACGTCAAGTTCGTCGGCGACATGAATGCCACCTCGGCCCAGCCGGGGGCCGACGAACTGGAGACGCTGAGCGAGGAGGAGCGCAAGGTCGCCTTCCACACGCAGCCGGTGTGGAAACGGGCCGCAACGGTGTTCGCCGGCCCGCTCTTCAATTTCCTGCTGACGGTGCTCGTCTTCGCAGTGCTGTTTGCCGCCTACGGCCGCTACGTCGCCGAGCCGATGGTGGCGCAGGTCACGGCAGGCAGCCCGGCGCAGCAGGCCGGCATCCAGCCCGGCGACCGATTCGTCAGCGTGGACGGCGCGAAGGTCGAGACTTTCGCCGATGTACAGCGGCTGGTTTCGGGACGGGCAGGCGACACGATCACCTTCGTCATGCTGCGCGACGGCAAGGACGTCACGGTGAAGGCCGCCCCCCGCTTGATGGAGCAGGAGGACGCGCTCGGCAACAAGGTCAAGGTGGCGGTCATCGGCGTCGTCAACAACCAGGAACTGGGTCAGCCGCGGCACATCACCTACAGCCCGGCGGAAGCGGTGGTCGCCGCCGTCCGGGAAACCGGACAGATCATCGAGCGGACCGGGCAATTCCTGAAGCGTTTCGCCGTCGGCCGCGAGGACAAATGCCAGCTCGGCGGGCCCGTCAAGATCGCGGGCATGGCCGGGCAGGCGGCCAAGATGGGCTTCGAATGGCTCGTGCAGCTGGTTGCGCTGCTGTCGGTCGGAATCGGCTTCCTGAACCTGCTGCCGATTCCGCCGCTGGACGGCGGGCATCTTGCCTTCTATGCCATCGAGGCGGTGATCAGGCGTCCCGTTTCGGAACGGACGATGGAAGCCATCTACAGGACAGGTTTGTTCCTCGTCCTCTGCTTCATGGGGTTCGTGTTCTGGAACGATCTGTTTGGATGCTGAAATCATGAAGAAATTTGGCCCGAGGCCGCTCCCGTCAATGCGCCGTTTACCATGACGGGGGATATGCGTGACGCGAAAGCCACGCTGGATGGGGAAGTAAATTCAAATTAACCAGAAGCCTTGCGTGTAAGGAAAATCCGGTTAATACGGTACGGGAAAAATACCGATAAGTCCGGTTTTCTCGCCGTGGGGACTTCGAGAAAAGGTAACATAGCCCTATGAAGGCAGCATCCAAGTTTCTGAGCGCCGCGTCCGCGGCGGCCCTGTCCGCCGCGCTTGTCGTGCCTGGCGCGCTCGCTGTACAGTTTGTTGCCGTCTCGTCCGCAGAGGCCGCAGTCGTCCGCAGGATCGAAGTGCGCGGCAACCAGCGCGTCGATGCGGACACGATCCGCAACTATATCCAGATCAAGCCCGGCAAGTCGTTCTCCAGTGCGGATATCGATTCCGCCGTGAAGGCGTTGTTCGGCACCGGCATGTTCTCCGACGTGCAGATCAACCAGGTGGGCTCCGCGCTCGTCGTCTCGGTGTCGGAGTACAAGGTCGTCAATCAGGTCCTGTTCCAGGGCAACAAGAAGATCAAGGACGCGCAGCTGTCGATGACGGTGCAGCTGAAGCCGCGCAGTTCCTTCTCGCAGGCGGCCGTCGATGCCGACGTCGAGGCGATCAAGGCCGCCTATCGCCATATCGGCCGCGACGACGCGCAGGTGACGGCCCAGACCATGGATCTGGGCGAGAACCGCGTGAATGTCGTCTACAACATCAACGAAGGCGAGCGCACCAAGATCGCGGCGATCAATTTCGTCGGCAATCACGCCTATTCGAGCCGCAGGCTCGCCGACGTGATCAGCACCAAGCGCTCCAATTTCCTGTCCTTCATCCTGCGCGACGACGTCTATGACGAGGACAAGCTGCGCGCGGACGAGGAGCAGCTCCGGCGCTTCTATTACAATCACGGCTATGCGGACTTCCAGGTCGTGTCGGCCGTCGGCGAACTCGACAACGCCACCAACCAGTACACCATAACCATCACGGTGAACGAAGGTGATCGCTACAAGTTCGGCGATATCAACGTCGACAGCTCGATCCCTGAGATCGACAGCAAGGCGCTCATGTCGGTCGTCGAGACGCAGAAGGGCGACACCTACAACGCCAAGGACGTCGAGGATTCGATCATCGCGCTGACCGAGCGGGTGGCGGGCCAGGGTTATGCCTTCGCCCAGGTGACCCCGCGCGGCGACCGCAATTTCGAAAACCACACGATCAACGTCACCTATACGATCGACCAGGGCGCCAAGGCCTATGTCGAGCGCATCGAGATCCGCGGCAACACGCGCACGCGCGACTATGTCATTCGCCGCGAGTTCGACGTCAGCGAAGGCGACGCATTCAACCAGGTTCTGATCCAGCGCGCCAAGAAGCGCCTGGAGGCCCTTGATTATTTTGAGAAGGTCGATATTTCGACCGCTCCGGGCTCCGAGCCGGACCAGGTTGTCCTGGTGGTCGATGTGGTCGAGAAGTCGACCGGCGAGTTCTCGATCGGTGCCGGTTATTCGACCGGCGGCGAGACGCCCGGCCCGACGATCTCGGGCTCGATCACGGAGCGCAACTTCCTCGGTCGCGGCCAGTTCATCCGGCTTTCGGCGGGCGGCGGCAAGCGTTCGCGCGACTTCGGCCTGTCCTTCACCGAGCCCTATTTCCTCGGCCAGCGCATCGCCGCGGGCTTCGACATCTACCGGTCGTCGCGCCAATACAAGAACGGCTACGACTCGGTGGTCACCGGGGGCACCGTGCGGTTCGGCTTGCCGATCACGCAGAACGTCACCACGCAGCTCGCGTACAACCTGTCTCAGGAAAAGTATGAGTTCGACGACAGCTGCCTTGACGTGAACGGTAATTACGATCCTGCAAAGTGCAGCATTTCGGCGCCCGTTCGGAACGCCATCACTGCTAATCCCGATTGGATAAAGTCGTCGGTCAGCGGCAACGTCATCTACAACACGATCGACGACGTGAAGAACCCGCACTATGGCATCTACGCCAATGCGGGCGTCGAGGTGGCTGGCCTCGGTGGGGATGCCAAGTGGGTGAAGTATACGGCGCGCGCTTCCGTCTATAACACGCTCTGGGAAGAGGGTGATGTCGTCGGGGTGCTGTCGGGTGGCGCGGGCTACATGCAGAGCTACGGCAGCAACGGTCTGCGCCTGTTCGACATGTTCCAGAGCAACGATCGCATGATCCGTGGCTTCGACTACAACGGCATTGGTCCGGCGGCTCCTGCCGGCAATGGCCAGTTCGACCATCTCGGCGGTACGACCTATTTCAATGCCTCCGCCGAGGCGCAGTTCCCGCTTCCGCTCGTTCCGGAAAGCATCGGACTGCGCGGCGCGGTCTTTGCCGATGCGGCAACGCTCTATGGCAATTCAATTCCCGACGCTGTCAATACCGGGATGAATTGGCGTGCGTCGGTCGGCGTCGGCCTGATGTGGGCCTCGCCTTTCGGCCCGCTGCGCATCGACTACGCGAAGCCGGTCAAGAAGGAAGCGACCGACGACGTTCAGGAATTTAATTTCGGCATATCGACCCGCTTCTGATTTGTGGGTATAGCGTCGCTTCCGGGCAGCAATGCCCGGAAGGTGCTATTCAACCCGGCAGGATATTGCTCTGGAATGACCGATCCGGTGTTCTTTGTGCCTTCACGCCGGTATACGGTGGCTGAAGTCGCGAACCTTACCGGTTCGGGCTTGACCAATCCCGCCTATGCCGACGCCATCATCGAAACCATCGCTTCGGCCGGCGACGGCGGCAAGCATGCGCTCGTCTTCGTCGATGGCAAGCGCAACGCGCCTCTGATGTCCACGCTCAAGGCGACGGCTGTTCTGTGCAACGCCGAGATCGCCGACATGGCGCCGGCGGGCATCGCGGTGCTCGTCCACCAGCGCCCGCAGCAGGCCTTCGCCATGATCGGCCGGCTCCTGTTCCCGGCGGCGGCGACCCCGGCGCCCATGACCTCCGAAACGGGTGTTTCGGAGCGTGCCGTGGTCGATCCCTCGGCGCAGATCGAGGCCGGAGCCATCATCGAGGCCGGTGCGGTGGTGGGGCCGGGCGTCGCCATAGGCAGCGGCACGGTCGTAGCGCCAAACGCTGTTGTCGGCCGCGACTGCCAGATCGGCCGCGACAGCTACATCGGACCCGGCGCCAGCCTGCAATATGCGCTGGTGGGCAACCGGGTGGTCATCCACGGCGGCGCACGGATCGGCCAGGACGGCTTCGGGTTCGTTCCCGGCGCCAAGGGGCCGGAACGCATGCCCCAGATCGGCCGGGTCGTCATACAGGACGACGTGGAGATTGGCTCCAACACCACGGTGGATCGCGGCGCCATGGCCGATACGGTCATCGGCGAAAGCACCAAGATCGACAATCTGGTGCAGATCGCGCACAACGTCCGCATCGGCCGCGGCTGCATCATCGCCGGCCATTGCGGCCTTTCCGGTTCGGTCACGCTGGGCGATTTCGTCATGCTGGGCGGCCGCGTCGGGATCGCAGACCACATCACCGTCGGAGACCGGGCGCAGGTGGCGGCTTCGTCCGGCCTGATGTACGACATACCGGCCGGCGAGCGCTGGGCAGGCCTTCCTGCGCAACCGATGCGAGACTTTTTCCGCGAGCTTTCGGCGATCCGAGCCTTCACCAAGCATGGAAGAGGTGACAAGCATGGCTGACGTGGCCGGGACCACGCTCGAGGCGGTCGACATCATGGGGCTGATGAAGCTCCTGCCGCATCGCTATCCCTTCCTGATGATCGACCGCATCATCGACATCGACGGCGACAACTCCGCCATCGGCGTGAAGAACGTCACGATCAACGAGCCGCATTTTCTCGGACATTTCCCGGACCAGCCGGTGATGCCAGGCGTACTCATCGTCGAAGCCATGGCGCAGACGGCGGGAGCCATCTGCATCCGCGCCGCGGGTGCGTCGAAACCTTCGCTGGTGTATTTTCTGACCATCGACGGCGCGAAGTTCCGCAAGCCGGTGGTTCCCGGCGACCAGCTGATGATCCATGTGCGCAAGCTCAGGAAGCGCGGCAACCTGCTCAAATTCGCCTGCGAAGGACTGGTGGACGGCCAGAAGGTGGCGGAGGCTGAGATCCAGGCCATGATGGTAGAAAACGATTGATTTCCAGGTATTCATGACGCGCGAAACCGCCATACACCCTTCGTCCGTGATCGAGCCCGGCGCCCAACTCGGCGCCGGCGTGCGTATCGGCCCGTTCTGCCATGTGGGCGCCGATGCGGTCCTCGGCGATGGCGTCGAGCTCATCAGCCATGTGGCGGTGCGCGGCGCCACCACCATCGGCGCCGGCACCCAGGTCTATCCGATGGCGACCTTGGGTGCGCCACCCCAGAACACCCGTCACAAGGGTGGCCGCACGACGCTGACCATCGGTGCCAACTGCATGATCCGCGAGGGCGTTACCATGCATGTCGGCACCGACACCAGCCGGGGCGCGACGGAAGTGGGCGACAATGGCAATTTCCTTGCCTATGCGCATATCGCGCACGACTGCGTGGTCGGAAAGAACGCCACCTTCGCCAATGGCGCGACATTGGGCGGTCATTGCGAGGTCGGCGACAACGTCAACATCGGTGGGCTGACGGCCGTGCACCAGTTCGTGCGCGTCGGCGACAACGCTTTTCTGGCCGGCTGCTCGGCTATCGTGGGCGACGTCATCCCCTTCGCGGTGGCGTCCGGAAACAGGGCCAAGCTGCGCGGCCTGAACATCATCGGCCTGAAGCGCTCCGGCTTGCCGCGTGCAGAAATCTATCTGCTTCGCCGCGCCTACCGCACCATATTCGATCGCTCGCGCACGGTTGCCGAGAACGTCGAACTGGCTCGCGTCGAATTCTCCGGCTCAGCGGCTGCCATGAAGATCATCGACTTCATCTCGAGCCGCGGCAAACGGCAATATACCGTGCCGCCGCTGAAGGGCGGCGCCGTTGACGATGGCGATGACGAAGACTGAGGACGCACGGCGTCTTCCGCTTCCCGCAGGTGCCCGGGTGGGCATTGTCGCCGGCGGCGGGAATCTTCCCATCGAAGTGGCAAACGCCCTGGCCGGGCAGGGCCGGCCGCCTTTCGTGCTTATCGTGGAGGGCGAGGCGGATCCGGCAGCGGGGCTCGACCGGCATGAACATGTCGTTATGCCGCTGGAACAGATCGGTTCGCTGGTCGGAATTTTGCGGCGCCACGGAGTCACCCATGTGGTGCTGGCCGGCGAGATCAGGCGACGGCCGCGACTGGGGGCAATGCGCATCAGTGCCGGGTTGCTCGCCATTGTTCCACACGTGGTTTCGGCCTTGGCGCGGGGCGACGACGGCCTCTTGAAGATCGTGGTCCGCGCTTTCGAGGCGCGCGGGTTCAAGGTGCTCGGGGCACACGAAATCGTTCCCGAACTGCTGGCGAGCGAGGGCCTGTGGACCCGTGCCGCTCCCGGCAAGGCCGACTGGCGCGACATCGAGGCCGCGCGCAAGGCTGCGCAGGCCATCGGAGCACTCGACATCGGCCAGGGTGCGGTGGCTATCGGCGGCCGTACGATCGCGCTGGAGGGCATCGAGGGCACCGACGGCATGCTGGCGCGGGTGAAGGATCTGCGCGGCCACGGCCGACTTGGGGGGAAAACCGGCGGCGTTCTGGTCAAGTGCTTCAAGCCCGGGCAGGAAATGCGCGCGGACATGCCGGCCATAGGACTGCAGACAATTGAAAACGCGCACGCCGCCGGGCTAGCCGGCGTGGCGGTCGAAGCAGGTTGTTCGCTGGTGATGGATGGCCCGGAAATGATCGCGCTCGCCAATCGTTACGGCCTGTTCGCGCTCGGCCTGCCTGCGAAGGCGATGGAATGAGCGAGGGGCGGCCGCTGAAGATCGCCGTCGTCGCGGGCGAAGAATCCGGCGATCTGCTGGGCGCCGATCTGATCGCCGCGCTAAAGCGCATGACCGGCCGGAATGTGCGCCTCGTCGGCCTGGGCGGCCGGCACCTGGAGGCCCTTGGCCTCGCCAGCCTGTTCAATGCCAGCGAGATCGCCCTGACCGGCGTGAGCGCGGTGTTGCGGGATCTGCCGAGGCTGATGCGCCGGATAGGGCAGACGGCCTCGATGGTCGTGGCCGAGAAGCCCGATTGCCTGATCACCATCGACAGCCCGGATTTCTCGCTTCGCGTGGCCGGGAAGGTTCGCGCGGCTGATCCGACGATTCCCATCGTCCATTATGTCTGCCCGAGCGTGTGGGCGTGGCGGCCGGGCAGGGCGGCGGCGATGCGCCCTTATGTCGACCGCATCCTCTGCATCCTTCCGTTCGAGGTGAAGGAACTGGAGCGACTTGCCGGGCCTCCGGGAACATATGTCGGCCATCGCCTGCGCCACGACGGGAACATCGAGGCCGCGGCCGCCATGCAGGCGGCACCGCGCGACCTGGCGGACGACCGGATCAAGACGTTGCTGCTCCTGCCGGGCTCTAGGGGCGGTGAAGTGCGCCGGCTGATCGAGCCTTTCGGGCGGACCGTCTCCATCTTGCGGGCCAGAGGCCACCGGCTTCGGCTGATCCTGCCCACGGTTCCGCACGTCGCGGATTTCGTGCGCGGAGCCGCGAAGAACTGGGACGAGGCGCCGGAGATATTCACCGATCCGGCAGACAAATGGCGTGCTTTCGGGGAAGCCGACGCGGCGCTGATCGCCTCGGGCACCGTATCCCTGGAACTTGCATTGGCCGGCGTGCCGATGATCGCGACCTACAAGCTCGATCCGGTCGTCCAGACCGCACAGCGCCTCATCACGGTCTGGTCGGCCCTGTTGCCGAACATCATCGCGGATCGTGCCATCGTTCCGGAATTCTACAACGGCTATGTGCGGCCGGAAAATCTCGCCCGGCAGCTGGAGGCGCTGTTTTCGGACAGCGGCATGCGCGCCTGGCAAAAGGCGGGTTTTGCCGAAGTGCGCCGCCGCATGGAAACGGACCGGCCGGCCGGGGACATCGCGGCCGAAGCCGTGCTTTCCCTCCTCAAATGAAAAAGCGCCCGTAAAGGGCGCTTTTCAAAAGCTTTCTTTGCGCTCAACGCTTGGCGATCGGCACGTAGTCGCGTTCGGTCGCGCCGGTATAGAGCTGGCGCGGACGGCCGATCTTCTGGCGCGGATCCTCGATCATTTCCTTCCACTGCGCGATCCAGCCGACAGTGCGGGCGACCGCGAACAGCACCGTGAACATGGTGGTGGGGAAGCCGAGCGCCTTCAGCGTGATGCCGGAATAGAAGTCGATGTTCGGATAGAGCTTCTTCTCGATGAAATAGTCGTCGGTCAGAGCGATCTTTTCCAGTTCCATCGCCACGTCGAGCAGCGGGTCGTCCTTGATGCCGAGTTCGCCGAGGACCTCGTGCGTGGTCTTCTGCATGATCTTGGCGCGGGGATCGTAGTTCTTGTAGACGCGGTGGCCGAAGCCCATCAGCCGGAACGGGTCGTTCTTGTCCTTCGCGCGCGCGATGAATTCCGGGATGTGGTCGACATGGCCGATCTCCGACAGCATGGTCAGTGCCGCCTCGTTGGCGCCGCCATGCGCCGGGCCCCACAGGCAGGCGATGCCGGCGGCGATGCAGGCGAACGGGTTGGCCCCGGAAGAACCGGCAAGACGCACGGTCGAGGTGGAGGCATTCTGCTCGTGGTCCGCGTGCAGGATGAAGATGCGCTCCATCGCCCGCGCCAGCACCGGGTTGACCTTGTATTCCTCGCACGGCACCGCGAAACACATGTGCAGGAAGTTGGCGGCGAAGCCGAGATCGTTCTTCGGATAAACGAAGGGCTGGCCGATGTAATATTTATAGGCCATCGCGGCGATGGTCGGCATCTTGGCGATGAGCCGCATCGAGGCCACCATGCGCTGGTACGGATCCGAGATATCCGTCGAGTCGTGGTAAAAGGCCGAAAGGGCGCCGACCACGCCGCACATCACCGCCATCGGGTGCGCGTCGCGGCGGAATCCGGTGAAGAAGCGCGACATCTGCTCGTGCACCATGGTGTGGCGCTGGATGCGGCGGTCGAAATCGTCCTTCTGCGCCTTGGTCGGCAGTTCGCCATAGAGCAGCAGGTAGCAGACTTCGAGGAAATCGCCGTGTTCGGCCAACTGGTCGATCGGATATCCGCGATGCAGCAGGATACCCTTGTCGCCGTCGATGAAGGTGATCTGCGATTCGCAGCTTGCGGTGGAAGTGAAGCCGGGATCGTAGGTGAAGACGTCGGCGGTGCTATAGAGCGAACTGATGTCTACGACGTCGGGACCAAGAGTGCCACTTCGCACCTTGTACTCGTGAGTTTTGCCGCCCAATTCCAGTTTCGCAGTCTGTTCGGTCATCGCAAACTCCTTGTCGTTTCTTCTTGCCCGCCAGGCAAATCAATCCTGCTACGCAAATGCCGGAGATTTTTCGGAATTCAGCAACACTTCCCAACGGGAGGCTTGGCTCGATTGGTCCAATGCCAATGTTGCACCGCAAAAAACCCTCTTTCAATGCCAATCTTGTTGGTCCAGCTTTCCTAATCGATTTGGTCTTCGATACGGGCGAGGCTTTCTTTGCGGCCCAAGACGGCCAATACGTCGAACACGCCGGGCGACGTGCTGCGGCCCGTCAATGCCGCGCGCAGCGGCTGCGCGACCTTGCCCAGCTTCAGCCCGGTATTCTCGGCGTAAACCCGAACCGCTGCTTCCGTGCTGGCCGCAGACCATTCCTCAAGCGCCTTGAACGGCGCAAGAATGCCCTTGAGAACCGCCCTGGCGTCGGCATCGAGAATGGCCGTGGCCTTTTCGTCGAGATGGAGCGGCCGTTCCGCAACGATGAAGGTCGCACTGTCGGCAAGTTCGACAAGGGTCTTGGCTCGCTCCTTCAAGCCGGGCATGGCCTGCAGAAGCTGCGCCCTGGTGCGCTCGTCAAGCCTGGCCGCCAGCGGCTCCGCTCCGGGCAGATAGGGCAGCGTCTGCAGCAGGATCTTCAAGAGCGCGGAATCGTCCATGCTGCGCATATGGATGCCGTTCAGCGCCTCCAGCTTCTGGAAATCGAAGCGGGCAGCGCCCTTGTTGACATCGACGATGTCGAACCAGGCGATCATGTCGGCGATGGACATCACCTCGTCGTCGCCATGGCTCCAGCCGAGCCGGGCGAGATAGTTCAGCAGCGCTTGCGGCAGATAGCCCATCGCGCGATAGGCCTCGACGCCCAAGGCGCCATGGCGCTTGGAAAGCTTGGCGCCGTCCGCGCCGTGGATCAGCGGGATGTGCGCCATCTGCGGCACCTGCCAACCCATGGCGTCGTAGATCACGGTCTGGCGGGCCGCATTGGTGAGGTGGTCGTCGCCCCTGATGATGTGGGTGACCCCCATGTCATGATCGTCGACGACGACCGCATGCATATAGGTGGGGTTGCCGTCGGAACGCAGGATGATGAAATCGTCCAGGTCCTTGTTGGGGAACCGCACCTCACCCTGCACCAGATCACGCACCACCGTCTCGCCATCGGAAGGGGCCTTGATGCGGATGGCGCCCGGAACGCCTTTCGGGGCTTCGGAAGGCGCGCGGTCTCGCCAATGGCCGTCATAGCGCGGCGGGCGGCCCTCGGCGCGCGCCTTTTCGCGCATGGCCTCCAACTCGGCCGGGGTCTCGTAGGCGTAGTAGGCCTTTCCGAGGCGCACAAGCTCCTCCGCAACCTCGCGGTGGCGCTGCGCGCGCTCGAACTGGGAAACCGGCTCGCCGTCCCAGGTCAGCCCCAGCCAGGACAGGCCGTCGAGAATCGCGGCCGTCGCCGCCTCGGTCGAGCGCTCGCGGTCCGTGTCCTCGATGCGCAGAAGCATCGTGCCGCCGGTGTGCTTGGCATAGAGCCAGTTGAACAGCGCCGTGCGCGCGCCGCCGATATGCAGGAAGCCGGTGGGCGAGGGGGCAAAACGGGTGACGACCTTGTCGGACATGGGACTTCCGTGGGCGGGCCCTGGAACGCGGGCGATGCAGGCTTTCGTGGTTCGCGCGTTCATGTAGCATAGGAGGTCAGGGGCGCAAGGGGCAGGTCGTGGCTGGATGGGGCCGGGACACGAGCGAGGGCAAAAACGCGACGGTCGGCGTCAGCGAGCGCGATCTCTTTATCGATAAACAGTCGATTTCACCGACGATTTTTCTGCCGCCCAGACATCCGCCCGAGACGACGGCAGAAGATGGAGGCACTCCTTCCATTCCCGACCGGGCACATGGGCGCCGGTCCGGCTCTTGGCGCCGGCTCGGATTCCTGTCCGGGCTCCGGCTCTCCATCGAGACCCTTGCCGGGCGGGCGGCCGAGGCCGCCGTGCTGGAACTCGACCGTGGGGCGGCTTTTCTGCTCGTTCCCGTGTTTCTGGGGGTCGGCGTAGCCTGGTATTTCTCGCTCTCGCAGGAGCCCGGCTTCCTGCAGCCCATCGCGACATCGCTCGTATTGGCGGCGATCGTTTTCGCCACGCGCGCCCGGCCGCGCACAAGGCTCCTGGCGATGGCTGGGCTGATGTGCGCTCTGGGGTTTCTCGCCGCCAAGTTCGAGACCTGGCGGGCCGGCACCGCAATGCTGGGGTCCGAAGTTTCGACCCGCATAACCGGCCAGGTCGTCTCGATCGACCAGATGGCAAACGGGCGCATACGCCTGACCCTCGACGTGGCCGAAACGGCCCGGCCAAAGCTGCGCTACCGGCCCGAACGCGTGCGGCTTACCGCGCGCAAGGTGCCCGAAGGATTGAAGGCCGGGGCGGTCGTTGCCGGCTATGCGCGCCTGCTGCCTCCAACCGGTCCCGTGCGGCCCGGCGGCTATGATTTCTCCTTCCAGAGTTATTTCGAAGGCATCGGCGCCACGGGATTTTTTCTTACCGATCCCAAGCTGGTCTCGGCCTCGCCCGTGGCGGCGGCGAGCCTCTCGCTGTCCATAGAGAACGCGCGCGATGCCATTGCCGACCGGATTCGGCGCAGCATTGGCGGTCCGGAGGGTGAGATCGCGGCGGCGCTGATCGTAGGCGTGCGCGCCGGCATCCCCGAGGAGATCAACGAGGCGATGCGGCGCACGGGCATCTACCACATCATCTCGATCTCCGGTCTGCATATGGCGCTCGTGGCCGGCACCATCATGGGGTTGCTGCGCGGCGCGTTCGCATTGTTTCCGGATTTTTCCGCACGGCATCCGGTCAAGAAATATGCCGCCGCCACTGCCTTGCTGTGCACCGCGGCCTATCTGCTGATTTCCGGCCTCGTGGTCGCCGCCGAGCGCAGCTTCATCATGTTGGCGGTCATGCTGTGCGCGGTTCTCTTCGACCGGGCCGCCCTTACCATGCGCAATCTTGCCATATCCGCGCTGGTCGTGATCGCGTTCTCGCCGCATGAAGTGGTCGGCCCCAGCTTCCAGATGTCGTTTGCGGCAACCGCCGCGCTGGTAGGCGCTTTTGCCGGCTGGACGGATTATAGGGCACGGAAGGGCCGATCGGCTCATATGCCGGTGACCGATCGCTCCCTTCCAGCCGCGGCAGTCGGCTGGCTGGGAAAAGGACTGGTGGCCGCTTCGGCGACCACCATCGTCGCCGGTCTCGCCACGACGCTTTATGCCGCCTGGCATTTTCAACGGATTTCGCCGCTCAGCCTGTTTGCCAACCTGGCCGTCATGCCGGTCGTATCGCTGGCCGTCATGCCGTTCGCGGTGTTCAGCGCGCTGGCGATGCCCTTCGGCGCGGACTGGCCCTTCCTCTATGTGATGGGGAAGGGGCTGACGGCCATGATCGCCATCTCGAACTGGCTGTCGGAGCATTCGCCGGTCGACGGAATAGGGCTGATCTCCTTGCAATCCGTCCTGCTGGTTACGGTCGCGCTGGTGATCGCCACCATGGCGACGACATGGTGGCGGCTGGCCGCCTTGCCTTTCGCGATCGCCGGTATCCTGACGTTGCGCGCGGTAGAGGTTCCGGATGTGCTGGTGGCCGAAGACGCGCGCCTCGTCGCGGTGCCGATCGGAGGCTCCGAGCTTGCAGTCAACCGGCCACGTCCCAGCGCCTTCGCGATGGATAATTGGCGCCGCGCCATGGATGCCGAAAACCTGGTTCTGCCGGAACGGTTGAAGGGCCCGGACCTGCGGTATACAGGCATCGATGCCAGTGAACTGCCGCCCGGCAGCCCGTTCCTGTGCGGCGCTGGACTGTGCGTGGCGCGCCATCCGAACGGAGCGATCGTCGCGCATGCGTCGACCCTTACCGCGGCGCGGTCCGCATGCGGCTTTGCGGCGCTCATCGTCATCGAGGACGCGACGGCAGCCGATCCCTGCAACGACCCGCTGATCGCCGTCGTCACGAAGCGGGATCTGGCCCGTTCCGGCAGCGCCGCTGTCCGCTTCAATCCGGCTTCGGCAACCGCGCAAGCGGAAATCCGCTTCGCCATCGAAGACGACTACCGTCCCTGGCATGTCCAGCGCCGGTTCTCCCGCGATGCAAGGGGATTGCCGCCATACCAACCGAAATCCGGAAAGCAGCGGTCGCCCAAGTCTTCTTCGCCGACGCCGTCGGCCTCACCACCGTCCGACGACGAAGCCAACGAGCCACAGGCGCGCTATCAATAGCGCCGGATCAGCCCGACGAGTCGCCCCTGCACCTTGACGCGATCCGGCCCGAAGATGCGCGTCTCGTAAGCGGGATTGGCCGCTTCCAGCGCGATCGAGGCGCCTTTCCGGCGGAAGCGCTTCAATGTCGCTTCCTCCTCGTCAATCAGCGCCACGACGATTTCGCCGGGGCTGGCGGTGTTGGCGTTGCGGATGATGACCGTATCGCCGTCGAAGATGCCGGCCTCGATCATGGAATCGCCCTTGACCATGAGGGCGTAGTGCTCGCCGCCGCTGATCATGTCCGGCGGCACCGAGATCGAGTGCGTCTTGTGCTGGATCGCGTCGATCGGGACACCGGCTGCGATACGGCCCATCACGGGCACGGAAATGGCGGGCGCGGCGTCGTCGTCATTGCTCGCAGCCGGGGCGCGGGGCGTTTCCTTGACCGGCCGGCCCAAACTGCCCTGGATGACGCTGGGCGAGAACTTTCGCGCCGCATTGAGGCCGGGAGCGATCGAGTCGGGCAGGCGCAGCACTTCCAGAGCCCGCGCCCGATTGGGGAGGCGGCGGATGAACCCGCGCTCCTCCAGCGCCGTGATCAGCCGGTGAATGCCGGATTTGGAAGCAAGATCAAGCGCCTCCTTCATCTCGTCGAAGGAGGGGGGGATGCCGCTTTCCTTCAACCGCTCGTGGATGAAAAGGAGAAGCTCATGTTGCTTGCGCGTCAGCATTGTTGCCCCCGAGGGATCGGAATCAGAAAAACAAACCCGGAACAAACACTATCTGTTCCAGTTGTGTTCCGCAACCGTTTAAAGTTCTGTGAACGCGTTGACGATTTGTTCAGCGCAGCATCAGCACGGTGCAGGTGTCGCCAACCTGCGCGGCTGGCGCGAATGGTGCCCGCACGATCAGCCCATCGGCATCCGCCAGCGTCTTGAGCATGGACGAATCCTGCACGCCAAAGGGTGTCGCAACCGTCCGCCCGGCGTCTTCCTTCAGCACCACCGCACGAACGTAATCCTCGCGCCGGTCGTTGGCAGGCATGGCGATGCCGAGCGTGGCTTCACGCATCACCTGCTGGAATGGCCGTCCGCCGAGGCCAGCGAGCAGGGGCTTCAGGAAAAGCTGCGAACAGACGATGCTCGCTACCGGATTTCCCGGCAAGCCGATGCAGCGGACGCCTTGCAGCCTGCCGAACATCAGCGGCTTGCCCGGGCGCATGGCGATGCGCCAGAAATCGAGCTTCATGCCCTCGGAGGTCAGCACGTCGTTGACCAGATCGTGGTCGCCGACCGAAGCACCGCCCAAAGTGACCAGCACGTCTGCCCTGGCGGCGACGGCTTTCCTGATGAGCGCCGCGATGGCTTCCCGGTTGTCGGAGGCGATGCCGAGATCGAGAACGTCTGCGCCCACCGAGCGCGCCGCCGCGACTACGCCGAAAGCGTTCGACGCGATGATCTTGCCCGGACCGAGATCGCTGCCGGGCGGCAAGAGCTCGTCGCCAGTCGCGATGATCGCGACCAGCGGCCTGCGCACCACGTCGAGGCGCGGATGGTTGGCCGAAGCGGCAAGGGACAGCGCCGCTGCATCGAGGATGCGGCCTTTCTTCAACAATATCTCGCCTTCGGAGAAGTCGAGGCCGGTAAACCGGATATGACGACCCGGTGCAGAGCCTTCCAGCACCTGGATCAGGCCTTCTCCGAGGTCGCGGACATTCTCCTGGATGACGATGGCGTCCGCGCCGGCGGGCAATGGCGCCCCGGTGAAGATGCGAACCGCTTCGCCGCTGCCGACATGGCCTTGAAAAGGGTGGCCCGCGGCGGCAGTGCCGACAACGGCGAGCCGGGCCGGCACGGTGGCGACATCGTCCGCGCGCAACGCATAGCCGTCCATGGCGGAGGCGTCGAAGGGAGGCTGGGTGCGCAGAGCGGCCAGCGGGCCGGCCAGCACGCGCTCAAAGGCTTCGGAGAGCGCGACGCTTTCAGCCGGAAGCGGTTCGACGCCATCCAGCAGCCTCGCCAGCGCCTCGGAAACCGGAACCAGCGCCATCAATCGCCTGCCTTGTAGTCGCCCGATTTACCGCCGGTCTTTTCGACCAGCCGGATGCCGGAAATCGACATGGCCCGATCCACGGCCTTCGCCATGTCGTAGATGGTCAGGCAGGCTACGGAAGCGGCCGTCAAAGCCTCCATCTCCACACCCGTCTTGCCGGTTACGCGTGCGAGGGCCGTGACCTTGAGGCCCGGGAGGGCATGTTCCGGCTCGATGTCGACCGAAACCTTGGTCAGAAGCAGGGGGTGACAGAGCGGGATCAGCTCATGCGTTTTCTTGGCGGCCATGATGCCGGCGATGCGGGCCGTGCCCAGCACATCGCCTTTCTTGGCGTTGCCCTCGAGGATCGTCCGCAGTGTTTCGGGACGCATCGAGACGAAGCCTTCAGCCACGGCGGTGCGGACGGTTTCGGCCTTCTCCCCCACATCGACCATATGCGCCTCGCCCGATGCGCCGATATGGGTGAGGGATGTGCCGGAAGACATGATCAGGCGCTCTCCGCCGCCGCATCCAGCCCCAGCAGGCGCCGCGTGGCGGCAGCGACGTCGTCCTGCCGCATCAGGCTTTCGCCGACGAGGAAGGTGCCTATGCCGTATTTGTCAAGACGCTGGCAGTCGTCATGGGTGAAGATGCCGCTTTCGCCGACAAGCAGCCTGTCAGCCGGGATCATTGGCGCCAGACGTTCGGATGTTTCGAGGCTGGTTTCGAAGCTGCGTAGGTTGCGATTGTTGATGCCGATCAGGCGGGAGCCAAGCTTCAGCGCCCGCTCGGTCTCCGCCTCGTCATGCACTTCGATGAGAGCATCCATGCCAAGCGCGAAGGCGGTTTCCTCGAGCTCCCTGGCCAAGGCATCGTCAACGCTCGCCATGATGATGAGAATGGCGTCGGCCCCCCAGGTGCGGGCCTCGTAGACCTGATAGGGATCGAACAGGAAGTCCTTGCGCAAGGCGGGCAACGTCACCGCATTGCGCGCCGCGACGAGGAATTCAGGCGCGCCCTGGAACGACGGCGCATCGGTCAGAACCGAAAGACAGGCCGCGCCGCCCTGCTGGTAGGCTTTCGCCAAGACAGGCGGGTCGAAATCGGTGCGGATAAGGCCCTTGGACGGGCTTGCCTTCTTGATTTCGGCGATCAGCGCGAACTGGCCGGCGGCGCGCTTCGTCTCCAAGGCCCGCAGGAAGCCGCGCGGCTTGTCTGCGTCCCTTGCCCGCGCCTGGAGGTCGGAGAGCGGCATGCGAGCCTTGGCAGCGGCGATCTCGTCGCGCTTATAGGCTTCGATCTTTTTCAGGATGTCGGTCATGACGCTATCTGTTCGAGACCGTTACAAGGGTTTCGAGCACCTTGCGCGCCGCACCTCCGTCTATGGCTTGCGCTGCGCTCGCCATGCCGTCCTCGATGCGCTGGGCCTTGCCCGCCACAACCAGGCCCGCGCCGGCGTTCATCAGAACCGTATCGCGATAGGCGCCGGGCGCTCCGTCAAGCAAGTCGCGCAAGGCCTTGGCGTTATACTCGGAATCGGCGCCGCGCAGTTCCTCGCGCGTGCGGCGTTTCAAGCCTACGGCCTCCGGCGTCAGCGTGAAGGTGCGAACCTCGCCGCCGACCAGTTCGGCCACGTGCGTCTCGCCGGTGGTGGTGATTTCGTCATAACCGTCGCCGTGGACGATCCATGCGTGTTCGGTCCCCAGCGCCTGGAGCGTTTCGGCCACCGGGACCACCCACTCGGGCGAAAAGACGCCGACCAGCTGGCGGCCGACACCTGCGGGATTGGTGAGGGGCCCGAGCAGGTTGAAGATCGTGCGGGTTCCCAGTTCCACGCGGATTGGGCCGACATGCTTCATCGCCGGATGGTGGGACGGCGCGAACATGAAGCCGATGCCGGCTTCCTTGATGCAGCGGCCGATCGCCTCCGGCGGAAGCTCGATGTTGACGCCGAGCCGGGTCAGGACATCGGCCGTGCCGGTTTGCGAGGACAGGCCGCGATTGCCGTGCTTGGCGACCGGCACGCCACAGGCCGCGATGACGAAGGCCGAGGCGGTGGAGATGTTGAAGCTGTGCGAACCGTCCCCGCCTGTGCCGACAATGTCGATGGCGCCGGAGGGAGCCTCGACGCGCAGCATCTTGGAGCGCATGGTGGCGACCGCGCCCGAAATCTCGCCCACGGTCTCGCCGCGCACGCGCAGAGCCATCAGGAAGCCGCCGATCTGGCCGGGCGTGGCGTCGCCCGACATGATGATGTCGAAGGCCTCGCGCGCCTCTTCGAAGGACAGCGGGGTGCCCGCCGCCGCCTTGGCGATGTAGGTCTTCAGCGCGCTCATTGGTTCATCGCCTGGGCGAGGGCCGTCTGGTCCACACGCACGTCGTACTGCGACTGCAACTTGGCGACGAGCTCATCCAGCAGGTCGTCGGAGATACCCGAGGCAAAGGACTTCTGCAGGTCCGGCGCCACCGAGCCCGCATCGGCGCCCGCCGGTTCGATGACCTGCGCGACCTTGAACAGGATCTTGGCCTCGCCGGTGGGCGCAGAGACCAGGCCGACGCCGGCTTCGGGGACCTCGAACATGGCTGCCGCGCCTTCCTTGCCGAAATCGACGTCGTCAGCCTCGCGTTTCAGGCCGCGCTTGGTCTGCTTCTCCAGCTTCAGTTCGGCGGCGACGGTATCCAGCGTGGCTCCGTCCTTGACGCGCTTTTCAAGCTCGTTGGCCTTGGCGAGAAGCCGCTTTTCGGTCTCCTCCTTCGTCCAGTCGGCGACCACCTTCTGCCGTACTTCGTCGAGTTTACGGTCGTGCGCGGGCGTGACGCCGTTGACCTCATAGAACACATAGCCGTTGTCGGGCGTATTCAGGCCGTCGTTTTCGATGCCTGTCTCTGCGTCGAAGACAGAGCGGATCAGGACGGCGGAATCGGGCAGGCCCGCTACGACCGTGCCGTCCGGCTTCTGCCCGGTACGGTCGATGGCATCGATGGTCACGACCTTGAGCTTAAGCTTGTCGGCGGCTTCCTGCATCGTCGAGCCGCCTGCGCGGGCGTCCTCGTAGGAATCGTGGACATCGAGAAGCACGCGGTTGGCCTCGGAGAGGGCGAGGTCCTTGCGGATCTGGTCCGAAACCTCGGCAAGCGGCTTGACGACCTGCGGGTTGATCGCGGTGACGCGCAGAAGAACCGGGCCGAACGTGCCCTGCACCACCGGGCTGACCTCGTTCACATTGAGCGAGAAGGCGGCATCGGCCACCGCCTTGTCGGCGATCTTGTCCTTGGCGAGCGTGCCAAGCTGCGTATCGGCCTCGGTCTTGCCCTCGGCGGTGATCAGCTTGTCGAAGGTGGCGCCGGCCTTCAGCGAATCGAAGGCGGCCTTTGCCGCTTCGGGGGATTTGAACACGAGCTGCTCGATGGCGCGCGTCTCGGGCGTGGTATAGCGCGACGTGTTCTTCTCGTAGTCTTCCTTGACCTGCGTTTCGCTTATGGCGCTGGGATCCGAGATATCCTGCGGCTCCAGCCGGACGTAGGAGAACTTGCGGTATTCAGGGGCCGCGTAGCGCTTCTTGTTGGCTTCGAAATAGGCCGAGAGCACGCTGTCGGACGGCGCGTCGATCGGCTCGACGAGAGATTTCGGCAATATGAGATAGTCGATGGTGCGATCCTCGCCGCGATAGAGCGCGACCGCCTTGAGGAAGGTGTCTGGCGCCTTGAGGCCGTCCGAAACGGCCTCGACGATCTGCTGTCGCACCGCCACCTGCGCGCGATTCTTGAGATAGTCTTCCGGCCGCATCCCGACCTGGCGCAGGACATAGTCAAACATGCGCCTGTCGAACTGGCCATCGGCACCCTTGAAGGCCGGGTCCTCGCGCGTCAGCTCCGCAAGGCGCTCCTTGGAGAGGCCGAGACCGAGCTTGCGCGCCTGCTCGTCCAGCACCGCGCCCGAAACCAGTCCGGCCAGAACCTGATTCTGGACACCGAAGGCCTTTGCCTGCTCGCTCGTCAGCCGTTGTCCGAACTGCTGCGACAGCGCATTCATCTGACGGTCGTAGGCCAACCGGTATTCGGTGACCGAAACCGAGGTGCCGCCGGCGGTCAGAACGGAATGGTGGCCGGCGATCGTTCCCATCAGCCGGCCGGAAATTCCCCACACGGCGAAGCTTATCACCAGGAGGAAGAGCAGCGCCTTCGCCACCCAGGTTCCAGCCGCGTTTCTTAAGGTACCGAGCATAGTCACGTCCGTTTTGCCTGAAGCAAGGGCAATAGCCTCCTTCAAAGCCAGTGTCGATTGCTTTGTGGGCCGATTTTGGTAGTGAAGCCAGTGTTCGCAACGGTCAATCCGCCACGTTGGAGGTCGATACGCATGACACCGGGAATTCGCCCGCTCGTCGCAGGCAACTGGAAAATGAACGGCACCAGTGCCTCGCTCAACGAACTGAGATCGATCGGCAACGGCTTCATGAGCGGGCTCGACGCGGAAACCGATGCGCTCGTGTGCGTGCCGGCGACATTGCTCACGCGTGCGGCGGAAATCCTTTCACGCACACCGGTGCGGGCAGGGGGCGAGGATTGCCACGCCGATGAAAGCGGCGCCCATACGGGCGATATCTCGGCCGAAATGCTCAAGGACGCCGGCGCGAGCTACGTCATCGTCGGGCACTCGGAGCGGCGCACAGACCATTGCGAGGACGACGCCGCCGTCCAGGCCAAGGCATTGGCCGCGTGGCGGGCCGGGCTGACGGCGATCGTCTGCGTCGGAGAGACGAAGGCGGAACGCGAAGCCGGGGCCACGCTGGACGTATTGTCACGGCAGATCGCGGGCTCGGTGCCCTCCAGCGCGACGGCAGCCAATACGGTCGTGGCATATGAACCGGTCTGGGCGATCGGCACGGGGCTTACGCCGACCGCGGCAGACGTAGCGGAAGCGCATCGCCATATACGCGAACGGTTGACGGAGAAGCTCGGCGGCGACGCGGGCGCCAGGATGCGCCTTCTGTACGGCGGTTCGGTCAAGCCCTCCAATGCCGTCGAGCTCCTGTCGGTCGACAATGTCGACGGCGCTCTGGTGGGGGGCGCCAGCCTCAAGGCTGCCGATTTCCTGGGGATTGCGGAGGCCTATCGCTCGATCTGAGGCGATGATCCTTTTGCAAATCGGCGCGTGCTTCCCATATTCGGGGCGCGGGCTTGGAAATGCCGCCAAAGCATTGTATTGAGCCGCCTCCGAATGACCGGCGCCGGCACGGCCGCGCCAGCCTTTGCCAGGATAGATAATGGAAACCGTACTCATCGTCGTGCATCTCATGGTCGTGCTTGCGCTGGTCGGCGTCGTGTTGATGCAGCGCTCGGAAGGCGGCGGCCTCGGCATCGGCGGCGGTTCCGGCTTCATGACGGCGCGAGGCGCCGCGAACGCGCTGACGCGGGCGACCGCAATTCTGGCGGCGGCGTTCTTTGCGACATCCCTGGTGCTGTCCATCGTCGCGCGCTACGGCGAGAAGCCGATCGATATCCTCGACCGGGCGCCGGCCAGCGGACAGACGACGACGGGCAAGGGCGTGCTCGACCAGCTTCCCGGCACCGTCAATCCCGCCACCGGCAACAAGGCTCCCGCGGGCGGTGGCGAGACCCCGGCGCCTGCCGCGCCGGCCTCGGGCGCAAATGCGCCGGCCGAGCAAGCGCCGCAGCCCGCCGGTCAGGCGACCCAGCCGGCCGGTCAGGCGACTCAGCCCGCGCAGCCTCAGGTTCCGAACCAGTAAGCGGGGACACGCGTCCCGCGACTGTTGTCGTTTGAACACAGTCGCGGCAAATGGTGCGTGGAAGGCGGGTTTCAAAGCCGCTCGGCGAAGCGAGTTGCTTGAGGCTTTCGGGCTCAATCGATTATAGCTGGCCTACGACATCCGGGCGCTTGAACAAGGCGCCTGGCCATGCCGTGGGCAACACGCATTCTGATCGGAATTTCGCCATGCAGCTTCGTAGCTTCATCCTGGCCGGCCTTTGCGCCGCGCTATCCCTTGGTGCGCCCGCTTATGCGGCCATGCCGGTTACCCAGACACCTGAAGGTGCGGGAACAAACGTCGTTCAGGTGGCGGCCAAGAGCCCTGCCGTTGAGCTGAGGCAGCTCAAGCGCAAGAAGAAACCGACTTCCGAGGATCTCGCCCGCATCAAGGAATTGGAGAAACAGGTCGAAGCGGAGCGCGCGGCGGCTTACGCCAAGATGATCGAGGCCAAGAAGGCGGCGATGCGCGAGGCGGCCAAGGCGCGCGCGCAGGCCGAGCGCGAGGCGTTCCTCGCCAAGCGCAACCGCAAACCTGCTCCCGAGGCGGTGCAGGAGAAAACCGTCGTTTCCGCCCGCAAGCCCGCCGTCCCGGTGAAGCCGGTCGAGCAGGAAGAAGCCATACCGGCCGAGGCGATGAACGTCGCGCTGACCGGCAACAATGGCGAGCTACGCTCCGGAACCGTCGAAAGCAGGACGTCGGGGGGCGGCCTGTTCGGGGGCCTGTTCGGCGGCACGAGCACGTCCTCGATCGCCTATCTGCCGGAAACCCGCGCGCTCGATTCGGCGCTGCGCAAGAAGGACGAGAAGCGGCCCTTCAAGGTGAAGCCGGAATTCGTGCCGCAGGACGTGCCGTTCTCGGGCTACGAACCCGGCACCATCGTCATCAACACCCAGGAGCGCCGGCTCTACCTGGTGGAGACGCCCTTCACCGCCCGCCGTTATGCGATCGCCGTCGGCAAGGAGGGATTGCAGTTCAAGGGCGAGACCACCGTGGGCGACAAGCAGGAATGGCCGCGCTGGATCCCGACCAAGGAGATGCAGGAGCGCGAGCCGAAGCATTACGGCCGGTACAAGGACGGCATGCCCGGCGGCGGCGAGAATCCGCTTGGCGCGCGCGCCATCTATCTTTATCAGGGCAAGAAGGACACGCATCTGCGTATCCACGGCACAATCGCGCCCCAGACGATCGGAACCAGCGCCTCCAACGGCTGCTTCCGCATGATCAACGAGCACGTGATGGATCTCTACAATCGCGTCTCGCCGGGGACCAAGGTCGTCATTCTCTGACGCACCGAAGATTACTGGCGGAAGGGCCGGCTCGGACCGGCCCTTTTGTTTTGTCCGTTCCGGACACATCACCTTGCCTGGAAAAACCCTCGCGGCGGTTTTTCCGCTGGCGGAATCAGTCAGGCCGCGTTATGCGATAGTTCCCATGGCGCGATATGTATTCATCACCGGCGGCGTGGTCTCTTCACTTGGAAAAGGCATTGCCGCAGCGGCCCTCGGGGCCCTGTTGCAGGCGCGCGGCTACCGCGCGCGCATCAAGAAGCTGGACCCCTATCTGAACGTCGATCCCGGCACCATGTCGCCTTATCAACACGGCGAGGTGTTCGTAACCGACGATGGCGCGGAGACCGACCTCGATCTCGGCCATTACGAGCGCTTCACCGGGCGCTCCGCCAACCGCCACGACAACATCACCACCGGCCGCATCTACAAGAACATCATCGAGAAGGAACGGCGGGGCGACTATCTCGGCGCTACCGTGCAGGTGATCCCGCACGTGACCGACGAGATCAAGAATTTCGTCCTCGACGGCAATGACGACTACGATTTCGTGCTGTGCGAGATCGGCGGCACGGTCGGCGACATCGAGGCGATGCCGTTCCTCGAGGCGATCCGCCAGCTCGGCAACGACCTGCCGCGCAACAACGCCGTCTACGTCCACCTGACGCTGATGCCCTATATCCCCGCGGCCGGGGAACTGAAGACCAAGCCGACCCAGCACTCGGTGAAGGAACTGCGTTCGATCGGCATCGCGCCCGACATCCTGCTGGTGCGGGCCGACCGCGCCATCCCGAAGGAAGAGCGGCGCAAGCTGTCGCTGTTCTGCAATGTGCGTGAAAGCGCGGTGATCCAGGCGCTGGACGTCGGCCATATCTACGACGTGCCGATGGCCTATCACAAGGAAGGGCTGGATTCGGAAGTGCTGGCCGCCTTCGGCATCGATCCGGCGCCGAAGCCGCGCATGGAACCGTGGCAGGGGGTTTCGCAGCTCATCCACAATCCGGAAGGCGAGGTCACCATCGCCGTCGTCGGCAAGTATACCGGCCTCAAGGACGCCTATAAGTCGTTGATCGAGGCGCTGTCCCACGGCGGCATCGCCAATCGCGTCAAGGTGAAACTCGACTGGATCGAATCCGAGGTCTTCGAGAAGGAGGACCCCGCGCCGTTCCTCGAGAAGGTGCATGGCATCCTGGTGCCGGGCGGCTTCGGCGAGCGCGGATCGGAAGGCAAGATCCTGGCGGCCAAGTTCGCCCGCGAGCGCAAGGTGCCTTATTTCGGCATCTGTTTCGGCATGCAGATGGCCTGCATAGAGGCCGCCCGTTCGCTGGCCGGTGTCGCGAACGCCTCCTCCACCGAATTCGGCCCGACCAAGGAACCGGTCGTCGGCCTGATGACGGAATGGCTAAAGGGCAACATGCTGGAGAAGCGCCAGGCTGCGGGCGATCTCGGCGGGACCATGCGGCTCGGCGCCTATGAAGCGCGGCTGGCGCCGGATTCGAAGATCGCCGAGATCTATGGCGGCACCGACATTTCCGAACGCCACCGGCATCGCTACGAAGTCAACATCGACTACAAGGAGCGGCTGGAGCAATGCGGGCTTGTCTTTGCCGGCATGTCGCCCGACGGCGTGCTGCCGGAAACCGTCGAATATCCCGATCATCCGTGGTTCATCGGCGTGCAATATCACCCCGAATTGAAGAGCCGGCCGCTCGATCCGCACCCGCTTTTCGCGTCGTTCATCGAGGCGGCGATAGCGCAGAGCCGGCTGGTCTGACGGGCAGGCGCAAGCAGGCAGCTTGAATCGGAGTTGCGGTGGCGACCTATGTGGCCTTGCTCTACAGCGTCGTCCTGACGCCGCAGCGCCGTGTGGTGATGGCCGATCTCAGGCAGATGGCCGGGCAACTGGGGCTGACGCAGGTTCGTACTTTGGCCGCCACGGGCAATCTGGTCTTCGAGGCGCCGGAGACGGCAACAGCGGAGCTGGAAGGCCGTCTTGAGGCAGCGTTCGAAGAAAAGTTCGGCTGCCATGTCGACATCGTCGTCCGGACTTCGGAAGCATGGTCGCGGCTGGCTGCCTGCAATCCTTTTCCCGACGAGGCCTCAGCGACCCCGGATCAGGTTGCGGTGCGCGTCATGCGGCATCCGGTTCCGGCCGGTGCTGAAGGCCGTCTGGGCGAGGCGGCCGCCGCGGACGAAAAATTCCGGATCGTCGGAGGGGATATCTGGATCGTCTTTTCGCGCGCGAGGCCCAATTCGCGCCTGCTGGCGGCTTCAAACCACAGGCGGTTCGGCGTCGGCACGTCCCGCAACTGGAATACGGTGCGAAATCTGGCGCAGATGCTGGAGTGAAGAGGGCGGCCGGAGCCGCCCTCGGTGCTCTGTCAGGCCTTGGCGGCCCGCGCACCGGCGCCCAGCGCGGCCGAGCGCAGCATGTAATAGATGGCGCCTGCTATCGCCACGCCGAAGAACCAGCCATAGACGCCCCACCAGGCCGGCAGCCAATTGGTGAAGTTCGGCAGGATGGACGAGAATACGGCGCCGATGGCGGCGGCAATGAAAGCGTTGACGTGCCAGCCGTTCTGGAACCGGAATTCGCCGTCCTCCCTGTAGAGGCCGACCACGTCCAGTTCGCCTTTGCGGATCAGATAGTAGTCCACCATCATGATGCCGAAGATTGGTCCCATCGTTGCGCCGATCACGTTCACGAAGGACGCGGCCGAACCTTCCCAAGGCGCGAAGGGATAGAGCACGAGCGCGATGAGCGCCGCGATGTAGCCGCCTTTCTTGAAGTCGATCCGGCGCGGGAACACGTTCGAGAAATCGAACGCGGGCGATACGAAATTCGCCACCACGTTGATGCCCAGCGTCGCCACCGCGAAGGTCAGCGCGGCCAGAGCGGCCAGGAACCAGGAATCGAACTTCGCCGAAATCTGGTCAGGGTGGAGCAGGACTTCGCCATAGACGTCATAGGCGGCGATGGTGGTCACGCCGGCGACCAGCGAAAAGAGAATGAGGTTGATCGGCAAACCCCAGAGATTCCCTTTGCGCAGGGCGGCCTTGTCGGGTGCATAGCGCGCGAAATCGCAGAAATTCAGATAGAGCGCCGAGAAATAGGTCACCCAGATCGCGGCGACTGCGGCCAGAGACCCGAATGAGCCCGGTGTTCCGGGAACTCCGGCGTCCTTGGTCTTGTCCAGCAGCACGTCCATGGGAATGTCGCTGCTGAACCGGAACGAACCGGCCTTGACGCACAGGTAGACCGCCAGGATCAGCATCATCACCCAGACGGCGGGGCCGGCCCAATCCTGGAAGCGGCGCACCGTTTCCATGCCCTTGGTGATGATGAGAAGCTGCAGCGCCCACATGATCACGAAGCAGATCACTTCCAGCGTCGAATGGCCCAGCATGTGGCTGTTGGCGTGGAAGTCTGCAAAGGCCGGCAGCCGGATGAGCAGCGCGACGATCGCGCCGGAAGCTGCGGCGGTCTGCGCTCCGTACCAGAAGCAGGCGACGATGGCGCGCACCAGCGCCGGAATGTTCGCGCCCCATATGCCGAAGGACGCGCGGGCGAGCACCGGATAGGGCACGCCGGTCTTCACGCCGGCATAGCCGATCAGGTTCATCAGGAAGAAAATGATCAGCGAGCCGACGCCGATCGCAATGATGAAATTCAGGAACCCGCCGCAAAACAGGAAAAGGCTCGCGGCGAGATAGTAGCCCCACAGGCTGTGGACGTCGGACGTCCACACGTTGAAGATCGAGAACGGTCCCCAATTGCGTTCCGCGGCCGGGGCGAGATCGTGGTTGTACAGGTCAGGTGATGCGCCTGGTATCGTGCCAGTCGTTGCCATCTAGGTTCCCCTTTATTCGCGCGACTCCTCAATACGCGCGAACCTAAGGGTACGCTTCACCTTAAGTGAGGGAAACTGCAATATTAAGTGGGTTTCAGCTTAAAGATATTCAATGCAAACAGGGCTTTTGACTGGCCGTGACGGCTTGCTGTCCGAGTCGGAACGGAAAGGTGAGGCCACGGGCAACTTGAACCTGCGGTGTCGTTGGTGCAGAGGGAAACCCCATGACGTCACATCCCATCGACCATCTGGTTTTTCCCACGCGCGACCTGGAGACGGCCCGGGCGAGGCTGGGCGCGCTCGGCTTCACCGTGGCGCCAAAAGGCACGCATCCCTTCGGCACCGTCAATTGCTGCGTCTATCTGAGGGACAACACCTTCCTCGAGCCTCTGGCCATCGGCGATGCGGCGGCCACGGCCAAAGCCGCCGAGACCGGCAATATGTTCGTTTCCCGCGACCGGGCTTTCCGGGAGCGCAACGGGGATGAAGGTTTCTCCGCCGTGGTGCTGGGCACGGACGATGCGGATGCCGACCATGCACGCTATCTGGCGGCAGGTGTTTCCGCCGGGCAGAGGCTCGATTTCTCGCGCCCGTTTGTCGATGCCGCCGGCCGGCAGGACATCGCCTCCTTCCGGCTCGCTTTCGCTGCCACGCCTGACATGGCGGATGCCTTTTTGTTTTCGTGCGAGCGCGTCAATGCGTCGAAGGTGGACCGCACCGCGCTGGAGGCTCACGCGAATGGCGTGAAGGGGATCAGAGAGGTCATTGGTGTCAGCGACGAGGCGCAAGACAAGCTCCGGCTGCTGGCCGCCATTGCCGACACCCCGCCGGCCGAGGCCGGCGGACATCGCCTGGTCCTGCCCAATACAAATATATCGCTGACCGACCCGGCCGGCTTCGAAGGCCGGTTCGGGCTTGGCGTGGAACCGTCTAGGTTGCGTTTCGCAGCCGTTGTATTTACGGCATCCGACCTTGGGGCATTGGCCGGGCGCCTTGCGTCGGCGGAAGTCGAGCACCATTTCCAGGCCCGCAGCCTTGTCGTGCCGCCCGCGCCGGGGCAGGGCGCCGCCTTCATTTTCGAGGAAGATCGATGAACAAGCCGAACTCCACCGTTGCCGCTGGTAATGTCCGCTTCGGCAATTCCGCGCCCCTGGCCGTGATCGCCGGCCCATGCCAGCTCGAATCGCGCCAACATGCCTTCGACATGGCCGGCGCGTTGAAGGAAATGACGGAGAAGCTCGGTATCGGGCTGGTGTACAAGAGCAGCTACGACAAAGCCAATCGGACCTCGCTGTCGGGCAGGCGCGGCGCGGGACTGGAAGCCGCGCTTCCGGTTTTCCATGATCTGCGCAAGGAATTCGGCCTGCCCATCCTGACCGACGTGCATACGGAGGAACAGTGCGGCGCCGTCGCGCCGCATGTCGATGTGCTGCAGATTCCGGCCTTTCTTTCCCGGCAGACGGATCTGCTGGTGGCCGCGGCGAGGACCGGCAAGGCCGTCAACGTCAAGAAGGGCCAGTTCCTGGCGCCCTGGGATATGAAGAACGTGGTCGCCAAGGTCGTGGATTCCGGCAATCCGAACGTACTGGTGACGGAACGCGGTGTCTCCTTCGGCTACAACACGCTGGTGTCCGACATGCGCGCGCTGCCGATCATGGCCGAGATGGGCGCGCCGGTGATCTTCGATGCGACCCATTCGGTGCAGCAGCCCGGCGGGCAGGGCGGCTCGTCCGGCGGCGAGCGCCGCTTCGTGGAGACGCTGGCGCGGGCTGCCGTCGCCGTGGGGGTCGCCGGGGTTTTCATCGAAACCCACCAGGACCCCGACAACGCTCCTTCGGACGGTCCCAACATGGTGCCGCTGAGGAACATGCCCGCGCTGCTCGAGCAGCTCATGGCCTTCGACAGCATCGCGAAGGGCTGAAGCGTCGCGGCGCTTGTCGCCGCGCGGCCGCGGACGTAGCTTGCTCCCGAGGGGCGTTTTGAGGGAGGAGAGCATGTCCGTTGCCCGCGTCACGGAGATCACCGCTTCATCCGACAAGAGCTTCAAGGATGCGATCGAAAAAGGCGTCGAGCGCGCGTCCAAGACGCTCAAGAATGTCGAGGGAGCCTGGATTCAGGAGCAGAAGGTGGTGGTGGAAAACGGTAAAATCACCGCTTACCGGGTCAACATGAAGGTGACCTTCATCCTGCAGGATTGAGACCGCGTCATAGCCGGTTCCTGTGCTTTCCCAGCCTGCCGGTCCTGCATGCCGACCGGCAGGCGAAATGCCGGCCGGGCATACAATCCGTCGTTATATTTGCTTCGCCGCATTGCGTTTTGGCGAGCATTGGCTAAGACGACGGCATCAAAAACGACCGCACCGGGGACCCTTCAATGACAGCTATCATCGAGATTGCAGCCCGTGAAATTCTGGACAGCCGCGGCAATCCGACCGTCGAGGTCGATGTCGTGCTGGAAGACGGTTCCATGGGCCGCGCAGCCGTTCCCTCCGGTGCTTCCACCGGCGCGCATGAGGCGGTCGAATTGCGCGACGGCGGCGCCCGCTATCTCGGCAAGGGTGTCGAGCGCGCCGTAGAGGCGGTCAACGGCGAGATTTTCGAGGCGATCGGCGGAATGGAAGCCGAGGACCAGATGCATATCGACCAGACCATGATCGAACTGGACGGCACGCCGAACAAGAGCCGTCTGGGCGCCAACGCCATCCTGGGCGTTTCGCTCGCGGTCGCCAAGGCGGCGGCCGAAACGTCCGGACTGCCGCTCTACCGCTATGTCGGCGGCACGGCGGCCCATGTGCTGCCGGTGCCGATGATGAACATCATCAACGGCGGAGCCCATGCCGACAATCCGATCGATTTCCAGGAATTCATGATCATGCCGGTCGGCGCCTCCAGCCTGCGCGAGGCCGTGCGCTGGGGTTCCGAAATATTTCACACCCTCAAGAAGCGCCTGAAGGATGCCGGCCACAACACCAATGTCGGCGACGAAGGCGGCTTCGCGCCCAACCTGAAGAGCGCGCATGCTGCGCTCGACTTCGTCATGCAGTCCATCGAGAAGGCCGGCTATACGCCGGGCGAGCAGGTCGCTCTGGCGCTGGACTGCGCCGCGACGGAGTTCTTCAAGGACGGCAACTACGTCTATGAAGGCGAGAAGAAGACCCGCGATCCCAAGGCGCAGGCCAAGTATCTCGCCAAGCTCGCCGCCGACTATCCGATCATCTCGATCGAGGACGGCATGGCGGAGGACGACTGGGAAGGCTGGAAGATCCTGACCGACCTGTGCGGTTCGAAGGTGCAACTTGTCGGCGACGACCTGTTCGTGACCAATTCGGCGCGCCTGCGCGACGGCATCCGCATGGGCGTGGCCAATTCCATCCTGGTCAAGGTCAACCAGATCGGCTCGCTGTCGGAGACGCTGGATGCGGTCGAGACCGCGCACAAGGCCGGGTACACGGCGGTGATGTCGCATCGTTCCGGCGAGACCGAGGACAGCACCATCGCCGACCTGGCGGTCGCCACCAATTGCGGGCAGATCAAGACGGGTTCGCTGGCGCGTTCGGACCGGCTGGCCAAATACAACCAGCTCATCCGCATCGAGGAGGAACTCGGCAGGCAGGCAAGCTATGCCGGCGCCTCGATCCTGAGAGGCTGAGGCCTCGCTGGAGATGGTTTGGAAGAGGGCGGGATTCCCCGCCCTTTTTCTTTTGGAGGCGCCGAACCGCTCTGCCGTAACCGTCCATTAAGCACAATCGGGCGAGAAAAAGGGACGGATTAGGATTCGGTCATGTGGACACGCCAGCACAAGCAAAGAAAAACCGGTCGGCTCATCGTTCCGACGCTATGTGCGGTTTTCCTCGCCTATTTCGGCTTTCACGCCTATCACGGCGAATACGGCATCTATTCCAAATACCGGCTGCAGGCGCAGACCGTCGAGCTAGAGAAACAGGTTGCCGCCATCAAGGCGCAGCGTGTCGAGCTGGAGCAGCGCGCGCGGCTGCTGTATGATGGCTCGATGGAGAAGGACATGCTGGACGAGCAGGCGCGGCGTTCGCTCAATCTTTCCCTTGCCGACGAGGTCATCGTCATGCAGCCCCGGAAAGCCGATTAACCAGATACGGGTTAATCGTCTTATTCCATAATGATTTTAATCGCTTAAGTGCATGTCAGCCATGCGTTTTTCCGCATGGCGAAACGCTCCTTGGCGTGGTAGCTTTGCAAAATCCGATGGGAGGGAATTCATCCCTCCAAATGTCCGCAAAGAGACGCCAACAGGGAGTGTTGCATGGCAACCGCCGCGAGGAAAGCGCCTGCCAAATCCAGATCCGACGGCAAGTCGTCGGCGCCGGCAGCCCCGAAGCCAGCCGAATTCACCAAGGAGCAGGAGCTGGATGCCTATCGGCATATGCTGTTGATCCGACGCTTCGAGGAGAAGGCCGGCCAGCTTTACGGCATGGGTTTCATCGGCGGCTTCTGCCACCTCTATATCGGGCAGGAAGCGGTCGTCACGGGCATGAAGATGGCGCTGAGGGAGGGTGACCAGATGATCACCGCCTATCGCGACCATGGGCACATGCTGGCCATGGACATGTCGCCGCGCGGCGTGATGGCGGAATTGACCGGCCGCCGCGGGGGCTACTCCAAGGGCAAGGGCGGCTCCATGCACATGTTCTCCAAGGAGAAGCAGTTCTACGGCGGCCACGGCATCGTCGGTGCGCAGGTGCCGCTCGGCACGGGGCTGGCTTTCGCCAATCGCTATCGCGACAACAAGAACGTGTCGCTGACCTATTTCGGCGACGGCGCCGCCAACCAGGGGCAGGTCTACGAAAGCTTCAACATGGCTTCGCTGTGGAAGCTGCCGGTGATCTACATCATCGAGAACAACCGCTACGCCATGGGCACTTCGGTGACACGCTCCTCGGCCGAGACCGATTTCTCGCATCGCGGTGCGTCCTTCAAGATTCCAGGCATCCAGGTCGACGGCATGGACGTGCGCGCGGTGAAGTCCGCGGCAGACATGGCCACCGAATGGTGCCGTTCGGGCAACGGGCCGATCATCCTTGAGATGCAGACCTACCGCTATCGCGGCCACTCCATGTCCGATCCTGCCAAGTACAGGACGAAGGAGGAGGTGCAGAAGATGCGCTCCGAGCACGATCCGATCGAGCAGGTCAAGGCGCGGCTGATTTCCAAGAAATGGGCCACCGAGGACGAGCTCAAGGAGATCGACAAGCAGGTGCGCGACATCGTGGCCGACTCTGCCGAATTCGCCCAGAACGATCCCGAGCCGGATGCTTCCGAGCTCTGGACCGACGTGCTGATCTGAGGGAGGGCAGGGATATGCCGATCGAAATTCTGATGCCCGCTCTTTCGCCGACGATGGAGGAAGGCAACCTTTCCAAGTGGGTCAAGAAAGAAGGCGACAAGGTCGCGCCGGGCGACGTGATCGCGGAAATCGAGACCGACAAGGCGACAATGGAAGTCGAAGCCATCGACGAAGGCACGCTGGGCAAGATCCTCGTGGCGGAAGGCACGGAAGGCGTGAAGGTGAATACGCCGATCGCCGTGCTGCTGGCGGACGGCGAAAGCGCGTCGGATGTCGGCAAGGCTGCCGCTCCGGCCAAGGCCGAAGGTCCTGGCGCGAAGGCTGAAGCGCCTGAGGCGGCCGCGGCCGAAAGGCCGGCTCCGGTGGCGGCGCAGCCCAAGGCCGAAATCGCGGCCGATCCCGACATTCCTGCCGGCACGGAAATGGTTTCGCTGACCGTGCGCGAGGCCCTGCGCGATGCCATGGCCGAGGAGATGCGCCGCGATCCGGACGTCTTCGTCATGGGCGAGGAGGTTGCCGAGTACCAGGGCGCGTACAAGGTCACCCAGGGCCTGCTGCAGGAGTTCGGCGCCCGCCGGGTGGTGGACACCCCGATCACCGAGCACGGGTTCGCCGGTGTCGGCGTCGGTGCCGCTTTTGCCGGCCTGAAGCCGATTGTGGAGTTCATGACCTTCAATTTCGCCATGCAGGCGATCGATCAGATCGTGAATTCGGCGGCCAAGACGCTCTACATGTCGGGCGGCCAGATGGGCGCTCCGATCGTGTTCCGTGGTCCGAACGGCGCCGCAGCGCGTGTCGCGGCCCAGCACAGCCAGGACTATGCCGCCTGGTACAGCCATATTCCGGGGCTGAAAGTCATCCAGCCCTATACGGCGGCCGACGCCAAGGGACTGCTCAAGGCTGCGATCCGCGACCCGAACCCGGTCATCTTCCTGGAAAACGAGATCCTCTACGGCCAGTCCTTCGACGTGCCGAAGCTGGACGATTTCGTGCTGCCCATCGGCAAGGCGCGCATCCACAAGGCCGGCAAGGACGTCACCGTCGTGTCGTGGGGCATCGGCATGACCTACGCGATCAAGGCCGAGGCCGAGCTGGCCAAGATCGGCATCGACGCCGAAATCATTGATCTGCGGACCATCCGTCCGATGGACCTCGACACGATCATCGCCTCGGTCAGGAAGACCAACAGGCTGGTGACGGTCGAGGAAGGTTACCCGCAATCCTCGGTCGGGGATTTCATCGCCAACCAGGTGTCGCGCCAGGCCTTCGATTTTCTCGACGCGCCGGTCATCACCATCGCCGGCAAGGACGTGCCGATGCCTTACGCGGCCAATCTCGAAAAGCTCGCGCTGCCGAACGTGGACGAGGTGGTCGAGGCCGTCAAAGCCGTTACGTATCGCTGACCAGCGGGAGGACGAAATGCCGATCAACATCACCATGCCGGCCCTTTCGCCCACCATGGAAGAGGGCAACCTCGCCAAATGGCTGGTCAAGGAAGGCGACCATGTTTCGCCCGGCGACGTGATCGCCGAAATCGAGACCGACAAGGCGACCATGGAGGTCGAGGCCGTCGATGAAGGTACGGTTGCCAGGATCGTCGTACCTGCCGGAACCGAGGGCGTGAAGGTCAATGCGCTGATCGCTGTGCTGGCCGGTGAAGGCGAGGATGCAGCGGCTGCCGCAAAATCCGGTGGCGATTCGGCGGCCAAAACAGAAGCGCCGAAGGCAGAGACCGCGAAGCAGGAAACCACGAAAACCGAAGCGGCCGCGCCGAAGGCTGAACCTGCCGCATCGCCGGCTGCCGCACCCAAGCAGCCTGCCGCTTTGAATGGCGCGGCGGTGCCTTCTGCCGGCGGCGAGCGCGTCTTCGCGTCGCCCCTTGCGCGCCGCATCGCCAAGGATGCCGGTGTGGACGTTTCGTCCATCAAAGGCACAGGCCCGCATGGTCGCGTGGTAAAGGCGGATGTCGAGGCGGCGATTGCCGGTGGCGGAGCAAAGACGGCCGCACCTGCGGCCGCTGCGCAGGCAGGGGGAGCGACCCCGGCCGCCGCGCCGAAGCCGATGTCGGACGAGGCGGTGCTGAAGCTGTTCGAGCCCGGCTCCTACGAACTCGTGCCGCACGACAATATGCGCAAGACGATCGCTCGCAGGCTGGTGGAGGCCAAGTCCACCATCCCGCACTTCTATCTCACCATCGACTGCGAGCTGGACGCGCTGCTCAAGCTGCGCACCGAATTGAATGCCGCAGCCCCGGTGAAGAAGACGGAGAAGGGCGAAGCCGCGGCCTACAAGCTTTCCGTCAACGACATGATCATCAAGGCTATGGCGCTCGCGCTGAAGGAAGTGCCGGAAGCCAATGTGTCATGGACAGAAAGCGCCATGGTCAGGCACAGCCATGCCGATGTCGGCGTGGCCGTCTCCATCCCCGGAGGGCTGATCACGCCGATCGTCAGGCGGGCGGACGAAAAGACGCTGTCGGTGATCTCCAACGAGATGAAGGACCTGGCCAAACGTGCGCGCGAGCGCAAGCTGAAGCCGGAGGAGTATCAGGGCGGCACCACCGCGGTGTCGAACCTCGGCATGTTCGGGGTCAAGGACTTCGCCGCGGTCATCAACCCGCCCCATGCGACCATCCTCGCGGTCGGCGCGGGCGAGCAGCGTGCGGTGGTGAAGAACGGCGAGATCAAAATCGCGACGATGATGTCGGTGACGCTGTCGACCGATCACCGCGCCGTGGACGGGGCGCTCGGGGCCGAACTGATCGGCGCCTTCAAGCGCATTGTTGAAAACCCCATGGCCATGCTGGTCTAGCTCAAGGCGCGGCAGGGCCTCGATGAAGACCGTCCTGTGCTATGGCGACTCGCTGACCTGGGGCTACGACACCGCAGGTCCCGGCCGCCATGCGCTCGAGGATCGTTGGCCCAGCGTTCTGCAGGCGAGGCTCGGAGAAGGCGTGCAGGTCATCGCCGAAGGGCTGAACGGGCGCACGACGGCTTTCGACGAATGGCTTTCGGGCGCGGACCGCAACGGCGCGCGCGTCCTGCCGACCATGCTGATGACGCATGCGCCGCTCGACCTGATCGTGATCCTGCTCGGCTCCAACGACATGAAGCCCTGGATTCACGGCAATCCGGCCGCGGCCGCGCGGGGGATCGAACGCCTGGTCGATATCGTCCGCAGCCATGACTATCCGTTCGGCTGGCCGGCGCCGCAAATCCTGATCGTCTCGCCGCCGCCGATCGCGCGCACAGAGAACGTCGAATTCGCCGCCATGTTCGCCGGCGGCACGGAAGGTTCGGCGCAGCTTGCGCCGCTCTATGCCGCGGTCGCGGACCAAGCCGGCTGCGGGTTCTTCGATGCCGGCAGCGCGGTCAGCGTCACGCCCCTGGACGGCGTGCATCTGGATGCGGAAAACACCCGCCGGCTGGGCGAGGCGCTGGCGCCCGTGGTGCGGGTGATGCTGGAACTTTGAACTGGAGAGAAACCGTGGCTGAGAATTACGACGTCATCATTATCGGTTCCGGCCCTGGCGGGTATGTCACGGCGGTGCGCTCGGCGCAGCTCGGTTTCAAGACCGCGATCGTCGAGCGCGAGCATCTGGGCGGCATCTGCCTGAACTGGGGTTGCATCCCGACCAAGGCGCTGCTGCGTTCGGCCGAAATCAAGCACTATGCCGATCATCCCGGCGCCTACGGGCTGAAGATCGACGGTACGGTTTCGGCGGATACCGCCGCCGTGGTCGACCGTTCGCGCAAGGTTTCGCTGCGCCTGAACGGCGGCGTCGGCTTCCTGATGAAGAAGAACAAGGTCGATGTGATCTGGGGCGAGGCGAAGCTCGGCAAGGCCGGCGAGGTCATCGTCGGCAAGACCGCCAAGAAGCCGATGGAGCCGCAGCCGCCGGTGCCCAAGGGCACCAAGGGCGAGGGCACCTATACCGCCAAGCACATCATCGTCGCGACCGGCGCGCGCCCGCGCGTGCTTCCGGGGATCGAACCGGACGGCAAGCTGATCTGGACCTATTTCGAGGCGATGGTGCCGCAGGAGATGCCGAAGTCACTGGTTGTCGTCGGCTCCGGCGCCATCGGCATCGAATTCGCGCATTTCTACCGCACCATGGGCGCGGAAGTCACCGTCGTGGAGGTCCTGCCGCAGATCATGCCCGCGGAGGACGCGGAGGTTTCGAAATTCGCGCAGAAGCAGTTCGAGAAGCAGGGCATGAAGTTCCTGCTCGAAGCCAAGGTCACCAAGGTCGACAAGGGCGCAAACTCGATCACTGCGCATATCGAGAAAAAGGACGGAGCGGTCGAGAAGATCACCGCCGACCGCCTGATTTCGGCCGTCGGCGTGCAGGGCAATATCGAAAATCTCGGACTGGAGACGCTGGGCGTGCGGACCGATCGCGGCTGCATCGCCGTCGATGGCTATGGCCGCACCAACGTGCCGGGCATCTATGCCATCGGCGATGTGGCAGGCCCGCCCATGCTGGCGCACAAAGCCGAGCACGAAGGGGTGATCTGCATCGAGAAGATCGCCAACTTCCCGGGCGTGCACGCATTGGAAAAGCTCAAGGTTCCCGGCTGCACCTATTGCAGCCCGCAGGTGGCTTCGGTCGGCTTGACCGAAGCCAAGGCCAAGGAAACCGGGTACGACATTCGGGTCGGCCGCTTCCAGTTCGGAGCCAACGGCAAGGCGATCGCGCTTGGCGAGGATCAGGGCTTCATCAAGACCATCTTCGACAAGAAGACCGGACAGCTTCTCGGCGCCCATATGGTCGGCGCCGAGGTCACGGAACTCATCCAGGGGTTCGTGCTGGCCATGAACCTGGAAACCACCGAGGAAGAGTTGATGCACACCGTCTTCCCGCATCCGACATTGTCGGAAATGATGAAGGAAAGCGTGCTCGATGCCTATGGCCGCGCGCTGAACGCCTGACCGTGGAACCAGATATCGGTAAGAATCGTTTCAAAATGCGTTTCCATCCAACACAGGAGGAGAGGGCATATGGACGTGAACGGGGTTGGCTGGGTCGCAGCCATTATCGTGGGCGGCTTGGCCGGTTGGTTGGCCGAAATGGTCATGAAGAGCAACATGGGCATCTTCATGAATATCCTGCTCGGCATCGTCGGTGCGATCGTGCTGAACGCCATCCTCGCCGCCTTGAACATCCAGGGTTTCGGGATCGGCTGGGTGGCTTATCTGATCACCGGGTTCATCGGTGCCTGCATATTGATCTTCGTGGGAAGGCTCGTGCGTCGCTAGAGACGCAACTTCCATGCAAAAAGGCCGTGGCGGCTTGCGTTGCCACGGCCTTTTTCTTTGCGCCGAAAAAGCTTAGATGACCACATGAGTGCTGCGCTTCTGCGCGGCACGTAACGGAAGGCAGATACATGGTCACCGTGCTCGATACCGTCGCCAATCCGCCGCGCCCGCGCCATCCTGAAAAGGCGCACCGGCCGGACCAGGAGGTGCTGCGCAAGCCGGAATGGATTCGCGTCAAGGCCCCGGTCTCGAAGGGTTATGCCGAGACACGGGAGATCGTGAAATCCAACCAACTCGTGACGGTGTGCGAGGAAGCCGGCTGCCCGAACATCGGCGAGTGCTGGGACAAGAAGCACGCCACCTTCATGATCATGGGAGAAATCTGCACGCGCGCCTGTGCCTTCTGCAACGTGGCGACGGGCATCCCGCTGCCGCTCGATTCCGGCGAGCCTGAGCGTGTGGCCCATGCGGTGAAGACCATGGGACTGACCCATGTGGTCATCACCTCTGTCGACCGCGACGATCTGGCGGACGGCGGGGCGCGGCATTTTGCCGAAGTCATCCGCGCCATTCGCGCACTTACGCCGTCCACCACCATCGAAATTCTCACCCCGGATTTCCTGCGCAAGGAAGGCGCGCTGGAGACCGTGGTGGCCGCGAGACCCGATGTGTTCAACCACAATCTGGAGACCGTGCCGTCGAACTATCTGACGGTGCGGCCGGGCGCGCGTTATTTCCATTCGATCCGGCTGTTGCAGCGGGTGAAGGAACTCGACCCGTCGATCTTCACCAAATCCGGCATCATGGTGGGGCTGGGCGAAGAGCGCCACGAGGTGCTTCAGCTCATGGACGATCTGCGCTCGGCCAACGTGGATTTCATGACGATAGGACAATATCTCCAGCCGTCGAAGAAGCACCATCCGGTGATACGCTTCGTTACGCCGGAGGAATTCAAGTCCTTCGAAACCATCGGCAAGACCAAGGGCTTCCTCCTGGTGGCGTCCAGCCCGCTGACCAGGTCGTCGCACCACGCCGGCGAAGATTTCGCGCGCCTGCGGGCCGCGCGCGAAGCCCAGCTCGCCAAAGCCGGCTAGACGACTTCCGGCATGCCGAAATTCGAGGCCACACGCCGCGTCGCGCATACGCCTGACGAGATGTTCGCATTGGTCGCGGACATCGAGAATTATCCGCAATTCCTGCCGCTGTGCGAGGCGCTGACGATTCGCTCGCGCAAGGAGAGGGACGGGCGCACGGTGCTGGTGGCCGATATGACCGTCGGCTACAAGGCGATCCGCGAGACGTTCACGACGCAGGTGCTGCTGAAGCCTGAAGACAAGATCATCGATGTCAAATATATCGACGGGCCGTTCAAATACCTGACGAACGAATGGGCTTTCGAGCCGGCGAGCGACGGCTGCTTCGTGCGCTTCTTCATCGATTATGAGTTCAAGAGCCGCATTCTCGGGGTGATGATGGGCTCCATGTTCGACCGCGCCTTCCGCATGTTCTCCGAGGCGTTCGAGAAGCGCGCCGACGTCATCTACGGCAAGCCGGAGATCGGCTAAGCCAGCGCTTTCAGGCCCATCTCGAAAGCATGCTTCACGGTTTCGCGTCGGATGAAGTCGCGGCCTCGATTTTCGAAGACGCGTTTTTCGACGATCACCCGGCTGTCGCTCATCGCCAGTCCGAACCAGACCAGCCCGACCGGCTTTTCGGCGCTGCCGCCATCCGGTCCGGCGACCCCCGTGACCGCTAAGGCGATGCCGGCGTGCGATCGGGCGAGGGCGCCCGCGGCCATCTCTTCCGCAGTCTGCGCGGAGACGGCGCCGAAAGCGTCCAACGTCGCGGCAGAAACGCCCAGCATTTCCATCTTGGCATCGTTGGAATAGGTGACGAAGCCGCGATCGACCATCGAGGACGAGCCCGGAATGTCCGTCATGGCTGCGATGATCAGCCCGCCGGTGCAGCTTTCCGCAGTTGTCGCCAGGATCCTGCGCTGTGCGCATGCCTTGAGAAAGAGATCGGCCAACTCGCCGATCTCGGTTTTCTGCACTTCGCCGGTTCCAGGTTCGTTCATTCCGGCACCTCTCCCGGATAGATGACGCTCGCGGTGGCAATCGCCGCGATGCCCTCCTCGCGCCCGACGAAACCGAGTTTTTCGTTTGTCGTCGCCTTGATGGAAATGCGATCGGGAGCAATGCGCAGCATTTCCGCCAACGCTGCCGTCATCGCCTCGCGATGCGGCCCGACCTTCGGCGCCTCGCAAATCAAAGTGATGTCGGCATTGGCGATGCGCCCGCCGCGCGAGCGCACGAGCCTGGCGGCATGCTCGACGAAGATGCGCGAGGCCGCACCCTTCCACTGCGGGTCGGAGGGCGGAAAGTGCGTGCCGATATCGCCGGCCCCGCAGGTGGCGAGCAAGGCGTCCGTCAAGGCATGTAATCCGACATCGGCATCGGAATGGCCCGACAGCTTCCTGTCGTGCGGAATCCGGACGCCGCAAAGCGTGACATGGTCGCCCGCTTCGAACGCATGGACATCGTATCCATTGCCGGTGCGGATGTCCGGAAAAGTTGAACGAAATGCGTTAAGCCTCTGATCTGCCATAATTATATCTCGTGCCCAGGTGAGCTTTACGTTGTCCGGTGACCCGGGAACCAGCCGCACTGGGATCTGCGCCCATTCGGCGATCGCAGCGTCGTCGGTGAAATCGTGGCGACCGATGGCATGCGCATTCTCATGAGCGGCGAGGATGGGCGCGAACGGGAAACCCTGCGGCGTCTGCGCTACATGCAGACCGGCGCGGGGAACTGTTTCGCTGATCGTGCCGTCATTACCCTCCCGCTTGAGCGTGTCGGTGACAGGCAGGGAGGCGAGGCCGCCCTGCCGTTCGGTCATGGCGGCGATCACCCGGTCGATCAGATCGGGATCGGCGAAGGGCCTGACGGCGTCGTGGATGAGCACATGGGCCGGCCTCATGGCCTGTAGCGCGAGTAGCCCGAGCCGCACGGATTCCTGCCGCGTGGGGCCGCCCGAAACGGTTACGACGCGTTCCGCGTCCGCTCCGGCGGCCTGCTTGAACAGGTGGACGTCATCCGCGTGAATGACGACAACCACGACGTCGATCTTCGGGTGGTTGAGGAAGACGTCCAACGTACGCGACAGGATGGCGCGGCCGCCGATGGGCCGGTATTGCTTCGGACCGTCGCCTTGGCCAGCGCGCTCGCCGCGCCCGGCGGCGACGATTACGGCGGCTACCTTGCCGCCCGCTCCTGTGGCTGTGTCGATGCGCGGTTCCTTCATGCGCAGAGGCTTAGTCGCGGGTGATGCGGAAGGCCAGCCTTTTCCCAAATCCGCCGCAAACTCGGCTTATTCCGCATTGCACAATACCCTGTGTTTGGCTACAGAATGTGCATGATTGAATTTTGCTTGGTTTTTGTGCATGCACGATGAGGTTTCCGGCCTGACATTGCTGGCCGAGCCGCTGCATGTCGGCCCGGTGACGATCCGCAATCGGGTGTTCCTGGCGCCGATGTCCGGCGTTACCGATGAACCGTTTCGCAAACGGGCCTATGCGCACGGCGCGGGGCTTGTGGTGTCGGAAATGGTGGCAAGCGGGGAATTGGCGCGGGGGCGGGCCGGTTTCGACCTGCGCATCCGTCATTCCGGCCTTCCGGTGCATATGGTGCAATTGGCCGGGCGCGAGGCCGTCCACATGGCCGAGGCGGCGCGCATCGCTGCTGGCGAGGGCGCCGACATCATCGACATCAACATGGGCTGCCCGGCCAAGAAGGTGACGGGCGGTTACGCCGGTTCGGCGCTGATGCGCGATCTCGATCATGCGCTGACCTTGATCGAGGCCGTGGTCGGGGCCGTTGAGGTGCCGGTCACCGTCAAGATGCGGCTGGGTTGGGACGAAGAAGCATTAAATGCGCCATTGCTTGCGCGCCACGCGGAACAGGCCGGCGTGAAGATGGTCACCGTTCACGGGCGCACCCGTTGCCAGTTCTACCAGGGCAGGGCCGACTGGCGCGCCATCGCGCGCGTCAAGCAGGCCGTTTCCATCCCGGTGGTGGCCAATGGCGATGTCTGTTCGCCTGCCGACGCCGCCGGCATTCTGGCGCAATCGGGTGCCGATGCAGTGATGGCCGGGCGGTCCCACTATGGCGCGCCCTGGGTGGCGGCGCAGATCGCCGCGACGGCAACCGGCGCGGAAGCCGCCGGCATGCCGAAGACCTCGGCAGCGCTCGCCGATTATGTCGTCGCGCACTACGAAGACATGCTGGCGCTCTACGGCAAGGAAAGCGGTGTTCGGCAGGCGCGCAAGCATCTGGGCTGGTATCTGGATCGCCACGTTGCGAACGTCCCGGGCGAGCTGCGCAAGAGGATCATGACCTCGTTCGATCCGGACGAAGTCGCGGCGGCGCTACGGGAGGCGTTTCGTTACGCGACGCAAGGCGGTGAAAGTTTGCGGAGCGCGGCATGAGCGTGAATTCCCCCCGGATCGCAAATGTCCAGGACGCGGCCCAGATCGTGCTCAACACGATCCGGCGACCGGTCATCATGGTGGGCGCGGACGGGTGCATCAGCTACGCCAATGCCGATGCCGAGGACTTTTTTCGCTCAAGCGCAGCCGTTCTGGCCCGCAGCACGCTCGAAAAGCTCATTCCATTCGGCAGTCCGCTGCTTACGCTCGTTGATCAGGTCCGGGAGCGGTTGACTCCGGTCAACGAGTATCGGGTCGACGTTTCGTCTCCGCGCCTGGGCATCGAGAAGATCGTAGATCTCTATGCGGCGCCGGTTCCGGAGTTCCCGGGCTCGGTGGTGGTAATGTTCCAGGAACGCTCGATGGCCGACAAGATCGATCGGCAAATGACCCATCGAGGGGCTGCGCGCTCCGTGACCGGGCTTGCCGCCATGCTGGCGCACGAGATCAAGAATCCGCTGTCCGGCATCAGGGGGGCGGCGCAGTTGCTCGAACTTTCCGCTTCGGATGAGGATCGCGCGTTGACCCGGCTCATCACAGATGAGACCGACCGCATCGTGGCGCTGGTCGACCGCATGGAAGTGTTCTCCGACGAGAGGCCGATCGACCGTTATCCCGTCAACATCCATGTGGTGCTCGACCATGTGAAGGCCATCGCCCGGAACGGTTTTGCAAGCAGAATCAAAATCCTGGAGGATTATGATCCATCATTGCCTCCAGTCTATGCGAACCGCGACCAACTGATCCAGGTCTTCCTGAACCTGGTAAAGAATGCCGCCGAGGCCATAGGCAGCGACCCGCTCGGGGAAATCGGGCTTTCGACGGCCTTCAAGCCCGGCATTCGCGTTTCGGTGCCCGGAACGTCCGACCGCGTTTCGCTGCCGCTCGAATTTTGCGTGTACGACAACGGCCCCGGCGTGTCGGAAGACATTCAGCCGATCCTGTTCGATCCCTTCATCACAACCAAGCCGAACGGATCGGGGCTGGGGCTCGCGCTGGTTGCCAAGATCGTCGGCGAGCACGGCGGCATCGTCGAATGCGATTCGACCCCGCGTGGGACCACCTTCCGCGTGCTGATGCCGGCTTGGAAGGAGGATCGGGCATGAATCCGCACGGGACCATCCTGGTCGCCGATGACGACGCGGCGATCCGCACGGTGCTCAACCAGGCGCTGTCGCGTGCGGGCCACCAGGTGCGCGTGACCTCCAACGCCTCGACCCTGTGGCGCTGGGTCGCCGCGGGCGAGGGCGACCTGGTCATCACAGACGTGGTGATGCCGGACGAAAACGCCTTCGACATGCTGCCCCGGATCAGAAAGGCGCGCCCGGAGCTGCCTGTGGTGGTGATGAGCGCGCAGAACACGTTCATGACGGCGATACGGGCTTCCGAGGCCGGCGCCTATGAATATCTGCCGAAGCCGTTCGACCTGACCGAACTGCTGAACATCGTCAGCCGGGCGCTGGCGGAGCCGAGACGTCCCAAAAGCGAGGCCCGGCCGGAAGAACAGCCGGAAAACATGCCGCTGGTGGGCCGGTCGGCCGCCATGCAGGATATTTACCGCATGCTGGCGCGCATGATGCAGACCGATCTCACGGTCATGATCAGCGGCGAATCGGGCACCGGCAAGGAACTTGTGGCCAGGGCGCTGCACGAATACGGACGCCGGCGCGGCGGGCCGTTCGTCGCCATCAACATGGCCGCCATACCGCGCGACCTGATCGAATCGGAACTGTTCGGGCACGAGAAGGGGGCTTTCACCGGTGCGCAGAGCCGCTCGACCGGCCGGTTCGAACAGGCAGAAGGCGGCACGCTCTTCCTCGACGAGATCGGCGACATGCCGATGGAGGCGCAGACGCGGCTGCTGCGCGTGCTGCAGCAGGGCGAGTACACGACTGTCGGCGGGCGCACGCCGATCCGCACCGACGTGCGCATCGTAGCGGCCACCAACAAGGATCTGCGGGCGCTGATCAATCAGGGTCTTTTCCGGGAAGACCTGTTCTACCGGCTGAACGTCGTGCCGCTGCGGCTGCCGGGCCTGAGGGAGCGGGCGGAGGATATCCCCGATCTCGTGCGCCATTTCTTCAAGCTGGGCACACGGGAGGGCCTTCAGGCCAAACGTATCGCGCCGGCCGGGATCGAGCTCATGAAGCGCTATCCCTGGCCCGGCAATGTGCGCGAACTGGAGAACCTGATACGGCGCCTGGCCGCGCTCTATCCGCAGGACGAAATCTCGGCAGAGATCATCGAGGCGGAGCTGAAGACGAGCGAAAGCCCGGACGTGCCGGACGCCGCACCGCTCGTTTCGCACGATCTTTCGATCGGACAGGCCGTGGAGCACAATCTGCAGCGCTATTTCGCCTCGTTCGGCGACGAGTTGCCGCCGGCCGGGCTTTACGACCGCATCCTGGCCGAGGTCGAATATCCCTTGGTGCTGGCTTCGTTGACCGCGACTCGCGGCAACCAGATCAAGGCGGCGGAATTGCTTGGCCTTAACCGCAACACGCTGCGCAAGAAGATCCGCGATCTCGGGGTGAATGTGTACAAGGCTTCCCGCCACGGCTGACGCTGCTGGCAGAAATCGTGGTTCATAGCTGTCGAAAGATCTCCGGCGCACTTGCCTTTGTTGCATAATCGCCACAATGCGTTGCATAGATGCGACGCAACCATGGTTCCCAAAGGCGACACAGCGATTCAGAACTTGGCGGCAAAGGTTTCGCTTTTTCGCAGCTCCGGCGTGCAGGACGTGCGCCGGCTCATGGCGCTGCCTGGAATAATCGCGATCGTCGGCGGCTTGCTGGCCGCGGCCATTTCCTTTGCGATTCTGGTCGGCGCCACGCCGATCACGCCCGATCGAACCACCACGCTGGCCCTGATCGGGTTGAATGCGCTTTTCATCGTGCTGCTGGCCATCCTGATCGGTCGCGAGGTGCACCGCATCCTGATGGCGCGTCGGGTCGGCAAGGCCGCATCGCGGCTGCACGTGCGCATCGTCGCCATGTTCGCCCTCGTCGCGGCTATCCCGGCGATCATGGTGGCGATCGTGGCGTCCGTTACGCTGAATGTCGGGCTGGATCGCTGGTTCGAGATCCGCACCAAGACGATCATCAACTCCTCGCTGTCGATCGCCGACGCCTATGTGCAGGAGAACGCGCGCAACCTGCAGGGCACGACCCTGTCGATGGCCTACGATCTCGATAGCGCGCGCACGCTCTATGGCCTGGACCGCACCGGTTTTCTCGACCTGCTCAGCAAGGAAACGGTGGGCAGGGGGCTCGCCCATGCCGCGCTGGTCAAGCCGGATGGTTCCTTCGTGATGAGCGCCAAGACGGATGCCGCCTTCGCCATGCCCGAGCCGCCGGAAGGCTCGGTGCAGGAGGCGGAAAACGGCCGGCCTCTGCTGATAGCGCCGGAAACGCGCAACATCATGGGAGCGATCATCAAGCTCAAGGAACTCGACGGGCTTTTCCTGTACACGATCAAGCTGGTCGATCCAGAGGTCATCAAGGCCCGCCAGATCGTGCGGGCCAATACCGACGAATATCGCGGGCTGGAAGCCAACAGGCGCCCGACCCAGATCGCTTTTGCGCTGCCCTACCTGTCGCTCACGCTCATCATCGTTTTGTCGGCGATCTGGACCGGCATTGCCGTGGCGGACCGGCTCGTGCGGCCGATCCGGCAATTGATCGGCGCCGCGGACGAAGTGGCGACCGGAAATCTGGACGTCTCTGTGCCAGTCCGCCTGTCCGATGGCGATGTCGCCTCGCTCGGCGATACGTTCAACAACATGCTGCTGGAGCTCAAATCCCAACGCAACGAGATCCTGACGGCAAAAGACCTGATCGACGAGCGCCGCCGCTTCTCGGAGGCGGTGCTGGCGGGCGTCACCGCCGGGGTCATCGGCGTCGATCCCGACGGCATCATCACCATCGTCAACCCGTCGGCGGAGGCAATGCTTGCCACCACTTCCGCGGAAGCGGTGGGACAGAACCTTTCCGCGGTGCTGCCCTATGTAGGCCGTGTCTTCGAGATCGGCCGCAAGTCCGGCCGGCCGGCCTATCGGGATCAGGTTACCTTCTATCGTGCCGGCGCGGAACGCACCTTCAATGTGCAGATCACCGTCGAAGCCGACGATGATGACACCGAAGGCAACTCCTACGTGGTGACGGTGGACGACATCACCGATCTGGTGCAGGCGCAGCGCTCGTCGGCATGGGCCGATGTGGCGCGCCGTATCGCGCATGAAATCAAGAACCCGCTCACCCCGATCCAGCTTTCGGCCGAACGCATCAAGCGGCGCTACGGCAAGGTCATTACCGAGGACCGCGAGGTCTTCGACCAGTGCACCGACACCATCATCCGGCAGGTGGGCGACATCGGCCGCATGGTGGACGAATTCTCGTCCTTCGCCCGCATGCCAAAGCCGGAAATGAAGGCCATCGACCTGCGCGATCCGTTGCGCGAGGCGTCCTTCCTGGTCGAGGTCAGCCATCCCGAGATCAGTTTCGAGCGGCTGTTCGGCGACCAGCCGCTGAGGGGAACATTCGATATGCGCCTTCTGGCGCAGGCCTTCGGCAACATCGTCAAGAATGCGGCGGAAGCCATGGAAGGCGTGGAACGCAGCGATGGGTCGCGCCCGGTCATCCGTATCCAGGCCGGACTGGACGACGGCATGATCCGGGTCGACGTGATCGACAACGGCAAGGGCCTGCCGCGGGAAAACCGGCAAAGGCTGCTCGAGCCATATATGACGACGCGCGAGAAGGGCACCGGCCTCGGCCTCGCCATCGTCAAAAAGATCGTGGAAGACCATGGCGGCAGATTGGAGCTCCACGATGCCCCCGCCGACTTCTTCGGCGGACGAGGCGCAATGATAACCCTGATATTGCCGTCCGGCGTGCCTGCGGCGCGCGACAGGGGCGAGGCGGCCAACCCCAGAGAAAATGAAAAGGTCGATGATGGCGTCTGACATCCTTATCGTCGATGACGAGGAAGACATCCGCGAGCTGGTCGCAGGCATTCTGAGCGACGAAGGCCATGAAACCCGTACCGCACACGACGCGGACAGCGCGCTGGCAGCGATCGCGGACCGGGCTCCGCGACTCGTTTTCCTCGACATCTGGCTGCAGGGCTCAAGGCTCGATGGGCTGGCCCTGCTGGACGAAATCAAGACCTTGCATCCCAACCTGCCGGTGGTCATGATTTCCGGTCACGGCAATATCGAAACGGCCGTGTCGGCGATCCGCCGCGGCGCCTACGACTTCATCGAGAAGCCGTTCAAGGCCGATCGGCTAATCCTGGTGGCGGAGCGGGCGCTCGAGACGTCCAAACTCAGGCGCGAGGTTTCCGATCTCAAGCAACGCAGCGGCGAGACCTTCGACCTTATCGGCATGTCTTCGGCGATGAGCCAGTTGCGGCAGACCATCGAACGCGTCGCCCCCACCAACAGCCGCATCATGATCATCGGCCCGTCCGGCTCCGGAAAGGAACTGGTGGCACGGGCCATCCACGCCCTTTCGGCACGCAAGAGCGGACCGTTCGTGACCCTGAGCGCAGCGACGATCACGCCCGAGCGCATGGAAATCGAGCTGTTCGGCACCGAATCCAACGGCACCGAGCGCAAGGTCGGTGCGCTCGAGGAGGCACATCGCGGCATTCTCTACATCGACGAGATCGCCGACATGCCGCGCGAGACGCAGAACAAGATCCTGCGCGTGCTGGTCGAACAGCAGTTCGAGCGGGTAGGGGGCACGAAACGGGTCAAGGTGGACGTGCGCATCATCTCCTCCACCGCGCAGAACCTGGAGGCGATGATTGCGGAAGGCCGCTTCCGGGAAGACCTCTACCACCGGCTTGCCGTGGTGCCGGTGGCGGTTCCGGGTCTTGCCGAGCGGCGCGAGGACATTCCCTACCTGGTCGACAATTTCATGAAGCAGATCGCGCGCCAGGCAGGCATCAAGCCCCGCCGCATCGCCGACGACGCCATGGCGGTGCTGCAGGCGCACAACTGGCCCGGCAACGTGCGCCAGCTTCGCAACAATATCGAGCGGCTGATGATCCTGGCACGCGGCGACGATATCGATGCGCCCATCACCGCGGACCTGCTGCCCTCGGAAATCGGCGACGTAATGCCACGCACGCCCAACCAGTCGGACCAGCACATCATGGCGCTGCCGCTGCGCGAGGCACGCGAGCAGTTCGAGAAGGACTATCTCGTGGCGCAGATCAACCGGTTCGGCGGCAACATCTCCAAGACCGCCGAATTCATCGGCATGGAGCGCTCCGCCTTGCACAGGAAGTTGAAATCATTGGGCGTCTGAGGCCTGCCAGCCGTCCCGGCTGGACCACGCGTTTGTTCATTGCGCGTGGGCCGGAATCACATATGAAATCCAGCGTTTGTTGAGGGGCCCCCATGCCACGCATCGCCTATGTCAACGGCCGGTACGTCGATCACCGGGCTGCAGCCGTCCATATCGAGGACCGCGGCTACCAGTTCGCCGACGGCGTCTACGAGGTCTGCGAGGTGGCGCACGGCCAGATCGTCGATATGCGGCGGCATCTCGACCGGCTGGACCGCTCGCTCAAGGAACTGGGCATCGCATGGCCGATGCAGCGTTCGTCCCTCGTCGTCGTCATGCGGGAAGTCATCCGCCGCAACCGCGTGGCGAACGGGCTGGTCTATCTGCAGGTCACGCGGGGCGTTGCGCCGCGCGACCATGTCTTCCCGCCCGCCGGGACGCGGCCGTCTTTGGTGGTGACGGCCAAGAAGATCGACCCGGCCGCTTCGGCAAGGCGAAGCGAGTCGGGCATAAAGATCATCACCGTGCCCGAAAACCGGTGGGAGAGGGTGGATATCAAAAGCGTCGGGCTTCTGCCGAACGTGCTCGCAAAACAGCAGGCCAAGGAAAACGGCGCGCAGGAGGCGTGGTTCGTCGATCCGGACGGTACGGTCAAGGAGGGCGCCTCCACGAATGCCTGGATCGTCACCAGGGACGGCGTGCTGGTCACGCGTCCGGCCGATCACGGCATCCTGCGCGGAATCACGCGCACGACGTTGCTGGACGTGGCCCGCAAGCACGGCGTGAGGGTCGAGGAGCGCAGCTTTTCCGTAGAAGAAGCCAAGGCCGCGCGCGAGGCGTTCGTCACCTCCGCGACGCAGATCGTTATGCCCGTTGTCGCGATCGACGGCCACGCGATCGCCAACGGCCATCCGGGTTCCATTGCACTTTCGTTAAGGGCGGCATTTTTTGACATTGCGGAAAAAAGTCCGGCCTGATAACCCGCAAGACAGTAGAGTAGTTAATTTATTCTCATTCACCTAGCCGTCGGAGCGGCGAGTTGGCGGCAAGCTTGACATAGCCTGAGTATTTTGGCGCACTGGCTTGTCCACCGAAGGGGATCGGCGAAAGATAAAAACAATGGCAGAGCGTTCGCAAAACCTCCAGGACTTGTTCCTGAATTCTGTTCGCAAGAGCAAGAATCCACTCACCATCTTCCTGATCAATGGCGTGAAATTGACAGGTGTAGTCACTTCGTTTGACAATTTTTGCGTGCTTCTTCGTCGCGACGGCCACTCCCAACTGGTCTACAAGCACGCGATTTCCACGATCATGCCGAGCCAGCCGGTTCAGATGTTCGATGGCGAGGAAGGTCAAGGCGGCTAGTTGGCACGGAACGGCGACGCGGACCGGGGCGACCGCGCAGCGGATTCCGTAGCGAAGCCGGCTGCCGAATCCACTCGTGCTGTGATTGTGGTGCCGGTTCTGCCGGCATCCCAGCGCATCGAGGACGATGCGGGGCGGCCACGCCTGGCCCGTTCGCCGGAAGCCCGGCTCGAGGAGGCGGTGGGCCTTGCCCGCGCCATCGATCTGGACCCGGTCTATACGGCGGTAGTCCCGGTGAACGATCCGCGTCCGGCGACGCTGTTGGGCTCCGGCAAGGTCTCCGAACTCGCAGCTTTGGTGAAGGAACGCGACGCGGAACTCGCGATCGTCGACCATCCGCTCACACCGGTGCAGCAGCGCAACCTCGAGAAGGAACTGAACATCAAGGTGCTCGATCGCACCGGGTTGATTCTCGAGATATTCGGCGAACGGGCGCGCACCAAGGAAGGCGCGCTGCAGGTGGAACTTGCCCACCTCAACTACCAGAAGGGGCGGCTCGTACGCAGTTGGACCCATCTGGAGCGGCAACGCGGCGGAGCTGGCTTCCTCGGCGGCCCGGGCGAGACGCAGATCGAGGCGGACCGCCGCATCCTGCAGGACAAGATCGTCAAGCTGAAGCGCGAGCTGGAAATCGTGCGGCGCACGCGCGACCTGCACAGGGCTAAGCGCAAGAAGGTGCCGTTCCCGGTCGTCGCGATCGTCGGCTACACCAATGCGGGCAAATCCACGCTGTTCAACCGGCTGACCGGGGCTGGGGTGCTGGCGCAGGACATGCTGTTCGCCACGCTCGATCCGACGCTGCGCCGTGTGCGCTTGCCGCATGGAACGCCCATCATCCTGTCGGATACGGTCGGGTTCATTTCCGACCTGCCCACGCATCTGGTGGCCGCTTTCCGCGCCACGCTCGAAGAGGTCGTCGAGGCGGACCTCGTCCTGCATTTGCGCGACATTTCCGATCCCGACACAGCGGCCCAGGCCGAAGATGTGGAGCAGATCCTTGCCGATCTCGGCGTCGATGCGAATGACGACCGGCGCGTCATCGAAGTTTGGAACAAGATAGACCTGCTGGACGACCAGAACCGGACGAGGCTGCTGGAAAGCGACGGCAACAGCCATACGCATGTGGCGGTCTCGGCGGTAACGGGCGAGGGGATCGAGGCACTTCTGGCCCTTATCGAGACGCGCGTGGCCGGCGAGCTTCAGCCTCTGGACGTGACGCTGGAGCCGACGGAACTCGGCCTCATCGACTGGCTGTACCGCAACGGCGACGTTATCGCGCGCACCGACAACGAGGACGGCAGCGTCTCGATCTCGCTGAAGGCGACGCAAAGCGCGCGCGAGGAAATCCAGAACAGGCTGATGCGCGCCAGGAACAAGCGATAGAGGGCACTTTCGCGGTCAGCGGGCCGTTTTCGCCTGTTGCCAGAGCGCTTCCATCTCCTCGAGCGTGGCCTCTTCCAGCGAGCGGCCCGATCCAGCCAGCGCCTGCTCGACATGATGGAAACGGCTCCGGAACTTGTCGTTGGTGCCGGCCAGTGCGGCCTCCGAATCGAGCTTCAGGTGGCGGCCCAGATTGACCAGGGCAAACAGCATATCGCCGAATTCGTCCTTGATAGCCGCCGTGTCGCCACCGGCAAGCGCCTCGCGCAATTCGCCGATCTCTTCCTCGATCTTGTCGAGGATTGGCATTGCCTCGCCCCAATCGAAGCCGACGCGGGCGGCTTTCTCCTGTAATTTCAGGGCGCGGGTCAGAGCGGGCAGGGCGAGCGGAACGCTGTCCAGATAGCCTTTGCCATGATCTTCAGGATCGTGGCCGCGCGCAATGCGGGCAGCGCGCTTTTCGGCTTTCTCCTCGGCCTTGATCTTCTCCCACATGCCCTTGGCCATGCCGGCGCCGCGCGCCTTCTCGTCGCCGAACACGTGGGGATGACGGCGGATCATCTTGGTGGTGATGGCGTCGACGACGTCGCCGAAGGCGAACTCCTGTGCCTCCTCGGCCATTTGCGCGTGGTAGACCACCTGAAGCAGCAGGTCGCCCAGTTCCTCGCGCAAATCGTCGAAGTCGCCGCGCGCAATGGCATCGGCGACCTCATAGGCTTCCTCGATGGTGTAAGGCGCTATCGATGAAAAATTTTGCTCGACATCCCAGGGGCAGCCGGTCGCGGGGTCCCGCAGCGCCGCCATGATCTCGATCAGGCGTGAAATGTCGCTCGAAGGTTTCATTGGCGCAATCAGTCCAGCACGGCAACGATGGCCTTGGCCAGATCGTCAAGCCGGTCTTCGGGAAGCCCTGCGACATTGATGCGGCTGTCGCCAACCATGTAGACACCGTGGTCGTTGCGCAGGCGCTCGACCTGGGCTTCGGTCAGGCCGAGACGCGAGAACATGCCGCGATGGCTGGCGATGAAGTCGAAGCGGTCCGAGTTCGACCGCTGGCGCAGGGCTTCCGCAAATTTCACCCGCAGGCTGAGCATGCGGTTCCGCGTTTCGTCCAGTTCCGCTTCCCAGTCGGCGCGCAATGCAGGGTCTCCAAGCACAATGCGCACGGCGGCCGCACCGTGATCCGGCGGCATGGAATAGAGCGTCCTGGCAGCCGCGAGCATATGGCCCAGGGCAGCATCGGCCTGCGTGCCGTTCGTTCCCATGACCATCGCTGCGCCGACGCGGTCCCGATAAACGGCGAAATTCTTCGAGCAGCTAGCCGCGGCAACCATTTCCGGAACCTTGGCGGCGACGATGCGCAGGCCGGCGGCATCGGCGTCGAGCCCTTCGCCGAAGCCCTGATAGGCGATGTCTATAAAGGGAAGCAGCCGCTTGTCCGCCAGCAGGCCGGCGAGGGCGGTCCACTGCGCCTCGTTCAGATTGGCGCCGGTGGGGTTATGGCAGCAGCCGTGCAGCAAAACGGCATCGCCCGACTCGGCCTTTGCGAGTGCTTCGAGCATGGCCTCGAAGCGCACGGTTCCGGTGTCTGCGTCGAAATAGGGATATTCGCGCACCTTCAGTCCGGTATCGCGCAGGATCGGCACGTGGTTTGCCCAAGTGGGATCGGACACCCAAACGGTTGCTTCGGGACGTGAGCGCTTGATGAGTTCGGCACAAAGCCGGAGCGCGCCGGAACCTCCCGGCGTCTGCGCGGCACGTATACGCGCCGTATCGGCGTTCTCGCCGAAAACGAGACGGATCATGGCCATGTTGAAAGCGGCGTCGCCCACCAGGCCGAGATAGGTCTTGGTTTCCTGCGAGGCAAGCAGGCGCTTTTCCGCCTCGCGCACGGCCCGCATGACGGGCGTCCTACCGTCGCGATCCTTATAGACGCCCACGCCGAGATCGAGCTTTCCCGGCCGTGGATCGGCGCGATAGAGTTCTATCAGGGCAAGGATCTTGTCGGTGGGGGCAGGCGGAAGAGCTTCGAACATCGGCAGTCGTTCCCTGATGTCTTGCAGATTGCGAGTCCGACGGGCAGCGATGTCCGGCCGGCGCGTTTTGATACGCAAACGGGCCGCAATACTCCAGTGTTTTCAGGCCAATCCGGATGCGCCAGGGTCACGATTCGGGCAAGATAACGGGAGATCGAGCCCGCTCGCGCAACGAAGAAGGTCGGTTATAGTGCATGGCACAGGATGAACTCGCCGGGCTTGGAGATTGCGCATGGAAGAAAAGATCGTCGACAATCACTCCATGAATCGCTTCGAACTGCCGGTCGGCGACGCAACGGCCGTTGCGTACTACCGCATCGAGAACGGCCGCGTCGTGCTCGTGCACACGGAAGTGCCGCAGGAGCTTTCAGGGCAGGGCATCGGCACCAGACTTGCGAAAGGGGTGTTCGAAGCAATCCGGGCCAGCGGTCGCCGCGTGATCGCAAAATGTCCGTTCATGGCGGCTTTCGCGAGCAGGCATCCGGAATATCTCGATATGGTGGACGGGTGACCTTTCCAGGGTCGAGGCGGGCGGCAAGAATGTCGCCACGGCGATAGCGGAGGACGAATGACAAGGATAATCGGAATTTCCGGCAGCCTGCGCAGCGGCTCATATAATGCGGCATTGCTGCGCGCTGCGGCGGAACTGGCGCCGCCCGGCACCGAGCTCGTCGTAGAGACCATACGCGGTATACCGCTCTACGATGCCGACCTCGAAGCCCAGCAGGGCATTCCGCCGCGGGTCGCGGAGTTGAAGGAAGAAATCGCGAGGGCCGACGGGCTTTTGCTGGTGACGCCCGAATACAACAATTCCATACCGGGCGTGTTCAAGAACGCCATCGACTGGCTGTCGCGACCCGCTTCGGACATTCCCCGCATATTCGGCAGCAAGCCGGTTGCCGTGATCGGCGCATCGCCGGGCGGTTTCGGCACGCTGCTCAGCCAGAATGCCTGGCTTCCGGTGCTGCGCACCTTGCGGACCGAGCCCTGGTTCGAAGGCCGCTTGCTGGTGTCGAGGGCATCGCATGTGTTCGACGACCACGGAAGGATTACGGACGAGGGTATCCGTGACCAACTCCGCTCGTTCATCGAGGGCTTTGCGGCGTTCTTGAAGGCGAGAGACTGATCGAACATCAGCCCAGGCAGCAGACAGTTCCTTGCAACGATAAGCTACCGATATCGCGAGTCGCAGTCAAAAGTGGAACGCACCCGTACAGGTCGGAGAGTCGCATAAGATAGATTATGGAACTTATACGGACGACAGATTGAGAGAATTGCCGGCGATTGCTTGTGGTTCTACAGGCGCTTGTGCTTTGGCCGCGCGTTTGCCACTTCAGCGTCCCGTAGGGCCAAGGCTCTTTGCGTTCGGGCGTCAACTCGTCAGCGGCGCGACCACCGCCCGGGCGGCATCGACCAAGGCCGCAGGCGCTGCGGCGAAGACCGCATCGTGGGCGCCGGCGGCAGCCCAGACGCGATCGAAACCCAGCAGCGTTTCGTCGGCGAATGCCGGTATCGCAACCAGATGGCCGATTGGCGAAACGCCGCCAATGGCAAAGCCGGTCTCATCGCGGATCTGGCGCGGCTCGGCACGGCTGAGCGCTTCGCCCGCGACACTGGCTGCTTTGTCGATATCCAGACGTTTTGTGCCTGAAATCAGGAACAGATAGAGCTTGCCGCTCGATTCGCCGCGGAAAATCAGCGATTTGACGATCTGCGCTACGCTGCAGCCGCATTGCTGCGCAGCTTCGTCAGCCGTTCGCGTCGAGGCGCCCATGCGCCGAACTTCGATATCCAGACCTGCCTCGGCTGCCGCCCGTGTTACGCGCTCGATGCTGCCTGCCATGAACTATCTCTTGCTTCACTTTGATTCATAAGGGATTTCCAGGATCATCCCGTCATATGCCGGCTCGACATTGGCCGGCGTCTCGGCTATTACCGTGGCATAGTCGAGCGGCACATGCATATGTGTCAGCACCGCCTTTTTCGGTGCCAGCCTTTCGATCCAGCCGAGCGCTTCGCCGAGCGAAAAGTGGCTGGGATGCGTCCGATACTGGAGCGCGTCGATGACGAGGATTTCGAGACCGGCGAGCCGCGCGGCAGTGCCATCCGGAAAGGCGCTGACGTCGGGGCAATAGGCCAGCCCGCCGACGCGGAAACCGAGCGAAATGATGTCGCCGTGAACCTGCGGCAGCGGTTCGAGGGTGAGGGTGCCCCCCTCGCCTTCGACCGTCACCGGCCGATCGTGATCGATGGTGCGCGCCCACAGGATCGGCGGATAGGAGCTGCCGGCCGGGGTTTCGAAGCAATAGCCGAAGGCGGCCTTGAGGCGATCCATCGTCGGCTGGTCTGCATAGATGTCGATCAGGCGTTTTTGCTCGAGCACATAGCCGCGCAGATCGTCGATGCCATGGATATGGTCGGCATGCGGATGCGTGTACACCGCTGCGTCGATGCGTTTGACGCCCGCCATCAGCATTTGCGCACGGAAATCCGGTCCGGTGTCGATCACGACCGTGGTTTTGGCGCCACTGGCGGAAATCCGCTCGACCAGGGCGGCCGAGCGCATGCGGCGGTTCTTCGGATTGGACGGGTCGCAATTGCCCCAGTCGCCAGTGATGCGCGGCGTGCCGGGCGACGAGCCGCAGCCGAGAATGGTGAGGCGCAGCCGGTCAGCCACGGCTCAGGCGCCCCGCGGACTGTTGCGCGGCACCTTCGCGAACAGGCGGAAGAAGTTCTCGGTGGTGATGCCGGCGACCTCTTCCTCGCTCGTTCCGATCGTGTCCGCCAGGATTCTTGCCGTTTCGGTGACGAAGGCCGGCTCGTTGCGTTTGCCACGATGCGGCACCGGGGCGAGATAGGGCGCGTCGGTCTCGACCAGCAGACGCTCGCGCGGCACCTGCTTTGCGATTTCACGCAATTCGGCCGAGTTGCGGAAGGTCAAAATGCCGGAAAACGAGACATAGCCGCCCAGTGCCACGCCGACTTCCGCCAGCCGGCGGCCGGAGGAAAAGCAATGCAGCACGAAGGGGAAAGCGCCCTTCCCTGTTTCCTCTTCAAGAATGGCCGCCATGTCGTCGTCCGCCGAGCGCGCATGGATGACCAGCGGCAGTCCGGTTTCGCGCGCCGCCGCGATGTGCGTGCGGAAGCCCTTCGCCTGCGCCTCGCGCGGCGCATGGTCATAGTGATAGTCGAGCCCGGCTTCTCCGATGGCCACGACCTTCGGATGGGTGGAAAGACGCACCAGTTCCTCGGCGGTCACGTCCAGTTCCTCGGCCGCATTGTGCGGATGCGTGCCAACGGAACAATAAATATCTTCAAAATTTTCTGAGATTTCAATGATCTGCTGGAATTTCCTCACACGCGTCGAGATCGTCACCATGCGTCCGATACCGGCGGCGCGGGCGCGGGCGACGATAGCCTCCCGCTCCTCCGCGAAATCGGGAAAGTCGAGATGGCAATGACTGTCGACCAGCATCAGGCGTTTCCATCCTGCTGCTCGACATAACGCGGAAACACCGGCTGCGGCGCCGGCAGGGGCGTTGCGTATACGAGCGCATGTTTGGCGGAAACATGCTCGAAGTCGCGTTCGTCCGGCGCTGCCGCGAGAATGTCCAGAAGCCTGGAAGCCGAACCGGGGATGAAAGGCTGACAAAGGATGGCGACGCGCCTCACCGTTTCGGCGGTCGTCCACAGCACCGTTTCCATGCGCGCGGGATCACTCTTCTTCAGCGCCCAGGGTTCCTGGGAAGCGAAGTAACGGTTGGCTTCGGCTACTACGCCGAAAATAGCCGCAAGCGCCTGATGGATGGCCTGCTCCCCCATGGCTTTGCGCGCGGTTTCCAGCGCCTCGACGGCCATGTCGAGGATCGCACTGTCGGCCTCGGTCATCTCGCCGCGTTTCGGTACGATGCCGCCGCAATTCTTGGCGATCATGGACAGCGAGCGCTGCGCCAGATTGCCGAGATCGTTGGCAAGATCGGCATTCGTGCGGTTGACGATGGCTTCGTGGCTGTAGCTGCCGTCCTGTCCGAACGGCACCTCGCGCAGGAAGAAATAGCGCACCTGATCGAGTCCATAATGCTCGACCATGGCGAACGGGTCGATGACGTTGCCGACCGACTTCGACATCTTCTCGCCGCGGTTGAACAGAAAGCCGTGCGCGAATACGCGCCGGGGCAGTTCGATGCCGGCCGACATCAGGAATGCCGGCCAGTACACGGCGTGGAAGCGCACGATGTCCTTGCCGATGATGTGCGCATCGGCGGGCCAATAGCTCCAGCGCTCCGCGGCCGTGTCCGGATAGCCGGCGGCGGTGATGTAATTGGTCAGGGCATCGACCCACACATACATGACGTGCTTTTCGTCGCCCGGAACCGGAATGCCCCAGTCGAAGGTGGTGCGCGAGATCGACAAATCCTTCAGGCCCGACCTGACGAAGCTGACCACCTCGTTGCGGCGCTCGGCGGGCATGACGAAATCGGGCTGGCTCTCGTAGAGCGCCAGCAGCCTGTCCTGGTAGGCCGACAGGCGGAAGAAATAGCTTTCTTCCTCGACCCATTCCACCGGCGTTCCCTGCGGACCGTAGCGGACGTTGTCGGCGCGAACCTCGGTCTCCTCCTCGCCGTAATAGGCCTCGTCCCGCACCGAATACCAGCCGGCGTAGCCGCCCTTGTAGATGTCGCCATTGGCGGCCATCGCCTTCCAGATCGCCTGAGAGGCGGCATAGTGGCGGGGTTCCGAGGTGCGGATATAGTCGTCGTTGGACGCGTTCAGCACCTTGGCCATGCGCTGGAATTCGGCGGCATTTCGGTCGGCCAGCTCACGCGGAGAAATGCCTTCCTTGCGCGCGCTCTGCAGCATCTTGATGCCGTGCTCGTCGGTGCCCGTGAGAAAGAACACGTCCTTGCCGTCGAGGCGCTGAAAGCGGGCGAGCGCGTCCGTGGCGATGAGTTCGTAGGCGTGGCCGATATGCGGCTTGCCGTTCGGATAGGCGATGGCCGTGGTGATGTAATATTTTTGGCGGGACATAACGGACCGTGGAAGTCTCAATGAAAATGATATCGCGGGTGGATTATCGCATCGGGACGGCGATTGCCATCCCGGACCACGCGGCGTGTCACATTCGCATCGCAGAATTCAACCGGTCGATCATTGTCAGGGCGTGCTGCTTCTTGTCGAGATTGTAGGTTTCGGTTTCGGATATGGCGTTACGCGCCTCCTGCCAAGCATAGGCCAGCGCCTTCGCCGCGTCGAGTCGGCCGGCGCGGGCCGCGACAGCCGCAGCGTCGGACAGCATATCCAATGCGTTGCGGTTGAAGATGTCGAACTGCACCGTCCGGTCGCGGCCGGAAACCGCTTCCGCAAGCCGGTAAGCCGCAGCGACATCCTGGCCGGATCGCAGCAGCGCTGCCAAGGCCTCGGCGATTTCCAGGCCGCCATATTGCGTGAGCAGTATGGCGTTCCTGACGCTGCCCCCTGCCCGCGCCACCAGGGCGTTTCTGGCGGCCGCGTCTTGAGGCGGCGGCGGTTCGATGCCATCCAGCACCCGCATCAGATCCACGCCGGACAAAGGCGCAAGCCGCACCATCTGGCACCGCGAACGGATCGTCGGCAGCAGGCTGCCCGGTGCGTGCACGATAAGCACGAACAGGGTGCGCTTCGGCGGCTCTTCAAGATTCTTCAGCAACGCGTTGGCAGCGTTGGTATTCATGTCGTCCGCCGGATCGATGATAACCACTCTGTAGGCGCCATCGTGCGAGGTCATGGAGAGAAAGCCGCCGACCTTGCGGATTTCGTCCACCGTCAACATCGTCTTGAACGCCTTGGTCCTGTCGTTGAGCGGCCGTGTCAGATGCAGGACGGAGGGATGCGCGCCCGTGGCTATCTGGCGAAACAGGGAAGAAGCCGGATCGGGAGTTGCGAGCGTCTCCGGCGCCGTATGCGGATCCGGATATTTCAGCAGGTGGTGCGCCAAATGAAAGGCCAGTGTGGCCTTGCCGATGCCCACCGGGCCGCTCAGGATCAATGCGTGCGGCAGCTTGCCAGCCCTGTATGCGGCGGCCAGCATCGCCGCCGTGCCCTCATGGCCGACAAGACGCGGGGTTTCGGCCGGGCTCGGCACGCCGTCCAGCGTGTCGTGCTGCTCGGGGGCCATGCGCTCGAAACTCATGCCGGTGTTGCCTGACGGCCGTTGCGGAGCTTCGTTTCCAGCGCAGCGAAAACGGCCGTTGTGATACGGGCCTCGACCGCTTCGGTATCGCCGGAGGCGTCGATGACCGCACAGCGCTCCGGTTCTGCGGCTGCGATCGCCAGGAACGCCTCGCGGCGGCGCTGGTGGATGGCGAGCGTCTCCTTCTCGTAGCGGTCGGGCCCGTCATCAGCGCCACGACGCGCCGAGGCGCGCTTCAATCCTTCCTCGGCGTCGAGGTCCAGGATCAATGTGAGGTCGGGCACCATGCCGTTCACCGCAACGCGTTCCAGGGCGCGCATGAAGGCCGCATCGAGCCCGCCGGTCACGCCCTGATAGACGCGCGAGGAATCCATGAAGCGGTCGCACAGCACGATGGCGCCGCGAGCGACCGCCGGTCTTATGACCTGTTCGACATGGTCGGAGCGGGCGGCCGCGAAAAGCAATGCCTCCATGCCGGGGCCGAACGGTTCTGCCGCCCCGGACAGCAAGACATGCCGCACCGCCTCCGCGCCGGGAGAGCCGCCCGGCTCACGCGTTTCGAGCACGTCGTATTTCTTGGCGCGCAAACGCTGTGCCAGGCGCTTGATCTGCGTCGACTTTCCGGCCCCTTCCCCGCCCTCGAAGGTTATGAAGAACCCGTTCGCCAAAACCTGAGCCTTTGCTCGCCGTTTTCATTATCGCCGGCTGTCATAATGTCCCCGGCAGAAAAGGTCCACGACCCAGCGGCCGGCCCGGCGATTGCCCGTATCAGCGCAACCAGCCTACGGCCAGTTCTTTCACCGCGTCCAGGGCCCTGCCAGGCAGGGTTCCGACCTCGACCGTCTCGGCCGCATAGAGCGGGGTTTCCTGGCTCAGCGTATCGCCGATCCATACGCGCAGCGACCCGACCCGCTGGCCCTTTTCGACCGGCGCCGGCAGCGGGCCGTCATAGACGATGCGCGCGGTCAGCTTGTCGCGGTTGGTTATGGGCAGGAAAATATCCACCGGGCCCTTTGCCTTCAACGGCACGCCCGAGCGGGTGCCGCCGAAAACCTGCGCCTCCCCGACCACCTCGTCATTGCCGAAGATTTCGGTCTTCTCGAAGGATCGCAGCCCCCATTCAATCAGCTTGCGGGCTTCCTCCGCCCGTTCCTTGTCGCTCGCCAGGCCGCTCATAGCGGCGATCACCCGCTTGCCGCTCTGCGTTGCCGAGCCCACGATACCAAATCCGTTCTGCTCGCTGGCGCCGACCGCAAGTCCGTCGGCGCCGATATCCATGGCCAGCAACGGATTGCGGTTGCGTTGCGTGATCTTGTTCCAGGTGAAGTCCTTCTGGCCATAATTGGCATAGAGATCGGGATAGTCGCGCCAAAGGTGCAGCGCCAGCATCGCGAGTTCCCGTACCGTTGTCTGCTGCCCATCGGCAGGCAGGCCAGTGGCATTCACGAATTTCGACTTTTCGAGCCCGATCTGGCGGGCACGCTCGGTCATCTGAAGCGCGAAATTATCTTCCGATCCGGAAAACCCTTCCGCAAACACGATGCAGCCGTCGTTGGCCGCCTGGATGGTGACGCCCTTGATGAGGTCTTCTAGTCGGATCGCCGACTTCAAGGCGGCAAACATCGTGGACGTGCCCGAGGGCGCGCCGCCCGTGCGCCAGGCGTGCTCGCTCACCACGAAGGTGTCGTCCAGCTTGAGCCGGCCTGTCTTGATGGCGTTGAACGCCATCTCCATGGTCATCAACTTGGCCAGCGATGCGGGCTGGATCAGCTTGTCGGCGTCCTTGGAAAACAGCACGGTGCCGGTTTCGCCATCGATCATGAAGGCTTGCGCGGCCTTGGTCTCGAAGAGCTGGGCGGCTGCCGGAAACACGCAGGAAAGCACCAGAGCCGCGCTGACACATCCGGCAAGAAACGGGCGAAGACTAATCATGGAAAGGACAGCCCGCTCGGCAAATAGGTTTCAAAGCTATCAGGCTTTTGCGGCCGATCAACCGCGATCAGCCGTGGTTTTGCTCAATCCCGTACGGCGATCGCATCCGTGGCGCCATGCGACCATGCCGCCTGCAACATCGTGTCGATGTCGGCGTGCCCGTCCGGATAAAGATTGACCGAGTACCACAGTTTCCCGTCGTGCCTGGTACGTTCGATGCCGACCCGACCGACGTCTCCCAGCACGGCCGCAAGGGTGTTCGCGTCGGCTGCGCTTTCGTAGGTGGCCGCGGCGACATAGTCCTGCGAATAGGTGGCTGCCGCGGCCGGATTCGCCCGTTTCCAGGCATTCGCGATATCGCGCGCCTGCCCTCCCCGGTCGACGGCGTCGAAGACCCGTGCAGCGTTCTGTATGCGCGCGTCGGCATAGGACAGAGACGCCATTGCGAACGGCACGCGCGACGGCTGGCCGCCGATATCGGGACGCTCCTGGACGATCGGGCCGAAATCAGGAAGCGCGGGGCTGTCAAAGGACGGCGCCTGTGCGGACATGACAGGCTGGGGCGCCGAATTCAGATCCGGCGACTGCTGGGGGAACGGCACTGCCGCGGCAGCCGACCCGCTCGGCGTCGAACCGTTCATGGCGATCATGACGCCGGTGGGCAGGCCTACGGACGGATCGAACTTCTTGCCCGGCCGATAGGAAGCCATGAGATACTGGTCGTCGTTGCCGTCTAGCGGTGCGCGGCCGACATACTCGACCTTCACCTGGGCGGTGCCGATATTGGCGTAGTCCAGCATTTCGGCCGCACGGCGGGAAAGATCGATGATGCGTCCCTCGTGGTAGGGGCCGCGATCGTTGACGCGCACGATCACGGAACTGCCGTTCGCCAGATTGGTGACGCGGGCATAGCTCGGCAGAGGCATGGTCGGATGCGCTCCGGTAAGGTGTTCCGTGTCGTAGACCTCGCCATTGGCGGTGAGCCTGCCGTGGAAGGCATCACCATACCAGGATGCAGCGCCTGTCTTGACGTAGCGCTTGTCCTCCTTGGGATAGTACCACTTGCCGCGCACCTGATAAGGCTTGCCGAGCTGATCCCGGCCGCCTCCGCGCGGGATGAAACGGCCGGTGAAGACGCGGGGACTGGCTTTCACGCCATACTCGCTTTCGGCGAAATATTCCTTTGACCGCTTATGGACGGTCGCCTTCGGTTGCGGGGTCGCGCAGGCGGCCAGGAGGCTGGCCGACGCGGCAAGGAGCACGAAACCGGAAGCACGGCGAATACGCAGGCGCGCCGATGTCTGCATCTTCGATTGTCCCCACAGCCCGTTTGCGGCGCCGTTACTCGATACAACTACGAAACCAGGGCAGCCTGCGGCGAACTCCTTCGGCACCCCGAGCCCAGATTTCATCTGCGCAGGAATTGTTTATCAGCGGCTTAATCAATTGTGTCGGCGGGCGGTCGAAATTGTGGCAAAATGCTGTCCGGTTGCCTGGATATCCGACGCAGCTGTAATTCGAGGTGAATGATGGCGGATGGGGTGGGATTCGAACCCACGGAGGCTTGCACCTCGCCGGTTTTCAAGACCGGTGCCTTAAACCGCTCGGCCACCCATCCGGTAGGTGTTCTATGAGCGAAGCCGGCCATCTTTTCAAGCGCCGCTTCCTTTGGGCCGCGGGCGGGTGGAGGGTTGATTTTCCGGTCCGCCTGTGATGGTTTCCCGCCACATGAAAAGACTTTGCCTTGCCGCTTCGGCTCTCCTGGTCCTGGGGGCGCCCGCCGAAGCTTTGGATAGCCGCCTGCGCGCCGGATTGTTGAAGCTCGACCCCGAAACCAGGCTCGAGCAGCGATGCGATGCGGAAGTCCTCGACAGGATCACGCAGGACAACCGCAGTTTCGCCGCTGACCGGGTGGTCGCCTACGCTTTTTCCACGCCGGAAATGAATCAGGATTCCATCAAAAGCGTCGGCGCGGCCTTCCGCAGCAAGGGCGAATGGTATCGGCTGAAGTTCAAATGCGTCACCGCGCCGGACCATATGGAAGTGATAAAGCTTCGCTACAGGATCGGCGACCAGATTCCCAAGGACGACTGGTCCAAATACGATCTCTATCCTTGAACTTGTCGCTGCCTGACCCCTTGCAGGCGTCGCCGCAACGGTCTCCCTCCTTGACGCCTGTCGGGCGGACACGATAGGCGCTTTGTCAGTATCGCAACGCCAGGGCTCGGACGATGGATATCTTCAATGCGGCCGGCATATCCGCCCTTTTGCAGGTCGTGGCGATCGATCTGGTTCTTGCCGGCGATAATGCCATCGTCATCGGGCTGGCGGCCGCAGGTCTCCCGACCAGCCAGCGCCGCAAGGCGATCCTGATCGGCGTCGCCGCCGCTACCGTCCTTCGCATCTGCTTTGCAGCCATTGCCGTCAAGCTGCTCGCCATACTGGGCCTGGTGCTCGTCGGCGGCATCCTGCTTCTCTGGGTGTGCTGGAAAATGTGGCGCGAGCTGCGTACCAGCCACGACGACGAGCGCGAGGCGACAGAGGCGCTTTCATACGCTGACACCGACGGCAAGGCAGCGCGCAAACGGCCGCGCAAGACCCTTGCGCAGGCCTCGATGCAGATCGTCATTGCCGACGTGTCGATGTCGCTGGACAACGTGCTCGCCGTCGCCGGCGCGGCACGTGACCATTTCCCCGTGCTGGTCATAGGCTTGCTGCTGTCGGTCGCCCTCATGGGGCTGGCGGCGAGCTTCATCGCCAAGCTGCTGCACCGGCATCGCTGGATCGCCTATGTCGGCCTGCTGATCATCCTCTATGTCGCGCTCGACATGATCTATCGCGGCGCGACGGAGGTCTGGCCGCACGTCAACGACGCGCTTACCTGAACCCGGAGTAGGCAGGCCGGCGGAAGTGTGATACTGCGCCGCCTTTCGAACTCCCGGAAGATATCCATGCCCGCTCCCCGCGTCAGCTTCGTCAGCCTCGGATGCCCGAAAGCGCTCGTCGATTCCGAGCGCATCATCACCCGTTTGCGGGCCGAGGGATACGAGATCGCGCGTAAGCATGACGGCGCAGACCTTGTCGTGGTCAACACCTGCGGTTTCCTCGATTCCGCCCGCGACGAGTCGCTCGGCGCCATCGGCACGGCGCTGAAGGAGAACGGCAAGGTCATCGTCACCGGCTGCATGGGCGCGACACCGGAGCTGATCCGCGAAAAGCATCCGAACGTGCTGGCGATCACCGGGCCCCAGGCCTATGAAAGCGTGATGGAGGCCGTGCACGAAGCCGCGCCGCCCGCGCACGATCCCTATGTCGATCTGTTGCCGCCGCAAGGCGTCAAGCTGACACCGCGCCACTACGCCTATCTAAAGATTTCAGAAGGTTGCAATAACCGCTGCACCTTCTGCATCATCCCTGCCCTGCGTGGCGATCTGGTGTCGCGGCCGGCAGCGGACGTGCTGCGGGAGGCGGAGAATCTGGCCAAGGCCGGCGTGAAGGAAATCCTCGTCATCTCGCAGGATACCAGCGCCTATGGCGTCGATATCAAGTACCAGACCAGCGTCTGGCAGGAGCGCGAGGTGCGCGCGAAATTCCTCGACCTGGCACAGGAGTTGGGCAAGCTCGGCATCTGGGTGCGGATGCACTATGTGTATCCCTACCCGCATGTCTCGGATGTCATCCCGCTGATGGCCGAGGGCAAGATCCTTCCCTATCTCGACATTCCCTTCCAGCACGCCTCGCCGCAGGTGTTGAAGAACATGCGCCGCCCGGCCCATGGCGAAAAGACACTGGATCGCATTCGGGCCTGGCGCGAGGTTTGCCCGGATCTTGCCGTGCGCTCCACCTTCATTGTCGGGTTTCCCGGCGAAACGGAGGAGGATTTCCAGATGCTGCTGGACTGGCTCGACGAAGCGAAGATCGATCGTGCCGGCTGCTTCAAATACGAGCCCGTCGCGGGTGCCCGTTCGAACGACCTCGGACTGGAAGAGGTGCCGCAGGAAGTCAAGGAGGCGCGCTGGCACCGCTTCATGCAGCGCCAGCAGAAGATTTCAGCCACGCAACTGGCCAAGAAGGTCGGCAAGCGGCTGCCGGTGATCGTCGATGAGGCGCACGGCACTTCCGCCAAGGGCCGGACGAAATACGATGCGCCGGAGATCGACGGTTCTGTCCATATCCAGGCGCGGCGTCCGCTAAGGACCGGCGATATCGTCACCGTGAAGATCGATCGGGCCGACGCCTACGACCTCTACGGGCAGGCAGTCTGACCACCCGCAGGTGGTTTCCGACGCAGTGTTATCTCCTGAACTGGATGGGTGTGACTTGCCTAGCCAGTTCGGCTTCCTTGGCCTGATAGCTGCGATAGGCGGGACGATCGGTGGCGCGCGCCAGATACTGTTCGAAAACGGGAAGTTTTGGCAGTACGTTCAGGATGTTCATGGTGAAATGGATGCCTGAGGCGAGTTGCGTGTCGGCCGCCGTAAAACTGTCGCCGACGGCATAAGGTTCTGCGGCCAGCAATTTTTCGAGATTGGCCACCATGTCTTCGAACAGGCCGAAGGAAAAGCTGTTGCCCGTGTATTCCAGGCCTTGCGCACGTGCGGCGACCGCGGGATCGAATACGGAATCGCAATAGACGAGCCTTGTGAGATAGGCGGCGCGGCGCTTGTCGCCGATGGCCGGGGCGAGCCGTGCTTCCGGAAAGGCATCGGCAAGATAGATGCAGATGGCCGCGCGCTCCGTGACGACGGTGCCGTCATGGTCGATCGCGGGCACTTTCTTGTTCGGCTGGATCGCCCGGTAGCTTTCAGGGACACCGCCCGGGGAACGGGTGTCGACCAACTCGATCTGGTAAGGGCGTCCCAGTTCCTCCAGCAGCCAGAATACGCCGGAAGCCCTGGACCAGGGCAGGCAATAGAATTTGAGCATTCGAGTCTTCTCCGGAGTTTTTCCCGACGGCTTTGGAGCCTGCGACGCCGCCGCGTGCTTTGAATTGGTGCAGTTAAGGTGGGGCCCGTGCGCCAAATAGAAAGGGCGCCGCATGGGCGCCCTTTCCAATTCAGCAAGATGCCTGCTTATTGCGGCAGCTTGTCGTCCACGCCCTTGATGTAGAAGTTCATGCCGAGCAAGGTGGCGTCGTCGGCCACCTCGCCGTCCTTCAGCCACGGCGTGCCGTCCTGCTTGGCGATTGGGCCGGTGAAGGGGTTCCAGCCGCCGGCGATCTTCTTTTCCGTTTCTTCGGCCAGTGCCTTGGTTTCGTCCGACATGTTGGCGAATTCGGCGAGATGGACCGCCTTGTCCTTGATGCCGAGCCACACATTGTCGGGCTTCCAGGAGCCGTCGAGCACAGCCTTGACGCGCTCGACATAATACGGGCCCCAATTGTCGACGATGGCCGTGTACTGGGCCTTGGGCGCGAACTTCATCATGTCCGAAGCCTGGCCGAAGCCGTGCAGCCCGCGTTCCTGCGCGACCTGCAGGGGAGCGGTGGAATCGGTATGCTGGACGATGACGTCCGCGCCCTGGTCGAACAATGCCTTGGCGGCATCGGCTTCCTTGCCCGGATCGAACCAGGAGTTCACCCAGACGATCTTGGCCTTGAAGTCCGGATTCACCGAATGTGCGCCGAGCATGAAGGCATTGATGCCCATCACCACTTCCGGAATCGGGAAGGAGACGATGTAACCGGCGACGCCTTTCTTAGATTCCTTGGCGGCGATCTGGCCGATCACATAACGGCCCTCGTAGAAGCGGGCGTTGTAGATGCCCAGGTTGGCGCCGGTCTTGTAGCCGGTGGCGTGCTCGAACTTCACGTTCGGGAACCGCTTGGCGACCTTCACCTCGGCGTCCATGAAGCCAAAGGAGGTGCCGAAGACGATCTTGCAGCCTTCGCGGGCCAGACGCTCGAAGGCGCGCTCGGCGTCCGGACCTTCGGCGACGTTCTCCAGATAGGCGGTCTGGACCTTGTCGCCGAGTTCCTTCTCGACTTCCAGCCGGCCCTGATCGTGCTGGTAGGAATAGCCGAAGTCGCCGATCGGGCCGACATAGACCCAACAGGCCTTCAGCTTCTCCTGCGCCTCGGCCGTCGCGGCGAGCGAAACCGCGGCAGCCGTGGTCATCAGGGCGATGAGCAGTCTTTTCATGGTAGTTCCTCTCTGTGTTAACCTGAGTTCTTGGTCTTTAGCGGTCCGGCACGAACGGCTGCCCCAGCGAGGCCGGCGTATTCATCATCGTCAGACGCTTGTTGCGCGAGATTAGAACGAGAACGACGACAGTTGCCAGATAGGGCAGCGAAGAAAGAAACTGTGTCGGTACCGATTTGAGAAGCGCTATCGGCTGGTAGACGATCCAGGGCATGCCGGCGAATTGCTGCAGGTCGATCGCCTGCACATGCAACTGGCCGATCCAGATCAGGCCGAAAATGTAGGCGCCGATCAGCACGCGCCATGGGCGCCATGAAGCGAACACCACCAGCGCAAGCGCGATCCAGCCCCGCCCCGCGCTCATGTTCTCGACCCATTGCGGGGTGTAGACGAGCGAGAGATGACCGCCGGCCAGCCCCGCGCACGCGCCGCCGAACATGACGGCGAGGTAGCGGTAGCGGATGACATGAATGCCGAGCGCATGGGCCGAGGTGTGGCTGTCGCCGATCGAGCGCAGGGTGAGGCCGGTGCGGGTGCGAAACAGGAACCACGCCACGCCAATCGTCAGCGCTATCGAGATGTAGAAGACCGGATCCTGGCCGAACAGCAGCTTGCCGACCACGGGCAGGTCCGTGAGCACGGGTATGTAGAGATTGGGCAGCCTTTCGCCGGGCAGCCCGACGAAGCTGGTGCCGATCATTCCCGACAGGCCCAGGCCAAGCAGCGTCAGCGACAAGCCCGTCGCAACCTGGTTCGTGGCGATCGTCAGCGTCAGGAAGGCGAACAGCAGCGAAAACACCGCGCCTACCACGATTGCGGCCAGCAAGCCGATCCATGGAGAGCCGGTGAGATAGCCGACGCCGAAGCCGCCGACGGCGCCCATGATCATCATGCCCTCGACGCCGAGGTTGAGCACGCCCGAGCGCTCGACCACCAGCTCGCCGATCGCCGCGATGAGCAGCGGCGTAGCGGCCGTGGCGACGGTCATCAGAATGTTGATGGCGATATCCATCAGCGTGCCTCCTCCAGTTTCGGGGCCGGTGCGTCGAGTTTGGGAGCACCGAGGCCGATCAGCCGGATGCGGTAGTGAATGAGGGTGTCGCAGCCAAGAACGAAGAACAGCAGCATGCCCTGGAACACTCTCGCCACCTTGTCGGAGATGCCGAGCGCGCTCTGCGCGGCCTCGCCGCCGAGATAGGTCAGCGCGAGGACGAGGCCGGCCGCCACGATGCCGAGCGGGTTGAGGCGGCCGAGGAAGGCCACGATGATGGCGGTGAAGCCGTAGCCGGGCGATATGGACGGCTGCAACTGGCCGATCGCCCCCGATACCTCGCAGATGCCGGCGAGGCCCGCCAGCGCGCCCGACAGCATGAAGGCGAAGAAAACCATGCGGTTGAAGTTGAAGCCGGCGAAGCGCCCCGCCCTTGGGCTGGATCCCAGCACGCGCACCTCGAACCCCTTCAGCATGCGGCTCATGAGAAGCCACACCAGCACCGCGGCCACCAGGGCGAAGACAAAGCCGAGATTGGCTCTGCCGGCAGCCGAATCGAGCATCGGCAATATGGCCGAATCGTTGAACTGCACCGTCTGCGGGAAGTTGAAGCCCTTCGGGTCGCGCCATGGCCCGCGCACCACCCAGTCGAGGAAAAGCTGGGCGACATAGACGAGCATGAGGCTCGTCAGGATTTCGTTGGTGTTGAAGCGGGTCTTGAGGAACGCCGGAATGGCGGCATAGGCGGCGCCGCCGACCATGCCCATGAGCAGCATCAGCGGCAGAACGATCGGGCTCTCATAGGTCGGGTACATGACTGGGATGATCGACCCGACGATCGCGCCGATGATGAACTGGCCTTCCGCGCCGATGTTCCAGATGTTGGCCCGGTAGCAGACCGACAGCCCTACGGCGATGAGGATCAGCGGAGCGGCCTTGATGGCCAATTCATGCAGTTGCCACACCTCGGTGATCGGCGAAATGAAATAGGTGTGGAAGGCCGTGACCGGATTGATGCCGAGCAGCGCGAACAGGATGCCGCCGGCAATCATCGTCAGCGCGAAGGCGATGAACGGTGAGAGGATGGAAAACAGGGCCGAGCGTTGCGGCCGCTTCACGAGTTCGAGGCGCATCAGACCGTCTCCAATCCCTGTTCGCCATGGGCGTGTTCGGCATGGCCGGGCTCCGCGCCACCCATGAGAAGGCCGATCTTCTCGAAAGTCGCCTCGGCGATCGGCATCGGCTTCGACAGTTCGCCGTTGTGCATGACCGCGATGGCGTCGGAAATCTCGAACAGCTCGTCGAGGTCCTGGCTGATGACCAGCACGGCCGAGCCGCTGCGCGCCAGTTCGATCAGCGCCTGGCGGATATGAGCGGCGGCGCCCGCGTCGACGCCCCAGGTCGGCTGGTTCACCACCATCACCGTCGGCTTGCGGTCCAGTTCGCGCCCGACGATGAACTTCTGAAGATTGCCACCCGACAGGGCCGCGGCTTCCGGGTCGGGCGCGCTCTTGCGCACGTCCATAACCTCGATGATGCGCTGCGCTGCCGCGTAGACGGCCGCGCTTTTGACCATGCCCGCGCCGACAAAGGCCTTCCGGTCCGTTCTGTGGCGCGACAGCAGCAGGTTTTCCGACAGTTTCATGCGCGGGGCCGCGCCGTGGCCCAGCCGCTCCTCGGGCACGAAGGCCGCACCCAGCAAGCGGCGGCCGGTGATGTCGAGCGTGCCTGCGTCCCTGCCACGGATCCGGACCGAAGCCGCGTCAGGCTGACGGACCTCTCCCGATACCGCCTCGAAGAATTCCCCCTGCCCGTTGCCGGCAACGCCGGCAATGCCGATCACCTCTCCGGCGCGGACGGTCAGGCTGATGTCCCGCAGCGGAATGGAGAACGGCGTGGCCGGCTTGCGGCTGAGCTTTCGGACCTCGAGCAGCGGCGCGGCGGTCTCGATGCCTTCCACCGGCGCGCGCACCACCGCCTTGACCTCGTTGCCCACCATCATGCGGGCCAGGGACGAGGCGGTTTCCTCGCGCGGATTGCAATGGCCGACCACCTTGCCGTGCCGCAAGACGGTGGCGCGGTCGCACATGCGCTTCACTTCCTCGAGCCGGTGGGAGATGTAGAGGATGGACTTGCCCTCCTGCCGCAGCCTCTCCAGCGTCTCGAACAGCTTGTCGGCCTCCTGCGGCGTCAGCACGGAGGTCGGCTCGTCGAGGATGATCAGTTGCGGCGTCTGGAGCAGGCAGCGGATGATCTCGATGCGCTGGCGTTCGCCAACAGAAAGGTCGCCGACCAGGGATTCGGGATCGAGGGGCAGGCCGTAGCTGTAGGACAGTGCCCGGGCCTTGGCCGCGATGGCGCTGATGGGCGATCCGTCATCAAGCGAAAGCGCGATGTTCTCGGCCGCCGTCAGCGCCTCGAACAGCGAGAAATGCTGGAAGACCATGCCGATGCCGAGCTTCTTGGCGACGCCGGGGCTGGTGATGCGCACCGGCTGGCCATCCCAGAGGATTTCGCCGGAATGGGGCTCCAGCGAACCGAACAGCATCTTAACCAGCGTGGATTTGCCGGCGCCGTTTTCGCCCAGCAAAGCATGAATTTCACCCTTGGCCACGGCAAGGTTGATGTTGTCGCATGCCTTCAGCGTGCCGAATATCTTGGTAAGGCCGCGAACCTCCAGCAGGTTCGCAGAGTCGTGCTGTGTACTCACAGTGCCTCCCATCTGGTATCCCAGACATGTTCTGTGTTCCCGCGGATATGGTAAGCAGCGGCCGCTTCGGCCGCAAAGCTGTGCTCCGTTTGAAAGAGCTTCAATAATTTCAAGGTAAACATGTGGGCATCTATAGCCTCACAGTATAAGGATCGAGGTACCGGTCGTGTGCCTGTTTTCAAGATCCGTGTGCGCCTTGGCAGCTTCTTTCAAGGCGTATTTCTGGTTTATCCTGACCTTTACAGCGCCGGACAGGACGACATCGAACAACGCGGCCGCCGAAGCCTCCAGATCTTCGCGCCGGGCATTATAGGCGAAAAGGCTCGGCCGCGTCGCAAATAATGAGCCTTTCTGCGCCAGCAATCCGATGTTGAAGGGTGGGATGGGCCCGGAAGACTGGCCGAAGCTGACGAACATGCCGAGCGGCCGCAAGCAGTCGAGCGAGCCGGGGAACGTGTCCTTGCCGATGGAATCGTAGACGACATCGCATTTCTTGCCGCCGGTGATCGCGGCAACTTCCTGGACGAAGTCCTGCTTGCGGTAGTCGATGACATGATCGTAGCCGTTGGCATGCGCCAGTTCGATCTTGTCCGGCGAGCCGGCCGTGCCGATCGTGATAGCGCCCAGATGCTTGGCCCATTGGCCGAGGATCAGTCCCACTCCGCCGGCCGCCGCGTGGCAGAGGATGGTGTCGCCTGCCTTCACCTTGAAAGTGCGCCGGAGCAGGTATTCGGCGGTCATGCCCTTCAGCATCATGGCTGCGGCCTGTTCGTCGCTGACGCCGTCCGGCACTTTCACCAGCCGGTCGGCAGCGATCAGACGCGTCTCGGCATAGGCGCCCGTATTGGCCGCATAGGCTACGCGGTCGCCGGGCTTGAGCCAGTCGACCCCTGCCCCGGTTTCCAGAACCACGCCTGCCGCCTCTGCCCCGGGAACGAGCGGAAAGCCATCGGGCGCCGGATACAGCCCTGTACGGTAATACACATCGATGAAGTTGAGGCCGATGGCGGTATGCTTCACGAGGACCTGCCCCTCGCCCGGCCTGCCGGGATCATGATCCTCGAACCGCATGACTTCGGGACCGCCATGGGCGTGTATCAGGATGGCCTTGCTCATGAGGACGACTTTCCGGCACCGAGATTGGGGAAGAACTGCATGATGCCGCCGATGCAGAACAGGTAAAGACCGGTAATCGTTATGCCGATCTTGGTGAAGCGGCTGACGTTTTCGGCCAGCACGCCGATCTGGCTGTAGAATTCCGCCATGGCCGATTCCGCAAGCGCCAGCACCCCGAACGCGCACCACAGCAGCGTGATGGTGAGATTGATCGGGCGCAGCCGCTTCACCCGTACCGGATGCAGGAAATTGATCGGAACGAAGGTCAGCAAGCCGGCGACAACCACTGCCGCGAAAGATATCCATTCGCCGGGCCCGACTACGAAAAGGGTGAACACGACCATGTTCCAGACGACGGGGAAGCCCTTGAAGAAATTCTCCTTCGTCTTCATGCCCGTATCGGCGTAGTAGATCGCGCTCGAGACCACGATGATGGCGGCCGACAGGAACGAAAGCCTCTCTCCCATGAGCCCGAACTGGTAGAGCGCGAAGGCCGGTATCAGCACATAGGTCACATAGTCGATGATGTTGTCGAGCAATTCGCCCGACCAGGTCGGCAAGACTTCCTTCACTTCCAGTTTGCGCGCGATCGGGCCGTCGATGCCGTCGACGAACAGCGCCAGCCCCAACCACCAGAACATCGCCGTCCAGCGTTGCTCGGCGGCTGCGACCAGCGACAGGAACGCCAGGAACGAGCCTGAGGCCGTCAGGAGATGAACGGAAAACGCCCGCGCCTGCGGCCAGGTCACTTTTTTTCGAGGCCGCGGTATGCGCCTGGCGATCTTCTTTGCTGTGTTTGCGCTCTTGCTCACGGGCCCCGCCAATCCAGTTTGCAGATTTCGGCCGAACGGCCGGGTAAATTCCGGTTGCGGCCGAACGCATGCGTCTTGCCACGATCCGACTTCGCCAGGATGACACCGGGCACGATCCACTGTTGCGAATTGCTGATGACCGTGTCGCGATCCCCGCCCTCGCCGGAGAATCCAGGCTCTCCCGCCAAGGGCCAGTTTTGATCGACCATTTCAATCCCCATCGCAGCGAGACCACTGGCAGCACTCCCGCCCTTGTAACCAGTATCGCACCGGTGATGCGGCTGGCAAATCGGCCCTGGCCAGTTTTCCACCAGGCTGAACAGGCCGACAAGCGCGAACGGAAAGGATTATGCTGCTGATCCGCTGGGGTGAAACGCCGCGTTGATCCTGTCGCCTGCAACGCCCTATATGTGGTTGTCCCCAAGCCATTGAGGCGGACTGCCAAGAGGAAGCGAAGGCCGTTTTGAGCAAGCAGGAGCAGGCACGGATTCTTGTCGCCGGAACTGGACCCGCCGGGCTTATCGCGGCGCTGGCGCTCTCAGAGGCCGGATTTGCGGTGACATTGGCCGGACCGGACGTCGCGACGGACGACAGGCGAACCACAGCGCTGATGAATCCTGCGCTCGCGCTGCTCGACCGCGTCGGCGTTCTCGGTGCGGTGAAGCCGAAGGCCGCGCCTTTGCGGGTCATGCGCATCGTCGACGCCACGCAGCGCCTCGTGCGCAGCCCTGTGGTGACGTTCCGGGCGAGCGAGATCGGCGAAGAGCAGTTCGGCATGAACATGCCGAATGCGGTGCTGAACGCGGCTCTGGCCCAGGCCGTAGCCGGAAATTCGCGGATCGAGTGGCGCAAGTCACTTGTCTCGTCATGGAGCCTCGATCCGGACCGGGCGACGGCGAAGCTTGACGACGGCTCCGAAGTTTCCGCCCTGCTTGCGGTGGCGGCGGACGGGCGGCTCTCCCCGGCACGCGAGGCGGCGGGCATCGACACCTCCCGCCGCGCCTATCCGCAGGCGGCGCTGGTCGTAAGCTTCGCCCACCGCAGCGAACATGGCTTCGTCTCCACCGAATTCCACACCGAAACCGGGCCGTTCACCCAGGTTCCCTTGCCGGGCAACCGTTCGAGCCTCGTATGGGTGGTGCGGCCGGAGACGGCGCAGGAGCTGATGGCGCTGAGCGACGACGAACTTTCCTCGCGGATCGAGGAGCGCATGCAGTCCATGCTTGGGCGCGTGGAGGTCGAGCCCGGCAGACAGGTCTATCCGCTGTCCACCTCTACCCCGCGCCGCTTTGCGAAAGGCCGTGTGGCGCTGATCGGCGAGGCTGCGCATGTTTTCCCGCCCATCGGCGCGCAGGGATTGAACCTCGGCGTCAGGGACGTCGCCGATCTGGTCGAAATCGCGGTCATGCATCGCACCGACCCAGGCTCTCCGTCAGCGCTGGCCGCCTATGACCGCAAGCGCCGGCCGGACATCCTGGCGCTCAGCAACGCGGTGAACCTGCTGAACCGCTCGTTGCTTTCCGACATGCTGCCGACGCAGTTGGCGCGCCGCGCGGGCCTAGGCATTCTGGAAGGCTTCGCCCCGCTGCGCGCCTTCTTCATGCGTGAGGGTCTGCGTCCCGGAAGCGGGTTTTCCGCATTCGCGGATGCCTTAAGGGACCATGTTCGCCGTTAGAATGCCGTGCTGGATCAGGTAGAGCAGTCCGGTCACCGTCACGACCGAGGCACAGGTCGTGATCAATATGCTGGCCGAGGCGCGCTCGATCCAGACGCCATATTGCTGGGCGAGGACGAAAACATTCGTCGCCGTCGGCAGGGCTGCCAGAAGAACCGCTGAAAACAGCCAGGTCGGGGGAAAATTGCCGATCCGGCTCAGCACGGCATAGCACAGCAGCGGATGTACGATCAGCTTCAGGACGGCGATGGGCGCGATCTCGTGCGGCACCCGCTTCAGCGGCCTCAGCGCGAGCGTCACCCCCATGGCAAACAGGGCGCAGGGCGCGGCTGCGCCCGAAAGATAGGACAGCAGCCTGTCCACCGGCACGGGCGGACGGAACTGGAAATAGGCTGCCGTGATCCCGGCAGCGGTCGCGACGATGAAGGGGTGCAGCAGAATGCGGCGCACGATTCCCGCCAATAGCTGCGGAAGCGGCCGCTTGTCGCTGCCCGAGAGCGCCATCATCATGGGCGCGACGGTGAAATGCATCATGTTCTCGAAGCAGAAGATCAATGCGACGGGCACAGTCGCCTGCTCGCCGAAGGCCAGCAGCGCAAGCCCGGGTCCCATATAACCGGTGTTGCCGTAAGCGGCCGCCAGGCCCTTCATGGTCGATTCCGCGACATCGCCGCGCGACATCACGAGCGAGCCGGCAAACATGACCGAGAAAATCAGCAGGGTGGAGAACAGCGACCCGGCGACGAAACGCCATTCTGTGAGCTCCTCGAACGGGGTTCTCGCCAAAAGCTGGAAGAACAACGCCGGCAAGGCGACATAGATGATGAAGATGTTCATCCACCCAAGCGCTTCCACGGGTTCGCGGTGGATGCGCGCGACGAGGAAGCCGATGAAGATCAGCCCGAAGAACGGCAGGACAAGGCCGATGACGTTCGTCAACAAAATCTCCGGGCTTGCGAGATTGTCGCCGGTTAATGGCGATGAGCCCGGGCGTCAACCGCCTGCCCGCCCCATTTGGGATTGAACTGGCGCTGCGTCTGCGCCAAATAGAACGAAGTGTTTGAAGTGGTGAGTAAAATGAAAACGGCCAAGTTCTCTATCGGACAGGTGGTGCGCCACCGGCTGTTTCCGTTCCGCGGCATCATTTTCGATGTGGATCCGCAATTCGCCAATACCGACGAGTGGTACGAATCCATTCCGGACGAGGTCCGTCCGCGCAAGGACCAGCCGTTTTATCATCTGTTGGCAGAGAATTCCGAAACCGAATACATCGCTTACGTGTCGGAGCAGAACCTTCTCGAGGACGATTCCGGCGAGCCGGTGCGGCATCCGCAGGTCGGGGAGTTCTTCGAAAGGCGCCCCGACGGCAGTTACGGCCCGAAGCGCCAGTCGCGGCACTGAAAACGGGTTCCGGCAAATGAAAAAGGCCCCGCTGGACGGGGCCTTTTGCGTTTGAAACGAGCAGGTTGAAGGGAAAGGTTCAACCTTCCTTCCTGGGCGCGACGATGCGCAGCGACAGTTCGCGAAGCTGCGTCGGCGTGGCTTCCGCTGGCGCGCCCATCAAGAGGTCTTGCGCCTGCTGGTTCATCGGGAACAGCGTCACCTCGCGCAGGTTCTTGGCGCCGACGAGCAGCATGACCACACGGTCGATGCCGGCCGCCATGCCGCCGTGCGGCGGCGCCCCATACTGGAACGCGCGGTAGAGGCCGCCGAAATTCTGCTCCACCTCTTCCCGCGACTTGCCGGTCAGTTCGAAAGCCTTGACCATGAGTTCCGGAAGCTGGTTGCGGATGGAGCCGGACGCGATCTCGAAGCCGTTGCAGACCATGTCATACTGGTAGGCCTTGATGGTCAGCGGGTCCTGAGTCGCGAGCGCCTCCAGCCCGCCTTGTGGCATCGAGAACGGGTTATGGGCGAAGTCGATCCGCTTCTCGTCCTCCAGCCATTCGTAGAATGGGAAGTCGACGATCCAGCACAGTTCGAAGCGGTCGCGGTCGACCAGATTCAGCTCCTCGCCCGCACGGGTGCGCGCTTCGCCGGCGAATTTGTAGAACTTGGCGGGATCGCCCGCGACGAAGAAGGCGGCGTCGCCATCCGCAAGCCCGAGCTGCTGACGGATCGCCTCGGTACGCTCCTCGCCGATGTTCTTGGCGATGGGGCCCGCGCCTTCGAGCTTTTCGCCTTCCTTGCGCCAGAAGATATAGCCGAGGCCTGGTTGGCCCTCGCCCTGCGCCCAGGAATTCATGCGGTCGCAGAAAGCCCTGGAGCCGCCGGTCCTGGCCGGGATCGCCCAGACCTCGACCTTGGGATCGTTGGCGATCATGTTCGCGAACACCTTGAAGCCGGAACCGGCGAAGTGCTGCGTGACTTCCTGGATCTCGATCGGGTTGCGCAGGTCCGGCTTGTCCGTGCCGTAGGTGCGGATGGCCGTATCGTAAGGAATGCGGCGGAACTTCTGCGTCACCGGCTTGCCTTCGGCGAACTCCTCGAACACGCCGCGCATGACTGGCTCCATCGTATCCCAGACGTCTTCCTGGGTCACGAAGCTCATCTCGAGGTCGAGCTGGTAGAATTCGCCCGGCAGGCGGTCGGCGCGCGGGTCCTCGTCGCGGAAGCAGGGCGCGATCTGGAAATAGCGGTCGAAGCCGGCGACCATCAGGAGCTGCTTGTACTGCTGCGGCGCCTGCGGCAGCGCGAAGAACTTTCCGGGATGGATGCGGCTCGGCACCAGGAAGTCGCGCGCGCCTTCAGGCGAGGATGCCGTCAGGATCGGCGTCGAATATTCGGTGAAGCCCACTTCCTCCATGCGCTTGCGCATCTCGGCGATGATCCTGGTGCGCTGCACGATGTTCCTGTGCAGCGTCTCGCGGCGCAGGTCCAGGAACCGGTATTTCAGGCGGATGTCTTCCGGATAGTCCGGCTCGCCGAACACCGGCAGCGGCAGTTCTTTGGAAGCGGACAAGACTTCCATATCGAGGGCGAAAACCTCGATCTCGCCGGTGGCGAGGTTCGGATTCACCGCCTCCGGGGTGCGCGCCTTGACCTCGCCATCGACGCGGATGACCCATTCGCCGCGCACCGTCTCGGCGATCTTGAAGCAGGGCGAATCCGGATCGGCGACGATCTGGGTCAGGCCGTAATGGTCGCGCAGGTCGATGAACAGCAGCCCGCCGTGATCGCGGACGCGATGCACCCAGCCGGACAGCCGGACGGTCTGGCCGACATCGGCCTTCCTCAATTGAGCGCAGGTATGGCTGCGATAGCGATGCATGTCGAAATTCCGGTCAGAAGTTGGTGAGGCCGGCAATTGGAATCCGCCTCATGAAATCGGCGCGAAAAGCGCATGGGAGGCCGGATTTGTCAAGGCAACGCTTGGCTGAAGCGCCGCAATCGAGCCACCGAGCTTGACGAAATGCTTTGCGGCTGGAATGGAAGAAAGCTTCTCTTTCGGCCAAAGCGATTTTTATGCACGTCATTACCACCCAAAGCGAACTCGAAACCGTTGTCGCAGCGTTCGAAAAATCAGATTTCGTCACCGTCGATACAGAGTTCATCCGCGAAACCACCTTCTGGCCGGTGCTATGCCTGATCCAGATGGCGGCGCCGGGCGTGACGGCCCTGATCGATCCGCTCGCCCCCGGCCTCGATCTCAAGCCGTTCTTCTCGTTGATGGCGGACGAGTCCGTCACCAAGGTTTTCCACGCCGCCCGGCAGGATATCGAGATCATCGTGCATCTGGGCGACCTGATCCCCCATCCGGTGTTCGACACCCAGGTCGCGGCCATGGTCTGCGGCTTCGGCGACAGCGTTTCCTACGACCAGCTCGTGCAGAAGATCACGGGGGCGCGGATCGACAAATCCTCCCGCTTCACCGACTGGCGGCATCGACCGCTGTCCGAAAAACAGCTCGAATACGCGCTGGCGGACGTCACGCATCTGATCGACGTCTATCGCAATCTCAGCGAAGAGCTGAAGCGCGAGAACCGCGCCCACTGGCTGAACGAGGAGATGGGGGTCCTGACCTCCCGCGAAACCTATATCCCTCACCCGGAAGACGCCTGGAAGCGGCTGAAGATGCGCCTGCGCAAGCCGCAGGAACTGGCTGTGGTGCAGGCGGTCGCCGCCTGGCGCGAACGCGAGGCCCGCGAGCGCGACGTGCCGCGCGGACGTGTCCTGAAAGACGACGCGATCTACGAGATCGCCCAGCAGGCGCCGCGCGATGCCGTGGCGCTCGGGCGGCTGCGCACGACGCCGAAGGGGTGGGAACGGTCCGCGACGGCATCATCGCTGCTGGCGGTGGTGAACGCGGCGCTCGAACAGCCCAAGGACAGCATGCCCAAGTTGCCGAAGCCCTTCCAGCCGCCGGAGGGGACGAGCGCTGCGGCCGAGCTGCTCAAGGTCCTGTTGCGGATCGTCGCCGAAAAGGAGGGCGTCGCGCCCAAGATGCTGGCCTCCAGCGACGACATCGACCACATCGCCGCGGAAGGCGAGAAGGCTAACGTGCCTGCCCTGCATGGCTGGCGCCGGGCGGTGTTCGGTGACGCGGCACTGCGCCTTGTCCGCGGTGAACTGGCGATCAAGTTCGACAAGAGGAAGATCGCCTTGTTCGAGGTCGATCGCTGACTTTCGCTATGCCGCGCCGAGAAGGTGCAGCGAAGACCGCCCACATCACCACCAGCACGACGAAGCCTGCCGCGAAGGCCGGGCTGCGATAGCGCAAGTCGTTGCTGGTGACGTGCACATAGGCATGAAAATAGCGCAGCAGGACGAAGAGCCACGCCAGGACCACCGTGAGGTAAGATGCGCCCCTGGTCATGAACAGGGCCAGGCACAGCACATGGAACAGCACCGGCAGCTCGAACTGGTTCACCAGATTGTTGGCCGTGGCGGCGCTGACCTCGGGTTCACGCGTGCGCAGCTTGAACTGGTTCGGAGAGGCGGCGCCCGTCTGCACCGCAATCCGGCGGCGCCAGCCGAGACGCACGTAAACGATGCAGACCAGCAGGACATGGGCGATCATCGGCCACAGGATCGCGGTCTGGTTCATCGGCCTCTCCCCTGCCCGGCTTCCGCCGTCATCGATGCCGCCTGCCCGCCAGGATAAAGGCGGCGATGACAATGAGCGGAACTGCCTCCAGCGCGAACTTCGTCACGATCAGGCCCGAGGCGAGCGACAACGAATCGGGATTGGCCAGGAGAAAATCGGAAAGCAGGCGGACCACGGCCAGGTTCTGTGCGTAGTCGGCCAGCGTGTAAGGCATGACCAGGCCGATTGCCAGCAGGGTCTGGGCGCCTTCGGACAGGCTCGCAAAGCCCGGCAGTCTGCGCCCCGTGACGAGGATGGTGCTGACCAGCGTGGCAGACAGCAGGGCCGGAAACAGCAAGTCGAAGGTCAGGTAGTGCCAGACGATGATGATCTCGCTGCCGCGCCGGCCGAGCGCAGTCAGCCAGGCCATGCCTTCGTCCGGGGTAAAGCCGGTGAAGCGCATGTCGAGCGACGGCAGGCCGCCGCTCAAATCCCTGAAATAGAAGAACTCCAGCAGCGTCATGGCCAGGAAGACGGCGCCGGAGGCGAAGATCAGTGCGACCATGTGGCGGGAAAGCCCGATGACCGGCCCGATGACCGGATCGAGCAGGTTTTCCCGCAGGTTGCGCACGGAGGAGCGGTGCTCAGCTTGCCCCGGGGTAGTTGGGGCTTTCCCGGGTGATCGTGACATCATGGGCATGGCTCTCACGAAGTCCCGCGTTGGAAATGCGCACGAAGGTGGCGCGCTCGCGAAAATCGGCAAGGTCGCGCCCGCCGACATAACCCATAGCGGCTTTCAAGCCGCCTGCAAGCTGGTGCAGCACGCCAGCCACAGGTCCCTTGTAAGGCACCTGACCTTCGATGCCTTCCGGAACCAGCTTCAGCGTGTCGCGCACCTCGGCCTGGAAATACCGGTCGGCAGAGCCGCGCGCCATGGCGCCGACGGAGCCCATGCCGCGATAGGCTTTGAAGGAACGGCCCTGGTGCAGGTAGACCTCGCCCGGACTTTCGTCGGTGCCGGCCAGCAGGGAGCCGATCATGGCCGCGTTGGCACCGGCCGCGAGCGCTTTGGCAAGATCGCCGGAAAACTTTATGCCGCCGTCGGCGATCACCGAGATACCGGACTTCTGCGCCGTATCGACGGCCGCCATGACCGCAGCGAGCTGAGGCACGCCGACACCGGCAACGATTCGGGTCGTGCAGATGGAGCCCGGGCCGATGCCGACCTTGACGGCGTCGGCGCCGGCGTCGATCAACGCCTGCGTGCCATCGCCCGTCGCCACGTTGCCGGCCATGATGCGAACCGAATTCGACAGTTTCTTGGCGCGTGTGACGGCATCGAGCACGCGCTGGGAATGGCCATGGGCGGTGTCGATCACCAGCAGGTCCACGCCTGCGTCGATCAGGCGCTCTGCCCTCTCGAAACCGTCCTCGCCGACGCTGGTTGCCGCAGCGGCGCGCAGGCGCCCGTGCGCGTCCTTGCTGGCATTGGGGTTGAGCTGGGATTTCTCGATGTCCTTGACGGTGATCAGGCCGACGCAATTGCCGCTCTTGTCGACGACAAGGAGCTTTTCGATGCGGTGCTGGTGCAGCAGGCGCTTGGCCTCGCTCTGATCGACGTTCTCCTTCACCGTGATCAGGTTTTCCCGAGTCATCAGCTCGTAGACCTTCTGCGCCGGATCCGAGGCGAAGCGCACATCGCGGTTGGTCAGTATTCCGACGAGCCGCCCGGTCTTCTGACCGCCTGCGCCACCGTTTTCCACGACCGGAATGCCGGAGATGCCGTGGGTCTTCATCAAGGTCAAAGCGTCCGCCAGCGTGGCGTCGGGACCGATCGTGACAGGGTTCACCACCATGCCGGATTCGAATTTCTTGACCTGGCGGACCTGTTCGGCCTGCTCTGCCGGCGAGAAGTTGCGATGAATGACGCCGATGCCGCCCGCCTGGGCCATGGCGATGGCCAGCCGTGCTTCGGTGACCGTATCCATGGCGGCGGAAAGGATCGGAACGTTGAGGTCGATGTCGCCGGCGATGCGTGTGCTGATATCGGTCTCGCCGGGCATGACGTTGGAATGGCCGGGCTGAAGCAGCACGTCGTCAAAAGTCAACGCCAGGGCGCCGGTCTGCGTCTCGATGATCTTGGCCATGCCGTTCCTCGAAAAATAAGGGGACGAACGCCATCGATTGATAGCGCCGACTCGTTTCTTCCCTTTCAGGATGGCGCTGGCTGGTAACACGTCTCGTCGTCGATGGAAAGCGGACAACAGGGAAACGGGGTCAGATGCGCTCTCGCCGGTCGCAGAAAAGTGACGGGGCGAACGCGCGACATTGCAGGTCAGGCATGATACCCGGCGCGACGACATTTTACCCGACTACCTTGCGTTGCAACCGAAATTGTCCGTGAACCGCATCATTCCCTTGATACTGGCCGTCGCACTGTTCATGGAGAACATGGACGGCACGGTTATCGCGACCTCGTTGCCGGCGATCGCGATCGATATCCAGACGAGCCCCATCGCGCTCAAACTGGCGCTTACGGCCTATCTCGTGTCGCTGGCCATCTTCATCCCCGTCAGTGGCTGGATGGCAGATCGGTTCGGCGCCAAGAACGTGTTCCGCGCCGCCATCGCCGTCTTCGTGTTCGGGTCCATCGCGTGTGCGGTTTCGAATTCGCTGCTGGCCTTCGTCGTGTCGCGTTTCCTGCAAGGCATGGGCGGGGCGATGATGACCCCGGTCGGCAGGCTCGTGCTGGTGCGCTCGACGCCGAAGGACGAACTCGTGGCGGCGATGTCGTGGCTGACGGTTCCGGCGCTGGTGGGGCCGCTGGTCGGGCCGCCCGTCGGCGGTTTCATCACGACCTATTTCACATGGCACTGGATTTTCCTGATCAACGTCCCGATCGGCATGATCGGCATCGTGCTGGCGACGCGCTTCCTGCCCGAGTCGGAGCCGGCAAATGTGCCGCCGCTCGATTCCATCGGCTTCGTGCTGTCCGGCGTTGCCGCATCGGGTGTCGTGTTCGGGCTTTCCGTGGTGAGCCTGCCGGCCTTGCCGCCTATTGTGGGGTTCGCCACGGTCGCGGTCGGCGTCCTCTGCGGCGTGCTATATCTCTTCCACGCGCGGCGTGCCCAAAATCCGCTGCTGGCGCTCGATCTGTTCCGCAATCAGGTTTTTCGATCCTCGGTGCTCGGCGGGGGACTGTTCCGCATCGGCATCGGCGCCGTGCCGTTCCTGCTGCCGCTGATGTTCCAACTCGCTTTCGGCCTCACACCGTTCCAGTCCGGCATGATCACCTTCGTGACCGCTATCGGGGCGATGGGCATGAAATTCGTCACGACCTGGATATTCCGCAACTTCGGTTTCCGCAGGGTGTTGATCGCAGGCTCGCTCATGGCTTCCGGCACGATAGCCATCAACGGCTTCTTCACGCCGGAAACGCCTTATGCCGTGATGTTGGCCGTCATCCTGGCGGGGGGCTTCATCCGCTCGATGTTCTTCACCGGCATCAATGCGCTGGCCTATGCCGACGTGTCGCCCGAGGACACCAGCAAGGCGACCCCGATCACGGCGGTGGCCCAGCAACTCTGCATTGCCCTGGGCGTGGCGCTGGCCGGCGGCATCCTGGAAATCCAGGACAAAGTCCATGGCGGGGCGTTGACCCTTACGGATTTCCACATCGCGTTCTATCTGGTCGCGTTCGTATCGGCCTTGTCGGCGATCTCGTTCGTCCGCCTCGCCCCGGATGCCGGCAACGCCGTGTCCGGCTACAAAGGGCGGCCGGCCAAGCGCGTGGAGACGGTCACGTCCGCCTCTTCCTCCGGGCGGTGATGCCGAGCGGGCTCAGTCCTGCGAAGGCTGGCGCCCCTTGAAATCCTTGGCCAGGAGATAAAGCTCCACCGATTCGTCGCGCGACGCCGGCGGCTTCACATGGTGGACGGAACGGAAATTGCGCTTCAACGCGTCGAGCAGGCCCGCTTCCGTGCCGCCCTGGAAGGTCTTTGCGAGGAAGTGGCCGCCGGGCCTCAGCACCGACATGGCGAAATCCGCCGCGACTTCGCACAGATGCATGGTGCGCAGATGGTCGGTGCGCCGGTGCCCGGTGGTCGGCGCCGCCATGTCGGACAACACCACGTCCGGTTCGCCGCCCAGTGCCTGGGTCAGCTTTTCGGGCGCGTCGGGGTCGAGGAAATCCAGCTGCAATATGGTCGCGCCGGGGACGGCGTCCATTTCCAGATAATCGATGCCGACGACATGTGGAGCGTCGAGGCTTGATTTCGTCCGATCCGCGGCGACCTGGCACCATCCACCCGGAGCCGCACCGAGATCTATGACGCGCATGCCGGGCTTCAGCAGATGATGTTTGTCGTCGATCTCGATCAGCTTGTAGGCCGCGCGCGACCGATATCCATCGGCCTTGGAGCGCTGGACATAGGGATCGTTCAAGTGCCGTTCGAGCCAACGGCGCGACGATTCCTTCAGGCCGCTCTTCTTCTTGACCCGCGTTCGCAGCACGCGTGCACCGCCCGGGCCTGACTTGTCCGGCTTTTTCGTCATTGGCGGGCTCCGCTGTCGAACCGGCCACCCGGCCGCCCGGACGTGTGCCACTTCTGCCGCCACGCCCCGTCGTCCGCCATCAGTTCGCTCAATATGCCTTCGCGCAGCCCACGGTCGGCTACCCGCAACCGGTCGGATGGCCACACGCCCCGGATCGCTTCGAGGATCGCGCAGCCGGCGAGGACGAGGTCGGCACGATCCGCCCCGATGCAGGGATTGGCGACACGCTGCTGGAAGTCCCAGCCCAGCAGCTTCTCGATCATGGCATCGACCATGGCGCGGTCCATCCACAGGCCGTCGACCCTGCGCCGGTCGTAGCGTTCGAGTTCCAGATGCACGCCCGCGAGCGTCGTGACCGTGCCGGAGGTTCCAAGCAGGTGGAAGCCCGGTCTGGACACCAGATGGCTCAACCGGTCGCGTCCGTGGAAGGCCGCCAGCCGCGCGGCCACGTCATCGACCATCGCGGCAAAGATCTCTTTCGTGACGGTGCGCCCTCCGAAGCGCTCGGCGAGCGACACCACGCCCACCGGCAACGAGGTCCACGACACGATGTGGTTGGCCAGCCGCTGCGAACGGCGGTCTGTCAGGTCGATCAGGGCGATTTCGGATGAACCGCCGCCGATATCGAAAAGCACCACGCCGCGCGTATCACGCTCGACCAGAGAGCCGCAGCCGGAAACCGCCAGCCGCGCTTCCGTCTGGCGGTCGATGATCTCGAGCTTCAGCCCCGCTTCGCGCTCCACGCGCTCCAGGAATTCGGCGCCGTTCTCGGCCGTGCGGCACGCTTCGGTGGCGATGAGCCGGGCTCGCCTGATCTTGCGGTTGCGCAGCTTGTCGCCGCAGACCTTGAGCGCTTCCAACGCCCGGTCCATGGCCGGGCCGGCCAACCGCCCGCTGGCCGCAAGCCCCTCGCCCAGCCTGACAATGCGCGAGAAGGCATCGATGACGCGGAAGTGCCCGTGGCGGGACGGCACCGCGACCAGCAGCCGGCAATTGTTCGTGCCGAGATCAAGCGCTGCGAACACCGGCAGTTCCTGTCCCGCCTGCCAGTGAGTTCTATTCGGGGCATGCGGGCTCGACGCCGGAACCGGCTGCGGCTGCCTCGGCTCGCTTTTCTGCGCTGGCGGCGACTGCGGAGACGGAACCGTGACGACGATTTCGGCCGGCGCTTTCGGGCTCTGCCCGTCTACCCGCGCGAAGACCTTGCGGCCGCGCTTGCGCTTGCGACGCTTCCTGCCTTTCGGTTTGGGCTGGGTGTCCGATTCCGCTGCCTGCGCACGCGTCGCCGCCGCCCGACGGTTCGGCTGCTGCCGGTCTGCGGGCGGTGTTTGCGACGTCGAAGACGCCGAAACCTCGCCGGACACCCTCGCCCCCGGCGTCTGAACGCCGGCGTTGCGGTCTTCCACTGTCGATCCTTCCAGTGCCGCGCGAACCGTTTGGCGGACGCAGCAGGCGCTACTTTTCCCGTAAGTTGGCGCCAGACTAGCAGCGCAATGGCGGATCACCAAGCGCAAAGCGAAATCACCTGTTCCACTATCAGTGCGCAAGGATTGGGTAGCCGACTTCGATAGGCCATTGCGTTTCGAGAGGGAAACAGGCTCACCTAACATGCCAGCTCATCAACCTGCGCTGGATTCGGGAACGGGTTTGGGAACGGCTGTCGCGGAATGAATTGGAGGCGTTATTTCTGGCCCTTGGTCGGCCTTTCGGCCGTCGCCTTCTCCGTATGGGTGCTTGTGGGCGAGCTGCGCGGCATTTCAGTGGACGACGTCTGGGCCGGGCTGGGTGCGATTCGCCCTCACCGCTGGATGCTGGCGGCGCTCAGCGGGGTTGCCGCCTATGGCGCGCTTGCGGGCTACGACCACATCGCGCTTCTGCATATTCGCAAGCGGGTTTCCTGGCTGTTCGTGACCCTTTGCTCCTTCACCACATATGCGCTGTCGCACAATATCGGCGGGTCGGTTTTCTCCGGCGCCGTCATTCGCTACCGGGCATATGGGACGCGAGGTCTGAGCGGGCAGGACGTGGGCGTGCTTGTCGCCATATGCTGGTTCACCTTCATTCTGTCGACTTTCCTGGTGTCGGGCGTCGTATTGCTGCTCGAACCCAACCTTTTCGACCGCTTCTCCGATATGGGGTTCACCAGCCTGTCTACCGGCGCGGGAATCATCATGCTGCTGCTGGTCGCGGCGTATGTGTTCGGCAGCTGGTTGCATTTCCGTCCCCTCAGGATCGGGACGTTCCAGCTGCACTACCCCCGCCTGCCGATCGTGGCCCGCCAGCTTATCATCGGGCCGATCGAACTTCTGGCGGCTGCCGCGATCCTGTTTTTCGCACTGCCGGTCGAAGGCAATCCCGGCTATCTGGTGGTGCTGGGCGTGTTCATGGTGTCGTTTTCCGCAGCCCAGATTTCCCATGCGCCGGGCGGCCTGGGCGTGCTGGAAGTCGTGTGCCTGGCAGGGCTGTCAGATATGGACCAGGCGGGCGTGGTGGCTGCGCTGCTGGTGTTCCGGCTGATTTACCTGATCGTGCCGCTCATCATCGCCCTGTTCGTGGTGCTGCTGTTCGAGCGCTCTCAGTTCGGCCGAAGAACCGAATGATGACAATGCGTGGATTGAAACGCGGTGCAGGCTTGACTATTTTCCGTTGGCGGCTACAAGGCAGCCGAAACGGGCGCTGCCGGCGGGGTTGCCTGCATGATGCCCGCCAATTGCGGCTTGTTTCGGCACAGCGTCGAATCAGACGCCCTGTTGGGGAATAGGTTAACGGTAGACCAGCGGACTCTGACTCCGTTAGTCCTGGTTCGAATCCAGGTTCCCCAGCCAAACCGCTCCCAGAAATCCTTGAAATCCGCGGGATTCCGGACCTTCCGCAAGGTCGCCGTTCCGCGCTGTATCGGCCTTGTCCAAGTGGTGCCCATAACTGATGCCCACAGGTGGTGTCCATCCGCCCGGGGCCGACGGAGCACGGGCGGATGGGATTGCGCAGGCACCAGGTCGAGAATCTCGTCCTCAGAGGACCGGTCTTCTATTGGCGGGCGCGGATTCCCGTTGGCTTCGCCGCGGCCGGAAGCGCCCGACTTTCATTGAGCCTTAGGCTCTCGGACCGTAAGAAGGCATCCGTGGTGGCGCGGCGGCTTAACGCGCTGCTGCTCCAGATGCAGATGGTGCCGAAAGCGAGAATGGCGACCAAGGAACAGCTCACGAAGATTTTCGCGCTCGAGGTCGAGGCCATGCGCGAGGAGATCGACGCACTCGACCGCGCCGCCAAGCGCAGCGGCTCCCTTCGCGACCCTTCCCAGCGCGAAGCCGACCGGCAGGTCGGCTGGGCTTACCGCCTCCTCGACGCCTACGGAGCAAAGGACGAGCTTTCGTTTGAGGAAGGTGGCGAAGCGCGCGAGGCGCTTATCGAGGCGGGCGCCGAAGCCGACGACATTCCCTTCATCGCAGCGACCTACCGGTCCGAACGACAGGGCTTGCTTTCGGATCGACAGGGCTCGACGCGGAGCCCGTTCCTGCGAGATGTGCTTCACCGCATGGCTCAGGTCGGCCTCGAGGCCGCATCGGCCTTCGAGTCATGCGCGATCTGCGCGAAACGATAGACCGCATCTTCATAGCGGTTGTTGAAACCATGCACGAAAACCAGCACGTCTCGGCTCTTCGGCAGATTGCGCGCCAACCAGTCGGAACCTGCCGCCTGCGTCGGCGCCAGATGACTGACTTCGACGGTCGCAAAGTCAGTGGCAGGGTCGGGCGGAAGCCTCTTCGGCCACTGCACATCGCCCACCTTTCGATGGCTGTCTGGCGGGATCGAGACCTTTATCTCATCGAGTGAAAACGCCTTGTCGCGTTGACCGCTGTAAAGTGTAGCGGGATTTCCCGATGGCTTACGCGTCGTAATGACGAGCAGGTCGGCAATCGAGGTGTCTGGAGCGGAATAGGCGATGGGAACCAACACTTCTTCCGCATGTCCGCACCCCGTCAAGGCAACGGCCAACAGGGAAATGCGGCCGACGGAAACCGGCCTTCGTCCATGAACGACACGAAGCATGCTGATCAATCCAAACTGTGGTCTGCCGGAAGTATCGGAATGGCATGAATGGCTGGAGGAACGGAACCAATACGGTTCCATTCCCTCCTTTCTCTTTCCGATTAGTGGACGTTCACCTGAACGTAGACGCCGCCGCTCCTGGCATAGTAGACGCCACCGCAATTGTAGTAGTAAGCGCCACCATAAAGACCATAAACGCAGCCGGGCGGCAAAACCGTCAGACGAGCTACTGTCCGCCGGGCTGTACGTCGCGCGGTCCGACGGGCTACGCCTGCATAGGAAAGCGGCGTCAGCGGACGGCCGATGACGGCATAGGCCGGCGATACCGGACCGACCGCGCCAAGAAACGGGAGTTCCCAATCGGAGCTGCCCAAGATCGCAAAGCCCATCACTAGCAAAATCGCAACAACCTTCTGCCAGCGTTTCATTGGACATCTCCCACATTGGTCGCGTCGGGAATTTCATCGAGATGAGACAATTGGTGTTGATTGCCACTGAGAACTGACCCGGCATTTCCACCGAGAATTGACCCGCCTATTAGGTATGTTTCGGGTCTGTGGCTTGGGTCAAGTTCCTGCCTTTCTCCTTTTTGCTTTTGGTCTCAT
>NZ_JAVXZD010000009.1:0-140484 GCF_032460275.1 Mesorhizobium sp. SP-1A | reverse complement strand
ACATGGAGGGCAAGATCCAGATCGACCCGATGATCACCCACACGCTCACCCTCGACGACATCAACAAGGGCTTCGACCTCATGCATGAGGGCAAGTCCATCCGGTCCGTCGTCGTGTATTGAGCCGGCTTCGGGGCCCGTTCATCTACGGTTTTTCGAAACGCCGGATCGCGAGCCGTCAAAGCCTCCCGGCTTGTCTCGCGGTGTTCCCAAAACCCGGCGCAGCCGGCGGTGCGGTCTTCGTCGAGGAGATCGCACCGCCGGTTTCAGACTGCATAATATGGCCGTTTCGCGCGGCGAACGGCCGCAACGAAGCCGCGTCATACGGGGCATGGCGCCCGCCGTCCGAAATTCACGCCGCAGGCAACCTCGATACGCTGTAGATCGCGCTCGCTCATCGCAATCAATCCCATCCGCAATCTCCCTGGCGTCGATCAGACGCAGGGAGTGTGACATTCAAACTTTGCGGCTACATCAAATGTTTGCGCAAGATAGGAATGCGACATCGCCGGCAAGCTAGAAATGCGACACCGTTCCCGTCACTTGCCACGCTCGCCGAGAATGTTACAATTAGAGTGTGGTGGCTTTCGCCCCTCGCTTAGAAGGTTAGTCGAACCCGGACGATCAATGACCAACTCGTCCGGGTTCTTCTGTATCTCAACGGAGCACTCGATCGGGCGTCAGCTGGTCGGGGTTGCGCAGCCCGATCGGGGGCGTTCCAGCTAGGCACCAACTTTGGCTTAAGAGTCCGTGGCGACAGATAAATCGAGCAACTCGAAACGAGCTTCTGGCCAATGACTTTAGCTTGCCCAACCATCTAGCTGATTGAGAACGGCAATCGCTGGATAGAGCTTTCGGTCAGGATAAATCTGACGGTGGTAAATATTCCAGTAACTTGTCGCTCTGGCGCGTATTTCGCGCATTGCCGTTCGGTTTTGGCGGACAAAATCAGCATAAGCTGCCCGATCGAGGTGGCCGACCGAAGCGTGAATATCTTCGACAATTTCAATAACATATTCACCTAATAGAAGAACAACGAAGGGAATGGTCCAAGATGTATTTCGACGAATAATTGACTTAGACGATTTCTGCCGCAGATATCCGTCCGTCGATCGTGTCAACAGGCAATGCGACGCCTGTGAGAGGTTGCTGAACTCATCTTGCACTTTTGGCAGAAAATGTAGGCGATAAGGGATGTAGATGCTGAGACCGTCAGATATAAAATGCTTCGAGGTTGTTTGGTAATTGTCATCAACGAAAGAAGCCAACTCACTCGCTGCCGTGGAGCCGATCACTCTAGACCCAAAGGCTGATTTTGCAGCATCTGAGTAAGGCTTCCGTCGAGTAAACCAGTCCACATCTTGTCCCTAGAAAAACTATAGGCTAATGGCATCTTATTCTGCCGCTTCCATCTTCGCCAGTGCCTCTTCTCGTCGCGCGATCACTGCCGGATCATTCATGAAGTCCGTTCGGCGCCCTGGCTTACGACCACGCTTCTGATAACCGTCGCTAACCGCACCATCAGGAATGCCAAACATATGGTTGTCCTGGCCAGTGCGCCGCGGTGCGTGCTGACTGCGGTGAACCTGCCTTTCATCCTGTCCGTCGGCGATCCAGGTCGACACCTCGTCCAGACGTTTATGCTCAACGATCTCAGAACGGTTGACCGCTTGCAGCTTGTCGAATGTCGTGTAGGGCAGGGCGATACCCTTATGGATAATCTCCAGGCGACCATCCGGGTAGTCGCAAACAATAACCTTCGAACCAGCGGCACTTCTCGCAAATGCCGTCGGCTCCAGGATGAACAGCACCTTGTCGTAGCGCAGTGTCAAAGCCTGAGAGAGCTTTCGCACCTCTTTGTGGCACATGGCTGTGTCGAGATTCTCGTGCTCGGCAAGTGGTCGGCGAAGATCCTTAGAATTACGCGGTAATTTGGCAAAGCGCTTGTTGAAATCCTCCATAAACTCCTCGACGTAGGCGTTGGCGGCTTCGATCGTATTGATGTCCCGCAGCCAAAGTTCCTTCACCAACCGATCTTGAAGTGTGCGGTTTGCTCGCTCGACCCGGCCCTTCGCCTGAGGCGTGTTGGCGCATATGATGTCGATGTTGAGTTCGTGCAGCGCGCGGTCAAACTCCAAAGACGCCTGGCCTGTTGGTCCTTAGGCATGGGTTGAAGTGATGTTGCGTTGCTGAATTTTGTCCCTGACGTGAGCGGTTGATCGAGAGCAGGGCCAGATGCAAATGTCGCATCTCTATATAGCCGCTATATCAAAAAGTCGCATAATCTATCTTATGGAACTTGAGTTATCGCTGCTGAAGTCCGTTGTTAGGCGTGCGGCCGACGCTGGCGGTCGACCGGTCGATGTCCGTCAGACGCCCGCAACGATATACCGGATCGTCGCTTGCTGCTCCAGCTTCCTTAGCGAGTTCGCGATGAGTTCGCTGGCTGCTTTACCTACCTCCGTGAGCGCTCTCACATCGCGGGAAGAGAGCGACAGTGGCGTCGACATGCGTGCTCCCGCCATTGGCACGAAACGCAGTTTACCGTTCTTCACTTCGTCGCGCACGTCGATCAGAGTGAGCATGGAGAAGCCAAGGCCTTCCTGTACCATGGCCTTGAGAAAGGCGATGGAATTGGTCACCGCGATGCGTTGCACGGGCGCATCGCAGGCGTTCGATGATCATCTCCTACAGCGGGCCGATCGCCAGGCTTTCGTCAGTTATGGTGCCGATCCACACGCATCTGTCGGAAGGGCCACAGGAGATGCCTACGTCGCGGAAAAATACGGCACCTCGCCGGTGCGCTGGCTGGACAAGCTCGGCTTTCTCGCGGCCGACGTCACCGCTGCGCATTGCACGCAGCTTGATGACGAGGACGCCCGCATTCTCGACGCCGCCGGCACGAAGATCGCGCATTGCCCTGTTGCAACGCCAAGCTGGTGTCCGGCACCCTGCCGCTCAAATGCGTGCGCGAGCATGGCGTGACCGTCGGTCTCGCCACGGACGGTCCAGCCAGCCACAACACCCTCGACATGTTCCAGGAGATGAAGTTCGCCGGCATGATCCACAAGGACAAGACCGGTGATCCTGAATTCTTCAAGACGACGGAAATATTGGAAATGGCGACGGCCGATGGGGCCAAGACCATGAACAGGCCTGAGACCGGACAACTTGTACCTGGCATGGCGGCCGATGTGATCGTTGTTGACCTCGACAAAGCACACGCCTTGCCGGTGTATGATGTGGCTGCCGCTCTGGTCTATGCTAGCCGTGCCGACGACGTTCGCGACAGCATCGTCAACGGCCGCCTGTTGATGGAGAACCGGATCGTGGCCAATATCGATGAAGCGGAGATCCGTGCGAAATTTCGTGAAAAGGCACACGCGCTGAAGAAGCGCAGCTTGAGCTAGAGAGCATGGGCGATAGTGATCCGCCAAAGGTGCCGCAGTTGCGACATCCCCCTGCCCTCCTTTGGAATAGAAGGGCGAACCTGGTTATGCTGCGGGATGCGAGTTCGGGGATGACCTCGACGGAAACAATGCGCTCTTGTCCGGGAATGTGCCGGATCACCGCTTTTGAAAACGTTGTCTTTGCCGATCCTGTCGCCCCCGAGAGGACCAGGAAACCGCCCTCGCCGGCCTTTGTGATCTGGCCGACAGTCCGCGCGCTTCGTACTGATTGGCGGCAACCGGGCCAAGAGTCGCGTGGCCGGAGTGCCGAAAGTTGCGCTGTCGCCCTCTGAGGCAGCTCTCACTCGCGGCTGTAGGGCAAGCCGAGCGCTTCCGGCTGATGCGTGCGCGACCTGAAACCGGCGAGCAGGACCAGCGAGGCGACATAGGGCAGTATCAGGAAGAAATGGTGCGGGATCGACACTCCGATCACCTGGGCATGGATCGCGACCGCTTCCAGCAGCGCGAAGACGAAGATCGCGCCGACCACCCGGAACGGCATCCAGTTGCCGGCGATGATGGCGACGACGACCAGCCAGCCGCGACCCGCGATGAGGTCGGGAACGAAACGGTCGGAATAGCCGAGCATCAGGAATGCGCCGCCGAAGCCGGACATCAGGCTGCCGAACATGATCGCCAGGCATTGCCGCCGGCCGACGCTCAAACCCTTGACGTCGAGCGCCTTGGGATCCTCGCCGACGCAGCGGACCTCGAGCCCGTATTTGGTGCGATAGAGAAAGAACCACACCGCGATCGGAAGAAAAAAGGCGACGTAGGTCAACAGCCGTTGCGAGAACAGGATCGGACCGAGGAACGGGATATCCGACAGCACAGGAATGTCGACCTGGTCGAAGCCGGCGAACTTCGGCGGCTCGCGGCCGATCACATAGGTCTGGAACCAGAACAGGGTGAGCCCCGAAGCCAGGAGGTTCAGCGCCAGGCCGGCAACGAACTGTTCCGCCTTCAGCACGATCGTGACAAAGGACATGATCAGGCTGATCAGCGCGCAGGCGAGCGCCGCCGCCAGCAATGCGAGCCAAGGCGAGCCGGCCGTCGAAGCGACGACATAGGCGACCACCGCTCCGAGCAGCATCGTGCCTTCGACCGAGATGTTCCAGATGCCGGCGCGCTGGGTGACCAGTTCGCCCATGGCCGAGAACAGGAGCGGCGTTGCGATCCGGACCATCCCGGCCAGGATGCTGATCAGCAGGGGGCCTTGCAGCAGCTCAAGCATGGACCTTCTCCTCGGCGCGGACCAACTGAACCTTTGTCGCGACTGCGGCACAAAGGAAGAAGAGCAGCACCAGCCCTTCCATCGCCGAGACCAGTCCGGCCGGCGTTCCGCTTTTCAGCCGCATGTAGATGGCACCGCTTTTCAGCGCGCCGAAGAAAAGCGCCGCCAGCATCGCGCCGCTGGGACGGAGCCCGCCAACCATGGCGACGACGATGCCCGAACTGCCGATGCCGAGCAGGGTCTCGGCGCGCAGGCGATGCGAGGTGCCGAACAATTCGCCCGCTCCTGCCAGACCTGCGAGCGCACCCGACAGCAGCATCACCACCAGCAACAGGCGCCGGATGTTGGTGCCACGGAAACGCAGCGCCGTCGGGTTGGAGCCGAAGGCGCGGATTTCGTAGCCGAGAGAAGTCCGCTCCAGAAGCACGGCGCAGAAGCCCGCGGCGGCGAGCGCCAGGATGAAGCCGATATGCATCCTGCCGGAGCCCTGGCCGAGCAGGGTCGGCCATTCGAGCAGCGGGTTGACCGGCGAGGACTGGTGATAGGCAACGGTAAGACCGCTCTCCATCCACGGGCCGCCGTCCAGAAGATAGGCGAGGATGTAAATGACGATGTAGTTCAGCATCACCGTCGAGATGACCTCGCTGGTGCCGAAACGGACCTTGAGATAACCCGCGAGCAGACCTGGCATGCCGCCGCCGACCAGGCCGGCAGCCGCGATCAGCAGCAACGCCAGCCAATACGGCAGGGGAGCCACCCAAAGGCTCATCCAGTAGGCCGCCATGGCGCCGGCGAAGACTTGGCCCTCCTGGCCGATGTTCCATATCTTCGCCCGGAACGCGACGACCGTGCCGAGCCCGACGAGCAGCAGCGGCGTCGCCTTCGCCAGGGAGCCATAGAGCGCGTTCTGGCTGCCGAAGGCGCCGGTGAGCAGCGCCGAGAACGCCTTCGCGGGGTCGCCGCCCGAAAAGGCCAGCAAGACGGCGGACGTCAGGAAGGCGCATATCATCGCTGCCGAGTAGCAGGCGACGTTCCAACTGAGGCTGCTGCCCGAGCGTCGTTGAACTGAAATCATTGGATTGTCCGTTCCGGTCCCCTGGCGTCTCCCGCCATCATCATCCCGAGGTCGAGCAGCGAGGTTTCCTCGGGGCGCACGATACCCATGATCCGCCCCTTGAAGATCACCGCTATGCGGTCGCAGAGGCGCAGCAGATCGTCGAGCTCCTCGGAAGCCAGCAGCACGGCGAAACCGGCGGCGCGCTTCTCCAGGATCTTCTCGTAAACGAATTCGGAAGCCGCGACGTCGAGCCCCCGCGTCGGCTGGTTGGCGAGCAGCAGCCCGCGCGCATGCAGGAACTCGCGCGCCAGGATGACGCGCTGCGCGTTGCCGCCGGACAGCCGTTCGACCGGCAGCTCCGGCGACGCCGTGGCCACCTTGAATTCCTCGATCTTCCCGCGCGCGAGCAGGCCGAGCTTGCGCCGGTCGAGGAACGGCCCACGGCGATATTCAGGCGCACGCTGCCAGCCGAGCACAAGGTTTTCGGCCGTGCCGAACTCCGGTATCAGCCCTTCGAGAAAGCGGTCGTCCGGTACAAAGCCGACGCCGCGGTCAAGCATCTCGCGTGATGTCGGCGCTACTATTCTTTCGCCATCGAGCGAGAACCCGCCGGAGCTCGTCGCGCGGACCCCCATCAGGACTTCGAACAGCTCCTTCTGGCCGTTGCCGGCGACCCCGGCCAGGCCGAGGACTTCGTGCCTGGCGATGTCGAAGCTGACGTCCTTGAGCACATCCTCGCCCCAGTCGCCCTTGGCGCAGACGTTGCCTACCGACAGGAAATCGCCCCCCGGGACGACCGACCGGTCGCGGACGTGCTTCGTGACCTTGTGTCCGACCATCAGCGCGGTGATCGCCTCGGCCGTGCTGCCGGCCGTTTCCACGGTGGCCACGACCTTGCCCTTGCGAAGGATGGTGATGCGATCGGATTGCATCACCTCGCGCAGCTTGTGGCTGATCAGGATGATCGACAGGCCGCGGGCGCGCATGCCCGAGATGATCCTGAACAACTGGTCCGACTGCTGCGGGGTGAGCACGGCCGTCGGCTCGTCGAGGATCAGCAATTCGGCACCGAAATAGAGCGCCTTGAGTATCTCCACCCATTGTTGCTCGCCGACCGACAATTGCCAGACCTCGCGGTCCAGGTCGATGTCGATGCCGCACTCCCGGCAAAGCGCAAGCACCTTGCGCCGCGCTTCCGACGTGTTGAGGAAAACGCCGACATCGGAGCTGCCGACGATGATGTTTTCAAGGACCGTGAAGTTGGAGACCAGCACGAAATGCTGGTGCACCATGCCGATGCCGAGGCGGAGCGCGTCCGCCGGCGAATTCAGCTCGACGGGCTTGCCCTTGAAGACGATTTCGCCGCTGTCGGCTCTGTAGTAGCCGTAGAGGCAGGCCGACAGCGTCGACTTGCCGGCCCCGTTTTCGCCGAAGAGACAGTGAATCTCCCCTTTGCGGACTTCGAGGCTGACGCCGTCATTGGCGGCCACGGCGCCGAAGCGCTTGGTCAGGTTGCGGACTTCGAGCAGCTCTTCCGCCACGACCGGCCGCGCCGTCTGTGCCACGCAGTTCACTTCACTTCCGCCGTGTTCACCGGGATGACCAGGGCGCCGGAAATGATCTTCTGCCGGGTCGACGCGATCTCCTGCTTCACCGCTTCCGGCAGCTTGGCATCGAACTCGTGGTAGGGCGCGATATCGGTGCCGCCCTGCGCCATCGAGAACCACTTCGGTTCCGCGTTGCCGCTGAACGGGTCGCCGGCCTTATGCTTGCGCCATTCCTCGACGATCCACCTGATGTCCGGCTCCCAGTTGATGATCGCGCTGGACGCCAGGGCGGTCGGAGCATTCTTGCTCTGGTCGCTGATGTTGGCGAAGCACATTATCCTGTGCTCCTCGCAAGGCTTGAAATTGTCGGTGAGCATGAACACGACGTCGGCGCCGGAGGCGATCTGGACGTTGGCATGCTCGGCGGCAAGCGCATTGTCCGACCAGGAGCCGATGAACGAGACACGATGCCGGATGTCGGGACGGACCGAGCGCGCGCCGTCGAGGTAGGCGTTGATCTGGTCGTTGACGTCGTCGGCCGCGAACGTGCCGACCAGTCCGATCACGCCGGACTTCGTCGTCCGGCCGGCCAGCATGCCGAGCAGGTAGGACGGCTCGTGCAGCCGCTTGTAGAGCCAGTACTGGTTGGCGCCGATCGGCGCGTTGCCGGAGCCGGCCACCACAAACATGATGTCGGGGAAGTCGGCGTTGAGCTTCCTGATCTGGTCGGAATAGCGTCCGTGGCCCCAGATGATGTCGTATTCGCCGCTCTGGGCGTAAAGACGGATCGCGTTCTCGGCATCCTCGTTCCAGAGCGGGTCCGTGTATTCCCAGGAAAGGTCGAGGGTCGAGGCCATCTCGCTCTTGATCTTGCCGAGAGCGTCGATCAGCGTGCTGGACCAGCCGACGTCGATCCGGCTCTCCATGATGATTGCGATCTTCAGCCTGGCCGGCTCTGCCGCGAATGAACGGGCAAGGCCCGACAGCAGGATTGCACCCGCCGTTCCGACAAGTGCCGCGCGACGCGTGATGTTCGGTGCCATGTAAGGTTCCTCCACTCCAGTCCGAAAACCGTTTCATTCCGCTCGATCGCTCGAGCCCGGCCTGCTCAGGGCGGGCCTTGCCGAGCGGCGGATTCCTGCGACGACGACGTTCCCCTTGGTCTTATCCGTCGTCGCGATCTCGCAACATTAGCTCAAGCTTTCATGCCGGCCCGGCTGAAACAATGGCTGCTATTTCAGTCAGGCATATCCGTGGTTAAACACAGCGGCGGCATGTCAGGCCGCGCGGATGTTCTCGCCAACGATGACGCCGTAGCGAAGCCCTCGGTCGCGAAGCCATCGGCGATAGGCCGCCGAGGCTGCATCGGCGCGGATCGGAACTTCCGCCCGCGTGTCCAGCGGCAACCGTTTCGGCACCTGGTTTTCCAGGATCGGCTTGTCCTGGCCGAGGATGGTCTGATGGAAGCTGCGCATCGCCGCGAGGTCGGTCACGTCGTCGACGAGGCAGATCACGATATGGACCAGCACGCACTCTTCGCTGACCGGCTGCCCGAACAAGGCGATGACGTCGCGGCGCCCGGCGTCCGTCGAGCCTGTCTTGTAGAGCACGGCGCAAAATGGATGCGGGACGCGATAGACATATTCCGTGTCCTCGCCGCTGGAAGAACCGGCATTGGCTTGCGGCTGGTAGAACTCGCATTCGGTGACCAGGATCTCCGGCGGCTCCGGATAGACGGTGACCTTGTAGGGCTTGACCTCCGTGTGCGGCTCCTCGCCCAGGATGCCGGTGTGGACAAAGGGAAAATGCCCCATGTCGAGAAAGTTCTCGACCGCCCGCGGCGCCGAAACGGCGACGCGCGTGACGCCTTGGACGACGACATTGCGGTCGGGTTCGTTGAACTCGACGATCTCGAACAGGTCGCGCGGCGGATTGCCCAGCGTCGTCCACAGATAGCCGAAGCGCTCGATCAAGGGCAGCCGATCCTCGCCCCGCCACACGCCGAGCATGCCGTCACGCCGGCCAACCTGGATCGTCTCTCCCAGCAGGACCGTGGACAAGGTCGCCCCGGCAGGCAGTTCATCGAGGGAAGCCACGACATGCCATTCGTTCAGCGCGATCGGATCGATTGAAGCGAGGTTTCCCATGATGATTGTCATCCGCAATGCTCATTCGACACATTGCGGCCCGAAGGCGGGCCGCGGGCGATAGTCGTTCGGTTCAGCGATTTCGGAGCGATTGCGGGCAGATGCCGACGCCACGTCGGCACCGCCCTTGGTCCTGTACAGTCGATCCTCCGCTGCCGACCCGGCTGGCGGCTTGGCCCCGGCTCCGGTCGGCAGGCGAGAATTCCATGGAAACGGCCCTGCCCTCCATGCACGCCATTGGCATTTGCATATCGCCAGTTCACTGCAGCGATCGGTGGTCGGCGTCGGGAGCGTGGCCCGTCCTCCGGCCGATCAGGCGATGCGCGCCTGCTCGCGCAGCTCGCTTGGCGAACAGTCGAAGGCGAGCTTCACGTGGCGGGAGAAATGATACGGATTCTTGTAGCCGACCTTGTAGGCGATCTCGCTGACCGACAAGCCCGTGCGCTGCAGAAGATGGGCACCGTAGTCGACGCGGCAGCGCCAGAGATAGCGGGCCGGCGTCATGCCCATATGTTTCTTGAAGGCCGCGACGAGATATTGCGGGCTGACACGCAATTGCTGGGCGACATGCTCGATGGTCACGTCTCCGGCAAAGTGCTCGTCCATGTAGCGCTTGGCGCGCAGGATCGTCTGCGGGACCGGCTTCTCCGCGGCCATGACCCCGGCCTCGTAGATATAGGCGTTGAGCAGCGCGTTGGTCAGCGCCTCGCGCAGTCCGCTGCGGCTGTCGCGGTCGCCGATGCCCAGATCGATGCCCAGTTGCATCAGCGTCTGGACCGGTGACGTCGCATCGATGACGGGGGCGAAGCTGCGTGCTTCCTGGTAGAGCCAGCCGGCATTCTGGGGCCGGCCGTCACACCACGTGACATGCGAAAGAACGCCTTCGGGGGCCACGTAATTGTACCGCTCGCGCGTCAACGAAAAGGCACATTGACCGGCTTCGAGGTGTACGACCTTGTCGTCGGCCTCGATCGTCGCACTCCCGATATGCACGACGATAAAGGCGAGGTAATCGCCCATGATGGGGCCATATTGGCCGCCATTCTCATAGGTCAGCTCCCCGAAGGTGTTTTCGCGGCTGAGATCGATCGGGGGCAGACGCATGTTGATCTTTCGCAAATGTCGCGGGCGCTGCCCTCAGCCCGCCTGGCTCCAACAGGTGGCGTTCAGGATCATCGGGGCAATGCCGCGCGGGCGCAAGATGGCCGGCGACTCGACGGGCGAAGATGGCGAGGCGCCAAACGAAGCCTCCATGCGCGGCCCGTTCCTGTCGTGCAGCCGGCGCCGGCCGGCACGCACCGTGTCCGAAGGCCGAAGACATCGATCTTGCGTCCGTTCGGCATGGCGCGGCTGGAAGCGACAAGGAAGGTGCCCGTCACCCATGGAACGGGTGACGCCCGGTGTCCTGCCCGACGGCCAATCCTTCACCGGGATCGGTGGCAACGCAGCGGGCCGTCGCGCCGATCGGCATATTCGCTGTACCAGGCAAGCGTCTTTTCCCAGCCACCGAAGGGGAAGAAGTGCAGGTGAAGCGGCGCCTCGGGCTCGGGATAGCTGGAGGCGATCGCCTCGATGACATCGGCCGGGTTGCGGTCGGACATGACGTTGAAGATGCCGCCCGCCGAGCGCTTCAGGGCGGCGACAGAAGCGCCCACTCCGCACATCATGGCGAACTTGATGAGCCTGGTCAGGCTGGTGACGCCAGCCAACCCGACATGGACGGGAAGCCCGGGGTGCTGACGGTGCAGTCGCCGGGCCCAGGCGCCCATGGCGGCACCGTCGAAGGCGAATTGCGAGACGACCCGGGCCTCGATGGAACGGGCATCGCAGATTTCGAGCTTGCGTCGAAGCGCCTTCGCGAGATCGGCATCGGCGATGGCGGGGTGTCCCTCGGGGTAACCGGCGACGAAAGCCGTGCGGATGGTCGAGTCGCCAAGCACGGGATGCGCCAGCAATTGCACCGATTCACCCAGCGGGCCCGGGAAAAGGGCCGGATTGCCGCCCAGGAACAACGCTTCGGCGATTCCGTTGCGGCTATGCGCGCGCACGAGGTCCACGAAATCCTGTTCGGTCTTGAAATTGCGGGCACCGAGATGGGGCACCGGGACGTAGCCCATGTCCCTGATACGCAGCGCCGCCTCCACCTGCATCGCCTCGGGCTTGCCCGTGAGATGCGTGAGGAACACGCGCGAGCCCAGCGGGAACTGCTCGATGTCGGGCGCGAAGCCACGCACCTGCTCCGGCGCGAGTTCAATCGACATGACCTGTGCCGCGTCATGGACGGACGGCCGTTCGGCAACGCTTTCAGTCGGTTCGGTCATGGTCTGCCCTTGATTTCTTGCGGCCAGCCGGCGGGCCGCCACGCGTTCCCGCCGACGGGCGGACCCGCCGACGGGCCACTCATTGGGGAGGATGCGCTGGCGCCTTGCTCAGCCGTTTGCGCGCTTCAGCGACAGGAACGGCAGTTCGACCACGCGCGCGTCGACGTCGAGGGTCTCGCCGTCGCTGGTCCAGCGCAGCGTCACTTGCGAACCGATCGACGCCGCCTTGCCGCGCAGATGGCCGAAACCGATCATCTTGCCGAGCGATGGCGACCAGGCGACGCTCGAGGCGTGACCCGCTTCGGCGCCGTCGTGGAAGGCCGGCACCGGGTACCAGCGCACGCGCCGGAGGTTGCCCGGCGCGCCGCCTTCGAGACCCTTGCCGCCGCCGGCCCGCGACCAGTCGATGTCGAGACCCACGAGCTTCCGGTGGTCGCCCGTTTCCGAGATGCGCTGCAGCGCGGCCTTGCCGACGAAGTTCGCCTTGCGCAGGTCGATCAGGCGGCCGAGGCCGAGATCGTAAGGCGACGCACGGAACTTGCCGGCGGCCTGGATACCTGCGCCGCCATGATCGGGCCCGGAGCTGGTGTAGTCGTAGCCGACGATCAGCAGCCCGGCCTCGAGCCGCGCCAGGTCGAGCGCCCAGGCACCGGCGGGCAGGATGCCGAACGGCTGGCCCGCTTCCTGCACCGCTTTCCACACGGCTGCGCCATCGGCGGCCTTGACCCAGAGCTCGTAGCCATGCTCGCCTGTAAAGCCCTGGCGCAGGATCTCGACCTGCTTGCCGGCGACGGTGACGAAACCCAGCCGCGAGAACGGCAGTTCGTCGAACGCCCCCCCGGTCGCCGCACGCAGCACGTCGCGCGAGCGCGGACCCTGCAGCGTGAGGATGCCATAATCGTCGCTGATATCGGTCACCACGACATCGAGACCCTCGGCGTGACTCTTCCACCAGGTGAGGCCGGGATCGGCCGAAACCCGAAAGGTGGTCTCGTCCATGCGGAAGACGAGACCGTCGCCGACGACATGGCCGTTCTCGTCGCACCACGGCGCATAGTAGATCTGGCCGACCTTCAGCCTGGTGATGTCGCGCGGGATCAGGCTGTCCATCAGCCTCTCGGCGTCGGGGCCGGCGATGACGTATTTCGAAAGCGGCGACATGTCGCCCATGGCGACCCGGTTGCGGATGGCAGCCAACTCCTCGACCATGTCGGAATAGGCGTCGACGACCATGTTCCTGTCCCACCGCATCCACAGAGCGTTCTGGTTCAGCGGCGCCGTGCGCTCGACGAACGGTGTGCCGCGGAATGCCACCCGGGCATCGGTCGCGGCGGTCAGGCCGGTGATGAATTTGACGTCGTCCATTTAGATCTTTCCTCCAACGCCTCGGGAGCGAGGCGGCAATTGCCGATGCAGGTGCGCACCGGTTCCCCCGACACGATCGAAATCACGTCGCCGCCGAAGGACTGGTGCCCGGCATGCCCGGCGCCATTCCATCGCTGCTTGGAGCGCCCTTTCAGCGGGCTCTTTCGATCGCGTCTGTCGCCATCGAGATTTTCACGGAGGAGCAAAATCCGGAATGCCCGGAGTTGCCGGACGCATACCTGAGGTTCAAGTGGCCGCAACAGGGCGAGGACTCCGATAACACGGCCAAGGCGGCCGCTCGGGACCGTCCGGCTTCGTCAGCGCATCTTTCGGCCCCGGCGCAACCTGAAGGCCACCGCTCCCGAACAAAGCGTGACGGCGGCGGCGATGACGAACACGGCGCTCAGGCCCTTCTCGTCGGCGACCCATCCCAATGCCGGACTTCCCGCCGCCATCGCGACGTCCAGGAAGACCGTGTAGATGCCCATCGCCAGGCCGCGGTCTTCCGGCGAGGTGCTTGCGACCGCCTCCACGCCGAGCCCGGGGTAGACGAGGGAATAGCCCAGGCCCGCCAGCGCGGCGCCGAGGCAGGCAAGCGCGCTGCTGCCCGCCAGTCCCATGAGCAGAAGCCCGGCCGACTGCACCAGCACGAACAGCAGGGCGACCCTGGCACCGCCATATCTGTCCGGAAGGTGGCCGCAGACCATGCGCGCCGCGATCAGCGCGGTTCCGAACGCCGTAAAACCGAGCCAGACGGGCTGCCAGTGGTTGTCGGCGTAGAGCAGGGAGCTGAAGGCAAGGACCGAGCAGTAGCCGATGCTGGCGAGCGCCGCCCCGAGACCGGGCAGCCATACCGCGCCAACGACCGCTCCGAGGTGGGATTTCCCCGGCCGCAGCCTTATGCGAGGGTTCGGCGCCCGCACGAGCGATCCCAGCACCAGCAACGGCAACAATGTGGTCAGCAGCCCTATCGCCGCGAAGCCGTGGGCCGCGAACAGCATGGTCCCGAACGGCCCGCCGAAGGCCAGCGCCGCGAACATCGCGGTGCCGACCCATGCAATGACCTTCCCGGAATGCCCGGCATCGACCAGCGAAAGGCCCCAGGCGACGCCGCCCGTGATGATGAAGCTCTCCGCGCCGCCGAGCACCGCGCGCCCGGCGACAAGGATCGAGACGGAGAGAACGGGCGAACGCACGACGGCCGCGGACAGGAGATAGAGCAGCCCGGCCGCCGCCGCGGTGGCCAAGCCGACCAGGACCGCCCGTTTTCCTCCGTTCGCGTCTGAATAGGACCCCGACCATACGCGCGAGACGAGCGAGGCGGCGAACTGCGAGCCGGCGACCAGGCCCACGACGACGCTTCCGAAGCCGAGGCCGTGGCTCACATGGAGAGGGAGCACGGGCAACGCCGTGCCGATGACGACGAAGCCGGCCAGCACCGCCGCCATGATCGGCAGCAGCACGGCGGCGACCGGCGTGGCTGCTCCTGAGGAGGGGGACGAAAGCGTCATTTCGGGACGCTAGAGGCGCAGGATCGTCTTGATCGCGCGGCGCTCGTCCATGGCGCGGTAGCCCTCGGCCACGTCCTCGAGCGGCAGCGCCAGATCGAACACCTTGCCGGGATCGATCCTGCGCTCCAGCACCAGCTCCATCAGATGCGGCAGGAAACGGCGCACGGGCGCCGGGCCGCCGAGCAGGCTTTTCTGCGCGAAGAACAGGAACTCGCCGTTCAGTTCGACGCCGTGCGGCACCCCGACAAAGCCGATGGAGCCGCCGGGCCGGGCGCAATCGATCGCCTGGCGCATGGATTCGCTGGTGCCCACGCATTCGAGCACCGAATCCGCGCCGACCCCCTTGGTCAGTTCCCTGATGCGCGTGACGCCGGCCTCGCCGCGTTCCGAAACGATGTCCGTCGCGCCGTATTCCAGGGCGAGGTCCTGCCGGCTCTTGTGGCGGCTCATGGCGATGATGCGCTCCGCGCCCATCTGTTTTGCCGCCAGCACGCCCATCAGGCCGACCGCGCCGTCGCCGACGACGGCGACCGTGGAGCCGGGCCGCACCCGCGCCGCATCAGCGGCATACCAGCCGGTGCCCAGCACGTCCGACGCCGCCAGCAGGCCGGGGATCAGGTCGTCGTCGGGCATGGTGTCCGTGGCGACCAGCGTGCCGTCCGCCATCGGCACGCGCGCGTAAGGCGCCTGCGCGCCCGTCATGAATTCGCGATGCTCGCAGGAGGACTGGAAGCCGAAGCGGCAGTGAGGGCAGGTGTTGTCCGACAACACGAAGGACCCGACGACGAACTGGCCCGGCCTGACGGACTTCACCGCGCTGCCGACCTCGACCACCACGCCGCAATATTCGTGGCCCATGTGCATGGGCGCATCGACCGGCTGGAGCCCGCGATAGGGCCATAGATCGGAGCCGCAGATGCAGGTGGCCGAGAGCTTGATGACGGCGTCGGTCGGCTTGAGGATCTTCGGTTCGGCGACCTCTTCGCAGCGAATGTCGCCGGGGCTGTGCAGGACGGTTGCAAGCATGGGAGTTTTCCTTTGTCTTGAAGGTCAGGCGCCGTATTCGGCGTCGCCGACATGCTCCAGCCAGTCGACGACCTTGCCGTCCTTGACCTCCTGGAGTGCGATATGGGTCATGGCCGCCTCGGGCGACGCGCCGTGCCAGTGCTTCTCGCCCGGCTCGAACCAGACGACGTCGCCGGGCCGGATTTCCTCGACCGGTCCGCCTTCGCGCTGCACGCGGCCGAGGCCGGAGGTGACGATCAGCGTCTGGCCGAGCGGATGGGTGTGCCAGGCGGTGCGTGCGCCCGGCTCGAAGGTGACGTGCGCCCCCTGCACGCGATCGGGCGCGGCCGGGTTGAACAGCGCATCGATGCGCACGCGGCCGGTGAACCAGTCGGACGGACCGGGACGGGAGGGGGCCTGGCCGGCACGATAGATCTGCATGATAATCTCCTTCGGTTCAGGACAGGGTTTCGACGCGCAGCCGATGTTCGCCGCGCACCAGCAGGGGCCTGGCGCCGTGGTCGAGACGGCCGAGCCGGATCAGGCCGCTCGACCAGCGATACGGCCCATGGAACAGCGCCAGGTTGCCCCAGGGCGCATAGTAGCAAAGGTCGCCCGCCGCCTCGCCGTCGAAGCGGCCGCTGCCTTGCCCGGTCAGCTTGCGCGGCAGATAGGCGATCTTCTCGTTGGTCGAATAGTCGCCGATCGTCAGGTCCAGCGGCAGCATCGAGAACAGTTCGCGCGCGGAAGCATTGTCCTCCAGCGTGGCCGTGAAATCCTGATCCGCGAAGGCGAACCTGAGACGCATGGCGGCGGTCCTCTCCTGCGCCCGGGCTGATCCGGTGCGGGTGAATATAGGGGCGGCAAGGCCGGCGGCACTTGCCGCCAGCAATGCGCGGCGCGAAATCGGGGTAAAAATCGTCATCTCAGGCCGCTCCCGGCTTCAGCATGCGCCGGCCGTTGCCGATCACCGCGAGCGCGAGGACCGCCAGCGCCACGCTGCCGCCGAAGGTCGCCTGGATCGAAATGCCGTCGAGGAGCAGTCCGCCCACCACCGCGCCGAGCAGGATCGAGGCCTGGATCGCCGCCACCATCAGGCTGCCGGCCGCCTCGGGCGCGTCGTCGGCATTCTGCGACATCCAGGTCATCCAGATGACGGAGAACATGGTGTTCATCGCCCCCCAGACGATCATGAACAGGCCCGCCGCGACGGCGGAGAAGCCGAACAGCAGAAGCCCGGCCGTGGCGGCGCCCATCACCAGCGCCGGCAGCTTCAGGAAGGGCGCGACATCGCCTTTCAGGAAGCGCCCCGCCGCCCAGGTGCCGATGAAGCCGGCGCAGCCGAGCAGCAGCAAGAGGATCGAAAGCAAGGTCACGTCCACGCGCGTCACCTTTTCCAGAAAGGGGCGCAGATAGGTGAACATGGTGAAGGCCGATCCCCATGACAGCATGCACGCCGCCAGCCCGCGCCGGAAATAGGGCCGCTTCAGTAGGCCGAACATCGCCCGGAAATCCTGCTTCCGGCGCGCCGGCAGGGACGGCAGAGCAACGACATGCCAGGCAAGGTTGATCGCGACGACGGGGGTGAGCGCCCAGAACACTTCGCGCCAGCCGAACAGGCCGCCGAGATAGCTGCCGACCGGCGCGGCGAAGGCCGCCGCTATCGCCTGCCCGCCAAACATCCATGCCAGCGCGCTCGGCACGTCGCCCTCCGGCACCAGCCGCATGATGACGGCGGTCGCCAGCGCCCAGAAGCCGCCGATGCAGATGCCGAGCAGGGCGCGGCCGGCCATCAGCACGGCGAAATTCGGCGCCACGGCGACCAGGACCAGCGACAGCAGCATGAAACCCGTCATCGCCACCATCACCCATTTGCGGTTGAGCGTTCCGGCCACCGTGGTGACGAGCAGGCTCGCCGCGACGGCGAACAGTCCGCTGATCGAGATCGCCTGTCCGGTCTGGCCCTCGGTGGCGCGGAGCCCTTCGGCCATCGGCGTCAGCAGGCTGACCGGCATGAACTCCGAGGCGATCAGCATCGCCACGCACAGCGCCATCGAAAGCACCGCGCCCCAGGCGGCATGGGGCCGCGTTGTTGTATCTGCCGTCACGGCGGTCATCGGTCCGCTTGCTCCTGCTTGTTCCTTCGGCGCCCGATATAGCCGCTCGCACGCAAACCGATTACCCGTCCCAATTGGAATGGACTAATCGACCACATCGATTAATCTTTGAGAGGTCCGGAGAACGAGCGCATATGGAGCAGACCGACTTCAACCACCTGACATGGTTCAGGATCGTTGCCGAGGAGCGGAGCTTCACCAGGGCCGCCGCCCGGATCGGCGTGGCGCAATCGACGCTCAGCTATGCGATCAAGCAGCTCGAAGCGCGGATGGGGATACGCCTCCTGACGCGCACGACGCGTAATGTCGCGACCACCCCGGCGGGCGAGCGGCTGCTGCAGACGATCACGCCGCGAATGGTCGAGATCGAGGAGGAGATCGCGGCCCTGATGGCGTTCCGCGACAAGCCGTCCGGGTCGATCCGGCTGACCTTGTCCGACCATGCGCTGGAAAGCGTGGTCTGGCCGAAGCTGAGGCCGGTGCTCAAAGACTATCCCGACATCAGCGTCGAACTGATCCTCGACAGCACCTTCCGCAACATCGTGGAGGAAGGATTCGACGCCGGCGTCCGGCTGGGCGAGAGCGTGGAGAAGGACATGATCGCGGTGCGGATCGGCCCGGACTGGCGGCTGGTGGCGGTCGCGTCGCCCGGCTATCTCGCCGGGCACGGCGTGCCGGAACAGCCGCAGGACCTGGTCCGGCATGTCTGCATCAACATGCGGCACGAGAGCACCGGCGGCCTTTATGCCTGGGAGTTCGGGAAAGACGGAAAGGAGTTGCGCGTGCGGGTCGACGGCCAGCTCGCCTTCAACAATTCCTATGCCATGATCGACGCGGCGGTGAACGGCTACGGCATCGCCTATGTCCCCGAAAACATCGTGGAGCGGCACATCGCGTCAGGTTCGCTGGTGCAGGTCCTCGACGACTGGTCGCCGTCCTTCGAGGGCTATTTCCTCTATTACCCGAGCCGCCGGCAGAACCTTCCGGCCTTCAAGGTCATCGTCGATGCGCTGCGGCACCGGAACCGACCGGAACCGTGAGTTTCCCGACGACGTCCGGAGGGCCGGGAGCGGACCGGCGGCTTTGCGCTCCGGCTTATTCGGGAGCAGACGCTTGTGGTACAGCGGGCAACCATTCCTATGGCTGATGGGGAGGTGCAAAGCAGACGTGTCCGATGAGGGTGTTGTGTGGACGAAGAAGCCGGACCCGCTTAAACGCTAGCGTCCGCGTTCCGAATCGTTGCACCGTTCACCAATGTTCGAAAGGCTTCTGGATAGCGGCTTCCAAGTCGAAGTGCATTCGCACGCTCGCGCGATACTGAGCGTCGATTTCCCTGATGCCGTCATCGAGCTTGAGGAGGCTATAGCTGGCCTCTCCATTCCCATTGAGGAAATCGTCGGCTCGGGCGGTGGCGAAACTCAAGGCACCCAGCGCCTGCGCCGCTCACTAGCGGACCGTGGCTGGCTGAAAATGAACTTCACCGTAGAGAAGCGCATCAACGGAGTAGCGCGGGAAGCCATCTCCCATGAAATCGATCATGTTAAGGCTTTCGAGGCCGGTGTGATCGCGGCGGAAATCGAATGGAATAACAAAGACCCCTTCTACGACCGCGACCTTGAGAACTTCAAGCGCCTCCACGCCGATGGCGCAATTTCCTGCGGTGTCATCATCACCCGTGGCACGACCATGCAGGACGAGATGCGCGATATGGTCCACCGCTTCGCCACTGAGCGTAGTCTTAACTCCCATGAGGCGGTGCAAGCCTTTGGCATGGCCAGAACAGAGCGGCAGAAGAAAGCCGTGGACCGGAGAATGATCTTTACAGGCGGCTCCTTCGAGAAAGCCTGGGCGACGACGTTCGTGTCAGACAAGTACGGTGCCGCCACCACTCACTGGTCGAAACTTGAGGATCGCGTGCGGCGGGGTGTAGGTAATCCTTGCCCGCTGCTTCTGATAGGGCTGCCGGCCAGCATCGTGACGTTTGATGAGAACGTCACGATGGAGAGCATCGCCGATGAGGAGCAGGAGTTGATGCGCGAAGGCGTCATAACTCCCGAGTGATTACTCGGCGGGTAGAATTCGGTCCGTAGCGGAATTGTAGTCGTAGGTCTTCCAGCTCGGCTCGTAGCTCTCGTCGGCTTGATTGCCCCACGTTGCCCAGCCTTTGCGGACGCCTCTGCCAAACATTTCTAGGTAAGGACCGGGCGAGCAGCTTTCGATGAGCGGGTACTGTTCGTCCGGCTTTCTGGAATGTTCCCGTTTACGAGAAGAGATGTAATTCACCTGAGAACGGCCGGGGTCCAAGGTACGGGCATTTTTGCCGCGAACGCCGAAGAGGATAAGCTCGGTGACGTTACGGAAATAAAAGCCCACGCCCCGACCATCCGAGCCGCCATCCTTGCGAACCTTATGCCAGACGATATTGGCTTTGTACTGAAACCCCCATGCCTTCAGAACTTCGAGTCCTTCCGGCAAAAGGGCGTTCGGCACCCAGAGATAAAGATGGGTGGTCGGCCCACAAGCCTTGGCAACTGGCAGCGCCTTAATAGCATCCAGTTCCATCGTTCCGTAACGGTTAAGGCGCTTATGTTCCGGTGCGACCTTACCGGTACGGTTCGTGAACTGCCATGGCGGATCTGCCATGATGGTCGCAAACTTCCGGCCTTTTACAAAATCCGCAAAGTCATCGGAGGGCGAGGGGAGCGTCGTTTTTTTCAATCTTCCATCTCCCTTTCGCGCCGACAGTGTGGGACGCAACGATTCTCAATCAGCTTATATCGTCCGGCTGTCGTCAGGCAGTCCAGCTCGCTAAGGTTACGCACAACTTTTGATCACCGTGCGAGAGGTTCGATTGGACGCTTCAGACGGCCGACCCATTTCGTTGCATTTTATATGTTCCCATTATGTTCTTTCTTGCAAGGGGTCAATGCCAAATCGGAAAACCGTGATCGACGGCATTCAGTAACTTAAGATGTCTTGAATGGAGTCTGTTATCGGGCGGCAATGCTGCCGCTCGCGAGGAATAGTTTCAAACCAGCGACATTCCGCTTCCTGAAACCCGGGAATCGCCGACCGCCGGATGACCGCGATCGTTGCCGGCCCGGCGAAGGCTAGCGCAGAACGGCAACAAGGCCAAGCATAACCAGCACGGCGACCACGACGGCGACGATCACCAGAACGGGCCGGATGTGTCCGGGCCTCGGAGCGCCGGGCTGTTGCCGAAAAACCGTGGAAGCGTTTTCGTCGTTGAGTGCGGCGGGCGAAACCGTGGCGCGGCTGCGCCGTCGTCCGCCACGCCCTTTGCAAATGACGGCCACCCGCGAAAACGTCGCGCGCGGATGCTCTCACCGCACACGACCGCAAAGCGCCGGACACCGTGCGGCCGGACCGATATTCAACCGAGATCGATCTCGCCCTCAACGACGTGATGCAGGCCGGCGCGTTCCATGGTGATCACCGCTTTCACCGTGACGCGGCCCTGGCCCTTCAGGTCGTTGTCCTCGACGGCCTTCTCGATGGCATGCTGGGAGGTCACGCCGACCTGCTTCAGGAATTTGCGCATCGAGATGTTGAAGGCGTCCATTTCCATGTTCTTGTCCATGTGACTGCTCCAGTTGACACAAACGATCCGGCCTCCGGCGCGTCTTCTTCCCGGCGACGCCCGGCGCCGTGGGGCGACGCAACCGCACCGGTTGCCGGGTCGGCGGCCGCGCTGCCGCGAAGGCGCCGTCCGGGCAGTGTACAGGCCAATAGTCCGGCGGCAACAGCGATCGTCGTTTGCGAGCTTCGGGAAGGTATCGGCCGGCGCGACCGCCCCGGCCGTCGGCGCAGGCGGGGGCCGGCGAGCCTTTGCCGGGCGCGATGCTTTCCCGGCCGCGGCGGCCGCTACTTGGCCGTCACCCGCCACACCGTGTTGCCGACATCGTCGGCGATCAGCAACGCACCCGTCTTGTCCACCGCCAGCCCGACCGGCCGGCCATGGGCTTCGCCGTTGGTCAGGAAGCCGGTGACGACGTCCTGCGCCTTGCCGCTGGGCTTGCCGCCGCTGAAAGGCACGAACACGACCTTGTAGCCGTTGAAGCGGTCGCGGTCCCAGCTGCCGTGCTCGCCGACGAAGGCGCCGCCGCGATAGGCCTGCGGCAGGCTGTCGGCCGTATAGAAGGCAAGGCCGAGCGGCGCGACATGCGAGCTCAGCGCATAGTCGGGCACGATCGCCTTCGCCACCAGGTCCGGCCTCTGCGGCATGACCCTCGGATCGACGTGCTGGCCGTAATAGCTGTAGGGCCAGCCATAGAAGCCGCCGTCCTTCACCGAGGTCATGTAGTCGGGCACCAGGTCGGGGCCGAGTTCGTCGCGCTCGTTGACCACGGTCCACAAGGCCCCGCTTTCGGGCTCCCAGCTCAGGCCGTTGGGATTGCGCAGGCCGCTCGCGAAGATGCGCCACCGGCCGGTCGTCCGCTCCACCTGCAAGATCGCGGCGCGGTTCTTCTCCGCCTCCATGCCGTTCTCGGTGATGTTGCTGTTGGAGCCGACGCCGACATAGAGCAGCGATCCGTCCCGGCTCGCCACCAGGCTCTTGGTCCAGTGGTGATCGATCGGGCCGCCGGGAAGCGGCGTCAGCGGCGTGCCGGGATCGGCAATCTTCGTATCGCCGGTATTGTACCTGTAATGCATGATGGAATCGGTGTTCGCCACGTAGAAATCGGAGCCGACCAGGGCCACACCGAAGGGCGAGCTGAGATGGTCGAGGAAGACGCTTCTCGTCTCCGGCTTGCCGTCGCCGTTGGCGTCGCGCAGCAGCGTGATGCGGTTGCTCGGCTGATCGCCGCCCGCCGAGGTGACCATCGCTTCGATCCAGCCCATGACGAAGTCCTTCGGGCGCTTGACGGGATCGGTGCCGGGCGCTTTCGATTCCACCACGAGGATGTCGCCGTTGGGCAGGACATAGAGGGAGCGGGGATGCTCGAGGCCGGTCGCCAGCGGCTCGATCTTGAGGTCCTTGGCGACGGTCGGCTTCTCGCCCTCCTTCCAGCCGACCACGGAGGCGAGGTGCATCGGCGGGAAAAGATATTGCTGCAGCTGCGGCAGTTTCGGGTTGGCGCCGATCTGGTCCTCGGGATCGGCCGAGCTTTCGCTGCAGGCCGACAGCGCTGCCGAAGACGCGAAAGCCAGAAGGAGGAGCGTGAGGCGGAAACGGAATCCGGCGGGCGTGGAAGGTGTCATCCGGCGATCTCCCTGCGTCCATGGGCGATCTCCAGCCACGACATGGCGCACGAGAACAGCAGCACGATCACCGTCGCCGTCGACAGGTCGAGCCCCCACGGCACCACCGATGTCCAGGCGTCGCGCGTGTGCACGAAAGTGTTGAAGCCGGAGAGGACCAGCACGGCCAGATAGCCGAGCATCTGCATGGCCGCCGGCCGGCCGCATCCCGCGAGGCGTCCGGTCAGCCAGTCGAAAACCCAGGCGATCAGCGCGATGATGCCGAGGACGAAGCCAACGCTGACCAGCCATGCGGAGAAGTCGGTCCACATCATTTCGGCCGTGCGCCAGTAAGCCAGGTCGGTGAAAAACGCGCCGATCAGGCAGGCGGCGGCGAAGGGAACCAGCAGCGCATGGATCATGGGACGGAAAAGGCGCGTCCCGTGCGCCCGGGTCCGACGCGGATTTCGCGGATTTTCCACGGTCATCGTCGCCTCCTGCCTGTCGCCACCGCCTCCGAACTGTTTTTGACGCTCCATGTTCCCGCTGACGGGTTCCTCGGCGGGTTGCCCCGGCGCGTTCCCGTGCCGGCCGGTCCGCCGTTTCGGGAATCGTGCGGTGGAACATTCACGCAGGCGGCCGGTTAGGTGCCACCCTTTGTGTCCCCCTCCGCCCCGGCCTGCCGGGGCTTTTTTTCGACCGCAGCAGCAGCGCCAGGGGCACCAGCAGCGCCGTCATGACGGCGGCGTCGCGGAAGGCGTCGATATAGGCGAGCAACGACGACTCGCGCGCGATCGTCTGCGCGATCCATCCCATCGCTTCCGACTTTGCCTGGAGAGGAGGCGCGCCCTGGGCGGTGAAGAAGTCGACCGCCCGCGCCAGCGTCTGCTGGTAGGCGGACGAGGACTGGACCGTATGTTCCACCAATCGGGATTGGTGCATCTGCTGGTTCTGGGCGATGATCGTGTTCGACAGCGAGACCCCTATGCTGCCGCCGATGTTGCGGGCCACGTTGATCAGCGCGGAAGCCTGGTTGGTCTTTTCCGGCGCCAGCCCGAGATAGGCCGCCGTCGAGATCGGGATGAACAGGAACGGCAATCCGACGGTGATGAGAATGCGGGCATAGACGAAATAGCCGAAGCTCGCCTCGCCGGAGAGCGAAGTCAGGTGCCACAGGCCGGCGGCCGCCAGGCCCATGCCCAGCATGATCAGGTATCTGGGCTGCACCCGCCCCGAGGCGAAGCCCGACACCGGCATCAGCACCAGCATGGCGATGCCGCCGGGCATCATCGACAGTCCCGACAGGGTGGCCGTATAGCCGAACGTCGTCTGCTGCAGTTGCGGCAGCAGTTGCGTGGTGCTGAACAGGACGGCGCCCACGGCCATCATCACGAGAAAGGACGTGCCGAACTGGCGCGTGAAGAGCAGCCTCACGTCGACGATCGGATCCCTGCGGCTCAGTTCCCACGGGATGAGCAGGACGAAGGATCCGGCCGACAGCAGGGCCGCGGTGGTGATGAAGCTCGATGCGAACCAGTCGTTGCGCTGGCCCTCGTCGAGAAAGACCTCGAGGCACCCCAAGGCCATGGCCACGAGGAAGAAACCGGTCCAGTCGACCTTGAGACCCCCTTCCAGCCTGGCTTCGCGCTCCCGTTCCAGCACGTCCGGCTCGACCAGCAGCCATTGGACGAGCAGCAGCGACATGATGCCGAACGGCACGTTGATGAAGAATATCCAGTGCCAGGAGAAATGGTCGGTCAGCCAGCCGCCGACGGTGGGGCCGATCGTGGGGGCCACGATGACGGCGATGCCGTAGAGCGCGAAGGCCTGCGAGCGCTTTTCCGGAGGAAAGGTGTCGGCGAGGATCGACTGCTCGCTCGGCGCCATGCCGCCGCCGCCGAGGCCCTGGAGGATGCGGAAAAGGATCAGCGATTGAACGTTCGGCGCAAGCCCGCAAAGCAGCGAGGCAAGGGTGAAGGTCGCCACGCAGATCATGTAGTAGCGCTTGCGGCCGATGACGCCGGCCAGCCATCCGCTGATCGGGATCACGACGGAATTGGCGACCAGATAGGTGGTGATGATCCAGGTGCTTTCGTCCATCCCCGCCGCGAGGCTGCCCGCGATGTTGCGCAACGCCACATTGGCGATGGACGTGTCCAGCACCAGCATGAAGGTCGCGATGGAGACGACGACGGCGATGATCCAGGGATTGCGCCCGCCGGCGGCGGAGCGGCTTTCGTTCGCCGCCGGTTGCGCCCGGTCGCTCATCGCACCTGGACCGTGGGCACGACCGACATGCCGGGGCCGAGCAGGACGTCCGGCGGCCGGTCGAACACGATCTTCACGGGAACCCGCTGCACGATCTTGACGAAGTTGCCGGTGGCGTTCTCGGCCGGGAGGAGGCTGAAGGCGGTGCCGCTGCCGGCCTGGATGCTGTCGACGCGGCCATGGAACGTGCGGCCGGGATAGGCGTCGATCTCGATATCGACCGGCTGCCCCGGTTTCATCGATGCAAGCTGCGTTTCCTTGAAATTCGCTTTTATCCAGACGGCGTCCGGAACGAACATCATCAGGACCTGGCCCGGCTGGGCATAGGCGCCCCTGGCGGCCGAAATGTTGGTTGCGCGGCCGCCGGCGGGCGCGGCGATCGTGGCATGCGACAGGTCGATCCGGGCCTGGTCCAGACCGGCCCGGGCCTGCTGCAACCTGGCTTCGGCGCTTTTCGCCTGCGCCGCGAGAACCGTGATCTGGCTCCGCGCCGCTTCGACGCTTGCCTGCGCGCTGTCGTAGGCGGCCTGGTCCTGTTGCAATGTCGAGGTCGCTTGCTGCGCCTGCTGCTGGGTTCCGGTGCCCTTGGACAGAAGCTCCTGGCTGCGCCTGTTTTCGGCCCGGGCGAAATCGAGCGCGGCGCGCGCCTGGTCGACCTGCCGCTGGGCCTGGTTGACCTTGGCGTTCTGGGCCTGGGATTGCGCGGCGACGTTTCCGATGTCGGCCTGGGCGGCCGACACGGCCGCTTCGGCCTGCCGCACGGCGGCGGCGGGCACGCTGTCGTCGATGCGCAGGAGAACGTCGCCGGCCCTGACCGGCTGGTTGTCGGTGACGTCCACGTCGCTGATGCGTCCGGCGATCTCGGCGCTGATCGTCACGGTGCGCGCATCGATGAAGGCGTCGTCGGTGGATTCATACTGGCGCTCGTACAGCCACCAGCCGATGGCCCCGGCCACGACGAGCACCGCCAGCAGCGCGATCAGGGTCGTTACATAGGGATGGCGCTTCGGAAAGGAGAGCAGGCTCGGCCTGGGCCTGGCGGTGTTGGTATAGGAGCCTTCAGGGCTCTCGCTGCCGTCCCTGCCGGTCTTGGTTCTGGTGTCCACGTTTCAGCTTCCTGCGAGGCGGCCGAACAGAGACAGGTTTTGGACCCGGCGCTGCGCCCGGGCGCTTTCAACTGTCCCGTTCGCTGTACAATTTATCCACCTTGCGATCTTGCGCGGCCTGCTCGCCATGCGTGAGACGCCGGCCTCGCAAGAGCGCATAGGCGATGGCCGCGCCAAGGATTATCGCGCCGCCTCCGGTCGCGAACAGCCACAGATAGTCTGCCATGCTATTGCTCCGTCTGATGTCGGGCCGAAACGACCCGGCTTTTCGATCTTCGGCGCCGGGCGGGCTTTCCCATGGATTTCCTGTCCGGCCCGAACTGGAGCGGGCCTGAATCGTTCCATCGCGCCTCCGACCGGCCGCCCATCGCGGCCGATGCGCCGGGGCTGTCGGAGCCCTGTCCGGGAATCTTGCCTTCGCCCGCCGCTGATCGAGCGCGACCGCGCCTTCGGCGGCTCCTGTCGGGCGTCACAGCCGCGACAGGCGGTTCTCGTCGTCGATCAATGTCAGGCGGCAGGGCGCCGCTGCACCCCATTTCCACAGAACGAGGTTGAGGTCGTCGCCGGCCGCGCCGGAGGCGAAGCTCCTGACGAGCAGGCCGTGATAGCCGGCCGCCGCGAGCCGGCGGGCGAAGGCCTGCGTCCGCGCTTCCCCGTGCGCCTTCATCTGGTCGCGCCAGCCAGCGTCGGCGAGCGCCGCCGCGTCCATGTCTTGCGCGCGCAGGGCGGCTTCGTCCCGGCTGTCGAACACACGCTCGATGTCGGCGGCATAGGAAACGAGCGTCGTCGGCTGGAGGCTGCCGACCTGGTTGGCCTCCCGCAGCGCCGTCATGACCGACAGCGAGGTGTAGAGCGCCGGCGTGCCCTTCCGGTTGAAACGGCCGCCGTAAAGCTCCGCCCCGCGGCCCGACAGCGGCGTTCGCGCATGGATCGGATTCAGCGCGCGATAGAGCGCTCCTTCGAAGCGCATCAGGCGTGGATGCCGGCGTCGACCGCATCGATATAGTCGAGCACGTCGGCAGCGCGGCCGTCGCGCACGAGCTGCATCGCGGTCAGGCCGGAGAAGCCGGGCAGCGGCTCGGACCGATACCACGCATAGGCCATCAGCGCCGAGCCGAAGCGCGGCTCGACCTTGTTGACGATCTCGGCCATCTCGCGCAGCCGCCGCTGCGTCCTGTCGGAACGGATCCTGTCCTTGCGCTGGACCGCGTCCTTCCCAAGCCCGGCCGTGCGCGCGATCTCCTCGCTCGTCGTGCGCAGCGCATCTGCGATCTTGCGCGGCGAGAAGAGCCCGTCATCGGCATATTGTGCAAGACCCATGGCGCGCACCTTTTTCCTTAAACTCATTCATCTTGACGCAATATAGCGTCAGGATGACCGGCATTCAAGGCCTGGAGCGCTATCCCGGCCGGCTCCTCCCGCCGAACGAGATCCCTCCGGAAGCGATGCCCGGCCATGTCGCCGGCCAGATTGGTGCTGACCTCAGACCGTTCGATCACTATGCTCGGCGCGACGGCACTCGAGCTCAACATGAGGCAATGGCGTGACCACTCCAGACGAAGCCTTCGCTCTGCTGCGAGACCGGTTTCTCATGCGATGCCGCGACCAGCTTGCGGCATTGAAGGCCATCGCCGATGGCGGCGGTCCGCTTTCGTCTTCAACGGACAGCAGCGATCTTTTGAAGATCGCGCACTCTTTGGCCGGCGCCGGCGGCACCTTCGGCTTTCCGGACATCAGCGCGCGCGCTTCGGACTTGGAGACGCTGCTTATCGCGGACCACGACGCCGATGCCGGCGCGGTGTGGCACGCGCTCCAGGCGCTTATTCTGGAGATCGAACACGAAGTTGCCTAAGTCGGGCAGCAATTCACTTGCCCGAACCAAGGCCCGTTCGCGTCATCTCTCCCCAGCTCTGGTCGGCGCGCAGATACTGCCACCAGCCCTTCACCCGCCACAGATTGTTGATCTGCCTGTAGCCGAAATTCTCCAGTACGGCTGCCATCGCCAGTACGGCAAGGTCGCGGGCGCGCGGAAACCGCTGCAGTTCCGCTTCCTCGAGGATGAGCGAGCAGACGCTGACGCAAACGCCGTAGACGAAGATGAGCGCGGTGAAGGCCAGCAGGTAGTCGGCGGCAAGGATACCCAGCAACCAGAAAGCCGGCATCAGCATATAGCCCAGCACTTCGGCGATCGGGCCGAGCACGTCGACGATCAGGATATGGCCGAAGCCGAGGAAGCCAACCCGGCCGTAGCGGGGATTGAACAGCATGGAGCGGTAGCGGAAAAAGCATTCGAGCGCACCGCGCTGCCAGCGCGAGCGCTGGCGCCCGAGGACGTTCAGCGTCTCCGGCGCCTCCGTCCAGCACACGGGCTCCGGGATAAACTGGATGCGATATCTGCGCCCGCTGTCGATCATGTGGCGGTGCAGCTTGATGACCAGGTCGAGGTCTTCCCCCATGGAACCCTTGGTGAAACCGCCCGCGGCGACCACTTCGGCTCGGCGGAAAACCCCGAACGCGCCCGAAACCAGCATGAGGGTATTGATGCGGCTCCAGGCCAGCCGCGCCATGAGAAAGGCGCGCAGATATTCCACGACCTGGAAAAGGGGGAGCACCCTGCGCGGCAGGCGCACCTCGGTCACCCTGCCGCTCTCGATGCGCGAGCCGTTGGCGATGCGGATGGTGCCGCCCACGGCGACCGTTCGCTCGGGATCGTCGATGAAGGGCTGGGCCGCGCGGATCAGGGCATCGGCTTCGAGGATCGAATCCCCGTCGATGACGCAGAAGATCGGGGCGCGGCAGACATTGATGCCGGCGTTCTGCGCGTCGGCCTTGCCGCCGTTGAACTTGTCGACGACAAACAGGCGCTCCGTTCTCGGCGACGCATAGAGGCTGCGGATTGGTGCGTGCGCCAGCGCTTCCTCGTAGGGGCGCTCGAATTTCACCATCTGGAATGCTTCGATGAGGCGTTCGAGCGTCCGGTCCTTCGAACCGTCGTTGACCACGACCACCTCGTAGTTGGGATATTCGAGCGCGAGCATGGAATGCACCGATTCAACGATGTTCACCTCCTCATTGTACGCGGGCACGATGAGCGCGATGGGAGGGGCGACATCGCCGTAGCGGTCCCACAGCAGTGCCGAGCGAGCTACCGGCGGGCGTTGGGAAAGCGCATAGGCGGCTATGACGAGCTGAAGCAGGTAGACGACCGTCTGCGCCAGCCCCAGCCCGATGATCAGCCAGGACACGACGGTCGCCGCCAGGACGACTTCATGGCTCCAGCCGGCCGTCACGGGATCGGCCCTTCCGCCAGGATGAGCGATGCGGTGCGCTGGCTGCGCGAACTCTGGTTCGCCGCGATTTCCCTCAAGATACGCTCTCCTTCCGGAACGATCGCGCTCATCGCCTTGGCCGCCGCATAGCGGACGGTCCATGTCTCGTCGTCCAACAGCCTTGCGAGCGGAGCGGCCAGATCCGGCAGGCCGAGTTGGCCGGCTGCCTCCGCCGCCGCACAGCGCACGCCCCAATCCTCGTGTTCGAGCCCATGAAAGAGAATGGCGACGGCCGACGGATGGCCTGTCCGCCCGATGGCGCGGATGGCTGCCGCCGTGACCTCCGCGGGACCGCTTTGCGCGATGTTCCCGTAGAAGCCGGCAAGCCGGAAGTCGCCGGAACGGGCCAGCGCATCGATGACGGCGACCCGAACGAAAGGAGCGGCATCCGTCCTGGCGGCGCAGTCCTTCAGTTCCGGCATGCGCTCGGCCGGAAGACGGCGGAAGAGCTCGATGAGACGCCTCGAGCGCTGGCCGGCTATGCCGATCTTGCCGAGCGCGACGTCCAGAGGCGGCAAGGCGTCGAGGTCGCAGAGCGCGATGGCGGCGGCGATGCGCACTTCCCGCGACCGATCATTGTCCAGCGTGGCAAGCAGCAGGGGCACGGCGTTTTCGGAACGCATGGTCCCGAGCATTTCCGTCGCCTGGATGCGCTCGGCCCCGTTGCCGCCGGCAAGCTGGCGCTCGGCCTCGGCAGGCAGGCCGCATTCGATAAGGGTCGCGATGACGTCCGCGTGTTCTTCCCCGCGCAGCAGCGCCAGGAACTCGAAGCCGGCTTCGAGTGCGACGCGCGCGGGCACCTCGAGCACGGCGCGCTTAAGCGTTTCCCGATCCCGGTGATGCGAAAACGCGATCAAGGATTTCAGCAGGTGCTGGCGCATCTGCGCATCGGCCGAGCTACGGCGCTGGATGTAGGTGCGGCGCAGGATCAAAAGCGCCATCACCGCAAGCGAAACCAGACTGAGGAAGATCGAAAGGGACCAGATGAACCGCAGCATGGGTCAGAACCGCTTGGTGATCCCGAAGCCGAATATGTTGCGGTCGAAGGCCGGACGCTGCTCGCGGGCCAGGCTCGCGCGCACCGTCAGGTCGTCCAGCACGTCCCAGGACGCGCCGCCGAAGACCGTGCGTGTCGGCACCAGCGAGCCGTCGTCGATCTCCGGCGCATCGCCATATCCGACAAACAGGTTCACTTTGGGCGTGGCCGCGAAGTCGGCCCTCAATACATATCCGTCCGCACGCGCGTCACCGTCGTCGAAGGCATGGACCCACCGCGCGGAAAGGCCCAGCCGGCCGTCGAACAGGTAGCCCTGCATCCATGGCGACACCGTCGTGATGCCGGTATCCGTGAACCGGTCGTAGCGGGTATCGACGTTGAGAAGCAGCGGACCGAAGCCGTTCAGAGGCGCAAGCGCCTGCCATGACGCTCCTGCGCCGACCGAGTAGCGGGCCAGGAAATCGCTGTGCGGCGAGGCCGCCGCCAGCGCGTAGGCGGAGAAGGATTGCGAGAATGCCTGGTCGATCCGGCCCTCGATCTGGACGTCGGTTCGTCCGTAGCGGGTGGCCAGGCGAGAGCGCGCCGAGACCGTGGTTCGGGACGTTGCCTTGTAGGCGATTCCCACCGAACTGTCGGTCCATGTGCCGCGTCCTCCGGTGAGGTCGCTGACTTCACTGCCGATATCGAGCCGCCATTTTCGGGGGGGAGGCTGCGCCAGCCGGTCCTCGATGTCCTTCGAGCCGGGCTCCAGCGACAGCGCCTGCCGATAGGCTTGCCGCGCGCCCTCGTCATCGCCGCGCGCCCGCCGGACATCGCCGATGCCCGCCAGCGCCTCCGCGTCTTCGGGATTGGCGGCGAGAGCTGCCTGGAAGGCCCCCTGAGCGCGATCATGATCGCCTTCGAGAAGCGCTATCCGGCCGTCCAGGGCCATCGCTTCGGCGTTGCGCGGCGCCGAAGGCAGGATTTCGTCGATCAGTTTGCGCGCGCGAGCCACATCTCCCTGCCAGACTGCGAGACGCACCTTGCCCAGCCTCGCATCCATCAGGCCCGGATGGATCGCCAGGACTGCATCGAACGACCGGCCTGCCTCTTCGAATTTCTGCTGCGAGCCTTCCGTTAGCCCCAGGGCCACCAGCGCATCCGTGTCGCGGGGCGCCAGCCGCAATGCCTTCCGGTACACGGCTTCGGCCTCGGCAAGCCGTCCGGAGGCGCGAAGCTTTCGGCCTTGGTCCATCAGCGCGGTCACCGGGTCCGGGCGCTTTGCCGAAGGCTTGTTGCGTGCCGCTGCCGCCGTCGCAACCCTGTCCGGTCTCTTGTCGCTCTGTGCCTGCTGCGCCTTGCGGATATTGGCAAGCAGCGCGGCGGCGTCCTTGTTGCCGGGCTGTGCGCGCACCACGGGCTCGGCCAGCGCCAGGGCTTTGTCCGGATTGCCGGACCGGAACTCGATCTCGGCCAGACCGAACCTGGCGTCCCAGTAATCGGGAGCCAGCGACAGTGCCTTCGAAAATGCCGCGCGCGCGGGTGCGAGGTTGCCGCGGCCAAGCTCCGCGAAACCAAGCTGGACGAGCGCGTCCGCATTGTCGGGCTTCAGCGCGAGCGCGCGCGTGAGCAGGTCCGCCGCCTCATCCAATTTTTGCGCCTGCCTCGCCTTCACGCCCGAGGAATAGAGCTCGTCGACAGTCTGGGCCGACGCGGCCGTCAGCGTCACGGCCAGGAGCATGGAAGCCAGCGCAGCCGCATGTCTGCGGGGCATCAGCGCTTGCCGCCTTTCCGGGCAACGAGGCGCGCCAGCCTGGCGAGCAGCTCCTCCGGGATAAACGGTTTGACGAGATAGTCGTCCGCGCCCTTTTCCAGTGCCGAAACGATGTCCCGCTCACCCTTGCGGGCCGTCAGCATGATGATCGGGATATCCGACAGGCGCTGGTCGTTTTTGATCCGGGTCAACACCTCGAAGCCGTCCGATTTCGGCATCATGGCATCGAGCACGATTATATGGGGGTCCTCCTGCTCCGCCATGGCTAGGGCCTCCGCGCCGTCTACCGCCTTGACCACGCAATAGCCTTTGGCCTGCAGCCGGAATTCCATCAATTCCAGCAACAGCGCATCGTCGTCGCAGATCAGAACTTTTGTCTTCCCGCCTTCCACCAGCCTCGCTCCGGTCACACCCAGTGTGTCGATCAGCCCCCCGGAGTAATCAAACCATGGATCATCAACCGTTCGAACGCCATCCAGCCCGAGAGAACGCGCCCGAGTCGTTCCCTTGCTTGAGCCAACGCACCGCGATCGTTCAAGAAACTGATTCGCGCCGGGTCGATCTCCAGTTCCTGACTAAAGGAATAAGTCGGTTTGGTATAGGAGTTGGAAACAGCGGAGCCCAACATTCTAACCATCGGCTGTTGACCCGACCGATCAAGGATGAGGTCCCCGTATTCGGCCCTCCGGTAGATCCTGTTGTATTCTGCCGGCAGGGGCCCGTTCTCGATCGCGATGCTTATCAGCAAATCGTGAAATGCTCCCCAGTCCAGCCAATCCTGGGCCGCTTGCTCGACTTGCGCGCTGTCGGTTCGATAGGCCATCACGGTGATACCGGCGATGGAGCCTGCGGCCGCTTCGAGCGCCCGCTCTCCGCCCGGCCTGCCCAGCATCCAGAAGGGCACCACGACCGAGACCTTCTCGCCGAGCGCGTCGGAAAGGGCGTTGATCGTCGTCGCCCACTCCTGCCAGCCGGCGACCGGATCGGACGCGAAGCCCGGCCGCAGATAGGGCTCGATGTCGTACTGGAAGGACCGCACCATGCCGGCTTCCCGCAAGCCGCGCAGGATGCGCGCGCGCCGTAGCGCTTCCGTTCGGCCCGCTGCGCTCGCCATATCGGGGTCCCCTTCCACCGAATGGACGGCGATGCCGGCGTTAGACATCGCCGTGATCAGGTGGATGAGCTTGGTCCGGTCGGCGATCGCTTCGCCATCGACCCTTATCTGCAGGAAGAGATCGCGGACGTCGTCACGCCGCAGCGCCGAAACCAGCAGGTCGGGCCGATCGAGCCAGGCACGCGCATCCCAGAGCCAGGTTCCGATTCCGGCAGGCGGGCGGCCGGCGGGAACGAGCCGTATCGCCGTTATGGTCGCAGTGGAGGCCGAATTCGGGCAGAGCATCACCAATTGCCGCGCGGCGCCGCCGGCAGGGGCCCAGTCGGTGGAGGGGACGGACGCCAGCGTGTCGCCGTCAGGCCGGGCCGGCAATGTCCGGGGAGCGTCCTGCCCTTCCTGAACGACGGCAAAGGACAGGCCGGCCTGACTACTGCCTTCGACCGCCAGCACGCCACGCATCGCACCGGGATAGCGATAGCCTTGCGCCTTGAACACCAGGCCGGCCGGTCGCTGCCCGGCCGCGCATGACAGCGCGATGCCGTCGTCCTGCGCAGTGGCGCTGGCGCGCTCCTCAGCGCCGAAGGGCCGGATGTCGAACAGCGGCAGCAGATTGGCGTTCAGCGGAAACGGCTTGACCGGCGGCTCGGCCTCTTGCGGTTCGGGCAACGCCACGCCGGTCGGCCTGAACGTGCCATCCGTCTTGGTTCCCGTCACGACGAGACGGTCCGGCGTGCCGGAGAGCCGGTCAGCCTGATAGGACCAGATGACTTCGGCAGGCTGGCCGGCGGACGCGGAAGACATCATCCCGGCACCCTGTAGAAGAAGCGCCGAAAACGCAATCCGCGCAAAGCCCCGGGCCCGCGTGCCGACAATGGCGGCCGGCGACATCGCGCTTTTTCCCATCAGGCGGTTTGCCCCGTCATCGGTCGGCGAGCAGCTTCCTGACATCGCCGGCCAGCGACATCGGATCGAACGGTTTCGCGATCGTTCCTACGGCGCCCATTTCCAGATAGCGCTGCACTTCATGCGTCTGCGTCCGCGCCGTGATGAAGACAACAGGAATTTCGGCGGTGCCGGTCGAGGCCGCAAGTTGCCGCAACGTTTCGGGCCCGTCCATTTCAGGCATCATCACGTCGAGCAGGATCAGATCGGGTCGCCAGGCGGCGGCTTCCACGAGCGCCTCGCGTCCCGAAGCGCAGGCACGCACCTCGAATCCGGGTTCCAGTTCCAATGACATCTGGGCGATCTCGCGGATGTCGTCGTCGTCATCGACATAGAGGATTCGTGCCGCCATCTGCTTCGTCCCTGCCAGTGTCATGCTGTTGCCGAACCGCCCTGGGCCGCCGGCAGGAAAGCCCTGACCAGCCGCGCCACGTCGAGTTCCGAGGCTTTCGTCTTCGTCATCACCATCTTGACCTGGTCGCCAAGCTGTCCGTCGAACTCGGCCGCGGAAAACACCATCACGGCCGTTTCGTGCGGCAAGTCCGACAGCAGATCCAGACCGGAGCCGTCCGGAAGCCCTATATCGAGGATCACCAGATCGAAACGATCGCGCGTGACCGCGTTGCGCGCCTCCTGCAGCGTCCGCGCGAAGGTGACGGAGGCGTCCGATCCCAAACCTTCCGACATCACCGCGAGCACGCCCTCGTCGTCTTCGACGTGAAGTATCTTTGGGCGGCGGTCGACCTTGCTGTTCACGATCTTGCCCAGGGCGGCATGCAGCCGCTCGGGTTCGATCGGCTTTTCCAGCCAGTCGATGATGCCGACCGCGGAACCGTTCAATGACCTTCTGGCCTCGTCGGCGACCGCCGAGATGACGATGACCGGGACATCGGAATTCAGGGACGAAGCGCGCACATCGCGGAAAAGCGTTATCCCCGATTCGCCTGCCAGCTTGATGTCCAGTGTCAGGGCGGCATAGCTGCGAGCCTTGAGCAGCGCCTTGGCGGACGCGATGTCGGGCGCGACGTCGGAAGAAAACCCCTCCGCGTCCAGCAGTGCCGCGATCACCGCCGAAATGTCGGCCTCGTCCTCGCAGATCAGCACGCGCATCCTGTCGTCGAGTGCCGCGACGCCGTTCACTTCGTGCGTGCGGGCCTTCTCGGCGCGCGCTTCAGGCAGGTCGACATGGAAAGTCGTGCCCTTGCCTTCTTCCGAATCGAAGGAAACGGAGCCGCCGAACTTTTCCGCGATCATCTTGACGATGCTCAGGCCGAGGCCGGTGCCGCCCTTGGCCCGGGTGCTCGATGCGTCGGCCTGTTCGAACTTGCCGAATATGCGATCGCGGAACGCTTCCGGAATGCCTTCCCCCCGATCCGAGACCGATATCCGAAGCATGTCTTTCGGGCGACGTTCGAACCTGACGGCGACCGTTTCATCGGCGGGCGAAAACTTGATGGCGTTCGACAGCAGGTTGGCCAGCACCTGGTGGAGCCGGTCGGGATCGACGTTCGCCTCCGCCCGGGGCGCATCGTCGACCAGGACGATGCGGACATTCTTGTCGGACATGTAGTTCGAGCTGGCGGCAATGGCCTGCTCCACCAGCGGACGCACCGGCATCCGGCTGATCTGAAAGCTCATCTTGCCGGACTCGATCTTTTCTATGTCGAGAATGTCGTTGATGAGGTGAACCAGCCTTTCGCTGTTCGCGTGCGCGATCTTGATGAGATTGGCCGCCTTCGGCGGCAACTCTCCGGTCACCCCTGCGGAAATGAGCCCCAGAGAGCCGCGGATCGACGTAAGCGGTGTCCGCAACTCATGGCTCACGGTGGAGATGAATTCGTCCTTCAGCTGGGCGCTGCGCTTCTGGTCGGTCACGTCGCGATTGTAGGTGATCAGCCCGGCGACGCGCCCGCTCTGATCCCTGAACGGCGTTTTTGCAGTGGAAAGCCAGCCTTCCCTGCCATCCGGAAAGGTGGCCGGCTGGTCGATCCTCAAGGTGAAGCCGCTTTGCAGCGCCGCCAGCTCGTCCTTGCGGAACTGATCGGCGAGATCCCGCGGATAGAAGTCGAAATCCGTCTTGCCTATCAGGTTTTCGACCGATCCGGCCCGCATAAGGCTCGCCGTAGCGGGATTTGCCGCGAGGAAGCGGCCGTCCAGGTCTTTCATGTTGAGGCAATCGGGCAGCTCACGAACCATCGCGCTGTAGATCATGTTTGCCGTCGACAGTTCGCGACGTCTGATCTGGCGGTCGAGCAGAACGCCGATGATGACGGTGCTCAAAAGGGTGAGGAAGAAAACAGGAACCGTACTTTTCTCGATCAGGCTGGCACGAATCTCGGCGGTAACGGTGAAAAGATTGATGAGGCTTGCCAGGGCAAGCGACAGGCCGAGGCCGAATATCGTGGCAAGCGTGCGGCCGCGGTTCTCGGCGATGTTGTGCCAGGCCAGCCCGAGCGCCGCCGCAAGGAAGATGCCCATCACTCCGGAAGCGGTGCCCAGGCCGCCGAGATGCAGCCGGTAGGCGATCGCTCCGGCGGCCGCGATGAGCGCGGCGGGCCAACCGCCGAAGAACGCTGCGGCGGCGACGAGCGGCGAGCGCAGGTCAAAGAAAAAGCCCGTCACGAACTGCTGCGCGCTGGCCATCGAAACCAGCGTGCCAAAGCACAGGATGACACCCAGGAGCAGCGACTGCGTTCGTTGCGGAAGGCGGTCGGTCAAGTCCGATGCCAGGTCCCAGGCCACCAGGAGGCTCGAAACGAGCGCGAGATTCGCGAGCAGTGATTGCCAGATCGGTGACATGCCATCCTCTCAGGTGGAGCGCCGTTCACGATAGCGCCAAAGTCTGTCAGATCGTTTAACTCGACCTCCGTCCTGGAAAGGACGCAAATGCTTTTTGCCGGCACGGAAAGGAACAAACCTGTCGCAAGCCCTTGTAATTGTTCATCCGTGCATTACGGTCCGTGCCGTCGCCGACCACAAGGCATAGGAGCAGGGCGTTGAACATTCTCGCAAAATTGTACCTCATCGCCCTGGCACTTATCGGGATCGGACTGGCGGCCGCCGGAGCCTGGCTCATAGGTCTTGGGGGTTCCTTCTATTATTGCGTCGTCGGCATCGCCTATCTGGCGTCGGCCTTCCTGCTGCTGCGGGGCAAGGCCTCGGGTGCCTATCTCGCCGTGCTCGTCGCGGTCCTGTCGGTGCCTTGGGCATGGTTGGAGGCCGGCAGCGATTTCTGGGGACTGTTCGCCCGGCTGATGTCGCCGATCGCCATAGCCGGCTTTGCGTTGCTGTTCGCGCCCTGGCTCGCCGGCAAGGTTCGCCGCGCACTGGCCTTTGGCGGCGCGGCAATTGCCGCCGCCCTCTTCGTCGTCGGCTTCGGCATGGCGTTCGTTCCCCATGGCATCGTGAGGCCCTCGCAGGAGATCGCGGCCTACGCGCCGGCCAAGGGAAACAATTCGCCGGCGAACTGGGACTCCTACGGGCGCACGACCGAAGGCCTGCGTTATTCGCCTTTCGACCAGATCAATCGCGACAATGTCGGCCAGCTCGAACTGGCCTGGACCTACCGCACGGACAATGGCGGCATCGGGCTCGACCAGAATACCCCGTTGCAGATCGACAACCTCGTCTACTCCTGCAACACCAGCAACGTCATCGCCGCTCTCGACGGCGATACGGGCAAACCGGTCTGGAAGTTCGATCCCAAGGCGTCGGCCCCCTTCTGGCAGCGGTGCCGAGGGCTGGGCTACTACAAGATGCCCCAGGCCGAGCAGGTCGCCGGCAAGCCCTGCAACGAACGTCTCATCGAAACGACGATCGACGCGCGTCTTCTCGCCATCGACGCCAAGACGGGCGAGTTGTGCCCTGAATTCGGCGACCGCGGCACCGTTGCCCTCTCCCAGGGCATGGGCGAAGTGAAGTCGGGTTTCTACTTCCAGACCTCTGCCCCGCTGGTCGCGCGCAATCTCATCGTGGTCGGCGGATGGGTGGTCGACAATCAGGAGGTGGGCGAGCCGTCCGGCGTCATCCGCGCGTTCAACGCGGTCACCGGCGCGCTCGAATGGGCCTGGGACCTCGGTGACCCATCGATCACGAAACTGCCGCCCGAAGGAAAGACCTATACCCGCGGCACGCCCAACATGTGGACGACGGCCGCCTTCGACGACAAGCTCGGCCTGATCTATGCGCCGCTCGGCAACACCACGCCCGACTATTTCGGCGCTGACCGTCCGGCCTTCTCGGATGAATACAACGCCACCCTCGTCGCCCTCGACGTGACGACCGGACGCGAGCGCTGGAAGTTCCAGACCGTCCACCACGATCTGTGGGACTACGACCTGCCCTCGCAACCGGCTCTGCTGGACGTACCCGACGGCAAGGGCGGCACGGTTCCGGCGGTGCTGCAAACCACCAAGCGCGGGCAACTCTTCCTGCTCGACCGCCAAACCGGCAAGCCGTTGGCCGAGGTGCAGGAAAAGCCCGTTCCGCAGACCGGGGCCGCGCCCGAGGAACGGCTTTCGCCCACGCAGCCCTATTCGGTCGGCATGCCCACGATCGGCGCCGAGCGGCTGACCGAGCGATCGATGTGGGGGGTGACCATGTTCGATCAGCTCGCCTGCCGTATCGCATTCCGCAAACTGCGCTACGAGGGCGACTTCACCCCCATCGGCCTGGGCGGCTATGCGATCGAGCAGCCCGGAAACATCGGTGGGCTGAACTGGGGCAGCGTCTCCGTCGACATACCCAACAACCGGGTCTTCATGAACGACGTGCGCGCGCCGAGCCTGTTCTCGCTCGTGCGGCGCGAGGCGTATCCCGAATTTGCCAAGAAAGCCCATGCCGACGGCACAGGCCACGGCCCTTCGCCGCAGCAAGGAACCCCGTATGGAATGGCGACCGAGATGTGGACCTCGCCATTGGGGGTTCCCTGCGTCAACCCGCCTTTCGGCACCATTACCGCCATCGACATGAACACCCGCAAGATCGCCTGGCAGGTGCCAGCGGGTACGGCCGAGCAGCTCGGTCCGCTCGGGATCAAGTCGCACATGCCCATGCCAATGGGCCTGCCGACCTATGCGGGGACCAGCGCTACCGCGGGCGGACTGGTTTTCTTTGCCGGCTTCCAGGACTACTATCTGCGCGCCTACGATGCGGAGGACGGCACGGAGCTGTGGAAATATCCTTTGCCGGTCGGTTCGAGCGCCACGCCGATGACCTACGTCTCGCCGGCGAGCGGGAAGCAATATGTCTTGATTTCCATCGGCGGAGCTCCCTATTCGCCCGACAAGGGTGATTATGTGATGGCGTTCGCCTTGAAAGGCGGCAAGCCATAGGGCTTCAGATCGAAACGGGACGCGAGGGCCGTGAGCCGGCCGCAGGTGCACCGCCTGGCCGCATGAGGCTACGGTGCCGGATCGGCGTTCCGGTGACGGCATCGGCCCGGCGGCGGGCACGCTATTTCATGCCCGCCTCGGCTGCGGCTTGCGATACGATCTGCGCCTGTTCCGGCAGGGTCCCTTCCGGCTTTACCTGCCGTCCGCTCCATAGGCCACGACGTCCTGCCGCTGTTCGCCAAGGCCCTCGATGGAAAGCGTGACCACGTCCCCGGCCTTCAGGAACACATTCGGCTTCTGGCCAAGGCCGACACCGGGCGGCGTTCCCGTCGAGATGACGTCGCCGGGCTGGAGGCTCATGAACTGGCTGAGATAGGAGACGAGGTAAGCCACTCCATAGACCATGGTGGCGCTGGAGCCGTCCTGGTAGCGGCGACCGTTCACCTCGAGACGCATGGCCAGGTTCTGCGGGTCGGCGATCTCGTCGCGCGTCACCAGCCAGGGGCCGATGGGGCCGAAAGTGTCGCAGCTCTTGCCCTTGGTCCATTGGCCTTGGCGCTCGGCCTGGAATTCGCGCTCGGACACATCATTGATGAGGCAATAGCCGGCCACATGCTCCATCGCCTCGGCCTCGGAGACATATTTGGCCGTCTTGCCGATCACCACGCCGAGTTCGACCTCCCAGTCGGTCTTGGTCGAGTTGCGCGGGATCTCGATGGCGTCATTGGGTCCGACGATGGCCGAGGTCGCCTTCATGAAGATGATCGGCTCCGGCGGCACGGTGGCTCCGGTCTCGGCGGCATGGTCGGAATAGTTGAGGCCGATGCAGATGAACTTGCCCGTGCCCGCCACGCAGGGGCCGAGACGGGGCGAGCCTGCGACAAGCGGCAGGCTGGCCGGATCGATGCCGCGCAGCCTGTCCAGCCCCTCGGGCAGGATCGCCGCGCCGGCGATGTCTGCGACGTGGCCGGAAAGGTCGCGGATGTTGCCGTCCTTGTCGAGCAGTCCGGGCTTTTCCCGGCCGGCGGGTCCGTAGCGAAGCAGTTTCAAGGCAGTTTCCTTTCCGTAGCGCGTCAGTTGGCCCAGCCGCCGTCGATGATGTGCGTCTGGCCGGTCGTGTAAGTGGCTGTGGCGAGATAGAGCGCCAGGTCGGCGATTTCCTCGGGCGTGCCGATACGGCCGATCGGCTGGCGCGCCACGAAGGCGGCGCGCGCCTTCTCGTAATCGCCCTGCGCGCGCAGACGCTGTTCGAGCGAAGGGCTCTCGACCGTTCCGGGGCAGATGGCGTTGCAGCGGATGCCCCGCGCCACATAATCGGCGGCCACCGACTTCGTCAGGCCGACGACGGCGGCCTTGGTGGTGCCGTAGGCGAAGCGGTTCGGCACGCCCTTGATGCTGCCCGCCACCGACGCGACGTTGACGATGCATCCATCACCGCGCTCCAGCATGGACGGCAGGGCTGCCGAGATGGTGCGCCACATCGACTTCACGTTGACGTCGAAGGCGAAGTCCAGATCCTGCTCGCCGCATTCGAGCACGGTGCCGTTGTGAACGAAGCCGACGGCGTTGACGAGGATATCGACCGCTCCCATCTCGCCGATGAGGGCCTTGATGGCGGCGCCGTCGCGCACGTCCAGCCTGCGGCGCTCGGCGCAATCGAGGCCGTGAAGCGCCGTTTCGTTGAGGTCGGTCGCCCAGACCTTTGCGCCGCGCGCGGCGAAAGCGGCCGCGATGGCGCGCCCGATGCCCTGCCCGGCACCCGTCACGAGCGTGGTTTTGTTGTCGAGATCGTTCACTTTTGCGTCCTTCCGGCCGGTCGTTTCAGTTGCTGAGAAATTTCTCGATCGCTTTCAACCCGGGATCGATGCCCAGACCCGGCAGGTCCGGCAGGGTCACGCGGCCGGATTTCACCTGCGGATCGCAGAGGAGTTCACGCAGCGGGTTGGGATTGGCGTCGAATTCGACGAAGTCCGCACCGCCCAGCCCGGCCTGGACATGCAGGCTGGCGGCAAGCCCCACGCCGCCTGAAAGCCAGTGCGGGCAATAGCGCAGCCCGGCCGACCTCGCGACGCGGCCTACGATCAGGGCGCCGGAGACGCCGCCCCATTTTCCGACGTCCGGCTGGACGACCGTCACGGCGCGCCGCGCGATCGACACCGCGAAATCGCCGAGCCGGCGCAGGTTCTCGCCACCTGCAAGCGGCACCTCGCCTTCCTGCGCCACGCGGCGCCATTCATGGAAGGGCCGGTCGGCGGGAAGCGGCTCCTCCAGCCAGTCGATCCGGTGTTCGCGCATGAGGCCGGCCATCTCCACCGCTTGCGGGGCCGTCCATGACTGGTTGGCATCCACCATCAGGGCGGCGTCGCCGAATTCGCCGCGCAGCGCGGCCAGGTTGTCGAGATCCTTGTCCCGGCCGAAGCCGACGCGCAGCTTCAAGGCCGTATGTCCGCGCTCCGCCGCCGCCGTCGCGAGGCGAAGCGGCTCGTCCGGCGGGATGGAGCTTGCGTAGACGGGCACGTCCGCGCGGCCGCCGAGAACGGCGAAAAGCGGTTTTCCCGCCCTTCGCGCCACTAGGTCCCACAGCGCGGTATCGAGGCCGGCCACGATCTGCGCGACCGGACCCGCCTCCCCCGCCTGCAGGCCCAGCGTGTGCAGCCGGCGCTGCAACTCGTCCGTGGCGTGGGCGGGGTTGCGAAAGCTCGCGCCGACCGCCACGGCCGGCAATATGTCGCGCGCGAGCGCATGGCGGTAATCCACGCCGGCCGGCGGGAAGTTGCACCAGATCTCGCCCAGTCCGCGCGTGCCGTCCGCGTCCTCCACCGTCACGACCAACGACGGCCGACTGTGCAGCGGCCCGAAGACGGTGTTCATCGGCGTGGCCAGCGGCGCGCGGTGCAGGCGCAGCAACACATGCGCCGGCTTGAGCATCAGGTTGCAATCGAGCCCGGCGAGGAAGCCCTGAAGTTCGGTTTCGAACGGCCCCAGGCCCGTGTCTTGACGGATCACGACGACATGTCCGCAAAGCGCGGGTGGTCGAGCACCTGTGGATTGGCGATGAAGCCCGGGCGCTTGTTGGCGGCCACCGACAGCAGGGAGCCGATGGCGTCCACGGCGTTTCCGGATATGATCTGGTCGGTCCAGGCGAGCGCGTGCGGCGCAAGCAACACATTGTCCATGCGCATGAGCGGACTGGACGGCGCCAGCGGTTCCTCGCGGAAGACGTCCAGGCCGGCCCGGGCGATCCGGCCCGATTTCAGGGCGGCGATCAGTGCGTCCTCATCAACGATCTCGCCGCGCGCCACGTTGACGAATATGCAGCCGGGCTTCATGCGCGCGATGCGCTCCGCCGAGATCATGCCCTGCGTCGCCGGGGTGAGCGCCGCCGTCACCACGACGATATCCGAGCGTTCCATCAACTGATCCAGACCGACGAGCTCGACGCCGAGGGCATCGGCCTGCGCCTTTTCCGCGCGCGGGCTGTAGGCGGCCAGCCGCGCCTGGAACGGTGCGGCCAGGCGCGCGAACTCCCGCCCGATATTGCCGAGGCCGACGATGCCTATGGTGCGCCCCGCGAGGCCCATGCCCATATAGTCCGCCCGCTCGGCCCAGCGCCCTTCCCGCACAAGGCGGTCCTTTTCGAGCACGCGATGGGTAAGTGTCAGCACGAAGGTGAGCGCGGCCACGGCGACCGGCACCTTGCCGCCCAGCGGCGTGCTGGTGACCATGACGCCCGCGCGGGTGCAGGCGTCGAGATCGATCCTGTCCAGCCCCGCGCCCCAGCGGCTGACGTGCCGCAGGCGCGGAGCGGCGTCGAGCAGCTTCTGGTCGATCCGCTGGCGCAGCACGAGAACGGCGTCGAAGCCGGCGAAGTTCTCGGCCACGTCGCCATCGCCGATCATGCGATGGCGCAACCGGGGATCGGCCTCGATGCGCGACAGCCCGATATCGCCCCATGCGATTTCCCCGCGACCGTTGAGGAAGTCGCGGCTGATTCCGATCTCGTACATTTCTGCTCAGTCCGGTTGGTTGAGTTCGGCCGGCAGGTTTCGTGGAAAGAAACATGCAGCCTTGCGGTTGCCGCCGGCGACGGGAGACAGCGGGGGCGTCTCGGCCGGGCATTTGTCGCGCGCCTGGAAGCAGCGCTTGTGGAAGGCGCAGCCGGACGGCGGGTTTGCCGGGCTGGGCGGGTCGCCGTTCAGGATGATGCGGCCCGAGAGCGACCTGCGGCCCGGATCGTCCGAAGGGATCGAGGACAGGAGCGCTTCCGTATAGGGATGGGCCGGACGCTCGAACAGCGGATCGCGATCGGCCGTCTCCACGATCTTGCCGAGATACATGACGGCGATGCGTTCGGCCATGTAGCGCACCACCGAAAGATCGTGGGAGATGAACAGATAGGACAGGCCGAGCTGACGCTGGAGCCGCTTCAGGAGATTGAGGATCTGTGCCTGGACCGACACGTCCAGCGCCGAGACCGGTTCGTCCAGCACGATCAGCTTCGGATTGAGCACCAGCGCCCTGGCGATGCCGATGCGCTGGCGCTGGCCGCCCGAAAACTGCGAGGGGTAACGCTGCGCCTGGTCTGCGTTCAGCCCCACCGTAGACAACACGTCCAGCACCATGGTTCTCAGTTTCGCCCCGGAAGCGATCCTGTGGATCAGGAGCGGCTCGGCGACGATGTCGAACACCCGCATGCGCCGGTTGAGCGAGCCATAGGGGTCCTGGAAGACGATCTGCAGGTCACGGCACAGCTGGGCGTCGCTCCGCCTGTCGACATCGGTGATGTCGCGGCCGCCGAACTCGATCCTGCCTTCGGTCGGCGGCGTCAGTCCCACCAGCATCGAACTGACGGTGGATTTGCCGCATCCGGACTCTCCCACCAGCCCGAGGGTCTCGCCCTGCGCGATCTGGAAATCGACGCCATCCACCGCCTTGACGAAGCTCGTCGCGCGCTGGAGCACGCCGGTGCGGATGGGGAAATGCTTCTTCAATCCGCTGACGCGCAGCAACGGCGCGGCGCCGTCGGCGGCGGACATGGCTTTAGGCCCGGCAACGATCGCGTTCATCGCACGCCTCCATTCGAGAGCCGCCACGCTTCCGCCACCTCCTCGGCAAAGTGGCATGCGCTGTACTGTCCCTCCCCGAGATCGCGAATTTCGGGCCGGACGGTCGCGCATGGCCTGCGCCCGCGCGCCAGCCAGCAGCGGGGATGGAAGGCGCAGCCGTTGATCTCCTTCGCAAGATTCGGCGGTTCGCCCTCGATCGACTGAAGCTCCTGGCCGGATGGCATGCGCGGATTGGGGATGCTCGACAGGAGCGCGCTCGTATATGGATGGCGCGGTTGCCGGAACAACGCGTCGACCGGCCCTTCCTCGACGATGCGGCCGGCATACATGACGATGACGCGGTCCGCGCTTTCGGCGACCAGGCCCATGTCGTGCGTGATCAGCACGAGGGCGGCGCCGGCCTGTTCGCAGGCCGAGCGCATGACGTCCATGACCTGCGCCTGCACGGTCACGTCCAGCGCGGTGGTGGGTTCGTCGGCCACGATCACCTGCGGGTTGTTGGCGAGCGCCATGGCGATCAGCACGCGCTGGCGCATGCCGCCCGACATTTCGTGCGGATAGACGTCCAGCCGTTCTCGCGGACCCGGCACGCCGACCATGGACAGAAGCCGTTCGGCCCGATCCATGCGCTGCTCCCTGGAGAGCGAGGGCTGGTGGCGGGCGATGGTTTCCGCAATCTGGGCGCCTATCTTCAGCACGGGATTGAGCGAACTCATCGGGTCCTGGAAAACCATGGCGATGCGACCGCCCCTGATCTCCTCGCGCCGTGCCTCGGGCATGGCCAGCATGTCCTCGCCGTCCAGTTCGATCCTGCCTCCGGCGAGGCGCACGGGGGGCGCCAGCAGCGACATCAGGGAGAGCGCGGTGAGCGTCTTGCCGGAACCGGATTCGCCCACGATGCACAGAACCTCGCCCGGCATCACGTCGAAGCTGACGTCGGAAACCAGCGGATAGCCGGTGCGGGCCAGGCCGAGTTCGATCGTCAGGCCCTGCACCGACAGGACCGGGCCGGCCGATCGCACATGCCGCTTCGCTTCATGCATGGTCATCGTTTCTTGCTCGCCGGGTTCAGCGCCTTCTGCATGGCGTCGCTGAGAAAATTCAGCCCCAGCACGAGAATAAGCAGCAGCAGGCCGGGAACGATCGCGTAGAGCGGAGCGATGCCGAGATATTCACGACTCTTGCTCAGCATCGAGCCCCATGAAGCGGTCGGCGGCTGCACGCCCAGGCCGACGAAGGACAGCGACGCTTCCAGCAGGATGGCATGGCCGGCCGCGGCCGAAAGCTGGGTGACCACGCTGCCGATGCTGTTGGGCAGGAGATGCCGGGTCATGATGCGCCATCTGCCGGCTCCCTGCACGATGGCGGCCTTCACATAGTCCAGTTCACGCTCGCGCAACACGGAGGCGCGGGTCAGCCGTGCGAATACGGGAATGTTCACGAAGGCCACGGCGATGCAGACCGAAGTCAGCCCGGCGCCCAGCACGGCCACCGCGATGATGCCGAGCAGGATGCCGGGATAGGCCAGCAATATGTCGCAGGCGCGCATGATCAGCGTGTCCGTGACACCCTTCGTCATACCGGCAAGAATGCCGAGCACGATGCCGATGCTGGCGCCCATCGCGACGCTGGCGAAACCGACCAGCAGCGATATGCGGGTGCCGTAGATCGCCCGGCTCAATATGTCGCGCGAAAGCTCGTCCGTTCCCAGCAGATGACCCGCCGTGCCCGGCGCCGCCAGGCGCAGGCCGGCGAATTGCTGGTTCGGGTCGAAGGGAGCCAGAAGCGGTGCGAAAATCGCGACCAGGACCGCGATGCCGACCAGCCCCACGCCGATCGGACCGGCAAAATTGCCGAGCGGCCGGCCTCTGCCCAGCCTGCCCAGCAGGGAAGGTTTCGGCGGGCGGATGGACAGGTCCGTCATTTCGCCTTCTCCTGCGCCACGCGGATACGGGGGTCGACGAAGCCGTAGAGGATATCGACCACGAGATTGAGCAGGAGGAAGAACAGCACCAGTATGACGAGGATGCCCTGAACCACCCCATAGTCGCGGTTGATGATCGACTGCACCAGCAGCCTGCCCACGCCCGGCCAAGCGAACACCGTTTCGATGACGACCGCGCCGCCAAGCATGCGGCCGAGCAGAATGCCCATCATGGTCACGATCGGTATCAGGGAATTGCGCAGGACATGCCAGCGAACGATGCGGCCGCGACGCAGGCCCTTGGCGCGCGCGGTGCGGATGTAGTCCTCGCCCAGCGTCTCGATCACCGCATTGCGGGTAAAGCGGGCCAGCACCGCCGAGCCATGCAGGGCCAGCGTCAGGCTGGGCAGCACCAGCGACAGGAAGAACCTCCACGGAGAATCGAAGGCGCTGACGAAACCGCCCGGCGGCAGCCAGCCCAGCGACACGGAGAAGATGATGACCATGACGATGCCGAACCAGAAGTCGGGCGTGGCGATCGACAGCGCCGAACCCATGGACATAAGCCAGTCCGGCAGCCGGCCCTCGTTCATCCCGGCAGCCAGGCCCGCGGGAATGCCGACGGCCACGGCCACCAGAAGCGCCGTCACGGCGATCAGCAGCGAGAAGGGCAGCCGGCTGAAGATCAGCTCGCCGTTCGGACGGTGGTAGATGTAGGACTGGCCGAAATCGCCCTGCGCGACATGTTTCAGCCAGGAGAAATACTGTTCGGGCAAGGGCCGGTCGAGCCCGTAGTCCGACCTGATCTGCTCCACCACCTCGGGCGTCGCGTCCGGCCCGGCGATCACATCGGCGGGATCTCCGGGAAGGGCGCGCACGACAGCGAATATCAGCACGCTCGAGATGAACAGTACCGGTATCCATTGAAGGATCTGGCGGGTCAGGTAAGTCGCCATTGTTCAGCTCCCCTCCCGGAAGCAGGTTCCGTTCCGGCTACTGGTCGAAGCTCGCCGCCTCGAAGATCGGCATGCCGTCGAGATTGAAGTGGACGTCCTTCAACTGCGGCGAAGACGCCCACTGCACCGGCAGCGTGGAGACCGGCAGGACCCAGTTCTCGTTGAGCAGGAACTCGTCGATGCGTTTCCAGGCGGCCTCGGTCTCCGGGCTGTCGCTGTGCGTCGTCACATAGCCCACGTCGTCCTGGTAGGCCTTGGACTCCACGCCGGCGACATTCTTCCTGGAGCGGAACGGCACCGCCGAAAGCAGGATGGCGGACGGGCTGCGCCCCGCGCGGACATAGACGTGCGTGGTGATCTCGAAATTGCTCTTGCGGAAGCGGGCGACGAAGGCGGCTTCCGACATTTCGGAGATGTTGGCGTTGATGCCGATCTCCTGGAAGGAGCTTTGCAGGATCTGCGCCATGCCGCCGAGCGCCGGCTCGGCCTGGCTGTAAGCGAGCAGTTCCACCGAAGCCCCTTTCGCTCCCGCCTTCTCGATCAGCGCCTTTGCTTCGGCCAGATCGTATTTGCACGAGCCTTCCAGGCCGGCCGTCTCCTTCTTGCTACGCTCCGCCCAGGGCAGGCATTTCGGGATGGCTCCCGGCCCGACGATGTCCTTGGCGATGCGCTCGCGGTCGATCGCCAGGCTGATGGCCTTGCGGACCTCGGGCTTCTGGAAGACCGCGGACTTGACGTTGATGCCGACGTCGAGCACGCGCCCTTCGGCCGACGCGACGCCCGTCTTGATGCCGGAATTGGCCAGGTATTCGATCGATTCCCGGCTCAGGATGGGCAGAAAGTCCACCGTGCCCGACTGCAATTCCGCCACCGCCGACTGCGGATCGGGGATAATCTTCAGCTCGACCTGTTTCAGTTCGGGTGCCTTGCGCCAATAGTCCTCGTTGCGCGCGAACGTGGCGCCCTGCCCCGGCTCGTAGCTTTCCAGCTTGAACGGTCCCGTGCCGTTGCCGCCGGTCTTGATCTTGTCCGGGTTCTGGGAGTCGACCACGAAAGCGAGATCGAGCAGATCGAAAACGGCATCGGAATCGCCGTTGAGATGCAGCACGACCGTGTTGTCGTCGGGCGTGTCGATCGCTTCGATCATCTGCGCCAGCGGCAGGATGTTGGCGCCCACGGACGGGTTTTTCGCGTAATCCAGGCTGAAGGCGACATCCTTCGAGGTCATCTTGCGCCCGTCGTGGAACTTGACGTTCTGCTCGAGGTCGAGCGTCAGCGTCTTGCCGTCGTCGCTCTTCGTCCAGGACTTCGCCAGTTCGGGTTGCGGTTTGCCGTCCTGGTCGAGGCGGATCAGGGAATTGTAGAGCAGATGGGTCGAGACATAGGTGCCCATGCGCAGTTCGGTCGGATCGAGCGACGCCAGATCGGCATTCTGCCCCACCACGAGATTGTCCTTGGCATGGGCGAGCGCCGTCGCCCCCAGCGCGGTTGCCAGCGCGACGGGGAGCGCCAGGGCGCTACCCCTCAGAAAATTCCTAAACGACACCGGATACATTCGATTCCTCCACCGTAAGCTCCTGAACGAAACCTGCTCCTTTCAGGATTTCGTCCTTCAGATCGACGCCTAGCCCGAGCCGGCGCCCCAGTTCTATCTCTCCACCCGCACGCGCCAGCGGCGCCACGACAAGGTCGTCGAACAGGAGCGATTCCTCGAACTGGTATTCCAGGAGATCGACCGTCCCGGCCGCCGAACAGACTTCCACGCTCGCGGCATGCGCCACGGGACCGCTCGGATTGTGCGGAGAAAACCGGACCTTCGCCGATTCCAGGCGCTCGGCCATGCGCAGCATCGTGGCGAGCCCCCCGGCATATTTGACGTCGGGCATCAGCACGTCGTAGGCCGACGCCTCGAGGAACGGCTCCAGGCCGGCGAGCCCCACGACGTTCTCGGCCCCCGCAAGCAACATGCCCTTGCGATTGGCCCTGCCGCGAAGCCTGGCGATGTCGGGGATAAATTCCGCGCTCTCCGGCAGCGGACATTCGATCCAATGCAGGTCGAGCCCGGCACAGGCATCGATCAGGTCGCCCGCGCCCGATGGCGTGAAGCGCCAATGGCAATCCACCATCAGCCGCCCGTCGCGCCCCATGGCGCTGCGCACCGCAGCGACGCGCTCCAGCCCCTTGTCCAGCGCCCGGGCCGGCGCTTCGGCGCGCGGATCGTGGAAGACCTCATCGAAAGGTGCGATCTTGAGGTGCGCGAAGCCTGCCGAAAGCGCATCGCGCGCACTGGCGGCGAAGCCGGCCGGGCTGCGGTCGACGGTGCGGCGGTTGAGGTTGGCGTAAAGACCGATCTTCGAACGCCGCTGCCCGCCGAGATGGTTCGCCACCGACATCCGGCGTTCACGCGCAAGACAGTCGTTCAGCGCATGGTCGAGCGCCGAAACGGCAGCCGCCAGGGCGAGATCGCCCTGGGGATCGGGAAGACAGGCGAACATGTCGGCCGCGGTCGCCGATGCCTCGAGCCCCTGCCGCCCGAGCCGCGCGAGATGCTGCGCCACGGTGTCGATGCTTCCGTCCAGCGTCGCTTCGCCCAGACCGCTGACGCCGTTGTCCAGCTCCAGCGCGACGAGCAGCCACGTCGTGCGCTCCGAGACCGCAACCCGCGCGATGCGGAGGCCCGTCATTCTGGCCACGGTCACGACTGCGCGTCCTCGTGGCGCTTCAGCACCTGAAGCATCTTCAGCTTGGATTTGATCACATGCGCCTGCATGATCGCCGAGGCTGCGGAACCATCCCTCGCCTCCAGCGCTGCGATCAGTTCGCGATGGTCGCTGATGACCCCGGCGAAACGCTCCTCCTGGTAGCCGAAACGCTTCCACAGGGTCGCGATCAGCACCCAATGCTTGTTGGACAGGGCGTAGGCTTCCTCGTTCGCGCCGGCCTCGTTGACGATCTGATGGAAGAGCTTGTTCGACTGCAGCACTGCCGGATAGTCGCGGCAGGAGACGAAGTCCTCGAACCTCTCCTGCTCCGCTTTCAGCGCCTCGATATCGGCGTCCGTGCGGCGTTCGGCGCTGCGCAGCGCCAGCATGGCTTCCAGGGCCGCGCGGATATCGAACAGGTTCTCCACGAAACGCGCATCGATCTGCCGCACGCGAGCGCCACGGTTCTGGGCGATCACGACCAGGCCCTCGCCGTGAAGCCTGTTCAGCGCTTCACGCACCGGCATCGGGCTCACTCCATAGCGCCCTGCGAGATCGTCTATGCGCAGCCGGGCGCCCTGCCCGAACGCTCCGTCGACGATGTCGCTGCGGATCTGGTCGATGATCGTGCTTGTATCTGCTCCCATGGATATGATCATAAACTTGCGATATCTGCCGTTGTCAACCGTATTAATCTCAATTTATGATCAAAAATAGGAAGCCATGAGGAATCCCGTGACCGTCACCCATGCAATCGAGCTGGAACCGCTTACCGCGAGCGCGTTCGAACCCTTCGGCCGGGTGGTGGCCCACGATGGCGCCGGCCGCCGCTTTCATATCCCTTCGGCATATTCTCCGGCGGACGAGGGCCGGCCCGTCATCTGGATCGCAAGGGTCGAAGACGCTTCTACGCTTCCGCTGGAAATCAGGGCTTTGGAGCGGCACCCGCATTCGCCACAGACATTCATCCCGCGCGGCGATCATCCCCACATCGTCGTGGTCGCGAAATCCGATGCGTCGGGAGCGCCGGACCCCGCCAGCATCCGCGCCTTCCTGGCGCAGGGCCATCAAGGCGTGGTCTATGCCCGGAACTGCTGGCACCTCGGATTCACGCCGCTGGCGGCGCCATGCGAATTCGTCGTGACGATGCTCGAGACCGGGCAGCCCGATGAAACGATCGTCCACCCTCTTGCACGCCCCGCCTTCGTCAACGGATAGCCAATCGGCGCCCCGGCCGCCGCAAGCTCCGGACTCCACGGGCGGCCAGACCATATCCTCAGGAATCTGATCAAACTTACCGGGTTGTGTCGACGTCCCGATCAGGCCGGTCGATCCTCGGCGAAGGCACGCTATGAGCGGACGACAAGGGAGATCACCAGCGCCAGAAAGCCCATGCTTGTGATAACGGCCCGCGCGAGATGGCCGTATTCCCACCGATCGCGAAGTTCCGTCCAGCCTGGCTCTTGGCCTCGATCTTTTCGCCCGGCTCCGAAGAAGGTCGAACCGGACGGACCCACCGCCGCGCCCTCCATCCAGTATTTGTTCACCGGGTGAACCACGGTCCAATAGATTGCAACCATCGCCAGCATTGCGATCAGGACGACCCCGGTCAGCCAGAACGCGGCCGTTCCGGTCGGGGTCCGGAACAGCAGAAGTCCGGTCACCAGTATGCTGAGGGGTTCGGACGCGCCTCCGATTGTGAAGCCAGGATAATAGATGCGCTGTACCACCCGATACGTGCGCTCATCCAGCCGCATCTTGCCCGGAAGCTCCAAGGCGTGCGCCACCGACAGCGCTGTCGGCAGCGCGACGATCATGACAGCCACGACCTGGAGCAGGCCAAACATCCGGCGTTCCTCACCCCGTCGCTGAAATCAGTGCAATGGAGTGAAACGCACCATGCTCGCCTGAAGTTCCTGCCTGCCTGTGAGCTTTCCGGCGGCGACCCGGCATTCGCGCCGAACGGCCATCCCCCATGCTGGTCCGGTTCTTGCGCTTCGGTTCCTGCGCTCGTGAAACCGAAATGCGTAGCTTGCGGCATCCCGCTCTTATGACGACAGCGCCTGGCGGATGGCCCTAACGGCCGCCAGCGCCGTGCGGGTGCGGCCGGCGTTGACGAATTCCGGCCAGCTCGACAGGATCACCGCGGCGAACTCCGCCTCCGGGTCGATATAGACAAGCTGGCCGAACACGCCGCGCGCCATGTAGGCGCGGCGCGTGCCGTCCTCGACCCAGAACTGGTTGTGATAGGCGCCTTCCGGCAGCACCTCGTGATAGACGCCGCCGAACAGGTCCGGCCGGGCGCCCGAACGCGTCTCCTCGATCCAGGCGGCCGGAACGACGCGCCGGCCATTGATCTCGCCGCCGCCGAGATGCAGCAGCGCGAACCGGGCATAGTCGCGCAGGGTCGCGTTGAAGCCGCCGTCGCCAAGGGCATAGCCGGCCGGATCGACGGTGAAATAGGCATCCTCTTCGGCCCCCATCGGCGCCCACAATTCGCGGCTGACCAGCTCGGCCAGCGGCGCCGCGGCGGCCCGTTGCAGCACGAAGGACAGCACGTCCGTTTCGATCGAGCGGTAGCGGAAGGAGGCGCCGTGCGCACATTCGGACTCTTTCAGCGACAGGATCAGCTCCCACACATTGCCCGGCCAGCTCGGGTCCCTGCGCTCCTTCCAGCCGCAGGCGACGTCCATTTGCGCCATGTGGGAATCGAGCGCGGTGTAGGTCTCGTCGAAGACCACGCCGCTGGTCATGTCTAGCACCTGCTGAACGGTCGCGCCGCGATAGGCCGTCGCCTCCAGCTCCGGCAGATATTGCGTGACGGGCGCGGCCGGATCGACGATGCCGCGCCCGATCAGGATGCCGGCCACGGTTCCGACCACGGACTTGGCCACCGATTGCGACAGGTGCGGCGTGTGCGGCGTCATGCCGTTCAGGTAGCGCTCGGCGACGACCTTGCCGCGATGCAGCACCAGCATGCCGTCGGCATAGCTCGATTGCAGGAAGCCGCCGATCGTGTCGCGGCGGCCGTCCGCGTCGAAACCGACCGCGTCGATGTCCTGCGGGTTTTCAGGCAGCGGGCTCACGGGCCCCTGTCCGCGCCACACCTGCGCGGTCGGCACCATGTCGCGCACATGCTGGAACGTCCAGCGGTTCCAGGGCGCGCGGTCCCAGTCCATCCGGGGGATGATCGGCTTGCCCGGCATGGTCGGGTCGCGGAACGTGGGAGTGCTGGTCATTGCTCGACTTTCTCGTTTTTCGGGGAGGCGCGGACGGGTCAGTCCTTGCGGCGCAGATAGCTGCCGCCGACGAATTCGCCGAACAGGTTGCCCATGTCGCTCATCATGGCGAAGTTGCGCTTGGCCTTGGGGCCGAGCCGGGTGGCCACCGCGTCGATCATCAGGTTAAGCACGACGCCAAGGCTCGCCGTCGAATCCCAGAACGTCTTCACATGCGTGTGGGCCTCGAAGACGAAGCGCGTGTAGGCGAAGGCCCAATGGCTGAACTTGTCGGTGACGATGACGAGCGGCATCTCCAGCGCCTTCAGCTTTTCGGCCAGCTTGATGCCGCGCGTAGCATAGGCGGCGGTGTCCACCAGCACCACGAGGCTTTGCTTCGGATCGGCGTTGACGATCTCGCCGAAGGTGCCCGAGGCGTTGTCCACGAAGATGACGTTCGGGCGCGCCCAGAGCAGCCGGCTGGCAAAATCCATCGCCAGTCCTTTGGAGGCTTGGAAACCCACCACATAGATGGTGCGCGCCTTGACGAGCGCGCCGGCCGCCTCGTCCCACAATTCGGTGGTGGTCAAGGCATAGGCCTTCACGATGGCGTCCAGTTCGAGCCGCAGGCTCTCCTGCAGCGCCTGCTGGCGGCCTTCGCGCATCTGGAAGCGGGCCATGTAATCGTCGATGTCGCTGTCCTTTTCGGCGACGGAGACGCGCAGCCGGTTCTTGAGATCGCGCAGGTTCTCGAAGCCGAGACCGCGCACGAACCGGGTTACGGTCATCTCGCTGACGCCCACCGCCCGCGCGATGCTGTTTCCCGTCTCGAAGGGCAGCATCTGCATGTTGTCCAGCATATAGGCGGCGAGGTTCTGCTCGGATGGCGAGAAATCGGACATGCGCGCGCGCAGGATCGCTTCGAGGTCGATCTTCTCCTCGCCGCCGTTGGTCTTGCTGGCGCCTTTGCCGTTGCGCGTTCTAGCCACAGTCCCCGCTCCTAGAAATTGCCGGCATATATGGCCGGGATGCCCTGTCCCCAGATGCCGGGCCGGCCGGCCGACTCTTCCTCCAGTTGCCGCGCGACCGCAAGCAGATGGTCGTCGCGTCCGAAACGGGCAGCGAGCTGGACGCCGATCGGCAGGCCGTCCCGGCTGCGCCCGAGCGGCAGGGAGATGGCAGGCTGCCCGGTGCCATTGAACAGCGCGGTGAACGTCTCCTTGGGCGCCAGATCGTCGAACACGCCGTCCGCGTCGATGCCGGGCCGGTTGGGATCAAACGTCCCGACCGGCTCCGGCACGATGGTCGCGGTGGGCGTCAGCAGCAGGTCGTAGCGGGCGAGGAAACGGCCGAGCTGGCGCGTGATGTGATCGTATACGGCCAGCGCGTCGATAAGTTGCGCGGCGCTCAGGCCCAGCCCCCAGCGGTACAGCGCCAGCACGCTCGCGCCGAGCGCGTCCTCCAGTTTCCGGTTCATATGCCTTGCCATCGCCGGCATGTCGGCGGCGGCGTCCGCGGCCCAGATCACCTTCTGTGCATGGAGGAAAGCGGCATAGTCGAAGGCCGGCGAGGCTTCCTCGACGTGGTGGCCGAAGGAAGCGAGCCGTTCGGCCGCCGATTGCGCCACAGCCGCGACTTGCGAGTCGATCGGGACGCCCGACCATGACTGCGTGCACAGCGCGATCCGCAGCCCCTTCGGGACACGCCGCATGGCCTCGACGTAAGAGGTTTCGGGCGGGGTGATCTCATAGCCGTCGCCGGCGTCGGGACCGTGGCACAGGTCGAGCAATGCCGCCGTATCGCGAACCGAGCGTGTCAGCATGAAGGCCGTCCCCAGACCCAGAAGCGGCGCGTTCGCATGCGGAGAGCCGGTGACGCGGCCGCGCGACGGCTTCAGCCCGACCAGCCCGCAGAACGAAGCCGGATTGCGGATCGAACCGCCGCCGTCGCTGCCTTGAGCGAAGGGCACGATGCCGGCCGCCACGGCCGCCGCCGCTCCGCCGCTGGAACCGGCCACGCCGCGTTCCGGGTTCCAGGGATTGCGGGTCGCGCCGTAAAGGGGCGATTCCGTTGCCGCCGGCACGCCGAATTCCGAGCTGGTCGTGCGGCCGACATTGATCAGCCCGCCGGCGCGCAGCCGGGTCCACCAGACGGCATCATGCGCAGCGCGGAATCCCTCGGCCAACCGGCTGCCGAATTCCGCCGGCCGCCCCGCCTCGATCGGAAAATCCTTGGTCAGAGTCGGAATGCCGTGGAAAGATCCGGCGGCGGCCGTCTCCGGCAGGGCCTCCAGCGCATCGGGGTAGAGTTCGACGACGGCGTTAAGCGCGGGATTGACCGCAGCGACCGCCTGCTCCACGCAGCGGCCGAGTTCGCCGGGCGTGACCTCGCCCTTCGCCAGCAGGCGGGCGAGGCTGGTTCCGTCGAGGCTCGCATATTCGTCAAGTCGCATGGGTCGGGACCGATCCTGAAACGGGGGATGGTTGCGCGGAAGCCAGTTGAGCCAGCGAGCCGACGAGCTCTTGCGTGTAGGCGTCCTGCGGGGTCGAAAGCACCTGCCGGGCAGGTCCCTGCTCCACCACGCGCCCTCCCTTGAAGACATAGACGCGCTGGCACAGGCTCCCGACCACGGAGAGGTCGTGCGAGATATAGAGCAGCGTCAGCGACCTTTCGCGTTGGAGCCTGACCAGCAGCTCCAATATCTGCGCCTGCGTCGTGACGTCGAGCGCCGAGGTGATCTCGTCGGCGATGAGCAGTTGCGGCCTGAGCGCCAGCGCCCGCGCCAGGCCGACACGCTGGCACTGTCCGCCCGAGAGCTGGCGCGGCTTGCGGTCGTGCAGGGCGCGCGGCAACTCCACCAATTCCAGCAGCTCGTCGGCCTGTTTTTGCGCCGCCTTGCGGTCGGCCAGCCCGTGCCGCCAGATCGGCTCGGCTACCGCGTCCGCGATCGTCATGCGCGGGTTGAGCGAGTCGTAGGGATTCTGGAACACCATCTGCACGCGGCGGCGGAACGCCGTCAGCGCCTCGCCGGAAAGGGCGCCGACATCCTGTCCGTTCAGGCGGATCGTGCCGCCGCTCGGCCTGTTCTGGCGGATGATGGCGCGGGCCAGCGTGCTCTTTCCGGAGCCGCTTTCCCCGACGATGCCAACCGTCTCGCCGGCGGCGACCTGCATGTCGATGGCGTCGAGGGCGAGAAACGATCCGCTGCCGCCGATCAGGTCGCGGCGGACGGGGAAGGACACCGTGAGCTTCTCGACGCTGAGCAGCGGGACGCCCTGCTCCCGGCCGGCCGCAGCATAGGTCCTGCGGCCCGGCTGGGATTCGATCAGCAGCTTCGTATAGGGATGTTGCGGCCGGTGGATCACATCCTCGATCGGCCCCTGCTCCACCACCTCGCCGTTGCGCATCACCACCACGCGCGAACAGATGTCGGCCACGACGCCGAGATCGTGCGAGATGAGGATGATCGCCAGCCCGCGCTCGCGGTTGAGGTCCTTGAGCAGGTTGAGGATGCGGGCCTGCACAGTGACGTCCAGCGCCGTGGTCGGCTCGTCGGCGATCAGCAGTTTCGGCGCGCAGCCGATGGCGGCGGCGATCATGGAGCGCTGCTTCATGCCGCCGGAAAATTCGTGCGGATAGGCGCGCGCGCGCCGTTCCGGCTCGCGGATGCCGACGTCATCGAGCAACCGGACCGCGCGGCGCATGCCTTCGCGCCGGCCTATGCCGAGATGTCGGATCATGGGTGCGGCGATCTGCGCGCCGATGCGGCGCAGCGGGTCGAGATGCGAGGCCGGGTTCTGGAAGACCATGCCGATCTCGCGGCCGCGGATGGCGCACCAGTCCTTTTCGCCGAGCGCAAGAAGGTCGCGCCCTGCGAGCGTCACCTTGCCGCTGGCGCGCGCCGCGCCGGTCAGAAGTCCCATGACGGCGCGGCAGGTCACGGACTTGCCCGAGCCGCTTTCGCCGACTATGCCGAGGATTTCCCCCGGCCGCAGGTCGAACGAGACGCCCTTGACCGCCTCGAAGCCGCCGAAATCGACGGTGAGGTCCTCGACCTGGAGCAGCGGTGCTTGCGTGGTTTCCATGCCGTTCATGCCGTCGCCTGCCCGCGCTGCATCTGGCCGAGACCGTCGCCGAGGAACGCGAAGCCAAGGCCGAGCGAAATCGCCGCCAGGCCGGGGAACAGGCATATCCACCACGCCTGCTGCACGAAGGCCTGCCCGTCGGCGATCATCACGCCCCATTCGGCGAGCGGCGGCTGCGCGCCCATGCCGAGGAAGCCGAAGCTCGCGCCGGCCAGCATCACCAGCACCGCATCGCTGACCGCATAGGCGATGACGGGGCCGATGGCGTTGGGCAGGATGTGGCGGGTGAGGATCGCGACTGGCGGATAGCCGAGGCACCTGGCCGCCTGGACATATTCGCTCTCGCGGATCGTCAGCACCTCTGCCCGCACCAGCCGCGCGTAGCTGACCCAGCCGACCAGCGTCAGCGCGATGATGAAGTTGACCAGCCCCGGCCCGAGCACGCCGACGATCGCCAGCACCAGTACGAAGAACGGGAAGGCGACGGTCAGGTCGTAAACGCGCATGAAGACGCTGTCGACCAGGCCGCCGAAATAGCCGCTCAGCAGGCCGACCGTCGTGCCGATCAGGAGAGGCGGGAGCACGCCGACCACGCAAAGGAACATGTCGACCCGGCTGGCGGACAGGACCCGCGAGAACACGTCGCGGCCAACCTGGTCGGTGCCGAACCAGTGCGCCGCACTCGGCGGCGACAGCATGTTCAATATGTCGACGGCGTCGGGATCGTAGGGCGCGATCGCCGGGCCGGCCAGCGCCAGCAGCAGCCATCCGGAAAGGATGGCGAGCGCCACCGCCATGGCGGGCGTGATGCGGCGCGCGCGCGGCGCGGTCTGCGGCAATGTCGAGGCGTCGGCCATTCGCGATCTCCTCAAAGCCTGACGCGCGGGTCGATGAAGGCGGTGAGCAGGTCCACGGCCAGTGTGACCAGGACGGTCGAGACCGCGAACACCAGCGTCAGCCCCTGCACGACATAATAGTCGCGCCCGAGCAGCGCGTTGACCATCAGCGTGCCGAGGCCGGGCACGGCATAGACGGTTTCCACGATGATGGCGCCGCCGATCATGAAGGCCACCAGGACGCCGAGCAGGTTGAGCGTCGGTAAAACGGCGTTGGGCAATATGGTCCGCCAGAAAATCTCGCGCTCGCTCGCGCCCTGCGCGCGGGCGGCGGTGACGAAGTCGGCGGTGGTCTTTTCGATCAGCGCGGCGCGCAGGCTCTGGGTCAGCACCGGCACCAGCCAGACGGCGGTCGAAAGCGCGGGCAGGAAAAGATGATGAAGATGGTCGGTGAAGCCGGCGCCGTAGCCCGACACCGGGAACCAGCCGAGAGTGACGCCGAAGAAGCGCGACATCATGATGCCCAGCCAGAACACCGGAATGGTCAGGCCGGCGATGCCGACAAGGCGGATGACCTGGTCCGCGGTCCCACCCGGGCGGCGGGCGCCGAGGATGGCGAGCACGACCGTGGGCGGCACGGCGAGGCACACGACATAGACGGTCAGGAACAGGGTCGGCCATATGAACTGTCCGATGAGTTGGCTGACCGGCCGCTGGAATCGCAACGACAGGCCGATATCGCCGGAAGCAAGGTTCGCCAGATAGGTCAGGAACTGGCGCCAGAGCGGCAGGTCCAGCCCGTATTGGGAACGGATCGCCGCAATGGTTTCCGCGCTCGCCCGGTCGCCGGCCAAAAGCCGTGCCGGATCGCCGGGCGCCATGTGCACCAGCAGGAACGTCACTAGGCTGATGCCGAACAGCACGCCGATCAATTGCATCAGGCGCCGCGCGATGAGTTGCAGAAGGGCCAAGCCGGTTCTCCGATGCGGGATGCCGCGGCAGCCCCTTGGCAGGGGCGCCGCCGCGCTCCATGGCTCACTTTTTGAGGGTGGTGTCTTCCAGCGTCCACTGCAGCGAAGGCGTCAGCTTGAGGCCGTCGAGACGCTTGGAATAGGCGACCGCGTTCGGCGCGTAGTAGAGCGGAATCTGCGAAACCTCCTCCGTGGTGATCTTCTGGATCTCCTTGTAGATCTCGGCGCGCTTGGCCTTGTCGGACTCCTTCGTGCCCTGCTCCACCAGTTCGTCGACCTTCGGATTGTTATAGAAGGTGTTGTAGGAGTTCGAGCCGCAGCTTCCGCACACCGCCCAGCGCACCGCAAGGTCGGGATCGGGCGTTTCGTTGTACCACCAGTTGGCGGTCGCGTCGTAGTCGCCCTTGCCGGTGGCGTCCCACCAGGCGGCGCCGTCGACATTGACGATGACCGGCTTCAGCCCGATCGCCTCCCATTGCGCCTGGAGCAGCAGCGCCATCTGCTGCGCTGTTGCGTCGGCGGTCGCCAGGATCTTCACCTCGTGGCCGGCCATGCCGGATTCGGCGAGCAGTTCCTTGGCCTTGGCTGGGTCGAAGGGGATGCCGGGATAGTCGTCGTCGTGGAAGTCGATGCTGCCGGGCAGGGTCGTGTTGGCCGGCTGGGCGTAGCCGCGCGTGACGGCCTTGGCCATGGCCTTGTTGTCGATCGCCATGGCCGCCGCCTGCCGCGCCTTCATGTTCGAGAAGGGCTCGCGCTTCTCGCTGAGCAGCGTCATGTAGATCGTGGTCGAAGGCTCCAGCCGCATGTCGATGTTGTCGGCGACCTTCAGCGCGTCGATCTGCGCCCAAGGCACGACACGTACCACGTCGATCTCGCCCGCCTTCAGCATGGCGATGCGGGTTTCGGGCGACGCGATCTCGATCAGTTCGACGGCGGCGTCGGACTTGGGATAGCCCTTGCGCCAATAGTGCGGGTTCGGCTCCAGCACCAGTTTCTCGTTCGGCTTCCATTGCCGGACCTCGTACGGGCCGGAGGTGACCGGAACGGTGGCGAACGCCGCTTCCTCGCCACGCTTTTCGACATCGGCCTTGGACACGATGCCCATGTTCCAGATCTCGACATTGCCGAGGAACGGCGCGAAGTCCGATTTGAGCTGGACCACCACGGTCTTCGGATCGGACGCCGTAACCGACTCCACCGCGCCCAGCGGGGCCGGATAGGCCGACTTCTTGTCGGTGCGGATGCGGTCGAGGCTGAAGGCCACGTCGGCGGCCGTGATGGGCGAGCCGTCGGAGAACTGCGCGTCGCGCAGGTGGAAGGTGTAGGTCTTGCCGTCCGCCGAAATCTCCCATTTCTCGGCAAGGCCCGCCTCCAGCGCGCCGGTTTCGGAGTTGCGGCGCAGCAGGCGCGAATAGAGCTGGCCGTAGGTTTCGATGTTGCCGGCGGCCGCGGAACGCATCGGATCGAGCGTCGTGGTCTGGTAGGGCGAAACGACGCGGATGACATCGTCGGCGAAGGCCGGCATGGCCGAGCCCAGACCCATCGCGAGGAGGGTAGCCCCGCGCAACACCACACCCGCAGCCCGCTTACGGGATCTGCTCCAGCAATTCATCTCGTTTTCCTCCCGATCTTCCCATGTGCCGTTCGGCACTTCGGGAAAGCTATGTGATATTACTCACATCAGTCAACATGAAAGTTGAAAATCTAACATGATGGCCAGCCTGCATCCGCCGACATGACGACGTCCAGCATCGACACGGCGTCGATCGGGGCGCATAGTTGTCGGGATACATGTCCGGCGCGCTCCTCAATCCGGCAGGACCCGATCGGGCGAAAGCGGTAAAAGGGAAAGCACGCCTGTCGGGGCCAGGGTGACGCCGATTTCCGGACTGCCGTCAAAGATCGCTGCGGCCAGAGCGCAAGCAGCACCGTCAGGGGTGGCTCGACGGCTTTTTGGCAGCGCCTTCGCATGCGAAATCCGCAGCCGCCGTCGCAGCGATGGGAGGCGAATAGAAATATCCCTGTGCCATCACTTTTCCGAGCGTTCTCAGTGCATCCGCCTCGCCATGGGTTTCGACGCCTTCCACGATGCATTCCAGGTTCATGTCGCGGCTCAGCGCCAGAAGCGACTTCACGATCTTGTAGGCGGTGGGATTGCGGTCGATCCCGCTGATGAAGCTGCGGTCGATCTTTATTTTTGTCAGCGGCAGGGCGTGGAGGCGCGAAAAACTGGAATAGCCTGTGCCGAAATCATCCAGCGAAACGCCGCATCCCATCAGTCGCAGCATCTCGATGGACTGCCGAACCAGCTCGAAATCATGCAGGAAAGCCGTTTCGGTGATTTCCAGATCCAGGCGCCTGGGGTCGAAGCAACCCGTCTCGATGATGGCGATGACGGCCAGCACATTCTCGGGCGTGTTGAGGTCATGCGCCGACAGGTTGAAGGAAAGCCGCAATCCCTCAGGCCAGGTTGCAGCGGCGGTCAGCGCCTTGCGCAGCAAAGGGCGCGTGAGCGAGCCGATAATGCCGGCCCGCTCAGCGATCGGAATGAATTGGGTCGGCGAAACATTCCCGATCAACGGGCTTTCCCATCGCGCCAGCGCCTCGAAGCCGAGCGTCTTGCGGCTGTGCATGTCGACGATCGGTTGGAAGACGACGGACAGTTCGGTGTCGAGATTAGCGAACTTCATCGTCTGCTCGATGCGGGCTTCCCGGTTGAGCTTCTGCTCGTGCTGGGCGGAGAACAGCATGGCGGTGCCGCGCTGCGTTGCCTTGCCGTGATAGAGCGCATAATCCGCGTGTTCGTAGAGCTGAGCCGGCGATGTTGCCATTTCAGGATAGACGGCAACACCGATCGATCCCGATATCTGGACCGTCGCCTCGGGCAGGACAAACGGCAAGCCCAATGCGGCGCAGATCTCGCTGCCCAGTTTGCGAAGCGTGTCGTTGTCGGCGGCGTCGGTGATGATGAAGGCGAACTCGTCTCCGCCCAGACGCGCGAAGATGAGCGTGTCGTTGCAGAACGAGCTCTCGAGGCGGGTGGCGACCTCCACCAGAAGCCGGTCGCCCACCGTGTGCCCATAGAGATCGTTGACGGGCTTGAACCCGTCCAGATCGATGACACCCAGCGCAAGGCGGGTGTTCGTGCGTTCGGCCTGGTTGTAGGCGACATCCAGCCGGCTGAAGAATGCGCGTCGGTTCGGCAGCTTGGTCAGGCTGTCGAGGTTGGCCAGTATGAAGTTTTCGTCGCTCAATGCGGCGGTGCGCGTCTGCGCATTGACCATGCGGATGAAATCGCGGCTCTGAATGCGGATGACAATGGCGGACGCGACGGTGACGAGGGTTATGTTCAGCGCGATCGCGTAGGATGTGCGCGAATCCTGCCACAGCAGGAACAGGACAACGGAGGTGCCGGCAATCGCAGCCAGGATCAGCGCCGAATAGCGTCCATGGATCAGGCAGAACATCGTGCTGATCAGGGAAATGGTGAGATAGAAAACGACATGGCCCTTCGCCTGCTCGTCGCCGTAAGGGAACAGCGCGATAGCCCAACTGGTGAAGGCCACCGCCAGTATCGCGGTCATGATCGGAAGCCGCCTCAACTCCCTCTTTGCCCGGGCCGGCGTGAGCAGCTTGCCCTGACTGCGCCACCACACCGCCAGGCGAAGCCCGCATACGACCGTAAGTCCTGACGATACGTAGAACGTCAGCCAAAACGGCGCTTGATGCCAGAAGCTTGCGGCCAGCATCCAGCTGTTCACCACGAGAATGAAATACATGAGCGGAACAAGCCGCGAAAGCGCGGAACATTGCGCAACGGAAATGGACGGGTCTTCTGTCGGAATAAAAAGGGCGTGCGCAAAGTTTTTGAATGTGTTCTTGCCGGTCAAGGCAATCTCCTTCGCACGCTATTCTCGATACGCCGACAGATGCGCTCTCACCCTTCAATTGGTAATGACCGAGTGTTAAAATGCTCTTTTTTTGAGCGAAGTTTTGAGGAAAATAATAGTAGGTCTTAATGTCCTAAGTCTTATGAACATTAGTTCTTTCTAAGAATCTCATATGAATTTTCTGATTGGTTTCTTTTGCCACAGTGCTGCGTGCAGAGGATGACAGCCGGTCGGCGAAAGCCGCCCTGCTGTCGATGAGCACGATTGGATTGGTGGCGATATCCGCCGCCTCCGTGGCGTCGCACCACAGGCAGCGACCATTGTTCGGCGAATTTCGCCTGTTTTGCCACTCTGCGTGCCAGCGGAATTTTCCAGGCACCGGACGGCACAAGCGCCGGAGCAACCTACAGCGAGAGCCGGTGGCTTCCAATTACCGGGTGGACGTCGTCGTCAGCCGGCCACGGCTCGGTGCCGCGCGCCGGCATGCCGATCAGGCGCAGAAGGCCTGCGCGGCGGACGGCTCCCAGCTCACCCAGACCGGCTGGCCCGGGCGCAGCCCGTCGGCGGCGACATGGCCGAAGGGAAGCCGCACGGACAGCCGCTCGCGCGTCTTCGTCTCGGTCAGCACATGGGTGTTGTTGCCCAGGAAGGTGATATCCACCACCGTCACCGGCAGGCCGGCGCTGCCGTTCGGCGCCTGTGACAGCGATATGCGCTCGGGCCGCAGCATGACCGCCGCTTCGTTGCCTTTCGTGGGCGCGCCATGCACCGAGACCGACGGCACCACGAGGTCGCCGCCGATGCGGATGTCGGCATGCCTGCCGTTGACGGCTTCCACCTGCCCTTTCAGGAAATCGCTGTCGCCGATGAACTCGGCCACGAAGCGTGTGGCGGGATCGGCATAGAGCTCGGACCCGGTGCCGACCTGGTCGATCACGCCCTTGGAGAACACGGCGATGCGGTCGGACAGGCGCAGCGCCTCCTCCTGGTCGTGGGTGACATAGAGGATGGTCACGCCCGTCTCCTGATGGATGCGGCGGATCTCGAACTGGATCTCCTCACGCAGCTTCTTGTCGAGCGCCGACAAGGGCTCGTCCATCAGAAGCACCGGCGGGTCGTAGGCGAGCGCGCGGGCCAGCGCCACGCGCTGCTGCTGGCCGCCCGACATCTTGGCCGGCATGCGGTCCTCGAAGCCTTCCAGCCGCACGAGCTTCAGCACGCGGCGCACGGTGGCGTCGATCTCGGCCTTCGGCTTGCGCCGCACCCGCAGCGGAAAGGCGATGTTCTCGCCGACCGACAGATGCGGGAACAGCGTGTAGCGCTGGAACACCATGCCGATATTGCGCTTGTGCGAGGGCGTGTCGAGCAGGGTGCGGCCCTGAAGCAGGATGTCGCCGGAGGTCGGCTCCTGCAACCCGGCCAGCACATAGAGCGTGGTGCTCTTGCCCGAGCCGGACGGTCCGAGAAAGGTCATGAACTCGCCCTTGGCGATATCGAGCGTCACGTCGGTCACGGCGACGACGTCGCCATAGACCTTGCGCACGTTCCGGATCTGGAGAAACGGGGTCGTCATCTTTTCATTCCCTTGCGCACCAGCACCGCGGCGAGCATCAAGATTATCGTGAACAGGACAAGCAGCGTGGAGGCGGCGGCGATGACCGGCGTCAGGTCCTGCCTGAGCGTGGTCCAGATCTTGACCGGCAGGGTCTGCAGCGTCGGGCTAGCCATGAAGATTGCCACCACCACCTCGTCCCAGGAGACCAGGAAGGAGAACACCGCCGCCGCGAACAGCCCGTGGCTGATGGCCGGCAGCGTGACGCGGAACCGCGCCTCCCACGGTGTCGCGCCGCACAATATGGCCGCGTCCTCGATCGACTTGTCGAACCCCTCCAGCGCGTTGCTGATGGAAATGACGGAGAAGGGCAGCGCCAGCACCAGATGCGCCAGCACGAAGCCGAGCAGCGTGCCGTTGAGCCCGACCTTGAGGAAGAAGGCGTAGAGCGCGACGGCCAGCACCACGACCGGCAGGATCATCGGCGTGATGAACAGCGCCCGCAGCGCCTCGCGGCCACGGAAGGAGCCGCGCGTCAGCGCCAGCGAGGCCAGCAGACCGATCACCACCGACAGCACGGTGACGCAGAAAGCGATGCGCGCGCTGGTCCAGGCCGATTCCAGCCAGCGCGGGTCGGCGAGCAGCTCGCGATACCAGCGCAGGGTCCAGCCGGGCGGCGGGAAGATCAGCCATTGCGAATTGCCGAACGACAGCGCGGCGATGAAGACGATGGGCAAGAGCAGGAAGAGCGCCACCAGCACCGTGATGGTCATGAGCACCCATTTCCAGGCGCCGAGGCGGTCGAAATCGAGCAGCATCGCAACTACCCTCCCTGACCGAGGCGGCCGGCGCCGAACAGGCGCAGCTGGACGCCGTAGATGGCGAGCGTGACCACCAGAAGCACGAAGGCCGCCGCCCCGCCCATGCCCCAGTTGACCAGCGACTGGACGAACTGGGCGATCATCTCGGCCAGCATCATGTTGGAGGTGCCGCCGAGCAGGGCCGGCGTGACGAAATAGCCGAGCGACATGACGAACACCATGAGGGCGCCGGCCGCCACGCCGGGCAGCGCCAGCGGGATCAGCACGCGCGTCAGGCATTGCCAGCGCGTCGCGCCGCAGACCGAAGCCGCCTGCAATACGGCCGGATCGATGTTCTTGATGACGCCGCGCAACGGCAGGATGACGAAGGGCAGCATGATGTAGGTCATGCCGATGGTGACGCCGGTGAGGTTGTTGACCAGCGCCAGCGGCTGGTCGATCAGGCCGAGGCCCATCAGCACCTTGTTGATGACGCCGGTGCGCTGCAACAGCACCATCCAGGCATAGGTGCGGGCCAGAAGGTTGCTCCACATCGACAGCAGGATGATGGCGAACAGCACCGCTGACCAGCGTGCCGGCATGATGGCCAGCATCCACGCCACGGGAAAGCCGATCGCCACCGACAGCACCGTCACCACCGCCGACACGACGAAGGTGTTGAAGAAGATGCGCAGATAGGTGGAGGAACCGAGCAGTTCGACATAGTTGCCGAGGCCCGGAACCGGCTCAAGCACGCTGCGCAGCAGCAGCGCGACGACCGGCACGACGAAAAAGACGAGGATCAGGGCGAGCGCCGGCAGGGCGTAGGCAAAGCCGCTTGCCGCGCGCTCCCGGCGGGCCTCCAGCCTCTCGGCGGGCACATTCGCTGCCAGTGTCATCCTGTTCTCCTCACGCGGCGCGGCGGGGCCGCCGCGCCTGATCTTGCGACCGCAACGCGGCTTCGCGGGCTATTTCGCCTGCCAGGCGTACCAGCGCTCGCCGATCTCGTCGCGATGCTCGGCCCAGTAGTTCATGTCAGCATTGACCTGGGTCGCCTGCTGCGCGTCCGGCAGCGTCTTGCGGGTGGCCTCGTCCATCAGCGCGGCCGAGCCGGTGTTGGTGGGCGCGTAGCCGGTGGCGACCGACATGTCCTTCTGCGCCTCGGCGCTGGTGGCAAAGGCGATGAACTTCATCGCGGCCTCCTTGTTCTTGGTGCCCTTCGGCACCACCAGCGAGTCGGCCGCGGTGATGTTCTGGTCCCACGAGACGCCGACATTGACGCCGGTCTGCTTCAGCGCCGTCAGGCGTCCGTTCCAGAAGATGCCGTAGGGCGCCTCGGCCGAAGCCAGCAATTGCTGGGACTGCGCGCCGCCTGTCCACCAGACGATGTCGCTCTTGATCGTGTCGAGCTTCTTGAAGGCGCGGTCGAGGTCGAGCGGATAGAGCTTGTCGGCCGGCACGCCGTCGGCCAGCAAGGCAGCCTCGATCACGCCCGGCGCAGACCATTTGTAGAAGGTGCGCTTGCCCGGAAACTTCTTGGTGTCGAACAGGTCGGCGAACGTCTTGGGCCCATCCTTCACGGTGTCGGCATTGTAGCCGATGACGAAGGAGTAATAGAAGCTGCCCACGCTGTAGTCGGTGACGAAGCGCGGGTCGAGCTTGGACTTGTCGATGACGCTAAAGTCGAGCTTCTCCAGCATGCCGTTCTTGCCGGCCTGCACGGCATAGTCGCCCTCGACGTCGACGACGTCCCAGGACACGTTGCCGGCTTCCACCATGGCCTTGATCTTGCCGTAGTCGGTCGGCCCGTCCTGCAGCACGTTGACGCCGCTCTGGGCGGTGAACTTGTCTGCCCACGCCGCCTTCTGGGCGTCCTGCGTGGTGCCGCCCCAGCTCGTGAACACGAGGTCCGCGGCGGAGGCCGCCTTCGTCAGTGCCGCCCCGGTCAAGGCCAGTCCGGCGGCGAAGGCCGCCGTCATCATCAATCTGCGCATGTCATTCCTCCCATGAATGGTTTCCTGTCACCGCATCACGAACGGGTCAGGGATCGGGTCGTCCGATGTCCTGAGCCAGACCGTCTTGGTGCGGGTGAAGTCGAGCGCCGCGGCGATGCCGCCCTCGCGGCCGTGGCCGGATTGGCCGTAGCCGCCGAACGGCGCGATCGGCGAAACGGCGCGATAGGTGTTGACCCAGACGACGCCGGCATGGATGCGCTTCATCATGCAGTGGGCGCGCGTCAGGTCGCGGGTGAACAGGCCGGAGGCTAGGCCGAACGGCGTGTCGTTGGCCAGGCGCAGCGCCTCGGCTTCGTCCTCGAAGCTCAGAACCGACAGCACCGGCCCGAACAGTTCCCGTTCCACCGACGGCGCCTTGACGGCGCTGCAATCCAGGATCGTCGGCGGATAGTAGAAGCCGGGACCGTCGGGCGTCTTCCCGCCCGCCACCAGCACCGCTCCCGCCGCGACCGAGCGGCCGACCACGTCCTCGATCAGGACGCGCTGGCGCGCCGTGCAGAGCGGCCCGACCTCGGTCGCCCTGTCGAGCGGCGAGCCGATCTTCACGGCCTCCGCCTTGGCCTTGAGGACCGACAGGAAACGGTCCTTCACCGATGCCTCGACGATCAGCCGCGAACCGGCCACGCAACTCTGGCCGGTCGCGGCGAAGATGCCGGCGACCTGCGCGTTGGCCGCGCTTTCAAGATCGGCGTCGGCGAAGACGATGAAGGGCGACTTGCCGCCCAGTTCCAGCGAGGTGCTGGCCAGGTTCTCCGCCGAATTGCGCACCACGGCGCGCGCGGTTTGCGGGCCGCCGGTGAAAGCGATGTGCGCGACCTTGGGATGCTTCGTCAGCGCCGCGCCGCAGGTCGCGCCGAAGCCGGTCAGCACGTTGACCACGCCGGCCGGGAAGCCGGCCTCGTCGATCAGCCGCGCGAATTCGAGCAGCGGCGCCGGCCCGTCTTCCGAAGCCTTGACCACCAAGGTGCAGCCGGCGGCGAGAGCCGGGCCGAGCTTGACGGCGGCGAGGAAGAGCTGGCTGTTCCAGGGAACCACCGCGGCCACCACGCCGATCGGCTCGCGCCGCAACCACACGTCCATGTCCGGCTTGTCGATGGGCAGGTAGGACCCCTCGATCTTGTCGGCCAGCCCTGCATAATAGCGATAGTAGTCCGCCACATAGGCGATCTGCGCGGAGGTTTCGCGGATGATCTTGCCGGTGTCGCGGGTTTCCAGCTCGGCAAGCCTGGCCGCATTGGCCGCCACTAGGTCGGCCAGCCGATAAAGCAGCCGGCCGCGCTGGGTGGCGGTCAGCCCCGCCCACTGCCCTCCCCGCAGCGCGCGGTGCGCGGCCTCGACCGCGCGATCGACGTCGGCCTCGCGCGCCTCCGGCATCTCGGCCCACGGCTCGCCGGTGGCCGGGTCGATGCTGGGGAAGTTGGCCGAGGCGTCCTCGAAGCGTCCATCGATGTAGTGCTGGAACCGTTGCATCTTCCTAGCCCTGGAATGCCGGCATGACGTCGGCTATGAAGCGCTCCAGCGAGGCTTTTTTGCGCTCGAAGCTCATGCCGGTGTCGATCCAGAAGGAATATTCGTCGTAGCCGAGCGCCTCGTAGCGCTTCAGCCGGTCGATGACCTCGCCCGGCGTGCCGACGATGTTGTTGCGGCGCATGGCCTCCGGCGCATACATGGCGTTTGCCTCGATCTCGGCCTCGCTCAGCCGCTCGATCAGGCCCTGGCTGATCGGCCGCTCGTTCTTGAACCAGGCGCCGAAATAATTGTAGTAGACGCTGATCTCGCGCGCCGCCTGGCGGATATCCGCCTCGTCCGAGCCGACATAGGTGTGGCGCAGCACCATGATCTTGGGCCGCGGCATGGACGGATGCTTGGCGCAGGCATCGTTGAAGCGCCCCATCAGGCTTTCCACCTCCTCGTCGCCGAGCCAGAGCGGCGTCACCTGCACGTTGCAGCCGCTGGCGACGGCGAATTCGTGGCTGTTGGGATCGCGTGCCGCCACCCACAGCGGCGGATGCGGCTGTTGCAGCGGCTTCGGCGCCGAGGTAGTCGAGGGAAACGACCAGAACTCGCCGTCCATGGCGTAGTCGCCCGCCCACAGGCCCTTCAGCGCCGGGATCATCTCGCGCATCCGCTGGCCGGCGGTCCAGGCGTCGAGGCCCGGCGACAGGCGCTCATACTCGAAACTGTAGGCGCCGCGCGCGATGCCGATGTCCAGCCGTCCGCCGCTGATGATGTCGGTCATCGCCGCCTCGCCGGCGAGCTTGACCGGGTGCCAGAAGGGGGCGACCACGGTGCCGGTGCCGAGGCGCACGTTCTTCGTGCGGCGGGCGAGATCGGCGATGTTGATGAAGGGATTGGGCGCGATGGTGAAGTTCATCGCATGGTGCTCGCCCGTCCAGATCGCATGCATGCCGCCGCGGTCGGCGATCTCGCACAGCGCGATGAACTCGTCATAGAGCGTCTGTTGGTTCTGGTCGGCGTCCAGCCGTTCCATATGGACGAACAGCGAGAACTTCATTGCGGAGCCTTTCCGGAAACGGGGTGGACACGGCCGCTGCGCTCGTTGCCGACATACATGCCGAAATTGCCGAGCGCGCTTTCGGCCGCGTAGCGCCTGAGGATATCGGCTGTGGGGGAATCGACCAGCCTGTCGAGGGGAAGCGCGTCGAGGTCGAAGAAGCGGCCTTTGGCCGACTCGCCCGAACCAAGCTCGCAGCGGTAGACGATGTGGTGCCGGCCCGCGCCCGTCACCTCATAGACCGAGTAGATGAAGCCGAGCGCCGCAGGCAGGCGGGTGACGCGCGCCAGATGATCCTGAAGCAGCTTCGGGCTCTGCCCCGCTGCGATGGTGCGGGAAGGCAGCGCGTAGCGGCCCTTGCCGTCTTCCACCAAAAGCACCTTGCCGTCGCGCGCCGCCACCGCGCCGACGATGATCTCGGCGTCGGAGCTGGCCGCGGACACCGCCTTCTGCGCCAGTCCGGGCGTGAAATAGCCGCCGCGGGCATAGCCGAGGCCGTTCATCTCGCCGTTCTCGAAGGCTTCCACCTTGCCGATCAGGATGACGTGGTCGCCGCCGTCGACGATCTTGTCGGTGGAGCAGTCGAACCACGCCGCGACGCCGGCGAAGACCGGCGAGCCATGCGGGCCGGGCTGCCAATCGAGCCCGGCGAAGCGGTCCTCGACCGGCCGCGCGAAGGTGTTGGAAATGTCCTTCTGGCTTTCGGAGAGGATGTTGACGGCGAAGCGTCCGGCCCGGGTGAGCGTTTCGAAATTGCGCGAGGTGCGGGCGAGGCAGACCAGCAGCAGCGGCGGATCGAGCGACACGCTGGCGAAGGAATTGGCGGTGAAGCCGACGGGCTGGCCCTCGGCATCGTGGGTCGTCACCACCGTCACGCCGGTCAGGAAGGCCCCGAAGGCGTCACGCAGGGCTCTGGGATCGACGGCGAGGGTCATGCGCGCACCTCCTCCCGCGCCAGCCATTCGGCCAGCATGCCGTTGACGGCCTCGGGCGCGGTCAGGTTCACCATATGCCTGTGTCCGACGACGACGCGCGCCTGCCCCAGCGGCGCGGCGGCGGCCATGGCTTCCGCCATCGCCGGGGTCGAGTTGGGGTCGTCCTCGCCAGTCAGGAACAGGGCGGGACAGGCGACGCGCGGCCAGGCATCGGCATAGGTGCCGTCGCCTTCGGCGAAAGCGGCATAGGCGGTGGCATACCCTTCCGGATCGACGCCCGTCAGCCATTCGCATGTCAGGCGGTAGGCTTCCGTGTCGCGGCCGTCCTCGCCGAACCAGCGCAGCAACGGCCCTTCCACGTCGATGCTGCCGGAACGGATGGCCTTGGCGCGCGCAAGGACGGCGGCCCGCGCCGCCTGATCGCGCCTATAGACCCCGTTGAGCAGCGCCACGCGCCTGACACGCTTCCCGAAGGTTGCGGCCGCGCCGCCGGCGATCAGCGCGCCCATGGAATGGCCCGCGATGTTGACGCTGTCGAGCGAAAGATCGTCCAGCATCCTGCCCAGCCAGGCGACGAAGTCCGGCAGCAGCGATCCGGCCGGCAGCCTCCCGCTTTCGCCATGTCCGGGCATGTCCACGGCGATCACGCGACGGCTGGACGACAGCGCCTCGATCTGGGGCGCCCAGGCCTCCAGCCGCATGCCGACGCCGTGGATCAGGAGCAGGGGCTCGCCCTGGCCCTTCTCCGCATAGGCGGCGCCGTGGCGGGTGCTAGACCGCTGCGGGATTGTCGACATCGTGGCCAAGCTCTTTGAGATCCTGATAGCGGTTGCCGATGCGGTGATGCGGACGCCCGCCGACCGAGGCGCCCAGCGCCACGACGATCTCGTCGGCGGCGGGGGCGTCGGGAATGGAGGTCTGGATCGTGAGGTAGTGCGAGCGGCGGCCCTCGTCGGCCTTGTCCATCAGCGGGATCATGACCGGCGCGTTGGCGGGCCCGCGCGTGTTGGTGAAGGCGAGATAGCTCTTGGCGCCGACCGCCTCGCGATAATGGTTGCCGAAGCGCAGCGTGTGGATCAGCGCCGAGGCGTGCTCGATCTCGCCGTCCAGCCCCACCACGGCAGCCTTGCCGTAGCCCTCCACGCCGGCGCCCGAGCCGACCGCCTTGACGATCATGCCCGTCAGCAGCTTGCCGAGCACGGGGGCGGCCGCATGGATCTCCGGCTTCAGGTCTTCCACGAAGCCGCGCCCGGCCCAGGGGTTCTTCAGCACCGCGAGCGCTGCATAGAGAACCAGCGGCGCGCCTGCCTCCTTGCCGCCCTCGACCAGCGTCGTTTCCACCTGAAGCAGGGTCTTGCGAATGACGAGCGGCACCTCGATCTCCATTCCTGATCTCTATGACTGTATTATGGTATGCCAAACTCGCCGGAGTCAAGCGGCCCCGCGCACCCGCAGGCACATTTCGTTCAACTCATTGAATGTCCGGGGAATATCCGGGTGGATCAGGCGGCGGTGGTTTCGGCCAGCAGGGCGCGGGCGATGGACGAGGCGATGCCGACATGCTCCTGCGCGGCGCGGAAGGCGGTGTCGCCGTCGCCGTCGCGGATGGCGTCGACGATGCGCTGCATCTGCGTCGGCCCCTCATGGTCGCGGCCCGGCGTCTTGATGGTCATGGAGCGCAGCCGGTTGATGCGCGCCGTGAGCGAGCTGACGATGCCCCAGGCGACGTCGCGTTCCGCCCCCGCGAACAGCGCGCGATAGAATTCCGTCGTCTCCTCCAGCACGAGGTCCATGCGTTTCCTGCCATAGGCCGCCTTGATCCGGTCGAGCGCCGCCTGCAAGGCTGCGGCCAGCTTGGGATCGCGCCTTTCCGCGCAGGCCCTGGCGGCCATGCCCTCCAACGCGCCGCGGATCTCGTAGATCTGCAGGGCCTGTTCCGGGGTGGTGACGGCAACGACCGGACCGCGCGTGCCGACGGTCGCCACCAGCCCTTCCGATTCCAGATGCCGCAGCACCTCGCGCACGATGGTGCGGCTGACGCCGAGCTGCGTGCACAGATCCCGCTCGACCAGCCTCTCGCCGGGTTTGAAATGGCCGTCGATGATCGCGTTGCGCATCTGATCGAGGGTCAACTCCCGCAACGTCTTCTGCGGCCGCGTGACACGCAATGAAGACAGCTTCGTGCCTGCCATGAGTTCACCCCAGCTGGTTTTTGGTATGCCATACGACGAACGGAACCGGGTCGGCAAGACATCAACTTCCGCTTCGCGGTCTTGTCCCCTCCATGTCCGGCAATCGGCCGATGCCGCCGGTCCCCTGTTGCTGCCCCGCCATACGGATTCCGGAACGGCCGCTTTATCTCCGGGCCTCGTCGTTTGCGGCGCGCAGGAATGTCACGGCAACGCAACGACCGTCATCCGGAACAAACAATATCTGGCCCGTGTCGTTGTTGAAGGTGAAGACGGAAACCGAATCGAGCTTGCCGGTCAGCGCGCTGCCTTTCGGGAGCTGCTCCTGGAGAGCCTCGCAACTTGCGGGATACGGGACAATACGGATTGCCGCGCCCGCACAGGTCGAGCCGTTCAGCGGCGCTGCAAATATGAGTCCCGCTGCCGGTCCCGTGTATTGTTTCGATGCGTATTCGAGGCCGACCACGGACGAGACCGCATGTTCATTGGGAGCTTGCTGGTTCCATCGCGACTGGATCTTGTATTGAGCTCCGTCGCTCACGAGCTGGCCGAGAGCGGGAAACAACTCGCCGCATGTCGTCAAATTCGCCTGCTGCACGTGATCGAGAAAGGGAGAAGCCGGCAGATCGACCTTTGCGGGGGCCGACGAATTGGAGCGAAAGACCGCGATATTCGCCATGTCCTTCACAAGGAGGGGTATGATGCCGAGCGTGATCAGCGCCATCGCGCAAAGCACGGCAATCTTCACCTTTGATCGTCGGGGAACGGGAGGCGCATCTGCAACGGCAGGCTTCACGTCGCAAGCATCTTCATGATGCGCTGTTATCAGGTCGGCAATCGAGCGGTGCTGCATGGGTAGTCGGTTTCATTTTATCGCCGCGAGCGCAGCCTTCAGGCCCGCGAGCGGCGCGGTCACATCCATGCGACCGGAATTGCGGGACTGGTAGGTGATCCTGACGTCACTTTCCTTGGCGATTTCGCCGCGAAGAATGGGACCGACCGGCAGCTTGCCGATGCAGACCGACTGATTGCAACCTTCGAACGCAAGCTTGACCGAAGCAGAACCGCCTGCGAATCCGAACGACAAATCCGCATTCGTGTCGGCGTCCGCCGGCGTGCGCACGATCAGATACGGCTTGCCTTCCTCGGTTGCGGCCAACGACCAGCTGAACACGGTCCGGTCCGATGCATCGACAATGATCTGACTGATGTTGCAGACCCTCTTTTTGGCCTTGAGGTCCTCGTCGCAGATCAGGGTCCAGTTCGTGAACGGCTGGATCATTCTGCGGTACTGCCCGGGCTTGACGCCCTCGGGCAGTACGACCTCCGACTTCTTGACGTGGAAGGATGGGGGCTCCTGTCCGGCACTGTGGGCGGGTGCTCCGGACAGGAGCAGGCAGACCAACGGGATTAGGGGGCTGTTGACCTGCTTTCTCATGCCGAGCCTCAATTGAGGGTGAAGCTCAGCCCCGCCCCTGCCCCCCAATGTCCTCCGGCCGTGGTGGCCGAGACATTGGCGCGCAGGCGACTGTTCTCGCTGGTATATCCGGCGCCGAAGGCCAGCGCCCCTTTGCTGCGCCAGACGCCGCCGCCCATGGCCACACTCGCCTTTCCGGGGCGGTCGTCATAGCGCAACGAAGCGGCGGCAAGGCCGATGGCCGCGGCCTGGCGCGCTTCCGAACGCACCCCGTCGATATCGGCATTCATCTGCCCGAACTTGTAGTCGGTATAGTCGTTCGCCTGGTTCAACGTGGTCTTGGCGACCTGGTCGGTGTAGCTGTTGGCCGTGTCCACCGCCCAGTTTACGCGCGTGTCGGTGTAGTCGTTGGCCTGGACGAGCGTGTTGGACAGTCCTGCCTGAAGCTGTCCGACATTGGCCGCGTCGCTCGACTTCACGCCGTCGGCAACATTGGACAGGACAACGGGTGCATTGGGATCGCCGCCTATGAGCGTGACCGAGTTGGCTCTGGTCCCGTCCGTGTTCTTGTCGTACTTGACGGCGAACTCGTCCAGTTGCCCGACACCGGCCTCGATGTTCTCGACCGCCTGATTGGTGGCGTTGAGCTGGCTGCCATTGACGGCGTCCGTGGAGTCCCGGGACAGGCGTCCGGCCGCCACGTTGGTGATCGTGCGCTCGCTGCCAACGTCACCGACGCTGACCGTTCCTGCCGGCGCGGCGCCCGCGAAGCTGTAGTCCTGCCCGCGGATCGTCGTGCCTGCCGTGCCGACGGCCGCCTGCGTAACCGAATTTTCGCCCAGGGCGACATCGCCGGCATTGTTGGCAACGGCGCCCTGACCGATCGCGACGCCGCCATCGGCAGCCGCATTCGCGCCGGAGCCCATGGCGACGCTGCCGGTGCCGCTGGCAACCGAAGCCGGACCGGCAGCAACACTTTCAGCGCCTGTCGCCTGGCTGTCGGCGGCGGTGGAGTTGGCGTGGAAGTACTTGATGCCACCGCCGTTTTCCATGCTGTCGATTTTCGTGGCGACGGAGTAGAGCTGGCTGCCGTTCACGGCGTCGGTGGACGTTGAGGAAACCTCTCCCGGAGCGACATTGACGATCTGGCGTTCGGCGCCCTGCGCGCCGACCGACACGACGCCTGTCGCGGTTCCCGCGAAGCCCGTGAGCTGCATGCCGTTCACGTCGGCGCCCGTGACCTGGGTATAGGCCCGGTCGACCGAGCCGGCGCCGAGGGAAACGTTGTTGGTGACAAGACTTTGCGCGCCTGATCCGATGGCGACCGACATGTCGGCATTGGCAAACGAATGCGAACCGAGCGCAATCGTATCGTTGGCGTTCGTCGCTACCCAGGTTGATGGGTCGTTTATATCACCGATTGTAGCACCGGCATTGTAACCGAAGCTGATGTTGCGATTACCCTTCTGGGAGGCGCCGGCCAAGTTTCCCATCGTGAGGTTGTCATCGCCGACAGTCGCGACGCCAGCCATATTGCCGAGTGCAATATTCGCGTTGCCTTGGGTAGCACCCCCGCCAAAGAATCCGAGACCGATATTATCATTGCCCTGCGTCCCGAATCCTGCCTCAAATCCCAGGCTAAGGTTCTGGTTTCCGGTGACAGCGGTTCCCGCAGCAAAACCCAGTGCTGAGTTACCCGTCCCGGTGACTTGATCGCCAGAACTGGTGCCCATGGCTGTGTTGGCGTCACCTTCGACACGTGCACCGGCCTGCCAACCTATTGCGGAATTGAAATGGCCGTTTGATTGCATGCCTGCCAGTGAGCCGATAAAGACAACGGACTGGCCGGATGAAGAATCGCCAGCGTTCATACCAATGGCGATTTGGTTGTAGCCAGAGCTGTTGTTGCCAGCCGAGTTGCCGATGAAAGTGCTGAAAGTGGCGGTGGACCCCGTACCGGCGCTGTCGCCGATCCCGATCGTCCCATCGCCTGCCACGGTCGCAAGCGAGCCAATGGCAATGGAGTGCTGGCCGCCCGCCGTGGCTTGATAACCCATGGCGTTGGCAAACGGACCAGTGGTATGCGCTTCCTCACCGATAGCGGTGGAATAATTTCCTTCAGCCCGGGCGCCTACGCCGATGGCGGTGGCGTCGGTTCCGGAAGCGATCGCACCTTGCCCGCAGGCAACCTGATCGCCCGCGGCGGAAACATCGCCGATCGGCGTGTTGGTTCCGGGGATGACACATGTGGCATCGGCGGCATGCGCGCCGGCCGATGCAAGCACGACGGCGGCGAGCGCGCCAGGTCCGACGAGACCGAGCGCCAGACCCCTGCGCTTGAAGCCGAGGCATTTGTGCGCCAGGCGCAGCACGGCCATCAGGCGGCGCCGTTCGGAGCGGTGCGGGCGCTGCGCGCCAAAACCATGAATGTTGGAAATACCCATTTAGATTCCCTCTCTGTGAATGGGATGATCGGCACCGCATTCCGCGCTGTGGCGGATGCCTGTTCCGGCCTTGAGGCCGAGTTCCTGGGCTTTCCCGAACGCCTGCGAAACCCAGTCGCTGGTCTCGCGCGGCGCCTTGTGCAAAGCCCGCTCGACCCTGTCGCGAGACCAGATGCCGTCCAGAAGACGCCGGCATTCGCCGAGGTGAAGGCCCGGATCGCTCCGGGAATGAAAAGGAATGGTCAGCCCGAGGACGTAACGGCCAACCATATAATCCAGCTCTGCCGGCTTTAGCCGGTTGCCGTATGCGTGCTCGATCGCCTTCCAGGCGCTCTGAACCCGCCGGCCCAGCAACCCTGCGGTCGAATCAAGCGACTGATCATTGGCAACACTTTCCCGAAGCTCGGATTTGCCGGTCGGCAAAGTGTTGCTGCCTATGGGATCTTCCACACTCACTCGTCACAAACCCGCCATTGTTGCAACGTCACTGGGTCAAGTAGCTAGTCGAACAATGAATGATATTTGCGAGATTCGGAGCGTTTCATACCGTGTGTAACAGGTGAAATACCCTGATGATCTGGGCGATTGATTCAGCTCAATGATAGAACCGTTAGACGGGGGTTCGTACGGTACGAGGGGGCAGATTTGATCGGAATTGACAGGAGGCGGGGTGACAAATCTGCTATTTGAGAAAATATCCGATTATGATTTAAACAGAGATTCTATACTCGCGACGTTGGAAGAAATCCTCGAATCAGATCATTTTGCCAATGCAAAACGGCTCGAAGATTTTTTAAGATTCATTGTCATGGAGATCGTTGAAGGCAGGTCGAGCCACCTGAAATCCTATACGATCGGTCTTGAAGTCTTCAAACGCCGTATAGATTATGACGCATTCAACGATTCCATCGTTCGCACGACGGCAAACAGGCTGAGAAAGGCGCTCGACGCCTACAATTATAGTTCGGCGGCTAAAGACGGCGTCAGGATCAGCCTGCAGAAGGGATCATACGTCCCCGTCTTCCATCTCTACAACGCGAATTCGGACTCGGCGGCTTTGCTTGCCCCCGCTTCGATACCGGAAACCGCGCCGAAGCCGCCGCGCTGGATCAGGGAAATCCGATCCAATGGAGCATATGCGCTTCTGGGCCTGTTTTTGTTGCCCATCGCACTCTACGGCGGATATGCCGCTTTCGTTGCGAACGCGCCAGCGGGCGCGCAACGGCCGATCCTGCTGTTGGACAAGGTGGTAGCGATCGGCAGTTCCCGAAACGCGGACGAACTTGTCGGGTTCATTTCCGAGCGTCTCAGTCCCGCGCTGTCCGGATATGGCAATGTCACCGTCATGGAAAGCAACGATCTGTCGCGGGCCGACACGCTGTCCGATACCGAACGGAACGACACGTTTGCGCTGCAGGTGACGGTTGACGGTTCGTCGTCGGATAATACCGTCAACTGGCGCTTGACCTATATCGGCAAACAACGCGTTGTCGGCGCGGGGCGCACGATCGGGAACGGGGCCGATGCCAAAACGATCGTGGCTGCGATCGCCAGCGACATCCTGGGCACCGAGGGCGCGTTGTCCGTCGTGCTCAGCGAGAACGACAATGCGGCAAGCACCAACCTGAAATGTCTTGCACGGTCCCAGCGGCGGGCGCTTTTCTACGACGACAAGCTCCAGTCTGACTCAGTCGATTGCCTGAGCCAGATCGTGGCGAACGAGCCTGACAATGGCCTTGCATGGGCCTTGTTGAGTTTATCGTACAATTGGTCGTCGCAGGCTGCCTCCTCATACGGCCAGGATCCGCAACCCTTTGTGGAATTGCAGCGCGAGGCGGCCGAGAAAGCCGATTATCTGGCGCCTGGCACCTATCTCACCCTTCAGGCGCGCATGTTCACGGCATTCAACGTCGGCAGGCTGGCCACGTTCGATCAGGTCGCCGCGAAACTACGACAGCTTTTCACCCTCGATCCGTTTTTGAAAGGCCGCATCGGCTTGACCGTCTCGCGGCTCGGCCGCTTCGACGAGGCGCTGGAACTGGCGCGCGAAGCACAGGCCGAGGCGGACCAGACAGGGGACATTTTCTATCTTCCGAACGCCTATTGGGAGTTTTTCAACGCAGACTACAAGCAGTCGATTGAGCATCTCTACATGGCCAATGCCGAAAAATATTACATGGTCCCGCTCTTTCGCGCCGCTGCATTCGGTTCTCTTGGCGACAGGAAGCAGGCAATGGCCGCCTGGCAGGAGCTGCAGGCGTTACGGCCGGGATATGAACGTCACCTGGACAGCGATTTCGCATTCAAACGCGTTCGCCAGGACTATACGGACAAGGTGGTGAACGGCCTGCGCAAGGCCGGGCTCATGTGACCGATCACCTACAAGCGGTGCCGGTCGGTTGTATCGGGCTCCCGGTCGGGTGCCTCGGCACATTCGGCTCGCTGACCTGCCGCCAGTCGAGTTCGCAACAATCCGACCCGGAAAAGCAGGCCGCCCAGGGCAAACTCGGCCACGCGTCGACATGTCTCAAGGCGCCCGGCTTCACACTCCTACGGTCTTTTGCCTGTATGACTCTGAAAGGGCCTTTGGCTCGGAACGAGCCCGACGCTAGAGGGTCGTCCAGAACCTCTCCAAGATACCCAGCATCGGCGGCTCCAGGTTTTGATGCCGCGAACTGCACAATTGCAAGGTTTGCGACAGGCGATAACTCGCGATTTCAGAGAACAAGAAATCCCCGCGCTTCACGCTGCTCGAAACGTCCAGGTGGGTTGCGAAGGCCACGCCTTTCCCGCTGGCAACGAACAGCTTGATGAACTCGAAAGAGTTGGTTCTCGAGACAATGTTGGCGTCGGACTTGCAGCGATTGATCTCGGCTTCCAGCCGGGTGAAGATTTGCAGGCTACGGTCGGGCAGGCAGATGGGCCATTTGAGACAGTCTTCCAGCCGGTAAGGCCGCGTGCCTTCCGGGATCATGGTGTGGCCATGGGCCAGCCCGATGAGGAATTCCTTTTCGGTGTGGATGCGGATGTGCGGCTGTGGTGGCACGTTGAACGCGATGCTCGCATCCAGTTCGTTTCGCTTCAAAAGCGTCGTCAGCAGCCTGGTGTTGCCGATCGTCAGTTGCAGCCGGCATCCCGGATAGGTCCTGGTCAGCTCCAGAAGAGGAATGGCGTGAGGAACCAGGCATTCCATGATGCCGATCCGAAACTGTTTACCTTCTTTCGCGGGGTCCAGGCGCAAAGACGATTTCAGCACGTCTCCTTCCATCGCCCATTTTTCCATCCGGCCAAGCAATAGGCGGCCCCGCTCGGTGATCTGTATTCCCTGCGGGTCTCGGACGAACAAGGTTATTCCAAGGCTGCGTTCGAGGATCTGCATCTGGCGGCTCAGCGCCGATGCCGACACGTTGAGCTTCTCGGCGGCCTGGCGGATGGAGTTCTCGCGGGCGACAACAACGAACGACTGCAGCTCGCGCGAAAAAGCCCACACTGGCTGGCTCCCTCTCAGGCAAATGGCAGGTGAGGTGTACGAATTTTCGCAACACGATGCACGATTAATTCTACTTTGAGAAGCGCGACGCCATCGCGATGATCAGCCACAGCCTCATTTCAAAAGGAAAGACAGACCATTGAACAAGGACATCGAGCTGTTGCGCGAGGCCATAAAGGTTTCGCGGGATGCCAAGCTGGAAGGCAACCATCCGTTCGGCGCGTTACTCGTCGACGGCGAAGGGAACGTCATTCTCACTGCCCACAATTCTTATAAGGAAGACAAGGGCGTGGGCCATGCGGAAACGAACCTGGCCCGCAAGGCGGTGAAGCTCTATGAACCCGGATTCCTCGCAAGCTGCACGCTCGTCACCCCACTGGAGCCGTGCTGCATGTGCGCCGGCACCATCTACTGGGCCGGTATCGGGTCCCTTCTTTACGGTACTCCCGAAAAACGCCTTGCCGAACTGACCGGCGACAATCCCGAAAACCTAACGATGAACCTGAGCTGCCATGAAGTCTTCGCGGCCGGCCAGCGCAAGGTCGAAGTCCGCGGACCCTATCCCGAACTGGAAAACGAAATCGTCGCCGACCACATTGGTTTTTGGTGAGCACAACAGAAAGCACGTCGCATCAGCCGTAATCAATTGACAACCGGTGGAGGAGCCAGTTGCAATGACAGCCTTAGCCAACGACACGTCTTACGGTCGGGACAGTTCCGTTCATCCGGTCGATGAATTCATCCCGCCGCTCCGAATACTCCTGCTGGCGATACAGAACGTCGCCGTCATGTATACCGGAGCGGTCGCCGTCCCGCTGATCATAGGCAATGCCCTGCATCTGTCGACCGAGCAGATCTCGGTGCTGATCCAGTCGGATCTCATCACCTGCGGTATTGCCACCATCATCCAGACGGTCGGCTTCTGGAGATTCGGTGTGCGCCTGCCGATGATGCAAGGGCTTACATTCGCCGCGCTTTCTCCGCTGATCGCCATCGGCACGGACCCGGGCTTTACCCAGCTCGGGCCAACCGGCGGCTTGCAGGCGATTTATGGAGCGGTCATCATAGCCGGTATCGTTTCGCTGCTGCTCGCGCCCATCGGCGCTTATGTGGTGCGCATATTCCCGCCGGTGGTGGTGGGGTCGATCCTCATCACGATCGGCCTCAGCCTCATCCCGGTCGCCATCCAGTATGCGAAGGGCGGCTTCGTGGCGGATGCCGGAAACCCCCGATACATTATGCTCGCGCTCGCGGTTCTCTCGACGATCATCCTGATCTATGTGTTTGGCAAGGGCTTTGTGCGCAACATTGCCGTTTTCCTGGGGCTGATCATCGGGTCCGTCATCGCCGGGTTCATGGGAATGTTGGACCTGAGCGAGGTGTCTTCAAGCGCGCCGATCGCTCTCGTCTCACCGTTGCACTTCGGTCCGCCCACCTTTCATTTCGTGCCCATCCTGATGCTGTGCATGATCCTGGCCATCACTTGGGTGGAGTCTATCGGAACCACCATCATTCTGGGTGAAATCGTCGACAGGAAGCCCACCCGCCGCACCTTCTCGGATCTGCTGCGGGCCGACGGCTTGGCCACCATCATCGGCGGCTTTTTCAATTCGTTCCTTTATGTCTCGATCACCGAAAACGTCGCCCTGATCACAATCACCGGGGTGAAGAGCCGTTGGGTCGTCGCCCTGGCGGGCGTGCTGCTCGTGCTGCTCGGCCTTTCGCCTTTCCTGGCGATGTTCGTGGCCAGCCTGCCCAAACCGGTCGTTGGCGGTGTCGGCTTCGTGATATTCAGCTGCCTCGTCGTCTTCGGCATAAAGGTCGTCCGGAAGATCGACTTCGACACGACGTTCAACAATTATTTCACCATCGGCATAAGCATCGTCATGTCCGTCATTCCCCTTGTAAGCCCAGACTTCTTCAAATTCATGCCCCAATGGTCGCAACCGATCTTCGGATCGTCAGCCATCCTGGGAGCATTGACGGCCATCGGGCTGAATCTAGGATTGAACGGGTTTTCCGAAGACAACGAACTCGTCCTGGAAGAATGAACCGACCCCTTCCCTCTCGGGCAGCGGGTTTGGGAGTCGGCGGGTTGGGAGGGCGCTCGGACGGGTAGCACATTCCGCCGGATGCAGCGACACGGCCCGTTTCGAGCGCGGTCCCCAGAACCATCGCTTGACCCGCTCCGGATGGCCAGTTCGGCAACGACGGCGGGACGGATGCGCGCTTGACGGACAGCCGATAAAGAGTTACGTGTGACGAAAATCAAATTTCGTCACACGTAAGAAGTCATAGAACGGCCATGAGTGAAGCAGCCGAAAACGCCCTGGACCCAGGCCGGCAGGAGAATGTCGAGCGCATCCTCGCGGCGGCCGAGCGGCTTTTCCGGCACTACGGCTACAACAAGACCACGGTCGCCGACATCGCCCGCGACCTCGGCATGTCGCCGGCCAACATCTATCGCTTCTTCACCTCCAAGGTCGAAATCCATCAGGCGATCTGCGGGCGCATGCTGGCGGCGAGCCTGCATCTCGCCCTCGGCATTTCGAAGCAGCCGCTTCCTGCTTCGGAGCGCCTGCGCCGCTGCATCATCGAGCAGCACCGGCTGACCGTCGAGACGATGCTCGACGAGCAGAAGGTGCATGAAATGGTGGTGGTGGCGATCGAGCGCGACTGGCATGTCATCGAGAAGCACATCGACCGCCTCCATGCGGTCTATGCCGACATCATCCGCGAAGGGATCGAAGCGGGCGAGTTCGCCGAGCAGGACGTCGATGTCGCCGCCAGGTGCATCGGCGCCGCGACGGTGACGCTCTGCCACCCGCAGATGGTGGCCCAGTGCCTTGCGAAACAGAACCGCGCCAGGCCCGACGAGCTCGTCGACTACGCGATCAGGGCATTGAAATAGGGCGGGCGGCCTAATCGGGGCAGGCTCAGGAGTACGGACGATGCATTCGTTCAGCGTCTTCGACAGATATTCGAGGTTTCTCGCCCTGGCCGCGCTGTTCGGCGCGATCGGCGCTGGTGCCAGCGCCTGCACCGAGGCGAAGACGGAGGCGGTCGAAACCATCCGGCCGGTCAAGGTCGTCGAAATCGCAAGCGCCGATGCCGGCCGCGAGCTCGTCTATTCCGGCGCGGTGAGGGCGCGCACCGAGATGAGCCTCGGCTTCCGCGTTCCCGGCAAGATCATCGAACGGCTGGTCGACGTCGGCGACCGCGTGAAGCCGGGAGACGTGCTGGCCCGCATCGACGCGACGGACTACGAGCTGGCCGTGCAGACGGCCGAGGCCAATCTCGACGCAGCCAAAAAGCAGGCCGAAACGGCCGGATTCACGCTGAAACGGGCCCAGCAGCTCTTCCAGCGGAAGTTCTCTTCCCAAGCGGAGCTCGACGCGGCGACGCTGGGCTACCAGCAGGCCACGGCGAGCCGGGACGCGGCGTTTTCCGCGCTCCGCCAGACGACGAACCAGGTTTCCTATGCGCAGCTGAAGGCCGACCGCAGCGGCATCGTGACGGCCGTCAGCGCCGACAGGGGCCAGGTCGTCGGCACCGGCACGCCGGTTCTCGCGGTGGCGGCGGACGGCGAGAAGGAAGTCCAGATCGCCGTGCCGGAAACGGACATTTCGCACTTCAGGCGCGACCAGGCCATCGAAGTCGGCTTCTGGACCGACGACCGGCTGCGGCTGGACGGAAAGGTGCGGGAGGTGGCCGGCAGCGCGGACCCGCAGTCGCGGACCTTCTCCGTCCGCGTCAGCCTTCCGGACGATCCGCGCGTGCTGCTCGGCATGACGGCCACGGTCCGGGCAAAGGTCGAGGCCGCGCCGCGGTCGGCGTCGGTGCCGCTCGCGGCGCTGGCCGACAGGGACGGCAAGCCGATCGTGTGGGTGGTGGACCAGCGCACCGCGACGGTCCATGCGCGCGACGTCGCCGTGGCGGATTTCACGCCCGACGGGGTCCGCGTCGCGCAGGGGTTGCAGCCTGGCGACCTCGTGGTGGCCGCCGGCACGCAGTTCATGACCGAGAACCTGAAGGTGAAGCTGCCGGACGACCGGAGCGCCGCGTCTGCCGACGCCGTCGCCGTCCGCTGAACCAACCCGCTCGACCAGGAGGCGGTCATGACGATCTCCGCTGACGCCAAGGAGCCCTTCAACCTGTCGCGCTGGGCGATCCGCCACCCCAGCATCGCGCGGTTCCTGTTCGGGCTGATCATCATTGCCGGCGCGTTCGGCCTGCTGCGCATGGGCCAGAGCGAGGATCCGGCCTTCACCTTCCGCGTCATGGTCGTCCAGGCCGTGTGGCCCGGCGCATCGCTGCAGGACATGGAAGACCAGGTCGTCAACAAGATCGAGCGCAAGCTGCAGGAAACGCCGCACCTGGATTTCGTGCGCTCCTATTCGCGGCCCGGAAGCGCCATCATCACCGTCCAGATCAAGGGCGACACGGACGCGGCGCAGGTCGCGGACGCCTTCTATCAGGTGCGCAAGAAGGTCGGCGACATCGCCGGCGACCTGCCGCGCGGATTGCTGGGGCCCTATTTCAACGACGAGTTCGGCGACACCTTCATCACGCTGCATTCGATCAGCGGCGACGGATACAGCTATCCGGAGCTGAAAAAATTCGCCGTCCAGGCGCGCGACGTGCTGCTGACGACGCCGGGCGTGGAGAAGGCCGTCATCATCGGCGACCAGCCGCAGGCGATCTACATCGACGTTTCGTCCAAGGCGCTGGCCGAGCGCGGACTGACGGTGCTCGACCTGCAGAACGCGATCAGGGGCCAGAACAATGTCGATCCGGCCGGCACTGTCGATACCGGCACGCGTTCGGTGCGCATTTCCGTCGAGGGCGACCTGAAAAAGGTGGCGGAGCTGCGCGAACTGCGCCTGCGCACCGGCAACGGCGTGATCCGGCTCGGCGACATAGCCATGGTGACCGCCGGCCTTCAGGACCCGCCCCAGCGCAGATACCGTTTCAACGGCCATGACAGCGTCCAGATCGGCGTGGTCATGGCCAAGGGCTTCAAGGTCACGGATGTCGGCGCCGCGGTCCGGGAAACATATGACCGCTTCGAGAAATCCCTGCCCTACGGGGTGTCGATCGACCAGATCGCCAACCAGCCGAAGGTGGTGACCGATGCCATCGGCGAGTTCATGCGGGCTCTGGGCGAAGCGCTCGCCATCGTGCTCGCCGTCTCCTTCCTGTCGATCGGCTGGCGCTCGGGCCTGGTGATCGCCATCGCCATCCCGCTCGTCCTGGCCGCGACCTTCGCCATCATGTACGAACTGGGCATCGACCTGCAGCGCATTTCGCTCGGCGCGCTCATCATCGCGCTCGGGCTGCTAGTCGACGACGCCATGATCGTGGTGGAACTCATGGAACGCAAGCTGGAGGAGGGGCTGGTCAAGCTCGATGCGGCCAGCTTCGCCTACAGCTCGACCGCTTTCCCGATGCTGACCGGCACACTGATCACCACCGCCGGCTTCATCCCGGTCGGCTTCGCGGCCTCGACCGCCGGCGAATATGTGCGCTCGCTGTTCTACGTGGTCGGCATCGCTCTCGTCGTGTCCTGGTTCGTGGCGGTCTACTTCACGCCCTGGCTCGGCTATGCGATCCTGAAGCAGCGCCGCCACGCCGGCGAGCGTCACGACGTCTTCGATACGCCCTTCTACCGGCGTCTCAGGGCAACCGTGGGCTGGGCGGTGCGGCACCGCATCGCCGTCCTGGTCCTGACGCTGGCGGCGTTCGGCGCCAGCCTCTGGTCGTTCCAGTTCATTCCCCAGAACTTCTTCCCGCAATCCGAACGTCCCGAGATCCTTGTCGATCTGTGGCTGCCCGAAGGCACCAGCATCAAGGAGGTCGAAAAGCAGGCCGAGGCCCTCGAAGCGAGGATGATGGACGACCCCGACAAGCGGTTCATCGCCACCTATGTCGGCGAGGGCGCGCCGCGCTTCTTCCTGCCGCTCGACCAGCAGCTCGCCAACCCGAACTTCGCCCAGCTCCTGGTCATGGCCAGGGACGAGCCGGCGCGCGAGCGCCTGATCGTCAAGCTGCGCTCGATCCTCGCAAGGGATTTCCCCTCGATCCGCGCCAAGGTGGATCGCCTCTTCCTCGGGCCGCCGACGGGCTGGCCCGTGCAGATGCGCGTGATGGGCCCCGACCGCAAGCAGGTGCGCGCCATCGCCGACCAGGTCAAGGCGCGGTTCCAGGCCGATCCGTTGCTCGGCGCCGTGCATGACGACTGGCTCGAGCCGGTGCCCTCGATGAAGCTGGTGATCGATCAGGACCGGGCACGGGCGCTCGGCGTCACCTCGCAGCGCGTGCGCCAGGTGCTGCAGGCCGCGACGTCCGGCGCGCCGCTCGACCAGTTCCGCGACGGCGAGGAAACGGTCTCGATCGTGGCGCGCGAGCCGGATGCCAGCCGCTCGCTGCTGTCGGCCGTCGATTCCGTCTATGTGCCGACGGATTTCGGCGGCTTCGTGCCGGTTTCGCAGATCGCCAAGGTGGCGCCCGTCATGGAGCAGGGAATCGAATGGCGGCGCGACCGGCTGCCCACGATCTCGGTGCGCGCGACGCTGCCCGACGGCGTCCAGTCGAACGACGTCGTCACCCGGCTCTACGACGGCATGAAGGACCTGCGGGCCAGCCTGCCGGCCGGCTACAAGATCGAGATCCAGGGAGGCGCAGAGGATTCGGCCGAAAGCCAGGCCTCGATCGCCGCCAAGGCGCCGATCATGCTGCTGGTCATCGTCGTGCTGCTGATGGCGCAGCTGCAGCATTTCGGCAAGGCGATGCTGGTGCTGGCGACCGGCCCGCTCGGCATCATCGGCGCCGCCGCGGCGCTGCTCGTCAGCGGCGCCCCCTTCGGCTTCGTGGCGATCCTCGGGGTGATCGCCCTGCTCGGCATCATCATGCGCAATTCCATCATCCTCGTCGACCAGATCGACCAGGACATCGCCGGCGGCATGGAGCGCGCCGAGGCGATCGTCGGCGCGGCCGTACGCCGTTTCAGGCCGATCATGCTGACCGCGCTGACGGCGGTGCTGGCGCTGATCCCGATCTCGCGCGGCGTTTTCTGGGGCCCTCTGGCCTATGCGATGATGGGCGGCATCCTGGTTGCGACCGTGCTGACCATCCTGGTCCTGCCGGCCGGCTACGCGCTCTTCTTCGCGCGGCAGAAAAAGGGCGGGCACGCCGCCGCCGCGCATGACCCGAACGCCGGCCACGGCGTCGCGGAAACCGGCAACCGCCCGGCGCTGGCGGCCGAATAGCAGACAAGGCGCCGAGCGCGGCGGGAACGGACCTCGTCGCCGAGGTCGGCCATTTGATCGCCCTCGATCAACATGCCGAGGGTCTTGAACCGCTCCTTGCCTTCTGGCGGTAGTGCTCCGGAGCCCGAACTAGATGCGCGACCTTTCGAAGGCGGCCCATGCGGCCTCGAAAGCCGCGAAATCGAAACCCGGACGACGGGCCGGATCGAGGATCAGGCGCTCGCTCGCCTGGAGCTTCGCGATGGAACGGGCCAGAACGGGTATCGTCTCGTTCGGCACCACCACGGCGCCGTGCCGGTCGGCATGCACCAGTTCGCCTGGCGCCACCTCGAGACCGAAGACATTGACCCGTTCGTCGAAATCCACGACATGGACAAAGCCATGGCTGGGGCCGACCGAGCCGGCGATGACCTGGAAATCCGCGGCCATGTCACCCAGGTCGCGCATCACGCCGTTGGTCAGCGCACCCGAGACACCGAGCCCCTTGTGGACTTCCGTATTGATTTCGCCCCAGTAGGCGCCGACGCAGTCGGGGAAGTCGAGGTCTTCGATCACGGCCAGAGCCGGGCGCGGCGCTTCCGCCATGTATTTGTAATAGGCCATGCGCCGGGCTCTCACCGTCTCGGCCGCATCGCCGGACGGCGTCCTGGCGCGTATCCGCGCCGTTCTGGCGAAGCCGACGATAGGGGCCAGACCGGGATGGGCCGCCAGCACCGTCCGGCGGGTAAAGCGGTCGAATCCCCGCCTGCCCTGCGCCACTTCGATCGCGTTGCAGACGGTTGGCGTATCGACCGAGCGCAGCAGGTCGAGAAGGCTGGGGTCCAGGGTCTTGGTGTTCATGCTTTTCTCGTGAGCCAGGATTCCAAGGCGGCGTTGACGTGAGCGGGTTGTTCGAGCGTCGAGAGGTGCCCCGCCGCTGCCACGATCCTGAGCTCCGCGCGCCGGTTGAGCGCCGAAATCGCTTGATGGCGGGACACCGGACATACGATGTCCTCCGCCCCGCACAGGACCAGCATGGGGCGGGCGTATGCGGCGACGACATCTTCGGCGCCGTTGCGATCGCGCAGGGCAATGGACTGGTTGACGAAAGCGCGCGCCCCGACGTCGCGCGCCATGGCCATGACGAGGCCCCGGAGCGTCGCGTCGTCCTTGTTCGCGGCCGAAAAATAGAACGGCATCATCTCTTCGGCGACGACCCGCTCGAACCCGCCCGACCGGGCAGCCGAGATCTGCCGGTTGCGGATCTCATGACGCTCGGGGGCATCGGCCAGATGATTGGTGTCGAGGAGCGCCAGGCGCTCGATCCTGTCCGGGGACTGCCTCGCCATTTCCATTGCGACGATGCCGCCCATCGAAAGCCCGCAAAGGGCGAAGGCGGGAAAGGGACAGGAGGTCAGGACCTCCTGCGCCAGTTCCGTAATCGATGCCTTGCGGCCGATGTCGGGAATCCAGATGTCGCAGCCTGCCGAAAGATGCGCCGACTGCGGCGCGAACAGCCTTTCGTCGCACATCATTCCCGGCACCAGGACCAGGGCCTGCCGTTTGGCTCGCATCTATGCCGCTTCCCGAGAAAGGGCGCCGTTCCGACGATGGCGCCGCCGAGCTTCACTGCCGAGCTTCACTGCCGCGTCGGGCCCGCCTGGTCGTCGGTGTTGCGGACGCGGAACAGGGCCGCTTCCCCGGACATGGACGGCGCAAGCGAGCGCTCCAGCCCTGGCGGGACCGCGCAGGTGTCGCCCGGTGCGAGCGTGACCGAACCGGCCTGCCACTCCAGCCGCCAGTGGCCGCGATGCACGAGCAGCACCTCGTGCCGGTCCGTCGAATAGCGGCCCGGCCCGAGCGAGCGGGCGCTCAGGAATTCGACCTCGAACCCGGTCCTGTCGCGGATCATGGCCTCGGGGGACGCTCCGATCACGCGTGCCGGGGCGGATTTCGACAGCGACACCATGTCGAGATAGCGTCCGACATAGGCGGGAACCACCTTGTCGACGGGCGTTTCGGGGAAGCGCTCCAGCTCCTCTCCGGTCAGCAACGGCATCGGCTTCACGCCCGCCGGCAGGTGCTCGCCCTTCTTGCTGTCGTAGAGCCTGCCGGTCTCGGACAGCACCAGGCCGTGAGCGCGCGCGTCCTCGATGACCTGCGGCGCCCAGATCACACCGCCGCCCGCGTCATCGCCGCCGAGGATCGCCATGATGATCCCGTAGTCCGTGCCGATGTTCTCGAAGCCGCGGAAAATGCCCGTCGGAATGTCGAAGATGTCGCCCTCTTCGAGGATCACCTCCCCGGCCGTGCCGTTGCGACCCCAGAAGAAGCGCCAGCGGCCCTTGTGCACGTAGAACACTTCCGCCGTGCGGTGCGAATGCAGCGAGTTGCGGCACTTCGGCGGCTGTCCGGCCGCGCCGATGTTGAACCCCGGCGTGTCCCTGATGTGGACATGCTGGTCGGCGCTTTCCGACACGCCGCCGCCGATGATGGTGAAATTCTCCTTCTGGTCGGAGCCTGGCGTGTGGGCATCGATGAAGGCGGTCTTGCACGGCACAAGATCGCCATAGCGCACGATGCGCTTTTCCATGTCTGCGGGTGTCATGTGATCATCCTGTCTTGAGAAGAATTTGCTTCCAGATCGCGGTCTCGTCGAAGAGCACGTATTCGCGCCGGAGCCCCCAGGGGCCGAACTCCGCGTGGCTGATGCCCATCACGTGGACATCGGCTCCCGTAGGGGTGCCAAAGGCCCCCCAGCCTTCGTGCTTGCCCGTCAACGACCAGCGCAGCGCGGCACGCGGGGAGAATTCCGGATCGTCGCGGCCGATCCGGTGATGGATTTCGAATTTCGCGTTGGGCAGAGCGGCCCTCAGGCCCATCCAGAACTGGTCCGCATCGCCGAAGCCGTGACCGGTCACCCCGCCCGGCAGCTCCAACTGCACGGCGCGATCATATTCCTCGTTGATGACCGCCATGTCGGCGCCCATGATACGGCTCAGTATGTCGGCATAGCGCTGGCCTGTGGGATGATCGTTGCCCGTGCCGGCATAGCCGCCGCTCACGTCCATTTCCGGCGTGAAGGGCTTCACGCATTTTTCCGGGCCGCCTTCTCGCTCGATGAGATCAGCCGCGAACGCCTTCGGGTCCCACCCCATCTGGCGAACGATCGCACCCTGGTCGCGAACCAGCCATTCGTCGTAGATCTGGTTCTCGCGCACCGCGCAATCGGCAAGGATGCGGTAGGTCAGCTTCCTTCCCGTAGCTTCCCCGTACATGCCGGGCCGGGAGTGGGTCGCGGTCGAGAGCAGCCGGTGGGACGACAGGAAACCCTGATCTTCATCCCCGCACCAGATCACGTCCTCGCCCAGAAGCGTCCGGTCGGGGAATTCCGCGAGCGTCGCCATGGTCGCGGCGATGACGTTCTTGTTGCCGATGACCAGCGACGCGGGCGAGCGCACGGGCATCGTCTCCGCATAGTAGCGGTGCAGCGTGGAGATTCGGCGGTCTTCCCAGATCTCCTTCGTGATCCCGATGATGTAGTCGGGCAAATCCCTGAACTTGGGATCGAATCCTTTGAGAGCCATGTCAGTACCTCATCCGGCGGTCCATCCGCCGTCGATCAGAAGTGAAGTTCCGGTAATCATCGCCGCCGCGTCCCCGGCCAGGAAAACCACCGCGCCCATGATGTCCTCGATCTCGGCCAGCCGGCCGAGCTTGATCTTGGAAGCGACCCAGGCCGCACGCTCCGGATTGGCGAAGGTCTGTTCGGTGAGCGGCGTGCGCACGAAGGTGGGGCAGACGGTGTTGATCCTTATGCGATGTGGCGCGAGCTCGATGGCAGCCGACTTGGTCATGCCTTCGATGGCGTGCTTCGTGGCGGCGTAGACCGTGCGGTCGATCCCTCCGACATGCCCCATCTGCGACGAGATGCCGATGATCGATCCGCCCTTCCCCGCCGCGATCATGCCCCGCGCAACGGCCTGGGTGGCGAAATAGGCGCCGCGCAGATTGACGCTGACGACGGCGTCGAAATCCGCCGCGGTGGTTTCGGCAAGCGGCGCATGGCGGGCCGCTCCCGCGTTGGAGACGAAGACGTCGAAGGGACCGGCACTCTGGATGGCGGCGCCGGCCGCGGCGACGTCGTCCACGTCGAGCACCAACGGCTCGGCGGACAGGCCGGCGGCAACGATCGCCCCGGCCGCCTCCTCCAGCGCCTCCCTTCCCCGCGCGGCGCACACAACATGTGCGCCCGCTTCGGCAAGGGCGGCCGCGCAACCCAGTCCGATGCCGCGCGAGGCCCCGGTCACCAGGGCCCGGCGTCCGTCGAGGCGCATGGAGGGCGTGCGCGGCAGCGGCATCATTCCGCGGCCTCCGCATAGGGGATGTCGCGGTGACCGTACCGCCTGACCCGCACGTTCGCCTGCTCGGCGTGCCCGACAAAGCCTTCAAGCATGCACAGGCGCGAACAATATGCGCCGACGAGAGCGGAAGCCTCGTCGGTCAGCACTTTCTGGTAGCTGTGGGTCTTGAGGAACTTTCCGACCCACAGGCCACCGGTATAGCGGCCCGCCTTCTTCGTCGGCAGCGTGTGATTGGTGCCGATCACCTTGTCGCCATAGGCGACGTTCGTGCGTGCTCCCAGGAAGAGCGCGCCGTAGCTGGTCATGTTCTCGAGGAACCAGTCGTCGCGGTCGGTCATCACCTGAACGTGCTCGGAGGCGATGAAGTCCGCCTGCTCCAGCATCTCTTCATAGGTGTCGCAGACGATAACCTCGCCGTAGTCTTCCCAGGACTTGCGCGCCGTCGCGCCCGTTGGCAGGATTTTCAGCAGGCGCTCGATCTCGGCCATGGTCGCGAGCGCCAGGCTTTCCGAATTGGTCAGCAGCACGGCGGGGGAGTTCGCCCCATGCTCCGCCTGACCGAGCAGGTCGGTCGCGCAGATCTCCGCGTCGATGGTCTCGTCGGCGATAACCATGGTCTCGGTGGGACCCGCGAACAGGTCGATGCCGACGCGGCCGAACAGCTGGCGCTTGGCCTCCGCCACGAAGGCGTTGCCGGGACCGACCAGCATGTCCACCGCCGCGATCGTTTCGGTGCCGAGCGCCATGGCGCCGACCGCCTGGATGCCGCCGAGGCAGTAGATCTCGTCGGCGCCGCCCAGATGCATGGCGGCGACGATCGCGGGGTGCGGCGCGCCGTCCTGCGGCGGCGCCGATGCGACGACGCGCTTGACCCCGGCCACCTTGGCCGTCACCACGCTCATGTGGGCCGACGCGACCATCGGGTATTTACCGCCCGGCACGTAGCATCCGACCGAATTGACGGGGATGTTGCGATGGCCGAGGACGACGCCCGGCAGCGTTTCGACCTCGATGTCGCGCATGGAAGCTTTCTGGGCCTCGGCGAAATTGCGGACCTGCGCCTGCGCGAACCTGATGTCGTCGAGATCGCGTTTCGCGACCTTGGCCAGCGCCGCCTCGATTTCCCGTTCGCTCAGCCGGAACGAGGCCGGGCTGAACTTGTCGAACTTTTCGGAAAGTTCGCGCACGGCCGCGTCGCCGCGCTTTTCGATGTCGGCGAGGATGGCTTCCACCGTCGCCCGGACCCGGGCGTCGTCCTCGGCGCGGGCCTCGGCGCTTATGGCAGTCTTGAGATGGCGTATCATGAGCGTTTCCTGCGTTCCTTCCCGTCAGGCGGCCTTGTTGTCGGGACGCGGAGGAACCTTGCGGCCGGCATCGTACTCTTCCCAGCCGTGGCCGTTGAACGGATCGACGCCGAGCTGGCGCATCACATGCGGGAAATCGACCATCACCCAGTTGTCGACGATCTTGCCGTCGACCACCTTCCAGAAATCCATGTAGCGGATTTCGACGCGCTTTCCGGTCGGGGCGATGCCCATGAACTCGCCCGAATGCGTCGCCTCCTGACGGCCGAACGCCGCCATCCACTCGCCTTCGGCCAGCCTCGCCTCGTCGATGCAGACCTTGTCGGAGAAAGCCGCCTGGAACGGACGCTGCCAATTGTCCTGGAATTCCTTCAGGCCGTTCTTGGTGCCGCAGCCCGCATTGCCCATCCAGCGGAAGTTCTGGGCGAAGAAGGTGCCGATGCCGTCGATGACGTGATCGTTGAGGCCGTCGACCATCGTTTCCACGACGCGGCGGGTCGCCTCGGTCTTCGAACGGTCGTTGTTCTTGGTAAGCACTGCCTGCTCCGGACGTGAGCCTTTCATGTTCGTTCTCCGTTATCCCTTGACCGCGCCGGCGGTCAGGCCGGACACGAGTTGCTTCTGGAAGACCATGACCAGGAGGAACAGCGGCGCCGTGATCGACACGGCCGCCGCCACCGCCTGGACCTGGTCGGTGGTGGTGGTTTCGCGGTTGAAGAAGCCGGTGATGGCCGGCACCATCGTCTGCGACTGCGCGTCCAGCAACAGCGAGCAGACCAGGTAGTCGTTGTAGGCGAGCAGGAACGAGAACAGCCCGGTGGTGATCACGCCCGGCCACATCACCGGCATGATGACGCGCCAGAAGGCGCCGAAGTGCGAGCATCCGTCGACCCGGGCGGCCTCGTCGAGTTCCTGGGGAATGTTCTGGAAGAACGAGCGCAGCATCCAGATCGTGAACGGCTGGTTGATCGACACCAGCACCATGATGACCGCCAGCGGCTGGCCGTAGAGCGTGGGCGGCGCATCGGAAAAGAGATGCAGGACCGGACCCAGGAGCGGCGCGTTCCACAGCGGCATCAGCAGCGCGCGCGAATTGATGAACGCCGGCAGATATCCCGTGACCAGAACGGAGTGCGGCAGCGCCCGGAAGATCAGTGCCGCGATCAGCAGCCAGAACGCCAGGCTGCTGTTGGCGCGCGCCAGGCCGTAACCCGCCAGCGTGCCGACGGTCAGCGAGATGGCGACCGTCCCGAAGGTGATGACGAGCGAGTTGATGAAATTGCGGTAGAAGCCGTAGCCGAACCAGACGGCACGGTAGTGTTCCGTCGTGAGCCCCAGGATCGGCTTCGAGAGAAGGCGCAGGCCCGGGATCGCGGACAATGCCGCCTCCACTGCCCGAACCAGCGCGGGCACCAGCCACCAGAAGGCCACGGCGCATCCGGCCACGCACAGGACCGACACCGCAAGCCAGCCGAGCGGCGCCAGCGAACCGGGAGCGATCGCCCGCACCAGCTTTCGCGCCCGCCGGGTGACCAGCAGCCACACCGCCCAGCCTGCCGCCAGGAAGATCGCGATGCCCGCTATCGAAATGCCGCCGCGCTCCGCCAGCGTACCATATCCGACGACGACTTGAAGGGGATCGTCGGCAAAGGCATCCAGCGGCAGCTTGACCGACATCAGGACGATCCAGGCCAGCGGGAACGCCGCCAACAGCGACCAGAAGCCGATGAACCCTCCGGTGACGATCTTCAGTCCGAGCGGATGCGCGAGCGCCTTCGTCTGAACCATGTCGCGCTCCTAGCAGCTGCGCTTGTGGTCGCGCCAGGCCCGGCGCAACAATGGGACAAGCAGGATCACGATGCCGATCATCGTCAGCATCGAAGAGGCGGAGGCGCGCGGTATCGACCGGTTGCCGGTATTGTCCGGGATCAGGAAGTCATAGGTCAGCCATTGCAGCGAGATGCGGTAGGACTGGCTGGAGAAGCCGATCACCTCCTCGAACACACGATAGGAGTCCATGAGGTGGATCAGGGCCACGAACACGATCAGCGGCATCAGATGCGGTATGATGACATAGCGCAGGCGCTCCAGGCGCGTGGCCCCGTCGATGATGGCGGATTCCATCGTGTCGTTGTCCACCGTCTGCAGCCCCGCGTAGAAGATGACGAAGGCGAAGGGCGTCACCGACCAGACCCGATAGAAGATCATCAGGGCTTCGATCGCCCAGCCGTTCGAGAAAACCGAAACCTTGTGCCCGAGCAGGTGCTGCAGCGCCGCGGTCATGATGCCGTCGCCGACGAACAGCCAGCGGATGGAAAGCGCGCCGATCACGGGCGTAATGATGAACGGCAGCAGGGTGACGAAGATGAGCGGCCCGCGCAGCGAGCGCAGCGTGTTTTCCACCGCCAGCGCCACCAGCAGGCCCAGCCCCAGCACCAGCGGCAGCGTGACGAAGGTGAAGGTCAATGTGAACCGCAACGCCTTGTAGAAGTCGATGTTGAGAAGCGCTGCAAACCCGCCCCCGCCCGGAGCGAACGCCTTCATCACCGCATTCGGCTTCAGGAGTTCCAGATAGTTGGCGAAGCCGACGAAGCGGGTCTCCACGAGGGGTTTGCCGTTCTCGTCCAGAACCGCCTGGCTCTTGGTTTCCTGGACGCAGTTCTGCGTGACGAATCCCGGCGTGCAGGTTTCGACGGTGACCTGCTTGTAGACCTGCTGCGTGATCTGGAAGCTTTGCACGAAGACGGCGACCAGCGGCACGGCGATGAACAGGATCATCAGCGCCAGCGAAGGCGCCACGAAGGCGAAGAACACGCGAGGTTTCATCGGCAGGCTCCCTTGCTGGAGTTACTCGAATGTCCCCCCGCAACCAGGGGAGACGGTTTGTCGGGCGCGGGCTGATCCGAGGTCACGCCTGCGTGGCTTGTCCGGACCATGGTCCCGAAGGCGTCGGCCCCGGGACCATGCCGAGGGAACTACTTGATCAGGCCCTGCTCCTTGGCGGCCGTCGTGTACTGGGCCTCGATGTCGGCGAGCGTCTCCTGCGCGGTTTTCTTGCCGGTCAGGAAATCGCCGGCATGGTCGCCGAACGCGCTGTGCAGGAGGCCCATGGCCGTGGTCGCGGGATAGGCCGGGGCGCCCGCCTTGGCGGTCTCGAACGCGCCCTGCGCCAGATCGTTGGGCTTGTAGCCCTTCACCAGCCACACGGCCGCGTCGTTGTTTGCCTTCACCATATCTTCCTTCAGGCCTTCCATGGCCAGCCGGAATGCCGCGTCCGCCTGCTCGTCGCTGATGTTCGCGGCGATGGTCATGCCGTCCCACCAGATCGTCGTGGCGGGCTTTCCGCCCGGCACGGCGGCCGGCGCCGGGCCGACGGCGATCTTGCCGACCACCTTGGATTCGGCGGGGTTCTCCAGCGATCCGGCGCGCGAAGCCCAGAAATTGGCCATCGCGATCTTGCCTTGCTGGAACTGCTGCTGGACGACGGTGGAGTCGGCGACGAGGAATTCGGGATCCATGTATCCGCTGAGCGCCTTCAGCATCTCCAGCGTCTTGACACCGGCTTCGTTGTTCACGGTCGCGGCGTTGTCGTCGCCGAAGAACTTGCCGCCGAAGCCGAGATACATGTTGACGAATTCTTCGCCGAGGTTCCAGCCCGTCTTGAAGGTGCCGCCGATCGGGTACTGCATTTTCCCCGAGTCCTTGATCTTCTTCGCCGCCGCAAGCATCTCGTCATAGGTCTTGGGAGGCTGTATCGCGAGTTCGTCGAGGATGTCCTTGCGATAGACGAGATGCTGCGTATTGACCATCATCGCTATGGCCATCGTCTTGCCGTCGATCCTGATCAGCTGGTTCGGCTGCAGGTTCTGCCCGTATTTGGCGATGAGCCCGTCGAGCGGACGAATGGTTCCGTCCTGCAGCAGCGGCACGATGGTCTCGGTGGCAACGCCGGCGATCTGGTAGAGGGCGGGCTTGGCCGCCATCGCGGCCTGCTCCTTCTGCCCGAAATCCTGGTCCAGTTCGGGCTGGAAGTTGCCGCATTCCGACATGGCGCCCGTCACGGCTTTCCAGGCTTCGAAACCCGCGCTGAGCGATTTCAGCGGAACCGTGTTCTTGTAGCTGCAGGCCGCGTGGGCGCCCGCAGGAACCGAAAGCGCAAGCGCCACCGCCAATCCGATTTTCGTGATCATTTCTACCTCCCTGTGATGTCGCGCCGTCCCGACGGCGTGAAGAATCGCCTCGCTCTAGAGACGCACCCCGGTCGACCGGGCGAACAAATGGCAGATCTCCGGCCGCACGACGAAGCCGACCGGATCGCCGATCTCGGCCCTGAATTCCTTCGACGCTTTGACCGCGAGCGAGGCGCCTCCCGTCCTCACCGTGACCATTGTGGCTTCGCCGAGCAGTTCGACGCTGTAGATCGGCGCGCGGACCTGGGCGGCCTGGATGTCGCCGACGGCGGCATCCTCGGCCCGGAAACCGAGCGTCACCGGCCCGCTGAAGTCGTCGCGCAGGCCGTCGATGCGGACATCCCCGGCATTGAAGACGCCGCCGTTCAGTTCGCCGTCGATCAGATTCATCGCGGGCGAGCCGATGAAGCCGGCGACGAAGGTGTTGGCCGGCCTGTCGTAGATTTCCATGGGCGTGCCGACCTGCTGGAAGACGCCCTTGTTCATCACCACCACCCGGTCGGCCAGCGTCATCGCCTCGATCTGGTCGTGCGTGACGTAGATCGTCGTGACCTGCAATTCGTGATGCAGGTTCTTGAGCTGCGCGCGGGTCGAAACGCGCAGCTTGGCATCGAGGTTGGAAAGCGGCTCGTCCATGAGGAACACCGCCGGCCGCCGCACGATGGCCCGGGCAAGCGCCACGCGCTGCCTCTGCCCGCCCGACAGTTCACGCGGACGCCGGCCGAGCAGCGGCCCGAGCTCGACCATGTCGGCGGCACGCCGCACCCGGGCCTCCTGGTTGGCCGGATCGATCTTGCGCACCTTCAGGGGAAAGCGGATGTTCTCGAAAACGGTGAGGTTGGGATAGAGTCCGTAGCTCTGGAAGACCATGGCCACATCCCGGTCCTTGGGCTCCAGGTCGTTGACCACACGGTCGCCGATCATGATCTTGCCCGAAGTCGGGTCCTCCAGCCCGGCGATCATGCGCATCGTGGTCGTCTTGCCGCAACCCGACGGGCCCAGAAACACCGTGAACTCCCGGTCCGGAATATCCAGCGAAACTTCCTGCACGCCGGTGAAGGCTCCCCAGCGCTTGGTCACGCCGCATAACGATACTGATGCCATGCAAGCCTCTTGCTGGTCCGAAACAGCCAGGACGACGCGATCGAAATCGCGATCCGCGGATAATCAGTGGCAAATTTTGAATACGTATGCAAGTGCCCTGACGGCCTTTCCTGCTGAATTTTAGCAATGGATGATCGACCTGCGGCGGGAGCGCGCTTCACGTTTTTCCGTTTGGCATTTTGAATCAAAGAGATATCTGGAATATCCGTCACCGGGCGCTTCCGCCGAAATTGCAGCGGCATCGCCGATCGTTGGCTTCGGATCGGTCCGCGCGATTGACTTTGTGACTACGTATGCAATAAATGCGAAAATCGCGATCGGATCCGGCGTCGACCCATGAGCCTTGAGAGCATCACCCTTCAAAACAAGAAGTTCGCGTTCGCCGCGCTGGCGCGCATAGCCGAGGCGAATTCCTCCACGATCGGAGCGCGCCTGGCGGAGGCCTATCACCCGAATGCGCATTGGCGCGGCTCTCACCCCCTCAACGAGATGACCGGCCTGGAGGAGATGGAACAGAAGGTCTGGCGGCCGCTGCACGCCGCCTTTCCCGACCTGGAGCGCCGCGACACCATCTTCATGGGCGGCAGCTGCTACGGAACCGACCTCGTGGGCGCCGTCGGCCACTATTGCGGAACCTTTCGCAACGACTGGCTGTCGATCCCGGCAACGGGGCGGCCGATCTACATCCGCTACGGGGAGTTTCATCGGATCGTCGATGGCAAGATAAGCTCGAGCACCGTGCTGGTCGATATCCTGGACGTGATGCGGCAGGCGGGATTCTGGCCCCTGGCGCCCAGCCTCGGAACCGAGGAGCAATGGCCCTGCCCCATCAGCGCAGACGGCATCCTGCTGACCGAACAGGATGCCGCCACGTCGGCGGCGAGCCTGAAGCTCACGCTCGACATGCAGGCCACGCTGGGCGCCTATGACGACGAGCGCGCGGAAGGGCGCGAGGGGCTCCTCGACATGCCGCAGAAGGAGTTCTGGCACCCGAAGATGATGTGGTACGGGCCCGCGGGCATCGGAACCACACGCACGCTCCAGGGCTTCGTCGACTATCACCAGCTTCCTTTCCGCGTTGCTTTTCCCAACCGCGAAGGGGGCAACCACTATGCCCGCATCGGCGACGGGAAATATTCGGCGACAGGCGGCTGGCCGAGCGTTCGCGCCCGGCATCTCGGGGGCAATTTCCTCGGCGTGGCGCCTACGGGCAGGGATGTCGCCATGCGCGTGATGGACTTCTATCTCGCGGACGGCGGCCTGATCCGGGAAAACTGGGTGCCGCTCGACATCATTCATCTTCTTCTGCAGATGGACATTGACGTCTTCGCCCGGATGCAGTCGTTCTTTCGGCGCGGCCGGTAGTCGAACACCTGCCGGGAGGGGGAAACGTGATCAGCAGCATGCGAGCCGGACTGCGAAGGGCGCGAGCCGATGGCTAAGGATCCGGTCACGTCCGAAGATGTGGCGCGCCTGGCGCAGGTCTCGCAGTCGGCGGTAAGCCGCACCTTCACGCCCGGCGCAAGCGTCTCGAAGCAGACCAAGGAGCGTGTCCTGAAGGCGGCGCGCGAATTGGGCTACCGTCCCAACGCCCTGGCCCGCGCGATGATCAGCGGCCGGTCGCGGCTTATCGCCGTCCTCGTGGCGTACCTGGACAATCAATTCTATCCGATCGTCCTCGAGAAGCTGACGAGAGCCCTGCAGGAGAACGATTTCCAGGTCCTCCTTTTCATGACCGACCCGGGCAACCAGGACCAGATGGTGCTGAAGATGTTGCAGTACCAGGTCGAAGGAATCGTCATGGCGTCGGCCACGATGTCGTCGAGCCTCGCCCGCGAATGCGCCGACACCGGCATCCCGGTGGTGCTGTTCAACCGCTATGTCCCGATTTCCCCCGCAAGCAGCGTGACCTCGGACAATATGGAGGGCGGCCAGCTCCTCGGCCGGCTTCTCGTGGCGGCCGGGCATGAAAGGATCGCCTTCATAGCGGGCGCCGAAGACTCCTCCACCAACCGGGATCGCGAGGCGGGATTCCGGAAGGCGCTTGCGGAAAGCGGCCACGCTTTGTGGCGACGTGAAATCGGCGACTACAGCTTCGCCGGTGCCGCCGACGCGACACGCAGGCTTTTCGCAGGCAAGGATCGGCCCGACGCCATCTTCGTCGCGAACGACCATATGGCGTTTTCGGCGATGGACGTCATTCGCGGCGAACTCGGCCTTCGCATCCCGCAGGACGTATCGGTCGTGGGCTACGACGACGTTCCGGAAGCCGGCTGGGGCGGCTATAGACTGACCAGCGTCGCGCAGCGCGCCGACCGGATGATCGGCGAAACGGTCAATATCCTGCTGCAACAGATCGAGACGCAGGAGGTGAGGAAGGCCAACGTCGTCATTCCGGCGGAAATCTCGATACGGACGTCCGCCCGGCTGCCCGACAACGCGGTGCTCGACAGCATCATCGCGCAAAGCCGCCGCTAGGGCATGTTCCCGAACCGGTTTTCCGACAGGAACACGCCCTGACCGTCGGTTAGCCGCCTTCGCGCGACGCAAGGTGTGTCCAACTTGCTGCAAGCGGCAAGGTCCCCGCCAGAAGCATGGCGGAGAGCGGCCTCGCTTCTATTTTCTGTGATTGGCGCAAAACCGCAGTTGGCCTACGCTGGAGCGTGACTTTGTGAGCGCGCCATGCCCGAAGAGATCGAAGTCGACACCGACAAATTGCATGAGGCGATCCAGGAGGAGGTCGAGCGGGAAGGCGGTGCGCTGCTGCGCACGATCGCGCTGACGACGGCGCTGTTCGCCGCGCTGGCGGCAGTGGCCTCATTGCTGGCCGGCAGTACGGTCAATGAGGCGCTCGCGCTCAAGACCGAGGCGACGCAGATGCAGACGCAGGCGTCCGACCAGTGGGCATATTATCAGGCCAAGGGCATCAAGGCCGTCATTCTCGAAAGCCAGCAAGGCCTTCTGTCGAGCGCCGGCAAAGCGGCTTTGCCGGACATCGAAAAAAACTTCAAGCGCTACAGGGACGAGCAGCAGGAATCGCAGAAGAAGGCTCAGGAGTTCGAACGGCGGCGCGACGAGAAGAACGCGGAAGCCGATCACCTGATCCATCGCCACCATTTCTTCGCCTATGCCGTTGCGCTGCTGCAGGTCGCGATCGCACTCGGGGCCGTGGCGGCGTTGACGCGGAAGCGCCTCGCCTGGGTCGGGTCGACGGCTCTTGGTGTCATCGGCGCTTGCATATTCCTCTGGGCGCTGGTCACTTCCTGAGCCGCGTCCATCGCCGGCCTTCGGCGCTCATGACCTCGCGAGAGACACAAAACCTTGCGATATTGACAGAGCTTTTGGTTTTCATGCCGGCGAGCGTATCGGCGTCCGGAGCCCGATGTTTCGATGCGTGTCGAAACATGGGGCACTATAATTTGGCTTATAGTCGTCGCGATCATTTGGAGGCCGCCATGCCGAACCCCAGTATTTCCGCCACGGCGTTTCTGATTGCAGACCAGAGCCGCGCGGCCATGCTTATAACCTTGCTGGACGGACGCGCTTTACCCGCCGGCGACCTGGCCCGTGCATCAGGAATCACCCCGCAAACCGCCAGTTCCCACCTCGCCAAGTTGCTGGAAGGCGGTTTGATCTCCGTGGAAACGGAGGGGCGGCATCGCTATTACCGCCTCGCCGACAGCCATGTTGCTCAAACCCTTGAGCATCTGGCCGCGATCCAGCCCGAAGCCACGGCGAGACCGGAAGCCCTCACGTCCCAGCATCGGCAGCTGTGTTTCTGCCGGCGCTGTTATGATCATCTGGCCGGACAGGTGGGCGTAGAGGTGACGCGGGCCTTGCAGAATCTCGATTACATCCGATCGGCATCAGACAAGCAGTTCATCGTAACCGCAGCCGGAGCCGAATGGTTCGGCAACATCGGCGTAAACGTCGCTTCCCTAAAGCCGACCCGTCGCGGCTTCGCGCGACAATGCCTCGACTGGACGGAGCGCGTCCATCATCTCGCCGGGCCTCTCGGCGTTCGGTTCATGGCCACTTTGTGCGCGAAGGGCTGGCTTCGCCGCTCCCGGTCATCGCGGGCCATCATCGTCACGCCAAAGGGATCAAACGCGTTGAAAAAGCAGCTTGGCGTTGACATAGCGGAACTGAAACTGTCGCGTAATTCCTAAACCTTTTATGTCACCACCTGAGCTTGTCGCAACAGGTGTCGCAGGTTCGGGAAATTTTCCCGACATCATGGATAGATGCAATATCGGCTCAGGTACTGAGCACACGGGTGTCAACGAAAGCTCTGCAAGCTCATCGCTGGACCACAGGTCACGTGTACCGCCGCTGCATGGGGCACCAGAAATCAACAATAGAATTGTGCCACAGCAGCCATAATTGATTGAAATAAATTGTCTGCGTCGGCAGATGATCTTACGATGCTCTATCGCAATTTATTCGAAGGAGCTAATTAATGAAATTACTTTCTCTGGCGTTGTTGACTGTCTCTGCATTTACACCCGGCCTTGCAATTGCGAAAGGACTTCCAGAAGGGCACCGGCTGGCGGAACTTACATTCGAAACATTTGATACGACCGGCCGTGGCTTTATCGATCTGCCTCAGATGCTGGAAATCCAGCAGATGGTCTTCGCCTCGATGGATGCCGATGGTGACGGTAAAATCTCGCGAAACGAGATGCTGCAGTGGGACTACGGTTTCTCGAATCTCGCTTCGGAAAATAACCGGCAGACTGCCTATCAGACTGCACTAAAGGTACTCCACAGCCTGTGGGACCTGAATGACGACGGCCAGGTGGATGAAACCGAGTTTCGTAAGGCCAGTATTGCCGACTTTGAAAGAGCCGACATCGACAATGACAAGCTTCTATCCAAGAAGGAATTCATCAGGGGCTTTTCCGTGCTGGTCGCTTTGCGCGCGGCGTTGAGCCCGCAGGAATGATTACGAGACAACGGCCCGTGCATCCCGCCTGTGCGTTACAGACAAGAGGCCCTGTCGTGCAGCCAACCGCCGCCTTCTCTGTTTCGAAGCGAAAACCAAAGTCCATGCTTCATAACCTTTGCCTGGTCCCGACTGACTAAAGGAACGCGGTCTGTTCCGGAGCAAGCGAAGGCCGTTCCTCGTCCTGTGCTATTGCGATTCCTGCTTGAGATAGGCGATCACATTGGCGACGTCGGCGTCCTGCTTCAGCCCGACGAAGGCCATTTTGTTGCCTTTTATCGTGGCCTTTGGATCGTGCAGATATTTGGCCAGTTCTTCTTCGGTCCAGACCAGCCCTCCTTTGCCGGCTGCGACCATGGCGGGCGAATAGCTGTAACCAGGATGGGTGCCGGCGGTGCGGCCTACCACGCCGTGCAGCGAGGGGCCGATCTTGTTCTTGTCCTGATCGGCGAAATGGCAGGCCTTGCATTTTACGAAGACCTTTTCACCGGCTGCGGCGTCCTGAGCCTGTGCCTGGCCAGCGATCAGGCCCAACAGGGACATTGCAGATAGTATCATGGTTGTGCGCATGGGTTCTCCTCAAGCATCGCAAGGATGCCCTAACGATGATATGTGCGGCACGGCTTGATCCGTTCCTCTGCCGATATATGCCTACAAGGTGAAACCCCGCCGGCGCGAAGAAGCTAGCCCCCGATCCGGCGAAGTCAACTGCGCAAGGGTCAGCCGTGCGTCCGTCCGGCCCTTTTGTTGACGGGCAACAGCGGAACACGTAGGTTTCGCCGACGGTCTCTTCCGGCACCTGAGGGACCAGTCGAGGTGGTTGATCGCCGCCGTCATTGTAGGCGCAACGGTGATGTTGCGTGCGAAAGGCATGGTGCGAAGTGAGTATCGTCGATCTCATCCTGACGGTTTGCCTGGTGACCAATCCGGGAACATGCCGCGACGAGCATCTCCATTTCGAGAGCAATGGGCTCTTGATGAACTGCATGTTCCTCGCACCGAGCGAAATCGCCAAATGGACGCAGCAGCACCCCAAGCTCCGGGTCAAGCGTTGGAAATGCGCTTTCCCTGGCAGATCCCGGGACATCTGATCCAGAGACATGGGCATCGCGCGACGGGACATGCTTGGAATGGTGCTGGGCGCCGGCGCTTTGCTTGCGGCGCCATGGTCCTATGCCCGCGCCAATGCAAGAGTGCGGATCGGCATCCTTAAATTCGGTACCGTCGACTGGGAGATGGAAGCGCTCAAAAAGCATGGCTTCGACAAAGCCAGCGGCGTTGATCTGGACCTCGTCTATTTTGCCGGCGAGGAGGCCAGCAATGTCGCTTTTCTGGCCGGCGACATCGACATCATCGTATCCGACTGGCTGTGGGTCTCGCGGATGCGCTCGGAAGGCAGCGACGTGACGCTCGTGCCTTATTCGACATCCGTCGGCGCGATCATGGTGCCGGGGGATTCGCCCATCCACGCCGTAGGCGACCTCGCCGGCAAGACGATCGGCGTGGCCGGCGGTCCGCTGGACAAAAGTTGGCTGCTGATCCGCGCAATGAGCGAGCGCGACGAGCGTATAGACCTCGTCAGGCAAAGCCGGGTCGCTTACGGCAGCCCCCCGCTCCTGCAACAGAAGATGATCGAAGGCGAGTTTGATGCAGTGCTGAACTTTTGGCATTTCTGCGCGCGGCTGGAGGCGAAAGGCTTTCGCCGGCTGTTCGGGGCCGACGACGCGGCACAGGCGCTCGGCGCGTCGGGGCCGGTCTCGTCGCTAGGCTATGTTTTCCACGAAGAGTGGGCGAAGCGGAATCCGTCCAGCCTGACAGGATTTATCAAGGCCTCGGCCGCCGCAAAGGACGTGCTGGCGAAGTCCGACCAAGACTGGGAAGCCCTCGCACCCGTCATGCGTGCCCAGGGCGACGAATTGCGAACCCTGCGCGACCGCTATCGCGGCGGCATTCCCAGAAGACCGCTGGGCCAAGAAGCGGCCGATGCGGCCAAACTCTACCGGGTTCTGGCCGAAATCGGCGGACGGAAGCTGGTTGGCAGAGCCGCCGAGATGGCGCCCGGAACATTCTGGCAGGCGGCGGCACAATGAGGTCGCGGGCAGTTGCAGGAAACGCCGACACCACGGTCGAGGGGCGCGCGGTTTCCAGCCGCTCCCGCCTTTCCCTTTCCTTCATTCCGGCACTGACGGTCGTCGCGTCACTTGTCGCGCTCGGCCTGCTATGGGAGGTCGTCGCGAATGCATGGCAAAACCGCGCCCTTCCGACGCCGTTTGCCGTCTGGCGCACGTTGGCGGCGGAAGCCGTCGGAGGCGATCTCTTCTACAATCTTGGCGCCACGCTCGGCCGCGTGGCTGCGGCCTATATCGTGGCGATGGTGATAGGCTCGGCGATCGGCACTTTTCTCGGGTTGTCGCGGCGTGCGAACCGCTTCTTCAACCCGTGGCTCATTCTCTTCCTCAATATTCCGGCCCTCGTCGTCATCGTGCTCGCCTACATCTGGTTCGGGCTTAACGAGACGGCGGCGGTGGGGGCGGTTGCAGTCAACAAGATTCCCAATGTCGTCGTAGTGATGCGCGAGGGTGCGCGGGCTCTGAACCCTGCTTATACGGATCTGGCGGCGGTCTACCGCTTCGGTTGGGCCGATCGCCTCCGCCACGTGATGATGCCGCAACTACAACCTTTTCTTGCGGCCGCTTCGCGCACCGGTATCGCCCTGATCTGGAAGATAGTGCTGGTGGTGGAATTGCTGGGACGTTCGAACGGCGTCGGTTTCCAGATCGGCGTCTATTTCCAACTTTTCGATGTCGCCGGCATATTGGCCTACACGTTTGCTTTCGCAGCGGTCATGCTGGCGGTGGAGTTCCTCATGGTGCAGCCCCTTGAACGACATGCGACCCGTTGGCGCCGCCGGACCGCTTGAGGTCAGGATCGCCGAAAAGATCTTCGTCCCGGCCCAAGGCGTTCCTCTGACGGTACTGCGCGACCTCGTCTTTGAGGTCGCCGCCGGCAAGTTCGCTTGCCTGCTCGGACCGTCGGGCTGCGGCAAGAGCACGACACTGCGCATCCTGCTCGGCCTCGATCGGGAATTTTCAGGCTCGTACGGCCTGCCTGGAGGCGGCGTGGCACGCATCGCCGCGGTATTCCAGGAGCCGACGCTGCTGCCCTGGCGCACGGTCGAGCAGAATGTCAGGCTAGCCATGCCGCCAGGCAAGCGCCACACTGACCTCGAAGGATTGTTCGACACGCTCGGCCTTTCCGAGATGCGCACGCTCTATCCGGGTGAGCTTTCGCTGGGTCTCGCGCGCCGCGTAGCGCTAGCGCGGGCTTTTGCCATAGAGCCGACGATGCTTTTCCTCGACGAGCCCTTCGTCTCTTTGGACGAGCCGACCGCCAGGCGGCTGCAAGACCTTTTGATATCGGTGTGGTCGGCCCGCCCGACCACGGCGCTGATGGTGACCCATAATCTTCGCGAGGCGCTGACGCTGTCGGACAGGATCGTGGTGCTGTCGCCACGGCCCGCCCATGTGCTCGGCGTCTTCGACATCAACCTGCCGCGCGAAAGTCGCGACCCGCAGGCGATGAGCGATCTGTTGCGGTCGTTTCACTCGAAATTTCCCGATCAGGCCGGAGCGGAGCAGGCATGCAACGACATCGTCCCGTGACGGACATTTCGCGGCGCAGGCTGGTCGGCAGCCTTACCTGTCTCGGCGCGCAGGCGGCGTTGGCGCCATTATCGCTCGGCTCTGCCGCGCTCGCCAGCAAAACCCCTCTCGCGTTGAAAACCGTCGCCGATGGCGTTCTGGCCTTCGAAGGCGTTGTCGAACTCGAGACGCCGCGGAACCAGGGAGCCATCGCCAATCTGGGCGTGGTGATCGGATCGGAAGCGGCGGCAGTGATCGACAGCGGCGGCAGCGTGGCACAGGCGGAAGCCTTTATCGCCGCGATCAAGGCGGTGACGGCGAAGCCGGTTCGCTATCTCATCAACACCCACATGCATCCCGACCACATATTCGGCAACGCTCCGTTCCACGAACTCGGCGCGCAGATCGTCGGGCACCGCAATCTGCCGCGCGCACTGGAAGCGCGCGGCGCCTATTATCTGCAAAGCTACCGCGAGCAGATCGGCCCGGCGTTGATGGAAGGTATGGAGATCGTGCCGCCCAGCGTTACGGTCGAAGACACGATGCAACTCGACCTCGGCAATCGCCGGCTCGAGTTGAAGGCCTGGCAGGCCGCCCATACCGACAATGATCTGACGGTCTACGACCCCTCGAGCGGTACGCTGTTTGCCGGGGATCTGGTGTTCGTCAACCACGTTCCGACACTGGACGGCTCGCTGCTCGGCTGGATGCGGCAGATGGATGCGCTCGCCGCAATTCCCGCCATCCGCGTCGTGCCCGGCCATGGACCGGTGCCTTCGCCCTGGCCGCAGGCGCTCGCCGCCGAACGCCGCTATTTCGAAACGCTTGTCGCCGACCTTCGCAAGGCCATCGCCGCCGGCGTGCCGATGGCAGATGCGGTTGCGAAAGCGGGTGCCAGGGAAGCGAAAGAGTGGGCGTTGTTCGACGACTACAACGGCCGCAATGCCATCGCGGCCTATGCCGAACTCGAATGGGAATGATGCCGCCCGGGCCGGCAGCTTCGGGCTTCGGTTTGTCAACCGCCAGTCAAGGGGTTATGGTGGCGACTTGCCGGGCACCACCTTTCCCATCGGTGGAGGCAAGTGATGCAGACCAGGACGTTGCGTGCACGGCGGGCTTTCTTGTCCGAAATCTTGTTCGGCATGGCACTTGCTGCCATTGGCATAGGCATCGGCGTCGCCCCAGCGTGGGCCCAGCAAACCCCGGACTCTTCGGAGGGAATTTGGCAGGGCCTCAAGGGTGACGTATTCGGCGACCGCAGCATCGGCGATGCCAATGGCGTGGTTTCGATCCAGGCGCCGAAACGAGCGGAAGACGCAGCCCTGGTGCCGATCGGGATCACGATCGATCCAGCGCGGGCGCCGCAAGGGGTCATCGGCCTGACGTTGGTGATCGACGCGAATCCCTCCCCGGTCGCCGCGATCTTCAAGATCGGCAAAGACGCCGGCGTCACCCACATCGCCACGCGCGTTCGCGTCAATGATTATTCTTATGTGCGCGTCATCGCCGAAACGCCGGATGGCGGGCTCCACATGGCCAAGAGCTTCGTCAAGGCATCCGGCGGCTGCTCGGCACCGGCAGTGAAAAACATGGACGAGGCGCTGAAGACCATGGGACAGATGAAGCTGCGCCAGTTTGCAGCCTCACAGACAGGCGGCAAGCAGCCTGAGTTGCAACTGATGATCCGACACCCCAACAATTCGGGCCTGCAACGCGATCCGCTGACGCAATATTTCATTCCCGCGCATTTCATCCAGACACTGGACATCTCGCAGGGCAGCCGGCCGCTAATGTCGATGGAAGGCGGAATCTCGATCTCGGAAGATCCTAATTTCCGCTTCGATTACAAGGTTATCGGCACCAGCGAGATCAAGGCGCAGGCGACCGACACCAAAGGCAAGACATTCAACGGCGCGTGGCTGCCGGAAGCGAACGGCATGTGACCCGGCCGAAGCTCAGAAGCAGCGGGCGTCTGCCTCGGCCTGGGCACGCTTGAGTTCATCGCTCGATTCCCTGGCCGGCTTGCTCTCCTTGAACAGCCCCGCGCCTTCGCCGGACATCAGCGACATGCTCTTGAACGTCGCAGCCCTTTCGTAGCGGGAATAGGGCAAGATGGAGGCGATCACATCAATGGAACAGGAACAGGATTCGAGGGCCTGTCGCGTCTGGCCGTTGGCGCGCATGCAACCCAGGACGTAATCCACCACTGCCACTGTGGGATAACGGTCGACAACCTCCGCCGTTGCGGGCGCAAGCATCGTGGCAAAGAGTGGCAGCGCGAGCAATGCTGCATGTCTGCTCATCAAACAACTCCGTATCGCAGGAGCCGGAACCCATCAAACCGGTCGGTCCGCATCGACCAGCTCCGATCACACGAAGCCGCAGTTGGTGTCATTCATGGAGACAGGTCAAGCGCAGTCGGATGGCATCTAGGACTAAAGTAGCAGCACTGCAGAGCCTGAGGGACTATGGCGGAATCCCATAAGGCGGATGCATGCCGGCGCTGTAACATTGCGCCGCTCTGTTACAGGAAGCGCGTTTGCGGCCCGTTTCCAAATTGACAAAATCGCCCATCGAAACCCCCTTTCGGGTTTGATCGAATTCTTCAAGTAGTAATCTGTACATATTCATCGGTTGGTTCTTCAGAGAATTTTATCTCAACAGATTGTTTCCTATAAAATGTAGATTTGTAAGTATAATGCAATATCTATATTTATATTGCGTGGCACAATTTAGCACATTGCAGTGCAATATATGGCGCTTCCCCGCGTAGCGACTATTGTGCTTGCGAATTGGTTTTCGATGCCATAGGCTTTTCTTGCTTCTGGCTTCAATGGATGCGTCGTCATAGGGAGGCGCGCAACCCTTTCGTAGGTCAAGCGAGCGGGTGGTAAAGGTGCCCGCCGACCCGTCTCGCTTGGTCGTGACACGCTGTCGGAAATATTTCCCCGTACCTGAATCGCTTGGGCATGCCCTGGTGGATGAACGGACGATTCGCCATTGCGACAATTGGGAGGATTCTTATGCGCGTAATAGCCAAAGTCACCCAAGCTTTCACTGCCGCGACCTTCCTGTCGGTCGGGGTAGCGGGCGTTGCGTTCGCCAATGACGATCTGGCGAAGATGAGTGAGAATGCAAAAGACTGGGTCATGCAGACCGGGGACTATGCGAACCAGCGCTATTCCACTCTAGATAAGATCAACAAGGACAACGTGAAGAACCTTCAGGTCAAGTGGAGCTTCTCCACCGGCGTTCTGCGTGGCCATGAAGGCGGGCCGCTGATCATCGGCGACGTGATGTATCTCCACACGCCTTTTCCGAACAACGTCTATGCGCTTGACCTGAAGAATGATGGCAAGATCCTGTGGAGATACGAACCGAAGCAGGACCCCAACGTCATTCCGATCATGTGCTGCGACACAGTCAACCGCGGCGTTGCCTATGCGCCGGCGGCGAGCGACCATCCAGCCATGGTCCTGCTCAACCAGGCCGACACCAGCGTCGTGGCGCTCGACGCCAAGACCGGCAAGGAGATCTGGAAGGTCAAGAACGGCGAAAACACCGACGGCGGCAAAGGCGAGTCCGGGACGTCGGCGCCTGTGGTCGTCAAGGATAAGGTTCTGGTCGGCATTTCCGGCGCCGAGTTCGGCGTGCGCGGTTCGCTCGCAGCCTACAATCTGAAAGACGGTTCCGTGGCCTGGAGAGCCTATTCCACGGGTCCGGACGACGAGGTGCTCGTCGACCCGGAAAAGACCACCGAACTCGGCAAGCCGATCGGCAAGGATTCCAGTCTCAAGACCTGGGAAGGCGAGCAGTGGAAGACTGGCGGCGGCACAACCTGGGGCTGGTATTCCTACGATCCCAAGCTCAACCTGATCTACTACGGCACGGGTAATCCCTCGACCTGGAACCCGGTGCAGCGTCCCGGCGACAATCGCTGGTCGATGACCATCATGGCACGCGACGCCGATACCGGCATGGCCAAGTGGCTTTACCAGATGACGCCGCACGACGAGTGGGATTATGACGGCGTCAACGAGATGATCCTTGTCGACGGCATGGAAGTCGGCGGCAAGAAGCATGACGTGCTGGTGCATTTCGATCGCAACGGCTTCGCTTACACGCTGGACCGCGAAAGTGGCGAATTGCTCGTCGCCGCGAAATACGATCCCGCGGTGAATTGGGCCTCCAAGGTCGATATGGATCCCACGAGCAAGACCTACGGGCGGCCGCTGGTCGATCCCAAATACTCGACCGACCATAACGGCGAGGACACCAACACGGCGGGCATCTGCCCGGCGGCGCTAGGCACCAAGGACCAGCAGCCCGCGTCCTATTCGCCCAAGACCGGCCTGTTCTACGTGCCGACGAACCATGTCTGCATGGATTACGAGCCGTACAAGGTGAGCTATACGGCGGGCCAGCCCTATGTCGGCGCGACCGTTTCGATGTACCCGGCGCCGGGTAGCGACAACATGGGTAACTTCATTGCCTGGGATGCCGCCAAGGGCGAGATCGTCTGGTCGAAGCCCGAGCAGTTCTCGGTCTGGTCCGGCGCGCTGGCGACGGCGGGCGACGTGGTCTTCTACGGCACGCTCGAAGGCTACATCAAGGCGGTCGACGAGAAGGGCAACGAACTCTACAAGTTCAAGACCCCTTCCGGCATCATCGGCAACATCACGCCCTTCGAACGTGACGGCAAGCAGTATATCGCCGTTCTGTCCGGTGTCGGCGGCTGGGCCGGCATCGGCCTCGCGGGCGGCCTGCTCTCGCCTGACAACGCCGCTGCCTGGCATGGCGCGGTCGACCAGGGCCGTGCGCAGGGCAACGAAAACGAGGTCGTCGGCACCGCGGGCCTCGGCGCGGTGGGCGGCTATGCCGCGCTCGCCGACTATACCACGCTTGGTGGCCAGCTCACGGTGTTTGGCCTTCCCGACTGACCTCCCAGGACCGGAAAAGCCTCCCGCCGGACGACAACGGCGGGAGGCCAAAAGGGCCAGGCCGAATTCGGTGACTTCCGTCGCGCCGTTGTCGCCTGTCATAAACGAACCAACCGGCCATCTCACTTGACCGCTGTCAACAGCAGGCCAGATTGAGGAAGAGCATCTTGATGTCGATCCGCGCAGCAATTCCCGTCCTGATCCTGACTCTTCCGGCTCTGGGCGTCTGCCTTCCGGCTTATGCGCAGGACAGCGCCGAGAAGGCCAAGGCCGTCAAGGACGAGAATGGAAAATACTACGACGCCGAGGGCAACCCCACCTACAAGATCGAGAACGGTCAAGTGGACTGGTATACGTTCAGCGGCTATCGCCGCTATCACTCCGACTGTCATGTCTGCCACGGGCAAGACGGTACCGGCTCGAGCTACGCTCCAGCATTGGTGAACAGCCTCAAGACCATGGACTACGCCACCTTCCTGTCCATCGTCGCGGAGGGCCGCAAGAATGTCGGCGGCGGCAAGGAAAACGTCATGCCGGCGTTCGGAGACAACAAGAACGTCTACTGCTACATGGACGATCTTTACATCTACCTGCGTGCGCGCGCCGACGGCGCCGCGCCGCGCGGCAGGCCACCCAAGCATGAACAGAAGTCGCAGGCGGCCAAGGACGCGGAAGCCTCCTGCATGGGCAATTGACGCCATGGCGAAGCGGGGCGGCGCCACGCCGCGAACCGGGTTGCGGAAAAAGGTGGCGGCCGGTCTTGCAGCCGGCGCGCTGGTGACGGCGATGATGTCGCCGGGCGGCGCGCTGGCGCAGTCGAGCGGATTGGGCACTGCCGGCGAACTGGTGGACCAGAACGTGCTACGGGTGTGCGCAGATCCTTCCAATATGCCCTTCACAGACAAGAACGGCGAGGGTTTCGAGAACAGGCTGGCGACGCTGGTAGCGGAAAAGACCGGTCGAAAGTCCGTTTCCTACACCTGGTTCCCCTCGATCATGGGCTTCGTGCGCAGGACGCTGGCAGCGCATCGCTGCGACCTCATCATGGGCTACGCCCAGGGCGGCGACGCCGTGCAGAGCACCAACGCCTATTACCGCTCCGTCTATGTGCTGGTTTATCCCAAAGGCAGCGACATCGCCGGCGCCGACACGATCGAGGATGCGAAACTGGCCGGCAAGCGCATCGGTGTAGTGGAAAGCACGCCGCCGACTGCCAACATGGCCGCAAATGGGCTGATGCGGACGGCCAAGGTCTATCCGCTGGCCGTTGACACGCGCGTCACCGAATCCATGGCCGAGCGCATGCTCAAAGACATGAAGGCAGGGGCGATCGACGCGGCGATCCTGTGGGGGCCGATGGCCGGCTACTATGCCAAGCAGATGAAGGCCGATGTGGCGCTGGTGCCGCTGGTCAAGGAGAAGTCCGGCCAGCGCATGGCCTATCGCATCACCATGGGTGTGCGGCGCACCGACCAGGAATGGAAGCGCACGCTCAACAAGGTCATTCGGGAAAACCAGGATCAGATCAACAGGATTCTGCTCGACTATAACGTGCCCATCATCGACGAACACGACAAGCCGATCACGCAGTAGCGTCGGGTCGGCGCAGCAGACAGTCCTAGGCGACGAAGGATGAAGGAAAAGGTGACAGCCTTGCTGCTTGCAGCTTCCCTCCCCGGCCATTTCGCGCCGGCCTGGGCGGAAACAGTCGAGGAGCCGGCTGGCTATCGCATGGAGGGTTATCATGCTCCGGTGCCGGCGACGCTGCGCGGTGCCAAGGTGGTGACGACCGGGCAGGCGGAAGCGCTGTGGCGTGGCGGCGAGGTGGTGTTCCTCGACACCATGGCGCACACGCCGAAGCCGGCCGACCTGCCCGCGGGAACGATCTGGCGCGAGCCGGGCCGCAAGGACATTCCCGGCAGCCTGTGGCTGGCCAATGTCGGCTACGGCGCCTTGCCGCCTGAAACCGAGGCCTACTATCGCAAGGCGCTGGAAAAGGCCTCGCGGGGCGCCAAAGACAAGGCGTTGTTGTTCTATTGCATGACCGATTGCTGGATGTCCTGGAACGCGGCCAGGCGGGCGATCGAATGGGGTTACAGCGCGGTGCTTTGGTATCCGCCAGGAGCCGACGGCTGGGAAAAAGCAAAACTGCCCCTGAACGAAAACAGACCTTACATCCTGGAAAATTGAATGCTGTTCTATATCGCCTTTATTTGATTGATTTCATGTCGAAATATTTCATTTGTCCATTTTGGAGTGGACCAGCCATTGCATAATAGTGTCTGCAATGGTGAAATGGGAAGATGGCCTTCGCGAGCCAGGAAGAGGAGAAAGCGATGAAGAAAAGCTGGAAGAAGCCGGCCATGTGCCAGGTGGCCGCCGGTTTTGAGATTTCGCGGTATCTGCCCGCCGAAGTCACGCCGAAGAAATAAGCCGGCATTGGACGTGTGCCCGGAAAGCCGGGCACACGTTTTCGGCCGTCTTGAACACTCGCCCGCCTAGCGGATGATCTCGGCCAATGTTCGGATTTTCTGAGCGGAGGTTGTGTTGCGTCTGAAAATCATTGGTTCGGCCGCGGGCGGCGGATTTCCGCAATGGAATTGCAACCATCGTCTCAGCCAGGCGGCGCGATTCGGACAGGCCGGCGTGCGCCCTAGAACCCAGTCGAGTCTTGCGGTCTCGCCTGACGGCAAAGGATGGGTGCTGTTCAACGCCTCGCCGGACATAAGGCAGCAGATCGCGGCGACGCCGGAGCTACAGCCGCGGGCGGACGGGGAACTGCGCGCCACCCCGATCCGGGCGGTGGTTCTTACAAATGGCGATGTCGACCATGTGGCGGGGCTGCTCAGCCTGCGCGAGCGACAGCCTTTCGCACTCTACGCGACGCAAGAGGTTCTGGACGTGATCGCGCAGAATTCCATCTTCAACGTGCTCGATCCTGCAATCGTGCCACGCCGGCCGCTGCCGCTCGGCGAAACCGTCGCCGTGCTCGACGGCCAGGGCGAGGAAACCGGCCTTGCCGTCGAAGCCTTCGCGGTTGCGGGCAAGATCGCGCTCTATCTCGAAGACAGCAGCGACCCGCAGGCCGATTTTGGATCGGACAGTGGCAACACGATTGGCATCCGCATCGCCGATCGCGGGCGCAATGCCTTCTACGTTCCGGGTTGCGCGCGCGTGGATGCCGCGCTTAGGGAACGCTTCGCCGGTGCAAGCTGCCTGCTGTTCGACGGCACGCTCTACACCGACGACGAGATGATTGCCGCCGGCGTCGGCCAGAAGACCGGCCGTCGCATGGGCCATATCTCGATGGAGGGGGCAACCGGCGCCGTCGCGGCACTCGCCGGCCTTGCCATCGGTCGACGCATCTTCGTTCATATCAACAACACCAACCCGGTGCTTGACGAGAACTCGCCCGAACATGCGCGCATAAGGATGGCCGGCTGGGAGATCGCCCACGACGGCATGGAGCTTGACCTGTGAGCGGTTTCCATGACGCTGCCCGCAACGGGCTTTCGCAAGACGAACTCGAGGCGGTGCTGCGCGAAGTCGGCGCGCTGCGCTACCACAACCGCCACCCCTATCACCACCGCATGACGGCGGGCGAACTGTCAAAGGGCGAATTGCAGGCCTGGGCGCTGAACCGCTACTGCTACCAGGCTGTCATTCCACGCAAGGACGCGGCGATTCTGGCGCGCGCCGAAGACCCGGCTTTCCGGGCGGAATGGCGCAAGCGTATCGAGGACCACGACGGCGGCGACGGCTGGAACGGCGGCATCGCACGCTGGCTGCATCTCGCCACCTCGCTCGGGCTGGATGCCGAACTGGTGAAAAGCCAGCGGCTGGCCCTTCCGGCGACGCGCTTCGCCGTCGGCGCATACCTCTCCTTCTGCTCGCAACGCAGCCTGCTGGAGGCCGTCGCTTCCTCGCTCACCGAACTGTTCTCGCCGGTTATCATCAACGAGCGCGTACCGGCGATGCTGGCGAAATACGACTATGTAACCGCTGACACCCTTTCCTATTTCACCCTCAGGCCCGAACAGGCCGCCCGCGATTCCGACTTCGCGCTGGCCTATGTCCGTCGGCACGCCGACACGCCGGAACGCCAGCAGCAAGTGATCGATGCGCTGGTCTTCAAATGCGATATATTGTGGGCGATGCTCGATGCGCTGCAACACGCCTATGGCGAGGGAGGCGCGAACATCCCGCCCGGCGCCTTCCGTCCGGACCCGTCATGACGGCCGGCCGGCAAAGGTCGATCGTCTCGTCGGCATCGGTGCCGCGCCTGCCCGGCCATGTGCGCATCCAGTTTGATCCGGTCCGGCAGGCACACGCCGTGCTGTCGCCGGAGAAGGTCTTCTGGCCGAACGAGGTCAGCCTCGACATATTGAACCGCTGCGACGGGGTCACGACGGTCGGCGAGATCGTCACCGATCTGGCGCGGATCTACGATGCCCCACAGGAAGAGCTGGCCGGCGACGTCATGCTCTTTCTACAGGAATGGTCCGACAAACTTCTGGTGCGATTGTGAGCGCGCAGCTTCCTCCCATCGGCATGCTGGCGGAACTGACGCATCGCTGCCCGCTTCAATGTCCTTATTGCTCCAATCCGGTGGAGTTGCTCAAGGCGAACCGCGAGCTTGACACCGAAAGCTGGCTCGACCTGTTCGATCAGGCCGCCGATCTCGGCGTACTGCAAGTACATCTTTCGGGCGGCGAGCCGACGCTCAGACGCGATCTGGAACAGTTGATCGCAGGGCTCGCTGCCCGCGGCGTGTACACCAATCTTATCACTGCTGGGGTCGGTATCGCCGAAGGCCGCATCGAGGCGTTCGCCGAAGCCGGGCTCGACCATCTGCAACTGAGCTTCCAAGGCGCATGGGCCGAAACAACGGACAGGATCGGCAACCGGCGCGGCGCACACGAAAGCAAGCTGAAGACAGCATGGCAAACCGTTTCCGCTGGCCTGCCGCTCACCATCAACGCGCCGGTCCATCGCCACAATATCGATGAAGTGCCGGCCTTCATCGAACTGGCGCTGTCGCTGGGCGCGGAGCGGCTGGAAATCGCCAATGTGCAATATGGCGGCTGGGCGCTTCTCAACCGGCAGACGCTGATGCCCGATCGGGCGGCGATCGAGCGTCACGCGGAAATCGTGGAAGAGGCCCGGCAAAGGCTGGCCGGCATTCTCAATATCGACTTCGTGACGCCGGATTATTTCGCGACCTATCCGAAACCCTGCATGGGCGGCTGGGCGCGGGATGCCTTCATGGTCGCGCCCGACGGCACGGTGCTGCCGTGTCATGCCGCGCAAACCATTCCTCTGCTGACTTTCGAGCGCTTCGGCGAAAGGACGCTGGCCGAGATCTGGGAAGATTCACCGGCTTTCAACGCCTTCCGTGGAACCGACTGGATGCAGGAGCCGTGCCGCGGCTGCGAGCGCCGCGAAATCGACTGGGGCGGCTGTCGCTGCCAGGCCATGGCAATCGCTGGCGACGCGGCGGCGACTGATCCGGCCTGTATAAAATCGCCGCTTCATGCACGCATGGCAGCGGCGGTAACAGAGGCGCAAGCGGTTGCGCCCGGCCACGCCACCGCCTTCGTCTATCGACGCATAGGCATGCAGAAGGCACACGATACGGTTTAGGTGTAAGGCGATCCTACGCTCAGTGTCGGTCACCGCGAAACAGAATTTCGCCGTTCGGCATCGACAACCGTCGTCACGGAACGTGGCTCGGCGCGATGGCCCAGACACATTTCCCGGGTTTGATAATTTTCGTGAACCGGTTACAGTCGGTCCGGGCACCTAGACTTCGCTTCTGATCGGCCATTGCCGAGCTTTGGCGCAAGAATGGGTATTGGTTTTGATGACAACCGCTAGACCACGCGCCGCCGCGGTCTTTACTGGTTTGGTTGTGCTTGCCATAAGCGGCTTCGCGGCAGGGATTCCGATTGCCGTCGCGCAGAGCCAGGCGCCTCAGCAGGCGCCCGCGAAGAAAGCCGACAAGCCTGCCGCCGAAATCCGGATCGGCTATCTGCGCGCATTCGCGCCGGAACTGACGCTTTCCCTGCTCGACCGGCCGCCCAAGGATCTCGGCCTGGCTGGCGCCAAGGTGGGTATCGACGACAACGACACCACCGGCCGCTTCCTGCGCCAGCATTTCGTGCTCGACACCGTCGAGATCAAGCCGGATACCGATCCGGTGCAAGCGTTCAACGATCTTGTCGCCAAGGGCGACCGCTATGTGGTGGCCGATCTTTCGGCCAGGCAGGTGCTGGCCATTGCCGACATCGCCCGGGACAAGGGGGTGCTGGTCTTCAACATCGGCGCCACCGACGACAGCCTGCGGGAGGAGGATTGCCGCATCAACGTCTTTCACGTCGCGCCGACGCGCTCGATGCTGGCCGACGCGCTCGCGCAGTATCTGATGTGGAAGCGCTGGTCGAACTGGGCGCTCGTGTACGGCTCTCATGAAGGCGACCGACTCTTTGCCGATGCGCTGCGGCGCGCCGCCGCCCGCTTCGGCGGGCAGATCGTTGCCGAAAAGGAGTTTAAGGACACGGGCACGGCACGCCGTACCGACACCGGCGTGACGCAGATCCAGAAGCAGATCTCGACTTTCACGCAAGGGTTCCCGGATTACGACGTGATGCTGGTCGCCGATGAAAGCGAGGTGTTCGGCGGCTATGTTCCCTATCGGACCTGGATGCCGCGGCCAGTGGCGGGAACCGCCGGGCTGGCCGCTTCGGCCTGGCACCCCGCCAGCGAGCAATGGGCCGGCATCCAGATGCAGAGCCGTTTCCTGAAGAGCAGCGGCCGTCATATGCTTTCCAGGGACATGCTGGCCTGGACGGCGGTGCGCATCGTCGGCGAGGCCGCAACCCGCGCCGGTGGCACCGACGCGAAGACGATGGAAGCTTACCTGCGCTCCGACAAGTTCTCGGTCGCGGCCTTTAAGGGCCAGAAGCTGACCTTCCGGTCATGGAACCTCCAGCTTCGGCAGCCGCTCTTCCTTGGCGACACGACATCGGTGATCTCGACTTCGCCGCAGGAGGGCTATCTGCACCAGGTCTCCGAACTGGACACTCTCGGCGTCGACAAGCCGGAAACCAAATGCACCCTCAAATGAAATGACAGGAGGAAAATCGGTGCGAGTAAGAGCGCGCATATTGGCACTGCTTGCAGCCGGCATGGCGAGCGGCCCTGCCTTCGCCTACACTGCTTATGTCTCGAACGAGAAAGGCAATTCGATCAGCGTCGTCGATACCGAGACGATGAAGGTGGTCAAGACGGTCGATGTCGGGCAGCGCCCGCGCGGCATCACCCTCTCGCGTGACGGCAAGTTGATCTACCTGTGCGCCAGTGACGACGACACGGTCCAGGTCATCGACACTGCGACCATGGAAGTGGTCGGTTCGCTGCCGTCGGGGCCGGACCCGGAACTCTTCGTGCTCTCGCCGGACGGCAAGAACCTGTACGTCGCCAACGAGGATGACAATCTTGTCACCGTCATCGACGTCCAGAACAACAAGGTGCTTTCGGAGATCCCGGTCGGCGTGGAGCCGGAAGGAATGGGCGTGAGCCCTGACGGCAAGGTGCTGGTCAACACGTCCGAAACCACCAGCATGGCCCATTTCATCGACACCGAAACGCATGAGGTGACCGATAACGTGCTGGTCGACACCCGGCCACGCTATGCCGAATTCACTCCCGACGGCTCCCAAGTGTGGGTCAGCGCCGAGGTTGGCGGCACCGTCAGCGTGATCGACAACGCCAAGCGCGAAGTGGTGCGCAAGATCAGCTTCGATATTCAGGGGCTCAGGGCCGAAACGATCCAGCCGGTCGGCGTCAACATCAGTGCCGACGGCAAGAAAGCCTATGTCGCCCTCGGCCCCGCCAACCATGTCGCGGTGGTCGACACCAAGACATACGAGGTGCTGAAATACATCCTCGTCGGCCAGCGCGTCTGGCATCTGGCATTCACGCCTGACCAGAAGACGCTGATTTCCACCAACGGCAACTCGAACGACATCACCTTCATCGACACGGCGACGGACGAGCCCGTCCAGTCGCTGACCGTGGGCAAGGAGCCATGGGGTGTCGTTGTCGCGCCGAAATAGCACCGCCACCAGGGAGGACATGATGAAATTCCACACCGCCCTCGCCCTTGCGGCCTTGACGGGATTGGTCTTTGCGCCGTTCACCGCTCATGCCGACGACGAGGATGCGCCCAAAGTCACACGGGCGAGCAAGAACCTGCCGGAACTGGTGCTCGGCTCAAAGGATTCGACTTACGACGTCAATCGCAAGGATTTCGAGCTGGTCGCCGGTCAGGGCTACCGCTGGAAGATTTCCTCGCATGGCGGCTTCGAATACAAGTTCATGACCGATCTGTTCCGCAACGTCTGGGTAGACCAGATCGTCATCGACGACCTCGAGGTCCACATGGCGGGCGCCCCGGCATGGCTCGAATTCGATGACAAGGGCACCATCCTGGTGCAATTCCATACAGTGCGGCCCGGCGAATACACCTGGTCGATCCCCGATCTGGCCGACAAGGGCATGAAGGGAAAGATCATCATCAAGTAACCGGCTATGTTCAGGCTTGCGAGGAACTCGTCTTGCAGCATGTGAGGACAATCGACCGTGAGGACGGGCCGGCGGCGCTGGATGTCGCCGGCGTCAGCCATTTCTATGGCCGCAAGCAGGCGCTGGAGAACGTGTCCTTCAGCGTCCGTCCGGCAAGCTTCACTGTCCTGCTCGGCCTGAACGGCGCTGGCAAGACGACGCTGTTTTCCTTGACCAACCATCTCTACGACACGCGCCACGGCACGATCCGCGTGTTCGGCCATGACATCAACCGCGAGTCCGGCGAGGCGCTGCGACGCATGGGCGTTGTCTTCCAGGCACGAACGCTGGACCTCGATCTCAGCGTCCGCCAGAACCTCGCCTATCACGCCCGGCTACACGGCATCGGCGGCCAAGAGGAGGCGCGGCGTACCGCTGCCGCGCTTGAGATCGTCGAGATGAGCGATCGGGTGGACGACAAGGCGCGCAACCTTTCAGGCGGCCAGATGCGGCGCGTCGAGATCGCTCGGGCGCTGTTGCACAGCCCTGCTTTGATGCTCCTGGACGAGCCGACAGTCGGGCTGGATATCCGCTCGCGTGCCGGCATCCTCAAGACGATCCGGGGTCTGGTGAAATCGCGCGGCCTCGCGGTCCTGTGGGCAACGCATCTGATCGACGAAGTCGATGACGGCGACGACGCCGTGGTGCTGCGGCAGGGCGAGGTCGCGGCCCGGGGCCGGGTCCGCGACATCGTCGAGGCCAGCGGATGCGGCTCGATCGGCGAAGCTTTCGCACTCCTGAACCGGGCAGAGACAGCGGAGACAACGTCATGAGCGCGCCGCTGGACAACGCCGCGCAAGACGTGCTTGCGCCGCGCGGCACGCGCCTCGGCCTGCGCCAATACATGACCTGCCTGAAGGGCATCGTGGTGCGCGAGGGCCTGCGCTTCCTTCATCAGCGCGAGCGCTTCATCTCCTCGCTGGTCCGGCCGCTGCTGTGGCTGTTCATCTTCGCTGCCGGCTTCCGCCAGGTGCTCGGCGTGTCGATCATCCCGCCCTACAAGACCTACGTGCTCTACGAAGTCTATATCATGCCGGGTCTGTGCGGCATGATCCTGCTGTTTTCCGGCATGCAATCGTCGCTGTCGATGGTCTACGACCGCGAAATGGGCAATATGCGGACCCTGCTTGTCAGCCCCTTCCCGCGCTGGTTCCTTCTGCTTGCCAAGATGCTGGCCGGCGTCGCCGTATCCATCGCGCAGGTCTATGCCTTTCTCGCCGTAGCATGGTTCTTCAATGTCCGCGCCCCGGCAATGGGCTATCTCTGGATCCTGCCGGCGCTCTTCATGGCCGGATTGATGCTGTGCGCGCTCGGCATGGTTCTTTCCTCCGTCATCCGGCAACTGGAGAATTTCGCCGGAGTCATGAATTTCGTGATCTTCCCCGCCTATTTCGCCTCGCCGGCCCTCTATCCGCTGTGGCGCATCCAGGAAGCCAGCCCGATGCTCTACTGGATCTGCCGCGCGAACCCGTTCACCTATGCCGTCGAACTGGTGCGCTTCGCCCTTTACGGTCAGGTCGAATGGACCTCGCTCGGCGTTGTCTGCGCGTGCACCGCACTGTTTCTCGCCGCCGCGATCCTTGCCTATGATCCGGCCCGCGGGCTGATGAACCGCAAGAAGGACATGGGAGCTAACGCCTGATGGCCAGGATATTGCTTGTCGCGATCGCCGCCATTGCGCCGCTGCTTGTTCCGGCGGGCGCCGTGGCGGCCAATATTGATTCCGACTGGCCCTGCGTCCAGCGCAAGGTGCCGCGCCTTTCCGTCGGCGAGGTCTGGAACGGGCCGGAATTGCCGAAATCGGCCGCGGATTGGGAAAAGGATACCCAGATCGCAACCCTTGTGGCGGAACTGTCGGCACGACGCATGCCGCTGGACGAGGCCCGCAAGCGGATCAAGGATCTCGTCGCCGCGCAGCCGGCGGATCAACTCACGCCGAAACTGGAAATGCTGATGCAGGGGCTGTTCGACCACATGGACAGCGAACGCACGCAAGTCATGGAAGGCATCGCCCGCTATGCGCGCAAGCAGGCCGCCATGGCCGCGGACCTGCGCAAGCAGAGCGCGGCGCTGGACGTGCTGGCCACCAAAGCCGATGCCGACCCGGCCGAGATAGAGCGGCAGACGGACCGGTTCAATTTCGCCACCCGCATCTACGATGAGCGCCGGCAGTCGCTGAGTTCCGTCTGCGAAGTGCCGACGATCATCGGGCAACGCCTTTATCAACTGGCCAGGGCGGTGCGGGAAGCCCTGCCGAAGCAGTGACGCCTGAAAGACGTCTCAGCCGATCCAGGTCGGGAAAGAAGTATGCCGCAGCGGCGTGCCGTACTTATGCCAACGATGTGCGCCTGGTCTCCGCATCGACCATGACGGCGGCAACTGCCGCGACGACGAGAAGTCCGGCGAAAATGCCGATGGCGAGGGCAAAGCTTTGCGCCACTACCAATCCCATCAACGATGGCGCAAGCAAACCGCCGAACCGGGCCATAGCTCCCGCCATACCCATCCCGGTAGCGCGCGACGCCGTCGGGTATAGCTCCGGCGTGAAGGCGTAGAGCGCACCCCAGGTGCCCAGCAGAGCGAAGCTCATGATCAGCAGCGAAGCGCCGATCAGCGCGCCGGTGCTCGCCTCCACGAACAAGAGGCAGCCGAGCGCCGACAGCAGGCAGAACCCTATGAGGGTAGGACGGCGGCCCCACTTCTCGACACCGTAGGCCGCCAGCGCATAGCCGGGAATCTGGGCCAGCGCCAGGAAAACGAGGAAGCCATATCCCCGGACGAAACCGAATCCGTCACCCGCAAGCTTCGGAGGCAGCCAGGTGAAAACGCCGTAATAGGATACGGAGACCAAAAACCAGATCGCCAGGACCATCACGCTGCGCTGACGCAGTTCCGCCGAAAAGATCCCGGCCTCGTGCGGAACCGGTGGCGAAACCAGTGTCACATCCGCTTCTAACTGCATCTTGCCGTTGGTGACCAGCATCTGGTCAAGCACAGCCTTTGCCTCTTGCTTCTTGCCGAGACGCAGCAGGTAGAGAGGCGATTCCGGCACCAGGAAACGCAAGCCTATACCGAGCATCGCCGGGATCGCCGTCACGGCAAAGATGTAGCGCCAGCCATCGGCAAAGCCCGCGCGGCCGACAGCCCAGGCGGCGAATGCGATGATAAGCGTGCCGATCGCCCAGAAGCCCTCGAGCATGACCAGCCAGCGCCCGCGATTACGCGCGGGCAAAAATTCCGCCATCATCGCGTAGTCGACGGGCAATGTGCCGCCCACTGCCATCCCGGTGAGGAAGCGCAGCACGAGCAGAAGCATGAAATTGGGAGCGAAGACGGACAGGGCGCCGAAGAGTGCGTCGCACGCGACCGTGACGATCAGAACCCGGCGCCGGCCGATGCGGTCAGCAAGCCGACCGAAACCGGCGGCACCTGCAAGCATCCCGAGAAAGAAAAGCGTGCCGGTCTGCAACGCTTGCGGAACCGTGAGATCGAAGGTGGCGGCGATCGATGCGGCCGTAAAGCCAACTGCAAGCACCTGCATGGCATCGGCGGTCCACACGAGGCCAAATATCCACAGAAGCCGCCATTGATACGTCCCCGTGCCGGCACGATCGAGCGCCTCATCTACTGTGATTGTCGTCATTCGGTCATTCTATGCATTTGCGGTCTATGCATTTGCGGTTCATCGAAATCACAGCACATTAACCGATGCGATCGCTAGATCGTTTTCTTTTTTGGCTGAACCGGGGGTCCCAAGGCTAGCATCCGCCATGCGCTGACCCTCTCCCTCAGCCTAGCTGTCCGCCTTTGCCGCTGCCGCGGCTATGCTGATGGCGATCGCCTGTACGAGGCAAACCTGCGCGACCAGCGATCGAAACCCTAGATAATGGACGTCGCGCACCACGATCGAGGTGTTCGCGCGTTTTGCAAGCGGGCTGTAATTGCTGTCGGTCAAGGCGATCACGTCGTGGCCAGAGTTCCTGGCGTGATCGACCAACTCGAGCACCTCGTTCGAATAGGGGTGCATGCTGACGGCGACGAGAAGATCGCCCTTGCGCATCAGCCTGATCTCGTCATGGAGCGTGCCGCCGGCCCCCAGCATAAGGCGCGTACGCAGGTTGGCCCGCATCAGCGCATAGGAAAGATAGTTCGCCACGGCATGGGAACGCCGCTGCCCGAGAATGAAAATTTCCGTCGCCTCCTTGAGCCGCCGAACGAACTCATTGATGGCCTTTTCGTCGATGCTCGTCGCCAGATGGCTGAGGGCATCGGTGTTTATGGCCGCGAACTCCCTGACGAAGTCGACAGGCTGCGATGCGACTCCCGCATCGGGAAAATCGCGCTGAAGGTGCTTGATCCGCTCGCCATATGTGGGCGACTGATCGGCCAGGGCCGCGCGGAAGACCTTCTGGAAATCGGTGAAGCCGGAAAAGCCGAAATGCTTGGACAAGCGCATGAAAACCGAGGGCTGCACATCGGCATTCTTTGCCAGCGCGGTGATGGATTGCAGGGCCACGTCGTTGGGATGTTCCAGCACGTAGGTTCCCGCCTGCTTGAGACGGGCGCTCAGGTTTTCCAGTTCACGCTGGATCGCTTGCAGGACGTCGTCGACCGTATGTGCTTCCCTGACAGCCATCACCCCTCGCCGCTATTCCTGTAGCTTACCATGATTGCTGCTCGCATTCGTGCCCGCTCAATGAAGCAGTTGCGACAGGAACAGCCTGCTTCTCTCGTTCGACGGGTTCTCGAAGAAATCCTTGGGATTGTTTTCCTCGACAATCCTGCCCTTGTCCATAAAGATGACCCGGTCGGCCACCTGCCTGGCAAACCCCATCTCGTGCGTGACGACGATCATGGTCATACCCTCATGCGCAAGCCCGACCATAGTGTCCAGAACCTCCTTCACCATCTCGGGGTCGAGGGCGGAGGTCGGTTCATCGAACAGCATGACCTTCGGGCTCATGCAAAGCGCCCGCGCGATCGCGGCGCTGTTGCTGCCTTCAGCGGCGGATCGTCGAATGGTCGATGCTGATACTGCGCTCGGCCATCATCTCCTTCAGATCGCGCAAGCTCAGGCCATAAGCCAGATACCACCGCGCGCAGAGCAATATGACGGATCGATCGAAGTGGCGGCCTTTGAACATGAAACAAGTTCCGAAGTTGGAGCCGACCTCATGACATTCGGCCATTATCGGAAAGTTTGCAACACAACCTTCCAAAGCCGATCCCTCAAAACGGCAAGGTCCACCGCCTGTCAATATTGGACGACCCTGCCGTCGGTGGGATCGGCCCAACGCGTGTTCGGAACCACAGAGAACCAGCCGGGCCGCGACGGGTCGCGGTCATATGGATAGCCGCCGAGCGATTTGTACAGTTCGGCGTATTTGCCCAGCTTGTCCCGGTCGAGTTCCACGCCCAGGCCGGGTTTCGTGGGAACCTGAATGGCGCCGTTCACATACCGCATCGGGCCGCCGACAATGATGTCGTCGACGAGTTGGTGGTAGTGTGCGTCGGCATGGAAGACGAGGTTCGGCACCACTGCGCCAAGATGCAGCATGGTGGCAAGTTGGATGCCGAGTTCGCCCGAAGAGTGCACGGCGATTCCGAGCTGGAAGGTCTCGCAGACGCCGGCCGCCTTTATGCAGGGCCGTATGCCACCCCAGAAGGTCGTGTCGAGCAGGATAACGTCAACCGCCGGGTTCAGGACATTGGCCGACAACTGCTCGAAATTGATAACTACGGTGTTGGTGGCGAGCGGCATCGAGGTATTCTCGCGCACACGCCGCATGCCGTTGAGGCCCCATGTCGGGTCTTCGTAGTAGTCGTTGTTCAAATCCTCGATGCCCTTGGCGAAACGGATGGCCTCCTCGACGCTGAACGCTGCGTTCGGATCGTAACGGACCTTGTCGTCGCCGAGCGCCTTCGCCCAAGCGCGGTAGACCTCCAGTTCGTAGTCGGGCGGGAACACGCCGCTCTTCAGCTTGTGCGTGGTGAAGCCGCATTTCTGCTTCAGGGCCAGCGTTTGCTCGATCAGTTGGTCGGCAGTGCGTGTCTCGCCCTCGCCGGTGTCCTTGTTGGGCAGCCGGAAAAACATGTAGCTGGCAAAGGGCACGGCATCGCGCATCTTGCCGCCGAGAAGGTCATAAGCGGGAACGCCCAGGAATTTGCCGATAATGTCGATGCAGGCAAACTCGATCGCCGCATGCATCTGCGTGCGGTTGTTGTACAGGCTTGCCGTCGGGTTGCAGATCGAGAAGCGGAGATTTTCAAGTTCGAAAGGGTCGTGACCGACGAGATAGGGCTTCAGCGCCCGGAACGCCGCCTCGGCGCTTTCGCCGCCGCCGCCCATCTCGCCGAGGCCAACGATCCCGACATCCGTTTCCAGCTCCACGACGGTGCGCACGAAGCGCCCCCAGTGCGCGCCATTGGAATGGCGTAGCGGCGCCTCCAGCGGAACGGTGACAGTGGTCGCGCGGATGTCGGTAATCTTTGGCCGCTTCATGGTCGAATTCCTGGAATGGATTTGGAATGGCGCCGGCCGTTCGAGGGCCGGCGCGGCTGAAAGGCTCCGGTCAACTGATGATGCGCGTCATCTCTTCGACGCTGACCTCGTCGCGCGGCACGTCGAGCACTTTCTGGCCCCGCGCCATGGCAACGATCCGGTCGGAGATGGGATGGATGTGATGCAGATTGTGGCTGATGAAAATGGAGGTCACGCCCTGTGCCTTCAACTCCACGACATGGTCCAGCACCTTGTTGGTTTCCTTCACCGAGAGATGGTTCGTCGGCTCGTCCAGGATCAGCACCTTGGACCGAAAGTGCATCGCCCGGGCGATCGCCACACCCTGCCTCTGGCCGCCGGAAAGGGCCTTCACCGGCGTATCCGGCCCGCGGAGATGGAGGCCGACGCCCTTCAGCCCTTCCATGGATTCACGCCGCATCTTCTTGCGGTCGACCACGCCGAATCCGGCACGGCCGAATTTCAGCGGCTCGCGGCCGATGAAGAAATTCTGCGCGATGCTCATCTCCGGAACCATCGCTGTATATTGGTAGATCGTCTCTATGCCGAGCCTCATCGCGACCTCCGGGCCGGTTATCGAGGCGTCCTTGCCCTCGATGAATATCCGGCCCTGGTCCTGCGTATGGACGCCTGACAATATCTTGATGAGCGTCGACTTGCCGGCGCCGTTGTCGCCAACCAGACCGACAACCTCGCCGCGCTCGGCATGAAAATCGACGTTCTTGAGCGCATGCACCGCGCCGTACCATTTCTGCAGGCCGGTGCATCGGATTATCGGATCGGCCGAAGGCCTGGACGTGATGACCGGCACGATTTCTGCGGCGATGTCGCTCATTTACGCCCCCTTCATACCTTCGGCCCTGAGCCGGGTTTGCGTATTGAGAACCACGGCGATGACGATCATCGCCCCCACCGCGAACATGAACCAGTTTGCGTTGACGCCGCTCAGCACGAGGATGTTCTCGATGACCGCTATCAGGAGCGTGCCGACGATGGCGCCGAGGATTGACCCGACCCCGCCAGTCAGCGCCACGCCGCCGATGACGGCAGCGGCGATCGCCTGCATCTCCAGTCCGGTACCAAGGTTCGGCACGATGACCTTGACGCGGAAGCTCTGGATGATGCCGGCAAAACCGGCGAGCGTCGCGCAAAGCACGAAGCACGCCATCTTCACTCGGTCGGTCTTGATGCCCATGTCGCGCGCCGCCTGGGGCTGGCCGCCGGTAGCGTAAATCCAGTGGCCGAAATCCATGCGCCGCAGCATGAAGCCGAGCGCCAGCGCAATGGCGATCATGTAAAGCAGCGAAGCGCGAGGGGTAACCAGCCCGAGATCAAGACGCCCCACCAGCCACGACACGTCCAGCTCGCGCGGGAAGATCGGCGGGAAACCGCCCGCCAGGACCACGGTCAAGCTGCGCGCCATGAACAGCATGCCGAGCGTCGCGATGAATGACGGTATCTTCAGCCGGAGCGTCATCAACCCGTTGGCGACGCCGATCGCGGCCGCGACCAGCAGGCCGATCAGGATCGCGGCCGCCACCGGCCAACCGGCCTGTATCAGGAGCACCGTCACCATCGGCGACAACCCGAACACGGACCCCACCGACAGGTCGAACTCGCCTGCAATGATCAGGATCGTCATGCCTATCGCGACGATCGCCAATTCCGGGATCGGCTGCAGGTAGACCGTCATGTTGCCGCTGGTGAAGAACCGGCCGTTAAGGAAGCTGAAAAGAACGAAGAGCACGAGAAAGATGGCAAGCGCTGCCATTTCCGGGCGCACCATCAGGGATCGCAAATTGACGCGCATAGGCCGAACCTTGGCTGCGCCTCCCGCGCCGGCGGGAGGCTGGGTTTAGGGAAGTCGTCGGGACTTAGCGCACACCCATCGAGACGTATTTCTCGACTGCTTCGACGTCTTTCGGTTCGATCAGCGCCTTGCCGGTGTTCACGTCGAAGGCGGACAGGCCGTACTTCTTCATCATCGCGAGCTGCAGGATCGGCAGGTAGCCTTGATAGTAGGGCTGCTGGTCGATGGTCAGATCGACATACCCTTTCTTCATTTCGTCCAGCACGACCGGCACCAGGTCGAAGGTCGCCATGTGAAGCTGACCGGGCTTGATGCCGAGGTCGCGCAGGCACTCGCCGGCGCCCGCCCCCCAGAACCCGGCGTCGACATAGGCGTTGGTCTCCGGCTTGCCCTGCACGTACTGGCAGATACGCTGCGCGGTCACCGAAATGTCGTTCGACGAATCTATCACCTCATAGGTGATCTGACGGTTCGGATTGGCCGCCTTCGCCTCGTCCAGGAATTTCTTGGCCCCGCCGATACGGTCTTCAGCCCAGCTTTCTCCCGGACGCGACAGGCCGAGCAGCGCATGCACGGGCTGATCTTCCGGGATCTTCCTGTAGAGCCCCTGCATCAGAAGATAGCCGGCCTGGAAGAGGTCCTGTCCGACGAAGGCCAGGCGGGCATTGCCCTCGCCGTGCTTGGTGTCGTCGACATTGGCGCTGATAACCGGAATGCCCTTGTCGATCGCCTTCTTCACGGCTTCATCATAGAGGTCGTCATTGACGATGACGGTGACGATGCCGTCGACGCCCTGCTCGATGACAGTCTCCAGGTTCTGGAGATGCTTCTGCAGATCGCCGTTCGGCGTCGTGAACAGCAACTGGCAATCCGCCTCGAACTGGGCGCAGGCATCGTCCATGCCCTTCTTGATCGACTGCCAGAAGCTGTTGTCGATTCCGGTCTGCGTCAAATAGACGAATTTCGGCTTGTTCTGGGCCTGCGCCGGCGTGACGAGCGCGGCTGCGCCCAAGGCCAGAGCCATCAATGAGTTTCTCACCATGTCTTCTCCTCCGCGTGCTGACGTGCCCTGTTTCAAACCGGAGGCCCATGGAGCGCGCGGCATAGGTCCGGTATCTCTGCCTCGCTACTTCGCCTCTCCCAACACGCGCAGGATTTCCCAGCACGCACCAAAAGGGTGGTAGTCCGTCTTTCCCGGTGGGCTTTTGATGTCGCTCTGCTTCGCGCCGTCAGGCGAAAGAATGCGAAACCAGCAACCATATTGATGGTCGACCAGATGCCGCCAGCTGTATTTCCAGAGGCGATCATAGTCCTGCCAATAGCGTTCCAGGCCAGTGCGCACGGCAAGTCCCGCCGCTGCCGCGATCGTCTCGCAATGTGTCCAGTGATATTTGTCCAGGTCGTACAGCTTGCCGTCGGGGCCGTAGCTGTAGTGCATGCCGCCGAACTCGAGGTCGGCGCTCTTGGCCAGGGCCGTCTCGTAGAGCGTGACGGCCGTCGGCAGCATCCAGTCGCTCGGCCTGTAGCGTTCGAGGATCAGCAGCAGCTTGGTCCACTCCGTCATATGGCCCGGCAGGTAGCCGTAGGGACGGAAGAGATGTTTGGGATCGTCCTTGTTGTAATCCCAGTCGACCGACCAGTCCTCGCGATAATGCTCCCACACCACGCCTTGCGCCTGGGCAGGAAGCTCCACGCAGATGCGTCTGGCCAGGACCTCCGCCCGATCAAGATATCGCGTTTCGCCGGTTGCCTCATACGCAGCCAACATCGCCTCGGTCATATGCATGTTGGCGTTTTGGCCACGATAGGGCGACACGATTGACCAGTCGCGGTTGATCTCGTCCCTGTAGAGTTCGCGTTCGGGCTCCCAGAAGCGCTGCTCCAGCAACTCCCAGGTTTCGGCGATCCTGTTCCTGGCGCCGGTGATCCCGGCCTTGGCCGCCGAGGCGTAGGCGAGCAGCACGAAGGCGTGGCCGTAGCAGTGCTTGGTCGCGTCCGCCGGCTCGCGCCCGCTCATCACCCAAAAGTAGCCGCCATGCTCCGGATCACGATGCGCCTCATCCAGATACTTCACGCCATGCGCCGCGGCATCCGCGTATTCGCCGCGATCCAGGACGTCGGACGCGATCGAGTAGTTGAAGATGAAGCGTGTGGTGGAAACGATGTGCTGGGTCTTGCGGTCGGTAATGGTCCCGTCGTCTCGATACTCGTTGTAATAGCCGCCATCCCCTTGGTTCAGGCAGCGTGGATGGTAGAAATCCATGATCTCGCGCAGATGCGAGACGAGAAAGTCCTTCGAACGGAAATCGGGAGTCGGGCGCATCGCGATTTCCTTCAATCCGGCAGCACGATGCCGAGTTTCGACATCACGCCACCGTCAATCTTCATGTCCGCGCCGGTGATGAAACGAGCCTTGTCGCTGGCAAGGAACGCTACCAGATCGGCTACTTCGGACGCCTTTCCGACCCGCCCGAGCGGATGCCCTTTGCCCCAGGCCTGCACTGTCTCATCTGCCGTACTGTCGCCCTTCCAGAGATCGGCCGCCCAACGCAGCATCGGCGTGTCGATCGACGCCGGGCAGACGGCGTTGACGGTGATATTGTCAGGCGCATGGTCGAGAGCCATGGCGCGCACCAGCGCGTTGATGGCGCCCTTGCTGGCCGTATAGGCGGCCACCCCCGCCTGCGAGGCGTAGGACTGCACCGACGAGATCGCAACGATGGCGCCTCCACCCCGCTTTCTCATTTCCGGGATGGCGAATTTCGAAACGAGGAAGATGCCCTTGAGATTGATGTCCAGAACGTCGTCCCAAACATCTTCCGGCGTATCGACCACCGTTCCGTAGCGCTGGATGCCCGCGCAGCAGGCAAGAATGTCCACGCCGCCGTTCCTGGTCACGGCCTCGCCGATCGCAGCCTGCATGTCGCTTTCTCTGCGGACATCGCCGACGAACCCGACGGCGTTCTCGCCGATATCGCCCACGGCCGCATCAACCGACGCCTTGTCGTTTGCGACGATCAGCACCTTGCCCCCCGCACGAGCGAAGCGCTCCGCGCAGGCACGGCCCATGCCGAGGCTGCCGCCAGTCACGACAACGCTTTTGCCGCTGAACTCGGCCATCATGCGCTCTCCCTTCCAAATTTGGGCTCCGCAAGCCCGCGCACGCCCGCATCGAGCGCGAACAGTCCGCCCTCCAGCGGGTGCGCCTTGAGATGCTCCGGCGCCATGGTGAAACGGGCGGATGTGACGTAGAGCGTCGACAGGTCGTCGCCGCCGAAGGTGCAACTCGTCGGCCATGTGGCCGGCATGTCGATGAGGCGCCGCAGGCTTCCGTCGACATCAAAATTGGCGACGGCGGCTCCGCCAGCGACGCGGCAGTTCCACAACGTGCCGGCCGCATCCAGACACGACCCGTCCGGCAAGCCTCTTTCAAGTCCGGCGGCGATCGTTCGGCGGTTGGTCAGCGTATGACTGCCGGCATCGTAGTCGAAGCTGTAAATCTCGTTGGCGGCAGTGTCCGCGAAAAGGAAACGCCCGTCCTCGGTCCAGGCCATTGTATTCGATATGCCGAATTCGTTGTCCGTCAGTTTTTTGACATTTCCGTCCGCGTCGATGCGGTAGATGGCGCCCGAGCGGCGATCCATGGCTCTTGGGGAACCATCCGGATGCAGGTTGGTCTGCATCGTGGCGACCCAGTACGAGCCGTCGGGCGCCACCTTTCCCTCGTTGAGTCTGTTGTCGGGTAAGTCCGGCTCCGGCTTCGAGAAGGGCACGAAATCATCACCCGGGGACCAGAAGAACACTTCCTGGCGCAACCCGACGATGAAACCGCCATCCTGGCGCATGCCGATCGAAGTAATGAAATCGGGGGTCGGCCACAGATCATGGCGACCGCCGGCCGGCTCAAGCCGATGTATCCGACGCCCGACGATATCGACCCAGTAGAGCGCGCGCTCGTCTTGTGACCAGATGATGCTCTCTCCGACGATGTCGCGAGCGTCATAGGCCAAGTCAATCATTCTTGCCGACCGCAGCCACGTCCGTCACTCGCCAGGCAAGCATTGTCGAGCCTCCTCCCTCGTGTTGTATCCTTGTATGCAAAAACCTCTTTGCATGTCAAGCAAGGCCGAAGCATCCAGATAAACCCTTATAAAGTCGGCAGACTTGACCTATGCTGAGATTGCATACAAAAAAACAAAGCGGTGGAGTGCTGATGAATGACGCGCGATTCCAATGTGTCTGCAGCGGAGCGTTGCTACAGGGCGCTTTCGCGCAAGATTGTTTCGCTCGAGTTGAAACCGAACGAGTCGATCGGCGAACAGGCGCTGGCCGGGATGCTGGGCGTGAGCCGCACGCCGGTGCGCGAGGCGTTGTCGCGCCTGAGCGACGAGCGGCTGGTGGACCTGCGCGCGCGTGCCGGCGTAATCGTTGCTCCTATCCGCGTTGACGCCGTCCAGACGGCGCAATTCGTGCGCGAAAAACTGGAGATGGCGATCGTCAGCGAAGCGGCGGGCCATCCCAACCGGCGTATCATGCTCGGAGTTCGCCAAGCGATCGAGGAACAGGACCTGGCGATCCAGGAGAACAGCCCGGAACTGTTCTTCGAAGCCGACGAACGCATGCACACGATGTTTTGCGCCATGGCTGGTCGCGAAAGCGTGTGGGCCATCATCTCAGACGCCAAGAAACATATGGACCGTATGCGGATGCTTTCCATTCAAGGCGGTCACCTGGATATTCTGGTCGAAGATCACCGGCGCATCGCCGACGCCGTCGGCGCGGGAGACGGGAGCACCGCCGCGCAAATCATGCAGACCCACCTGCGGCGTGTCATTCACGACCTGACCGAGATTCGCGGACGTTTCCCTCAATATTTCGAACCGCAGTGATCATTCGACCCTGGCTGAGCTTGCGGCACCGCCGGGCAGCTCAATGGAGCTTCGGCGCCGGGGCGAGACTGGAGACCCCCCAGCCGACGAGGCACCCCATGCAGAGCGGCCCGAGCGCTGCCGGCCCGATCAGCAGGACGGCAATCAGCATCGCCGCGATCGGCCGGCCCATGCCGACGGTGAGCGCGGCTGACATGCCGGCGACGAGCGCTACCGTCACCGGAATTTGCGGGACCAGCACCAGCGTGGCGGCGCCCGCTGCGGCGCCGATGAACAACAGGGGAAAAGCCGCACCCCCGCGCCAGCCGGAGGCCAGGCACAGGGCCAGCGCGAGCGCTTTGAGGAGCGCAAGCACCAGCAGCGCTCCCATACCGGCATCCTGCGCCCAACTCAGCATCGAGTCCAGCTCATGGTGGCCAGAGAACAACAGGATGGGGAAGCACGTGGCCAGGGCTGCAAAGAGCGCCGTTCCTACGATGGTCTGGAGGTGAATGTTGCCAAGCCGGTGAAGATGTTTTTCGATCCGCGGAAGAACCAGCACGAACAGAAGGCCGCTCGCCGCGCCCACCATGGCGGGCAGAACGGCTGCGAACATGTCACTTCCGTCTCTGGCGGAAACATGGGGCGGCAATTCGATGCGGATCGGGTTGCCGGGCAATATCCGGCTTGCGGTCAGAAGAAAGCCGAGGAGCCCGGCCACGCCCGCCAGGTAGATCTGCCATCGCGGTGCCGCGTGCTCGTCCTGCGACAACATCGCGCCTCCGGGAGGAGACCCATACAGGCCGCCCAACGCGCCCGCCGCACCGGTCTCGGCAATGAAACGCGCCTCGGCGGCATTGCGGGCGATCAGCATGGAGACCAGGCCCGACAATTCGGAGACGACGGCCAGGATACCGGCCTCGGGGCCGACGGCGCCGCCGAACCCGACCGCCACGATCGCCATCAAGGCAAGCAGCAGGGCGTCCCGCGCCTTCTGCGCGTCGGCGCGCCGCGTCGCCTTCTCGATCTGTTCCGACAGTCCTTCACCGACGTACCAGTAGCGCAGGACGGCGATGAGCACGCCTCCGGCCATGACCATCACGAACACGTACCATCGCGGGCGGGAGCCGGACCAAACCATGCCCGACACCAGGCCCATGAGCCACAGAACGGCGGCCGCCGCCGCACCGGCGACGAAGCCGTAAAGTGCGGCGAGCAATACCGTTCTCAGCGCCGGTTTTTTCATTCTAGAGGAGGGTCTCCACTGGCAACAGACCTATGATTTTCAGTGCGATGGCGTCGAACCAGGTGGCTCCCGGCTCGCTGTCATATGTGGCGTCGCCGCCGCCGGGAAGCCTTTCATGCCACACAAGCGCGCCGTTCGCGTCGATCGCGGGACGATAGGCAACGGCATTGATCGGACCGTCGAAGCCCGCTCCAATGCTGCGGGCCATGGTCGCGCTGTCGATCAGGAACCCCATCTCGCAGTTCAGGATTGCGGAACGGGGGTCGAAGTTGAACGAGCCGATGAAGATGCGTTTGTCATCGACCGCGAACGTCTTGGCGTGCAGGCTGGCGCCGGACAAACCCAAGGGATTGAGCTGCAGCCCGGACTCGTCATTTCCGTTTGCCCGCAGCTTCAGTTCGTAGAGCTTGATCCCCGCCTTCAGCAGCTGATCGCGATACTTTACGTAGCCCGCATGGACAGGCAGCACGTCCGTCGTGTTCAGGGCATTCGTGAGGACCCGCACGTCCCGCCCCTGGCGCGCCAAGTCCGAGAAGTAGGCGGTGCCTTGCTTGCCGGGCACGAAATAGGCGGACACCAACAGCAGTTTGTGGTCGATCGCCCCGAGGATATCGCCCAGCCGGGCGATCATGAGCTGGTCGCGTTTGGCGATGCCTTGCCCCTTGACCGGATCGTCGGCAACGACCTTTACATCCGTCCACTCGAACGCAATACCGCTATCGATCAGGCGCCGTCCGCTGGAGGTCATGCCCAGTTCGAAGGCCTTGGCGGCCTCGCCGCTCCGCGCCGAGGCGACCGCCGACCGGAAGGCCGCGATGTCTCCCTGGCCGCTTATGATTGTCTTGACCGCATGCGCGGATCTGCTGTTCCAATATGCATCGAAGACCTTGGCCGTTTCCGGCACGATCGCTCCGGTGCCCAGGACGTCAAGGTCGACATAGAACTGGTCGTTGCCGACCTGGAAATACTCGTCGCCGATATTGCGCCCGCCGATGATTGCGACTGCGCCGTCAATCATGAGCGACTTGTTGTGCATGCGTCGGTTCATGCGGGGGAAATCAAAGGCGTAGCCCAGAATCTTCGGCGAGCGCACCGTCGACGGGTTGAAAAGCCGAATCTCGAAATTGTCCTGTGCGTCGAGCGCCGCCATGATGCCGTCCAACCCGGGCACGCCATTGTCGTCGAGCAGCAGCCGAACCCTGACCCCGCGCTCCGCCGCTCTCAGCAGCGCATCGAGCAGCAACAGGCCCGAAGTGTCGTCGTGCCAGATATAGTATTGCGCATCGATCGAATGCTCGGCGGCGTCGATGAGCGCCAGCCGGCTGACGAGGGCGTCATGGCCGCGCTCGAGGGGGACGACGCCGGACTGGCCAGGATGCCCGGACGCGGCCTGCGCCATGCGCCGGCCGAGACCGCCCGTCGTGTCGGCGCTGATGGCGGCGGACAGTGGCCGGCCCGCTATGTCGGGAACCGGGAACAGCAGGCGCAGCACGACCCCCGCAGCGACAAGGCTGGCAAGGCGTGATCGAGCAAGAGAGTTTCGCAGGCTGGGGCATTGGAAGTTTCTGTGTCAGCTCCGGTGGCGAGAGCTTGCGGCGGCCTTGTCCCTGCAAAGCCACCATCGTTTTCACAGGGTAGATTGGTCGTTTGGCGATACTATCAATCCTGCCCAGAAACGGCTCGGCCACCGGAACAGGGCGCGCCGACTCTTCGATCCGCCAGTTGGCTTCTGTCCGGGGACTACTATCTCAGGTCAGCCCAAGTAAGGCGGCTGTTGTTGTTAACGTCTTTAGTGCTCGTGGACAAAGATTGACTGTGGAACCCGGTTTTGATTCAAGGCTTCCTTTGGAGGCGTCCTTGGGCGAACGGATTGGTGTGACGGACGAAGAATGGGCGCTGATCGGACCGCTACTGCCCGCTGAACGAGGGCGGGGCTGCCGCCCGGCGCAGGACAACCGGCGCTATTTTGAGGGTATGATGTGGATGGCGCGCAATGGCGGCATCTGCTGATGAATACGGCAAGTGGAACAGCATCTTTCGCCGTTACCGACGATGGGTCGAGACCGGCGTGTTAGAGGCGATGCTCGAAACCTCGGCCGAACTGGTCGAGCGGGATCGAAGCGCTGACATGATCGACAGCACGATTGTCCGGGCACATCATTGTGCGGTCGGCATAAAAAGGGGACTCAGGAGGCCGAGGCGCTTGGCCGGTCGCGCGGCGGCTTCACCACCAAGCTCCATGCCCGATGCGATGCCAAAGGCCGTCCGCTCGGCTTCGTACTGACACCCGGACAGACGCACGACATCCAGGGCTTCGCACCTCTGTTTCGAATGATCGCTGACCGCATCGAGGCGTTCCTTGCCGACAAAGGCTATGATGCCGATACCATTCGCAAGGAGATTGCCAACGCCGACATCAAGGCCGTCATCCCGGCGAAAAGCAACCGGCGCGAGCCCATCCCGCACGACAGAGCCAAATACAAGTGGCGAAATCAGATCGAGCGCCTCTTCAACAGACTTAAGAACTGGCGACGCGTCGCAACCCGCTACGATAAGACCAAAGAATCCTATCTCGGCTTCGTCGCCATCGCCGCAGTCAAACTATGGATACCCTTTGTCCACGAACGCTAGCAAGAGCGTGCGTGTCTCTCGAAGGGCATCGAAATCTTCGAACTCCAACATCGAAATTACTCGCTTTTCAGCCTTCGAATTTCGGAGCTTCATGCCCCGCGACTGACGGGCCCGGCCTGCTGCCAAGGGACCGTCGGACAGGGGGCAAAATGCTCATAGCGACGACCGTTTCCTCCTACGAGGAATTGATAGCCAATTTCTCCTGGAATCTCCCTGAGAAGCTGAATATCGGCTTTGACATCTGCGACCGTCACGCGATGTCTATTCCCGATGCGATCGCCCTAATCGAAGATAACGAAGGATCCGCCAGGCGATATAGCTACACAGACCTCAAGCGTATCACCGATAATCTTGCGCATTCCTTCGCCGATCTCAGCGTCAAGCGGGGCGATCGCGTGGTCGTTTCTCTGGGGCAGAACGTAGAGGCGGTATTTGCTCACATCGCCTGTTTCAAGATGGGCGCGATCTCGGTCCCGGTTGCCGGCCTCTATGCGGGGGAGGCATTAACATTTCGCATCAACGACTGCGAGGCGAGCCTCATCGTTACCGACCGGACAGGCGCGGACAAGCTGCATGCCCTAAACAAGTCAACCCCTTGCCTTGTCGTGACCCACGGCGGCGCCAACGACGGCGAGATCGACTTCGATGACCTGATCGCGCGTGATCGCGGAGAATTCTCGTTGGCGGACACTGAGCCGGATGATCCGGCTATGATCTACTACACCTCGGGTTCGACGGGTAACCCGAAAGGAGCGCTGCATGGGCACCGGCTTGTCATAGGGCATCTGCCTTGCTTCCAACTCGGCTTTGAAATGGCGCCTCAGGAAGATGACGTATTCTGGACTGCGTCGGACTGGTCGTGGCTCGGGTCTCTGGGCGATCTGGTGTTTCCCGCCCTCCATTGCGGCGGGACGGTCATTGCCATGCCTGGCCGCTTCACGCCGGAACGCGCCTACAAAGTCATGGAAGAGCATAAGGTAACCTGTCCGTATCTCGCTACGGCGGTCCTGCGCCGGATGAGCAAGGAGCCGTTCCCCGAGGGTGCGAGGTTTCGCATCCGCGGGATCATGACCGGAGGCGAGGCGATGCCGCCCGAGGTTTTCAAGTGGTCGCAACAGGCCTTTGGCGTTCCGGTCAACGACGAGTTCGGCCTCACCGAAGCCAACCAGATGTCGGTCGGCTGCGAGACGCTGTATCAGACCCCTGTCGGTTCGGTGGGACGTATCGCGCCCGGCAAGAAGGTCGTCATTCTCGATCCGGATGGCAAGGAACTTCCGGTTAACGAGAAGGGAGAAATCGCGGTCTGGTTCGATTCGCCAGTTAACATGCTGGGTTACTGGAACCGTCCTGAGCAGATGGCTAAGAAGCTCATTGGCGGCTGGCTGCGTACCGGAGATGAAGGCCGGATCGATGATCAGAACTATCTCTATTATTACGGCCGCCTGGACGATCTGATCCTAGTCAACGGGCTTCGGGTGGGTCCAGAAGAGGTCGAAGCGACATTGATGACCCATCCATCCGTGAAGGAAGCTGCGGTTGTCGGGCTGCCCGATCCGAGCAGCGGCGAGGCGGTGGTGGCTGCTCTGGTGCTGAAGGATCACATTGAGGAATCCGACCAGCTCGTCGGCGAATTAAAGCAATTGGTGAAACGCGACCTTGCGGTGCACAGCTATCCAAAGCAGATAATTTTCGTCGATGACATCCCGGTGACAACGACCGGTAAGATCCAGCGTCGGGAGGTGCGCAGGGCGCTCCTGGCAGGAGCAAATGGAAGAAGTAATTGGTGAGACCTAATCTCGAGGAGCATAGCTAGTCCAAACCTGATCTTCGTCGATGATCGGGACACCGATCCTGGGAGTGGGAGACGATGACAGGTTTCAAGATCGAAAAGCACGGCGTGGTTCTCGAAATTGTTCTAGACCGACCCAGGGCAAACGCGATCGATTCCGCGACGAGCCGTGCGTTGAATCAGGTCCTGGCCGATTTCAACGCCGATCCAGGCTATCGCGCAGCCATCTTCACAGCAGAGGGTAGGTTCTTCTGCACCGGGGGTGACCTGAAGGAGATGGAGGCGGCGCAGAACGATATCAATTATGGCCCAAACGGATTCGCAGGCCTGACCCACTGTTGATTGCCACTGAGAACTGACCCGGCGCAGCCCAATATTTCCATTGAGAATTGACCCATGTTTGAACCCTCCCTCGCATGTTTTCAGCGGGGGCTATGGAGTGATCGACATGGCGTTATT
>NZ_JAVXZD010000008.1:0-169806 GCF_032460275.1 Mesorhizobium sp. SP-1A | reverse complement strand
GCGGTGCTGGCGAGGCGCGTGGCCGGTCGGTGTCTTGGCGTCTGGCTCGTCGAACCGAAAGGTCGGTGCGAGGTCAGGAAAGGCCGCGAGGATTTGATCGAGGGGAATTTGACGAGGCGCTTCCGCGATGCGCTCGCTTAGCCGCCTGTCGCTGCACGAGCCGGCAAGAGCGAGTCCTCGTAGCAGCATGTTGACCAGACGAGGAAGTGCCATTTGTAATGCCCTGGAATTTTGACAACATTGACATTCATTTCAATGTATGTAAACATCAAATTCGTGATTCAGGCGCAAAGGCAATGGCGGGCCGGGCGTCCTCCCAAGCACAGTCGACCGCAATCCGCCACCTCCTGCGTGTGATCAAGCAGGAAGAGTGCGGTCGACAAGATTCTACGATCGTGTGAGTTTTTCCTTGCGGCCAATTCTTTGGCGCAAGGGAGTTTACTTAGGGCGTTTCGAGGCTGCCGCGATGACGCCTAGTCTAATGATTTCGAGGTTTCTCACGAACCCTGGTCTTCCCCCGTCAGTGGGTCAGTCGCATTCCGGGTCGAGGGACGCCCGGTCGCATACATATTGAACCAGATCGCCCTGGTGATGCGCTTGCCGTGGTTCCAGAACCGATGCGGTCGGCGCGATTGAAATGATATGAAGTCGCCAGGCGAGGCGAGGTAGCTCGTTCCGTCGAGATCGACGGTCAGCTCGCCTTCTAGTATGTAGCCGAATTCTATGCCGGCATGCAGCATCTGGCGGCCGGAACTGCCTGTATCGGGCTCATATTCGTTTATCGTGACATAGACACCACGAGCCGGATCTTCCTTTAGAAGTCGCGTTCGAACATGGTGCTTGGCCTCTACGGCTGCCGAATCCGCCTTTCTCAGAACCACCTTCTCGCTCGCACCGTGACCCACGGGCACCAACTCGGCCATAGTCGCGTTCAAAGCGCTGGCGATGCTGATAAGGGTACCAATCGACGGTGCCGTCAGCCCACGCTCGAGCAAACTCAGCATCGAGGTGCTGACGTCGGTTTCCTGAGCCAAATCCTGAAGCTTCATGTTGCGTGCCGTCCGCAATTCACGGATCTTGGCGCCAACGATCGCCATCACGTCGGCAATCGGCGTCGGTCCCTCAGGTGGCGGCGTTGCGTCCTTTTCAGCGGTCGTCGTCTTTTTTCTCGGCATCAGTCCCAGTCCTAGGCCTTACAGGTGCGTGCAACGATCTCGGGCATTGTTGCGATGTGCATTTTTTCAATCTCATAAAATTCACTTGACGTTTATTAAATCGGAATGCAGTGTCGTTGCCAATCAGCACGTCGCCAGCGGGCGATTGCAATAAATCGGGAACATGTCGCCAACCGTTGTGGCGGTGGTGGATAAATAGTCGTGTTGCGCAACATGATGGTCGACTCAAAAAATAGCTCGCCAGATTGGCAACGTTGCAGGTGGACGAGCCCGTGTCCAGCGATGATGTCGTTTGCGCCTTAAGCGGGTCGCAGCGCTGCACCGAAAGTTAACCGAGACAGTTGGATTTAAGCCTTGAACGCAACGACTTCACCGCAGGCAAATCCCCGCATACGATCGTTGCGCAGCGTCCTCGGTCCCTGGATACAGGGATACGGCGTGTGGTTTGTCCTGGCCCTGGTCGTGGTCGCAGCGTCCATAGCGTCGCCCGAGTTCCGCAATGCCGACAATGCCGCGAACATTCTCAAGCAGTCCGCGGTCCTCGGCATTCTGGCCGTGGGTCAGACATTCGTGGTCGTCGCCGGAATGCTCGATCTTAGCGTCGGTATGGCCGCAGGCCTGGTGGTGGTTATCATCTGCGCGCTGACCGGTGCCAACTCGGCCTTTGTCGCGCCGGCGGTCGGTCTCATCCTGATCGGCGGCAGCGTGCTCGGTTTGATCAATGGCTATCTAATCGAAAAACTGCGGGTCCATTCCGTCATTTATACTTTTGGAATGTTGTCGATCCTGCAGGGCCTTATTTTCACCTATACCGACAGCACCGTCGGTACCGCTCCTGAATTTTTGAAAGAACTCTCCGGCGGCGATCTCTTCGGCTTCCCATTGGCCGCAATCATTCTGCTCGTTTTGGCGGCCAGCGCGCATTGGCTGCTCGAGCGCACGCGCTTCGGCTATCACCTCAAGGCGGCCGGCGGTAACCCTCAGAGCGCGACGCGCTCCGGTTTGAACGTCACGCGGTTGCGCATGCTGGCCTTCGGCATCTGCGGTCTGAGTGCAAGCGCAGCCGGACTGATGCTGGCAGGCCGTCTGGGGGCCGGATATCCGCTGGCTGGCGTGGGCTTGGAGTTGGATACCGTCGTCGCAGTCGTTCTCGGCGGGACCACGCTTGCCGGAGGGCGTGGCAACGTCATCAACTCGGTTGGAGGCGTCCTGGCGCTCACGGTGATGTCCAATGCGCTCAATCTCCTTGAAATATCGTCCTTTGTCCAAATGTTCCTAAAGGGTGCCATCGTCGTGCTTGCTATACTCGCCAACCGATCGGAGCAGAGGCAGTCATGAGTGTCGCAGCTGTTCGAAATGATCGTAAGCCGTGGTTCGCAAGCATTTCCAGCTATGGGATCTTCCTGGTGCTGGCGGCGGTCTATGCCATTGCCATCCTGAGCTCGCACGCATTCCTCAATCCGACATACATCTTCAACATCGTGCGGCAGGCAGCTCCGGTCGGTATCGCGGCAATCGGGGTAACCTACGTCATGATCCTCGGCGAGGTCGATCTGTCGGTCGGCGCCGTGATCTCAGCCGCGGTCTTGGTCGCGGCGGCTCTTATGAACGGCGATGCCTCGAACATTCCGTTGGCAATCATCGGGACCTGCCTCATGGGTGTAATCGTGGGGGGCATAAACGGCTTCCTGGTCGCCTACGGGCGGGTTTCTTCCTTCATCCTGACGCTCGGCACCGGCCTGGCGCTGTCGGGCCTTATACAGGTCTATTCGGGCGGCACCGCCAAGGGCGTCGTTTCGCCCGGGTTCCGCGAGTTCTTCAATTTCAGGGTGTCCGGCATGGTTCCAGTGCTGGCGATTGTCTTTCTTGCACTCGCTGTCATCGGTGCTCTCTATCTGCGCAGGAGCCAGTTTGGGCGGCGCCTGTATCTATGCGGCAGCAACAGGATGTCCGCCACGCTTTCGGGTCTTCCGGTGCGGCGCACCATTCTGGTCGCCTACATGTTTTCGGGTTTTTTCGGGGCGCTTGCGGGATTGGCTCTGGTTGCTCGCTCGGGCGTTTCTTCGACGCTTGCCGGGCAAGGCCTTGAGTTCCAGGTCCTGGCGGCCGTCGTTCTCGGAGGGACCACTTTCGACGGCGGGCGCGGCAATGTTGGCGGCACGATTGCGGGATGCCTTGTGCTGCTCATCGCGTTCAATCTGGTCAACGTCGCGGGACTGTCGTTCTACGCTCAGCTGATCGTCATGGGGGTCATCATCATCGCGGCCTCGACGATCCATGGAAGAGTGTCCGCGCGGTCGACGTGAGCAGGCCGGTCACCTTCGGAAGGCGCCGCGGCCGAACCCCTTCCGCCACACCGGGTAAGTGCCGAATGCCAGCACATGGCGCGGTCATCAGAACAGAAATTCTACCGCTTGCCGTTGGAGTATCGCCAAGATGAGCTCGAAAAATCTGCCCGGTTTCTTGGCTGACCCTCTGCTGAGCGTGCAGGGCATAACCAAACGCTACCCCGGCGTTGTGGCGTTGGAGGGGGTCGATTTCACGGCGCAGGCCGGCGAAATCCATGCTCTGGTGGGAGCCAACGGCGCGGGCAAATCGACACTGATGAACATCCTTTCCGGCGCCATTGTTCCTACGGAGGGGGCAATGAGTATCGGTGGCAAGACGGTTCGCTTTTCGTCACCGGCGGACGCCAAGGCCGCGGGCGTATCGACCGTCTACCAGGAATTCAGCCTCGTCCCGCAACTGTCTGTCGCCCGCAATATCTATCTCGGTCGCGAACCTTTGAACGCCTGGGGCGCGGTTGACGAGAAGAAGCTGTTACAATCGACCAAGGAGCTTTTCGACAAGCATCAGATCGATCTCAATCCGCGCTCAGAAGTGTGCGACCTGACTGTCGCCCAACAGCAAATGGTCGAGATTGCGCGAGCACTTTCGGTGTCGTCGAGGATCCTGATCCTCGACGAGCCGTCCGCCGTGCTGTCGCTGGCCGAACAGGAGAAGCTCTTCAAGATCATGCGGGCCCTCAAGGAAGCCGGGGTCCTGATCCTCTACGTGTCGCACCGTCTCGAGGAAATCATCGCGATGGCCGATCGGCTGACCGTGCTTCGCAATGGCAAGCTGGTCGCCACCCACACGGTGGCAGGCCTGAAGGTCTCCGACATCGTCAAGATGATGGTAGGTGGCGAAGTAGAGCGTTCATACCCGCGCGGAAACAAGGTTGCCGACGCCAAGCGCTACGAAATAACCTACCGGACCGGTCGGGGCGAGTCCCAGCTTACGTTGCATGCCGGCGAGGTCGTTGGTCTGGCCGGCCTTGTCGGGGCGGGACGAACGACGTTTGCAAGGGCTCTCGCCGGATCAAAGATGTCGAACGCATCCGTCCAGCTGCGCGTGGACGGCGCAACGCGTTCCTTCGTTTCGCCGGAGGAAGCGCTGAAGTCAGGTATTGTCTACCTTACCGAAGATCGTAAGAGGGATGGCATCTTCGCCAATCTTGGGTTAGTCACGAATGCCAGCGCGTCCTCGCTTCCTTCGGTTAGCGCGTTTGGTTTCATGAAGCCGCGCCAGGAAAGGAAATCGGCTGGAGATGTGCTCAAGCGACTGCGCTTGGTTGCCCGCGACCTCCAGGTGCCGATCTCGACGCTGAGCGGCGGCAATCAGCAAAAGGTACTGTTTGGCCGGGCAATCCTGGCCATGCCTAAACTGTTGATCTGCGACGAGCCAACCCGCGGTGTCGATGTCGGCGCAAAAGCCGAGATCCACGCCATCCTTCATGAAATGGCGGATCGCGGCTGCGCGGTTCTGATCATCTCGTCCGAAGTGGATGAATTGATGGTGACCAGCAGCCGTATCGTGGTGATGCGCGACTACCGTTTCCTACAGGAATTTGATGCCAGCGCGGCCACCGAACGCATGATCCTGGAAGTGGCTTCGAGCGGACGGGCCATCGAAGGTCAAGGCGTCCAGACGGTGCACTAGGGCCTTGCGACAGTGCGGTTCACAAGACATCGCCATAGGCCCCACGAATGATGAACGAACGGGTTCGACGCACCGTCTTCCCGAGCCCATGACGGGAATCGCACAGATGTCCGAGACCGAGTTCGACAAGGGGTCCAGGTTAGGCGCAGGCCTTGTACAATTGAGAGCATTGCTCCGATCGATGGCCTACCGATTGGAATGGGAAAGCGAGGGCGAGCTGGTGCTTTGCACCCCGCTGAGCGGCCGCAAGACGGCCGTTGCGCCGGAACACGTCGACTATGTTCTTTCCCGGCTGTTTTGTCCGTGACGGTGGTGTCCGCATGTGCTGCCGAACCTAAGCCTCGAATCTAGCAGAGGGCTTGATGGGCGAAGTTCATGTCAAGGTCGCGGACCGCAACGATGTCGACGGGATTCTTCGGCTGCAAGCGGCAAACCTCCATTCCGCGGGCGGAATGCTCTCAGCCGAATTTCCTCGGGCCTGGTTTGAGAGGTGGCTGGACGTCATGCCGGTGCTGGTCGCACGCGATGGGGTGAGCGTCGTGGGCTATCTCATATCCTCGACAGTAGCTGCCAACAGCGACGTCGGAATCGTACAAGCCATGCTGCGCGAGGTTGATCTGGAAGAGCAGCATTTCATCTATGGGCCGATCTGCGTTGACGAATATTACCGACGCAAGGGGATCGCGGCGGCGCTTTATAACAAGCTGCGGGAGATCCTTCCGGGAACGACCCCTATAACCTTCATCCGACGGGACAATTCGAAATCACTCGCGGCACATCTGGCCCTTGGAATGATTGAGGTCGCGACCTTCACGCACCTTGGCCGGGCCCACGCCATCTTGCAGGCGTCTGAGGCTTGAACGGTTATCCCTCACGGGCTGGTCCAGTTGCATAGCAGCGATCATCCAGCCACTCAAAGATCCATTTTTCGCTTGCCTCCCGTCCTCTTTGATACTACTAAATAGTATGTAAATAATATTCAATATGGTGAAGCCGATGAGTGGGACGACTGAAGGCGCGGTGCGCGTCATCGACAGTGCAGTTGACTGTCCTCGATTGCCAATCATCGTAGGGGAGGGAACCGCTGTTGCGGCGATGTGGCCGGGCAACGGCGCGAAATGGCGCACTTTCAATGTGCTGGATATCAAGGCGGGTTCGCAAACCATCGACCTGCAGCATCCATCCGATTCCGTCTACTACGTCAGGGCCGGGGCAGGTGTCGTAATCGACATTGCCACGGGGCGTGCCACCCAACTCGCCGAAGGCACCATGCTGCACATCGATCGAGGCGACGCTTATCGCTTCGAGGCGGCCAGCAATCACGATCTGTTGGTGATTGGTGGACCCTGCCCGGCTGACGAGCGCCTTTACCAGCACCTCAAGGGGGCCTGATCATGTCCGTTCGAGCTTTCGAAGAGGGTGATCCGGCGGTGCCTTTGTCGCTGATTCCGGAATTTGAGATCATCGATTTGGCGTCCGGCGCATGCACCGCGGATATGAAGCACTCAGCAGGCTCCATCTACTATGTCGATGACGGCGCCGGCGCTGTCATCGATGTGACCAAGGGCATCCAGACCCCTCTGTCGGAGGGAACGGTGGTGCATATTGAACGGCATAGCCGCTATCGGTTCGAGGCTGCCGACGATCAGCCGCTGGTGTTGATCGGCGGGCATGGGCCGACGAATTCAGGCGCGAACGAGCAACATCTCTAGGCGGTATCAAAATGGCCATCCGAGCGTTTCATCGCGACAATCCTTCCATGCGCTTGCCTTTGATCTCCAAGGACGCGCGGTTCATCATCTGGCCAGGCACCGACGCCTGGGTCGCAAATCTGAACTACGTCCTTCTGGAGCCAGGCGAAGCCAACAAGCCGCACGTTCACACGGAGTCTGAAGACACGATCTTCATCCTCGACGGCGAGGGAACCATTTACGACTATACCAACGACATCAGCCTGCCTTTCCATGCCGGCTGCGTAGTCCACGTACCGGTTGGCGTGAAGCATGCCGTCCACGCTGATCGCGGCAAGGGCATCGTCAGTGTCGGTGGTCCAAGCCCCGCTGATGTTCCATTGCTGAAAGCCGTCGGGGCGCTGCCAAAAGATGCGCTTCCTCCAGAATGAGCACGCTCGTCGCGGCAGCCCAGTTCACGGCCGAGCCTGGTCGCTGCGATGAGAATCGCACCCGGACCCTTCGGCTTGTCGAAGAGGCTGCGGGTCGTGGTGCGAACCTTGTCGTTTTGCCGGAGCTGGCCGTGTCCGGCTATACGCTCAGAGGCGAAATACTTTTTGCTGCGGCCGAGCCCTTGGATGGACCCACCTTGCGAGCATGGACGGATGCCGCCCAGAAGCATTCGCTGCTCATAGCGGGGGGCTTCTGCGAGGTTGAAGGAGACCGCCTGTTCAATTCAGCCGTGCTCGTCGGTCCGCAAGGCATGCTTCTGCACTACAGGAAGCTGCATCTCTTCGATCGCGAGAAACTGGTATTCGCCAGGGGCGACAAGGGTCTTGAGGTGGTCGATACGTCTATTGGCCGCATCGGCATGTGCGTCTGTTACGACCTGCGCTTCGTCGAGGTCATGCGCGCGCTGGCTCTTGCGGGTGCCGATATCGTCGCCGTGCCGACGGCCTGGGTCGGAGGTTTCGACAAGGTTCCGCGCGACGGCGACGGGCTGATCGGGCAGGCGCGGGGCGCGATCGTCCAGGCAAATCTCAACCAGACCTATGTGGTTTGCGCATCGCAGGGCGGTAGCGCGGACGAGATCAATTTCCTGGGGTCATCGCTTATCTGTGATCCCTATGGCGCCCTTCTGGCCGGCCCGGCGTCGGATGACATCGAGGAAACCATCATCGCGCCGATCGACATCGCGAATGTGCAGAAGGCCCAGCTTCGCAGCGATCTGATCAGGCCGCGGGCGGACCGGCGGACCGATGTCTACGGGTTGAAGCTAGGCGACCGGAATCTCTAGTCAGTAACACCAAGGAAAAGGACCGCGTCCATGAAAATCACCGATATGTCCCATCTCATGAACGTGCATACCCCTGGATGGGTCGGCTATGCCGGGAACAAGATGTACTATGCGCAGAACCTGCAGACGATCCACATCGTTGCACAGCGCATCGATTCCGCTCTCCACGTCGGCACTCATATCGACGGCGCGATGCATGGCACGGACGGCATGGGCGACATGGCGTCCTACCCGCTGGACTTCCTTTGCGGTCCCGGCGCCGTGGTCGACGTATCACAACATATGGAAGACTGGGCGGTCATCACCCCGGAGATGATCGAAAGCGCTCCGGTCGAAGTGAAGGATGGCGACATCCTGATCATTCACACCGGCTGGCATCGCTATTGGGAAGGCAAGCCACAGCAGGATCTGGTGAAGTACTTCTGCATGCATCCGGGCGGCAAGCAGGAGCTGCTGGACTGGATGCTCAAGAAGAAGATCAAGTGGTTCGGCATCGATTGCGGTTCGGGCGACCATGCCATGAACACCACAATCCGCCGCATGCGTCCCGACCTGGCTCGCCAGTTCGAGGAAAAGGTCGGCATGAGCTGCGACGAGTTCTTCGGCAAGAACAGCTACACGCACAAGCGCTCCGGCCGCAAGGTCGTGGAGGATTACTTCCCCTTCCATTCGCAGGCGTTCCAGGAAGGTCTGATCCACGCAGAGAATGTGGGCGGCGACATCGAGCTGCTGTTGAACCAGCGCGGCATCATCGGTGCCTTCCCGTGGCGTTATGAGGGCCTCGAGGCCTGCCCGTGCCGCATCGTTTGCTTCCAGGGCGTGGAAGAGAACGTGGAGGCTGTGGGCGACGTCGCAAAGGCAATCTTTGGACCTCGCCAGATCGCTTCCGGCATGATGTCCGGCGGCCCTGACGGACGCTGAGGGCCGGATCATGCTGATCGGTGCCAACGATCTGGGCGCGATGTCGCCTGAGCAGCGGCGCGTCTATGACCAGATCGCGTCGGGACCTCGCAAGGACGTGCCGCTGCCCTTTCTTGCGATGCTCGACGCCCCGCATCTGGCGGATTCGATCCAAGCGGTAGGTTCGGCAATCCGGTTCTCCGGCGCCTTGGCTGACGACCTTCGCGAGGTGGCTATCTTGGCCGCGGCGGCCGCGTTCGGCTCCGGCTACGAATGGGGCTATCACGAGCGGATTGCCAAAAGCATGGGCATGCGAGACGACTGGCTCGCGGCGTGTCGTACCGGTAAGGTGAGCGGCCTCGACGACAGCAACGTCGCCGCGATCGTGGAAACGTGCTGGACGGCAATCAAGGAACGCAGGGTTCCCCCCGAGCGTCTTGCCCATCTCGCGCAATCGCTTGGCCGCGGCGCAGCGAGCGAGGTGGTTGCGATATCGGGCTACTATCCGTTGCTGGCGTTGTTTTTGTCGGCGGGGGAATTGGACTCGGCCATCTGATTGATCCGCATCTCCCCCTCCGGGTACTTCGCTCAACGCATATCCCGGCGGGGGCCTAGCCCCCATCCTTGTGCGCCTGGCATTGCCAGGGGGCCTTGGTCGGCTTTTACCGCACCTAGGGAAATCGCTAATGACAAACGCTCGCCTGGCCCGCCCGCCGCAGGATATCGCTGAGAGCAGTTCCCCAGCGCGAACGACTCGGGCCGGCCTGAGCGTCGAAAAAAGGCTGCACGACTTTGTCGCTCGGGAAGCGGCTCCCGGCACAGGTATCGACCCGGAAAAATTCTGGGAGGGCTTGTCGGCGATTGTCCGCGACCTTTCGCCGAAAAGCCGCGCCTTGCTCGCCAAGCGCGACGCCATGCAGGAAAAGCTCGACGGCTGGTATCGCGCGAATGGCGCGCCAATCGACATGGCGGTCTACAAGAATTTCCTGAAGGAGATCGGCTATCTGGTGCCGGAAGGCCCGGCCTTCAGCGTCTTGACGGAGCACGTCGATCCCGAGATCGCCGTCGTCGCCGGGCCGCAGCTGGTCGTGCCGGTGATGAACGCGCGCTATGCGCTGAACGCCGCCAATGCACGCTGGGGCTCGCTCTATGACGCGCTCTACGGCACCGACGCCATCCCCGAGACTGGCGGCGCTGAGAAGGGCAAGGGGTTCAATCCCAAACGCGGTTCGAAAGTTGTCGCCTGGGTGAACGCCTTTCTCGACGGCGTCGTCCCGCTGGCGTTCGGCGCGTGGCGGGACGTGAACGGTTTGTCGGTTGCCGGTGGGGAACTTTCGGTCGCAATAACTGGCGGCTCGCGCGTCAGGCTCGCAACCAGTACGAAGTTTGTTGGCTATTCGGGCCAACCGGACAGGCCGATGTCCGTGCTGCTTCGAAACAATGGCCTTCATATTGAGATAGTGGTCGATGCGTCGTCAGCCGTAGGTCGAGCGAACCCTGCAGGCATTGCGGACGTAATCGTCGAATCTGCCGTCACGACGATCCAGGATCTCGAGGATTCCATCGCTGCTGTCGATGCCGGAGACAAAGTTGCAGCCTACCGCAACTGGCTCGGCTTGATGAAGGGCGATCTGACGGAAGAGATCACGAAGGGCGGCAGGAGTTTCGTGCGTTCGCTCAACCCGGACCGCCGATATACCGCACCCGACGGCGGCCAGCTGCTGCTGCCGGGCCGCTCCTTGATGCTGGTCAGGAATGTCGGCCACCTGATGACCAATCCGGCGATCCTCGACCGCGACGGCCACGAGGTGCCGGAAGGCATCATGGACGCGGCCATCACCGCGCTGATCGCGCTGCACGACGTCGGCGACAACGGCCGCCGTGCGAATTCCCGCGCCGGCTCGATGTATGTGGTGAAGCCCAAGATGCACGGGCCGGAAGAGGTCGCTTTCGCCGTCGAGATCTTCGACCGCGTCGAGGCGCTGCTCGGCATGGCCAGGAACACCATCAAGATGGGCATCATGGACGAGGAGCGGCGCACCACCGTCAACCTCAAGGAGGCGATCCGCGCCGCTAGGGAACGCGTTGTGTTCATCAACACCGGCTTCCTCGACAGGACAGGCGACGAGATCCACACCTCGATGGAAGCCGGCCCGATGATCCGCAAGGGCGACATGAAACAGGCCGCCTGGATTTCCGCCTACGAGGCCTGGAATGTCGACACCGGGCTGGAATGCGGGCTCGCCGGCCATGCCCAGATCGGCAAGGGCATGTGGGCGATGCCGGATTTGATGGCGGCGATGCTCGAACAGAAGATCGCCCACCCGAAGGCCGGCGCCAACACCGCCTGGGTGCCTTCGCCGACGGCCGCGACGCTGCATGCCACGCATTATCACAAGGTGGATGTGCACGCCGTGCAGGCGGCGCTGAAGAGCCGGCCGAAGGCCAAGCTCGACGACATATTGTCGGTGCCGGTCGCCGTGCGGCCGAACTGGACGCCGGACGAGATCCAGCGCGAGCTCGACAACAATTCGCAGGGCATCCTCGGTTACGTCGTGCGCTGGATCGACCAGGGCGTCGGCTGCTCGAAGGTCCCCGACATCAACGATGTCGGCCTGATGGAGGATCGCGCCACGCTGCGCATCTCCTCGCAGCACATCGCCAACTGGCTGCGCCACAAGGTGTGCACATCTGACAAGGTCATGGAGACCATGAAACGCATGGCGGCGGTTGTCGATCGCCAGAACGCCGGCGACCCGCTTTACCGGCCGATGGCTCCCGATTTCGACAATTCCGTCGCCTTCCAGGCGGCGTGCGATCTGGTGTTCAAGGGAACGAGCCAGCCAAACGGCTATACCGAGCCGGTGCTGCACAAGCGGCGGCTGGAGGCGAAACAGAGCTTGCCGCCACAATGAGCAAGGAAGGCGACACGGCGCAGGCAGCTGCCGAAGCTGGTCCCTGGACGCGCGCCGCCCAGGAGAGACCCCGCATCCTCCCCAGTTTTTCGCTTGCCGAGCTCGAAACGACGATCGCGCGGCGAGGCAGTTCCGGCGATCCAAATTCATGGACCGCCAAGCTCATCGCAAAGGGGATGGCCGCTGCTGCCCAGAAACTCGGTGAAGAAGCTATCGAGACTGTTATCGCCGCCGTCGCCCGCGATCGTCGCGAGTTCGTCAAGGAGAGCGCGGACCTGCTTTATCATTGGCTTGTAGTGGCTTCGATTGCCGGTGTGCCGCTGCAAGAAGTCCTGGCCGAGCTGGAGCGTCGGATCCATAGGTCGGGTATCCAAGAAAAAGCAGCGAGGCCTCCGCGCTGACGTTGCGTTGGACTGGACATTAGCTCATTGTCACTTTATACTCATTAAAAATGATTGATAATAGTTAAATAGGCCGTCATTGGGAAGGAGCTGGTCGCATGGCGCTGACGATGAGAGGGCAGGTCGATCTGGACGCTGATCGCAATCGCGTCTGGGATGCCCTGAACGACCCCGAAATTTTGAAGAAGTGCATCCCTGGCTGCCAGGAGCTCGAGAAAGCGGACGATCGTCGGTTCAACGCCACGACCAAGGTCGCGATCGGCCCGATCAAGGCTACGTTTTCGGGCAGCGTCGAGCTCACGGACATCGACGCTCCGAATGGCTATACGATCTCGGGCGAGGGGCGCGGCGGCATCGCGGGCTCGGCCAAGGCTGGCGCCACCGTCAAGCTGACGGACCGGCCGGAAGGCGGGACTTCGCTTGTCTACGACGTTAACGCCAATGTCGGCGGGAGGATTGCCCAACTCGGTGCGCGCCTTATCAATGGTGTTGCCAAATCCTACGCCGATCAGTTCTTTTCGAGCTTCGCAAAAGAAATCGGCAGCTAAACCAAACCGCGCAAAACGCGCATTCTGTTCGAAACTGGGGAACTAAGATGGAAAATCACCAGAGACAAAACTTCAAGAAGATCCGCGTTGCCGGCGTCCAGGCCGAGCCAGTCTTTCTCGATATCGATGGGACGACCAACAAGGCCATAAGCCTCATCGAGCAGGCTGCAGCAGGTGGCGCCGACCTGATCGGCTTTCCCGAAGCGTTCATCCCAACCTTCCCCAATTGGTACGAGTCGATCGGCGAGGGAATGCAGGCGCGTAACTTCGACAAGGAATTGTTCAAGCATTCCGTCGAGGTGCCCGGAGATCACATTCAGGCAATCGCCGAAGCTTGCCGTAAGGGCAACATCAATGCGGTGGTCGGCATCAACGAGCGCCTCAACTCGACGACCGGCACCATGTACAACACCCAGGTCCATATCACCCGGGATGGCACGATCGCGGGCAAGCATCAGAAGTATGTACCCACGACCGGCGAACGGATGGTCCACGGTCCTGGAAAGACCGGTTCCTACAACGCGTTCAAAACCGATTTTGGGACCGTGTCCGGACTGATCTGCGGCGAAAACTCCAATCCTCTCGGGCAGTATGCCGCCGCCCAGCACTATCCGGTCGTACATGTGTCTTCTTGGCCGCTGTACTTCCACCCCTACTTCCCGATGCATCATGCGATCGTTACCGCATCATGCGGCCTGGCCTATTCGTTGAAGTGCTTCGTGGTGAACGCGGTTTCGCGCATCCCGACAACTTACATCGATGCCGTCGGCACGGCCCCCGAAGTGAAGAAGTTTCTGGAAGAGCAGCGCAAATTGAAAAAGGGCGCGGTCATCGTCGATTGCCTGGGCAAGGTCATCGCCGACGGCTCCGGCCAGGACGCGGAAGTCCTCTTCGCCGACATCGATCTTGAGGACGTCATCATCCCGAAACTGGTTATCGATTTCGCCGGTCACTACAATCGGCCGGACGTCTTCGCTCCGCTGTTTTCGAAGTAAGGCGACTACCGCGTAACCATGGGTCAGACGGGGCCGGTGCATGCCGGCCTCGTCCGCCTTTGCGGCATTGTGCCGCCTCTGTGACACCTTTTTTGTGTCGAGCCCGGGTCTGCAAACGATTTAATGCCACTAAATTTTCTTTGAAAAATACAAATATGATGCTAGCCTGATCGCAGCCACTAGAGGGAGGTTCCCATGTCCGCCGCACTGAAAAGCAGCAACACCAAATTCCGGCAACCCGAGACGAGGATGTACGCTCCCGCCGCCATCCCGGATTTCGAGGCCCTGCGCGCCTGCTGGCATCCCGTCGCGTTTGCCGCCGATGTTACCGACAAGCCGTATTCTTCCCGGCTTCTCAGCGAGCAGATCGTTATCTGGCGCGACTCTACCGGCAAGCCAAATGCGATGGCTGATCTGTGTATTCACCGCGGCACGGCGCTGTCGATCGGCAAGGTCATCGGTGACGAGATCATGTGCCCCTATCACGGTTGGCGCTACCGGGGAGACGGACGTTGCAGCGCTATTCCGCAGCGTGAAGATCCGCGCAACGTCCCTTCCAAGGCAAAGGTGGATGCCTATCATTGCCAGGAGCGCTATGGGCTCATCTGGGTCGCGATGAAAGAGCCGCGCTTCCCGTTGCCGGAAGTTCCCGAGCTGGAAGCTCCCGAATACAACAAGGTCTCGGCCGGCCCCTACGACTGGCTGTCGGATTCTTCTCGCCAGGTGGAGAATTTCACCGACTTCGCTCACTTCCCCTGGGTACATGAAGGCCTGCTTGGCGACCCCAACCGCACGGTGGTCGACAAATACACCGTCGAGGTCAAGGACAACGTCCTTCATTACAGCTACGACCGTCCCGAGGTGAACAACACCGAGGAATTTCCGGTGTTCGGTGGTCTGGATGACCGCGATGCACCGATCCGTCATTCCCGCTATGAACTGCATGCCCCTTATACGATCGTTCTGCGCCATACCTGGAGCGGCAATGACCACGAGATGGTGCATATCTTCACCTCGCAGCCGATCGGCAAGGACAAGTCCCGCGGCTATATCCGTACCGCGCGGAACTATGCCCACGATCAAGATCCAAGCGTGATGATCGAGTTCACCAACGTCATCTTCGAGCAGGACCGCAATATCGTGGAGAGCCAGCGGCCGGAACATGTGCCGTTCGACCTGGCGGATGAGCTGCACCTGGATTTCGACAAGGTGGCCGTCAACTACCGCAAGACAATGCGTGAGACGGGGCTGGCCAAGGCCAATCCCGACGGTGAAACCAAAACCGCATCCTGATTAGGTGGGAGGGCGCCGAGATGTACCGCGAGGCGCCCCTTCATGCTTTGGATGGAGAGAGCACCGCGGTGAAGACAACGCTTACCGAATATCAGGACGTTCTTGCCGTCAGTGCGAAAGAGCTGATGTGCAACGGGGTGATGTCTTTGACGCTTCGGCGGCCCGACGGCGGCGACTTGCCCCGTTGGGCGGCCGGAGCCCACATCGATCTACAATTGCCCAATGGACTGACGCGCCAATACTCCTTATGCGGACATCCCGACAACAGGACCGAGTTCCGGGTCTGTGTGCTGAACGAAACCGTCAGCAGGGGCGGTTCCAGATACGTCCATGACAACCTGGCGGTAGGCGATCGGGTCCAGATTCGCGGCCCGCGCAACAATTTCAGCTGGGTTCCGGCCCCCAGGTATCTTTTTATCGCGGGCGGAATCGGTATTACCCCGATCATCCCGATGATCATCGCAGCCGAGGCCAGCGGCGCGGACTGGAAGCTTGCCTATGCCGGCCGCCGTCGCGATTCCATGGCGTTCCTCCCGCAGCTTTCCGCGTTTGGCAAGAGAGTGCATGTTGCCGACGCCGATGGCGCCGGCCGTCTTGACCTCGGCAAGTTGCTCGGCAGCGTCGAGCCTGAGACCCTGGTCTATTGTTGTGGACCGGAACGTCTGATGATCGCCGTCGAGGCGCTGGCCGCCGGCTGGCCAGAGGGCGTGCTGCACCTCGAGCGCTTCAAGCCTGTGGACCCGGGCGAACAGGAATCCAGTGGCTTCGAGATCGAGCTACGCCGCTCAGGCAAGACGCTCAAGGTTTCTCCGGACAAGTCGATCCTGAAGACCATCCAGGACGCCGGGCTGATCGTGCCCTGCTCATGCGAGGAAGGGACCTGCGGAACCTGCGAGACGAATGTGATCGAGGGAATTCCCGACCACAGGGATTCGGTCCTGAGCGCCGCTGAAAAGGCATCCAACCGGGTGATCATGATTTGCGTATCGCGCTCCAAGACTGAACGGCTTGTGGTCGACCTTTGAGTGGCGCCTGGCGGTGCGATGAGTTCGAAGATCGGTTATCGGAGGAGAAGCAAAATGAACTTCAACGCGATGACTGCCAGAGCAGCCACCTTCATAGACAAAGCCTGGATCTTCCTGAACCAGCCCGTCCCGTTCTGGTGCTATGACGAAAGGGCGCTTTGCGTGGCGCGCATGCTTGTCGCAAGGCATGGCCGCGACGGTGCGATCGAACAGAGCAAGGCTTTCGCGAAACGCTCGACCGGGCCTGAACGCGCGCATTGGAAGAAGGTATCGAGCGCGATCTGGGATATCACCACGCCAGAAGTGCTTTACCACCTCTAGGCACTCACCAAGGCATCTTCTTCGCCGTCGCGTGGCATCGACGGCACCTCGATGTTTGGCGCTCAGGACCATGTGACGCCAACATTCGACCAATGGCAATTGGACCGTCTTTTCGCACGGTGGCATGTTGACCGTCTTTGATAACATGTGATACCGTTTTAATGTAATTAAAGTTAGAGCGCGCGGACGGCCTCTTGGTCGGAGCGGTTCCCAGCTTTGGCGGCGCTGGCATCCAAGCGATCCGCCAGCCAGCTTTCTTGCAATCGAACGGCGTCGCGACAGGCGGGCCTGAAGGGAGATTTGAAATGAAAAAGAGCGAAGGCGGACAGTCGCTGCAGGACGTCGTCAACCGGGAAAAGAACCTGGTTGAATATCTTTACAACGATACGATTGCGCCTCACTTCAAGGCGAGAACGAGCCTTCTCTCTTCCGTCATCCCCCAGGAATACACGAATTGGCGCGAGGAGCAGCGCGCCTGGCGCGAGACGGCCTATTTCTTCAACCAGTCGCACCATATGCCCGTCATGGTCCTGAAGGGGCGCGACGCGCACAAGCTGCTCGCCGGCCTGTGCATCACCAATATCGCCGAGTTCGGCATCGAGCGGGCCAAGCAGTTCATCGGCGTGACGCCGCGCGGCCATATCATCGGCGACTGCATCACCTATCGCCACGCTGAAGACACGTTTGAGATGATCAGCGGCATGCCGGTGCTCAACTGGGTCCACTACAACGCCGAGGCTGCCGGCTACGACATCGAAGTCATCCGCGACGCCCCCACCGCGTATAACAAGACCGGCCGCCGCCTGCGCTACCGGTTCCAGCTGGAGGGTCCGAACGCCGCCAAGATCTTCGACGAGGTCGTGGAAGGCGGGGCGCCGGAGATCGCCTTCTTCCGCACCGCGAAGGTTCGTATCGCCGGATGTGAGGTTCTTGTGCTGCGTCACGGCATGTCGGGTCACCTGGGCGTCGAACTGTCCGGGCCCTACGACGACATGGAGCCGGTCAGGGACGCATTCCTTAAGGCCGGAGCCAAGCATGGCATGCGCCAGGGTGGCCTGAAGTCGTATTTCAGCACCGTGTACGAGTCCGGCTGGATGCCCTATCCGATGCCAGGCATTTACACGGGCGAGGAACTGCAGCCTTACCGCGAATGGCTTTCAGACGACAGCTGGGAAGCCAGCGTCCAGCTCGGCGGCAGCCACTACTCCAAGAACGTCGAAGACTATTATGTAACGCCGTGGGATCAGGGCTATGGCCGCCTGCTGAAGTTCAACCATGATTTCGTCGGCCGCAGCGCGCTCGAGGCCATGAGCAAGGGGCCGCTGCGCAATCGCGTCACCCTGGTGTGGAACAAGGAGGACGTTCTCAAGGTCTTCGCCTCGCAGATCGGTGACGGCCCTCGCTACAAGTCCCTGGAGTTCCCCGTCTCGAACATCGGTTGGCCGCATTTCGACGTGGTGCGCACGCTTGACGGTCGCCCGGCGGGCCTCTCAACGCATTGCGGCTACAGCGCCAACGAGCGCGAGGCGCTGTCGCTTGCGATGATCGACGCCGAGCATGCGGAGCCCGGAACCGAACTCGTCCTCACCTGGGGCGAGGTCAATGGCGGGTCCAGGAAGCCTCACGTCGAGCGGCACGAGCAGATCGAGATTCGCGTCACCGTGGCACCGGCGCCGTACACGGCAATCGCTCGGGAAAAGAGAGCCTCGCCCTCAGCCGTCAAGGCCTGACGGCAAGGCTGCTCGGACAAGGATGACAGTTGCGGGCCGGCTCGCTCCGACATTCCAGCAAAAAGGACAACGACGTGCGGAAGGCGCCAACCTATCTTCTAACGCTTCAGGCGCAGGATCGCGGCGGTATCGTCTCCGGGGTCACCAGCTTCCTGTCGGAACGCGACGGCTTCATCCTGGACAGCCAGCAGTTCGCGGATACCGAAACGGGCCGATTTTTCATGCGGGTGGAATTCATGGCCTCGGGGCCACGATTTTCAGCGAACGTCGAAAAGTTGCGCGAAGAATTTCGTCCAGGCGCGGAAAGACTCGGCCTGGAATGGTCCCTGATCGAAAAGACGACGCGACTGAAAGTCATGATCGCCGTCTCCAAGGGCGGACATTGTCTCAACGACCTGCTTTATCGCTGGTCGACCGGTGATCTGCCGGTGGACGTCACCGGTGTCATCGGCAACCATGAAAGCCTGCGAGCGCTGGCCGAATGGCACCGCGTTCCATTTCACTATCTGCCCGTCGACAATCAAAACCGCGACCAGCAGGAAGACCGCATCCTGCAGCTGATTGACGAAACCGGAAGCGAGCTCCTGGTCCTGGCGAGATACATGCAGGTGCTGTCGGACGGATTGACCAAGGCGCTCAAAGGACGCTGCATCAACATTCATCATAGCTTCCTGCCAGCCTTCAAGGGCGCGCAACCCTATCACCGCGCCCACGAACGCGGCGTGAAGCTGATCGGCGCGACTGCCCACTACGTCACGGCGGACCTGGATGAAGGCCCGATCATCGAGCAGGCGGTCGAGCCGGTCGATCATCGTGCGACCGTCGATGTCATGGTGCGGATCGGGCGCCACACTGAAGCGGCAGTCTTGTCGAAAGCGGTGCGTGCAGCGGCCGAGCGCAGAATCTTCCTGAATGGGAAGAAAACGGTCGTCTTCAGATGAGGATCGTGAACCCGCCTTTGTCGGCGAGGTGACGCGAAAGGCCCTGCCTGTCTTCAGGCAGGATCGTTTGCCACAGGAGGTCGCGAAATGACGGAGGCCAGTAAGCCAGACGACGCCAAAGTCACCCAGGCCACGCTTGTCAAGAAAGCGGCGCCGAAATCCGACTACAAGCCGGCCGACGTGTCGCCGCAGCGGCGCGTCCAGCGCAGCTTTGCGGTGCGGCTGTGGTCGATCCGCCATTCGCGCCTGCTCGAATGGTTTTACGCCCGCTTCGCCGACGTTTTCCTTTTGCTGCACCCCGTGTGGAAGGGCATCGGCTACGGCCGCGTCGAGGCACCGGTGAAATTCGTCGAGAAGCGCGCCAAGGGCTTCATGTTCGACTGCCGCATGTGCGGCCAGTGCATCCTGTCGTCGACCGGCATGTCCTGCCCGATGAACTGCCCCAAGCAACTGCGCAACGGTCCGTGCGGCGGCGTGCGCGCCAACGGCAATTGCGAGGTCGAGCCGGACATGCCCTGCGTCTGGGTCAAGGCCTGGGAAGGGTCGCGCAACATGGTCCATGGCGACAAGATCCTGGCCGTGCAGAAGCCGGTCGATCAATCGCTGCGCGAAACCTCGGCCTGGTTGAGGGTGACAGCGCAGGCAGCGGCAGCGAGGGACACGACCGAGCGAAATTGAGCGCCGGCGGGGAGCGCAAGGCTGCGCGCTATCACGACGGACGAAGAAGAGTGCGACAATGCAAAATGACGTAAATCCGAATGGCGCCCATCTGCCGCTCGATCCGCTCGCGGGCCATTCCTCGCGCGGTCGGCTGGAGCGCGTGCTGCGCCGCGGCGAGTTCGCGGTGACGACCGAGCTCAACCCGCCCGACAGCGCCGATCCGGAAGACGTCTACAACAGGGCGAAGATCTTCGACGGCTGGGTCGACGCCATCAACGCGGTCGACGCGTCCGGCGCCAACTGCCACATGTCGTCCGTCGGCATCTGCGCGCTGCTGACCCGCATGGGCTATTCGCCGATCATGCAGATCGCTTGCCGCGACAAGAACCGCATCGCCATCCAGGGCGACGTGCTGGGGGCGGCGGCGATGGGTGTCAGCAACGTTCTTTGCCTCACCGGCGACGGCGTGCAGGCCGGCGACCAGCCAGGCGCCAAGCCGGTGTTCGACCTCGATTCCATGTCTCTGCTCGAAACCATCCGCATCATGCGCGACAACGGCAAATTCCTGTCCGGCCGCAAGCTGACCACACCGCCGCAGGTCTTCCTCGGCTGCGCGGTCAATCCGTTCGCGCCGCCCTACGATTTCCGCCCGATCCATCTCGGCAAGAAGATCGCCGCCGGCGCGCAATTCGCGCAGACGCAATATTGCTTCGACGTGCCGATGTTCAAAACCTTCATGCAGAAGGCGCGCGATCTCGGCCACACCGAAAAGCTTTTCCTGCTCTGCGGCGTCGGTCCGCTCGCTTCCGCCAAGACGGCGAAATGGATCCGCTCCAACGTGCCGGGCATCCATATCCCCGACGCGGTGATCAAGCGGCTCGAGGGCGCGCAGGATCAGAAGAAGGAAGGCAAGCAACTCTGCATCGACATCATCAACGAGGTGAAGGAAATCCCGGGCGTCGCCGGCATCCATGTGATGGCCTACCGCCAGGAGGAATATGTCGCCGAGATCGTCGATGAATCGGGCGTGCTGAAAGGCCGCCAGCCCTGGAAGCGGGAGATCCGCCGCGACGACCAGCTCGTCGCCGAGCGGCTTGATCATCTGCTGCACGATGATGGAACCGAAAGCCAGGTCGAGATGATCAAGACGGCGCATTAACAACCGGCTGCGCTGGGGACTGGCCTTGGCGCCAGCCCAGCAAGGCGTCGCAACGTTGGATTTGTTGAGGCGAACGAAAATGAACAAAGGACAGACTGTCGCATCGACCGAGATTGGTGATGCATCGGCTCCGCTGTGGGCTCCCTCGCCGGCGGCGGTCAGGCATACGGCTATGGATGCTTTCCAGACCGCCGCGGCGGCCGTTGGCGGCCATGACATGGCCAGCTATGGGGATTTGCACTGCTGGTCCGTTGACGACCGATCCGCGTTCTGGAGCCTCGTCTGGGATTACTGCGGCATCATCGGCGACAAGGGGGCCCGTGTGCTGTCGGATGGGGCTGCCATCACCAAGGCCCGCTTCTTTCCGGATGCACGCCTGAACTTCACCGAAAATCTGCTGCGCTCCGATGGGGCAAGCGAGGCGATCGTGTTCAGGGCAGAGAATGGCGAGACACGCCGCGTCACACGCGAAGAGTTGCGCGGCACCGTCTCGAAGATCAGGCAGTTCCTGGTCGAAGGCGGCCTCAGGGAGGGCGATCGCGTCGTCGCGGTGATGCCGAACCTGCCGGAGACGATTGCGGTCATGCTGGCTGTCGCTTCCCTAGGTGCCGTCTGGGCGTCCTGTTCACCTGACTTTGGGGCGCAGGGAATACTGGATCGGTTCCAGCAGGTCGAGCCGGTATTCCTGGTGAGCTGCGATGGCTATTACTACAATGGCAAGCGTCACCAGTTGCGCGACAAGATCGCCGAGGTCGCGGCCAGCATCCCGAGCCTGAAGCAGACAATAATCGTAGATTTCATTGGCGAGGCAGAAGCCGCGAGCGCTGCCATCGCGAACTCAACGACTCTTGAGAGGATCATTGAGGGTCGTAAGGATCGGCAGATCGTCTACGAGCGGTTCCCATTCTCCCAGCCGCTCTACATCCTGTTCTCTTCGGGCACAACGGGCAAACCGAAATGCATCGTGCATTCGGCGGGAGGCACGCTGATCCAGCACCTCAAGGAGCATCGACTCCATTGTGACATTCACAGTGGCGATCGGCTGTTCTACTTCACAACCTGCGCCTGGATGATGTGGAACTGGCTGGCCTCGGCGCTCGCCAGTGGCGCCACACTGATGCTTTACGATGGCTCGCCATTTCACCCGAACGGGGAGACACTGTTCAAATACGCGCAGGAAGAACGCATCACTCACTTCGGAACGTCCGCCAAGTTCATCGAGAGCGTGAAGAAAGGCGGCATCGAACCCGGCAAGTGTTTCGATCTGTCGAAATTGCGGGTTCTGATGTCGACGGGCTCTCCGCTGTCGATCGACAGTTACGCATTCGTCTATGAAGCGATAAAGCCGGACATCCACCTGGTTTCGATGTCGGGCGGCACCGATATCGTCTCCTGCTTTGTGCTTGGTGCGCCGATCCTGCCGGTCTGGGCGGGTGAAATTCAGGCGGCGGGGCTGGGTATGGCCGTCGAGGTCTGGGACGACGACGCAAAGAGGATATGGCAACAAAAGGGTGAGTTGGTCTGCACCAGCGCGTTTCCTTCGATGCCATTGGGCTTCTGGAACGACAAAGACGGCCAGAAGTACCTCGAAACCTACTTCTCCCGCTTTGACAATGTCTGGTGTCACGGCGATTTCGCCGAGCAGACAAGCCATGGCGGCTTCGTCATTCACGGCCGCTCTGATACGACGCTCAATCCCGGTGGCGTGCGTGTTGGCACCGCGGAAATCTACAATCAAATAGACAAGATGGTGGAGATCGCCGACGCTGTCTGCGTCGGCCAGGATTTTGACGGCGATGTTCGCGTCGTCCTGTTCGTTCGCCTCAGCGATAATTGCGTCTTCGACCAGGACCTTGTCGCCCGGATCAAGGCGCGGATTCGTCAAGGCGCTACGCCTCGGCACGTGCCGTCCAAGATCGTCGCCGTTGCCGAAATACCGCGAACCAAGACCGGTAAAATTGCAGAGATTGCCGTCCGCGATACCATTCACGGCCGTGTGGTGCGCAACGTCGAGGCGCTCGCGAATCCTGAATCCCTGAAGCTGTTCGAAAGCCTTGCCGAGCTCTCGGCGTGAGCGTGGCCCCGCTGTTCGGGTTCTGCGCGAACATTGATCCAGATACGGAGTAGCAGATGCTTCACGAAAGCAAAAAGATCCTTTCGGGAAAGGAGGTGGCAGAGGAAGTGCTGGATTCGCTCGAACGCCGTATCACAACATTAAGGGGCGAGGGGGTTCAACCAGGCCTGGCCGTCATAATCGTCGGCAGCGATCCAGCGAGCCAAGTTTATGTCGGCTCCAAGGCCAAGGCAGCGCAAAGATGCGGGTTTCTGTCGCGCAAATACGAGCTGCCTGAGGAGATCACCCAGCGGCAGCTTGTCGAGGTCATAGCCACTCTGAACCAGGACGAGGCCATCCATGGCATCCTCGTGCAACTTCCGCTTCCAAGCCACATCGACAGCGATGTCGTCATACAGGCGATCGCGCCGGCCAAAGATGTCGACGGCTTCCACTTTACAAACATCGGCAAACTGAGCGCTGGCCACACCGCAGACGCATTGTTGCCTTGCACGCCGCTCGGCTGCATGCGCCTAATCGAGGAAGTGCATGGCGCCGACCTATCAGGTTTGTGCGCCGTCGTGGTGGGCCGTTCAAACATTGTCGGCAAGCCGATGGCGAGCCTCTTGCTAGCAGCCAACGCCACCGTAACGGTTGCCCACAGCCGGACGCCCGATCTCGCGAAGATTTGCGCGCAGGCCGACATTCTCGTCGCTGCGGTCGGCAAGCCTCAACTGATCATGGCTGATTGTGTGAAACAGGGTGCGACGGTCATCGACGTCGGCATAAACCGGATCGCCAACCCGGCTGCAGGCGTTGGCGCGACACGTCTCGTTGGGGATGTCGACTTTGAAAGCGTGAACGCCGTGGCAGGAGCCTTGACGCCGGTTCCCGGAGGTGTCGGCCCGATGACGATTGCAATGTTGATGCACAACACGGTCAGAGCCGCCGAGGCGCACCATGCGCGGGCGCGGTATCCCAGAAGCTCTCCCTCCATGATCCTGCCACATGTTTAACAAAATGAAATTCGTTTTAATGTCACTTGAATGAGTGAGATTAAAGCGATATGATGATGAGGCTGGCGAAATGATGCTCGACCAGCTGGAGGAGTGCGCGGCTCAATTGCCATTCTCAGGCAATGAGACAAGTCTTTTTGAAGAAAAATAGCAAAAAGGGGAATAAAATGAACAAAAAGAATTCATCGAATACTTGGGTGATGGGCGCGTTGGCGGCCCTAATTCTGGCGTCGTCCGGTGGAGTCGCTACAGCAGCTGATAAGGTGCGCCTGGCGCTTCCGACCAAAGGCTACTGGGGAACAGTCGTTGCAACCGCGGCCCAGGAGAAAGGCCTTTTCCAAAAAGCCGGCGTGGAGGCGGAGATTACCGTCTTCCGCAGCGGCGCTGACGCCTTCCAAGCATTGGCAGCTGATGCCGCCGATGTTTCCCTCGCCTCTCCTACGATCGTTGCCCAAGGTCTGAAGAAGGGTGTCTCAACCAAAATCGTTGGCATCGCGTGCCAGGCGCCTCTTGGTTGGCACCTCGTTGTCAAAGCTGATTCTCCAATCAAGAACGTCAACGAGCTCTCCGGGAAGAAAGTCGGGATGAACAGCGCAGGCTCGCTTTCCGATCTTCTGGGCAAATGGGCGGCCAGCAAGGCTGGTATTGCTTACGAATTGGTGCCGCTTGGCGGTGGGGGCGTGGCACCAAATCTGCTCGCCGGAAACATCGACGCGACCGTCCTCTACGCACCGATCACCTATGACATGCTCAATAAGGGGCAGATCCGGTCGCTCCTGGATTTCAGCAAGGAAATGCCGAAGGCGGCCACCGATACATGGACTGCTTCGGATAAGGCGCTTTCCAGCAACGGAAAGGCGATCCGAAATGCTGTTTCTGCGTTGTTCGATGCCGTCGGCCTGCTGCAGAAGGATCGTGACTACGCCATCGATCTAATATCGCGCAACGACGATGTCTCGAAGGACATTGCGACCTTTGAGTACGAGCGGACGATCATGAATCTGCCCTCCACAAACAGCCTCGATCCTGCGCTCATCAACCAGTATCTCGACTTTGCCAAGCCCTTCGCTCCTGACTTGGCGCGCGCGGACAAGATTACGGCCTCAGCCCAGTAGCACAGCAACGGCGGCGGCGGCGACTTGCCGTCGCCGCCCATCGCCTGTCGCATAGTGTTCGTCAAGGAATCGTCATGAACGAAACCGTCGCAAAGCCAAAGCTTGTGTCGATCTCAGGCAAATCAGATACCAAGTCCAGTCAAAAGGGCCAGGTGCTGATTTCCGGTTTGCGGCATCGCTATGGACAGTTGATCGCGCTGGAGCAGATCGACATCGATATTCAGGGTGGAAAGTTCGTTGTCATCGTCGGTCCGTCGGGCTGTGGCAAGTCATCACTGTTGATGATGATGGGCGGCTTAGCATCGCCAAGCGAAGGCACGATTTCGTGCGCTGGACAGCCGATGACGACTCCGGACCCGAGCCGTATCGGCATCGTATTCCAGGAAGCCAGCCTGTTTCCCTGGCTCACCGCTCAGGCCAATGTGGAGTTTCCGCTTCTGCTGAGGGGAACTGGCAAGAGCGAGCGCGCCGAGCGTGCGCGCGCGGAACTCAAGCGCGTGGGGCTTTCCAATTTTGCCGAACGCTATCCCCATGAACTGTCCGGAGGCATGAAGCAGCGTGTCTCCATTGCGCGCGGTCTGGTCCAGGATCCGCCGATCCTGTTGATGGACGAGCCTTTCGCTGCGCTCGACGAGCAGACCAGGCTGACGATGAGCGACGAGCTCCTACGTATCTGGGAATCGACCGGCAAGACTTTGGTCTTCGTCACCCACAGCCTGACCGAGGCGGTCTACCTTGCCGATGAGGTCATCGTCATGAGTGGTCGGCCCGGCAAGGTGGTCGACCGCATTGATATCGAGCTCGATCGGCCACGAAGCCTGGCGATGATGTCATCGCCGAAATTCGCCAAATACCGGGAGCGCATCTGGGAACAGATCCGCTCGGCTGGAGAGCAGCAATGAGGATCGCGCCCGGCACCATGCGCCTGCTAATCGTCGCGGCGATCTTTGGCGCCTGGGAGCTCCTGCCGCGCGCCCTTGACCTGCCGCTCGTCCTGTTGCCGCCGTTGTCGACATCGCTCGACGCCGGTGTGGAAAATCGCCTGGTCTTTTTCCAGCACTTTGGAGTGACGCTTGGCGAGGTAGCGATTGCCGTGCTGATCGCCTGCGGGCTTGGCCTGATAGCCGGCATGCTGGTCGGTGTGTCGCAAGCGCGCGCCCGAAAGATAGCACCACTTGCCTCGACGCTGTACGCAATACCGATCGTGATGCTCTATCCGCTTTTCACTGTCTGGCTCGGCATCGGATCGTCCTCGAAAATCGCCTTCGGAGCGTTCTACGGCTTCGTGCCGACGTTCCTGACGACAGTCGCCGGCGTCGCGACGATTCCGGATTATTATCGCACGGTGGCGCGCAGCTATGCGGCAACTCCAGCCCAGCAGATCCTGCGAATTCTCATCCCCGCCGCCATTCCCACGGTGCTGTCGGGAATCAGGCTTGGCGGCGCGCTCGCAATCGTTGGTGTGATAGCCGCCGAGATGCTGACGTCCACCGCCGGGCTGGGCTTCCTGATATCGCAGTTCCGCACCTCGCTCGAAACGCCGGCGGTGTACTTCTCAGTGCTTTGCGTGATCTTCCTGGTCGTTGCCTTCGAAGTCGCCATGTACGGCCTCGATCTGGTTTGCCAGCAACGATGGGCGCCGTGGAAGCGCGATCGAACTGGAACCAGTGACCCGGCGCAACTTGCTGTGACGTGACTTCTACAGGGGTATGATATGAAGACAGCGGCCTTTCAATTGCACAAGCCATCCAGCACAAAAGAAGCTGTCGAGCTGTTGGCGCTCCATGCCGACGAGGATGGCCGCGTCATTGCCGGCGGGCAAAGCCTCGTGCCTTCGATGATGTTTCGCATGGCGGTTCCGCCACACCTTATCGACATCAATGGCATCAAAGAGTTGTCCGAGCTGAAGGTAGAAAAGGACAGTCTGCTGATCGGCGCCGCAGTGCGCCATTTGCGTTTCGAGAAGCCTGTTGAGCCCGGCCCGACGGGTAAGCTCCTGGCACGGGTCGTGAAGCATATCGCGCACTATCCCATTCGCACGCGCGGAACGTTCTGCGGCAGCTTGGCGCAATCCGATCCTTCTTCTGAATGGTGCCTGACGGCCGCCACGCTTGGGGCGGTGATGATCGCCCAGAGCGTGCGGGGAAAGAGGGAAATCCAGGCCAAGGACTATTTCAAGGGCATCATGGAAACGGCGCTTGAGCCGGACGAAATCCTGGTCGGCGTCCGCTTGCCGTTGCTGCCTGACGACGCCGTCTTTGGCTTTACGGAGTTCAGCCGTCGGCAGGGCGACTACGCAATGTCGATGGGACTTGCCACCTGGCAGGTCGTCGGTGGTGTGATCGCGGGAGCCCGCCTTGGCATCGGCGGCGCAGAACCGCACCCGCGCCGGATGGTTGAGGCCGAAACCATGCTGAATGGCCAGGCGCCAAGCCTCAAATTGATCGCGTCTGCCGCAGCGGCTGCGGCAGACGCCATCGATCCACTTGAGGACGTGCAGGCAGACGCGGAATATCGACGAGATCTGGTACGCGCCATGGCGCGTAGAGCGATGGAGCAGTGCCTGTCATGAGCGATACACCGGTTCACATTCCCGGAGGCAACTGGGTCGGGCGTTCGTTACGCCGGGTTGAAGATCCGACACTGGTGAGTGGCAAGGGCCGCTTCACGGGGGACCTTCCCGCCGAAAAATGGATGAAGGTCGTCCGCAGCCCGTATGCGGCCGGAAAGATCATCAGCATTACCGGTCCGGAAGGCTGCACCCTTCTCACCGCCAAGGATGTGACGGAGATCAAGCCGATTCTGGCGGTGCTCAACGCCTTCAACTACGCCAAGATTGCCCAGCCAATCCTGGCAAAGGACGAAGTACGATTCCAGGGCGAGCCCGTTGCCGTCATCATTGCGGATTCGGAGGCTGAAGCAGAGGATATCGCGTCCTTGGTAGACGTGGAGATAGAGCCGTACGAGGCAATCGTCACCGCAAAGCAGGCGCTGATGCCGGGAAGCCGAGCGATCCACGAAGAGGCGCCGGAAAATGTGATCATCGAGGGCCGGAAGAAGTCGGCAGGCTTCGATGAGGCAATGAAGGATGCTTACAAAATCATCAAGTTCGACATGCGGTCTGGTCGACAGAATGCCACGCCGATGGAGCCGCGCGGCGCGCATGGCGCGTATGATCACACGACCGGACGGCTGACCCTCACGCTACCGACGCAGATGCCCCACGTCATGCGATCCGCAATCGCGAACTTTGTCGGCATACCCGAGGCGGATCTGCGCATAGTCGCACCCGACGTGGGCGGCGGCTTCGGTCAGAAGATGTCTCTGAGCCCGGAATACGCTCTAATTGCGTGGCTTTCCTATACTAGGAAGATGACCATCGCCTGGCGCGAGGATCGGCGAGAGAACCTTATCGCAAGCTATCATTCTCGCGAGCAAAACGTTCACATCGAGGGTGGTTTCGACAAGGACGGCTACCTGCTGGCCCTGTCGTGCGACATCGTAGTGAACGTCGGAGCATATTCGTGCTTCCCCACGACCTGCGGGGTAGAGCCTCTTATGGCCATGCATGAGATGCCGATGTTTTACGTCGTCCCCCAGTACTCGGCACATACTCGCGGCGTCATCACGAACACCTGTCTGATCGCCCCCTATCGTGGGGTTTCCAGGCCGACCATGGTGTTTTGCCTGGAGCGATTGATGGATCTTGCCGGTAAGGAACTAGGGATCGATCCCTTTGAGATCCGCCGGCGAAACGTCATAACCAAGTTCCCACATGTCGCCGTCACCGGAATGGTCTACGACGAAGGCACCTATCTTGAGTCGATAGACCTAGCCGAGCAGGTGATCGACGTCCCGGCATTCCGAAAAAAGCAGCAGGAGGGGTGGAAGAACGGACGCTATCTCGGCCTCGGCGTTGCATCGTTTGCTGAGCGCTCGGGATTTGGTACGCCGGCCTTCGCTGAGCGCGGCATGGCGATGACCATGGGGTGGGAGTCTTCCGATGTCGCAATGGATCCGGGAGGATTTGTTGAGGTGAGGATCAGCACTGGTCCGAGCGGCCAGGGACATCGTACCGCCCACATTCAAATCGTGGCTGATGAACTCGGTGTACCGCCCGAGAAGATCAAGGTCGTGCACGGAGATACCGATCGGGCACCCTATGGGTATGGCACGTTTGGCAGTCGCTCGACAGTTATCTCAGGGGGGGCGACCTTGAAGGCGGCACAGAAGGTACGCGAGAAGCTTCTGTCCTTGGCGTCCATTCTCCTGGAAGCTGCCCCCGACGAAATCGATTTGAAAGATGGGTATGCTCGTGTGAGGAACTCGAACCGAGCCGTAACCATCGACCAGATCGCGCGCGACGCATACCATAACACTCCGAAGTTCGGCGCCGGCATGGAGCCGGGCATCATGGGACACAGCGCATACGACCCGCTCGGCACATTCTCCAATGCATGTCATGTCGTGACCGTCGAGGTCGATATCGAAACGGGCGCGACCAAGATCGACCGATACGTGGTCATTGAGGATGCTGGAAAGTTGATCAACCCCATGATTGTCGACGGGCAGATCCATGGCGGCGTCGCCCAAGGCGTGGCCAACGCGTTGCTCGAGGAAATTCTCTACGATGACACGGGCAACATCATTACGGCTACGTTGGCCGAGTATCTGGTCCCGACATCTCACGAGATGCCGCATATCGAAATCCACCATTTCGAGACCTTGACAGACAGGACGATCCTCCAGGCCAAGGGCATGGGCGAAGGCGCTATCATCGGTGGCCCCGCCGCGATCCTCAACGCCATTGCCGATGCACTGACACCCTTCAACATCGAGCTGAACGAGTTCCCCGCAACCCCGCGCATGGTGCGGGCAGCTATCAGAGCCACGGGTCATTGAGATGAGCACACAACAAGAGCAGCCCCTTTCGCTCAACGTCAACGGACGCACCTACAAACTTCTGGTCGAACAGCGTGACACGCTCGCCGATACCTTGCGCAATCAGTGCAAGCTGACTGGCACGCATATCGGATGTGAGCATGGCGTGTGCGGCGCGTGCACCGTCATCGTCGATGGCGAACCTGTGCGCTCGTGCCTGATGTTTGCCGTTCAGGCGGAAGGCAAGACCATCAGGACGGTGGAAGGGCTCGCCAGTGGAGAAAAGCTCAGCCCGCTGCAGCAGGCGTTCATCGAGAACCATGGCCTGCAATGCGGTTTTTGCACGCCCGGGTTCTTGATGCTCACGACCGCGGCGCTGGAGCAGAACCCGGACCTGGATGATGATCAGATCAAGGACCTGGTTTCCTCCAATATCTGCCGCTGCACCGGTTACCAGAATATCCTTGCGGCGGTGCGCCAGGCGGCTGGTGTAATGCAGGCTTCGAGACAGGCCGCGGAATGATCCAGCGCCTCGCTCCGCTGCTGGTCCAACTGACGGCCTTCGCCGCGCTAGTCGCGGTATGGTGGGGCCTCAGCGCGGGCGGTATCGTCGACCCCTTCCTTTTGCCGCCGCCCTGGCAAGTGGCCCAAACCTTGGTTGGGCTCGTGGGCCGCTCTGATACCTGGAATGATCTCGGTCAGACCCTGTCAGCCGTGCTTGCTTCGGCCGCGATCGCGGTTCCTGCCGGCGCGCTGATCGGGTTTGCCAGCGCCGCCAGCCCTTACTGGAAGGAAGTTCTCAAGCCGATACTTTATTTTCCGCTGAGCATCCCGAAATCGATTTTTCTGCCGCTCTTCATTCTGGCGTTTGGAATTGGACCGACCGAGACAATTGCCTTCGGCACTTTTTCGATCCTGTTCCTGATGGTCGTGACCGCGATGGCTGCCGTGGAGGCGGTCACCGATGACCATCGCCGCGTCGCCCACTCCTACGGGGCAACGTTCCGACAGACGGTAAGATATGTTTATCTGCCCAGCATGATGCCGGTTCTGCTCGAGGGAGTTCGCCTGTCGTTCATTTTCGGCTTCACGGGCGTCCTTGTGGCGGAGATGTATGCCTCGCGTGGAGGCATCGGCCGCTCGCTGGCGTCATGGGGCGAAAGCTTCCAGGTCGACATGCTGCTTGCCGGCGTCATAATCGTTGGCGTCGTGGCCATCGCAATCAATGAGATCGTACGATTTGCCGAGCGACGTGCCGAACGCTGGCGCGTCTGATGCGTCGAGGTCGACGCCAGTGTCGCAAACAGGAATTCGTGACTATCGCAATTGAATGAAGCCGCAGTTCCTGCCCCTAGCCGGAGCGGACGCAAGGATACCCTGCAAGCGCCGGGTACATTCCCGACGTAGGGGTCGCTAGTCCAACGAGGTGTTGAACCAGATCGTGCGGGTTGTCTTTTTGCCGTAATTCCAGAAGCGGTGAAGCTTGCGGGACTCGAACGAGATGAAATCCCCTTGCTCAAGCTTGTATGATGCGCCCTCGAGTTCGACGGTCAGTTCGCCCACCAGAACATAGCCATACTCGAAGCCGCGATGCAGATGCGGATGAACGCCGCTGCCAGTATTGGGCCGGTATTCGTTGATTGCAACCGATACACCCCTTGCCCGGTCTTCCTTCAGGATGCGGCGAAGTACATGCTGCCCGGTTTCAACCGCCACGATGTCGGACGAGCGAAGGATGACTTTCTCCTCCTCCGGCGGCTCCAACGGAATAAGATCCGACATCGTGACGCTCAGCGCGTGGGCAATGCCGATCAACGAGCCGATCGACGGAGACGCCTTGCCGCGCTCAAGCAGGCTCAGCATCGATGAGCTCAGCCCGGTGGCATCGGCCAGTTCCTGCAGCTTCATGTTGCGGGTTTGCCTCAGATCCCGAATCTTGGAGCCGATGGCGACGACTGTATTGGCAAGCAATGTGGCGCTTTGCGTGTCTGACTGACTCGTTTCGGAATTCACGGGATCGACCTTCGTCTGCCTATTGCGTTGCCTGGGAAATCTCGCGGATCGAGCGGCACCGGGATCGGACTTCAATCATCTGTATGCCCTTGGGTCACGTCCTAGCACGTTCCGGGAAAAGCGAAAATCAGGGCGAGCGACAATCAATATACGGTCAGCCTCCGACCAATCCGCGAGCCTCGCATGGTCCACGCCTGAACCTTGCACGATTCGCCGTCAGACACTTCCCCCAAGCACTTTCTATCACAGGTCGCTGAGAAAGGGTATTGAAATTTAATACGATTAAACGTGATATAGCGTCGTTGTGAATCTGGACAAGGTAATCCCTGTAATGCGCGCTGCGATTTTGAATGACACCGCCTTCCCGACCTTCGGCGACTTCCGCTTGCCGGACCTCCAGAATGGGGAAGACATTGTCACGGTTTCCGCCGCGGGGATCAATCCGATCGACCTCATCCTGGCACGTGGGCGCTTGGCCGATCCGAAGCGCCAGCAGGTGGTTCCGGGTCGAGAGGGGGTGGGAATCTTTCGGAAGCGCAGGGTCTATTTCTCAAGCGCAGGACCTGTGTTCGGTTCAATGGCAGAATTGAGCACCACGACGGAGAGCCGCACAATTCCGGTCCCGGACAATGTCAATGATGCCGACGCGGTCGCAATGGGCATTGCCGGTCTCACCGCATGGCTGTCACTGTCAAAGGCGGCAAGCCTTCACAAGGGAGAGCACGTGCTCATTCTTGGGGCAAGCGGCGCCGTAGGGATGCTGGCTGTACAAGCGGCCAGGCTTCTGGGAGCCGGGCGGATCATCGCCGCGGCGCGCACCCAAAGCGGCCTGCAAAAGGCCATGGAGGTCGGTGCCAACGAAGGCGTTCTGCTCCAGGAAGGCGCAGACATTGTCGCCCAGTACCAGGCAGCCGCCGCAAATCGCATCGACGTCGTCATCGACCCGATCTGGGGCCCGTTCGCGATCGCCGCGCTACAGGCCGGCTCGGCAGGGGTACGGATGATCCAGATCGGAAACAGCGCCGGCGGGGAAGCCTCGTTCAACCCCGCCTTCATGCGCATGGGCGAGAAAAAGATGATCGGCTTTTCAAGCAGCTCGGCGTCACAGCAAGAGCGGGCCGATGCCTATGGCCTGCTATGCCGGCACAAGGCCGCAGGCGAAATCCGGGTGGAGGTTGAAACAATCCCGCTGTCGTCGGTGGACGAAGCATGGCGAAAGCAGGCGGACTTTCCTTATAGGAAGTTGGTACTGACCGTATAAATGAACCATCCAGCGTAGGCGCGAGTGCATTTATGAGAAAAATGCATCGAATGCTTCGCAAGGAAATCAACCGCAGAGCTCAGATCGGCTTTATCATAGCCTTTCTGGTCTGCGGCTTTTTGCTCAATTACATTATCTATATGCCATCATAGAAAGTGAATATTGAAGAATATTAGCGGTCACAGTGGTGCGCCTCTTGACAAGTTAGGCCGCTCGATCAAAATTTGATCAATCGGTAAAATGTTGGTGACGCCAAACATGATGTTGGCGCCGTCAACCTGGTTGGGAGCGCCGCTTGGGTCTGATGACGGGTGCGGAGGCATGGTCCCACGGGGCTGCTGATGTCGACGAGCGGGCCGTTCTTCGAGAGCGCGCCTGCGATATCCGCGACCGGTATTGGGGCCGCGCCGTCAGCTATTCACGCAAGGTCTTCATTCCGCTGACCACGATGTGTCGCAACACCTGCGGATACTGCACCTTCGTCAAACATCCAGACCAGCCCGGCGCCAATTTCATGACGCCGGACCAGATCCTCGCGGTGGCCGCCGAAGGCGAAAGGCTTGGCTGCAAGGAGGCCTTGTTTTCGCTGGGGGAGCGTCCGGAGCGGCGCTACGTGGAAGCGCGCCAGGCACTGGCCAGGCTCGGCCATGTTTCGACCGTCGACTATCTGGTCGAGGCCTGCAAGCTGGTGCTCGCCAACACGAGCCTGGTACCGCACGTCAACGCCGGCACGCTGAGCCGCGAAGAGGTCATGCGGCTGCGCGAGGTCTGCGGCTCGATGGGCATGATGCTCGAAAATGTAAGCCGACGCCTGACCAAGCCAGGGATGGCCCACCATGCCTGCCCGGACAAGGCGCCGCTGATCCGGCTGCGCACCATCGAGGTCGCGGGTGAACTGGGTGTCCCGTTCACCACCGGAATCCTCATCGGCATAGGCGAGACCTGGCAGGAACGGATCGACAGCTTGTTGGCCATCAATGAGTTGCATGCCCGCTTCGGACATGTCCAGGAGGTCATCGTGCAGAACTTTCGCGCCAAGCCCGGCACGGCGATGGCCGACTGGCAAGAGCCGTCGCGCGATGACATGCTGAAAACCCTGGCCGTCGCGCGCGTGGCGCTCGATCCTTCGATCAGCCTCCAGGCCCCTCCCAACCTTGAGCAGTCGTTCGAGGATTATCTTGACTGCGGCATCAACGACTGGGGCGGCATTTCTCCCGTCACGGCCGACCACATCAACCCGGAACGCGCTTGGCCCGCGGTCGCCGAACTCGCCCGCCGCACCGAGCGCTGCGGCTATCGGCTGGTGGAGCGACTGACGGTCTACCCTGCCCATCTCGAAACGGCGCCCCTCCATCACAGATTGGCCGGCCTTGCCCGCGCCGACGGGCTGGTGCGCGATCAGCTGGTGACATGATGTCCATTCACGAGAACGATATGCCCGCCATTGGCAGCCCGATAGAACGAGTGCTCGCGGCCGCCTCGTCGCCGATACGTCGCACTCTCGAACTTGCATTGGAGGGGCGCGAAATCAGCTGCAGCGACGGCGAGCGGCTGTTCCTTGCCGAAAACGAGGACCTGACGGCGTTGATTACCCTTGCCGACGAGGTTCGCCGTCGGCGCGTTGGCGAGCGCGTCAGCTTCGTGACCGTGCGCAATATCAATTTCACCAACGTCTGCTACATGGCCTGCCAGTTCTGCAACTTCGGCATCCGCAAGGATGCCAAAGGGGCTGAGCTTCTGTCGCTGGAGGAGGTGGCAAACCGTGCCGAGCAGGCCTGGTTGCGTGGCGGCACCGAGGTTTGCATCCAGGGCGGCCTCCATCCCGATCTCCCGGCCGATTACTATTTCAGGCTCGTTCAGGCCGTTAAGGAGCGCGTGCCGGGCATGCATGTGCATGCTTTTTCGCCCTTCGAGATATGGTACGGCGTCAACAAGACCCGCATGCCGTTGAGGGACTATCTCGATGCGCTCAAAGATGCCGGGCTCGGTTCGATGCCCGGCACCGCGGCCGAGATCCTCGATACCGAAATTCGGCTCCAACTTACCCGCAACAAGCTTTCCGCCGACGAATGGGAGCGCATCATACGCGCTGCCCACGGCCTGGGCATCCGCTCGACCGCGACCATCATGTATGGCCATATCGACGGACCGGCCCACTGGGCCGCGCATATCGACAGGGTGCGCACGATCCAGAAAGATACCGGCGGCTTCACCGAGTTCGTGCCGCTAGGTTTCGTGCATGAGCAAACGCGGCTCTTCCGCGACAATGCGCAAACGCGCCCTGGACCGACCGCGACCGAGAACATTCGCATGCACGCGGTGGCGCGACTGATGCTTGCTGGCTTCATCGACAACATACAGGTGTCGTGGGTCAAGCTTGGGCCGCAAACCGCTCGCGCCATGCTTGCCTGCGGGGTGAATGATCTGGGCGGCACGTTGATGAATGAAAGCATCTCGCGTGCCGCCGGTGCCAGGCACGGGCAGGAAATCACCCCGGCCGAGATGGTGCGCATTATCCGTTCGGCGGGTCGCGTCCCAGTGCAGCGCAACACCCTCTATGGCATCGTCGAGGATTTTTCCGATCACGATCCAGAGCCAATGGCTCCCTTGGTGGAGCGCGTCGTCGGTGCAAATCCCGTGGCGTTCCTCGATCGGCCGGCCGCGCCGACGGTGGCGGGGCAGTAGGATGTCGGCGATACCGGGCAAGGTTGTCATGCTCGCCGGCGGCGTCGGCGGCGCCCGCATGGCGGAAGGATTTGCTCGCGCGCTTCCGCCGGGCAGCCTTAGCGTTATCGCCAATGTCGGTGACGACGAGGAGTTCTACGGACTGCGGGTGTGTCCCGACATCGACACGCTGCTCTACACGCTGGCCGACCGAATTGATCGCGCCCAGGGATGGGGCGTGGCAGACGACACGGTCAAGGCGCTGGACGTATTGCGCGAACTTGGTGCTCCTGCCTGGATGAAACTTGGCGACTCCGATTTCGGCTTGCATATCTGGCGCTCCTGGCGCCTGGCAGGCGGCGCCAGCCTGTCCGAGATAACGGGGGAGGCGGCATCGCGGCTTGGCGCCCGCGCCGGCATTGTTCCAGCCAGCGACGACAGGTTGCGCACGAAGCTTCTGACCGACCAGGGCTGGATGGATTTCCAGCCCTGGTTTGTCGGCAAGCGCTGTGAACCCAAGGTCACGGCGCTGCGCTACGAGGGCGCGACCGAAGCCCGGCCCAGCCCACATGCGCTCCAAGCCATCGCCAGCGCCGACCTGATCGTGGTGGCGCCGAGCAATCCCCTGCTTTCGATCGAGCCCATCCTGGCGGTTCCTGGTCTCATCGACGCGCTCTCGGCGTCACGGGCTCCATGTATAGGCGTTTCGCCTCTGATCGGCGGCAAGGCCGTCAAGGGGCCGCTGGCGCGGCTGATGCGCGACATGGAGATCGAGCCGACATGTGCTGGCGTCGCATCTCGCTATGGGGATCTGTTGGACGCCTTTGCAGTCGCCAATGTCGACGCCGATAGCGTCGTCGATCTGCAATGCAGGGGCCTCGCTATCTTGCCGACCGACATCCTGATGGACGGGCCTCACGGCGCGGAACGATTGGCGCGGGAGATCCTGGCCTTCTCGCAAACGCTGAAGGCCGGGGTCTGACATGACGGTCGCCGCGGCAATCTTGATGAAGGATCCCTCCGAGGCCAAGTCGCGCCTTAAGCCAGCATTGCCGAACGATGCCCGCGAAGCGCTTGCGCTGCTGTTGTTCGACAACACTCTCGACTTCCTGACGGCTGAGCATGATGGGCCGATCGCCGTCGTCACGCGGTCGGCTTCGATCGCCGATCGGGCAGCCGCCAAGAATGCATGTGTCATTGCCGAGACCGCAAACGGTGACATCAACACTGCCGCCATGCGGGCTTGCGAGTGGGCACGCGACATCGGCGCGGCCAGCCTGTTGGTGCTGCATGCCGACATTGCAACGCTCGCCGCGGACGAATTGCGCAGTCTGCTCGCCACCGCGGAACGGGCCGAGATCGTCATTGCCCAATCGAGCGATGGCGGCACCAACGCATTGCTGGTTTCGCCGCCCGGTGCCATTCCATTTCTGTTTGGTCCCCAATCGGCAGCACGGCACGAGGCCGCGGCGCGTGCGCGGGGGCTTAGCGTCGAGCGACTGCTATTGCCCCATCTTTCACGGGACGTGGATCATCCGAGCGATCTTGCCGGTGCACTCAGCCTGCCAGACACAAACGGGCAACTGAAGGTCTTCGCCATCCCAGGCATTGCCGAAGTCACTGCCGGCGACGATCTGGCATCGATGATAGCTGCGGCCGCCGACGCGGCAGCGCTGCCATTGTCGCCTGGCGACATTGTGGTGGTGGCACAAAAGATCGTGTCGAAGAGCGAAGGCCGGATGGTGCCGCTGGCCGGCATCACGCCCTCTCGCGAGGCCCAGCGCCTGGCAGCCGAGATCGGGAAGGAAGTTCGCAAGGTCGAGGCAATCCTGCAGGAGTCGACCGCGGTGATCCGCGCTAGACGTCAGCAACCCGACGGCCTTCTCATTACACGTCATCGGCAAGGGTGGATCTGCGCCAACGCGGGGATAGACGAGTCCAATCTCGGCGCCGGCGGGGCAGGTATGCTGCTCTTGTTGCCGCAGGATCCAGACGCTAGCGCGCGGGCCATCCGGGCGGGGATGGAAGCCCATTTCGGCGGCCCGATAGGGGTCGTGATTTCCGACACGTTCGGCCGCCCCTGGCGCAACGGGTTGGTCAATGTCGCGATCGGGGTTGCCGGCGTGCCGGTGCTTGTCGACTGGACGAAGCGAACCGACGCCTACGGCCGTCGATTGCAGGCGACATTTCCGGCATTCGCCGACGAAGTCTCGGCCGCCGCCGGCCTGCTGATGGCGAAGGACGCAAGCCTGCCCGTCGTAGTCTTGCGTGGCCTTGCCTGGCGAGAGGATGCCGCCTCAAGCGCGAGCCAGGTACTGCGTCCGACTGAACAGGAATTGTTCCTGTGACCGGGGCTCTCAGACCGACGCGCGAAGGGTAGAAAACCCATGGCACTGACACTTGGCTACAAGGCTTCGGCCGAGCAATTCGGTCCGGCGGAGCTCCTGGAAAATTCAGTTGCGGCAGAACACGTAGGGTTCGATTCCGTTTTCATCAGCGACCATTTCCAGCCATGGCGGCACACCAACGGCCATGCGCCATTCGCTATCGCATGGCTGGGCGCGCTCGGTGCGCGCACATCGCGTGTGGTGATGGGCACCAGCGTTTTGACCCCGACCTTCCGCTACCACCCCTCGATTGTCGCTCAGGCCTTCGCCACGCTTGGCGCGCTGTTCCCGGGCCGCCTGATCCTCGGCGTCGGCACGGGCGAGTCCCTGAACGAGGTGCCGGCGACACGCATGGCCTGGCCCGAACTCAAGGAGCGGTTCGCCAGGTTGCGGGAATCCGTGGATCTCATGCGACGGCTGTTCAGCGAAGAGCGAGTCACCTTCGACGGGCAGTACTATCAGACCGAGAACGCCACGATCTACGATCGGCCCAACGATCCCGTTCCGATTTATGTCGCCGGCGCCGGACCGCAGATCGCCAAATATGCCGGTCGGATCGCGGAGGGTTTCATCTGCACCAGCGGCAAGGTGCCCGAACTCTACAGCGAGACGCTGCTCCCCAACGTCGCCGAGGGACTTCAAATAGCAGGGCGTTCCAGCGAGGCAATCGACCGCACGATCGAGATGAAGGTCTCGTTCGACACCGATGCGAAGCGGGCTCTTGAGGATACGCGCTTTTGGGCAGCGCTGTCGCTATCGCCAGAGGAAAAAATGTCGGTCGAAGACCCGCTCGAGATGGAAAGACTGGCCGAGGCGCTGCCGATCGAGCGGGCAGCCAAGCGCTGGATCGTATCTTCAGATCCGGATGAGCACGTGGAAAAAATCAGGCCCTATGTCGAGCTTGGGTTCCGTCATCTGGTTTTCCACGCGCCGGGCCATGACCAGCGGCGCTTCATCAAACTTTATTCGGAACTCGTCCTGCCGCGGCTTCGCGCGGCATTCGACTGAACCGGCGCAAAACGCCGCGCGATCAAAAGGGAAGGAGATGTAGATGGAATTCGGAATTACCTTCAAGGGCGCCGTCGAGGCCGACAGGGCCCGTTACCTCGTGCGGGCGGCCGAGTTCGCGGGCTTCAGTCATTGCTGGTTCTACGATTCCCATATCCTGTGGCGCGATTGCTATGCCGCGATCGCTATGTGCATGGAGCATACGAAATCGATGCGCTTCGGACCACTCGTCACGAACCCGGACGTGCGCGACTGGTCCGTGGCCGCCTCGCTGTTCGGATCCTTGTCAAAGCAAAGCGGGGGCCGTTTCGACCTGGGCGTCGGCCGAGGCGATTCCTCGCGCCGCGTCATGGGCTTCAAGCCCGCTCCATTGGCACGCGTGGCGGAATTCATCCACAAGACGAAGGCCATGGTGCGCGGCGACGAGGTCGTCTACGGGGAATCGCCCGAACCCGTGAAATTCCCTTGGGCGACCGGAAACGAGATGCCGGCCTGGATGGCTGCCTATGGCCCGCTGGCGCTGAAGACTGCCGGTGAAAATGCCGATGGGGTCGTGCTGCAGATCGCCGAGCCGGGGCTCTGCAAGTGGTTTACCGAGCAATGCCTGGATGCAGGCAGGGCGGCTGGCCGTAACATGTCGGGATTTCGTTCAATGTCCTGCGCCCCCGCCTATTTCGGCGACAAGGAAAAAGCCATAGAGGCCACGAAATGGTTTCCGGCGATGGTCGGCAATCATGTGGCCGACATCGTCGAGAAGTACGGAAAAGACACCAGCCTCGTGCCCGCCAGCCTCACCAGCTACATCGAGAAGCGCAGGGGCTACGACTATTCAAAGCACGGCCAAAGCAGCAGCGCCTATCTGGATTTTATCACGCCCGACGTCGTCGAGAATTTCTGCGTCCTTGGCGAGCCGGACGAGCACATCGCCAAAATCGGAAAGCTCAAGGATGCCGGCGTGACGCAGTTCAACATCTATCTCGACAGCGGCATGGAGGAGGAGATCATAGCCGGCTACGGTCGGGACGTGATCCCGGCCTTTCGCTGACGCCGTGCACCCTTACACATGGGACGCCGAGGCATCATTTGAGGTCATGCCCTTCCTTCCTGCTGGCGAGTCGCGCCGGGAGTGCAGCTACTGCACGTCAATCTTCACTACGTCGCGCACAAAGCGCGCACCGCGTTTGTCGCCGGGCACAATAAGGCGGTAGCCCTCGGTCGCGGTCATTGGCTTGCCGTCGTGTTCAATTGCGAGTTGGATCGGAGCATTGCCGAAATTCGGATCAATCTCGCCGACCGAGAATATGATGCGGTAGCCGTCGCGTCCCTCGACCACAAAGCTGTGCTTGAGTTGCTCGTTGTGGCCAGGAAGATTTGCAATGCCCTTCGCTTTGAGGATGCTCCAGACCAATGGCCCCGAATAGCGACCGTGCTCCTCGCCCTTGGAGGTCTGGTAGCGAACCTCCTGATCGACGGAAGGGAGACGTGAGAGTTTATCAGGACTGATCTTGCCCGAAGGAACGATCCGCCCCGATATCTCAACAGACGGTTGGGCTTGTTCCTGGGCTAAAGAGGTCTGCAAGAAGGCCAGTTGGAAACAAGCCGCTATTGCCAACGTTTTCAACATACTCTCCCTTGGCTCCGATTAACCGGTACGGGCATCTCTGTGTGGCGCTGCCTCGGTGCGATCATAGTTGCTCCAACCGGATGTCGATCAGAAGGGCACGAACTCGACGGGCTCCCCAACCGCCAATTGATGCCTGTGCTCAGGAAAGAGGATCAAGCCGTCGGCGCTGCCAATTGCCAGCAAGCTCGCCGACCCTTGCTGTCTGAACGGCTCGACAGTTGTCACCCCCGCATCCGACGCTGCCAATTTACCGGCGAGGACCTGGAGATAGCCACCTTCCTTGGTGATCGTGCGTGCTAAGGGAAGTCTAAGCGGCAGGGTTTCCACGGTGCCCGCAAGGCGCCTCACCAGGAAACGTCCAAGAAGCGTGAAGGCTGCCGCTGCGGCGAACGGGTTGCCAGGCAGTGCAAGGATGGGGCAATCGTCGATATCGCCAAAACCCGCCGGCTTGCCTGGGCGCATGTTGAGCTTCCAGAATTCAAGAGAGCCGCGACTGACAATCAAACGTGGGAGGTAGTCAGCCGGCCCGATCGAGGCTCCGCCGCTCGTGATGATCAAGTCGACATTCGTGGCAGCATCGATCAAGGCTTGAAGAACTAAGCCGGAGGTGTCCGAGATGATTCCCAGGTCAACCGCTTCGCATCCAAGCTCCTCCAGCCAGCCTCGAAGCATCGGGCGATTGCTGTCGACGATGCCACCGTGTTTGGCCGAACTGCCAGTTTCCGCCAATTCGTCACCGACCGATAGCAGTCCTACGCGAAGGCGGCGCCGCACAGTCACATGCTCAACCCTAAGCGCCGTAAGAAGTGATATTTGGCCGGGGCCAAGTCTCGTACCGGCCTCCAACACCTTCTGTCCCGAGAGTATGTCCTCGCCGCTCAACCTGATGTGAGGTTTTCCTCCGATGCGCGCCCTGACAGCCACGTGCGTGGAGCTGCGAACGCAATGCTCCTGGGGGATGATCCGATCGACCCCCGGAGGGATTACAGCGCCGGTGTAGATATGTGCCGCTTCACCGGCGCCGAGCTCCCGATAGCTTGGATGGCCCGCCGCGATCTCTCCAATGACGCGGAGGTCAGCCCGTCCTTCGGCGTCAAGATCAGCCGACCTCACCGCGTAGCCGTCCATTGCTGCCACATTGTAAGGGGGAATATCGATGGAAGCGACGACACCTTGAGCCAGGCAGCGGCCGGCGCAAACTTGCAAAGGGAGCGTTTCCGCGCTTGTGACGCATTGATGAATTGAGGCGATACGATCCTTGGCTTCGGCGAGCGTCTTCGGCGGGCTGGTCGGGTGCGCCGAAGGCAGCAGCATCTGAAAACTCCGAGTGAAGAGAATTACTTGTGAACCCGGCGCACCCTTGTTGGCGCGACATCAAGAGGACGCGACCGTTGTATTAGAGCGGATATTGCGAATTTGAAAGTGAACGGGCAACGTTTAGGAGCCCGAGCGAGGCGTCAGACCTGCAGGCTTTGAGCGAGGTAGTCGCGAACCTCAAAGAGATTCACCCCGAAGCGTTCCGCATCACCGGGGAAGACAACGATCGAGAGCTTGTTTGAAAACACCTTGTCATACGAAGCGTCCGCAAAAGATTGCGCGATCTTCTCGATGACCTTCTTTCGCGGCAATCCAACGCGTCCGCGACCGGTGCCGATCAAACCGATCGCTGTATCACCGAGCTCGCCCTTCGTAGCCAGGAACTCCCAAAGGGCTTCCAGCGCTGCGTCCAGCATCTTGGGCGTCGACTTGGCGGTACCTTCCTCGTTCAGTTCGGCCATCGCCGACAGGTAGAAGGTCTTGCCATGCGTGCTGACCTTTGCGACCGTCCCGACAGGATATCTGCGTTTTTTCCCCTTGCCAGCCGAATGCTCCGCGAATGCCACACCTTTGAGGGATGCAGTCACTTGCTTGTCCAAATCAACCGTGTTTCCTAAAAAATATTTGTTCGTGAACTTTCCCTGCAAGCTATCTGGATTGATAAGGCCGCTGGCTATGTCGGTATCAAACGTCGTGTTGGTGCTGATCACTATATTGGTAGCCGGTGAGTCCAGAAGGTCTCCGATAAGGACCTCGTAGCTAAAATCCTTCTTTGGAATGCGATACGAAATTCGGGAAATTGGCCGCCTGGAAAGGAGAGCTGCCACGACGGCAAAGCTCAATACCACGAAGAAGCTATAGGCGCTGTATTTGTCTCGAGTGTACATGCTGAAGAAATCCAGCATATCCAAGAGAAGGTATATTCCCCCGAGAACGGCGAGAATCCTTGCCAGGCCGTCAATCGACAGGAGTGCATACCGCCAGTATGACCAGGTTTGGATCGAGCTCAAAAAATACTTCACGACCTAGAGCCCGAGGTTTTTGTAAGTCTGGTCGGTGTAGTAATAGGGTCCAGCCTGCCCCTCTTTCCGATACTTGGCGTGGACGTCTGGCCAATTGGCCATGGCATACTCTACGATCTTGACCCCAAACGGAACGTAGACAGCCAGACTCTCTCGAATTGCCGGGGGGCAGCGTTCGTCGCGATGCCTGGTGCCATTCAGGTTCACTCCAATGATTGGCAGGCCAAGCTTGAGCGCGACCTCCATCTCCCACTTGACGAATTTCGTCAGCAGTTTTGTTTTTTCACCGATAAGGACAACCATAAGCTTCGAGTTAGCAAAGCGCTCGCGAAGTTGGCGCTTGATGCTTTCTTCCTGGCTTGTGTCTCTGGCTGTATTCAGGTCGTGCGCATTGTGGAAATCGAACGTGAATTTTTCGTTTTCCGCCCACGCAGTCATAAGGCGATAGTAACGCATGTCCGTATCGCCGTCGAAGCAGATGTATGTCTTATTTCTGTATGCCATCTCTTTCCACCACCTTATTGTGCGGAAAGACCTGTCACAGAACAGGAGAGTCGTCTAGCCTGAGAATCGCGCCGTTTTCCACAAATAACAACCCGCTCTCAATTCAGCGTGGCACAATTGTCATTTGCGTAGCCAGAGCACGTCTGCTCTAGAAGTCGCCCAGCTGCCTGCGTAGCCAATCACCTCGGCAACGTTCCTGGCGCACTGCAATCCGAGTTGTGCCGTGCAAAACCAGTTGGGCCGCTAACCGGTCCCGGTTTGGTCATGCTTGCTTCGCAGCGTCTCAGTCGCGACGCGCAATCGGCACGTAGTCGCGTTCCGTGGCGCCGGTGTAAAGCTGACGCGGGCGGCCGATCTTCTGGTGCGGATCCTCGATCATTTCCTTCCACTGCGCGATCCAGCCGACGGTGCGCGCGACCGCGAAGAGCACGGTGAACATGGTGGTGGGGAAGCCCAGCGCCTTCAGCGTGATGCCGGAATAGAAGTCGACATTCGGGTAGAGCTTCTTTTCGATGAAGTACTCGTCGGTCAGCGCGATCTTTTCCAGCTCCATCGCGATGTCGAGCAGCGGATCGTCCTTGATGCCGAGCTCGCCCAGCACCTCATGCGCGGTCTTCTGCATGATTTTCGCACGAGGATCGTAGTTCTTGTAGACGCGGTGGCCAAAGCCCATCAGCCGGAACGGATCGTTCTTGTCCTTGGCGCGGGCGATGAACTCCGGAATGTGGTCGACATGGCCGATCTCGCCCAGCATGTTCAGCGCCGCCTCGTTGGCGCCGCCATGCGCCGGACCCCACAGACAGGCGATGCCGGCTGCGATACAGGCGAAGGGGTTAGCGCCCGACGAACCGGCGAGGCGAACGGTCGAGGTCGAGGCGTTCTGCTCGTGGTCGGCATGCAGGATGAAGATGCGCTCCATGGCGCGCGCCAGCACCGGATTGATCTTGTACTCCTCGCACGGCACGGCAAAGCACATATGCAGGAAGTTGGCGGCGAAGCCGAGATCGTTCTTCGGGTAAATAAAGGGCTGGCCGATGTGGTATTTATAGGCCATTGCCGCGATCGTCGGCATCTTGGCGATCAGCCGCATCGAGGCGACCATGCGCTGTTCGGGATCGGTGATATCGGTCGAGTCGTGATAGAAAGCTGATAGCGCGCCGACCACGCCGCACATGACCGCCATAGGATGCGCGTCGCGGCGGAAGCCGGTGAAGAAGCGCGACATCTGTTCGTGCACCATCGTGTGGCGCGTGACTTCGTACTCAAAGTCGTCCTTCTGGGCCTTGGTCGGCAGCTCGCCATAGAGCAGCAGATAGCAGACCTCGAGGAAGTCGCCATGCTCGGCGAGCTGGTCGATCGGGAAGCCGCGATGCAAGAGGATGCCGGCATCGCCGTCGATGAAGGTGATGCCGGACTCGCAGCTCGCCGTCGAGGTGAAGCCGGGATCATAGGTGAAGGCGCCGGTCTGCGCGTAGAGTTTGCCGATATCGATTACGTTTGGCCCAATCGTGCCCGCGCGTGTCGCGAGCACATGCCTCTGCCCGTCGATCTCAAGGACCGTCCCCCCGCATTGGGCCGCAGTCTCCGCCGGGTTTCGCTCAACAGCGTGCAGGGCCGCTGATCTTGGGGTCGTTTGCGGGAGGGGGCGGAATCCTACGCTAAGGTTTTTGGCCAACGATATTCTCCGGTGAGATTGATATGTTCCCATCCGAGCGGCGAGACATGAGCCAGCAGATCAGGCGATAGCAGTTTTCCCTCGCATTTCTGGTTGGCAACGACTTGGCCGAGCTTCATGGTGTTCCAGAAGATAATGATCGCGGCGAGCAGGTTCATGCCGGCGATCCGGTAGTGCTGGCCTTCGGCGGAACGGTCGCGGATTTCGCCGCGCCGGTGGAAGCTGATGGCCCGCTTCAGCGCGTGATGTGCCTCGCCCTTGTTGAGCCCGATCTGGGCGCGGCGTTGCAGTTCGGCATCCAGAATCCAGTCGATCATGAACAGGGTCCGCTCGACGCGACCGACCTCGCGCAAAGCTGTGGCCAGTTCGTTCTGCCGCGGATAGGAGGCGAGCTTGCGCAGAATCTGGCTGGGCGCGATGCTCCCGGCCGCGATGGTGGCGGCGATGCGCAGGATATCGGGCCAGTTGCGCTCGATCATGGCCTGATTGATTTTTCCGCCGATCATGGCCCGCAAGTGGGCTGGGGCGGCCGACGGATCGAACGCATAGAGCCGTTTGGATGGCAGGTCGCGGATGCGCGGAGCGAACCGGTAGCCGAGAATAGCGCACGCAGCAAAGACGTGATCTGTGAAGCCGCCCGTGTCGGCGAACTGCTCGCGGATATGGCGGCCGGCATCGTTCATGAGCAGGCCGTCGAGAATGTAAGGGGCTTCGCTCGCCGTTGCAGGAATCACCTGGGTCGCGAACGGCGCGTATTGGTCCGAGACGTGGCTATAGGCTTTCAGGCCCGGGGTAGTGCCGTATTTCGCGTTGACCAGGTTCATGGCCTCACCTTGCTCTGTGGCGGTGAAGAACTGGCCGTCACTCGAAGCCGAGGTGCCCATGCCCCATATCTGGGCCATGGGTAATGCCGCCTGCGCCTCGACGACCATCGCCAGCGCCCGGTCGTAAGCTTCGCCCTCGACATGCCACCGTCCAATGCGGATCAACTCCCAGAAGGTATGGGTGTTCGTCGCGTCGGCCATCTTGCGAAGACCGAGGTTGATCCCTTCCGCGAGAATGACGTTCATCAGGCCGATCCGGTCGGCGCAGGGCGCTCCCGTGCGCAGATGGGTGAAGGCCTCGCAGAAGCCGGTCGCCGCATCCACCTCCAGTAGGAGGTCGGTGATCCGCGTGGGTGGGATCTGTTTGTAGAGATCGAGAACCAGATCTTCGGCGCCGGCCGGCGCGGCAGCTTCGAGCTTGTCGATATGCAGAACACCGTTTTCGATCGATCCGCCGGGAATCGTACCCGCGCGTGCCGCACGGCTCAGCTCGCGTAGCCGGACGGCAAGGCGAGCTTGACGATCCGCCAGCCATTCCTCCGGCCGCAATGGCACGGCGAGGCGACCGCCTTCCGCGACAGCCTGCGCCGGAACGAGTGCATGTTTCAGATCGCCATAGCGCCGTGACCTGGCCAGCCAGATATCTCCGGAGCGGAACGCGTCGCGAAGATGGAACAGAACCGCGATTTCCCAGAGGCGGGCGTCACCAGCCGCCTGAGCCCGAAGATGGCGATGCCATTTCGAGCTCGGACGCAGGAAGCCGGTCAGCGCGGCATCGTTCAAACCGGTGCGCAAAGTCATCACCGCTTCGAGAAGCGGGAGCGCGACAGGCGCAGCCCGCAGATCGAGCAGGCGCAACATGCGCGGAGCATAACGGCGGAAACGGTGATAACCGTCGAGCACATGATTGAGAGGGTCGTCCGCCATGGTAGCGGTTAGCCGGGTTGCCATTGCAACAAGGGTCTTGAAACCGTCCCACCCTGATCCGCTCGCGATGACGGCGTCCAGTGGCTGGCCATCATCCTGTGCATCGACTAGGGCGCCGCCGATTTCGGCAAAGGATTTCAAGGTGTCGCGCACTGCGCTTGCTTCGTCGGCGATCTTTGCCTGGCAAATGCGCTCTGAAGCACGGTAGAGCCTGCCGACGATCCGGTCATGGGTTTCGACAACGGCGTCGGCGAGCATCGCCTGCCATTCCGATGCGCAAACGGCCAGAATCGCCAGCCGTCTGTCCTCCGGGAGATCACGCATGCCGTCGGCGTAATATCGCTCGCCCTGCCTGCGCAGACGTGTCACCCGATGGGCAGGAACACCGGCCAGCAGATCCTCGGGAAGATCGACACGTTGCAGGTATTCAAACCGGTCGAGTAGCCGGTTGGCCGACGACGAGTTCGAGCCAGGCTCGAACTGACGCAGCCACACGAAGCGGGTGACCCGATCGTCAGCCGTCTCCTCGAGCAATGCCAGTAACTGTCCCCGGATCAGCACCGATAAGCGATCGGCGATCCTCGTCTCGATTTGCCGCTCCGCATCGACCAGAGCCGTGGCGCAAAGTCGCTCGATCGTGGATGTCGCGGGAAGAACCGTGCGGGTGCGACGGCACTCGGCCACGAAGCGACGGGCAATGTCCTCGTTTGACACCGCCAGCTCGGCTTCCCGGAACAGCCAGTCCTTCAGCTCGTGTGCTCCACGTCCGGAGAAGGCACGGAATCCGTAGAGCGACCGCAGCTCGGCAAGATGCTCGTGCCGCGTCTCCTCACGGGAGGCATAGTCGACGAGATCGTCGGCAAGTAGGCCAAGCTGCGCTCCGATGAACTCGACCACCTCCGCCGGTATCAACTCGCCAGGAGCGAGCACCCGACCGGGATAGCGCAGGACGCACAATTGCAGGGCGAAGCCGAACCTATTGTGAGTGCGCCGACGCTGCCTGATATGCCCGAGATCTTCATCGCTCAGTGTATAATGCTTCAGCAAATCCGCCTGCGAGGTCGGCAGGCGCAATAACGCGTCCTTCTGCCGATCGGTTAGAGTGACACGACGCGGCATCCATGTTCCTTTTTCAAAATGGGGTAGCGTTCAAGACGCTTTGTTTATGAAGCTGGTTGAGATACATTTCCAGCGAACAAATCATTCGTGACCACCGCGCCGCCTCAAACCAACGTTTAAGATACATGCTGATCGGATACGCACGTGTCTCAAAAGCCGATGGCTCGCAGTCCCTGGACCTGCAGCACGACGACTTGCGCGCCGCCGGCGTCGACCAGGACAATATCTATGAGGATCGCGCTTCCGGCAGCCGCGACGATCGGCCCGGACTGGCCGCCTGCCTGAAATCCTTGCGCGACGGCGATGTGCTGGTGGTCTGGAAGCTCGACCGCCTCGGTCGGTCGCTTGCTCACCTGATCAACACTGTGAAGGATCTGTCGGATCGCAATATCGGTCTACGGGTGCTGACTGGGAAAGGCGCTCAGATCGACACAGCCACCGCATCCGGGCGTATGGTGTTCGGCATTTTCGCCACGCTAGCCGAATTCGAGCGGGATCTGATCCGAGAGCGCACTATAGCCGGCCTCGCCGCCGCACGGGCACGCGGCCGCAAAGGGGGCCGGAAATTCGCCCTGACCAAAGCACAGGTGCGTCTCGCCCAAGCCGCCATGGCGCAGCGCGACACTTCCGTTTCCGATCTGTGCAAGGAACTCGGGATCGAGCGCGTCACTCTATACCGGTATGTCGGCCCGGAGGGTGAGCTCAGGGATCATGGTAAGCGTGTCCTCGGCGTTGCTTGAGTTTGGTATAGAAATCGCTGCTGGATAACTGCAGAACAAAGCTCATCGCCAGCCCAACAGCGACGTTTCTTCGTCGCGCGTGTCATACAGTCAATGCCTCGGCCAGGCTGGATGATGGTCGTCTATCACGAAGGCGTGGATATGTCGGGTTGGTGCGTGGCGATGCGGATGACGATGTGGCTCTGGCCCCTCCCAGCCCTCATGCTCGTGCTGATGATGCTCGTCATGAACATGCAGGTGGTCGTGCTGATGCGGTTCGTGTGAATGGGCGATCTCCGCCGGATCGACGCTCGGCCAAAGCATCAACGCGAGGGTCGAGGCAATCAGGACCACTGCAACCATGGCCGCGAACGCCGTTGCGAGGCCGAACGTCGCGCCAAGCCAGCCCGCGGCCGGATAGGTTAGGAGCCAACAAGCATGTGATAACGCAAATTGCGCGGCAAACAGCGCCGGGCGGTCTTCGCTCTGCGAGGAGCGGCGCAGGAGGCGCCCACCTGGCGTCTGTACCAATGAGGAGCCGATGCCGAGGAGCAGCCATAGGCCGGCTGCGACGGCAAAGCCTGGCAACGTCGCCGCCGCTGCGAGACCGAGCGCCAGCAGGCCAGCGCCGCCGATCATTGCCGTGCGCTCCGGGACCCATGTCAGGACACGCGGCAGGAGGAGTGCCGCGAGCATCGATCCGCCGCCGGAAGCGGCCATCAGCCAGGCGACCGCGCTGTTGTCGCCGCCGAGAATGCTGCGGACATAGACGACGGTGTTGACGATCACCATCGAGCCCGCTGCGGCCACGGCAAGATTGAGCGCCAGCAACCCGCGCAGGCGCGGCGTCGCCAGATAGAGCCGCATCCCGTAGGTCGTCTTCGACCAGATGCCGCCGGTGCGCTCGACCGGCTTTGCCGCCGGCAACACCGTCGACAGCACCAGGCCGGCCGAGACGAAGAAGGTCACGGCGTCGCCGACAAACAGCGTGCTATAGCTGGTGATCGTGAGCAGCGCGGCAGCGAGCGTCGGAGAAAGCAGCGCCTCCAGGTCATAGGCAAGCCGCGAGAGCGAAAGCGCCTCGGTGTAGCGCTTCTCGTCAGTCAACACATCGGGGATCGTCGCCTGGAAGGTCGGCGTGAAGGCGGCCGAACACGACTGGAGTACGAAGATCAGCACGTAGATCTGCCAGATCGCGGTCACGAAGGGCAGGAACAAAACAATGCCGGCGCGCACGAGGTCGAGAGCGACAAGAAAGCTCCGGCGCGGCAGCCGGTGGGCGATCGCGCCGACCAGGGGTGCGATGCCGACATAGGCGACCATCTTGAGCGCCAGCGCCGTGCCAAGCACCGCGCCGGCATCCTTGCCGGCCAGATCATAAGCAAGCAGCGCGAGCGCAACCGTCGTCAGGCCCGTTCCGACAAGGGACAGAGCCTGCGCCGCAAAGAGGCGGCGATAGGTTCGATCAAGCAGCGGTTCTAAAAGGGCCGGCCGCATGTCGCCTCCATCAGTTTCGCGTCACCGGAGGCGAGGCCAACGGTATTGCTCTCATTCAACATCACCGTCCCTCCGCCGCCATCATAGTTTCGGAGGCCACCTTCGCATTATCTGCGCCCTCATTGGCGCGGGCCGGCAGGAGTCGCGCCGAGTTGAGGATGAAGACCAGCTCCGAGACGACATGGATCGCAGCGGCGAGCAACGGGTTGAGGAAGCCGAAGGCAGCGAGGACGATGCCGAGCGTGTCGACGCCGATCGTGCCGGCGAAGTTCTGCCAGATGATTCCGCGCGTCCGTCGCGCGACGGCAAGCGTTTCGACGAAGCGTTCAAGGTCGTTTCCGAGCAGCACCACGTCGGCGCTCTCCTGCGCCACGTCCGTGCCGGACCCCATGGCGACACCGACATTGGCCTGAGCCAGCGCCGGGGCGTCGTTGACGCCGTCGCCGACCATGGCGACGACACGCTTCTGCGCCACGAGGGCATCGATGCGTTTCAGCTTGTCCTCCGGCAGCAATTCCGCTTCGATCTCCCTGATGCCGAGAGCTCCGCCGACTGCGCTCGCCACGCGCTCGGCGTCACCCGTCAGCAGAATGGTCCGAATGCCCATGCGCTGCAGGGATGCGATAGCATTCCTCGCTTCCGGCCGGACTGTATCCGCAACGACGATGCTGCCGAGGAGAATGCCGTCACGGGCAACGAGGATCTCCGTTCCCGCGCCGCCGCTGGCATGGCTGGGTGTATTCGCCTCGCCGACGTTCCCGATGCCATTATCCGCCATCCAGGCACGGTTGCCGACGAGGATCACGGCATCATCAACCTTGGCGGTGATGCCGCGCCCCGGCGTGTAGCCGAAGCTGCCTGGCTCGGCGATCTCGCGGCCCTGCTGGCGGACGTAGGCAAGAATGGCCTTGCCGAGCGGATGCTCGGAGCGCAGCTCGGCCGTTGCCGCCGCATCGAGCAGCTCCTCTTCCGTTCTGCCGGCGACGGGCACCACCTGCTGTACTTCCGGGCGTCCGAAGGTCAGCGTGCCGGTCTTGTCGAGCACGACGGTGTCGACCTGGCCCAATGTCTCTAGATGCACACCGCCCTTTACGATCGCGCCAAGCCTGGCCGAGCGGCCGATACCGCCGAGGATCGCAAGCGGCGTACCGGCAGCGATGCCGCAGGCGCCGGCGACGATAATGACCGAGATCGTGGAATAGATGTCGCGTGTTAGAAGGAAGGTCAGCACAGCAGCGCCGAGCGCAAAATAGACGAGGTAGCCGGCCAGGCGGTCGGCGAGCCGCTGCACCGGAGCGCGCGACTTTTCCGCCCGCTCGACTGCCTCGATGATCTTGCCGTAGCTGGTGTCGCGGCCAATCCGCTCGGCTGAAACTTCGAGCGCGCCGGACTGATTGATGGAGCCGGCGAAGACATGCGTGCCCGCGACCTTCTCGACGGGCATCGATTCACCCGTGATGCGCGATTCATCGACGAAGGAGTGGCCCGACAGCACCGCGCCGTCGACCGGTATGCGACCGCCCGGCGCAACCAGGATCGCGTCGCCCACCGAGAGTTCCTCCGCCGAGACCGACCGGATCGCTCCAGCCCGGCGCACGGAGACTTCGCGCGGCAGGAATTCGAGCAGGTCGCGAATGGCCTTGCGGCCGCGGCCAACCGTCAGCCCCTCCAGCACCTCGGCGACGAGGACGAAGAGCGTGATGACGAGTGCGGTGAAGAACTCGCCGATCGCCGCAGCAGCGGCGATGGCGATCGTCATCGACAGCTCCATCGTCATGCGCCGCTCGACGATATTCTCGAATGCCTCCTTCAGGATCGGCCAGCCGCCGATCAGAAGGCCGGCGACGCCGATGACGCTGACAGCCTGGAATGGCTCCCAGATTTGGAACCAGACGGCCGCCGCCGCGACCGCGACAAGCGCGATCCGCACTGCTTCCGGCCATTCGAACGGGTGGTCGTGATCGTGGCCGTGCTCATGATCGTTGTGCTCATGATCATGATGGTGATGCGCATGAGGATGGGGCTCAGCCGCATGCCCATGAGGCTCATCGGCAAGCCTGCGGCGGTGGGTGGTGTCGTGAACGACCATGGCGCCAACTCCGGTTCTATTTGAGGTAGGCGCGCACGACATCGATCAGTTCGGCGGCGCCCTCATTGCGTTGTTTCTGGTCGAGATCGGCATCGGCCACATGATGCTGGATGTGGTCCTCCACCACCTCCGCCATCAGGCCGTTCACGGCACCGCGTACGCCCGCGATGAGCTGCAACACTGCGGCGCAGCCCTTTTCCTCTTCGAGCGCGCGTTCGACCGCCTCCATCTGGCCGCGAATACGGCGCACGCGATTGAGCAGCTTCTGTTTCTCACGGGTCGTATGCGACATGCGATCCTCCAGTTTCATTCCATATAGCATACCCCCCTATATCATAATGACAAGAACTGGCGAATGAGGCGGGCCGAGAATCGTCGCTTACGCGATGACGTTTCTCTTGATATGTTACCGTCGTTTCATTATGGATGAACCGTGACCGCTCCATCCTGGCTTCTTTTGACCTACAAGGTCCCACCCGAGCCGGCCGCCAAGCGCATCGCGTTATGGCGCCGGCTCAAGGGCATGGGCGCGGTCTATCTGCAGAACGGCGTGTGCCTCCTGCCGAAGACCGACGATCATGTCCGACGGCTCAAGATGCTGGAGAACGACGTGGCGGAGATGGGCGGTGAAGCCGTGATCCTGGAAACAGTCGCCCTCGACCGCGCCCAGGAAGACAAGGTGATCAACCGCTTCAAGGCCGATCGCGACGAGCAGTATCGTGAGTTCCTTGGCCGCTGCGGCGATTTCGAGGCCGAGATCGCCAAGGAGATCGCGATCAACAAGTTCACTTATGCCGAACTGGAGGAAGAGGACACAGACCTCAAGAAGCTTCAGGGATGGCACGAGAAGATCAGCAAGCTCGACTTTTACGGCGCGACATTGGCCGAAGAGGCCTCAGAGCGGCTGCGCGCCTGCGAGGCGCTGCTCGACAGCTATGCCCAGCGCGTCTTCGACGCCCAACACGAGAACCGCTGAAATGAGCGACCAGGCCGGGAAGCCCACAATCACCGTCGAGAAAACGTCTTCTGCCGAAACCCGTCGCGGTATTCCGGCAGGCATCTGGGCGCTAGGCTTCGTCTCCCTGCTGATGGACACCTCCTCGGAAATGATTCATGCGCTGCTACCCGTCTATATGGTGGCGGTGCTCGGCACGTCGGCGCTGGCTGTCGGCATCATCGAGGGGATTGCCGAAGCGACCGCCTCGATCACCAAGGTGTTTTCCGGGGCGCTTAGTGATTGGCTTGGCAAACGTAAGTTCCTTGCAGTTCTCGGTTATGGCCTTGCCGCCTTCACCAAACCGATCTTTCCTCTGGCTTCTTCGCTCGACTGGCTGATCGCTGCCCGCTTTATCGATCGGGTCGGAAAGGGCATTCGCGGCGCACCGCGTGACGCGCTCGTCGCCGATATCGCGCCGCCGGAGCTGCGCGGCGCGAGCTTCGGCCTGCGCCAGTCGCTCGATACGATCGGAGCTTTTGTAGGGCCGCTCCTCGCTATCGGTCTGATGTGGCTCACCGCGGATCACTTCCAAACGGTTTTCTGGATCGCTGTCATTCCGGCGTGTCTCTCCTTGGTGCTCATCATCGTCGCCGTCAAGGAGCCGGAGCGCCCGAAGGCATTGCGCAAGGTTCGGATGCCCTTGCGACGTGAGGAACTGCGCCGTTTGGATGCTGTTTACTGGTGGGTCGTGGTGATTGCCGCGGTCTTCACGCTGGCTCGATTCAGCGAAGCGTTTCTCGTCCTCCGCGCGCAATCGATAGGCCTGCCGCTTGCGCTGATACCGGTTGTGATGGTCGTCATGAGCCTCACCTATTCGCTCTCGGCCTATCCGATTGGCATCCTGTCTGATCGCATGGACAAGGTGATGATCCTGATCGTCGGACTGGTTCTGCTCGTTCTGGCAGATGTCGTGCTGGCGTTTGCGTCCAGCATTGTCGCGGTCGTAATTGGCGTCGTACTCTGGGGCCTTCACATGGGCTTCACCCAGGGCCTGCTTTCGACGCTCGTCGCCGAGACCGCGCCGTCGGAACTGCGCGGTACCGCCTTCGGCATGTTCAACCTGATCTGCGGTCTCGCGCTGCTCGCCGCCAGCATCATCGCGGGGATCTTGTGGGATGCCGCCGGACCCCAGGGGACATTTCTGGCGGGCGCGGGCTTCGCGACGCTGACCGTACTGGGTCTCCTTCCCATTCGACCAAGGCTCGTAAAGATCGCCGTGCCCGAAGCAAAACGGGATCGCTGACGCGCGTCAACGCAAGCGGTGCCAACAAAAAGAAGAGGATACAGCGTTGCAACTCTACGATCTCGATGCCGCCGCGACCCGCGCCGTCAACAGCCTTGCCGGAGCTAGCGCCTCGGTCGATTTCCTGATGATCTGGGTGTCCGCCATCGGTGTGCCGCTGCTCGTGCTGGCGGTCGCCGCGCAATGGTGGCGAGGATCGGATAGGCCGCACAACAGACACGTTCTCGTCGCGACGGGACTCTCTTTGCTGCTCGGCCTTGCTATCAATCAGCTTATCCTGCTGTTTGTTCATCGCATGCGACCCTATGACAGTGGCATCTCCCATCTGCTGATCAGTCCCAGCGCCGATCCGTCATTTCCCTCCGACCACGCGACCGCGACTTTCGCCATCGCGGCGGCGTTTTTGCTGCACGGGATGCGGCGCATGGGACGGTGGCTCTTCGCGGCGGCGGTTCTGGTGGCAGTCTCCCGCGTCTATATCGGGACGCACTATGTGAGCGACGTTCTCGGAGGAGCCGCGACAGGTATCGTCGCCGCCATATTGGTCCGCGCGCTCTACCGGGAGGGGACACGCCTCGATCGGTTCGTCACCTCCGTTCTTTAGAGGAGCGCGGGATGGTGGCGTCTTTCTTCTCCGCCGTCACCGCGTTCATCGCGGCGCATCCGCATTTGGCTTATGCGACGGTGCTTCTGTTGGCGCTGTCGGAATCCATACCCGTCATCGGAGTTTTTATTCCAGGCACTGCCGCAATCCTGGCAATCAGCGCACTGGTACCCAGCGGCATTGTAAAACTCTGGCCGCTGCTCGGCGCGGCCTCCGCCGGGGCAATCATCGGCGACGGCCTCTCGTTCTGGATCGGCCATCGCTATCACCGCGAGATCCTTGAACGATGGCCGCTCAACCGACACCCGGACCTCATCACGCGCAGCGAGGCATTTTTCGCAAAGCACGGCGACAAAAGCGTCTTTATCGCCCGCTTCACACCGGGCGTGCGAGCCTTCGTCCCCCTGATCGCCGGCATGTTAGGGCTCTCGGTGCGGCGGTTCTACGTTGCCAACATCCTGTCCGCGCTGGTGTGGGCGCCGTCGCATGTTCTGCCCGCTGTGTTCGTCGGCGCTGCTTTCAGCATGTTCGGCGCGGCCGCCAAATCCCTCGCTATTCTGGTTGTTCTCATCGTTGTCTTCATCTGGGTGCTACTCCGTCTCGCCCGGTTCGCCCTGCGCCACGGTCCGGCGCTTGCATCGGCTCTGTCGGGTTGGCTTCGGCAACGCACGGCCATGAACCACTCCCGTTGGGGTCGCTTCGCGCTCGATCTTCTCGATCCGTCGCGTCCCGACGCCCGAGGGCTTGCGTTTCTGGCTTTGCTGTTGGTCGGCTCCGCCTGGCTGTTCTTCGGCATTCTCGAAGATGTCGTCAGTGGCGACCCTCTCGTACGCGCCGATAACGCGATCTACCAGGCACTCCAGGATCTGCGAACCGTTCCGGGCGATTCCGTAATGCTGATAACCACCGAGCTTGGCGATACGGTGGTCGTGATGACGGTAACGATCGCAGTGTTTCTATGGCTTGCCTGGAGACGGGCATGGCGTCCAGCAGCCTACTGGCTGGCGGCAGTTGGCGGTGCATCCGTGCTCAACACGGTCATAAAAGTCACGCTCCATCGCGCCCGGCCGACCGAGTTGTTCTACACGGGCTGGAGCGCATTTTCCTTTCCCAGCGGCCATAGCACAGTCAATCTCGCCGTCTACGGCTTTCTCGCTTTCCTGATCGGACGTGAACTTCGTCCGATGTGGCGCCTTCCGGTCGCTTTGACCGCTCTATCCTTTGCACTGCTGATAGCGTTCTCGCGCGTCTATCTGGGCGCTCACTGGTTCTCGGACGCGGTCGGGGGGCTTGCCTTCGGTACGGCCTGGCTGGCAGTGCTCGGATTCTTCTACATGCGAAAGCCGGCAAAATCAGTCGGCGCGACGTCATTGATGGTGATCGCCGGCGCGGCACTCGCGCTAGCCGGGGGGTTGAACGTCTATCGACATCACTCTCTCGATGTCGAACGCTATGCCGTAAACCGAGCGACCCCCACGATGATGGCCAACGACTGGTGGACGTCAGGTTGGCAACGGCTGCCGCCCAGGCGGATCGATCTGACCGGCGAGATCGAAGAGCCCTTCACGATCCAGTGGGCGGGAGACCTTTCTGCAATTCGACAGGATTTGCTGAGCAAGGGATGGCGTCTGCCCGCGCCATGGGCGTCATCCAGGATACTGGGTTGGCTCTCCGCGAAGACAACTCCTGTCGAATTGCCGGTTACCCCTCATCTCGCCAGCGGAAGGCTGCCGAGCTTGACGCTCGTCCTGCAAAACGGAGCTGCACCGAACAACACTCGGTTCGTGCTCCGGCTTTGGGATGCAGATCTCAACCTCATGGGAGAAAAACTCGCACCGGTCTGGATCGGTTCGGTCGTGCAGGGACAGATCGAGCGGCCGCTGTCGCTATCCTCTGCTGTCTCAACCCAGGCCGATGCCAACACGCCGCGCGACATTCTGGCACAAATGCTTGGATCAGGGCGTATTGCGGTACGCCCCGACGCTGAAGCGAACACGAATTGGGACGGAGGGGTTCTGCTGCTGCGAACAGGATTTTAACGCCGAGGCGCTTAAGGGAGTGGCGGCCCCAAGCTAAGCCAAGAACCCACCATCGACCGCACATCCATTTCCCCATGACCATGGTCTACACGGGAACTCAGAGGTCAAGGAAAGCGTGTCCTCAGATTGGCCTAAGCTTTCGCTGGCATGCCCAGGTCAGTGCTCCGAAGCCGAGACAGACGTACAAGGACAACCATAGCCACCATTCAAGTACAGGCTGATAATCGGGCAAGGAACCTTCTTGCCATTCGATCAGTGCCAGATTGGGAGCCAAACCGCACACCGCCATAATCGTCGCGGCAATCACCACCCCGACGATTGTTGGTGCGCTCGCCCGCATGACGGCGCCATCGATGCTGCGAGCCTTCAAAGGTGTGCCGATCATTTTTGCAGCCAGGCGATGGCGGGGCGGGTCCATCGACGCCTCGCGCTCGCTCAAGGGAAAGCCAAATCGCGCAAAAACAATCTGGATAATCGGAACGACAACGACGGCGATCATTGAGGACGCCATCACGTCACTGATGTAGTGCGAAGTCGTGATGAAGCGCGTGCATGCCAGAATGGCTGCGCCAGCAAGCGCCAGGCTGCGGTAACGCGGAAAGATCAGGGCCAAAGCGACGCCCGCTGCCATCGCACAGGCGGTGTGTCCCGACGGGAATGAATTATATTCGTGCCCGAATCTGAAAAAAAAGAACTGAAAAATATCCTGATTGAACAACAATTCTGGCCGAGCGCGACCAAATACGACTTTGAGAATATCGACGACAATGCCGGTCGATGCCACGCTCGTTAAAACGAAAAGTGACCTGGAAGCATAAAGTGGATTCTTCCACATGAACCGGAACAGTATGAACAGAGCGGCAGCCGGGACGATGAACCAGTAGGCTTTGCCGAAGTCTGTCAAAAATCGCGCAATATGCACCAGTGTCGCGTCACGCTGACTTGCAAAGAACAACGCAACAGGACGATCAACCAGCTCCTCCAGCGCATGGAGCTGGACTACCGTTGCCAGAAGAGCTGATAAGGCTGCGCCGGCCAATACCCATTTTTCTAGAGTTCGGGAAAGTGCTTGTGCTGCCGCCTGCATTCGGACTGTCCTCGGCGATATTGGTGTTGAAGCTGGCAGACGATCACTCAAGGCCGGGCGGCTCCTCAAAGTCCTTCCTCGGCAATAGCAAGCTTCTCGCCTTTGCCGGGGGCTGCCATCTTTTGATCCTCATCAACGTCAGCGAGTTCCTCGCCCTCGTGCCGAACGCTCATGAAGATGACGATTGCAACAATTGCGGCGAGGAAGATCGCGCTGGTGATGATCGTGCCGAGGCCGAAACCGCCATACTGCGCGGGCTGGGACATCAGGTCGCCGAAGGAGGCGCCGAGAGGCCGGGTCAGGATATAGACCAGCCAGAAGCCGAGGATCGCGTCGAGGCCGAGGAAAAAATAGCCGATGCTGAGCGAGAGGATGATCATCCCGAACAGGACGCCGGTCGCCAGATAGCCCAGCGCGAATTTTTCGGCCACCAGATCGCCGGCGGCCGTCCCAAGCGCGAAGGTGAACAGGATGGCCAGCCAGTAGAAGGCCTCACGCCGCCCGGTGTAGATGGAGTGGATCGAAAGCGTCCCTTCGGCTCTGAACCAGAGCAGGAACGTCAGCGCCAGGGCGACCGAGAACGCAATCGTCGTATCCAGCAGCGGAACATGGAAATTGTCGACCAGATTGTCGGTGATCAACGTGCCAACGATGCTGATCAGCACCACGGACAGCCAGTAGGCGGCGGGAACATATTTCTTCTGCGCAAACTGCCAGACCAGGGCGAGCGCCAGAACTGCGGACATGATCAGTGACGTCGAGGTCAAGCCGAGGCCCATCTGTACGTTGAGATAATCGGCCGCCGTTTCCCCCATGGTGACGGCCATCAGTTTTATGAGCCAGAAGTCGGTTGTGACGCGGGGAACGCGATTGTAAACAGCAGCTTTGGTGGCCGGTGCAGACATTGTGGGTATCCTTGAAAGGGCGTCGAAGTTTCGGGCGGCGGTTTGCAGAGTGACGGTGTTTGTCGCCCGCCTACTGAGCAGGCTGTGCCGGATTGTTGAGAACCGCCATCAGGGCGGCGAGTGTTTTGTTGACCTTGTCCGCCGACGGGCTCGATTGACGAAGGGCCTTCAATGCAGCGTCAGAGGCCGCGTCGATGTTGTTCCAATCGTTCTGGTTCAGTGGACGGATCGCGGTCTCGGCCTGGTCCCATGCCGTTTCATAATCGGTGATGCGCTTGGCAGCGCCGGGGAGATCGCCCTTGGAAGCGAGGGTCTGGACGTCAGCAATGATGGCCTTGAACGACGACAGATCGCCGAGGCTCGCTGTTTTGGCTGGTGCAGTACTGGCGTAGAGCTCAAAGCCGGTGAAAGCCGCTACCGGAGCGGTAATGAGTGCGATGGCAAGAAAAATCTGTTTCATCAGTTAATTTCCCTGAATTGTGGCACTGCAAGGTATGCTTGGCTTCCGCATCGCTCCTCGAAGGTTGAATGGCACTCCTGCAGCGATAGCTCGATACGCCCACCGCTCTACTTGGCGCGCTCGGTCGGCCCACTGTGACTACGCAGGTTCAATTAGCTGAGAATTAGAACGGGTGTCGGCCTGGCGCCGGACATGGTCGACGGCTGCCAATCGCGTGCGAAAGCAGCGGCCGGCAATGACGCCGGCCGCTGCAATTTTCATTTCTGCGGAACCAGATGGGAGACAACCGCCTTACCGCCCTTGTCCGCATAGGTTAGCTGGACCTTTTCGCCGACACGGAGTTTGGTGTCTTCGATCCCTTCGGGCAGGGCGTAAGTCTTGCCGTCCGACAGCGTGATCGTATCGGCATTCTTGCTGATTGCGGTGATCGTGCCGGATGTCTGGGCAGCGAATGCGGCGCTGATCGGCGCCAGCACCAGCATCGCGGCCATGATCATTTGCGGTTTCATTTGCTTTATCCTTTCAAGGTCTCGGCCGCCGATCTCTATCCTTTCCCGCAATGGCGGCCTGGATTGCGAGAAAACAGGTTCTCACTCGCCTCTGAGCTTCTCCGTGACGTGTTTCCGGCTGCGCATTGCTTCACCTGTCGCGGCTACCAGAGCGGCGCCCGCCGCCGTGACGATGAGAGCAACGAGGTAGAGCCACGGCACCGAAAGCACCTCAGGTGGCGGGTCGAACACTCCGGTCAGCAGCTTGACGAGCACATAGGCAATCAGCGTGCCTGCCCCGAGACCCAGGACCATGCCGCTGCCGGTAACCAATGCCGCTTCGCTCCAGACGAAGGCGCCGAGCTGTCGTGGTCGGGCTCCCAGAGCCACGAGAACCGCGAAGGAGCGCTCGCGGTCGGCAAAGCCAAGGCCAAGGACCAGTCCGCCCGACGCAGCAAGCATGACAAGCGCGAAAACGAGTTCCAGCCGCGTTAGACCGGCGAGATCAATTGCGGTGAGGCTCGACCCTATCAGGGCTACGGTATCGCCGATCTGGCTGACCTTGACTCCGGGGAGGCCCGCAGTCGCATTTCGGGCGGACAAAGCGACGCGGGCGGGATCACCGTTCGATCGAATGAGAACAATCTCGTTTGCCGCGGAACCGGTTTGCCGGGCGATGTAAGCCGCGTTGGCGACCAAGAACGAATCCTTGGGGGCGGTCGGGAATTCGCGCACCACACCCACGATGTGAAAGGGCACGACATGATATTGGTGATCGGCCGCGTTTTGCAGGCGAAGGTTGATGCTGTCGCCGCGGCGGAGCTGATAGTCGTTCACGGTTTCCTGAGAGACCAGCACACCATCGGGCGTTTGCGCGAGGTCGGCGAGTGTCGCCCTCGCATCGCCATTGGCAAAATAAGCGTCGGACATGGCCGTGGCTGTCCCGATGCGTGCCGGATCGATGCCGTAGAGATCCTGAAGGTCGGTTCCGACATACGCGTATCGGTGTTGCATCGGCTGGGCCGCCGCGACGCCCGGTAGCCTGGAAAGGGTGTCGAGCGCCTGAGACGCAGGTGCGGCGGATGTGCCCGTGACGGTGACGTCGGCGCCGTTGGTGAGTTCAGCGTCGACCCGCGCCTGGGCCTCATAGGTTGCGTTGAAAATCGCGGTAGACGATGCAAAGGCGAAAGCAAGCGCAGCCAGGCCGATGCCAGCAGTCAATCGGCGGCCTTGGCGCCCAAATGTTGCCGCCACAACATCCGCCAGACGCCCGGCGACAGGTCGCAAGCCCTTGGCAATCAGCGGTCGGCCTTGCCGCAGCCCGGCCCCGACGAGCCGCATGGCCAACAGTGCCAGACCGGTCCATAGCATCATAGGCGCAAGGAAGGCGGTGTAGTCGACGGCCGCGGCCGTCACACCCTCCGGCGCGAGAACGACCTGATATCCGCTCGCTGCCGAACGCCAGTAGAACGCCGCAGCGAGCGCAAGCAGCACAAGGTCCAGATAACCGCGAGCCCACAAGGGTGTCCAATGCTCGCCGATCGGTCGCCGGCCCGCCGCAATGGTAGAGCTGCGAGCGTCTCGCCAAGCGGGAAGCAGGATCGCGACGAGCGACAGCGCGAGCCCAGCCACAGTACTGAGCAAAGGAACCGCCGTGCTGCGCAAGAGTGCCGCCCCGAGAACGAAATGCGCGGCGAGAGCACCGAGGAGAATACCAAGGATCGCACCGCCGACCCCCGCGACGATCGCTTCAGCCGCGGCCAGACGAAGGACGGCATCGACTGTTGCTCCCCGCAAACGCAGCAACGCCTGCTCGCGACGGCGTTTGTCCCGCCCAGCTCCTGCAACGGCAAGCGTCAGCAGAATGGCCAGGATCGTTCCTGGGGCGCCGAGGAACAGAAAAACCAGTCGGGCGTAGAGGGCATCCTCGCGCACCGCTCCCAGTCGAGCCGCCAGATTGTTGGCAAGCAGCGCGGTTCCAGCAACGCGTGCCTCGAAATTGTGACCTTGCTCAGTCGCCCAGATGCTCGCAGCGACCGGATCGGCGGATAGACCGCGGTGATCGAGCTTGACGTGGAACTCAGTCTTGACGGTATCGGGCCGGCTTGCGCCCTGCTGTGCGAATACTTGCTGCCACTGGGACATCGGCAACAACAGGACGTTGTCGGGCGGGGCTTGTGGTGCAACGCCGGGGGCGACGCCGATCGCCTGAAACATCGCGTCAGCGTTGGGCAAATCGACGATGCCGGCAATCGTCACTTTGAAGTCGGGCGCCTGGAAGCGGTGGATGACAACCTGATCCCCAACCGTGACATGCAGGTTGGCGGCAGTCTGCTGTGCTATCAGGACGCCATCGACCGACCCGACCAGCCGTCGAACTTGCCCCGGGAACTGGTCGAAATAGTCCGGTCCAATGCCAAGCACCGTGCCGCCACCCGTGGTCTGCACCGTGCCTCCAATGTTCGCCTCAAAGCCAGGAACATCGGCATAGTTGATTGGTTGCAGGCCGGTCACCGGCGCAGCGGAGCGGATCGCAGCCTCGACCGCACCATGATCTGCCCCCGGCAGCGACTGGACCTGCCAATCGACGGGCACCTGGGCGATCGACCGCGCCGTCATCTCAGCCGCGCTGGATTGCAAGAACGCACCCAGGCACGCAATAAAGGCGACTGTCAGCGCCACACCGCCGATGGTGCCGCCCAGGCGGCCGGGACGGGTTCGGATAAGTCCGATCAACCAGCGCCCGTACATGCGAACCTCTCAATCATGCTCTCGATTCTGCCGTGACGCATCCGCCAGTCTTGGTTCATCTTTGCCGCCACACGCTCATCATGCGTGGCGATGACGATGGCGCTTCCGGTCTGCCGCCCCCAGGCGAGGAGCCGGTCTACCAGCACCGCAGCGCCGGCTTGATCGAGTTGGCCCGTCGGCTCATCGGCAACAATCAATTCCGGATCCGTCACTATGGCTCGAGCTACGGCGATCCGTTCAGCCTGGCCGCCGGAAAGCTGCTCGGGAAGCTTCTGAGCCAGGGAATCGACCCCGAAGGTGGCAAGCGCTGTCAGAGCACGAGCGTTGGCTTCGGAACCGTTACCGAGAAGGATCGGCAGCTCGACGTTTTCGAGCGCGGTGAGTGCAGGAATCAAATTCGCCGATTGGAAGACGACGCCGATCCGCTCGGGGCGCAACGTGTCGGGCGAACCAGACCCGGGCCGTTCCAGCTGCCCCGAGCTTGGCATGTCCAATCCCGCGATCAGATTCAGAAGCGTCGTCTTTCCGCACCCCGAAGGTCCCATGATGGCGATGGTTTCGCCGGCGCTAATCCTGAAAGAGCAGCCTTGAACGGCCGCCACGACGCCTCGCTCGCGCTGGAAGCTGCGCCAAAGGTCGGCGGCTAAAAGCAAGGTTTTAGCCATGCACGATGCCTCCATCACGGATGTCGATAATGCGATCGGCCCGTGCTGCGAGTGCGGGGCTGTGCGTGACGATCAGGAGGGCGGCACCGCCGCGGCAAGTTTCGATGAGACGGTCGATGACGAGTTGCTCCGTCGCTGCATCGACCTCGGCGGTCGGCTCATCGCAGAGCAGGATCGATGGTTTTGCCGCGAGCGCCACGGCCAGGCCGGCACGCGCCGCCTCGCCGCCTGAAAGGTGAGCGGGCAAGACACTTGCCAGGCCATCAAGGCCCAGGTTGTCGAGAAGGAGATCGATCTCATCCGATCGGCCCTGGCCGGAGATCTCCATCTGCAGACGGATGTTGTCTCGTACCGTCAGGTGATCGAAAAGATTTCCGGACTGCATGAGCATTCCGAAATGGCGGGCCCTAAGCCGAGCCCGCACCGGCTCGGGGCGTCGGGTCATGCGCTCTCCCAGAACCGACACCACGCCACCGTCCGGCTCATCAATCCCGGCAAGGCAGGCAAGCAGCGTCGATTTCCCGCTGCCGGAGGGGCCCCTCAATGCGGTGAATTCCTTCGCATTGAGGGTGAGGGCAACGCCACGTAAGGCGACGACTTCGTCGTCGCCGGCATGAAAGAAGCGGTAAAGTTCGGTCGCCTCGAGTGCGGGCATAAACTCACCTCCAATGCAACGAATTGGAGATCAGCTGCCATTGGTCGACGTTGTCCGCGCCGGCCGGAGCGGCAAGATCAAGGGTCAGCGTCCTGCCATCCTTGAACAGTATGAAGCGCTCGTGTTCGAGGCGGATCTGCTTGTTCGTGACCGGATTTGGCGCGGAGTTCGACAGATAGCTGATGCGGACGGCCGGCCCGGCTGCGAGCTTTACATTCTTGACCGCAGTGATTTTGACTGCATGTCCGGCTGCCTTGAGGTCCGGGATTTCGTTGGCCTTGGCTGAGGAAGCCGTTGGAGCAGCGCTCGCAGTGCCAACGGTGGCATCCAGCTCATCATATTTATCGAAGAACCGAACGCCATGGTCGATCGAAGTCCGTGACCATCCCTCTGGCACCTTCAGATCAAATCCGTCGGGGGAGGTGTAGGTGATGAAGACCTGATTATCAGGAATGTCACCCGGCGGGTTCGTCTCAGGCGCAACGAGCTTTTCCTGTGCCAGAGCGGGAGGAAACGCTCCGGGTGACATCAACAACAGCACGGCCAATGCGGCGGATATTCGATAGCGGACAGGCATGATTAATGCTCCTCTGCGGGACGGGAGAGGGCATGTGACGCCAGCAGAATTAGGAGGGTCTTAGATTACCCAATGGAGTGCAGCTGGCCCGCACCAAAATCTGTGCAGGTGGCCGCGTTTCAGATACTTTGAAGCATGCGTGTTCTTGTGATCGAAGATGATGTCATGCTCGGTCGGGCCCTCGTGCAAGCCCTGGACGATGCCGGCATGTCGGTAGACTGGGTACGTGACGGGCAGCTCGGGGACGAGGCCGTCGCCCTTGGCGGTCACGGTTTGGTGTTGCTCGACCTAGGCTTGCCCGGCCGTTCGGGCCTGGAAATCCTGCGCTCGCTTCGGACGGCCGGCGACAAGAGGCCGATCCTGGTGATCACCGCCCGTGACGAGCTCGACGATCGCGTCGTGGGGCTCGACCTCGGGGCCGACGACTATTTGGTGAAGCCGTTCGAGGTCAAAGAACTGCTCGCGCGCATGCGCGCGGTTCTGCGCCGGCACGGCGGCCAGGCGGTTTCGGTCCTTGTCACGAGCGAGATCGAGCTCGATCTATCAAGTCATGAGGTAAAATATCGCGGGTGCAGCGAAATGTTGCCGGCGCGAGAATTCGCGCTGCTCCAGGCGTTGCTGGAGCGCCCCGGCACAATCCTATCCCGCAGCCAGCTTGAGGAAAAACTCTATGGCTGGGGCGAAGAGGTGGAAAGCAACGCAATCGACGTCCTCATCCACTATGTCCGACGCAAGTTCGACAAGGACATCATACGTAACATCCGGGGGGCCGGCTGGATGGTCCCCAAGTGAAAGGCGCGATTTCGATCCGACGTACGGCTTTCATATGGCTTGCCGGGTTAATGGCGGCCATCGGCGTCTGCGCGGCCATAACATCATTCTTCCTCGTCAGGAACGAAGCATCCGACTTCCTCGACAATCAGCTGCGGCAGATCGCGCTTTATGTCGGGGACGCGCCTTCCGTGCCAGCCGGACGGGTTGGCGATGTGCCGCATGACCCCGAGGACGACTTCGTCATCCAGGTCTGGAATGTGGCCGGCAAGCCGTTGCGACTTTCGCACCCAGCCGTTGATATTCCCCGCCAATCAGCGACCGGGTTTGCCGACATTTCGACCGGCAATGACAATTGGCACGTCTACACACTGGCAGTGCCGGACCGAACTGTTCAGATTTCCCAGGATACGAGGGTCCGACAGGAACTGGCGACCAATGCGGCGCTCCAGGCGGCGCTTCCGATCATCGTTCTGATTCCAATGTCATTGCTGACACTGAGCTGGATCATCGATCGGATTATGGCGCGGCTCAATCGCCTGGCCGTCACGGTCGGTTCCCGAGACGCCGGGGCGGACGACCCCGTTCCGATCGACGACGTGCCCGCCGAAGTCGTTCCCTTTGTGAGCTCAATCAACCTGATGCTCGCGCGGCTTCGCGCACTGCTGGAGCGTCAGCGGCGGTTTATCTCAGATGCAGCCCATGAATTGCGCACACCGCTTTCGGCGCTGCAAATTCAAATCGACAACCTTCGGCACCATGACCGGGACGGTCGGTTTTCGCAGCGTTTGACTGAGCTCGAAGCTGGAATCGGCAGGGCCACCAGCCTTGTGAACAAGCTCTTGCGCCTGGCGCGCTACGACGCCCAAGAGCCTGCGCCCGCTACGCAGTCGATCGACCTCGTCCAACTTGCATTTGACATCGTTGCGCGTCTGACCCCACTCGCGGAGAGCCGCCAGATTGACTTGGGCATCACGCGCCAGGACAAGGCGACTGTGGTCGGTTCGCTTAGCGATTTCGAGATCATCCTCGGCAATCTGATGGAAAACGCTGTACGGTACACACCATTGGGCGGAACCGTCGACGTCGCGGTGGCCGTCTGCGGGCAAGAGGCGCGCGTAGACGTCCGCGATACCGGCCCAGGCATTGATGAAGAAGAGATGCCACGAGTCTTTGAGCGGTTCTTCAGGGCGAGCCCTCAAGACAGCGAGGGAAGTGGCCTGGGGCTGGCGATCGCAAAGGCGGCAGCCGAAAGGCAAGGAGTGGGACTCACGCTCGCCATGCGAGAGGACGGGCCTGGCCTTGTCGCAAGTCTCGTTGTACGAGCGGCCTTACTGAGAGCTTAAGCTTTTGTTCCCGCTTAACGACGTCGAGGGGTGAAGCTCGGCCGAAAGGTGTAGCTGCCCGACTGAGCGAGGGCGTTGCACGGGTGAGCCTATCGTGGCTGACCTTGAGCGAGCTGACAATCCTTTCTGCTGGGCGGACTTCGCCTCAACACGCTGCTCAGCGGGCTCTTGCTTAGCGTAGGATTTCGCCCCCTTCCGCAAACGACCCCATCTTTCGGATTCCGGCGCGCCGGACCCCACCGATGCGGGCGACACAAGGCGCTTGCTGAGATTGGCGCTCGTCATGCTGCGAACTGGTTCATCGTGTTGTGGGCGCCGCCGGCCTTGAGTGCCGCTTCACCGGCAAAATACTCCTTGTGATCGTCGCCGAGATCGGAGCCGGCCATGTTCTGGTGCTTCACGCAAGCAATGCCTTGGCGGATTTCCCTGCGCTGGACGTTGGCCACGTAACCCAGCATCCCCTGTTCGCCGAAATATTCCTTGGCGAGATTGTCGGTTGACAATGCTGCGGTGTGATAGGTCGGCAAGGTGATGAGATGATGGAAGATGCCAGCCCGCGCGGCTGCGTCGCGCTGGAACGTACGGATTCTTTCGTCCGCCTCGAGAGCGAGCTCCGAGCTGTCGTACTCGGCGCTCATGAGCTTTGCCCGATTGTAGCTGGTGACATCCTTGTCCTCAGCCAGCCATGCGTCGAAGACCTGCTGGCGGAAGTTCAGTGTCCAGTTGAAGGATGGCGAGTTGTTGTAGACCAGCTTTGCGTTGGGGACGATCTCGCGAATGCGATCGACCATGCCTGCGATCTGCTCGATATGAGGCTTTTCGGTTTCGATCCAAAGCAGATCCGCGCCGTTCTGCAGGGCGTTGATGCAGTCCAGAACACACCTGTCCTCGCCTGTGCCTGGCCGGAACTGGAAAAGGTTTGAACGAAGTCGCTTCGGCCGCAGAACCTTCGAGTCCCGCGTAATGAAGACATCCCCGTTTTCGATTTTCCCGGGCGAAACTTCTTCGCAATCGAGGAAGGAGTTGTAGAGGTCTCCGATATCGCCTGCCTCGGCGCTGAAGGCTATCTGCTTGGTGAGGCCAGCGCCCAGAGAGTCGGTGCGCGCAACAATGATGCCATTGTCGACGCCGAGCTCGAGGAAGGCGTATCGGCATGCCCTGATCTTGGCCACGAAGTCCTCGTGCGGGACCGTGACCTTCCCGTCCTGGTGACCGCATTGCTTCTCGTCTGAGACCTGGTTCTCGATCTGGAGCGCGCATGCACCGGCTTCGATCATCTTCTTGGCAAGGAGATAGGTTGCCTCGGCGTTGCCGAAGCCCGCGTCGATGTCAGCGATGATCGGAACGACGTGAGTCTGATAATTGTCTATCGAAGCCAGAATCTGGCGTTGCAGCGGAGCGTCACCTGCCTCTCTTGCCGTGTCCAGTTCGCGGAAGATCATGCCGAGCTCGCGAGCGTCAGCCTGCCGCAAGAAGGTGTAAAGCTCCTCGATGAGCGCCGGCACGCTGGTCTTTTCGTGCATGGACTGGTCCGGCAACGGACCGAATTCAGAGCGCAGGGCTGCGACCATCCAGCCCGAGAGATAGAGATAGCGGCGCTCGGTCGAGCCGAAATGCTTCTTTATGGAAATGACCTTTTGCTGCCCGATGAACCCATGCCAGCAGCCAAGGGACTGGGTATACTTGCCCGGATCCTGATCGTAGGCGGCCATGTCCTTGCGCATGATGTCGGCCGTATACCTGGCAATGTCGAGGCCCGTGCGGAAGCGGTTCTGCAAGCGCATGCGCGCGACGGCTTCATCCGAAATGCCCTGCCAGTTCTTGTTGCCACTGATTTCGGTGGCTGCTTGCTCGATGGCGCTGACGTAGGTCATTGCTGGAATCCCGGACGGTTTGATTTAGTCGGACAGTTGATCCCTCCTCTACATCGCCATGGCAACCGGACCGATGCCCAAACTTGTCAGCCTGTAATACTTTACAAAGATTTGGTGTAAGGATGTAAACTAATGTAAGGTCGGTGGCATTCGGTTCGGCTGGCGAAGCCACTATGCCCTAGCAATTGCTGGATGCAAAACTTTACAGAGCCAACATGTAATGTTGTAAATGCGCGATGGAGAAAAGCGGCGTTTATCTCGGACCGCGATTGCGGCGCCTTCGCAAGGATCTGGGCCTTACCCAAGCGGGGATGGCTTCGGATATCGGAATCTCGTCGTCCTACATCGCGCTGATGGAGAGAAATCAGCGGCCGGTGACGGCCGAGGTGCTGATCCGCCTGGCCAAGGCCTATGCAATCGACCTGTCGGCGCTCACGGAAGACGCCGGGCCTGGTTTGATGAATAGACTGAAAGCCGCGATGAAGGATTCGATATTCGCTGATATCGAGATCTCGCCGGTTGAGCTGAGCGATGTTCTCAGCAATTTTCCAGGCTTCACCGAGGCGATGCTTCGGCTTTACACCGCCTACAAGAGCGAGCAGTTCGCTTTGGCGGACCAGCAACAGGCGGCTGCTGGCTCAGGCGGAGCCGATGCTGCCGGTGATCCGGTGACTGCGGTTCGGGTTTTCCTGGCGGCGCGTCGGAATTGCTTTCCCCATCTCGATGCCGCAGCCGAAAGCATGGCAGCTGACGTCAATCACGTGGGTGGTTTGCAGGCGTTCTTCAAACAGCGGCACGGATTGAACGTCCGACGTTTGCCGCAAGATGTGATGATGGGCTCGGTTCGCAGACTTGATCGGCACCGGAGGGAGATCTTGATCGACGACGGCTTGGACCTCGCCAGCCAGAACTTCCAGCTCGCCCAACAGCTTGCCTATCTGGAAGTGGACGAGGAAATCCACAAGCTCGTCGGCTCAGGTCACCTCTCGTCTGACAACGCGAACCAGCTCGCGCACCGCGCCCTGGCCGGATATTTCGCCGCAGCACTGCTTATGCCTTACGCACAGTTCGCCAAGGCCGCCGAGGCCAAACGTTATGACGTGGAGGCCATTTCCCGTCAGTTCAATACAAGTTTCGAGCAGACTGCCCACCGGCTGACGACGCTGCAAAAGCCCGGTCAGGAATGCGTGCCCTTCTTCTTCATTCGCGTCGACACTGCAGGAAACGTTTCGAAGAGACTGGACAGCGCGAACTTTCCATTCGCACGGCACGGGGGTGGCTGCCCGTTGTGGAGCCTTCATCAGGTCTTCACTTCGCCACGAACCGTGGTGACCCAATGGTTGGAACTGCCGGACGGGCAGAGATTTTTCTCGATCGCGCGCACGGTGAGCTCGGGAGGCGGCACCTATTCCTCCGCTCGGGTCACCCGGGCGGTAGCCTTGGTCTGCGAGGCGCATCATGCCGAGAGGATGGTCTATTGCGATCACGCCGGTACCCCGGCCTATACCCCGATCGGCATATCTTGCAGGCTCTGTCACAGGCCGACCTGCATGTCGCGTTCGGAGCCGCCGATTGGCCGCAGCATTTTGGCGGATGGCTACAGACGCACCGAAGCCCCGTTCGGCTTCTCGGACTAATGCTTCAAGATGGTATTGATCCGACGGCAGGCCCGCGGATTCATCTTTCTGTCGGCACCGCGTCCGGCCTTGGCGAACGCTCGGCGATGTAGCCTGGTCGGCCTGCTAGCCATCCATTGACGGCCATGGCTGCACCCACGAAGGCAAAGAGCACCGAACACCAGGCAAAGGTTCCGGTGCCGGCGCGTATCCAACCAACAAAAAGCGGCCCGATGGCTGCCAAGAGATATCCCACGAACTGCGCGAGCGCTGACAAGTGCGATGCGACAACCGCATTGGGGGAGCGCAGGACGATGATCGTCAAAGCGAGCGCAATAAGCGCGCCTTGCCCCAAGCCTAACAGAACGGCCCAGACCTCGATTGTCGCGAGAGGCGCAAACAGCATCGCCTCGAGCGAGGCCACCGAGATCACACAGCAAAAGACAGCGATGACCTTTTGATCGCGTAGCCGCACTGCAAAATGCGGTGCGACCAGGCAAGCGAAGCCCTGCGCTATGACAGAAAGCGCCACGACAGACCCGGCGCTCACCGCCTCAACGCCGCGTTCGCGCAATATCGGGACGAGCCATCCGAAAACACAATAGGCGAGCGCCGACTGCAGCCCCATGAAAAGGGTGATCTGCCAGGCACGCGGGTCTCTCCAAACAGTGCCGGTTTGCCCGTCCTCGGCGCTGCCTGCATCCGTCCGCGTGATTGCCTGGGGAAGCCATGCTGCAGCGGCGAAGAGAGCAGGGATTGCCCAGGATGCCAAGGCGGCCTCCACCGAACCCTGCAGCGCGCGCTCGATGGGCAGGGTAAGCCCGGCCGCGCAAGCGGCACCCAGGCAAAGCGACATCGAATAGCCACCGGTCAGCGCCGCGACACGCTGGGGAAAGTGCTGCTTCACCAGGCTCGGCAAAAGCACGTTACCGACGGCAATAGCGGCACCTGCAAAAGCTGTCCCAGCGAAGAGCGTCCATGACGAGGGAAGCCCGCGCAAACCTAGTCCAAGAGCCAGAACTAGGGTGACCACCAAAAGGGACCGCTCCAGGCCAAAAGCTCGCGACATAAGCGGTCCGCAGGGCGAAAACGCTCCAAGACAGATCACCGGCAATGTCGTGAGCGCCCCAACCGCGAACGGGTCGAGCCCGTAGCTTTCAACAATCTCCGGCAGCACCGCGGATGCGCTTGAAAAGACGGTGCGGAGATTAAAGGCGATGATCACAACGCTGAGGCCGAAGATCAACTGCGAGAGACCGGGTCGAGCTGAATTGCCTGCCAAATGTGAACTCCGAATTTCGTGCAAATACTGTCCGACATGTGGAGCGCAAGCACTCATGTCCGGTTGCGATGAGATTCCTCGATCCGCGGAAGGAACCAGGTCAGCAGGCCTACAAGAGGCAGCAACGAACAGAGCTGATAGACGTTCTCGACCCCGATGCTGTCGGCAAGACCACCAAGAATGGCCGCCGCGACGCCACCCAACCCGAAATTCAAGCCATAGAAAAGGCCGCCAATCAGCCCCAGCCGGTTCGGCATCAGTTCAATCGCATAAATCAGGATCGAGGCGAAGGCGCTGGCCATGATCAGGTTGATCAGGACTGTGAGTACCCCGGTCCAGAACAGGTCCGCGTAGGGCAGTATCAGGGTCAGCGGCAGCGGGCCCAGGACAGAAATCCAGATCATGCGGTAGCGCCCGATCTTGTCGCCGACGATTCCCCCGATCAACGCACCGGCTGCGGAGGCCACCAGGAACAGGAATAGCATTAGCTGCGATGCCTGGATGGACAATCCGAACCTGTCGATCAGGTAGAAGGTGTAGAATGACCTGAAGCTTTCGCCGTAGGCGTTTTTGGAGAACATCAATAGGGTCAGGACAATCAGGCCCCTCATGACGGCGGCGGGCGCTATTGCAGGCAGACCGCTGCCGGCGGCTGAGACCGTCGCGTGCAGCGCCGCGACCTTGTTTCTGATCAATGTGTGACTGTTCGCGGTCCATAACATGAGCACGATAGCCAGGACCGCAGCACCCGAAAACCAGGCAAGGCTGGTCTGTCCCTTCGGGACGATTATCAAGGCCGCCAGCAACGGACCGAGCGCGCCACCCGTCTGTCCTCCAACCTGGAAGAGACCCTGTGCCAGCCCTTGTCGGCTTCCCGCCGCGTAGCGGGCCATACGGGTTGCCTCAGGTGAAATATCGAAGAGCCGATCCCAATAGTAGCAGCCGAGACCAGTATGAGGGGGTAGCTCGATGCAAAAGCCAAGCCTACCAAGCCCGCCAGCGTAAACCCCATCCCGACGATCGTGGAGTAAGGCATGGGATGTCTGTCGGTGTAGAACCCGACAACGGGTTGCAAGAGGGATCCGGCAATCTGGAATGTGAGAGTGATCGCTCCGATCTGGACGAAATCGAGTGAATACGCGTCTTTGATGATCGGGTAAATCGCCGGGATCAGGGACTGGATGAGATCATTCAACAGATGTGTGAGGCTGAGGGTGAGAAGCACAAACAAATGTGTTTGAGCCTTCGTCGCAATTGAACTTTCCATCCTCGGCACTTCTCGTTTCTTGGCCTTTAACAGGTACAGTGCCGGTTCTTTCCAGCCAAGCGCCAAGCTATGATCCAAACCTGTCTTGATCGCGACGCGGGCGCTAGCCTTGCCCGCGCCGGCGGTACGGCGGCGAAGAATTGGCGTGTGCGCATCCGGGACCACGCAAGAAGTACTCGTCAGGAACCAGCCTTGAGTCGGAGGACTGATCCGGCGCTACCGAGAGGGCCGGCTTTCCGGGTAGAGCGCCGCTTTGATATGTTGAATTGACGACGCATTGACCGCTGTTGAGCTGGACGCCGTCGGCGTCTTTCGGCTTTGGTTTGTCGTCGGGCTTGGCTTGATCCGCGACTGAGGCAGTTCTGCCAATGCATTTATTGACAGTGACCGTCTTATGGATCGGCGGATAATCGCGCAATACACGCGGGTCTCCCGTCACAGCGAACCTGTACAAAGCGTTCAGCCGGGCAAAGCGTTCGCTATCGGTCACGGTCTCAAACCCGTAGCTCTGGTTCCAAGAATTGCTGCCACCAAGGGTGGCGCCGGCGGCCGAACGCGTGCGCGTCACGGAACCAGACAGCGAACCGCCCTGTGCGGAGCTGAATGCATTAGCCACAGCCGACGCGGGTGAAATCGGGATCGATACGCTAGGGTTCACTGAATAAGGTGTCGTCGATGCCCCGGAATCGATATTGATTTGAGCCGGAACTGCAATCGGATTGGTGATGTAATTGCTGAGGTTATGCACGATCTGCGTTGTCAGCAAATCGTCTGAATTTTTGGCAATATCCATTGTATTGTAATTTAACTGCTGCGAAGCGCACCCTATCACGGACAATACCGCGAGCAGGGCAACAGGGACAAGTCGCCGCATGTAATTCCCCCTCAGGACGTAAATAAGGATCACGCCCAAAACATGGGACTGTCAATGTTGCGGCGGAAGACTCGATGAAAAACCCGGACCGTGTCTTGATCACATGTTGGTGAAGGCATCGCGGCACGCCTCGCCGGGGGCGGTCTGTCCCGCGTCCCGCCTACGGCGGCGCTATGCTGACACTCCTTAGGCCGCCCTGTTGAGCCGGTCTCGGCGTCACGAACCGGCTCGCCGATGAAATGGCAATGCCCGACTAAAGGACATTTCATCGGCTGCGCTTTGTGCGCCCTCTTTTTGTGTGGGCCGCTGTCGCGGCACGGCTGATGCCGGTATGGATTTACCTGCCGGCTAGCTTGTCTCTGGTTGGTTGGCAAATGCGCTGGCCTCTCCCAGGAAGCCAGCGCCTGCCGCCGGTCAAGCGAATGCTCTTTCGGCTGAGAATGAGCAGCTAAGAAATGCCGCGAATTCAGCGAAATTCTCAGTGTCCTCAGCTGTTCATCGCTTGGTTATCGATTACGCCGGCAGCGCGCCGGACTTCTTTGCCGTCCAGGTGGCGATATAGTCCATCAGGCCGGGGCTGAGGCAGTCATAGGGTTCGAGCCCGACCGACTTCAGCTGGCCGCGGATGCCGCCCATGCGGTCGGGGTCGACACCGGATTCGATGATCGAGGAGACGAAGGCGGCAAAGCCCGGCGGCGACCAGCCGTCCTCCTCGAAGCGCTCGGGATGGATGAAGGACAGGCCCTTGAACGGATGGTCGCGCTCGACCGGGCCGTACATGTGCACGCCGCAGCCGGTGCAGGCATGGCGCTGGATGAGTGCTGCCGGATCGACTACCTTCAGCTTGTCGCCGTTCTCCGTCACGCTGACGTCGCCGGTGCCGGCAACGGCCACGACCGAGAACACAGCGCCGTCCGGCTTCCAGCACTTGGTGCAGCCGCAGGCGTGGTTGTGGGCGATCTGGCCCTTGACCTTCACCTTAACCGGCTTCGAGGTGCACAGGCATACCAGCGTGCCGCCGGCGAAGGATGCGCTTTCCTTCGGCAAGCCATTGTCGATCGAGTGATGCAATTTTTCCGCCATTCCTACTTCCCTCCTTTGTTGACCACAGTGGTGCGGGATTTCCGGCCCGCCTGATGGCTTTGCTTCAGTAAACCACGACGCTAGTAGACCACGACGCTGCGGATCGACTTGCCCTCATGCATGAGGTCGAAGCCCTTGTTGATCTCCTCCAACTTCAGCGTATGGGTGATCATCGGGTCGATCTGGATCTTGCCCTCCATGTACCAATCGACGATGCGCGGCACGTCGGTGCGGCCGCGCGCGCCGCCGAAGGCGGTGCCCATCCAGGTGCGGCCGGTGACCAGCTGGAACGGACGCGTCGCAATCTCCTGGCCGGCGCCGGCAACGCCGATGACGACCGATTTGCCCCAGCCGCGATGCGAGGCCTCCAGCGCCTGGCGCATCACCTTGGTGCTGCCGGTGCAGTCGAAGGTGTAGTCGGCACCGCCGATCTGGTCGGCGCCGCGCTTGGTCATGTTGACCAGGTAAGGCACGACGTCGCCGTCGATCTCCTTCGGATTGACGAAATGCGTCATGCCGAACTTCTCGCCCCAGGCCTTCTTGTCGTTGTTCAGGTCGACGCCGATGATCATGTCGGCGCCGGCGAGACGAAGCCCCTGGATGACGTTCAAGCCGATGCCGCCGAGGCCGAAGACGACCGCTGTCGCCCCTTGCTCGACCTTGGCGGTGTTGATGACCGCGCCGATGCCGGTGGTCACGCCGCAGCCGATGTAGCAGATCTTGTCGAAGGGGGCGTCCGGGTTGACCTTGGCCAGAGCGATCTCCGGCAGCACGGTGAAGTTGGAGAAGGTCGAGCAGCCCATATAGTGGAACAGCTTCTCGCCGCCGACCGAGAAGCGCGACGAGCCGTCGGGCATCAACCCTTGCCCCTGCGTGGCGCGGATGGCGGTGCACAGATTGGTCTTGCGCGACAGGCACGACGGGCACTGCCGGCATTCGGGCGTGTAGAGCGGGATGACGTGGTCGCCCTTCCTGACCGAGGTGACGCCCTTGCCGACATCGACGACGATGCCGGCGCCCTCATGGCCCAGGATCGCCGGAAACAGCCCTTCCGGATCGGCGCCAGACAGCGTGAACTCGTCGGTGTGGCAGATGCCGGTGGCCTTGACCTCGACCAGCACCTCGCCCTCGCGCGGCCCTTCGAGGTCCACCTCCATGATCTCCAGCGGCTTTCCGGCGGCAACGGCTACGGCGGCACGCGTTTTCATCGTTCTTGGCCCTCTTAAATAGCAAGTTATTCGAAAGATAACGTCGAAGCCGTGACAGCTACGAAGTGACGATGGCGGAGCACGAGTCACGCAAACATAGCTGGATTGATATTTAATGGCATTAAAAATTTTCGTTGGCAAGCCGCAGAGAGCGGCTCGGTCGGCGAGCCAGAAGACGACTGCAGCGAGGTTGGCCCGCAGACAAACCAAACAAGGGTGGCAACGCAAAGCGCGCGCCCAATTGCCGCATCGAAAGTTTATAAAATTCAAGTATATATCAATTCAATCAAAATCGACATGCCTGAAATGAGCCGGGCCTTGATCTTCGAGCTGAGCTTTAAATGAAAGTGATTTGCGAGGCAAAGGCACATCGCGGCGTCCAAGGCATATACCCGCACCCATCGATCGAATCTGCGTGCGAATGACGTTTGCAGTGTTCACGCCGGATAGTGCGAAGGCTGCCTCAGTCCCGGTACTTTGATTCTTTCGGGTCTGACCTGCACCCATGCAAATGTCATGGACAAAGGTGAATACCGGCGCCTGGCGTTGGAACTCGGGCTAGAGATCAACACGAAACCGAGTAGGTAGCCCTTGGAAAGGTCATTCATTTTTTACATGCTTCCGGCCTTCTCTCTTCAATCATTTTCCTCGGCAGTTGAAGTATTAATGTTGGCGAACGAGGTGACTGGGCGAGAGGAATACGGCTGGAGAGTTGTATCGGCCGACGGGAAACCCGTACCATCGAGCTGCAAACTGCCGGTAGCCGCTGATACCACGCTGTTACATGAGCGCTCGGCGACTACTCTGGTATCCAGTGTAGAAACGACCGTCATAGTGTGCGGGGATCATAGATGTCCCGTCCATAACAAGTCTCTCGAAGCTTGGCTCAGAGAATGTCGCAACCGCCGTACGACTCTGGTTGGGATTGGTGGCGGCTCCATAGTGCTGGCGCGGGCAGGACTGGCGGAAGGTCGTCGCTGCGCGATCCACTGGGAGCTGTTTCCCGCCTTTTCCGAGCTTTTTCCCGGCGTAAGACCTACCCAATGTGCGTTCGAGTGCGACCGAGATTTGTATACCTGCTCAGGAGGTGTTGCAGCCTTTGACATGTTCCTACGCTTGGTTGAACGCGATCAGGGAACGTCCGTCGCTAATCGGATATGCGAGAAGGCTATTGCCTGGCGCGCTCGCTCCGCTGGTGATCGACAGCGCTCGCCGCGACATTCTCAAGTGAAGGTGAACCATGAAGCGGTGATAAAGATCATAGAGCAGATGGAGGCAAACCTTGGCGACCCCTTAGGAGTCGATTCGCTGGCTGTTTCAACGGGTCTTTCTCGCCGCCAAATTGAAAGGCTCTTCGAGCGCGAACTGGGACGTTCGCCTGCGCGCTACTACCTAGCAGGCTGTTGAAGAAGTCAGGCGCGCTCGCAGACGAAACCTGAATCGTCGGCATTGTGGATGTAGAAGTGGCCGACGAGGCGACCCGCAGTGCCGATCATCGCCCATCCGCGACCGCAAGCGGGATCGCTTTCGTCGTGACCCTCCCACGAGAATTCCGCGCAGGGCGAGCCGTCTCGCACGCCGTAGCGGACATCAAGGAAGCCTTTGAGGGCACCGAAGCCGATCTCGCCGTCCGTCGCGCCTTTGAATGTCAGATGCGCCTCTTCGACGAGATCGAGGAAATCGTTGTCCCAGACATCCATTTCGACGATACGCCAGTGACCGGCAAAGGCCTTGGCGATGGCTGGAACCTTGGCCATGTCAGTTGGTCCCAGCGATGAGCTTCGGCAGCCGCACCAGATTGTAGGCGGCGGCAGCGAAGGTGAAGCCCCATCCGACGCGGTCCCGGCCGCGGAACTTGGTTTGGCGCTGACCGGCGACCGTCTTGATCCAGCCGAACGCCTCTTCAATGCGCTTGCGAATACGCTGACTGACAGCATAGCCGCTATGCCGGGTGGTGCGCCCGTCGATGGCCGAACTACGGCCGCTCGTGTTTTGCGCTACATGCGGCGTCACCCCCATCGAGCGCAGCTCATTGACGAAGTCTTCCGCATCGTAGGCCTTGTCGGCGCCGAGCGTGATCGCCTGTGGCCGCTCCGCTCGAGGTTCGATCATGTGCAGTGCGGCCACCCGCTCAGCATGTCCGTCGGCCAGTGTCAGGCAGGCGTCGACCAGCAGGCCGTGGCGGTTCTCCATCAAGCCATGTCCCATAAAGCATAGCTTGGCCTCCTTGCCCTGTCCCTTGCGGTAGAGCTTGGCGTCGGGATCGGTGGTCGAGGCATGTGTGTCGTTCGAGCGCCTGTGGCCATGGAAGTCCGCTTCGGCGTTTCGCCCACCCCCTTCAGCCGGCGGCTCGCCCGAGCCGTCCTTCGGTTTGACGCTCTTCATCGACGCCCACGCCTCGATCAGCGTGCCGTCGACCGAGAAGTGATCCGTCGACAGAAGCTTCTTCACCTTGGGTTGCGCCAGCACCGCCGCCAGGAACTTTGCAGCGATGTCGCCCTCCAGCAACCGGTCGCGGTTCTTGGAGAACACCGAATGATCCCATGCCGCATCGTCAACGCCAATCCCGACGAACCAGCGGAACAGAAGGTCGTATTCCAGCCGCTCCATCAACAGCCGCTCCGAGCGGATCGAATAGAACGCCTGCAACAGCATCGCCCGCAGCAGCTTCTCCGGCGGGATCGACGGCCGTCCGATCGGCGAATACAGCGCCGCGAAGTCCCGCTCCAGCGCCGACAGCGCCTCGCTCACGATCAACCGGATCGCCCGCAACGGATGATTGCGCCGCACCCGCGCCTCAAGGTCAACATAGCTGAACAGTTCGCCAGTTCGATCGTCGCCGCCGCGCACTCGTCACCTCCGAATCCCTTCGGAACCAGTGAATCACCGCTGCGGTCTGGTGGCGAGTGCCTTTTTCAACAGCCTGCTAGAGCTTCGTCTTGAGCACGCGCATCTACTTATTGCCAGCTCCCGCCTGCCTATTGTGGAAATTGCTGTTGCGTGTGGCTTCGCCTCGGCGTCGCACTTTTCCAAGGTCTATCGCGAAGCTTACGGATGTGCTCCGCATCGAACGCGACTGACCGTTCGCATAGATAAACAGGAGCTTCCCGCTGATTGTCTGTTACCAACCGCAGTCGAGACTACAGCGCGCTGTTGACGAAAAGCGCAGGCGGCATTGCGCGCAAACCATCCGGCAACAATGCGCTTGGACCTCGTTACTGGTTTCGCTCGTGGACTGGAATGTTGTCTCGCTCCGCGGAGCCGATATAGAGCTGGCGCTAAGGCCGATGCTCTGTTGGGGATCCTCGCTCGCGGGGAAATCCAGCGCCTTCAGCTTGATGCCGGAATAGACGACTTTCCTCGCAAGGTACGGCGATAATGGTGGCTGTCCTCGGAGGGCTCGATAACCGCAGCGAAGGCACAATTTATGGCTCAGGGGAGTCGACCACGTTGACGTCCGACGAGTTTGATAGTATTAAATGGGTTTTATTTTGGTTGACATGTCGCTGTGTGAGGTTGAGGAAACGCTTGGGGTGATTGTGTTGCCTAGCCAGGAAGACCTAAGGGTCGAAGATATTCACAAGGCATACGGTGGATCGGAGGTTCTCCGCAGCGTTTCGCTTTGCGCACGGAATAGCGAGGCAATTTCGATTATTGGGGCCTAGCGTGAAGGCCGTCCCGACGCTTCCATTGCTTGAACGAATATGCCTGCGCTGGTCGTTATGTGGCAGGAGTATCATCGAAATATCTGCCATCGAAGGAATGTCTGTGGAAGACGTTCAGATTGCCTTGGCCAACGCAACTGCGGCTATGGGAGAATCGTCAAAAAGTAAGGTAGTGGCAAAGGCGAAAAATTTGGGAATTATATAGAACAATTTTTTGTAATTACGACATAAGACCGCCATGTCGGCAATTTTTGATGTAAAAACGGCAGTAAATCATAATGGCTCATAAAGCGATGAACTCGGGTCGGCGTTGCGTGCGGAGCTTCGTATCTCGGAAATCGAGCATTTACGAGATATCTCGTCCATGAACTTGGAACTGCGAAACATCGCCGAGGCGCAGCGTTTTTTCTTAGTCGCATATTTTTCGGGTATAACCTACCTCGAAATCAATGACGCGATGCGTGGCTCGCAGCCCCTACGGCCAGCTCGTCGTGAAACACGTGGGCGGGGATGAGCGTTCGCAATGATTGGGATGCCTCCAAGCTACTGCTGAAGCCCTACCCCGGCTCTGAAATCGGTTGCAGTCGGATTCTTTGATGCCGAGTTGTTGGCGTTGTCGGCACTGAGTACCGCGTCTTCGCCTCCGGCAGCACCCATTCGATGACGATCGGTGCCCCGCAGGCCGTGCCGGCTGCCGCTTGCGAGCGGTCGCCCGCAAGGGAAGCTTCGCCGCGGCTGGGTAGTCCTTCTGCAAATTTCGTCAGTTGCCACCCGCGCCCTTGCTGGCGTCTCTCTTCGCGGCAGATCGGATTGGCTGCGGAATGTGCGGAGAGGAAAGCAAAGGAGGGACCGATTGCCGGTCAAACGGGAAGATTATGCAGCGAAAAATTATCGAAGAACTACGGGAGAAAGTCTCCTGCGCCGCCGCGCTCGAACGCGCGGGCTTTGCCGTCGACGAGAAAGAAAGCACGCGGCGCGCCGTCAAGTTCCGGCGCGGCGGCGAAATCATCATTGTGACCCATGAGGGAAAAGGCTGGTTCGATCCGCTTGGCGACGGCAAGGGTGACATCTTCTCGTTGGTGAAGCGCCTTGACCACCTGGGATTTGCCGAGGGCGTCGAGCGTGTTGCGGCACTCGTTGGATTCCAGACTAGCGCGCCCCTCTGGCGGGACGGTCCCGCAAGGCGATCGCCAGCACTCAGCCCGGCCGATCGCTGGCGAACTCGCCGCAAACCCTGGCTCGGATCGGCGACCTGGCGCTATCTGTGTCACGAGCGTTTCCTTTCTGATGCCGTTCTGCGCATCGCGGTCAGGCAGGATCGGCTGCGCGAAGGTCCCCACAGCAGCATGTGGGCCGCCCATGTCGACGCCGACGGCTTCGTCACCGGTTGGGAGGAGCGCGGCCCCGAATGGCGCGGCTTCTCGACAGGAGGCGCGAAGGTGCTGTTCCGGCTTGGTGCGCCCGATGGGCTTCGCCTCTGCGTCACCGAGGCCGCGATCGACGCCATGAGCCTCGCATCGTTCGAAGGTTTGCGCGAGGGGAGCCTCTATCTCAGCACCGGCGGCGGATGGTCGCCGACGACAGAGGCCGCGTTGCGGCTCCTTGCAATGCGTCCTGGCGCGCAGCTCATTGCGGCGACCGACGCCAATACCCAGGGTGAGGCCTTCGCTGGTCGGATTCGAGCGCTCGCGGAAGAGGCCGACTGCGATTGGCTTCGGCTCGCGCCGCCGGCCGAGGATTGGAACGACGTCCTGAAGATGAAAAGGAGGGAGGAGATGGAAAGAACGGACAGGGGAGGAGGCCTGCCGCATGCCCGCCGGCAGCGTCAAGGGTGAAGCTTCGCCCGGCTACGCCGGCCCTTGACCCGGCCGGACGGAGAGGCGGCCGCGGGAGGGGGCCATGAAGGGCTGAAGAGAGGATGGTGATCTCCGCGACGGGGAGCCGCGCTTAAGCCCGAAGGCGTGACAAGGAGCTCACCCATGAACCTCTCTCCGATCCGCAAGATCTACCAGGGCGTTGCCGACCGGCGCCAGATGTTTCGCATGTTCGACCGCCACGCGCAGCGCCCGAACCGCTGGGAGGGCGACGACAGCGCGCTCTATCGCGGCGAATGGTTCGAGCTCGGCCAGGTCGGGCATGACTATATGTTCGAGGTGCTGCCCCCGCTCTGGATGCGCGGCGACATGTTCGCCATGCGCGAATTCCTTACCGGCTCGATCACTAGCATCTTCTTCAATCTCTCGATCGATGGCCGGGTCCGGTATTTCCACGGCTATTGCGATCTGTCGGACAGGGCCTCGCCGGCTCAAATGCGTGACGCGATCGTCGAGCGGGAATCGCGGCCGGTCCGGTCGATGACGCGGGAAGAGCGCATAGAGCACATCTGGTCCAGCACTCATGACGACTATCGCGGCTATGCGGACTGGCACTTTCCACAAGCAGAGCGCGGCAAGCACATCGTGATGATGTGCGCCCCCTGGCAAGGCCGGGATTTCAAGCTACTCGACCAGCTCTCCGATGCAGAGATCTCGGCTAAGCTGCCGGTTCATCTGCGCTTCCTGCCCGACGTGATTGCGGCTTGAGGGAGCGGCACGATGCTGACATTCTCCATCGCCGCCGTCCGCGATGTCATCGCTCGCGGCGTGGCGGACGCGGAAGCCAATGGTGGCTACCGCGACCCACACCCAGGATTTTCCGGCGCCGACAAGCTCAAGCCAGGCCTCTGGCTCGTCGGAGATCACGGCGTCTATCTGTGCTCCAACGGCTCGCTCGTTGACGGAGCGAGGCCGCTGGTTGCCTATGCCGAGGAATGCGATCCGGCCGGGAATGGCGACTGGTTCGAGGTCAAGCGCCGAACCTTCGGCGGTGACGATGGCGTGGACTTCCTCGACGCCGAAAGTCTCGAGGCCCTGATCGCCGCCAGCCCCGGATGCACGCATGTGCGGATCGCGTTCGCGGAGGACGCGATGCAACTGTACGTGATCGAGAAATCTTAGTCGCTGTCGGCGTTGGTCGGCAGCTTCCTCACCCATCCCCAACACTCGCGCAAGGTTCGGCCGGCTGGAGCCATCCGGTAGGACGATGGCGCGCGCCTTCATCACAGGAGAACCTTCCATGGCGCACGACGATCCCTTCACGATCGACCTTTTTGGCAATACCGCCCCTTCATCGGGGCTTGGCTTAGGCGTGACTGCCTTTGCCGGCGACTTCACGGTCGAGACCGGTGATGGCGACGATCCCGAGTCGCCGGCGCCGGCGCCCGTTGTTGCGGGCTTGGCCGTTGGACGCGCCGCTTCTTCCGTGCGCCGAATGCCGGGTGCAAATTTCCATCTGGTCGGCGATCGTCTCCTGGCAAAGGGCTGGAGGGATCGCGCGCGCGATAACATCGAGGCTATTCGACTGGCGGCCGAGATCGAGGCCGCGGATCGGCCGGCCACTATCGAGGAACAGACGCGCCTCGTCCGCTTCACCGGCTTCGGCGCTTCCGATCTCGCCAACGGTGTCTTTCGCCGGCTCGGCGAGATCGAATTCCGCAGGAGCTGGGAAAAGATCGGCGCTGATCTGCAGGACGCCGTCAGTGAGGACGACTACGCTTCGCTCGCCCGCTGCACGCAATATGCCCATTTCACACCTGAGTTCATCGTCCGCGCGATGTGGGCGGGGCTTCAGCGTCTCGGCTGGCGCGGCGGCCGAGTGCTGGAGCCCGGCATCGGCACGGCCCTGTTTCCGGCGCTGATGCCGGAAGCTTTGCGCGACATCTCCCATGTGTCGGGGGTCGAGCTCGATCCGTCCACGGCGCGCATCGCCCGACTGCTCCAGCCCCGGGCGCGGATCATTGCCGGCGACTTCGCCCGCACCGACCTGCCGGCGAATTTCGATCTCGCCATCGGCAATCCGCCCTTCTCCGATCGCACGGTGCGTTCGGACCGCGCCTATCGTTCGCTCAGCTTGCGCCTGCACGACTATTTCCTGGCGCGGTCTGTCGACCTTTTGAAACCTGGCGCGCTCGCCGCTTTCGTGACGAGCTCGGGCACTCTCGATAAGGCCGATGCCACGGCGCGCGAGCACATCGCGAAGTCGGCCGATTTGATCGCGGCTATTCGCCTGCCCAAGGGCAGTTTCCGGGCTGACGCCGGCACTGATGTCGTCGTCGACATTCTCTTCTTTCGCAAGCGCAAGGTTGCCGAGCCGGAAGGCGATCTCGCCTGGCTCGACCTCGATGAAGCGCCGGTCGCGACTGAGGAGGAGGGCGCCATTCGCATCAATCGATGGTTGGCGCGGCATCCGGATTTCGTGCTCGGAACGCATGCGCTGACCTCCGGACCCTTCGGCGAAACCTATACATGCCTGCCGCGCGCCGGCGTGGATCTCACCGCAGCACTCAATGCCGCCGTCCATTTCCTTCCGGAAGCCCTCTATGACGGCGAGCCCGGTGAAATCGACTTCGATCGTGATGAAGCCAACGATCTGGACGATGCCGATCTTCCCGCGGGGCCGCATGTCCGGGAGGGGAGCTTCTTCGTCCAAAATGCCTGCGGCCTGATGCAAGTCATCGATGGCGCGCCCGTCTCTGTCCACGTGCGCAAGGGACGCGGCGCCGAGGGCATCCCAGAAAAACACGCCCGCATCATCCGCAAGCTAATCCCGATCCGGGACGCGGTGCGCGAGGTGCTGAAATGCCAGGAACTTGATCGACCCTGGAAGAATGCGCAGGTTCGCCTGCGGATCGCCTGGTCGAGCTTCGTGCGCGACTTCGGCCCGATCAATCACACGACAGTCTCGGTCACGGACGACCAGGAGGCCGGCGAGGTCCGCGACACGCATCGCCGCCCGAACATCCAGCCCTTCCTCGACGATCCGGACTGCTGGCTCGTCGCCTCGATAGAGAACTACGATCTCGACACTGACACGGCGAAGCCCGGACCGATTTTTTCCGAGCGCGTGATCGCGCCCCCAGCAACACCCGTCATCACCTCGGCCGCCGATGCGCTTGCCGTAGTGCTCAACGAACGCGGCCGCGTCGATCTCGAACACGTTGCCGAGCTGCTTCATCACGATGTTACAGGCATCATTGCCGAACTAGGTGATGCCATCTTCCTGGACCCGGGCAACGGGTCATGGCAGACGGCGGATGCTTATCTCTCGGGTCCCGTGCGAGACAAGCTGAAGGTGGCGGAAGCTGCCGCTGCGCTTGATGCAACGTTCGTGCGCAATGTCCGCGCGCTCTCTGAGGTACAGCCGACCGATCTCGGTCCCTCCGAAATCACGGCACGGCTCGGCGCGCCGTGGATCCCGGCCGCCGATGTCGTCGCCTTCGTCAACGAGACAATGGGTGCCGAAATCCGCATCCATCATATGCCCGAACTCGCCTCATGGACGGTGGAGGGGCGTCAGCTCGGCTGGACGGCCGCCGGCACGTCGGAGTGGGGCACGGATCGACGCCATGCCGGGGAGTTGCTCGCCGATGCGCTGAACAGTCGTGTGCCCCAGATCTTCGATACCGTGAAGGACGGCCAAGCCGAGCGCCGTGTGCTCAACGTCGTCGACACCGAGGCGGCCAAGGAGAAGCTGCACAAGATCAAGGCCGCGTTTCAAGGCTGGGTCTGGTCGGATCCTGATCGCACCGATCGTCTGGCACGGGTCTACAACGACCGCTTCAACAATATCGCGCCGCGAAAATTCGACGGCTCCCATCTGAAACTTCCGGGCGCCTCAGGCGCCTTCGTTCTTTATGACCACCAGAAGCGGGGCATCTGGCGCATCATCGCGGCCGGCACGACCTATCTCGCGCACGCCGTTGGTGCCGGCAAGACGATGACGGTTGCCGCCGCCATCATGGAGCAGCGCCGGCTCGGTCTGATCGCCAAGGCGATGCTCGTCGTTCCCGGCCACTGCCTGGCGCAGGCGGCGCGCGAGTTCCTGGCGCTCTATCCATCCGCCCGCATCCTCGTTGCCGACGAGACCAACTTTACGAAGGAGAAACGGGCACGCTTCCTGTCGCGCGCCGCGACGGCCACCTGGGATGCCATCATCATCACGCATTCGGCGTTCCGCTTCATTGGCGTGCCGTCCGCCTTCGAACAGCAGATGGTTCATGACGAGCTCGAGCTGTTCGAGACCCTGCTCACCAAGGTCGAAAGCGAGGATCGCGTCTCACGCAAGCGCCTCGAACGCCTGAAGGAAGGTCTCAAGGAGCGGCTGGAGGCGCTCGCGACGCGCAAGGACGATCTGCTCACCATCGCCGAGATCGGCGTCGACCAGATCATCGTCGACGAGGCGCAGGAGTTCAGGAAGCTCTCTTTCGCAACCAACATGTCGACGCTAAAGGGTGTCGATCCGAATGGCTCGCAGCGTGCCTGGGACCTCTATGTGAAGTCGCGCTTTATCGAGACCAAGAACCCGGGCCGTGCGCTCGTGCTGGCTTCCGGCACACCGATCACCAACACACTCGGCGAAATGTTCTCGGTGCAGCGTCTCATGGACCATGAGGCCCTGATGCAACGCGGTCTCCATGAGTTCGACGCTTGGGCATCGACCTTTGGCGACACCACGACCGAGCTCGAACTGCAACCTTCGGGCAGATACAAGCCGGTCAGCCGCTTTGCCAGCTTCGTCAACGTGCCTGAGCTGATTGCGATGTTCAGGTCTTTCGCCGACGTCGTGTTGCCGGAAGACCTGCGCCAACATGTGAAGGTGCCGGCGCTCTCGACCGGCCGGCGCCAGATCGTCACAGCCAAGCCGACCGCCGCCTTCAAACGCTATCAGCTTCAGCTCGACGTCCGCATCAAGGCGATCGAGGAGCGAAATCGTCCAGCGGAGTCCGGTGACGACATCCTGCTGTCCGTCATCACCGATGGCCGCCATGCAGCGATCGATCTGCGCTTGGTTGATGCGGACAACGACAATGAGCCCGACAACAAGCTCAACATGTTGATCGACACCGCCTTCCGCGTCTGGCGCGAGACGGCGGCGCAAAATTATGCCCAGCCGGACGGCAAGCCCTACGAGCTGCCCGGCGCCGCGCAGATGATCTTTTCCGATCTGGGCACAATCAGCGTCGAGAAGACCAGGGGCTTTTCCGCCTATCGCTGGATCAGGGATGAGCTCGTCCGGCGCGGCGTGCCGTCCTGCGAAATCGCCTTCATGCAGGACTACAAAAAGTCGGATGCGAAGCAACGCCTGTTCGGCGATGTTCGCGCTGGCAGGATTCGATTCCTGCTTGGCTCATCCGAGACCATGGGTACCGGCGTCAACGCGCAGCTTCGCCTGAAGGCGCTCCATCATCTCGATGTGCCGTGGCTTCCATCGCAGATCGAGCAGCGCGAGGGCCGGATCGTGCGCCAGGGCAACCAGCATGACGAGGTCGACATCTACGCCTACGCGACCGAGGGTTCGCTCGACGCCACGATGTGGCAGAACAACGAGCGCAAGGCTCGCTTCATCGCGGCCGCGCTTTCCGGGGACACCTCGATCCGGCGACTCGAAGATCTCGGCGAGGGACAAGCGAACCAGTTTGCCATGGCGAAGGCCATTGCATCGGGCGACCAGCGGCTGATGCAGAAGGCGGGCCTCGAAGCTGACATCGCGCGGCTCGAGCGCCTGTGCGCTGCCCATATCGACGATCAGCATGCGGTGCGTCGCCAGATCCGCGATGCGGAGCGCGACATCGACATCTCGACGCGTCGCATCGCGGAAATCGGCCAGGACATCGAACGCCTTGTTCCTACTACCGGCGATGCCTTTGCGATGAGCGTCACTGACATAGCCTATGCCGGGCGCAAGGAGGCAGGCAGGGCTCTGATGAAGGGAATCCTCACCCTCGTTCAGTTGCAGCAGGAAGGAGGGGTGCGTCTCGCATCCATCGGCGGTTTCGATCTCGAGTATTCCGGCGAGCGCTTCGGCGAGGATGGGTATCGCTACCAGACGCTGCTCAAGCGCACCGGCGCCGGTTATGAGATCGACCTTCCTGTAACGGTTACGCCGCTTGGGGCTGTGTCCCGCGTAGAGCATGCCCTGGGCGATTTCGAGGGCGAACGTCTACGCCATCGCCGCCGGCTGGAGGAAGCTCGTCGGCGGCTCGCATCCTACCGCTCGCACGAGGCTGGAACCTTCTCCTTTGCTGACGAACTTGCCGAAAAGCGCCAACAGCTGCGCGAGGTCGGGGAAGCGCTCGCCGCCGAGGCGCTCGAGGTTGCGAAAGCACCTTGACCCAAGCCGCCTTCACCACCGAGATTATCCGAGACGTTCCCACCTATGGGCCGCCCCTTCGCGGCCCATTTTTGTTTCGGGAAAATCATGCAGCCGCAAGATCGTCAATGATCTGCTGGATCACGGCGCGAATCTGCGGCGTGGTCATGCCGTCGTGAAGTCCGGAGTAGGTTCGCGACGAACCATTCCAAATGCTTCCCTTGGTCACGAGCATGATCTGGCCATTCAGCAATCGCAAAACCGGGCGTGCGTCTTCCGGCAGTTCCCGCTCATATCCGCGATCATCGACGAAATAGCCGTCTTCATAGGCGGCACGCCCGACATACTTCCCTCGACCGACTTCGATTGCTTCCTCCTGACGCCGCAGCGTGCTTCTTTCGCGATCTTTCTGGTTCGAGCCCGAGGGCTCCAGATCGTCCAACTCGAGCATCAGGAAGGATTCCGCGGGATCGGATGCAATGCGCTCCAGAACCAGCCGGCGCGGTTTGACTACGACGGTGGTCCCAGTGAAGATGCCGAATTCGATGCAGCCCGGTTCCCTTCCATGCGAGACGGAAAGGAAGTCGAAACCGCCGCCTTTTGGCAGGTGTGCATGATTTTTGTTCGATCCCATGAATGGGTCGAGCCTGCTCACGATATCGTCGACGTGCTGCCATGACAGCGTGGCGTCTCCGCTATGCGTGATCTGGTCGACTTTCGAGATCCACTCCGATCGCGAGCGCTTATGGAAATCTGATTTGGGCATTGGCGATTGCGTCCTTGTGTTGGAGGCAGGCGCCTTCGACCGCTGCGTTGGGCCTTGCGGCGAGAGCGCATGCTTTGCGTGGGTGAAATTCTGGTAGCCGGCAAGGACCGCAGCCTCATTGAGCGCTACCGTGTGCTTGACTGACTTCTCGGACGCAATCTTCTTGGCGAGGCGCTTGATGCCTTCGATTGACGAAGGCCTGACCGACCTGGTCGACATGCCGATTCTCCGGCTCTTCGCGAAGTGTCGCCCGCTCCACTCCCGAGCCCGAACCAGACATGGCCGGGTGGGTTTTGTTGGCCAGTGCTGCTTGCAGCTTTGCGATGTCGGGCGTCAGGCTCCTGGCGAGTGCCAGCAACCAATTTGGACGCTCGAAAATGCTCTGGCAAGGGGACGGCGCAAGGATTTTTGGATCGCCAGCCCGGCGAAGAAGAGGAGAAGAGCGAAAAGCAGGAAAGCAAAAATCGCTCGCAGATCGGGCAGGCCGCTGACGCTAGCGCTCAACCGCGCCGCTCGCGATCCCGGCCCGTCGTCCTGCGCAGGGCTGTTAGCCCCGCTGGGCCGGTCCAGGCAGGGATGCTCGGCCGCAGTTGCTCCGACCCGCCCGCTCCGCGGGCCCGGGGAATGTCTTCGGGACAGAAGACGAAAAAGGACCGGTGAAAGGCCGTGTCCGCAATCCCAAAGGAGCATCTCGATGGAAATCAAGCTGATCGATCCGCGCGCCCTCGTCGACAACCCCGACAAGGCCCGGCGTACCAAATCCAGTCCCCAGTCCGACGCGCTGCTGCTGGCCACTATCCGGGCCGTCGGCATCGTGCAGCCGCCGCTCGTTGCGCCGCAGATCGATGGCGGCAATGGCTTCGTCATCCAGCACGGCCATCGGCGTGTGAAGCAGGCCATCACCGCCGGCCTCGAGCAAATAGCCGTGCTCGTCGGTGAGGCGGAAGCCGACGGTGGCGCCATGCGTTCGATGGTCGAAAACATCGCCCGCGAAAATCTCAACCCGGTCGACCAGTGGCGTGCCATCGAGAGGCTCGTCGCGCTCGGCTGGACCGAGGAGGCGATCGCGGTCGCGCTGACGCTACCCGTGCGCCAGATCAAGAAGCTGCGATTGCTTGCCAATGTATTGCCGGCGATGCTGGATCACATGGCCAAGGGCGACATGCCCGACGAGAGGCAGCTCCGAACCATCGCGGCCGCCTCGCTCGAGGATCAGAAGGAGGTCTGGAAGGCGCACAAGCCAACCAAGGGCGATCCGCAGGTCTCCTGGTGGACCGTCGCCAACGGCCTCGCTAAGACCCGCATGTATGCCCGCGACGCCAGCTTCGGCGACGAGCTCGCCCAGGCGTATGGCATTGCCTGGGTTGAGGACCTGTTCGCCCCGGCCGACCAGGACAGCCGCTACACTACCGATGTGGAGGCTTTCCTCGGCGCTCAGCAGGAATGGATGACCCAGAACTTGCCCAAGAAGGGCGCCGTCGCCGAGGCGAACAGCTGGGGCGAGGTCAAGCTCCCGCCTAAGGCGGAGCGGGTCTACGGCACGCCCAAGAAGTCGGACCACACCGCGATGTATCTCGATCGCGAGGGCAAGGTGAGGACGGTCCACTTCCGCATGCCCGAAGCGAAGAAGGTCAAGGGCACGGATGGCGCTGGTGGCGATGACGAGGCGCTCGTCGTCTCGAAGCCGCGTCCCGACGTGACACGCAAGGGCATCGAGATGATCGGCGACCTGCGCACCGATGCCCTGCATGAGGCCCTGTCTCGCGCGCCCATCGAGGACGACACCCTGCTCGCACTGCTTGTCCTCGCCATGGCAGGCCAGAATGTGCGTGTTGATTCCGGCGCCGGCGGCGATTTCCGCTTCGGTGGACGCTTCGGTCGCCATGCAGCAAGCCTGTTCGACGCCGAAAGCAGGTTCGCCTTCGACATCGACACGCTGCGCATCGCCGCCCGCGGTGTGCTGATCGACGTGCTGTCCTGCCGCGAAAATGTCAGCAAATCAGGCATCGTGGCGCTCGTCGCCGGCTCGGCCGTCGGCGCCGACAGCTTCCTCGCCAATATGGGCACGGAGGATTTCTTGTCCTGCCTGTCGCGTCCGGCGCTCGAAGCCTCGTGTGTCGACACGCCGGTGCTGCCGCGAGCGCGGGTGAAGGATACCCGCGCCTCACTCGTCGAGCACTTCAAGGAAGGTCACTTCGTCCATCCCGCGGCCCACTTCTCGCCGGCGCAACCCGCGCTCGTCGAGTGGCTGGCAAGGAGCGCTGTCACCGAGGCCGACGACGATGCGCCTGACGACGGCGACGTGACCGCCGAGGAACAGGAGGCCGGTGGCAACGCCAGCGATGCGGTCGACGAAGCCTATCGCGAGGCGGCCGAGTAGGGCGCCGCTTTTCGCACGCTTTGCCGCCGCCGGTCATACCGGCGGCGGTTTCGTTTAAGCTTGATCCGACGAGGATATCATGTCAGCGCACACCATCTTCGAACATGCTCCCATCGGAGCCATCGTCGCCTGGTCCAACGGAACGCAGCGTCCGCCGGAACGGCGTTCCAGGAAGCTGGCCGCCTGGAAGAACGACAACAGCCAGGGTCGCCTGATCAGCAAACAGGGCGGTCACGACATCGGTAAGCTGGGCGGCGGCAGCTTCACCATGCACGAGGCGGATTTCGGTGGCGGCGTCGTCGTTGCCATACGCGTCCACCGGACGTTTTCCGTGGGTTCCCGCCTGTGCTTCGCGATCGTAGAGAGGCCGCCAATCGGCTCGGTTCGCGTCTTGGACGGTGCCGGTGACCATGCCGAGCTCGTCCATCTCGCACCGCACCGCGCTGCAGCCGAACAATGGCTGTCGCAGCATGGCCATCCAAAGGCCGTGCTGGACGAAGTCACGGCTGACGAAGCGGCCGCCGACGCTATTGAGGGGAGGACGGCGGCATGATCCGGATGCTCTCCTCCTCGTCTTCGCGACCCGCAATCTCGGGTTCGTCCGGACCTTCGTTCGGCTGCAGCGCCGACGGAATGTCGGTCGCCCTTGTCGGCGAAACCGCCTATGCGATGGCCCCGGGCCGCAACGGTCGGCACTATCTCGTCAGCGGCTGGCGCATCGCCCGCCCGATGGCCGAATGGACCCGTGAGGATTTCTACGGCCACGCCGGAGAGCTTGCGGACCAGGAGGCTTTCCGAGCGCAGGTCCTCGATCAAGCCGAGCACCAACGTCAGAAGCGCGAGCTGTGCCGGCTCGAGATTGGCGGCAGTGTTAATACGCCCTGGGGCGTGTCGCAGGGCGGAACCCTCTATGCCGAGGGCATCACAGCATATTCGACCGCGGGGCATGGCGGCTTCAGGCTCTCGGCCGGGCGGAACCGCAAGGTGCATCCAATGCTGCGTTCCGCAGGCGGATGTTACGAAGAGGATGCCGAATGGGCGATCGTCGCCATCACCTTCCCGCATTTGTTCACTGCGTTCGAGAGCCGCGGCGCCGAGCAGACTGTCAGGTATAGCTGGCCGGACGCGTGGGAGGCGATTTTCGGCACCATTCTCGAGCCCAGCGAATCTCGAGAGAAGGACCGCCGCGCCTTCGAGGCCAAACATGCGAACGACTGGGTCGTGATTTCGGCAATCACGTCCGACCATGAGAAGGGGTACGTGGAATGCATCGCGACCCCGGGTGGCAAGCGCGGCGCCGGCACCGAAGAGCGGCGTTTCCTTGTCCCGGTCGAGGAATACGAAATCGGCCGGTTCGGCTTCGTGATCGATCCCGAGCGCCATAGAATCTATGCCGGACCGTCCAATTTCGTCGGCTGGCAGGGAAGGTGTTCGCCATGATAATCCCGCCAGAGTTCCGCCGGCAACTCACCCGCATGGACGAGGCACGGCGGCAGACGCAGCGGCAGCTGGATATGATCGACCGACAGATCACGCGCCGCATGACGGCGCTGATCCCCGACCTGCTGCCGCGTCGTAGGCACTATCGTGGCGGGAAGGCGTCCGATCCCGGCGCGTTCATCGAGCGCTATCGCTCCCAACTTGCGGCACTGACCGCTGAGCGACAGCCGGAGATCGACGCCCTTTCGCGCAGGCTGGCGCGGGAGGATCGCGCGATCGCCAGCTTCCTCGAAAGGCACAGCAACGATGCCGCTGTCAGCGAGCAAGCCTCATGATGTCGGCGGTCAAGTCGAGAGCGGCCGATGCTGTCGATGTCGCTGCAGACGGCGCGGTATAGAGCGGCCATTGTTCTGACGCTGATCGAGGGGAATTCTAGCGGTCTGGTGCATCGATGGTCAGTTGGTCACGGCCACCCGTCATTCCGGTTCCGTGTCTGAAGTCAGGCCCTTGCCGGTCCTCTCTCGGGCTTCATGCGGTCCTGAACCGGCGGCCGTTCGCTTCAAGGCCGCGTTCCGCGCCGCGGGCGGCCGGATCGCTCCGGTCTCGCAATGGCAGGCCCGCGTCCCGCGCGAGGGCTGAAAAGGCCCTGCTTGGCCGCAAGCCTGCCATGCTCGCCTCGGTCCGCCCGGACCCTGAAGCGCCCGTCATTCCGCCGGTTCTTATTGGTCCGCGCCCAAGGGAGGGCCGGCACGGGGCCGGTCCGAGCTTCGGACCGAAAGAAAGGACAAGCCATGACCAAGAAAGCTGCCAATTCCCGCTCCGGCGCCCGCGTAGTCCCACTCCGCAAGGGGACCAACCTGCAAATGGTCCGGCTCGCCTGCCCGGATGCCGCCCAGTGCTCCCTCATTTCCGAGAGCTTCGGCCTGCCAGTCCTTGACAGCGATGGCATCCGCGACCTGCACGAAAAGCTCATCGTCAACACAGCCGCAGCCCTCGACGAGGGGTTGGGCGAACGTGCCATGCAGATCCACCTGCAGCGCATCGTCGGATCCTTTGTCGGTTCGGCCTACGGGGCCGGCCAATTCTACAGCCGGACAGTCTCGGAGGCCCGCGACGCTACGGCCAAGGCCGCCTGCGATGACCGCAACGAGGACATTGACGGACCCGTAGGCTTCGACAGCGCCGCGCAGCGCAAGCGCGAGTTCGCCGCTGACATGGCGCTCCAGGCGCACGCACTCAGCATGGCCGCCGAGGGAGCCGTCGCCGCCTACGAGCACGTCGTCGGCGAGGCCTGGAAGCCATTCGAGCGCGCAGTCGAGAATCCCGGCCAGAACGTCGACCGTAAAGCGGCCGAGCTGCAGATAGCGGCGCTCGGATAGGGCTCAGAGGGCGGAGCTTCAGCTCCGCCCTCCTTCATCGCCAGCGTGACTGTTCGCGATCGGTCGCGAGGACTGTGCGGGCCTATCCCATCTTCATGGGGCCGAACATGCCGCTTTCCACCATCGCCATGTAGATCTTTTTCATGGCGAGGGCCGCGTGCTGGCTGACGAAGAGGGATGACCTGCTGCCATGCGGCGCTCCCAGCAGATAGGGCCGCATCGTCTCCCAGTTCTCGGCCCGTGACGACCACCTCCAGACGGGGAGTTCCTGCTCCAGCATCAAGGGGACGGCGAGCGACTTCGGCACCATCTTCCCTGGCTCCAGGGGAGTGGACCATTCGCAACGGACCAGCACCGGCTGGGTCCCGGTGTTGTAGAAGGGCACATCGATCAGCTCGGCCGTGATCGACGCGCGCGGATGGTGCGGTAACTGGTCGGCCGAGTTGATAACCTCTTGTCCATTAACATAGGGGCAGGTGAGAAACCCATGCGCGAAACAAACCGTATGGTCGAGACCGCGATAGCCGCAGCGATCGCTGGGATAGGTCTCGGGATTCCGGTCGTCGTGATTCGACACCAGCGGATGCCAGCTTGGATAGCCTTCGACGACCGGTCCGCATTCCTCGATCAATTCGAGCAGCGCCGCCTCGCTTCTGGCGCGTTCGGCGGGGGTGAAGTTCCTTGAGACCAGGTAGCTTCTGGCGCGTTCGTATCCGTTCGCCGCAGCCTCGTCCGCCCTGAATGCCATGTCGTTTGTACTCCCAGTCTCTCACACGATATATAGGTATCGCGCATGAAATGTCAATTTCATGCGGAACGCATCAAGGTCATGCGATGTTTCAGGGTGACCGCAGCTTTTCGTGACAGGGGACCGACGATGCGGCAGCCTGGTTTCGCTTACCTAGCCGATCCGGACATTGGCTCCCGGCGCGGTCCAATCCCGCTCTCTCGTGATGGCTTTCCTGGCGCGGCCGCGGATCTTCCACGATCAACCCGCAAGGGGGTCCGCTAGCAAGCTGCGGCCGCTTGGCTGACGCCTGCGCGGTGATCGCGCCCGCCGCCGCACACTGACGGAGCCATCGAGCGGGAATTGGCCCGCTCCAAGATGGAGCCCCCAGATGTCTCACGATCTCACCCTCGCCCAGAAGGCCGCCTGGAACCTCGCCCTAACCCTCATGGCTCCGGTGATCCTCTTCCAAGTCGACGACGAATTCGGCGTTATCCCCGCCGATGAGCTCGACGACGCCGATGTCGAAATCCTCTTCGAATACGATCCCTACAGCGGCGGTCGGTCGGTTCATTGAACCGGCCTTCTCCCACCGCATCGAGGCGGCGCTTCCGCGCCGCCTTCTCTCTTTCTAGCGTCCGCTCGCGTCCCCGTCCTGCCCGTGGTCCTGGCGGAGCCAGGCAATCAGCGCAACGGCTTCGCCGTCCTCCGCTGCCGCTACGGCCCATGATCACCCCATCGTGTAGGCACGACGGTGGCCCCGATCGGGTGCGCTGCCCGCCTTCCTACTCCGCCATGGCGGACCCCGTGACGGGGCCGCGATCGGCGCGGCCTCCAGCATCGGAGGTTCATAAAATGAGCAGGAAAGAAAATGGATCGCGCACAGACATCTATGCGCGCATCACAGACCGCATCGTGGCCGAGCTGGAAAAGGGCGTCCGCCCCTGGATGCAGCCGTGGCATTCCACCAATGCCATTGGTCGGGTAACCCGGCCGCTAAGACACAACGGCCAGCCCTATAGTGGCATGAACGTGCTGCTCTTGTGGTCGGAAGCGATCGCGCGCGGCTATACCGCTCCGATCTGGATGACATTCAAGCAGGCGCTGGAAGTCGGCGGCGCCGTGCGCAAGGGCGAGACCGGCTCCATGGTCGTTTTCGCCAGCCGCTTCACCAAAACCGAAACCGATGCTCGCGGTGAGGAGTTCGACCGCGAAATCCCGTTCCTGAAAGCCTACACCGCTTTCAACGTCGCGCAGATCGATGGTTTGCCGGATCACTATTACGCCCGGGCCGAGCCGGTCCGCGATCCGGTCGAGCGGATCGCGCGCGCCGACCGGTTCTTCGCCAACACCGGCGCCGTGATCCGGCATGGAGGCGACAAGGCTTTCTTCAGTCCCGGAGGAGATTTCATTCAGATGCCGCCCTTCGCGACTTTTCGCGATGCGGCGTCTTACGTCGCGGTCTTGAGCCATGAAGCGACGCACTGGACAGCTGCTCCCCATCGCGTAAACCGTGATCTTTCGCGATACGGCAAAGATCGAAGCGAGCGAGCACGCGAGGAATTGATCGCTGAGCTCGGAAGCTGCTTCCTCTGTGCGGATCTTTGTATCGTTCCCGAACTTGAGCCCCGGCCAGATCATGCGTCCTACCTCGACTCCTGGCTATCGGTGCTTGCCGGCGACAAGCGGGCGATCTTTCAGGCCGCCGCGCACGCGCAGCGGGCCGTTGCCTATCTGCATGATCTTCAGCCGGCGACCGCCGACGAGCGGGAGGCGGCGTGATGGCCATTCTCTCCTCCCCCTGGACGCTGGGCTTGCTTTTCGCGGTAGGGTAGAGGCCGACCGAGGTCCATCCTGCGACCGCATTGGTCCGAATATACGGCTGGTCATATTGACAGCCACATAGGTGGGCACAGGGTCATGTCGCTCAGATGTACGTGGGCCTTTCGTTTCGGGGGCAGTTCATCCGGCCTGAGCCTGGACGCAGACCGCGAGGTTGGCGTGGCGGGCTCTTTGTTCCCTAGAACCCGCCAGCCAGTCAGCCCGCCGGGCTCGGGAGGCGGTTGGGGTTCCCGACCCGGCGGGTATTGCTTCTGGAATGAGCTGCGTCACGGCGGCAAAGTCGAGCGCCCGGGGGCAAGTGCCGGACCGGACCGACCGTTTGCTGATCATGCCCGCTCGGCGATCAAGCGTGACGGTTCGGCCCCCATGCCGTCGATCGAGCACCTTGACAGTCCTTTGTAGCAATCGCTCAACCGAAGAGCCGAAAGGATGATCGACGAGCCTATCGTCCCTCAGCATGGACCTTCGCGGTACGCGGCGACGAAACGAACCATATCGCGAATTCGAACCGAGGCGCGGCGGTTGCTCGTTGCGCGCCGAGCAGCGGAGCGGACCCTTCCGCTCTCCAAGAAACCATCTCGATTGCCGTTCCATAGGCTGATCGATAACCCTGCGCGAAGCGGCAGGCGCGACGGGAAGCCAGATCGCGCCGTCATCCATCGTCAGGCGGCTGTGAAGGTATCGATGGGCGAGGTGCTCGTTGTGGTACCCTACCTCCTGGCACAGGCCGACCCTTCCGCGGGCTCGATGTGGCATGTCTGACCAGAGTGCGGCTACGCCTCGATCGGTCTTCCACAACGGCAGCCACCGATTTTCTTACCCCTGCCGGCTGCGCCGCCATTCCTCGCCAACTAACAAAAACGGCAGTTGCCGTCCTGCATTGCATTTCGGCCCTTACGGGTGCGGTCCGATCGCCTCCGGTCTTGTCGACAGCCATCGAGGCCGCGAAGGGCGCGGCTCGAAACAGGAAAGGAACTACACAATGGCTACCATCGGCACCTTCACCTCCACCGCCAACGGCTTCACCGGTGCGATCAAGACCCTCACCCTCAACGTCAAGGCTCGCCTCGAGCGCGTCGAAAACCCCTCGGACAAGGGCCCACACTTCCGCATCTTCTCGGGCGCCGTGGAACTGGGCGCCGCCTGGCAGAAGCACTCCGATCAGAGCGGCCGCGACTACCTCTCGGTCAAACTCGATGACCCGAGCTTCCCGGCCCCGATCTACGCCACACTGGTCGAAGTGGAGGGCGAGGAAGGCCTGCAGCTGATCTGGTCCCGGCCGAACCGGGACTGAAGTCCGGCCCAAAACGGCTCCGCCAACCGGCGGGGCCGTTCTCGCGTTTTGGTTTGACAGACATGACGGAGATCACGATGTCGATTTCAATCGAGCAGCAAATCGAGGAACTAAGGGCCGAGCGCATTAACGCGGTGGAGCGCGCCGGGCGTCGGCAGATCGAGGCCGAACTGGCGGCGGCAATTGCGGAACGTGATGCGCGGCTGTCAGGCGAGACCGACGAGCCTCCCCATTGAGGGAGGCTCTCAACCGGTTGAAGCACTGGCCTAACGCGATCGACCGGCACATCAAGCGACAGCCATGTGTCGCCTGCGACCCGAGACCGGGCGCATCAGCTTGCCAATAGATTGGCGGCCTCCATTCGACCGTTGGATGGCGAAAGGGGTTCGCCCCTGACTCCGGCTGGGTTTTTCCTGGAAAACAAACGTGACGCTGATAAAGAATCACGGAATGCTGATAGCTGTGTATGCTAGCCGCATGGCCTCAGAACGCTACGATATTGAAGGTGATAGCGACGGTACCTGGTCGGTGATCGACACCATGACCGGGCTTCCTTATGAGATCGGCGCTCTCGCCTTGGAAAGCATGCCTTTCTGGCTGGCACTCGACCTGGTCGGTTTTCTAAATGAGATGGATCGTCAGAGGAAGCGGCCCCACTAACATCTTAGGGAAGTGCCGGCATGTGCGCGCCTAAAGGTGGTCAGGGCACGTGCTCGCTGATCTCGGCAGTCGACGGCGATGTCTTCGGCCCCATCAACCAGGCGGGGCCGTTTCAGTGTGCCGAGAGTCAGACCTCGGCCGATAGCCGCGCATCTTCTTGGCGCGCAGCAGCTCGAGGAAAAGGTCTACCGCCTCGCCCTCATCGTCGAAGGAGTGTTGCACGATACGACCACGGGTCCCGATCCGACCCCATCTGCGGACGAGACAGGCCTTTCCAAACAGGGTCCCTTCGATCGACATTGCATAAAACCTGGCCATGTTACGGTGTGGATCCCGGCGTTCGACATAGAGCTTATATGGCTGCACGATCATGCCAGGCAGAATCGCGCACGCCCGCCTCAGCGTCCAATGAGAGATTTGAATCGCCGGCCTGGGATCGATTCATTCCGATGATGGGTCGTTCGCGGCCGTCGCCTGTTCCTGGCGATGGAAGCGGTTCTTGCCCATCACCGCCTTCATATCGGCACGACGAAACCAGATTGCACGGCCGCAGCGAAGCGGCGCGTTGCCGGCGGTGAAAACGATCTGGTCGTCGACGCGCATGCGCAGAACCTCGTGCGGCTGGATCAGCGCACGGGCGGCCAGCTGCTTCGAGCGTGTTCGCGACGTTCCCTTGGATTGGAAACTGCGGCTGACCTGGTCGATCTCGACCGTGGTCGTGCCGCAGCGTTTCGAGATGTAATCTGCCGTCTCGGGATCGTTGATGGCAGCGAACGAGATCCAGCTCGCGCTCTCGAACCATTTGCTCGTCGCATCGCGGCCGCCATAGGTTTCGCGCATCTGGCCGATCGACTGATAGATCATGGTGAGCGTGACGCCGTATTTGCGGCCGGCGTCGCGCGCCGTCTCCAGAATCCGCATGTAGCCGAGACGCGCGACCTCATCGAGCAGGAAGAGCGCCCTGCCCTCCACCCTGCCATCGCGATTGTAGATCGCGTTGAGGAAAGAGCCGATGATAACGCGCGCCAGACCAGAATGTGTCTCAAGCGTCTTCAGGTCGATGTTGATGAAGACGTCGACCGCACCAGTGGCCAGATCGTCGGTCGAGAAACTCGACCCCGAGACCAGCGCGGCGTAATTGGGGTAGGACAGCCAGTGCGTCTCCTTCACCGCATTGGCGTACACACCGGAAAATGTTTCCGGCGTCATGTTGACGAAGGCCGCGACGTTCTCCTTGACGAAGTCCGACTGCGAATTCGCATGGATCGTCTGCAGACGCTCGCGCAGTTTCGGTTCGGGCTCGGCGAGGTTTTTTCGGACCTGCCGCAACGTTTGATCTTTTCCTTCCGTGTGACCGGAGAGGCAGACATCGGCGATCAGCGCGGTGAGCAGCTGCAATCCGGATGCCCGGAAGAAGTCGTCGCGCACACCGCTGGCTCGCCCGCTGTCGCTCATGATCCACGACGCCACCGCGGCAATGTCCTCTTCCCTGGTTCCGCCGAAGCGGCCGATCCAGTCGAGGACATTGATGCCGGTCTCTGGGTGCTTCGGATCGAGGATATGCACGTCACGGCCCGCCCTGGCGCGATGCTCGAGCACCATCGGAGCGACCTCGTTCGAGGGATCGAGTACGACGAGCGTGCTCCCCCATTTGAGCGCGGTCGGGATCGTGACCGACGTCGTCTTGAAGCCGCCAGAGCCGGCGAAAACGATGCCGTGGGAGGAGCCGAGCGAGCCGTCGAAGCAGAGCAGCGGAGACTTACCGCCGGCCCCCCAGGTTGCGGTTTCATCGGCCCGAAACGACTGTGCGGCGACGTTGTCCTTGTCCACCCGATAGCGCTCGCCGATGACGATGCCGCCGGCGTCGGGAAACAGCTTTGCTGCATCGGTCAGTGTCATCCACTCCGCTTCGCCATGCAGCGCACGTTTGCCGCGAACACGCCGCGGCTCGGCCGTTGCGAGCGCCGCGTTGCCTTTCAGGGCGACACGCAATCCGAAGGCCGCCGTCATTGCCGCAGCACCTGCCCCCAACATCGTCGCGGGATCGAGATAGGAGAACAGCGGTGTACCATTGTCGATCTGGCCAGAGATCGCCATCAGGCGCTGTGCCTCGCGCGACATGGCGATCGCTATCGTCATGCCGCTCCCCGTCGTGACGCCCGCTCCGGCGAACTGGATGTTCGCCGATCCGGCGCAGGCGAACAGGAAGATGAGGCCGACCGCCGCCGCCGCGATGTAGGGCAGTGCTATGCCTGCGCGTCCGAGCGTTAGGTGTCCCGTCTCCGTCTTGCCGAACGTCGCAAGCCAATGCTCGATCCCCGTCATGCCGAAGACGATGACGCTCATCAGAGCGACGGGCACGACGACAAACGCCAGCCTATTCGCCGTCATGGCCAAAGGCCTCCACACCTTTTGCCGTGAGGCGCGACCGCTCGTCCGCGTCGCCCTTCAATCGCTGGCTGAGTTCGATCAGCGCGCCCAGAAGCAACGCGCGTTTCTCGTAGCGCAGCCCGGCTTTGACGATCAGCCCGCCAAGCTCGATCTTCTCCCGCGTATCCTTCTTGCGGGCATCGGAAGCGTTTGTGCGGTTCATCCGCTCAAGCCTCGCCAGCACCGCCCGCAGCCGCGCCAGACGCGACCGTCGGCGGCAAGCCGCCATCCCTCTTCTTTCCGGTCGTAACTCCCTGCCTGCCGCGAAACCGTTTCAGCAGGTCCTCGAAACCGGCCTGAAGGTCGACCTCGTCGATGTCGATCTCGCCCAACCCCGCCTTGAGCGCGATCCGTCCGATGCGCTCGGCCTCGCGCGTTTCGGCATGTTTTAGCTGCTCCTGGAGTCTGGCGATCTCTTCGCGGATTTTGGAGGAAGGCTTCTTCATTCCGATCGGTCCTCTCATGTCGTTCACGTGGTGGACGATCATGAAACTCCCTGAGATCGGCGTGCCGATCCACTAACAGAAATGCGAGTTGGCCTGGCCAAGGCCGCTGAGCATCATCCCGGCCGCTCGACGAGAGCGGCTTCCAAGGGCGCAATTATACGTCGCTGACGCGACGCCTTGCTTTCGGCCCGCCCTGGCCGCCGCTCCCGACGAACGCATTGGTCTCGTTGCAACCGGGAGTGATCTTCGCAGTGGTTGTTCCTCATTTCTCCGTCAGCATCGTCGCGCGCGGCTCGGGCCGCAGCGCCGTGCTGTCCGCGGCTTACCGCCACTGCGCGAAGATGAACTTCGAGCGCGAGGCCCGCTCGATCGACTATTCGCGCAAGCAAGGGCTTCTCCATGAGGAGTTCGTCATCCCAGCCGATGCGGCTGAATGGCTGCGGGAGATGATCGCCGATCGTTCGGTGGCGGGCGCCTCGGAGACTTTCTGGAACAGGGTCGAGGCGTTCGAGAATCGCGCCGATGCGCAGCTCGCCAAGGACGTGACCATCGCGCTTCCGATCGAGCTAACTGCTGAACAGAACATCGCCCTGATGCGGGACTTCGTGGCGCAGCACATCACCGCGAAGGGGATGGTCGCGGACTGGGTCTATCACGACGCGCCTGGCAATCCGCACGTGCATCTGATGACCACATTGCGGCCGCTCACCGAAAATGGCTTTGGCGCGAAGAAGATCGCGCTGGTCGGTCCGGACGGCAAGCCGATGCGCAACGATGTCGGCAAGATCGTGTATGAGCTGTGGGCCGGAGGCGCCGCCGACTTCAACGCCTTTCGTGACGGATGGTTCGCCTGCCAGAACAGGCATCTCGCGCTCGCCGGGCTCGACGTCCGTATCGATGGACGTTCCTACGAAAAGCAGGGGATCGTCCTCGAGCCGACGATCCATCTTGGCGTCGGCGCCAAGGCGATCGAGCGAAAATCATCTATTGGCGCCAAGCCCATCGCGCTGGAGCGGGTCGACCTGCAGGAAGAGCGCCGAGCAACAAACGAGCGTCGCATCCAGCGCTGCCCTGAAATCGTCCTGGAAATGATCACGCGCGAAAAGAGCGTGTTCGACGAACGCGATGTGGCGAAGATCCTGCATCGCTATGTCGACGATGCGGCACTGTTCCAGCAGCTGTTAGCGCGCATCCTGCAAAACCCGGAAACGCTGCGCCTCGATCGGGAGCGCATCGACTTTGTCACCGGCATCCGTGCGCCAGCGAAATACACGACGCGGGCGATGATCCGGCTCGAGGCCGAGATGGTCAGCCGCGCCGTCTGGCTGTCCGGCCGGGCCTCGCACGGCGTTCGGGAAACGGTGCTGGAGGCGACGTTCGCGCGGCATTCTCGGCTATCGGACGAGCAGAGAACGGCCATCAGCCACATTGCCGGTTGCGAGCGGATCGCCGCGGTCGTCGGCCGCGCCGGCGCGGGCAAGACCACGATGATGAAGGCCGCGCGCGAAATGTGGGAGACCGCGGGTTATCGCGTGGTCGGCGCGGCGCTTGCCGGCAAGGCGGCGGAGGGACTGGAGAAGGAAGCCGGCATCGCGTCGCGCACGCTGTCGTCATGGGAGCTTCGCTGGAGCGAGGACCGCAACCAGCTCGATGACAAGACGATCTTCGTTCTCGACGAGGCCGGCATGGTGTCGTCGCGCCAGCTCGCACTGTTCGTTGAGGCGGTGACGAAGGCTGGCGCCAAACTGGTCCTGGTCGGCGATCCCCAGCAGCTCCAGCCGATCGAGGCGGGTGCTGCTTTCCGGGCGATCGTTGATCGCATCGGCTATGCCGAGCTCGAAACAATCTATCGCCAGAACGAGCAATGGATGCGCGACGCCTCGCTTGGTCTGGCACGTGGCAAGGTTGGCGAGGCGATCGATGCCTATCGCGCCCACGGCCGGATGATGGGCAGCGAGCTGAAGGCGCAAGCGGTCGAAAGCCTCATCGCCGACTGGGATCGGGATTACGATCCGGCCAAGACCAGTCTGATCCTCGCGCACCTGCGCCGCGACGTGCGGATGCTGAACAGCATGGCCCGCGTGAAGCTGGCCGAACGTGGCCTCGTCGCCGAGGGTTTCGCCTTCAAGACCGAGGACGGGCCACGCAACTTCGCCGCCGGCGACAGGATAGTGTTCCTCAAGAACGAAGGTAGCCTCGGCGTCAAGAACGGCATGCTGGCCAAGGTCGTCGAAGCCACGACCGGCCGCATCATCGCCGAGATCGGTGAGGGTGAGCAACGCCGGCAGGTCGTCGTCGAGCAGCGCCTCTACGACAATGTCGACCACGGCTATGCGACGACGATCCACAAAGCCCAGGGCGCCACCGTCGATCGGGTGAAAGTGCTCGCTTCACTGTCTCTCGACCGGCACCTGACCTATGTCGCCATGACCCGCCACCGCGAGGATCTCGCCATCTACTACGGGCGCCGATCCTTCGCCAAGGCGGGCGGCCTCGTGTCCCTGCTGTCGCGCAGGAACGCCAAGGAGACGACGCTCGACTACGAGAGATCGCCTTTCTATCGCCAGGCGCTGCGCTTCGCCGAGGCCCGCGGTCTGCACCTCATGAAGGTCGCGCGCACGATTGCTCGCGACCGGCTGCAATGGACGATCCGGCAGAAGGGGAAGCTGACCGGTTTGGCCGCGCGCCTTGCGGCGATCGGCATCGCACTCGGCCCGGCGCGCAGCGGCAAGCAATCTGTTTCGAACACCATCAAGGGAGCAAAACCCATGGTTGCCGGCATCACGACTTTCGCCAAATCCGTCGAGCAGAGCGTGGAGGATAAGCTCGCCGCCGATCCCGGCCTAAAGAAGCAGTGGCAAGACGTCTCAGCCCGTTTTCAACTCGTCTATGCGCAGCCGGAAGCCGCGTTCGTCGCCGTCAATGTCGATGCGATGCTGAAGGACCGGAAGGTCGCCACTGCGACCATGGCGAAGATCGCGGCCGAGCCGGAAAGCTTCGGTGTGCTGAAGGGCAAGGCTGGCATCTTCGCCAGCAGCGCTGACAGGCAGGAACGTGATACCGCTCTCGTCAATGCGCCGGCGCTCGCCCGCAATCTCGAGCGCTATCTTCGCTCGCGCGCTGAAGCGGAGCGCAAGCACGAGACCGAGGAGCGCGCCGCCCGGCTGAAAATCTCGGTCGACATCCCTGCCCTCTCGCCAAGCGCAAAGCAGACGCTCGAACGGGGGCGTGATGCGATCGACCGCAACGATCTGCCGTCAGGCCTGGAACATGCGCTCGCCGACAAAATGGTGAAGGCCGAGCTCGAAGGATTTGCAAGGGCGGTCAGCGAACGTTTTGGCGAGCGCACCTTCCTTGGGGTTGCGGCGAAGGACGCGAACGGGCAGGCGTTCAGATCGGTCACGGTCGGCATGACTGATGGACAAAAGACCGAAGTCCAGACCGCGTGGAATTCGATGCGGGCTGCTCAGCAACTCTCGGCACATGAGCGCGCCGCCGAGGGGACCAAACAGGCCGAGGCCATGCGCCAGACGCAGGCGAAGGGGCTGTCCCTCAAATGACGGTTGCCGCCTCCAGCTCCGATTCGATTGCCCGCCAACAACGCGGGACCATTATTGCGATTGTCGCCGGACTGTCCCTGTCGCTCGGTATTTTTGCGGCAGGCGCCACGGCCGGCTTTCGCATCAACATGACGGCCAGCGAACCGCTGGGTCTCTGGCGCATTCGCCCGCTCGGTCGCCCGGTCTCGGTAGGCGATCTCGTCTTCATCTGTCCGCCGGTGACGCCGCAATTCGTCGAGGCGCTGGCGCGCGGCTATCTGCGACGTGGCTCGTGCCCGTCAGGCATTGCGCCGCTGATCAAGACCGTCGTCGCCATCGACGGACAGCGCGTCGAGATCGATAAGGATGTGCGCGTCGACGGCCGCCCCATCCCGAAATCCCGCGTCGAGAGAACGGACGGAAATGGGCGTGTGCTGCGCGCGTATTCGGGCGGGATCGTGCCAGCAGGCAATGTGTTTTTGCATTCTCCCTACACAGCGTCATGGGACTCCCGCTACTTCGGTCCGATCCCCGCGTCTGGTATCCTGGGCCAGGCGCAAGAGATGCTGACCTATGCGCCGTGATCTGGTCCGCTCGGTGCCGCTCGCCGCCGCGGCGGTCGCTGCCGGCTGGATCGGCTGGAGCGGCCATGTCCTGCTCCTGCCCGTCGCCCTCGCCTTCCCTTTTCTCTGGTCTCTGGCGCCGAGCCGGCCGACTGCGGCATTTATCGCGGCGGGTTACTTCCTGGCTGCATCGCGGGGACTGCCGCAGGGTGTCGCGGCCTTCTACGCGGCCGATTTCTGGCCCGGCCTGCTCCTTTGGTTTGCTGCATCGGCGAGCTTCGTCGCCGTTCACACCGCATTGTGTTCGCGGGAGAAAACCTGGCGCCCGGCGCGCTATCTCGCTGCCGCCATTCTCATGGCGCTTCCACCCTTCGGCATCACTGGGTGGGCGCATCCGATCACCACGGCGGGCGTGCTGTTCCCGGGATGGGGATGGCTCGGTCTTGCCGCCACGACAGCCGGCCTCATGGGCCTCGTTTCCCGATTGGGACCGGCTGTCATGGTTGTCCTGGCAGGTTTTTGGCTCTGGTCCGCCGCGTCATGGACAGAACCCAAACTACCCAAGACATGGCGTGGCGTCGACCTGGCAATGGGGGTTTCGCTCGGTCGGGAGGCAGGACTGCAGCGCCAGCGTGACCTGATTGCCACGGTGGGCAGCGCCGTGTCCGACGGTATCCCGACAATTGTCCTGCCGGAAAGCGCGCTCGGATTCTGGACGCCGACGGTCGAACGCCTCTGGGTCGGTGGCCTCGGCGACAGCAATGCCACAGTCATCGCGGGGGCCTCGCTGGTCGATGCCGACGGCTATGACAATATCCTTGTCGCGATCGACAAGGATGGCGGCCAGATACTCTATCGCGAGCGCATGCCGGTGCCCGGCGCGATGTGGCAGCCGTGGCGGTCCTGGCGGGGTGGCAGCGGCGGCGCCCGCGCGCATTTTTTCGCCAATCCGGTGGTCCAGATCGGATCAGCCAGGATCGCGCCGCTGATCTGCTACGAGCAGCTCATCGTCTGGCCTGTCCTGCAGTCGATGCTCGGAAAGCCCGACATCGTCGTCGCTGTCGGTAACGGCTGGTGGACGGCAGGCACATCCGTTGTCGCCATCCAGCGCGCGAGCGCGATTGCCTGGGCGAAGCTGTTCGACAAGCCTCTTGTCCTTTCCTTCAACACCTGAATCCGGAGCCGCCATGCTGGATGCCGCCCTGATCGAAAAATGCGCCGATCCCTCGCTCTCCCCGGCCATCGTCGAGCAGTTTGTGGAAGCGGCCGGCTCACCCGATCCTCTCGCCATCACGGTGAAATCAGGCGGGCGGCTGATCCTCGTCCCGAAGCCGAAAACGCCCGACGAGGCCATGGAAATTGTCCGGGAGAACGTTGGCCGCGCCATCGTGCGCGTCGGGCTGACGCAGTTCCCGGCCGGCGTCGGCGTCAAGGATCCCTCGGCACTGAAGCCGGATCTTGTCGATCCATGTGAGAACCTAAAGATGGGCACGAAAATGTTCGCCAAGATCATGCGCATCGTCGCGAAATGGTATGGCAATCCGACTGAAAACGAGGTCCAGCCGCGGATATTCGAGGACGCCGTCCATGCGTGGAAGACTGGGGAATTCGAGGGGAGGGAGGTGTTTCGGGCTGAGGATCCGGGAACGGATTGGCAGGTGCCGGACGTGGCGCGCAAAACTGAAGATGCGGAGCCGGCCGACGGCGTTGCGGGAGCGCGGGACGAACGGCCGGCCGAGACGGACACTGCAAGCGCCGGAATACGCATCGATCTTTCGCGGATCAACGGAAAATAAGGTGCTGATCAAGCCTCCGGCAACGCATAGCGCGTCAACACCGCCGCGCCCTCGCTGACAGTCACTTCGAGGACCTCGTTTACGATCTCACCATCATTGCCAAGTTCGTCCAGGACAACCGCAAACAGTTCCCGCTGCTGTGCGGGAAGCACCTGCGGCACGATGATGATGAGGCCAGCGTGGAGTTCCTCGTTGGCGTAGAGTTTTCGGAAGTCGCGAGCGTTGTTGGTGACGAACGTGAAATTCTCTTCGACAATCCGGGGCATCAGGTCCCAATCGGTTTCGCCGCTCAGGCCCAGCCAATTGACGTGAAAACACTCGTGTCCGCGTTGTTGCGCCACCGCCACGAGGGATGTGTGGAGACATTCGTCGATGAGGAATTTCACGCCGGCTTATCCGGACCCTTTGGTACGCCATCGCGTGAAAGAGGAAAGCGCTTGGCTGATTTGACGCTCAGCCCTTGATCCTCAAGCCGTTTGGGACGTCCTCGAGCGGGGTGGGCAGCAGCCCAAATCTCCGCCAGCTCGACCAGCCGGGTCGTGAGCGATGGATATCCCTCGACGATCTCCTCGGTTGTTGCCCCTTGAACCTTCATAGCGGCAATCATCCGCACAGGGACGCGCGTGCCCTTGAACACCGGCTCGCCGCCGAGCACGCCCTTGGATTTTTGAACGACGCTTTCGGCTTCGCTAAGCGCATCGGCACGGGCCGCGAGTTGTTCCCTGGCGCGCGCGACGTCCACGATCAGGTAGTCGTCGGCTCTGACGGTGTCGGCGCCAGGATTTTCGTCGATGGTCTCGAAGAGGCGTTTTCGGCGCTCGGCCGACAGAATCGAACCGACGCCGTACCAAAGCTTCAGGCGAAGCAGATCGTCATCGGTGATCGCGCGATACCTATGACCAGCCAAGCGGCTTCCGATGATCCGTTTGTCGATAGCGTTGTGGACCGACTTTATGCCGATACCGCTCACCGCGGCCGCCTCGGTGGGCGTGTACTCGCGAAGTGCTGCAGCCATAATCATTCTCCTTGTGGAGAATATATATGCGATATGGGCACAAATCGCAATGCGGCTGGCTAGACATCCGAACTGCGGATTTTGTACGATTTTGAGACTGCATGCGCCTTGGATTGGGGAAAGGCGCCCAAAACGATAGGCCCGCGACACTTGAATTGTTAAACCTATTGGGCTATTTAACGACCGTGACCTGTCAGGCCGTGTGTCGGGCAGGAGCAGTGGTGACCCGGGCCTCACAAAAGGACCGGTTGCTAGCCACACAAGGAGCCGCCTTCGGGCGGCTTTCTTTTTACAAGACCTCGATCTTGTAGGCCTCCCGCAATCCCTTGGCATTGACCTCGCCATTGTTGATCCAGGCGCGAGAGTGCGCGATGACGTCGGCCAGCTGGAGCATTCTTGCAACCGCGGAGTCGATCGCGACAACCCGGGTCACTGACTTGAACAGACCGTCCTGTTCACGAGCTCGCGCAATGTGTTCCGCGAACCTCGGATGGCTGTTTTGCTCATTGATGTCGATCAGCACCTCGACGTTGTTGATCTGCTGGCCAACACGATTGCCACTGCGAAACCGCTTCACGGCGACTTTTACCGTTTCGACAAGCGTCTTTGCGTAAATCTCGGGCCTGTCGCCGACGAACACGCCGCTCGATTTGTTCAGCATCCGGATGCTCGACGGCATTTCGGTCTGTGCGAAACGGCTCAGAATGCTTTGCAGCTGCGGCTTGCTCCAATTGGCAGCATGGACCTCATTCACGGATGCCGGCAGCAGGTCGCTGAACGCCTTGTCCGCCTTCCCGCATTCGTGGGCCCAAAGGATTGCACATCCGAGCGAAAAACCGTCATCACCGGCGGTGCCATATTCATCGACGAAGCATAGGATCTTCTTGTTAAGGCGGGGCACGTGTTATCCCTTGTCGGCCGAACGACGGGCATTCCGTCGCGCATTGGGGATTTCGGTCTTGGTTCGCGCCTTCCGCCTCTCGTCCCGTTCCTCATCGAAATCCGGCACCAGTTCCTTGATCTTCGCCACCAGGCCATCGAGCCGATAGATGTTCGAGCCATAGTCTCCGGCGGCCGTCTTTTGCTGGATACGCGAGATGTAACCCTTGTCCTCAAGAGCCTTGATGTTGATGCGCAGCGTCTGCTGAGTGATCGACATGCGCTGGGCCAGCTCCCGCTTTGGCGGAAAGGGAGGCCGGGTCGGGTCGATCCAATAGCTGAGCAGCTGGACTATGATGTTGAACTGGGTCGTGCTGATGCCGAGGCGTGATTGAGCCCGCACCAGGATGTTCGGCACGCCCGTGAAGCCGTGAGAGATCACCTCGGCGCCGAAAATCCGTTCTGTCGAAGATTTTCCCCGCTTTTCCGCAGCGGCCTGGTTTTCTTGGGTTGTTTCGTTGGTCATGGTGCTTGTCCTTTGCACCGTGACTTACGCATCCACCTTTCTGTCGACAAGGCGGCCAACCGGCTTAGCGCTGGCCGGTTTCTCACCATACCCGCATATCGGTATTCCGCTATTCCGGCTTCACGGTGATTGCGTTGCGATGCTTAGCTGCCTGAATTTCGCCCATAGGTATGTCAGAAAACAAACCATACCGTATGGCGGAAAATAGCGCAACGGCGTCTGGAAAATCATACGGCAACGGAGAGACGTCACCTTAGTATCACATCCGCAGATGATGGGATGAAATTTTGGCAATGCCCGCCGCCTTCATGGAACTTCCGCGATCTGTGCTCGCTTTTCGGTGCAGCGTTTTCGCTGTGGATTGCATCCGCCGAATTCCCGCCTATCCTGTCTGTGCGCAAGTGAGCATAAGGTGGCGCCTGGCGCCTTGATCAGCCACCAAACTAAGAACCACCGTCGGGCTGGCGACCGACAGGCTGATGTCACAACGCCATTCCAAGAAGGAAGATCCTCTCATGGGTTCCAAAGCCATTATTACGTCCCTGCCAGTCGCCGGGGCCGACCGATCTGCGCTGATCGAAGTTGCTAACTCTGCGTTCGAGGCGGTCATTGAACGTATCGAGCCGAACAATGAGGCGCTAACCCGAAGTCTTTGGGATGCCGGGGACTACATCGACAACTGCCTCTTGGATCTGGTCACCCCCGACAAGTTGCCGATGCCTCGCGACGAGATTGCGTACCTCGTCGATGTATTCCTGGTGCATCATGTCATTGATCTGGCGGTTGCGGCGGACAGAGAGGCCGCCGAACCACGGCATTGACCGTCCATAGCAGCAACGAACTCCCCCTTTGCTCGCCGCGGCGGGGTCAACCTGCTGCGGCAGTGGTGGGGCCAGTGCCATCAAGTCTGTGACTTTTGCCGCCACCTCCTCAAGGGTGGCGGTAAGCCGGGTTACCTGCGAGGCCGTTGCCGCCAGTTCCGGGCCGTAGCGAGTAATGAGATATTCCCGGTTCTGACTGAGCGACTGAAGATGCGTTGCTGTTTTCGCGCGAAGGCGCAGCCCAACTTCCGGGGCGTGCTCCATCCGCGCTGAAGGTCGTGCTGCATTTTTCGGACCTGACTAGGATTGTGCCCACAGTGGAGCAAGAATGCGGTCAGATAGAGTTCGATCGCGTGGATGGCTGACAATCGGAACGGCGCTCGAGTATGCGGCTTGCCGGGTCGCCCAAGCTCGAGGAGCTTGATTGCCGCCTTGCGGTACTCTTCCGCCAACTCGTGGATCTGCCTCGGGGAGGCCAGTTCTCCCGGATATTTGTATTCTTGGATCGCCATTTAAGCAGAGTAAGATGCTACAGGGCAGATTTCGTAAAGGGGCGGGCGTAGAAGCGTCAGCATAGCGCCGCCGCCGGACGGACGCTGCGCCGACGACACCCGGCGTGGCGCGCCGCATGGGTACGGGCATCCGCGAAGCCGACCGTGCATATTTAAGTGTTAGTCACCCGATGCAGGCGGAACAGCTTGTCAAAGAAGTCTTGGATCACCACGTCGGCTCCATCGCCGACCATTTCGTTGGCGCCGAATCGGTAAACCTCGTAACCAGCTAGACGTAGCTCGCGGTCGGCCGACACCATCTCGCTGTAAATTTTCAAGGACGGCTTTTCATTTTCCGAGAAGTGATGCTTGCCATCGACCTCGATCACGATTCTCTGGCGACCAGGAAGCAGGAGCAGAAAATCCATGCGTTGGCGTGGTAGGGGAAGACGATGCCGCAGCGTTTTCACAACAGCCGGATCGTAGTGCAGATAAACCTGGGGAAGCAGCGCAGGCAGACCATCACCAAGGGTAGTTCGGTAGGCCTTGAAGTAGGTAGCGAATACCTTCCGCTCTGCTGCAGAGGCAAGAGACTCTTGCAGACGCTTCCCGAGACCGGCGGCGTCGCTGCCAACCGCCTGTTCCGACCACCACGTCACCAGGTCGGACCACAACAGGCCGTTCGCGCCGACAGCTCGGTCGTAGACAAGACAGCTTTCCTCGCCCGAGAGGATGACGATGTCGTTGTTGATGGCATCGGCAAAGCCAAGTTCCGGCTTGGGCCCGCGGGAGGCGAAAATCAAGTTCTTGGGGCGACCCTTTACACCTCGAACCGTGGGCCGGAACGCATAGATCGGGTGTCCCGACACATCGCCATCCACCGCTAGCTCGTAGCCATCACGTTCCAAAATCTCATTAAGCGCGGCTACCGTCTGTTGTTGCATCTCCCCCGAGCGGGCCAGCGGGTGTACGGCTTCCTCAAGCAAGGCGGCGAACCGGGCGCGCGAACACTCGAAGGCGCCGATCTCCCCGAAGAGAAACTCCACCGACCAGTCAGGATTTCGCACCATATGGCGGTCGATCTTGTCACGGAGGCTCTTGCCGGTGCCTCCAAACGCTTCCTCCCACGGGTCGACAATTTTGAAGTAGCGGCCGACCATCTCGATCAAGTCGGCTTCACCAGCCAGGTCATGTTCAAACACACGCGCAACATCACGACGTGTGATACGGGTCAACGGCGGCTCGTCAGCCTCCAGCACTTTGCGACCAGCCTCATCCAGGGCGATGTCACCTCGTTCCTGGGCGAGTTTCAGCGCGACCTGCGCCATCTCCTTTTCGGAGAGCCCGTCTAAGGCCGCATCGATGCGCTGACTTTTCGAAAGCCCGTCCCCGCGTGGAATATCCAGCCCTGCAATGCGAATAGGCTCTATGTCGAGCGCCGTATGGGACATCGGATGGAGAAAGCCGACGATCTTAGCGCGGAGATCTGTTGCCATGCTTAGAAAATGTCCGCCGGTAGCAAGACTCGGGTCGCGGTAAGGGTTTTGACGGCGTGGATCAGGACAAAGACCTGATGGCCGGTGGAGAAGGACTCCGCGACGCAATCATGGAGAACACCATTTGCGTCCATTAGGCCGAGCGACCTTTTGCCGGAGGCACGGCGCTTGCCGACAGGGATCATCGCGCCGATGTCATCATCGGGGGTATAGGTGTCCTTCCAAGGGTAGTTACCAAAAAGTTGGGTGAAGCGCTCAGACTGGATCGGCCGGCGCAGCGTCGCGTGAAAGCCGTCGCCCAGAACAAGCTCAGGCATGTTGAGGACGACGACCGCGCAGACGCGATCGTTCTTGGACACATATTGGCGAATAGCAGCGTAGTTTGAGGCATTGAACCTTGAAGCAAGACGGACCGGCGTCCAGATTTCGAAGGCTTCGCTGCTCGCCATTTCATGAAAAGTATCGAGCTGAAACAGCACCTCTGAGGCGAAGACGTTTGCCTCGCGGTCGAAGAGCTCGGCAGTAGCCCCGTCGAGGGCTTTCTCACAGTCTTCGACGAGCGCATACATTGGGCGCTGCCATGGCAAGAATCCGTGCGCGGCTTCGTGGAAGCCGACGAAGCGCTTCTTCACAGCCAGCATGGTCTGGTTGAGAAAGACCAGACCGTCGGATGCGTGAAAAAGTCCGAGCACCTTGGTCACGGCGCGTTTGACGGCGTGCCCGGCCTTGGCTCGGAGCTTCGCTAGGAAACCCGGGTTCAGGACGTCTTCTTTGACTTCCTCGATCCTGGCAACCGTCATGATGCGATCCGTCGGCGTCGGAAAAACGCCGAGCGCGCCCGCTTCGCGCAGCGCGCGCTCGGCCTCCTTGCGGACTCGAAGTCGCTGGCCGGGCGTCAAACTGCAATCGTCCGGCCGGCGCATGGCTATTTCCGTTTCGAGCGAATGTAGGTGAGATAGTCGAGCAACTCGGTCTCCTCATCGGCGGTGAGATTGTCGATCGAGAACGTGGCGGCGCGACCGTGCTTTTCACCGTCACCGCGGCTCGTTGCGGGCACGATATATCCCGCGCGCTCCATCAGCGTTTCATAGGCGACGCCCAGGGCTGTCGAGAGGGCGTACAAGACATGAGGCGACGGCTTCGTGACCTTGCCGCTCTCCAGTTGGCTAAGATACGCGTTCGAGATCTCCTTTCCCGTAGCGTCTTCGACTTCGCGCAACGACATCTGCATGTCCTGGCGTGCCTTCTTCAGAAATGGTCCGAGTTCAGGTTTGGCTTGCGTCTCCATTGGTTTGTCATCGGGCATCGATGCTCCTCTACGCATGGTTTCCGGACACAGACTCCGGCCAGATACATATGGATCAAAGCGCTTGATCTGTCAAGCGCGCGAAGTAAATGCTTGACATAATTAGCACGCTTGCCTATCTTAGCGATTAATCGGCGCTGGTGCCGAGAACCTAGGAGTTATCCCGATGGATATTGTTTCGGAGGCCGCGGCTGACCGCGGCCAGGACCACCACCACATCGAAATTGCCGACGCGACGCTCACCTTTCGCTCGGTGCCGATCGCGGATTTGACCCCGACCGGCATGCAGCTTGCGGCGGCGGCGGGTTCCAAGCCGGCGCAGCAGGTGAGCGTGCTGCAGCTCCTGTCGAACGGCGACCTGGAAGACATCCGGCCTGACGAGACCGTCGATCTGCGGCATGCCGAGGGCCGGTTCGTCATCGTCGAGAGCGATCGCAGCTACCGGTTCACGATCGACGGCCAGCGTTTCGACTGGCCTTGCCGTGTTGTGTCAGGCGGTCTTTTGAGCAAGCTGGGCCAGGTGCCGGCGGACAAGGGCATCTTTCTCGAGCAGGGTGAAACGGCCGACCGCGCCATCGATGCTCTTGACCTCGTCGATCTCGACGCGATCGGTGTCGAGTCGTTCGTCACGCGGATCAAGTTCTGGAAGCTCAACGTCCAGGGTGTCATCCTCGACGTCGATACGCCGACCATAGGTGTCCGCGATGCCATTGACCGCGCCGGGTTCAATCCCGACCAGGGCTGGCAGATCTTTCTCAAGATCGCGGGTCAGCCGAAGCGGCCCGTCACGCTCAACGATACGATCGATCTGCGCACACCGGGCATTGAGAAGCTCCGGCTGACGCCGAACGAGGTCAACAATGGCGAGGCGCCCTGGGCGCCTCGCCGGGATTTCGATTTGCTCGATGCCGATCACGCCCATCTCGCGCGCCTTGGGCTGCGCTGGGAAACGGTCGAACAGTCGGAGCGGCGCTGGCTCCTGATTCATGACTATCCGCTGCCGCACGGCTATAGCGTCACCCATAATTTGTTGGCCTTGGAAATCCCGCCGACCTATCCCGGCGCGCAGATCTACGGGTTTTATGCATATCCGCCGTTGGCGCTCGCGTCGGGGCGCGCGATCGACAACACGCAAATGCGCGGCACTATCGACGAGCGGGAGTTTCATGGCTGGTCGCGCAATCGCGGCAGCCTTGCCTGGAATCCGGCGACCGATAATGTCAGCACACAGCTCATGCTGGTCGAGGCAGCCCTTGCCAAGGAGGTTGGCGAATGAAACCCGCCACCACGCTCGCGCTTTCCGGCCTGATGCATGCGGCGCTCAGGCGGCACCTTTTTCCGGGTGACGGGCTTGAGGCCGCGGCTCTGCTAGTCTGTACGCGCGGCGTCGGAAAGCGTGATCGTCTCATTGCGCGAGACGTGATCCTCGTAGCGCACGATCGGTGCCGACGGGAAACCAACGCGATAACTTGGCCAGGCGCGTATCTCGAAGAAGCGATTGACTTGGCTGAGCACGAAGGACTCACGATCGTCCTGATGCACGCGCATCCTGGCGGACTGTATGCGTTTTCCGAGGTCGACGACGAGAGCGACCGGAACGTCCTGCCGTCGCTGTTTGCGGCGTGCGGAGACCGGCACGGATCAGCCATCATGACGCCGGACGGTGCCATCCGAGCGCGGCTCTACAACGCCGGCATGCGCATCGTCCCGATCGACCTTATAACCGTGGCTGGAGACGATGTGCAGTATTTCTGGAGCGCCGACGCCATGCTCTTGGGCGCGGCGCGCCGCCCGGTCGCGTTTACGAGTGACATGAGTCGCGAGCTCGGCGGCCTGACCGCCGGCGTGATCGGCGTGTCGGGCACGGGTTCAATCGTCGGCGAGCAGGTCGCGCGACTAGGCTTCGGGAAGATCGTGCCGATCGATTTCGATCATGTCGAGCGCCGCAACCTCAACCGGATCCTGAATTCGACGCTGGCCGATGCAGCCGTCAGACGTAACAAGGTCGAGATGTTCGCGACCGCCGTCGAGGCCTATCGCGGTCCCGGGGTGGTTGACCCGGTGGCTGGCTCGATCACAACACGAGAGGGCGTGATCGCCGCAGCCGGCTGCGATGTCCTGTTTTGCTGTGTCGACACGTTGGAGGCGCGTCAAATCGTTGACCTAATCGGCGCTGCGTTCCTCATCCCGATCTTGGATGTCGGCGTGACGATCCCGGCACGCAAAACCGCGGTCGGCATCGCGATCGGCGATGTCTGCGGTCGCATCGACTATGTGCAGCCCGGTGGCGCAACGCTCGGCGACCGCGGCATCTACACGCCCGAAAGCCTTCGGGCTGAATATCTGCGCCGGGTGGCGCCGGACGCACACCGGCAGGAGCTCGAGGCGGGTTATATCAAGGGCGCGATCGAGGAAGCGCCGGCGGTCATCACACTCAATATGCGCGCGGCCTCGGCCTGCGTGAACGAGTTTGTTGCGCGGGCCTTTCCGTTCCGGCTCGATGCCAATAGGCTCTATGCGCGGACCACGTTCAGCCTCGCGGCATGCGAGGAGGACTATGTCTCCGAAGACGGCTTCACATCGAGCCCGCAGACCGTGCTTGGCCGAGGTGAGCTCGAGCCGCTGCTCGGGCTGCCGATGTTCAGCCCTCGCCGCGCGAAATCACGGCTATGACTTTGCGGCGATGGTGGCGAGGATTGTGGGAGCGGCTTGCTCCCGCGCGGCGTCTCCGCGTCGTTGAGGGCGATAGCCTTCCGCAGGCGTTACCGTGGCGCGATCTTGTCGTGGCACGCGACGGGGACGAGGATTGGTGCGTTGGACTTCGTTGCCCTTGCGGATGTCGATCAACGATCGAACTTCTGGTCATCCCCGAAGCGAAGCCGCGGTGGGATCTTGCCGTTGACGCAAAGGGTCGGCCAAGCCTTTCGCCCTCGGTCTGGCGCAAGACCGGATGTCGCTCGCATTTCTGGTTGCGCTCCGGACGCGTCCATTGGTGTGATTGAGCCGAATAGAGTCAGGGAGCCTCGATCCCGGTGAGCGTAAAGGTTTCCCGGACGACCGCGTCGTTGCGACGGACGCGCTTTACACGTACGCGGGCGCGAGCGTCGACATTGACCCAGTCGCGATTGTAGCGCGAGAGTTCTTCAGCGCTCAGTGCACGATCGATCCGCCCACGGATCGTGCCCTGCGGCGGGTCGATACGGAATTCGAACTGATGCGCATCCGGCAGGACGCCCCCGAGCTGTCCGCTCAATATCTCTTCGCTGTCGTGCACTGTCGTCGAGGTTGCCCGTTCGGCGGCCCGCTCGACGGCCTCGGTGCCGAAGCTTCTGTCGGTTTCACCTGAGACGAGACGAAGCGTCGCCCCATTCGAGCACATGATGTCGAAGAAGTCGCGCGCCGTCGCCAGAAGTCGATCGTCGATGGTCTCGATCGCTGTCCGAAACTCCTCTTCGTCGGGCTCTCCAAAGGCATCGAGTAGCCGTGTCGCTTCGTCGACAGCGGCGCGAAGGGGGGTTTCGACCATCTGCTGTTGCGGTCCGGCTTCCTCAAGCAGGAATCCGAAAGAGCCACGAACGATATTTGTGATGTGGAGCGTGGAAGCCGCCTTGTTGGCGACGACACCGCGCTGGCCCAGACCGTTGGTCTCGTGAGCTAGAACCTTGGCGACGATGTCCTGGAATTTGGTGATGATCGTACCGGCAAATTCGCTCTCGATGCCACGCTGACCGAGCACAGGGCGACCGCCAAAGAAGAGCGCGGCCGATGCCGTAGGCTCGTCGCCCACGGCGTCGAGGCGCGCTATTTCCTCTTGCAAATCCGCAAGTCGCGCCTCGAGGCCGAAGCGCGCCATGATGTCTTCGTCACCGAGCTGCGCAAGGAGACCGGCCACTGCGGCGGCATCGGCATGGGCGAAGTCCCGTTCGAGTTTACGCAGGCTGGTCATGGCGTTCCTCCATTGTCGGGTTCGGCATTGGCTGGATCGAGCAAGGCGAGCGCCGCCCTGTCGTCAGCTTCGTCTTCGAGCCGAACCTGCAGCATGCCCTTCCAAAGGCTGTCCTGGCGGCGATGCGAAAACAAGCCGAGCCAGTAGCGGGTCAGATTGACCAGCGCTTCAGGCGTGCCGTTGAGGTCGACCGGAAAGAAGTCGAGGCTGTAGGTGGCCTTGACTTGCGGGCGGCCAAAAAGGCCGATGTTGCCCTGCATAAGTCGTGCGAGCATATTGCCGTCACGGATTCCGGGTGGCCGATAGAAAAACGCGACGATGTCGAGGTCCTGGGGCTCCTTGTTCTCGACGAAGCTACCGTCGAGCCATTGAAAGCCGCGGTCAAAGCCAATCGCTCTGAGGGATGCCCGATGATCGAGCCAGCCCTGCAGAATTGTGCGGCGCCTTGGGGTCGTCGCAAGCGTCGTCACCACTTCGGCTGCGGTGGTTGGGTAAGGCGAAAGATCTTCGGGCGCCCCGCCCGGTCCATTGGGGCCGACGAAGGGCGGTAAAACGCCGTCGATAGTGAATGATGGTATCGGCATCGATCGGCGCTACCCATTCCCACCCGATGGAGCGATCAGGCGCTGCGGCTCCGTCTCGAGAGCGACCGCGAGGAAATACAGATTGTCCACGCTGACGTTACGCAGGCCACGTTCGATGGCTGACACGTTCGTGCGATGCATGTCGGCGCGGAAAGCGAGCTCGTCCTGGCTGATACCCAGATGCTCGCGCTGCGCGCGGATGTTGCGCGCGAGCGTCTGTCGCAAAGGAGATGGCCGGTCTCGTTTCACGAGCGGCAATCTCGACAAGTTCACTCTTTATGGCGACAGAGTTTATGGCTACATTGAAGCCTGAATCCGGGACTGATCTCGGGGTTTCGTGGAGGATTCGATTGACGGCGTTGCAAGCACGCTTTCGGGGGCCAGGTGGTGGATTGTTCGAACTCGGGTATCGACTTTGAGCGCTGACTGGGAAAGATGGCGCACAAACACAGACGAGTGTGACAGGCGAGCTTGAGGAATCGTGTCGGAAAACAAACTAGTCCTGCGACCGCTCATAGGTCTCATGAACGGCCTGGAGCCGAAGGAGATCGAGCGGTTCGTCGTCGAGGAGATCGAAAAGCATCGTCGTCTGCGTGATGAAGCCATAAGGCTGGAGGCAATGCAGGACTCTAAGGCCGCCGGCGACGCGAAGTCAGAAGCGAGCAGGGCTTATGTTTCGGCGATGATCGCGGTGCATGCGCAACAGACGGTCGTGTCGACCCTTCTGGACATTCTGGGCTACATTCCCGGGGTACCGACGAAAAAGCCGCACTGAAGGTTCAGATCAGGCCAAGCTCCTTGGCAAGCGCAGTGGCCTGCGGAAGCGTCGATACGCCGAGCGCTGCCTTGGCGTTGCGGATGAAGAAGGCGACGTTGGAATAGGTCGTGTTCTCGATGACCGCGATGTCCCGCATGGACTTCCCTTCGGCGGACCATCTGAGACACGTCAGCTCGTCTGGTTTCATCCGTATGTCGGTCTTCCATGTCGGCCGCATCCGCATGGCCTCCATGCGGCAATGCACCTGACCAAACGACGCAGCGGCGATGACAGGGTCGAGGTCACATTCATCGGCAAAACTCGCCTTGCTCGATGCCAGGGTCAGCATCGCCATCCGACCGAACCCAGTCTTGATCGGGATAGAGATGCCTGAGCGAATTCCGAATTCCGCAGCCTCACCGTAAAATGCACGCCGTTCCTTGCTCAGGCGAGGCGTCGCCACGTTGGACCAGGCAAACGCCTCGGCACGCGTTTTCGCGTTAAGTACGACCGGATCGAGGAGAGCGTAGCTCTTTTCGAAGTACCGGCCTTGCCATTCTTCCGGGTAGCTGGAAATGGCGGTTTGAGTCTCTGCCTGCAAATTGAGATAGGCAAAAAAGCAGAATCCCGCCTCGCAAGTCAGCCTTTGAAGTGTCGAGTTGACCGCGGCGTCGTCCCGCGCGAGCGCCATTTGTTCAGTGAGCCGCTCGAACCATTGGTTCAAATTCAAACCTCCAATTCCGAGGAAATGAACGCAACAAGATTCTGCACAATATTCGTAAATCGACAAATCTACGCCGGAATGACAAGTTCCGGTGAGATTGCCCTAGGTCAGGCCAGAATATGACAATTCGATGACAGCAGTATCAAGTCACGAATGACGCGACAAAATCACTTAAAGTGAGATAGATAATTCCACGATTGCTAATATACAACGTAAGAAGATGGGAAGATGATGTCCTGATCGACGAGAACATTGAACTTGTAGCCGGGGCGGATGCGGACCGTGGGCTGCACGTTCAGGTTCTTCGATATCGTCTGCTCGGCCACCCGCCCGAACGACTCGGCAAAGTTGCGTCGCGCCGCATCGGAGGCGGTGGACTGCGTCGCCAGGGTCGAGCTTTGCGGCATCGCCATATCGATACCGGTTCCGATAATCGCGACCAGGGCTGCCGAGCCGAATGTCCGCAAAAGGTGGCGGTCGACCTTGTCCTTGAAGCCGCCATACCCTTCCGCATCTGTACCGGCCATGCCGCCGATCTGAAGGGTCGCGCCGTCCGGGAAGATCAGGTCCGTCCACACGACGAGCACGCGTTCCTGGCCGAATGAAACCTTGGAATCGTAACGGCCGAACAGCTTGGCGCCCTGCGGTATGAGCAGTCGGTAGCCGGTCGCGCTGTCATAGACGTTCTGGCTCACCTGCGCGGTAATGCGGCCCGGCAGGTCTGAGTTAAGCCCGGTGATCAACGTTGCCGGTATCACCGAGCCGCGTTTCAGTTCGTAAGGGGAAAACTGCGGCACGACCTGGTTCGGCAGGTAGCCGAGATCCTTGATGTCCTGGTTGAAGAAATCCTCCTTCCAGGTCTGCCCGTTCGGATCGGCGTTCTGGCCGAGCAGTCCGGACCGCATCGCGGCCGCATAGAGATCGGATGCGCCTCCCGTGCCGGTGGTCGGGTTCCCGCCCTGGTTCTGCCGGCCTGCGTCAGCTGAGTTCGAGGCCGCGCGCTGCAGATCGGAGATGTCCACCTTCAGCGGCGAATCCAGCGCGCCGGCGCGCGCCTGCAGGCGCGCCATTCGCTGCCGCTGGCGTTCGCGAATATACTGCTCGTCCTGTTCCCGCTGCAGTCGGGCCAGCCATTCCCCTTCGGATTCGAGCCGCGGCCGTCGGTCTTCTCGCGCGGTCTGCCTTGGCGCTTCAACCGGCGCCTCTTTTTCTTGTGGCTGTTGCTGGATGACAGGTGTCGGCTGGAAGACCTCGCGCGGGTCCGGCTCGCCGATGATCCCGTCCGACACACCCTGCTTGAGCTTGTCGCCAAAACTCGACGCCGGCGCGTTCGAAGCGCCCCCGATGTCGTTGCCTCGACCGAACGGCAGTCCGCGCCACGAAAGGCCAATCACGACAACGCCAAGGAACAGGACAACAAGCACGATCGCTACGATGATCGGCAGCCGATTGAGGCGCCGCGTGTCCTTTTGATCACCGGATCGAGCGGCCGTACCGAGCTGGACCATGTTTGCCTCCGTCAATTCCGCTGCATGATGGAAAGCGGGCTCGCCGGCGTGGCGCCGCCCGGTGTCGCCGTGTAGGCGCGGCCGAGCGCGATCGACGGCGTGGAGAGTTGGGCAAGGATCTGGCCGCCAACACTGTCGACCGAATAGGAAAGCTCGACGGGTTTGACGCCTTTGCCGACTTTCCCGTCCGTCACTATCGCGTAGCCCCAGCCTTTGAGGGCAGCCTCGAGTGCGACCGCGAACTCCGACGTGCCCTTGTCCATTTTGATCGTCGTGCTGCCCGCTTGTCCGATCTGCTCGGCAAGACGGCTCGCCATGTCGCCGGCAATCGCGCTTGCCGCCGAGCCGGAGATGGCGATGGGCGCCGATCCGGTGGCGAGGGTGTCGTCCGCTGTTTGGCAACCAGCCAGGAGGGTGGCAGCGAGAAGAAAAGTGAGGAGCTGTCGCATCGATCATCTTCCCCGCGAGATGGTGACCTTCTGCTGCCGCCAGCCGACGCCCGACACGAGGATTGCCTTGTCGATGGCGTAGTCGACGATCATCATGTCGTTCTTCATCCGATAGTTGACGATGCGATTTTGCCCGCCGCTGACGACGAATAGTACCGGCGCATCCTGCCCGGCGATTGATCGGGGAAACTGGATGTATGTCTTTACCCCGTCCGAATAGACCCGCTTCGGTTTCCAGTTTGCGCGACCGCTTGTCGAATAGGAGAAGTTCAGCCTGTCTGGCGCCGAACCGGGGATGCCGCCAGTCTCCAGGCGGGCATTGACGTCGGCGAGCTTCGTCGAAACGTCTTCCGGATACTCGAAGCCTATTCGCGCCATGTACTGGGTCGGATGAGATTTGAGCTGGATATGGTAGGTGCGCCGCGAGGTCGTGACGACCATCGAGGTCACAAGACCGGCTTCGGCGGGTTTTACAATCAGGTGGATGGCCTGGCCGCCGGTGGCGCCGGAGGTAGCAGGCTCGACCTTCCAGCGCACCGTGTCGCCGACGAGCACGTCGCGGACGATCTCGCCGCCCTGAAGCTCGATGTCGCATACCTGAAGCGGTGAGCAGACCACGGAGGGCTGGGTTTCGCCGAACAGGAATATCACCTTGCCGTCCGGGCCCCTGGTGACGAGGCCGGGCGAGCCGCGCCATTTGCCCGAGATGTTGGTGCCCTTGACCTCGTTCGTGGTCATGTTCTGCGCGAATGCGCCGGTCGCGAAGATGAGCCCGGCCAGGCAGCCCGCAGCCGCGATCGATCCTGAATTCCGCATCTGCTTTTCCCTCAAGCCTAGAGCTGTGCCGTCCAGTCGAAATCGCGCACATAGAGGCCGATCGGGTTGAGACGGATGGTGGCTTCGTCCTGCGGCGTGGTCAGCGCGACCGTGGCGATCCCTCGGAAGCGCCGCGTTCCGGTTTCCTTGCCCTTCCGGTCCCGCTCGTATTCGGTCCAGTCGACCTGATAGGTCTGGTTGGAAAGCGCGACGATGTTGTTGACCTCGATGGCAACCGTTGAGCTCTTGGCTTTCTCGAAGGGCGAGTTCCCTCGAAACCAGGCATTGATCTTCTGGGTCGAGGGATCGGACGTTCTGAGCAGCGCATAGGTTCGGTCGATATATTGCTTCTGGACAACGGCATCCGGTGAGATCGACCGAAAGCTCGTCACGAAGTTGCCGAGGGTGGCGCGCACCACGCGGGCATCGGCATATTCGATCTGTTCGGGGAAGCCGACCGTGACTGAGGTGCCGAGCTTGTCGACCTCGACGATGTAAGGCACCAGCTTGACCTGGGTGCTGAGATATAGGGCGTAGCTGAAGCCGATCACCGCCATCGCCAAACCCAGAATTCCAACGATACGCCACGCCCGCGCCGACTGGACATAGGAGCCGTAGCGTTCAGACCATTCCTGGCGCGCGGCGAGATAAGGGTTTTCGGGGACCCGGTCTGCGGCCATCGATCAATCTCTTCCTATTATGCTTGGTCGTTGCGTTCGGGGAGCGGTCTGGCGTGGCTCTTGCCGCTGCGCTTTTCGTCGAGCTTGGCGTTGGCCAGGCCGAGGATCGAACCGGCATAGGCACCCGGGGAGCCGATCGCCTTTTCCTTCGCCGCCGAGCCGGCGGCTCTGGCGCCGGCGCTCAAGCCTGAGCCGATCCCGCGCACCGCAGCGCCCGCCGACGATGAGCCGGCCGCGCGCGCTGCCTGGGCGGTAGCGGCCCCCGCGCTCGCGGCGCCCGCGGCAAGGAATGCAGCGCCTGTGGCAAAGGATCCGCCCTGCCCGCCGTGCCGGATGGCCTCCATGCCGCCGGAGACCGAGGCGGCCTGGACGACGCCTTGCATGATGTTCGGGACATACATGGCGATAAGGAAGACGACGACCGCGATGCCAGCGATGGCAAGCGCCGTCTGGAACTCGTCGCCGACGTCCGGCCGGTTCGCCAGACCGATCAGAACCTCCGAGCCGATGCGCGAGATCATGACGAGCGCCATAAGCTTCATGCCGACGCTGAAGGCATAGATCAGGTAACGGATCGCGAAGTCTTTGGTGTAGGACGAGCCACCGAGCCCGAGCATGATCATGCCGGCGAGCAGGCCGATATACATTTCGACCATGACGCTGACGAAGATGGCCGCGACCAGCGAGAAGCAAATCACAGTGACGACCATCGCGAAGGCGGCCGAGATGGCGAGCGCATTATCCTCGAAAAGACCGAACTGGACCTTTTCAGACATCTTGCTGGCGACCGTCAGCCCGGCATTAAAGACGTCGGCCGGCGAGGCCGTTCCGCCTTCGGCGCCGAGCTGGAACAGGCTGTCGACGACCGCCTTCGCGAAGGTCGGCCCCTGGGCGAGGACGAACGCGAAGAAGCCGATGAACATGATCCGACGGACCAGCTCGGCAAACCAGCTGTCGAGCGAGGCAGCCTGCAGCGCGAGCCACACCGCGGCGATGCCGACCTCGATCGTCGCGAGGATCCAGAACAGGGATCGCGCTGCGTCCATGACGGTGGTTTCCCACCCTTTCGCCGCCGTGCTGATCTCGTTCTGGAGCGCGGTCAGGACCGAACCCTCTTGTGCGAGCGCCGGCTGCGCGGCCGCGACGATCGCCGAGACGATCAGCAAGGCAACGCGAAGGCGCTGGCGTGCGAAGATCGGCATCGACGTCACCATTCCGGCTTCATTTTTTGCCCGCCGGTGGTCGGGAACTCCTTGGTCGATCCGAAGAACTCCTGCCTGCGCTCCTGGGCAGCCCGCTTTTCGGACACGAGTAACCAGGCACCGGCGCTGCCGGCGACAAGGATGGTTGCGATGGCGATCACGATTACCTTGGTCCTCACCACTCGACCCTCATCTTCTCGCCGCCGGAGGTGGAGGGCGCGGTTGCACCGAAGAATTTCTCGCGCCTTGCCTGGGCCAAATCCTTGTCCGTCTGTTCGGTCTGAAGCCAAGTGCCCATCATCGTCATCTGCTGCGAGACCAGCCCGCGTAGCTTCTGCATTTGCGCGACCTGCTGCGCGGCGATCTGGTGGCCGACCTGCAAGGCCTTCATCTGGCCGTCGGCGCTCTCCGACATGCCGCGCAGCTTCTCCATCGTGCTCTCTTCGGTGTCGAACTGGTCAGCCGTGAGGCTGGCGGCGCCGAGCGTGCTGGCGATCGTATCGCGGTTGGTGTCGGACCAGCTCTGGTAAGCCGACGAGAAGCTTTCCTTGTTCGGCAGGTTTTCCTTGAGATCGGCGTAGCTCTTGAACCGCTGCTGCAGCACGTCGTCGGCGTTGCCCATCGAAAACGCGATGCCCTGCCCCTGATTGACGACGTCACGGAGCCTTTCGAGATCGCCCTCGACCTGGCCCCAGATGTGGTCGGGAAGCTGCGCGGTGTTTTGCAGCATGTTCTGGTACATGTTGAGCTGGTTCTGGATCTGCTCGGCGAGCTGGCCGATCTGGGTCAGCTGATTGTCGACCTGCACGCCGGAACTCTCGAGCAGCTTGATCAGCTCACCGTTGTTCGCGAGCTGCGTCCACTCGGTGGCGCCGCCGGTCGCCGTTCCGGCATGGGTTTGCAGCGAGACAGCGGTGCTCGCCACCAGTGCAGTGGCGAAGAACCATCTATTCATTGTCGAGCAGCGACGAGGCATTGGATACTCCTCTCGATTGAAGCCAATGGACCGGCCAGGCCCGGCCGTGTTCGGATTTGAGCGCCGCGATGCGCTTCAGATCCTCCTTGCCGGATGCACCGACGAAGCTCAGCGCAACCGGGCCTAGCGACATGTCGAAGAGCCGCCGGCCCTGTGGCGTTGCGATATAGTATTCGCGCTTCGGAATGGCAGTTGCGACGATCTCGATCTGGCGATCGTTGAAGCCGATGCGCTCGTAGAATTCGCGCGTTCCGGGCTCGCGCGCTGCGCCGTTCGGAAGGCAGATCTTGGTCGGGCAGGATTCCTTCAGGACGTCGATGATGCCGGAACGTTCGGCATCCGAGATCGACTGAGTGGCGAGGACGACCGCACAGTTCGCCTTGCGAAGCACCTTCAGCCATTCGCGGATCTTGTCGCGGAAGACGGGATGGCCGAGCATCAGCCACGCTTCGTCGAGGACGATAAGACTGGGTGCACCGTCGAGGCGCTTTTCGATCCGGCGAAACAGGTAGGTGAGAACGGGAACCAGATTCCGCTCGCCCATGTTCATCAGTTGCTCGATCTCGAAGCACTGGAAGGCGCCAAGCGACAGGCTGTCCCGTTCGGCATCGAGAAGCTGGCCCATCGGACCGTCGACCGTGTAATGGTGCAGCGCGTCCTTGATCTCCCGCATCTGCACGCCCGAAACGAAATCGGAGAGCGAGCGGCCCGGCGCACTGGCCATTAGGCCGATTTGGCGGGAAATCGCATTGCGATGATCGGGCGTTATCGTCACGCCCTGCATCGCCACCAGCATCTCGATCCATCCGCTCGCCCAGGCCCGGTCGCTATCCGTCGAAAGCTCGGCGAGCGGGCAGAAAGCGAGCGCCCTCCCCTGCTCATCTCGATCGCCGCCAATCTCGTAGTGGTCGCCGCCGGCCGCCTGCATCAGCGGATAGAGCGAATTGCCCTTGTCGAAGGCGAAGACCTGGGCGCTGTCGTAGCGACGGAACTGCGCCGCGATCAGCGCCAGCAATGTGGATTTACCCGAGCCGGTCGGGCCGAAAATCAGGGTGTGACCGACGTCGTCGACATGCAGGTTCAACCGGAATGGCGTAGAGCCGCTGGCGACCTGCATCAGCGGTGGAGAGTCTGGCGGATAGAAGGGGCACGGCGCGACAGGGTTGCCCGACCAGACCGAGTTCAGCGGAATTAGATCGGAGAGATTGCTGGTGTTGATCAGCGGCTCGCGGACATTTGAGTACCAGTTACCTGGCAGGCTGCCGAGATATGCATCGGTGGCGTTCAGCGTCTCGATGCGCGCCCCGAAACCCTCCGCCTGCGCCAGCCGCCGGACCGCTTCGGCCTTCTCCTGAAGCGCTTCGCGATCCTCGTCGAACAGGGTGACGACCGGCGTGTAGTAGCCATAGGCCACGAGCTGCGACGACGCCTGAGCGATCGCGTCCTCCGTCTCGGCCACCATCGTCATTGCATCCTGGTCGACCGACCGGCTCTGCGTCTGGAACAGCTGGTCAAAGAACGGCCGCACCTTCTGCTGCCATTTCTTGCGGGTGCGCTCCAGCTTCTGCCGCGCCTCTTCTGCGTCGAGAAAGATGAACCGCGACGACCAGCGATAGGTGAGCGGCATCAGGTCGAGGCCGTTGAGGATGCCGGGCCAGCTCTCGGCCGGCAGGCCGTCGATGGCAACGACGCCGAGGAACCTGTCCTCGACCTTCGGCGTCAGGCCGTGCTGGAGCTCCGCCGTTGCCACCCAGTCGAGATACATGGGCATGTCGGGCAAACGGACCGGATGGTTCTCCCCGGTGATGCAGAAGCGCACGAACTGGAGTAGCTCGTCATATCGGGCAATGCGCTCCCCGCCCCGCTCGGCCGTCTCGCGCGTCTCCATGCGGCGGATGGAGAGCGCGTTGCCAAGATACTGCTCGATCTCGTGGATGGAGTTGTTGAAGATGAAGAGCACGGTGTCTGCGTAGGACTTCTTGCGGCTTTCCGCGTCCGAATAGATGTATTTGCTGAGCGCCGTCTTCTTGGCTTCCACCGGCCTGTAGGTCACGATGAGTGCATGCCTGCTCTCGAAGTGTCCGTGCTCCCGTTCGAAGTGTGTCCTGCGCTCGGCATCGATCGCGCGCGTGACAGGATCGGGGAAGAAGCAGCGGTCTTCGGATGGGTAATCGACTGTCGGGATGCGGACAGCCTCGACCTGGATCATCCAACCGCTACCAAGCCGCGACAGGATCGCGTTGATCTGGCGAGACAGTTCGTTGCGTTCAAGGTGCGTGGCACTTTCAGCGTCCGGACCTGCGAAGTACCAGCCAGCCATGAGGCTGCCGTCCTTGAGCAGCATGACTCCGTTGTCGACGAGGCCGGCATAGGGGACCAGGTCGGCGAAAGATGGGCCGGCGGCGCGGAAACGGCTGAGAGCGACCATCGGCGCCTCCTCAGTACCGACGCCAGGGCGAGGTCGTCGCCTTGTAGTACGGCCTGTAGGAGATGTGCCGGACATAGACCTTGCGCATCAGCGGATCGGATTTGGCCATCATGCGCAGCGCGCCGACGATCGTAATCCAGACGGCAATCCCGAAGAGCGCCGAATAGATGGTCAGCACAACAAAGATCAGGATGACAGCGCCAAGGCCGGTCACCAGAACCAGTTCCCGGTCGGCGCCCATCAATAGGTTCGGCCGTGAAAGAGCTCGGTGGATCCGGTTGCGGTTCAGGCCGGCAAGAGACTCAGCCACGAGCCACCTCCCCTTCCGAAACGATCGGCGTCGCACCTGATTGCGTCTCGATCGTTCCGATCGAGGCGCCGGTTGCGCCGAACAGACCGACGATCTGCGTAGCGCCAAGAAGAATCCCGGCGACGAGGACCACGTACACGAGGCGTCGCGCGAAATCGTTCAGCTCGCCGCCGAAAATCAGCATGCCGCCGGCGATCGCGACAGCTGCCAGCGCGATGTATCCGGCGACCGGCCCGGTGATAGACTCCTGGATCTGCTGCAGCGGCGCTTCCCACGGCAGGCCGCCGCCGCCGGAGCCCGCCAGCGCCGGCGACGCGACGACGATCGCGCCGGCTGCGACCAGGCGGCTAAGGTTGGAGATCTTCCGGTCACGCGGCATCGCGTTCTTCCTCTGCATAGGGCTCGATGTGGTACTGGCCGCCCGCAAAGCGGCTGACATGAAGGATCTCGCTCACCCGCCGTCCCTGCGGCATGCGCTCGATGAAAACGATGAGATCGACGGCATCGCCGATCACCGCCTGCATCGGCTGCTGGCTGACTTCGGCCGTCAGCTGCTCAAGGCGCTGGAGCGCTGATCGCGCAGAATTCGAGTGAATGGTCGCAACTCCCCCGGGGTGGCCGGTGTTCCAGGCCTTGAGAAGCGTCAGCGCCGCACCATCGCGCACCTCACCGACGATGATGCGATCGGGCCGCAATCGCATCGTGCTCTTCAACAGACGGGACATATCGACGGTGTCGCTGGTGTGGAGGCACACGGCATTGTCTGCGGCGCACTGGATTTCCGCGGTGTCCTCCAGAATGACCAGCCGGTCCGCCGGCGCGTGCGTGACGATCTCGGAAAGGATAGCGTTCGTAAGCGTCGTCTTTCCCGACCCAGTGCCTCCGGCGACGACGATGTTCAATTTCGCCGCGACTGCGTTGCGTATGACCGACGCTTGGTTCCGCGTCATGCATTTGGTGCCGACATAGTCGTCGAGCGGAATCAGCCGGGATGCGCGGCGTCGGATCGTGAAGGATGGCCCCGCGACCACCGGCGGCAACAGCCCTTCGAAGCGGTGCCCGCCAATCGGCAACTCACCGGAGACGATGGGCTGCTCCTCGTCGACCTCGGAGTTGAGGACATGCGCGACGCTGCCGATCACGGTCTCGGCGGCCGAGCGGGTCATCTCACCGGCTGTTGTGATCCCGTGCCCTAGCCGCTCGATGAAAAGCTTGCCGTCGGGGTTGAGCATGATCTCGACGACGCTGGGGTCCTCGAGCGCGACGCAAAGATGATCCCCGAGCGCGTTCTGCAACTTGCTGACGAGACGCGGCAAGGAGCGATGTTGAGACATCATGGTTCAGGCCGCCCTTTGCCGCAGGGCAGGTATCGCTGAACAATATCCGTCTGGGCGTAGGCAGTTGAAGCTTGCCGCGTCCGCCGGGAGGATTCCGGCGACGCTGCGCGTTTCGTTGATCAGGACGGGCTCGCCGAGGCGCCGCATCGGCCAGCCGGCGCGTTTCAGGATGCGCTCGAACCGCACATCCGTCGCGGTGGCGATCTCGGTGTACCCGTTTGCCATGCACCACTCGACGATGCCGGCGAACATGGTGAGAGTGGCGGCGTGCAACTGACCTTGTGCCCTCCCCTCCTCACATGCGGTGTCGACACAGAAGCGGGAGCTCTCAACCATATGCCGATGCGCTGGGAGCCGGCCGTCGCGAAGGAGGTGCGGAAACACCGCGCCAAGCATCGTCTTGCCGTCGGCCGGAAGCAGCCGCGCGCAGCCGATTACGGTGCCTCTGTCCGCGAGCGTGACGATGTAGGTTGGCACTAGATCGTCGAATTCGTCATATTCGCGGCCGGCAACACAGCGCACGTTCCACGAGAGGCGACCCTGGAAAATGCGCGCCCGCAGGCGGTGCATTTCGTCGATGATCTTCCTTTCCGCGACAGTTCGGGGCTTCGCAATGGCGATAACTCGCATCGGACAAATCTCCCTGGCATTGGTGACGCAGGGGGTTTGCCGGCTACCCGCCGGGCGATCTACTCGCAAAAGTGTTAGTGGTGATTCTACCCGCTGCCTCTGTCGCGGCAGCCGGCGAACGGTCATCTGCGATGGTTTTTACTAACAAAAGTGTTAGTGGCGTGTCGCGTTGCAGAATTCTCACAAGCCACTAAGTGTCGAAATTAATTGAGAAATATTGGGATACGACGAATTCATATGCCAGCGACGTTAAGGTTCCGTTAACCATTAAAATCTTGCAAGTGAAGGCATGGCTGGTATCGTCACGGAAAAAGTCGTGTTCCGCCTAAAAATCCGTGATGAAGGTTTTCAACGTGAGTGTAGCTTTAGAACATTCGCGAAAGCCCGCTGCCGATGTCGACGAGACAATCGGAGCGCAGGCTGAGCTTCTTAGTGCCCAACTGCATGCAATGAGTGAGGCGCTGTTCCCTCCTTCATCCAGGAAGACGTTGCGCAGGTTCACGTCGGGCGAAGCGGCTCGTCTCATGGGTATCTCGGATTCGACTCTACGCAAGATGACGCTGGCGGGCGAAGGTCCGGTACCTGATGTCGCTAGCAATGGACGCCGACTCTATACGCTGGGCCAGATCAACGAAATCCGACAGATGCTCGCCAGTTCGGCTCGAGGACGCGGCAGTATCGAGTTCGTGCCGCATCGCCGGCCGGGCGAACACCTGCAGGTGTTGGCCGTAACGAACTTTAAGGGCGGATCCGGCAAGACCACCACATCGGCACATTTGGCCCAGTATCTGGCTCTGCAGGGGTATCGGGTACTCGCGGTCGACCTCGACCCGCAGGCAAGCCTTTCTGCGCTCTTGGGGGTTCTTCCTGAAACCGATGTCCCAGCGAACGAGACGCTGTACGCCGCGATCAGATACGACGAGCAGCAGCGACCGTTGAGAGAAGTCGTCCGTCAGACCTATTTCGATGGGCTAGACCTTGTCCCGGGCAATCTTGAGCTCATGGAGTTTGAGCATACGACGCCGAAGGCACTAACATCTGGGGAGCGATCTAGAGACGGGCTGTTCTTCACACGAGTTGCCTCAGCATTTGACGATGTGGCTGACCGCTATGACGTCGTCGTCATTGATTGCCCGCCGCAGCTTGGATTTCTGACACTCAGCGGACTTTGTGCGGCGACCGCTATGATCGTGACGGTGCATCCGCAGATGCTGGATGTTGCCTCCATGAGCCAGTTCTTGCTCATGACAAGGGATTTGCTTGGAGTGGTGCGCGATGCTGGCGGCGAGTTGAAGTACGATTTCATTCGGTACCTTTTTACGCGGTATGAGCCACAGGACGCGCCACAGACAAAGGTAGCCGCGCTGCTCCGGAACCTCTTCGACGACTATGTGCTGACAAATCCGATGGTGAAATCCGCTGCGGTATCAGATGCGGGACTTTCAAAGCAGACGCTTTACGAAATCGGTAGAGAGAACCTAACGCGTTCGACTTTCGATCGAGCCATCGAGGCACTCGACGCAGTCAACGGTGAGATCGAGGGCCTTGTAAAAGCCTCCTGGGGGCGGACATGAATGCCCACGAAGAGGCGTGTGAGTTCGGGAAGGCGTTAACATTGCAGTTGTTGTTGGGAGCTCCCAACACGAGACGCGATATCACTTGGGCGAAGCGCGTCGGTCCGGTCAGCCGGATTGTTGGGAGCTCCCAACAACTGACTGAAAAACCCACGAGGGCATACTCATGAGCCGGAAGGATGCCATCAATTCACTTTTCCTAACGAAGCCTGAGCCCCCTACCCTATCCCCGGCCAAATCGCCAGACCGTGTGCGAACAGGCGCGATTGGCGCCATGGGCGCGTCGCTCCAGCAAATGTCAGAGACCGCCAAAGCGGCCGAGAAATTGAAGCAGCAACTTGTCGCCGGCGAAGCGGTTGTGTCTCTCGATCCTAGCTTGATCGAAGGGACTGCGATTGCCGACAGAATTCCCATCGAGATCGACCCGGGGTTCGAGCAGCTTGTTGCGAGCATTGAAGAGAATGGGCAACAGGTTCCCATCCTCGTGCGGCCCCATCCGACGTCTGCTGGTCGCTTCCAGATTGGTTATGGCCGGCGACGTCTGCGCGCGGCGGAACGACTTGGCTGCCAGGTCAAGGCGATAGTCAGAGAATTGAGTGACGCCCAACTCGTCATTGCACAAGGGCGAGAGAACCTCGATCGGCAAGATCTCTCGTTCATCGAGAAGGCGTTGTTTGCGAAGCGCCTTGAGGATGGTGGTTACGACAGGGGCACAATCATCGCTGCCCTTTCAACCGATAAGGCAGATCTAAGTCGCTACATTGCGATCGCAAGACGCATCCCGGAAGCCCTGATTAGGCAAATTGGACCCGCTCCAAAATCTGGGCGTTCGAGGTGGGTTGCGCTCGCAGAGCGAATCGATGAGCCCAAGGTCATCGCCGCGATCGAAGCTGCGCTTGCCGGGCCCGGAGTGCAATCGATGGAAAGCGACGCGCGCTTTTCGGCCATATGGCAGGTGATTGAAAAGCCGCGCCGCCACGTTACGGTCCGGACGGAGACGTGGTCCACACCGCAAGGTAAACGGGCAGGCCAGATTCAGCGCGGCAACGGCAAGACGACGATCGTCTTCAACGAGAAGGTTGTGCCTGCGTTCGCGACGTTCGTTTCGTCGCGCCTTGACACGCTATTGAGCGAGTTTCTTGAACAGGAGGGTAATGGAGCAAAGCGAAGCTGAGTGCCTTCCGTAAGCGCTCATTGAGGCGCGGCGGAGGTGACGAAACAATCGGCAAAAAGAAAAAGGCCCCCGAAACGGCGTTCCGAAAGCCCTTCTCGTCTGTGTGGTAGCTGCGAGAATCGCATTTCCCGGAATCTCCGTCAAGAGCCCTGATTGGGGTTCACGCCATTTCGGCGAGCAGATTTCTTTTGCCTAACGACAGGTGAAGGAAAATGCAGACGCATATTGCAACGACGCCCTTTGGGCGGCGGCCGGTTTCGCTTGGCCAGATATCAAGCCAGGCGAAGGCCAGGACGATGCCCAAGGAGGCAAGCGTCCAGAAATGGCAGGTGTTCCAGTACATTCGTGAGGCGCGAGACCTCATCGGCGCCACAGACAGGGCGCTAGCCATTCTGAACGCCCTACTATCATTCCATCCGGAAACAACGCTTGCCGGCGACGGAGAGCTCGTTGTGTGGCCGTCCAACGAGCAGCTGATGGCACGCGCCAACGGCATGCCAGCGACGACGCTGCGCCGCCATCTGGCTGTGCTGGTCGACTGCGGCCTGATCATTCGCCGCGATAGCCCTAACGGCAAGCGCTTCGCGCGCAAGGCCAGGGGAGGGGAGATCGAGCAGGCCTACGGTTTCGATCTGGCGCCGATCGTGGCGCGCGCGGAAGAGTTCAGAGACCTCGCAGATGCGGTCCAGGCCGAAAGGAAGGCGTTTCGCGTCGCCAGGGAGCGCCTTACGCTGCTGCGTCGCGACATAGTCAAGATGATCGACGCCGGTGTCGAAGAGAAGGTGCCCGGCAATTGGGGCCGTGTGCTGCAGACCTACCAGGCAATTATAGGTCGGCTGCCACGCAGCGCCTCCCGGCAGCTCCTTGAGAGCGTAGGCGACGAGCTAGAGGAGCTTTGGGCCGAAATCCGTGACACACTGGAATCATTCACGAAAACACCGAAACCGGACGCCAATGAGTCCCATTTCGGCTGCCACATACAGAATTCAAATCCAGACTCCCATTTTGACTCTGAAAGTGGCTTAGGAGGAAATGAAGAAGCTGCCACCGCAGCGGAAACCGAGAACGTGCGCAGCCTGCCTAAACGGGATTTGCCACTGGGTATCGTGCTGGATGCCTGCCCGAACTTGAGGGAGCTGGCCCCAGGGGGCAAAAACGGCGGGCAAATTCGCCATTGGCGCGATTTTCTGGCCGCCGCGGAGGCTGCCCGGCCCATGCTTGGCGTCAGCCCGAGCGCCTGGAAGGATGCGCTCGACGTGCTGGGCGAGCAGCAGGCCGCGATTACGCTCGCCGCGATATACCAGCGGAGTTCGCAGATCAACAACGCCGGCGGTTATTTGCGCAGCCTGACCGATCGCGCCAGGGAAGGAAAGTTCTCGACCTGGCCGATGGTGATGGCGCTGCTCAGAGCCAAACTCGATGCCGACAAGCAGGAGGAAGCGCCCAGGAAGGGGCGGGGCGATCAGGATGAAGGGCGGCCGCAAGGTGGTGGGCAGCTTCAGGTATCCGATGCGCTGCGCCGCAGCTTGGAGAAGCCGAGATGGTGACGGTGCGGGCTATGCGGAGTTCGCTAGGTGATCAGCCGCGCAGCACGACCCAACTGCCGCTCGGCGTCGTTGTAGTAGCGCGAAGCTTGCTGGACGGAACGGTGTTGTGATTGCTGCATGGCCTCCGGCAGGGGAATGCCACGGCGAGCAGACTCGGTCAGATAGCCGGCACGCAGGCCGTGGGCGGAAAACGCCTTCGGATCGAAGCCGGCCTCGGCAATGCGCCGCTTCAGGACGAGGTTTACGGATTGCGGCGTCAGAGCGCGACGTTCCAGATGCCCCCAGCGATCGATGCCGCGGAACACTGCGCCCTCGGAAATCCCCGCACGCTCCAGCCACTCAGTGAGGGCGATCGCGGGGCGCCCGATCAAAAGCACGGAAGCGTCGTCGTTGGCCTCCGTCGTTTTTGTGCGGCCAAGGTGGATGATCGTGCAGGGCAGGGTCGGTCCATCCGGGTCTTTCGGGTCAAGCGGCACCGGATCCTGCTCCGTGAGTTGCTCGACACGCAGGGAGGCCACTTCACTGCGGCGCCGGCCGCCAGAGGCGAACGCCATGAGCAACAGGGCGCGATCGCGAACGTCAACAAGGCGATCGCCGGCACAGACCTTCAGAAGTGCGGCTACCACATCGGCCGTCACGGCCTTCGCGCTTTTCCGGACGCGCGGACGGGCGCTGGCGCGGCTCGCGAGTTTCAGCGCGCTGCGCAGTCCCGGCGCATTGAACTTACCCTTCAGCCCGCGCCATTGGGTCAGCGTCGACCAGCTGGACAGTCGCCGGCGCACGGTGCTCGGCGCATGAGGCCCGTCCGCCCGCAGCAGTTCGGCGTCCCGGAGCGTGGTCGCGACTTCCGGCGGCATGCCATGCGTCACATCGGTTTCATGCTTGGCGGGATCCCACAGATGGTGTGCAACGAATTTGATCAGCAGCGCTTCCGGCGCAGGCCAGGGCAGGGGCTCGCCGCTAACCGCCTGACACCAGGCCTCGAGATAGGCAAGGTCGGAGGCCAGCGCCCGCAGGGAGTTGTCGCCGATCCCTTCTTTCGCCAAATGACGAAGGGTTTCGACATCATCGTCTGAAAGGATTTCGGCCAGGAAATCTCTGCGGTCAAACGGTAACACCGAATCCAGTGCGTCAAGCGCCTCGGCGCGTGCGATGGCCGAACCCGTCATCGCTCACTCCTCGAAAGCGTCCGAAGAAGTGCGCGCAGGCCGCGGGGCTGCGGCATAACCTTGCGAAATTCCTCAGCGTAGAAGTCTTCCATCCCCTTGAGCGGATCCTCGCCCTTGTCCGCCCGCCGGGCGAGTTCGTTCAACACGGCCAGGTTCACGCGTGGCCCGGGGTACCGGGTATCGATCAGTTCGTCGACCGGCAGCATGGCGTGCGCGTGCATGTGTTCGCCGACCCAGGAATAGAGCTCGCGATAGGGTTCCTCTCCGACATGTTGCAGGACATCAGCCGTCGCGCCGGCGAGCACATCAGCGATCTGGAGGGTGGGATTGTCGGCCGACGAGCCGAACCGCAGTGGGTTGGCTAGATGAGCCTTGATTTTTGCCTCCTGGCGCCCGTTGGACAGATCGGCTTCGATGGTCTTGCCGACCATGCCGTCGAATACATGTGCCATCGCCTTCAACGGTTTGGAATCATCGCACAGAATGTCGAGGCGATCGTGCCGATGTCCCCAGCCGTGCAAGATCAGGCTGAACAGGCAGGTCGTCGTCAGGTCGAGCGTCCACTTGGCGCTCTGGTTGTTGTCGGCCTGCAGGTGTTCGCTCTGGCTGGCGATCGTGGGGGCGTAGCCGCGGGCAAAACGCAGCACGCAGTCAAGGACCTCGCTCGTTTCCTTCTCGCCGGCGGCCGCGGCGAACAGGGTCGGGGCGTCAGCCGGATCGAAGGATTTCATAAACGCCTGCAGCTCGTGCGCGAGCTGGGGAACGGGCTTGCCGGCGATAAAGAAGACACGATAGAGGGCGTTCATCACGAAGCGATGCAGGTCGTAGTGGTAGAACAGGCCGCTCTTGGCCTGCAGCACCGGCTCGAACAGATATTCGAACGCCTTGCCACCGAGGTTGAGGCGTTTGTCGGCGGCGATGACGAGAGCCCGACCGTCGACCCTTTGGGCGACCTCGAGCGCGATGGTCGGCCAGTTGTCACGCTTGCGCAAAAGCTTGGACTTCAGCTCCGGCGCCTGGATCCGGTATTTTGCCTTGATCTCGTCGACAAGCGCCGAGGCCTTGTCGGCCGACAGGTCGATTGCCGCGTAGGCGAAGATCGGCTGGTTGTCGTCGAGCAGTTTCGGGCCGGTGAAGCCGGCCTCGTCGCAGGAGATCAGGGTGGGGGGCAGGTCGGCGTGCGGTTCGGCCATTTTGAACGGATTCCCTGGCCGATGCGGCCGTGATTTGCACTGATTCTAGCGATTTCCGGCTGCGTAATCCATAACTATCGATAAGAGATCATTATCGATAGTGATAAACTCGCCAGATCGAGCCCCCTACAAGTCAACTTAAATACGCTATAGCTGGACTATGGCGAATCGGGTTAAGATAAATCAATGGTTTACGACTTCGCCGCATTGCCTCTGGAGACATTGATCGGGCCGGTTGCTCGTGCCACGGAGACCTTGGCGCGTCTCGACGAGCGCCTGTCTCGTTCTCCGGTTCGCGAGGGCTGGACCGAGCGCCAGAATTTTGCCGATGCGGTTGCCGCACTCTGGCTCGAGGGCGAGCTCGTCCACATCGAGGACCTTGTCTTGCACGATGCCCATATGGATATCCGCACGCCGACCCACGAGCTTACACGCGCGCACGCGGTCCTCCGCGTCCGACGCCAAATCATAGCCCGACCGGCAGACTGGGCGCTTGGACGCGAAGGACTGCGTCATCTCACATGCCGCGGCGCGGCGGCGCCGGCGGAACTTGACCGGGACGGGCAGGGGAGCTCTGGGCAGCAACCCTATCGAGGCGAAGAGATTGAAGTGGATGAGCCTGATCCGCTGACCGAAGAGTTCGCTGCAATCGACGCCGTTCTCAACAGGACCACGAAGGTGCTGGAGGGCGGAGCGGTTCAAGTTCGCCCAGCACGGGCGTCGCAGCCCGATCGACCAGCCCTCGTCTACGACCTCGATTGGGATGAGGATGCGCGCCTAGGCGAATGGCAGGAAGTGGTCACAAGCACGCGCGATCTGCCGTCTGTCCTGCGCGCGGCCATCCTGCTGGAGGCGTGGTCCACGATTGAGGTGCTTCAGCACGGCGCCTGGCTCGGCCCACTGCTCGTTGCCTCGCTGCTAAGGCGGGAAGGCATCGCTGCAGGTCACCTTGCCAGCCTACATGTCGGCGCCAAGAGCATCCCGAGAGAGCGCCGGCGGGCACGAAGCAGCGGTGAGCGGGTGTTGGCGTTTGTCGAGGCCATCCAGGAAACGGCCCTTATTGGATTGAGGGAGCATGATCGCCTGGTGATGGCGAAAACCCAGACAGAGCGCCGCCTGCGGGATCGCCGTTCGAATTCGAAACTGCCCGAGCTGGTCGAGCTCGTTCTGTCGCGGCCGCTCGTTTCTACGGGCATGGTCGAAGACAGACTGAAAGTATCGAAGCAGGGCGCGCTCAATCTCATTGGAGAGCTCGGACTTCGCGAGATGACGGGCAGGGGGCGGTTTCGTGCGTGGGGGATAACTTAGTTCGAAGCCTAAGCTCGGGCGATGGGCCGAGCTGCAAGTCAAGGCCGGTCCCTCAAAAGCCGCGTCATTTCGGGGACGATTTGGCGGAAGCCTCGTTAGGCCATACAAGCCGGTCCCCAAGCAGCAATCGATAGCGCTCGTTGAGGCTTGGGATGATCACCAGCGCCTCACGCGACGTATCGAAGACGGCGATTGGAACGTTTTTTTCCGTCTTCTTCGATGCGCTCCAGGCGGTAGGATTCCTTTTTAGGTCCATTTTTGTCCACAAAACGTTCCTTCTTGAGATCAGCTATTTAGCAATCGATCACAAACCGTTCATGAGATTGGAGCGGCAAATCGTCAGTCGCCAAATCCAAGGAAAGCCGGGCAAGAGAGCTGGAGGTCTTTAGTCGGCCACGAAATCTCGAAATCCATTCCTGTAAGCCAAGGTTGCGCCTTTGGCGCCGGACAGGCGCAAGCCGGTCACCGCCCCAACCAGGATGACTGTGCTCCCCTCTTCAATGGTTTGCTTCAGAGTGCAGTCGAACACCGCCGCCGCTTGTCGCAGGATCGGAGCGCCTGTCACAAGCCGGTCCCATTCGGCCAGAGCGAACCTGGCCGCCATGTCTCCACTGCGACCGAAGGCCTGCGCCAGCGGCTGACCTCCAGCCGCCAGAACGCTTACGGCAAAGTTTTGCGACTCCAGGATTGCCTTCAGAGCAGTCGTCATCTTGCTGGCCGACACCAGTACGGTCGGCGGCGCGGAGCTGACATGCGCGAAAGACAGGGCCAGAAATCCCATCGGGCCGTTTGATCCCTGGGATGTGACTACCGTCGCACCAATCGGCCGCTTGCCAACAGCCGTCCAGAAGATTGTTGGTTCGATGTCGCTGCCCATTACGTCAACTATCGAGTTTGGCTCGGCTTGCGATGTCAGTCCGTGGGCGTTTTTCGATTTCACGTGGCACCTCGCGGGTTGTCGGAAAAATGCAACCTCCCTGCCAGCGTTTGCCCCAATCGGCCCGAAACCAATCGCCGGCCCGGGGTGAGCGCAGTGCGCTTTATCCCACCCGGTCAGTCCTGCTACTCCGAAGGCAAGCAAGATAGTATCTTTAATGCTGATAAAATAAATTTGACAAGAGCAAATTTCCCCTTGCCGATGTAGCTGTCCTCATTGTCGGCTGTTGTCGATCAATTCGGTAAGTTGGCTGGATTGGCCGAGGCATCACGCGGGCCACTAAGGGGCTTTGGCGGCCGCCCTGTAGGTGCCTCCCGTGCGATAGATGCGCAGCGCCAGAGCCACCGCCAGGCGCGTGTCGTCGTCCGTCAGATCCAGATGAAAAAGCTGCTCGATGCGAGCAAGTCGGTAGCGCAAGGTGCTCACATGCAGGTCCAGGCTCCTGGCCGCGATGGGCAGCCGGAAACTCGCAGCGGCGAGCGCCGATATAGTCTCAAGATAGTTGCTCGATTTCTGATTGTCCCGGCGAATGATGTCTCCGAGCGTCCGGGTCACAAAAGCATCGATGGTTTCTCCATCCAGTTCCAGCAGGAGAAAGGAAAAGGGTCCGAAATCGGCCAGCGAAACTATGCCGCTTCGAGCCGACTTTTGTGCAAGCGACACAGTGCGCAGACACTGTTGATAGGCGCTGGCATAGCGGCTGGCGTCATCGATCGGATCCGACACGGCAAGGATCGGGGCGGCCTCCCCGCCAAGCTTGAGCGCTCGTTCGATCCTGGAGGCCAGCGAGTTGAAGGCCTTCTGCGAAGGCTCGGGCCCGCGCAAGTGAACAATCACATTGCCATCGACCTCGACCGCGGTCCCCTGGATGCTGGATTCACCGATGACACGGGTTAGTTGCTTCACAAGCTCGCCCGGATTCTCGAACGTCGAGCCGGCTTCGGCTCTCGCTATGGCCACCAGCTTTGACGGCAGACCCCATGCAATGCCGGCCTGCTTGGCGATGTAGGGTATCCTTCCCGGGTCGCGCACGCTGCCGTCGAACAGCTTGGCAAAGAACCTGCTGTTTTCCAGCATCTGGTTCTTGAGCGCGAGATGGGAGCGCAACAGGTAAGAACTGAGCGCGAATATCGCCTGTTGAGCATTCACCTTCTCGATCTCGCTGTCGGCGAGCAGTCCGTTGGAAGGAAAGACGATAAGCGAGCCGACCAAGGCGTTATCCAGCCGCAACGGATGCAGATCCACCGTTAGCGGCAAACCCGGCAGAGGCGGCCTGAAGGAGTAGGGGGCGTGACGCAGGCCGGTCGCGGAACTCGCCGTGGTCAGGTCCGAGAAATCCTGGAAGACCTCGTCCTTTGCCAGCAGAGCGCGCCAATCCTCGTCGGATACGCTGGCGAATGGCGATCGGTTGGCCCATAGGCTGCCTTCCGAAAGATCAACCACAACCAAGGGGGCCGACAGGATCATTTCGAGGCGATCCATCACCCTTTCAGGTGAGCTGGCCTCCAAAGCTGCGGCCATGAGATTGCCGCCGGCCGCGGCAGAGCGCGACAGCCTTTGAGACTGCAGCCTCTCCTTTCGGATCAATTGGGCGCGGTTCACCGCTATGGCGGCCAGGTGGCAGATGGTCTGGAGCAACTCGATCTCAGCCGGCCGAACCTTGAGCATCTGGGCCGAATGGACAGAAAGCACCAGATCGCGGCCCTCCTCATCGAGGCAGTTGAGAGGCAGGAAGGCGATGGTCTTGAACCGATCGGCGAACTGAGGATCCGAGTACATCGGATAGCTGCAGGTGCGGGTGTCGGGAATTACGAGCGGTTCCCTGCTCTCGATTACGCTCAGTATGGGACTTGTCGAAAGCTTCCAGACTCTTTGGACGGCGAATGGTTCGCCGCCCTCCTTGATGCTTTCGACCGCAATGATCGAACGACCGGATGCAGGCTCGGCGGCGATAATGACGCTCCGATCCCAGCTGGTGTATTTGCAGACAGCATCGACAATGTTCTGGATGATCGCCGACATGTCGGCGGTCGCGTTGACCAGGCTGACGATCTCCCTGATCGTTGTCAGATAGGTCCGTTCAACACTGTCGCGCTGCATTCAAACTCAGCCGATACCAGTCGATGGCGCTCTCACCGAGCGATTGCGTGCGCCTGCTCACCCGGCGCCGGACGCGAAAGGCCGAAGAGCTCGCGCAAGGTGGTCCCTTCGTACTCACGCCGGAATAAGCCCCTTTCCTGCAGGATCGGAACAACCAGGTCAACGAAATCGTCCAAGCCGCCGGGGAAATAAGGAGGCATGACGTTGAACCCGTCGGCCGCGCCCTGCTCGAACCACTGCTGCAACGTGTCGGCGATGAATTCCGGATCCCCGCAAAGAACCCAGTGGCCACGGGCGGCGCCGGCGAGATTGCTCAGTTCGCGAAGGGTCATTCCTTCGCGGCGAGCCTTTGACAACATCACGCTGACGAAGCTGTGGTAGCCGTCGGCGATCTGGATGTCCGCGATAGGGCCGTCGGGATCGTATTTCGACATGTCCTGGCCAAGACGCTCGCTCAGCATCTCCATTGCGTTGCTTGTCGCAACGAAGCTTTGCAGGGTGTTGAGCTTGTCCATCGCCTCGCGCGTTGTCTTGCCGACAACCGGCATGACGCCAGGCAAAATGATGAGGTCATCCTTGCCGCGGCCGAACTCCGCGAGCCGGCCCTTCAGGCCCGCATAGGCGGCCTTGGCCTCGTCCAGGTCCTGCACCACGGAAAACACGACGTCAGCGGTGCGCGCGGCGAGCGCTTGGCCGGCGCCCGACCCGCCCGCCTGCAAGATCAGCGGCCGACCTTGCGGGCTGCGAGAAATGTTGAGGGGACCGCGGACCTTGTAGTAGTGCCCGTCGTGGTCGACGGTCCTGACTTTCTTGGGGTCGATGTAGAGCCCGCTCTCACGGTCCTTGACCACGGCGTCGTCATCCCAACAATCCCAGAGCCCGAAAACGACGTCGACGAACTCGCCGGCAATCTCATAGCGCTCGGCATGGTTGGGGTGGATCTTTCCGAAGTTCTCGGCCGCGGCGGTACCGGCCGTGGTGACAACGTTCCAAGCCGCCCGACCGTTGCTGATGTGGTCGAGGGACGCAAACACCCGGGCAACGCTGAACGGATCGCCGTAAGTGGTCGAGGACGTGGCGCCAAGGCCGATGTGGCTTGTACTTTGCGCAAGCGCCGAAAGCATGGTCAGCGGCTCGTAGCGCAAAGTGTAGGAAGGATGCGCCGTCGGGTCGCCAACAAGGTTGTCTCCGATAAAGATCGTGTCGAACCTGCCGCGCTCGGCGGTGGCGGCGATCTTCTTCAGCGCCTCGAGGTCGAGGAACGTGTCAAGCGCTCCAGGATAGCGCCATCCGGCGATGTGACTGCCCGTCGCAAGAAGGAACAGGCCAAGATGCATTTGCCGACTCACGGGACAACCTCCTTGTTTGTCATGCTTGTTTGAGTGCCTCGGATCTTACGCTCAGCGCTGCCGGAAGCTTCCATCAGAGCGTGGAAGATTCTGCGATTTCTTCCTTAATCCCAGCAGATCCCGCGACGGGGGCGGCGAGCCTTTCGAGCGGCTCGCCCCCGTTGCTTTCCCGCAGTTTTGCTCAGCGCGAAAGGATGCTGGCAAGAACCGACCGGGCCCGCGCGATGTCTTCGCTCGAGATGCCTTTCAGCTCTTCTTCCTCGAAGCTCTGCCAACGGGCCGCCATGACCTCGCGTCGGGCAATGCCGGCCGGCGTGAGCTGGAACGTTCCGTCGCTTTCGCGAGCGATGTAGCCACGCTCCTCAAGACCGGCGATCGCATCTTCCGCTACGAGCCGCGTCAGGAAGGAACGCTCGACCAGGCTCTCGATGGTGCAGCCGGGATTGTCGAAGACCGACATCAACACGCGCGTTTCGGAAGCATTGAAACCTTCCTGCTCGCGGGGCTTGTCGAACCGCCGCGACATCCGATGCTGCGCCAGGAACATCAGACGCCAGAACGACGTGACGTCCTCGTTCTTGCCACCCTTGGCCTGGGCGGCCAGGTCGGCCGGGGTCTTCAACTTGGGATGCTCCATGGCCACTGCGTACCGACCCTGAGAGAACAACAGCGCGTCACCGGGATTGCGCTCGAAATGAAGGACACGACCCACGATGATGATGTGATCGCCGCCCTCGTGCCTGGTCTCGATCTTGCATTCCAGGGTGCCGATCGACCCGGCAATCAAGGGCATGCCGGTCTTGCCGGGTGACCAGTCGACGCCGGCGAACTTGTCATCCTCCTGGCTCGAGAAGGACTGGGAAATATCGATCTGGTTGGATCCGAGGATGTTGATGGCGAAGTGGTCCGCTGTCTGGAATGCTTCGAAGCTGCGCGAGGTGCGCTTGATCGACCACAGCACCAGCGGCGGATCCAGCGAGACGGCCGCAAAGGAATTGGCGGTGACGCCGAAGCGCCTGCCGCTGGTCTGCGTGGTGATGACGGTGACGCCTGTGCCGAACTGGCCCAGACAGTGTCTGAAGGCGCGTTGATCGAACTCATTTTGCGTATCCATGGCCGATCTCCTTGCTGTTGTCTGGCCTCGGCGGCCCGAGGCCCAGATCATTTGACCGATTGCCTTACCGCCGAGGCGAGCTTGAAGCCGCGCCTCTGCCCTGACGTTTGACGATCCACTGCCTGCACTTGCGAATGCGAGATTGGCTCTATCCACCCAACGATCGGAAAAGCGCGTAGCGCTGCTCGATCACCAGGCACATGATTGCCGTCATGATGATGGTAATCGCGCTGGCGGCGGCGACCGAGGGCTGCGCCAGCTGATCCATCCTGCCGAAGATGACGACGGGAAGCGTCGCGGCGCCTGTGGGCGAGATGAAGATGGACGTCACCACGTTGTTGAACGAAGTGAGGAATACAAAAAGCGCGCCGGAGACCAGCCCCGGCCTCATCAGCGGAAGGGTGACGTAACGGACCACCTGGAGGGGGCGGGCACCGAAGATCGAAGCTGCGCGCGGCAGCGACGCGTCGGTCAGCGACATGCTGGCCAGCACGGTGCGCAGGATGTAGGGAACGCAGATCACCGCGTGTCCGAGAGTAAGACCAACGGTGTTGACCAGATTGAGCTGAGTGAAGAACACCAGCAGGCCAAAACCGCTAAGCACCAGCGGCACGCTGAGCGGCGACAGAAAGCAGGAAATGAGGAAGCTCCTCCACTTGCCGCCAAGCCCCATGACGAAGATGGCTGCGCTCGCTCCGACGGGGACGCAGATCGCCACCGAGGTTAAGGCGACAAGCAGGCTAAGCCTGAGCCCTGCCATCATTTCGCTGTCGCCGAAAAAGGCGGCATACCATCTGAACGATAGCCCGTTGGGCGGGAACTGCAGGTAGTCGCCGGCGGTGAGCGACGCTCCAATCGTGACGACCACGGGAGCGAGCAGTATCGCGTAGAGCGCATAGACCAAGACACTGAGCAGCCGCGGCATGTCAGTTCTCCCACTTCATGATCCGTTGGGTTAGCGCCGCGATCAGCCAAGTCAGTCCCAGCGTCACCGCGAACAGGAGCACGCCCAAGGCGGCAGCGCCCGGCCAGTTGAAGATCTGCAGCGTGTATCTGAAGATCATGAGCGGAACGATCATCACCTGGCCACCGCCAATGATGAAGGGAACGACGAACCCGGACATGGACAGGGCAAAGACAATGAGCCCGCCGGAAACCACTCCGGGCATGCTGAGCGGGAGTGTCACTCTCCAAAACGCTGTCGCCGGCGTTGCACCATGGATGCGCGCCGCGCGGGCAAAGGACGGGTTGATGTTCTGCAATGACGCGAAAATCGGCAGGATCGCAAAAGCGATGTAGCTGTAGGTGTTGACGATGACGACGCCGGAGATCGTGTTGAGGATCGGGATCGCGTCGCCGATAATGCCGAGTGAGAGCAATGCCCGATTGATCAACCCGTTGTTGCCGAGCAGCAGTATCCAGGCGAATGACGTGACGACAAAGCTCGTCATCAAAGGCAACAGGACAATGAGAACCAAAGCCAGCCGAAGAAGCTTTGAGCGTACATTGTTCAGGTGCCAGGCGAGCGGATACCCGAACAACAGCGAGAAAAATGCCGTCAGCGCCGATATGAGGAGAGTCCTGCCGAGATCTGCATAAAAGTAGGAATCGGTGAGGGCCTTCACGAAGTTCGACAGCGTCCAGCCGCTTCCGACGATCGTGGTCTCATCGAAGGGCCGGAAAGCCATCAGCAGCGCCATGAAAAGGGGCACTGCGAAGAAGAATCCCACCAACACAGTCATTGGCGCGGCCAGGACAGCTTGAAAGGTCACGCTGCGTTTCATGACACAGCACTTTCGACACGTATCCAGTCGCCCGGCTCGACACAGATTTCAACGCTTTCGCCGGTCTGGATCCCAAGCGGACGATGGGCCGCGCAGTGCGCCTGCAGGATCAGGCCACCAGGCAACTCGATCTCGCATCGCACGATCGCGCCGACGAAAGTCTGGGATTTGAGCACGCCCCTGAAGGAGGTCGCGCCGTGCGCCGGCGACAGCATCAGTCGATCCGGACGTATGGCCAGCCTCACGGAATCGCCCTCGCGGCCGAGCGCGGCGTCAGGCGGTAGGCTGACGTTGCCTCCATGGTTGAGCTCGACCAGACCGGCTGCTGCATCTTTCAGTGTGCCCGAGAGGAAGGTTGCATGACCGACGAAGCCGGCAACGAACTCGGTCCTGGGGTTGTTGTAGATTTCGATCGGGCTGCCGGCCTGTTCGATGCAGCCACGGTTCATGACCACGATCCGATCGGACATGGTCAATGCCTCTTCCTGGTCGTGGGTGACATAGATGGCGGTGATGTCGACGGCCTTGACGATGCGGCGGATCTCGCGAGCCATGTCTCGACGCAACTGAGCATCAAGACTGCTCAGCGGCTCATCGAGCAGGATGATCTTGGGCTCGGCGGTTAGCGCGCGCGCTAGTCCGACACGCTGTTGCTGGCCACCGGAAAGCTCGCGCGGATAGCGGCTTGCATATCCCTCGAGCCTTATGAGCTCGAGGGATTTTGACACCAGTCCCTTGATCTCCTGACGCGACCGCTTCTGCATGATCAGAGGAAACGCGACATTCTCGGCGACCGTCATGTGCGGGAAGAGCGCATGACTCTGGAACACCATTCCCAGGCCCCTTAGATGAGGCGGCAGGCGGGTGATCTTGTCCTGCCCGAGAACTACCTCTCCCCTGTCCGGCAGCTCGAAGCCGGCGATGATGTTGAGGGTTGTCGTTTTTCCGCACCCGGAGGGACCAAGCAGCGATACAAACTCTCCAGGAGCGACGGACAAGTCCATGCCCTTGAGGACAGACAGGGCGCCGAAGGCCTTTTCCAGGCCAGCTAGTTCAAGACGGACTGACATCGTTGTTGCTACGCCAGCTTACGACTGGACTTCGCGCTGCCAGCGCTCGGCCAGGTCGATCCGGTTCTTGATATAGATGTTCCAGTCAGCCTGAATCGCATTCTCGATGGCTTGCTTGTTAAGCGGGAATGTCGCCGCGAAGGCCGGATCTAGTTCGGTCTTGGAATTGATCGGTCCCCAACCGCCGCGCTGGGCCAGGTCTTTTTGAAATTCAGCCGAAAGCATCATGTCGACAAGCTTGTTGGTGCCGTCGATATCCGGGGCGTTTTCAGGTACCGCCATGTAGTGCGACATGGCAACCGAGCCCTCTTTCGGCAACTTCCAACCGATGGGCAACCCCGCCGCAGTGGCCTGCTTGGCAAGGTTCTGCGGAGCATATGTGAGCCAGATCTCCCGCTGCTGGAGCAATTGCAGGATCTGGCCGGCGCCTCCGGTGAAGGCCCGGATGTTCGGTCGCAATTCCTTTAGCTTGGCAAAAGCTGCGTCGAACGAACTGTCCTTGGCTCCAAGCAGCGTCTGCGTCTGGGACAGAATGGCAAAGGCGAACGTGCTGGAGAATTGAGGGATCGATATGCGGTTCTTGAATTCAGGTCGCCACAGGTCGAAGAACGAGTTGAGTTCGGCGATCTTGTTAGCCTTGATCGCCTCTTCGTCATAGAGCAGGCCGAGCATGTAGACCAGGACCGACGTGCCGCCGCCATCGGCGTCGCGATAGCTTGGATAGACATTGGCGAGGTTCGGGATTTTGCTCTCGTCAAGCTTTTGCCAGACGCCAGCGGCCTTGCCCTGGGCCCACGGACCCTGATCCAGCGTGAAAAGGCTGATGGTGGGGTTCTGCTTCTGCGCAATGGCCCGGGCGAGAGCTTCGGCGCTCAGGAAGATCGAGGGTTCGACGTCAATTCCATGCACCTCCTTCATACGCGGCATGATGAAACTGCGAAACGACTGCTCGAAGCCTGCCGAGATCACCACATTCAGTTGCCGGGCCTGCGAGAAGGCCTTGCGCATGGTAAGCGCCACGCCGGCGGAACCCAGAAACATGCCGAACTGACGCCGCGAAATTTTGCCGGAAGTCTGAAAATTTTTCATTTTGTTCCCTTTCGTGCTCTGATCTTATTTTTGAAAAGCCTGCGCACAGCACCTCGGCGCAGATTGATCGCCATCAATGGAGGCCGGCCGGACGGCTCAATCCACGACGATCTGGTTATCAACGATAGCGACGCTCGATACCGGGAGCTTCCACCGTTCCGCGTAGAAAATGACGCGACTTTTCCGCTAGATGCACAGAGCCGCGTTAGCCGGGTTCCACGTTTCGCGCCAACAAAATGCCCTCCTTGGCCAATCTCGTCGCACAACGAGGAATCGCATGGCCGCCGTTTGACTCAAGGCTACGAGATTTAATAAGATTAAAAGCTGTTTTTGAGTGATTCAAACCATTCAACCGCAGGTGGCATGGACCTTCGGCAACTGAGATATTTTGTGTCTATCGCCGAGCTTGGCAGCTTCTCAAAGGCGGCCGAGGTGCTGCGCATTGCCCAGCCGTCCATCTCGCAACACATGCAGAACCTGGAAGATGAGTTGGGAGTGCAGCTCTTCTCGCGCCACGCGCGAGGGGCGACGATGACGGGGCCGGCGCGCGAACTCTACGACCATGCAAGGCGCATTCTGAGCAGTGTCGAACATGCCAAGGACGCCATTCAGCGCGAGGCAACAAGGCCCATCGAACGCGTTTCGCTAGGTCTGTCGACCTCGGTGGCACGAAACGTCGCTTTGCCATTGTTCCAGCACCTGTCATCGCACGAGGCAAAGGTCGCCCTGCACATCGTGGAAGCGATGCCTGGCTACCTCGGCGAACTGTTGGAGGCCGGTCGCCTCGACGTTGCGGTACTGCCAGATCACAGGCCGACCGAATTCACGACTGAAGAGCCCTTGCTCGACGAGGATTTCGTCGTTCTGGTGCGTCCGCAACATCCCTTCGCCAAGCGCCAGGAAGTGGTGTTTTCAGAAATATTCGATCGTCCCGTCGTGTTGCCGGGACGTCATCACACGCTGCGTATCGGTTTGGAGAACCTGGCAGCCAGGAACAACGTCACCATTCGCGCGGTCGACTGCGACAGTGTCACCGCAATGGCGAAGATCGTACAGAACGACGAGTACGCGACCGTCATGCCGCAAGTGGCGTTCCTGGACGAGATTGCCAGACGAGAGATTGTGTCTGTGCCGATCGTGTCGCCGACGCCATCATGGCGGCTCTCGATCGTGCGTTCGGAGAGGAGCGACAACCCAAGAGGATCGACGCTGGTGTCGGAAGCGCTGGCAGTCGTGATAGACGCGCTGGTGCGAGAGGGGCGATGGCACGCTCGCCGGCCGCGCGCTGCGAGCCAGCCCGAAAATTAGCGTTCTGGAGCGACGGACGTTCGGCTTGCGCGACCGCCAGCAAGGACGGGAAAGCGCTGGGGCAGAGCCTTGCTGACTCGGCCCCGCAAGCCAGCTCAGGCGTACTGGCGCGTTTCGGCCAGAAATTGCGCGCTGGTCATGACCTTGCCCAGCATGTCGGCGACAATCCCAAGCGCCGCGGAAGACGATTCCGGCGTCATCCCGACTTGGCAGTCTGAAATCGCGATAACCTTGTAGTGGAGATCGATTGCCCCGAACGCGGTCGCGAGGCAGCAGCAGTCGGTCGCGATCCCGGTGATGACGACAGTGTGGCGATGCAGGCGCTTGAGATAGATTTCAAGATCGGTGTGCGCGAAGCAATTGTATGTTCTCTTACTCTCGATGACGTAGTCGCCCTTTTCCGGCTTGAGCACGAACTCGGTTGTCGGCGAGCCTTCAAGGCAATGTGCATCCGACCACCTTTCGATCCAGGCCGGGTGATCGTTGTGGATACCCTTGACTGCCTCAAACCGCACATGGACGATGGGAACGTTGCGCTTGCGGGCTTCGCCCAGGAAATTGCTCAGCTTCGGAACCATCACGTCCAGTTCGGATGCCGGTGCCGGAATTGTCGCGACCGGGCCGATATGACCCTTATGCATGTCGATGACGACCACCAGGCAATCGTCGAGTTCGGTGCTTGTCATTGCTCATTTCTCCGTTGTTGTGCCGAAACCAAAAATCACTCGCTTCTGAACCATCTGGCACTCACATCATCAGCGCTTCGAGGGCGTTTGCGTCACGAAGAACGCTTTGATCGACCTCGGCTTCCAACCTGCCTCGATTGAGGATCTTGATCCGTTTGGCGAGCGAGGCCAGGAACTCCAAGTTCTGCTCGACCAGGATTATGGTGATACCTCGCTCCTCGTTGACCGCCTTCAGGATATCGATCATCTCATCGACGATAGACGGCTGGACGCCTTCGGTCGGTTCGTCGAGCAGGATCACCTGCGGTTCGCCGCATAAGCATCTCGCGAGTGCAAGGATCTGCTGCTCGCCGCCAGAGAGCGTGCCTCCGACGCGGTCGAGGAGCGGGGCCAGGCGCGGGAATAATTGCAGCATCGGCTCGAAATCGGCGCTCTTGCCACGTTGACCGAGCATCAGGTTCTCGCGCACGGAAAGGGCCGGAAAGATCTGCCTGCCTTGCGGCACGTAGCCGACACCCGCCGCGACGCGCCTGTAAGTCGGCTCGCGGTTTATTTCACGGTCTCTGAGCACGATGCGGCCCGACGTAACGGGCACCGCGCCCACGATGGTTTTGAGCAAAGTGCTCTTGCCGGCGCCGTTGTGGCCAAGGATGCCGACGAAATCGCCGCCGGCAACAGAAAGGTTCAGATCCCGCAAGATGGCGATGCGATCATAACCGCTGCAGAGCGCACTGATCTCAAGCATCATGTTTATACCGCTTGCCGAGGTAGATATCGCGCACAGCCGGATCTCCCAGCACGGTGTTGACATCACCTTCGAGGAATTTCTGACCCTGGTGCAGGACCGTTACTCGATCCGCCACCATGCGGATGAATCGCATGTTGTGTTCGACAACCAGAATGCTGGGGGCGCGGCGCATACCGCGCAAGAGCTCGGCCGTTCGTTCTACTTCCGCATCGCTCATGCCGGCGGTGGGCTCATCGAGCAGCATGAGGAGCGGATCGCCGGCAAGGACGCCGCCGATCTCCACCCATTGTCTTTGACCGTGCGCCAAACGACTGACCGGCCGCTTTGCGATCGAGGTGAGGTTGAGCTCTTCGAGGAGCTCCTCGACAAAGCGACCGGCCGCATGAGCCTGCAAGCGATGCCGCGCCGCGATCCAGAGATTTTCGCGCACGTCCAGATCCTCGAAGAGCTTGGGGACCTGGGTCTTGATGCCGATGCCGAGTCTGGCCACTTCGAAAGGACGCAGTCCCGTGACGACGGCATCGCGAAATGCGACGCTCCCCGCGGTCGGCAGCAACTGGCCGGTAATCAACTTGAAGAACGTACTCTTGCCGGCGCCGTTGGGACCGATCATGCAGTGAATGGCTCCTGCCTGCATTGCGAAGTCGAGGTTGCGCACCGCAAACACCCCCCCGAAACGCCGCTCGAGACCGCGGCTTGTGAGAAGGGTCATTGAACTGTCTCCTCGCGCGAACCGGGGACGGGCATAGTCGCTTCATGATCTGCGGAACTGTTTGCCGCCCTGATGACCAGGCGCTTGATGAACGGTACGGCGCCCTCGGGCACCACGACAACGAAGACCATCAGAATGATGCCGAACACCAGGCTGGTGTCGATCGAGCCGGCCGTGCCGAGGCGGGTCGTCAGATACTGCATCGCGACGGCGCCCAGGATTGGGCCGATAAACGTCTCGCGCCCGCCGACGATGATCCAGATGATGATTTGCGCGGTCGTGCCCAGCGAAAAGACCGTGGGCGAGATGAAGGCATTCCAGTTTGTGAAAAGGCAACCGGCGTAGCCTGCGATAGCGGCTCCGAGGACGAAGATGCCGAGCTTGAAAGCAGCGCTGTTGTAGCCGATCAGTTCGGCTCGATCCTCGTTCTGTTTCACCGCCACGACGATCCTGCCGAAGGTCGAGACGGAGACGATCTTGCACAGCAGATAGACGATGATCAACGACGCCATCGCCAGGTAGAACATCGCGTTGGGGTCTAGAACGGCATTAGGGAAACCCGGAACGTTGATCATCGGCACCGATGACATGCCGGTATAGCCATTCAATTTCGCAGCCCCGATGACATAGTCGGGGCCGGCGGCACTGTTGAAGAAATTGAACAGGATCAGCGATACCGAAAGCGTGATCACGCCGACGTAGAGTTCACCCAGACGAGCCATGAACATGAAGTAGCCGAGCGCCAGGGCGAACAGTGCCGGCACGGCGATCGAAAGCAGAACCGGAACCGTGCTGTCTCCCATGTTCTCCACCGCGACAGCGTAGCTGTAGCCGCCGAGACCGAAGAATGCGGCCTGCCCGAGACAAAGGATTCCGCCAAACCCCCAAGACAACGCCAGGCTGAGCGCGAGGATCGCCATCACCACAAAGACGGTGATCTGCAAAACATTGTAAAGGTCGAGCGTGGCTGGAACACCGGCCAGGATCAGAAGGCCGATCCCGGCTGTGACGTAGGTGCTTGCGCCGAGGCGCTGAAGAAGCCCCATCAGACTCCCCTCCTGAAGAAGCGACCGGAGATGCCCTCGGGCAGAATGCGCAGCAGCACGATAGCGGCGACCAGAAGTGCTGCTTCGCCGATGCCTGGCGTGAACGCGTAGCTGACCACCTGGTTGATGGTGCCAAAGAAAATCGAGGCCGAGCCGGTCCCCACGATGATGGCACTGCCGCCGGAGATCACGGTAATGAAGGCTTTGGCGACGAAGGCTGCCCCCATCGTCGGGATCACTCCCGTCACCGGCGCCAGCAGGCCGCCAGCCAAGCCCGAAACCGCCGCGCCGACGGCGAATGTAACAGCGTAGATGCGATGTGGATTGTAGCCCAGCGCGGCGACCATGTCGGGGTTCTGCATCGTGCCGCGCGCCAGCACACCCCAACGGGTGAACCGCAGCACCGCGTAGATGGCCACGAGAACCGATAGGGCCGCGACAATAAGGGCGAGGTTGTATGCTCCAAGTCCGTAGCCGCCGATGTTGATGGTTCCAAGCGGCGTCGGCATCCCCTCGGTGGTATTGCCATAGATCGTCGTAACCAGACCGGTAAGAAACAGGCTCAGGCCCCAGGTCGCGAGCATCGACTCGACCAGCCGCCCGTAAAGGCGGCTGATCAAGACCTGTTCGATGACCAGTCCTATGAGACCCACGACGGCCGGCGCCACCAGCAGCATGCCAACCCATGGATTGACGCCCAGTTGGTTGCTTTTGACTGCCGCATATCCCCCCAGCATGATGAACTCGCCATGGGCAAGATTGATCACCCGCATCATGCCGAAGACGATCGCCAGCCCGACGCTGAACAGGAAGATCGTCGCGATCGAGGTCAAAACCTGGAGGAAAAGGACGGTGGTAAGCGCCATCGTCGGACCCTCAGATGGGCGTGAACTGGTTGTTGGTGTCCGGATTCTTCAGAAGGTCGCATTTGCCTTCAGCATCCGCCGGAAATTGCTGGTCCCATTTCGTGAGAATCTTGAATGCACCGCCCTCGCAGCGTCCGAGATAGATGTCCCTGGCGCAATGGTGAAGCGGGCCGAGCACGGTGAGGACCCCGGCTGGCCCGGTGTAACTCGCACCGCCCTCCATCGCCTCGATCACGGCTTGGCGTTCGGCAGACCCTGCCTTCTTGACGGCCGCCGCCCACAGCATGGTGCCCTCGTATCCGCCCATCGAGATGCAATTCTGGGGAAGAGCGTTGGCGCCGAACTTCTTCTTATAGCGCTCAACCCAGGCCTTGTTTTCGGGGGAGTCGATTTCCATGAAATAGGTGAAGGGAGCAACGATCCCCTCGCTGTCAGAGGGCGGCAGCATCTGCTGCTCGTTACCGGACCCGAAGCTGTAGCCGAGGATCGGGATCTTGTTCAGCATGCCCGCAGCCGCCCACTGCCGGTAAAATCCCAAATGGGCTGCGCCGATCAGGCAGCAGGCTATAAAATCCGGCTTCTCGACTTGAATGCGCGTGATGATAGGACCGAACTCAGTCACGGAAAGCGGAAAGAATTCATTCGCAGTCATCGTTGCGCCATTCTCGGCGGCGTAGCGTTTGGTCCATTCGGCACGGATGCGTGGAGAGTTGTAGTCGGCGCCGATCGAGAAGATCTTCTTCCCGTATTCCTTGATCGCCCATTTGAGTGGCTCCTTCTCGTCCATGGCCGGGGTCGAGCCTGTGCAGAAGGTATTCCTGTCGCATACACCGCCTTCGTAGGTGGTCGAATAGACATAGAGGGTCTTGAAGCGGTTCAGGATTGGACGGATGACCTCGCGCGAAGCGCTGGTGAGCCCGCCGTGAACGACATGTACCTTGTCCTGAAGCGCAGCCTGTTGTGCGTATTGCGCGTAAAGCTGATTGTTGGACTGCGTGTCGTAGGTGATCAGCTTGAGCTTCTTGCCCAAGAGGCCTCCTGCGTCATTGATCTCGTCGACGGCCATTTGCATGCTCATCTGCGTCGGCTTTCCGTAGATATCGAGTCCTCCGGAAAGGTCGAGGATGGACGCAATGCGGATTTCGTCGTCCGCGACCGCGCGGCCGATAATCGCGGGCGATGCGATCGCCGCCAGGACGGCGCCTTTCGAGAATGTTCTGCGGTTGATCATCGAATTCCCCTTCGTTTTGTTTTTGGGGCATCGCGTGCTCGCGATGCGTCGCGGCGCTTGTCGCTGCCAACAGGCGTCTGCCCGGGCAGAGACTGCTTTTCGACGGGGAATTGTTATTCAGCTTAGGCGGCGTGCAGAAATATGAAATGCTGAAGCCGATCCATAGCCTGATCTTATGGAAGCCCGTGACTTCGGAACGGCTGGCGGTAGGCCGGCAGATCGGGCAACTGCGAGGATGCAAATCGCGGTCCCGTGTGACCGGGCATCGGTCCAATGGGCTTGGTGATCGCGGTCGCCTGCAATGTCAGGGATTGTTCGAATATATCGCCCTCAGGCTTGCCAGGGCCTGTTTGACGCCTTGCCTGATCGGAAATTCGAAGGTCCGTTGCGGGAACTCGCCATAGACGAACTTGCGCACGTAGAAATAGAAAAGACCGCCATGCAGTATCCACATGACATCAAGTTCATCCTGCGTAATTTGATCTGAATTGCGGGTCAAACCGGCCTCGGCTCCAACCTCTAGACATATTAATGTCATCAGCGGATTGCCCACCCTTTGGATATGCCAGACGTTCAGGCTTCCGTCCGATAAACCGGCAAACGTATAGAGGCGTATCCATTCGTAAGTGTAAGTGTATTCGGAATAGGCCGAGAAGAAAGACACCATCCTTGCCTCGATTGGCTTGGCCCTGTCTTTCAGCAGGATGTCCCAATGTGCATCCCGCTGCCTCTTCGCCAATCGATCGAACACGGCCTGTATCAATTCGGCTTTCGAAGAGAAGTGCTTGTACAAAAGTGGCTGCGTGACGCCTATCTTCTTCGCCAGCTCGCGCGTTCCGCCGGCAAATCCGTGGTCCGCGAAATAGACCATGGCCTTTGAAACAATGTCCTCGCGCCGATCTTCCCCCGAGAGTCGCGTCGACCTCGGTTGCTGGGAATATTGTGGTGCGTTGTCTTGTGCTCGGTCTTCCATGCAGGGACCTTTCAGATTCATATGCCACGGCTTCTCCGCATCAGTGCGGTGGCAAAAAAACCAGCCGCACTGCAATTCGCTGCCGAGTTAGATGGATAAACGGGACCCATACCTACTTCGACAAAAGCCTTCAAACGATAGCTGCGGTTCGCCGGCCGCATGGAGGTCCCCACCTGAACCAACTTTATTTCTGTCAAAGTGAATTTTGTCCAGATTCACTCTTGCCGACCTGGCTGAAATCGGTTATCGATCGATAACTTCCACGAAACGGCCCGCTACGCAAGTAGGATCCGGCGTCCGTACAGAAGTTTTTTGCAAGGGAGATTGAAATGGGGGATACATTCCCAAAGCTTCGCCTCGCCGCAGTCCAGGCGGCTCCCGTTTTCCTTGACAGGGAAGCGTCGGTTGAGAAGGCTGTCAGGCTTATCAAGGAAGCCGGGGCCAACGGCGCCGACTTCGTCGGCTTTCCCGAGAATTTCATCCCAGGTCATCCGCTTTGGTATTATTTCGACCCGGCCAACGGGAAGAAGGCCATGCGCCTGGCGACCGAGCTCTATAAAAACGCGGTCGTGATTGATAGCGAGGAGGTCCGCGAGATCTGCAAGGCGGCGGCCGAGGCGAACGTCTACGTGGTCATGGGCCTGACGGAGAAGCAGGCCAATCAAACCGGCGGTATGTTCAATACACAGCTCTATATCGACCGAAATGGGCGCATCATCGGCAAACATCAAAAGATGGCCCCGACCATCGGCGAGAAGATGGTTCATATGGGGGGAAGCGCCCGATACCTGCGCTCGGTACCCACCGAATTCGGTCCGGTCAGCGGCATGATCTGCGGCGAGAATACCAATCCGATGGCTGTCATGGCCATGTCTGCTGAATATACGAGGATCCACGTCGCGGCTTGGCCCAACCATTTCATGCCCGACCATTGGGCATCGATGCATCAATCGATCCTGATCGCCAGCCGCAATGTTGCTTACGCATGCAAGTGTTTCGTGATCGCAGCTGCCGGCACTGTGAGTCCCGAAATGGTGGATCTGCTGGCTCACACCGACGAAGATCGAGCCTTCCTGACCGACCCCAAGAAGACGGGGGGCTCGGCGATCATCGATCCGACAGGCAACATCATCGCAGGTCCGCTCGACGGCGATAAGGAAGGCATCCTTTATGCCGATGTCGATCTCGAGCACTGCGTCACTGACCGGTTCGTCCACGATTTTGGCGGCGGCTACAACCGGCCGGATCAACTTCAGCTGCTGATAAACGACCATGACAATGTGCTCGTTCACCGCACCTCTTTCGGCGGCGCAAATTCCTGGTCACAAGCCGCCGAAAACACCCTCGGCTTGGAGAACGCCGGGCAAGAAAGAATACCTGCGCGAAGCGACCGGCTTCTGGACGCGGAATTGAACTGAAACACCATCATCGTCCGCGCGCTCCGGCGCGCGGGCCCTCCATGGATAGACCCGGAAAAGGGCGTGCCTAAGCTGCAGGGGAATAGGATGGCCAGAATTTGTTCGCATGGGCTTTTCAAGCCAAGGAGTCGCTTCCCTAGCTCTTTTGAAGAGAGCCGGCTCGTCGGTTGTGCTGCCGCATAGGGAAGTTCAACGCCTTTGACACGTTTCTGGACGTCACCGCGGAGATCGGTCGACGGTGCCAGGTGCCAGGTGAATGCTTCGATCGTCATGGTGTCCATGACGTCATTGCATTGCTGCAGTACCTGGAACGGCCTGACGATCTACTTGAGGAGCGTTCAAGCGAGGCAAGCATAATGTCGCTTGGGTTCAGTTCACTGCAAAGAGATAACTCCCGAAGCAACAACGCCCAATTTGCGGCATTGCTGCATACAATATCCCCCGGCTTTCTCGCGATCGTCGTACTTCTCCTGGCGTGGGAGGTAGGAAGCCAGACCGGCGTCATCAATCCTCACTTCTTCCCGTCGATGTCGGCGACCTTCCTGGAGCTGGCCCGCCTGATGCAGACGGGCGATTTCTGGAAGGCTCTGTTCGATACCCTGCGCGGCTGGGCGGCGGGACTGGCCATCGCGGCGGCGCTTGCGATCCCTCTGGGCATCGTCCTCGGTTGGAGCGAAGTTCTGTATCGTGCTTTTCGCATTCCAATCGAGTTCATGCGTCCCATTCCCTCGGTTTCGCTTGTTCCGGTCGCTTTGCTGATTTTTGGCGTAGGCATTGAGAGCAAGACGTTCCTGGCCGCGTTCGCCGCCTTCTGGCCTCTTCTCGTCCAGACGATCTACGGGGTGAAGGACACCAATCCTGTTGCCCTGGACACCGCGCGCTGTTTTGGCCTGTCCAGTTTGCAACGCATGATCCATGTCATGCTTCCGTCGGCGCTTCCCTACATCGTCACGGGCATCCGGATCAGCTCCTCAGTCTCGCTGATCCTGGCGGTCACGGCTGAAGTGGTCATTGGCGCACCGGGTCTTGGCCGCGAGATCAATGTGGCCCGATCGTCGGGTGACACCACGGGTATGTACGCGTTCATCATTGCCATTGGCTTGACCGGCTGGTTGCTGAACACACTGACGATCTGGTTCGAACGCCGCGCCCTGCATTGGCACGCATCGCAACGCCGAGGTGAAGCATGACCAGGTCAAAGCAGATCCTCGCCTCGTCACTCGAAATCGCAGTGCCGATCGGGATTGTTATCGTATGGGCCGCGACTACCGCCACGGCGCACTCCTTTGTCTTCCCCTCCCTGATCGTGATCCTGCAGCGATTTGAGGAATTGTGGATCTTCGCCAGGATTCCCACTGACGTGCTGCCCAGTCTTGCTCGCCTGGCTGCTGGCTACGGCATCGCAATGGTGCTGGCGATCGCAATCGGCGTGCCGCTAGGTTTGTCGAGGACGGCACAGCGCGCCGCGGCCCCGATCGTCGAGTTCTTTCGTTCAATACCTTCTCCAGCACTGATCCCATTCGCAATCACGGTCTTTGGCGTCGGCTCAGGCATGAAGGTCTTCATCATTGCCTTCGTGTGCATCTGGCCAACCTTGTTGAACACGATCGACGGGGTGCGCAGCCTCGATCCGACGATGGGCGAAACGGCGCGCATGTATCGCATCTCCGGCTGGCTGAAACTGCGCCACATCGTTTTGCCCAACGCCTTGCCGCAGATTTTCGCGGGTATGCGTAGCAGCTTGTCGCTCGCATTGATCCTGATGGTGATCTCCGAGATGGTCGCTTCGTCCGAGGGCATCGGCTTCTTCATTCTTCAATCGCAACGTTCCTTCGCAATTGCGGACATGTGGGCCGGTATTCTTCTGCTCGGCCTGCTTGGCTACGCGCTGAATGCGATCTTCTCCCTGATCGAATCCCGGGTCCTAGACTGGCACAAGAAGTCCCGCGCGAGCGGCTGAACATAGGAGCAGTGTCGTGCTTGATATCAGGAACGTCAGCAAATCATACGGCAACATCCAGGCGCTGAAGGACGTCAGTTTCAGCGTGCACGCCTCCGAATTTGTCTGCGTCGTCGGGCCGTCTGGCTGCGGAAAGACGACGCTGTTGAAATGCATGTCGGGGCTTCTGGCCCCAACCACCGGCAGAGTGTCGATCAACGGAAAGCCTGTCAGCTCGCCGCCGCCGGAAATGGGCATGGTCTTTCAGGATTATCGCGCCTCGCTCTATCCATGGAGCAACGTCCAGGACAACGTGATGCTGCCACTGCGGCACATGAAGATACCGAAGTCGGAGCGCGAGGATCGCGTAACGCGAGCCCTGAAAGATGTCAGGCTCGAAGGGTTTCGTCGCCACTATCCCTGGCAGCTCTCGGGCGGGATGCAACAGCGTGTCGCGATCGCGCGCGCGCTTGCCTATCAACCGCAGATCCTGCTCATGGACGAACCTTTTGCTTCGGTGGACGCCCAGACACGCGCGGAACTCGAAGACTTGATCCTCGAGGTGAAGCACAAGATCGGCAAGACCGTCTTGCTTGTCACTCACGACATCGACGAGTCGGTCTATCTTTCCGACCGGATTGTCGTGCTGACGCGTTCGCCAACGTTGGTGAGGGAGATCATCAGCACGAACCTGCCTCACCCGCGGCATCAGATCACTACCAAGGAACTGCCTGAGTTCGGGCATCTCCGGGCCCACGTCTACAGGTTGATCAACGAGACGGCCCATTCGCTGGCGGCCTGAAGCAACAGACCTTGATTGAGCGCCGCCTGTCGAATGACGACCGCAGGCGAACCCAAACGCATGCACAAAGCCGAAAGGGGAACTGAAATGTCACCGTTCAGAATTATCTCGTTCGCAATCGCGACAATGGTCCTTGCTTTGTCTCCCGCGGCAGCAAAAGACCTCACGCATCTCAAAGTCGGCATGCTGCCAAGCGTGAACTCGGCTGCCATAATTCTGGGCATCGAGAAGGGCTTCTTTAAAGAAGAAGGCCTGGATATCGAACCCATCTTCATGGGCGGAGGCAGCGAACTGACGGTCGCACTCATGTCGGGCGCGACCCAGATCAGTCACATCGGCAGCGTCAATTCGGTGATTGCTCGTTCGAGGGGGCTGCCGATCAAAGTCCTGACCGCGTACTTGAAGGAGCATAGCAACCCCGACGAGGCGTACATGCAAATTGTTGTGCGACCGGACAGCGGCATCAAGACGATCCACGACCTCGAGGGCAAGACCATAGCGGTCAATGAGGTGCGAGCCTATGGAGAGACTGTGGTGAAGGCGGCTTTTGAATTGGCTGGTATGGATCCCAATTCCGTCAAGCTGGTCGAGGTCCCTTTTCCCGACATGGCCAACGCTCTGGAAAGCAAGCAAGTCGATGCGATCTGGACACTCGAGCCGTTCCTGACGCGGTCGCTCGATGCTGGCGACGTTCAGATCGACGCACCGGCGATTGCACTGGGGGGCAAGAAGAATTTCTTCGACGGCGCCTGGATGTCGACTGAAACCTACATCGCCGAAAACCCGCAAGTGATCGACTCCTTCGTTCGCGCCATGAACCGCTCTACTGAATACGCTGCCCAGCATCCAGATGAGATCCGAAACATCATTCCGACCTATACGAAAGTGAAGGCCGACCTTGCCAGTCGAGTCCGGCTCCCGGTTTTCGACTCGTCGCTCGACCCTGAAATGGTGGACGTCATTTCGCAGCATCTCATCAAATACGGCATCACCGACAAGGCTGTTTCAGCCGCAGACCTTTTCCGCTGATTGAAGGAAACGTCCCTTCAAGCGGACTGAGCAGCTACTTCCTGCTGCACCAGAGTCGTCCGCCAGCAGGGAGAAGCCGCTATCGCTCCAACTTACTGAAATAAGACCATTACGGGAGAAATTGCATGTTCTACGCACCCGCAGCCGTGCCGGACTATTCTGCATTGAAGAAGTGTTGGCACCCCGTGAAGTATGCTCACCAATTGCAGGAGAGGCCGACCCGGGTTCGGCTGCTCGGGCACATCCTGGTTATCTGGCGCAGTTCGGACGGCAAACCGCATGCCATGGAGGACATGTGCATCCATCGTGGCGCCGCCCTGTCTCAAGGGACCGTCGACGGCGACGAAATCCTGTGTCCGTATCACGGCTGGCGCTACGGCAAAAACGGCGTTTGCACGGCAATTCCCCAGCTTGAGGATCCCACGGTTGTTCCGTCGAAAGCCAAGGTTCCATCCTACTTCTGCCAGGAACGATATGGGATTATCTGGGTTAGCCTGGAAGAGCCCCGGTGGCCATTGCCTGAAATCCCCGAATTGGAAGCCGATGATCGGAGCCTGATCTTTACAGGTCCGTACCCCTGGCAGGCGGATTCGTCGCGGCAGCTTGAGAACTTCACCGACTTTGCCCATTTTCCGTGGGTGCATCCGGGGCTCCTGGGCGATCCCAAGAAGACCATCGTGCCCCGCTACTCCGTGGAGACGGACGACCGCGTGCTTCGATATGAGATCACGCGCCCCGAGGCGCCGCGGAACGAAGAATTTCCGGTGTTCTTCAACGAACAACAAAGTGGCGAACGCCACTCACAATATCAACTCTATCTGCCCTATACTATCGTGATGCGCCAGGACTGGGGCGGTAGCGAGCAGATGATCCATCTGTTCTGTTCGCAGCCGGTGGATAACAACATGTCGATCGGCTACTCGGTGATTGGTCGCAACTACTATCATGACCAAGACCCGGAGATCATGAAACGTTTCGAGGACACGGCCTTCAACCAGGACAAGGAGATCGTGGAATTGCAGCGCCCGGAGTTCGTGCCGTTTGACCTTGCCGATGAGCTTCACATGCGCTTCGACGCCGTCGCGGTCAGCTATCGCAAGGCAATGCGCGACCAAGGCCTCGCGAAGCGCGTCGACGCCCAGCCCGTGGCGGGTTGATCCGGCTAAGCTGATTGCCGTGTTCAAACCAGAGACGATGCCCTGGCGGTCTTGGTATCGCCCGGGGCTGGGCGATCGACCTTTATCAATCGAGGTGGTGCGATGACCAGTGCCAATTCCGAAGCCGCTCGCAAGATCGGGCAGGCCCGGCCGCTGTGGACGGGTGTTTCCCGGCTGGATCGAATTATTGGACGTCGTCGTGTCCTGCTCCACGCCGGCCCGCCTTTCGAAAATCGCGCCGACATTCCTCCATTGCTTCGCAATTCGCTGGCATTTGCTTGCGTTTATGAGGGTTGGGCAAAAACCTGGGAAGAGGCTGACGCTCTCGTTTTGTCCAATGATATCGAGCTCGGCGCCGGTCAGGACTTTGCGGTGCTTCTGCCTCTTGCCGGCGTCGCCTCACCATCGATGGCTTTGATCGAAGTCTCCAGTTCCACGGCACCGGCGATCAGCGCCTGGTCGGTCTTGAACGAAGGCGGTTCCTGTGCGTCTCGCCTGGGGCTGCGCAATATGGAGTTGCCCGCGCACCATGCTTGGCTGAACGGGCCGTTTGCTGACTGGCTCGCGGCGCTCTTCACCGAGCCGATGGAGCTTTATCCGCTGCTCACGGAGGCTATTCGAAATGGAGACGATGGCCATGCCGCCGTCTCCGCAGGCTCCATGGCGATGGTCGAGGCCCTATCGCGCCGCACCGACAGGCCGATTCCATCGGCCATCAGCACATTCGTGAACACCAACACCAGCTTTGCCATCAATATTTGGATGGCAATGGCGGCGGCCGTCCTCGGCCAGGCCGCCGGGACAGTCGATTCGACCGTCGTAGTCCAGGCCGGAGGCAATGGATTCCAGTATGGATTGAAGCTCGCGAGAAGCCCGAAGCGTTGGTTCAAGATGGAGGGGCCTCGCCCGACGGGCAACCTTGATCCGGGCCGCCAAGAGCGCTTGCCAGCCCGGGGTATCGGGGACAGCGCGGTTATCGATTTTCTTGGCCTTGGTGGTCAGTTGATCGGCGAAAAGTCGCCGATCTTTCAAGGCTTACGTCATGTCCTGCCGCACCGGCATATCGAGCGGCGCCATTTGTTCAAGTGCGCCACGCTATCTGGGCTCGGCGATCTTACAGGGGGAGTCGATGCTCAAGCGGTTGTTTCGTCTGGGCAAGGACCCGTGGTGCTTCTGGGCATGCTCGACCCTGAGGGCAGGGATGGCAGGATCGGCGGCGGAATGATCGAGGTTCCCGTAGCCTTGTTTGCAAGGGCCCTGGATGACGCGGTTGATCAAACAAACGACGCGGAGAACGTGCCATGAAAGCGACCCTCGGCAAGCTGGAAATATCCGCGATTGGCCTCGGCTGCATGGGAATGTCAGGCATCTATGGGGCAGTGAATGACACGGAATCGATCAAGACGATTCAACGTGCCGTCGACCTCGGCGTAACCTTTCTTGACACCGCGGAGATGTACGGCCCCTACACCAACGAAGAACTCGTCGGTCGCGCGATACAGGGGCGACGCGATCAGGTTGTCATAGCGACCAAGTTCGGGATCGGAATCGAAAAGACGGCGCAGGGCACGTTGACGCGGGTGCTCGACAGTTCGCCTAAGCGTATCAGGCAATCTATTGAAGGATCGCTTCGGCGACTCGGTATCGATTGCATCGATCTCTACTACCAACATCGCGTCGATCCAAACGTGCCAATCGAAGACACCGTCGGTGCGATGGCCGACCTGATCCAGGAAGGAAAGATCAAGCATATCGGCTTGTCGGAGGCGAGCGCCCGTACCCTTCGACGCGCCCATGCGGTACATCCCGTCGCTGCGGTCCAAAGCGAATATTCGCTTTGGACACGCGACGTCGAAGCGGAGTTGCTGCCGGCGTGTCGAGAACTCGGTGTCGGCTTCGTGGCCTATGCACCTTTGGGCCGAGGTTTTCTCACCGGAGATATCCAGAAGACAGAGGCCCTTGGTCCGCACGACTTGCGGCGTCATGGGCCGCGGTTTCAGGGCGCCAATTTCGAGCAGAACCTCAAACTGGTGTCAAAGGTGCGCGAACTTGCCGGTGAGAAGGAATGCACCCCAGCGCAATTTGCAATTGCTTGGGTTCTTTCGCAAAACGTTGCAACGATTCCCGGCTGCGAGAAACGCATTCACCTCGAAGAGAACCTCAAAGCCATCTATGTCACCCTTACGCCCGAGGATCTTTCGCGCATTGCCGTCGAACTACCCCTGCCGGTAGGGGATCGGATGGACGCCACCGGAATGCAGGCCGTGGACGTCTAGCTGCTTTTGTCGAATGGACGCCGCGCCCGCGCTGCATGACCTTGAAGAACGTTGCGGGAATATGAATCAACGTCGCTGTCCCAGCGACCACTCTCGATGAGGAGAACCCTGTTGGCCGGGTTCTCGAAAAGTCGGGCAGCCAGAACGGAGCCAGCCGAACCACCGCCGACGACAATGAAATCGAACTCGTCCACGCAGTTCCTCTACGATAGAAATGCGAAAGCGTGCAGCCAGACGGCGGCGCCGGCATTTTTCGTGTGGGCTCGGCAGGGTTCCGGATTGCAAGTCTGGAGATCAGACGCGGGTGTCGGGGAAGACAGGCTAAATCGGTGGCGGACGACTGCTGCTGCGCCCACCACCGATGCAGCCCCTGCCGAAGCTTACTTCGGAAGGAATTCAGCCGGCAGCGGGCCCGGCCAGGAGTCGTCAGGCAGGTCGTTACGGACGATTTTGTCCTCGTCGGCCGGCGAATAGTATTCGATCGGGATCAATTCGCCGCGCGGAACCGGTTCGCCCTTCAGGATCTTGATCGCCAGGTCGAATGCAACCTTGCCGACGATTGGCGAGTAGGGAACGCTGCCGCCCTTTTTGTTGGCGACGACCCACTTCGCCCAGCCGTTCAACTCGTCTGCCGGTCCGACCGTGAAGTCGGCCAGCCGTCCCGCCTCGTCGATCGCCTCGACAACGCCGAGCGCCTGGTTGCCTGAGGTACAGAAGACGCCGTTCATGTCGGGATAGGCCTGGAGTAGGTTCTCGGCGACCTGCTTTGCCTTCGCACGGTTGAAGTCCGCGTAGGAGACATTGAGGAGTTCGATGCCGGGATTCTGGGCAAGCACGCTCTTGAGCGCGTCGAGCTGATCGCTGGCCGAGGCACTGCCGGCAACCGTCATGATGGCTGCGATTTTGCCCTTGCCATTGAGGTCCTTGGCGAAAGCCTTGGCTGCCGTCTCGGCGAGCGTCCACTGGTCGACGACCGCGTTGGAGACGGTGCCCGGCTTGTCCACGAAACTGCCGAAGGCATTGACCGTCACGATGCCCGCTTTGACCGCGCGATCAAGCACCTCTTCGAGCGCCTTGTCGTCCGCGGCCCAGTAAAGGATCGCATCGACGTTCTGACGCATCAGATCCTCGATGTCCGAGATCTGCTTGGCCGGGTTGAAAGCTGCGTCCGTGAAGACCACGGACTTCACATCGGCCTTATGCTGGTCTGCTGCCCAGAGGATATACTGCTTGGCATAGACGACCCAGGAAATCGAAAGCCAGCCGCACGCCACCCCGATCTTGTAGGGGCCGGCCTTCTTGAATTTGGACGTATCAACCGGCTTAGCAGCCTGCGCTGTGAGTTCGGCTCCGGTTGCGGCGAAAAGCTTGCTTGGCGACACCGCCGCCAGCGATGCCATGAGCACCGAGAATTGTCTGCGTGACAGATGCATTTCATTCCCCTTCGTTGTTGTCGTTCAAATTGCAAGGCATTGATCTTGGGCTACCCGCCCACACTAGGATGCGCTCAAGCCGCATAGGTAGCGGTGAGCCGCTCGGCTGCATGCAAAAACTCCACCGACGCCTTTTCGGTTTCTCCCAGGATGCACGGAAATTGTTTTCCGAAATTTTGCTGTTGTCAATCTAATTTTAGTGTCATCAAACAAATGCTGCTCGGCCAGCGCCGTGGGCCCGCACCCTATGCGTATCCTTCCTGGCTGCAGCCAAACGCACACCTCATACAAGGAGCCCATCTTGTCGTTGCAAAACCCGATCTTCATACCCGGTCCGACCAACATTCCCGATGAATTGCGCCGCGCCGTGGACTACCCGTCGATTGATCATCGATCCGACATTTTTGCGGAAATGTTTCAACCCATCGCTGCCGGCGTCAGGCGGATCTTGAAATCGCAAGATGCCGAAGTTGTGCTTTTCCCATCGACAGGCACAGGCGCCTGGGAGGCGGTGATCACGAACAGCTTGTCGCCGGGCGACAAGGTGCTGGCGGCTCGCTATGGCATGTTTTCCGAGCGTTGGATCGCCCTGTGCCGCCGGCATGGAATCGAGGTGTCGGTTATCGAAACGCCATGGGGCGAGGGCGCTCCCGCTGCGGCGTTCGAGGATGTTCTGGCAAAGGACACCGACAAGCGCATACGAGCGGTGCTTGTCTGCCACAACGAAACGGCAACGGGTGTCAAAAGCGACGTGGCAGCCGTGCGCCGCGCGATCGACGCCGCGAGCCACCCGGCGATGCTTTTTGTCGATGGCGTGTCGAGCATTGCATCAATGGATTTCGCCATGGACGAATGGCGCGTCGATGCCGCGATTACTGGATCGCAAAAAGGCTTCATGTTGCCCGCTGGTCTGGCGATCCTAGCCTTGAGTGCAAAGGCGATCGAGGCCATGGATGGGGCGCGCTGCGCGCGCTGTTTCTTCGATGTTCGCGACATGCTGAAAAGCAACTCTGCCGGTGGCTTTCCTTACACGCCCCCTGTGAATCTCATTCGGGGCCTGGGCGCTGCGATAGAGTTGTTGGAGAAGGAAGGCATGGAAAATGTCTTTGCCCGGCATCGCAGGATTGCAACCGGTGTGCGCAAGGCGGTTGCATGCTGGGGACTTTCGCTTTGCGCTCGCTCACCATCACTATATTCGGATACTGTTTCGGCGGTTCTGGTCCCATCGGGTTTCGATGGAACGAAGGTGGTTACGCACGCAGCCCAAAAATATGGTGTGGCCTTTGGCGTCGGTCTGGGCGATGTCGCAGGCAAGGTTTTCCGTATCGGTCACCTTGGAGCCATGACCGATGTCATGATGCTTTCAGGTCTTGCCGCCATCGAAATGGTCATGGCGGACCTTGGATTTTCGATCGAGCTCGGCAGCGGTGTTTCAGCTGCGCAAGCCTACTATCGCGGCCACCCGGATGCCTGAGGCGAACCCTGGGTGATTGAAACTGGGACGTTTCAACCACGTATCGGCGCGCAGGCGGTAGCGCTCCGCCTCGCGCCCTACGAGGCCGATAGATATCTGCCGGGCGGCTTTCCCATGGATTTCTTGAACATGGTCGAAAAAGCGCTGACTGACTCGTAGCCGAGGCTTTCCGAGATCACCTTTATCGGTATGCCGGCTTTGAGATCCCTTAGCGCCATTGCGAGATGGAACTGCTGGCGCCATCTCCCGAATGTCACGCCGGTCTCTCGCTCGATTTGCCGCCGAAGGCTTCTTTCGCTCATTGCGATGGCGGCCGCCCAATCGGCCAAGGTTCGCCTGTCGCCAGGTGATTCCAGCAATGAAGTCGCGATACGTCGCAGACGTGCATCCGTGGGCATGCTGATATAGAGCCGGTCAACCGCTGTCTCGCCAAGCTCCGCCAGCAGCACGTTTGCAATTCGCGCGTGGCGGCTTTGCGAGGCCTCCACACAATCGAGACGCGCAAGATGAAGGACCATCTCCCGGACCAACGGCGTCATCTGTCAGTTTCGCTGAAGGATCGGTCGCGCGCTGCGTTGTATATGAACAAATACATCGAGCAGCAAGGGAGCCAATCATGACTGCCACGGCAAACGCCTCTCTCACAACCATGCGCCGAAGCGGGCCGATCACCGAGCAATATGGCTGCCAGGATCCGGTGCTTCTGAACGATTGGCATGTGATCGGCTACACTGGCGATTTCGAAGAGGGCAAGCTCAGCCCCGTGCGGCTGTTGGGACGCGACCTGGTTGCCTGGCGCGACAGCAAAGGCACACTGCACGTCTGGGAAGATCTGTGCAACATCGCGGCGCGCGGCTATCCAAAGGAAGCATTTGCGACGACCAGGTCATCTGCCCTTACCACGGCTGGCGCTATGACAACACAGCCGCCTGCACGCAGATCCCGGCGGCGCCGGGAGAAAAGCCGATGGCCAAGGCGCGTGCATTCCCGCATCAGGTCGTTGAACGATATGGATTCGCCTGGGCCTGCATTGGCGAACCTCAAAACGACGTTCCGATCTATGACGAATGGAACGACGACAGCTATTTGAAAGTCCATGCCGGCCCGTTCGTCTTCCATGCCAACGGTTTTCGGTCTTTGGAGAACTTCCTGGATATCACCCACTTCCCGTTCGTGCATGGTGATGTCAACGGCATCGCGACCGAGCCGGACACCATCAAGCCCTACACGGTAGAAGAAATCGACGGAGGCGGCCTTGCGACCAGCCCCATCAGCGTCCTGCAGCCCGGAGGCGACGCGCGTGGCGTGCTTGTCAGGTCGGACTATGTCTACAAGGCCCTTCGACCCCTCGTCGGCCGCTTCCGCAAAGATATCCAGGACATTGGTTCCGACAACCAGCCGATTGAGGGGGCGGTGAGCCATTTCGCCACCTTCTGTACGGTTCAGATGGTGGAGGAGAACCATAGCATTGTCAGAATAAGCGGCGCCCTTGATATCAAACCCGCTCCTTCGGTGTCCTCGATCGTCGAACGCTACAACGTCATCTTTACGCAGGACAGGGATATCATCGAGACCCAGCGCCCCGAGCGAATTCCGGCGGACCTACGCTATGAACTGCATCATCGCACCGACCTCATGGGACAGCGCTATCGCGCGTGGCTGCGGTCGATGAACATCACCTACGGAGTGATCTGATGGCTAGCGGTTTGGAGCGACTGGCACGGCTAAAGTCGGTCGAGTATGGAGCGCGCAACGTCAACCTTTACCATCTCGTGGCTGCCGACGGAGAGCCATTGCCGCCGGCCGAACCCGGGGCGCATATCGACATCGAGATTAGCAGCAATTTCCGCCGCTCATACTCATTGATCAACTCAGACAACAGCCCGCACGAGTATGTCATCGGCGTGCTTGCCAACGCGAAAGGGCGCGGCGGCTCTCAGGCCTGGCATCGCGAAAGCGTTGTCGGAAACGTCTATTCGATCTCGAAGCCGCGCAACAACTTCGCATTGCCTCAAGTCGATGAGGCTTGGCTGTTCGCGGGCGGCATCGGCATTACGCCCATCATCAACATGTACAGGTCTTTGAAGCAGCAGAAGAAGGTCGCAAGACTGTTTTACTGGGTCAGATCGTCCGAAGACATTCTGTTTGCCGATGAGCTCGCCGACGATCCCGAAGTCAAGATTTTGATCACCGGCGAAGAGCACTTGGACGGGCCCAAGATCAGTGAGCTGGTCGAAATCGCTCCAACCCATGCTCATCTGTTTTGCTGTGGCCCGTCGGGCATGCTTGACGAATACGAGACTGCGAGCGCATCCAGACCTCGCGACATGGTGCATCGCGAGCGCTTTGCAGGAGTCGAGAAGCCTGCGCTCCGAACAGGCTTTACGGTGTACCTGGCCCGTCAAGGGATCTCGCTTTCCGTTGAGCCGGGCCAGACAATCCTCGGCGCATGCCTGCAGGCCGGCGTCGATGTGCCATATTCATGCGAGGAGGGTATGTGCGGCGCTTGCGAGGCATCGGTAGTTGATGGGGAAGTCGACCACCGCGATACTTTCCGCGTCGCCGAAGATCATGACCGCCTGCGGACCATGATGATCTGTTGTTCGGTTGCGAGAAATCGCGAACTGAAGCTCGATCTCTAGGCCTCTTTGATCAAGATGCAGAGCGGTGCTGGCGAGGCGCGTGGCCGGTCGGTGTCTTGGCGTCTGGCTCGTCGAACCGAAAGGTCGGTGCGAGGTCAGGAAAGGCCGCGAGGATTTGATCGAGGGGAATTTGACGAGGCGCTTC
>NZ_JAVXZD010000007.1:0-194840 GCF_032460275.1 Mesorhizobium sp. SP-1A | reverse complement strand
AGATTCATCAGGGCCAGCGGCTTAACATACCGCATCGAAAGGCCGAACATATGACTGCACCGACCGATCTGAGGATAGTGTCAATTGTCGTCTTGCCAAGGAGGCGTCCACATATGAACCCCTCCGGCTGGACCGCGAGGACCATCGAACTAAGCCGCCTTCCGGGCGAGTTGGATTTCAAATTCCTTTGGTGTTCGATAGCCAAGGGCTGAATGCAGCCGTTTCGAATTGTAGACCTCTTCGATGAACCTCGGCAACGTCTCGGACGCGTATTGGCACCCACGGTCGGTGTGTCGAATGCAACCTGATGGCGGTTTCCTGCTTGTCAGAGCGGAGCGCAAGGCAGCGAGCGCCAAAGGCGTGTCGAGCCGCTGGGACAACGGTCGCAAATCGAAAACCGTATGCAGAATGCCGGTAGTTGGCCGCGCTTGGCCCGGAACACGTAAACCGCGCCCGAGAACGGATCGGTGCCCATCGTCTCGCGCACCTGTGCCGCCAGACCTTCCGCACCCTTGCGGAAGTCTACCGGCTTCGTCGCCACCATGACCCGGACCGTTCCCGGTCGGACCGATCACGATGCGCCCCTCAAGGCGCCAATCACTGCGGCGATCGTTTCCGGCGACGCGCCGTTGCAGATCTTCACCGTGACGCCGCCTGCCTCCAGTTCGATCCCTACCGTGCGCTACGGCGCATGCCGCTTCGACCCGGACGGGGCCTCTTCGGCTCCTTGGCAACCAGCGGCTCTGGCGCGACCACTGCGGGAACAAAGGATAGCGTCTCGGGCTCTGCCCGCTTCCGCGCCTCACGCCGCCAGGTGAACAACTGCTGCGGTGTCAGCCCATGTCGACGGGCCACCGCCGAAACCACCGCGCCAGGCGCAAGCGACTCCTCAAGGATCTGTGCCCGATCGTCAGCGCTCCAGCGCCGACGCCCCATCGCACCGTTGATCACCTCAAAGCGCCGACCTCGGACAACCAGGGTTTCCTTGACGCGGAAGCGTTTGCCAGGATGCGCGAGGGCGTGGCCTTGATCCTGCTGTCGCGGGCCAACGTGGTCGATTTCGACGCATTGATGGCGGTTGTGAAAAGCGGGCACATCCTTAGAGCCAGCGACGTGTTCCCGCAAGAGCCGCTGGCAAGGGATCATACAGTGCGCAAACTGCCTGGCTTCATACGCTCCGCCCACCGGGCCGGGGCGCTGGACGTCGCTTTCAGCGCATGGGCGACATGGTGCTGGAGGACATGGACTTATGGATCGGGGTCCGCCCCCGATGCGGTCCAAGCGGGCCGAGCGTGAAACGGTTTTCCGCATGCGCTCAAAACCCGTCGACAGGAACGAAGGACTCTCCGCAGCGCAATAACAAATTTCCAAAGAAGCGGAGCGGCGAGCGCATCATTACCGCGCCGAACGACCGTCTCAAGTTTATTCAAGGGCGGCTCGCGACAATCCTTGCTACAATCCTTGCTAATCGAACGCGACCTTGAGGCGCCCTCAATCCAATCCTGTATTTTGTTTGGCGCACGAAGGACGGCAAGGCGCCTCGATGTCGGCCGTTGAGCGTAGCAGTGCTGTTCACCAAATGCTGACGCCAGGTTTGCGCGATTTGCTCCCGCCGGAGCCGACGCTCGTGACGTTCTTTTTCGGATGGAAACCGTGGATCTGGTTATGGACGAAATCGCACATCGCCTATACCCGTTCCAGCGCGGTCGGCTCCTAGCAGGTCAGCGTGATCTCGTAGCCATAGCGGATCAGCATGGAAAATCGCCTAGCGGAAATCCGCGGCGGTCAGCGTGTAGGAATCGCGGTGGCCGTGGGAATAGGCTTTTCGCGCGACATCGTAGATGGTTGTACGCAACGCGTCGAAAGCCGACAGGCATTTGGCTTCCAGCGTCCCCGCCTCGCGTCTGGCAGCATCCGACTTCGTCAGCGCACCCGCTTCGATAAAGAAGCGGATCTGGAACATGCCGTCGTGGCCCATGAAGCGCACGGCGTTGCGCGCTTCGTCGAAGCTGCGGCTTGGGTTGGGGAAGGCCAGCGTCATGACCTGCGCTCCGCCGGTTTCGGGATTGTTCTGAAGGGCGAGAGTTCAATGCGTTCCCTGCGGCGCTCGGCGTTGCGCAGGTTGAGACGCAACATGCCGCTGGTTGCATCCAGACGGCTCAGGCCGGTCATGGCATCGCCGCCGAAGCGCGCCGGAATGCCGGTAAAGACGTGATAGATCGTCCAGGAACGGTCGGCTTCGATACGGCGGCCATATTGACGGTGCATGGAATCCTGACCGGGCGCGCCGCCTTCGTTTTCCCAGACGCTGATCGCGGCTGCAATTCGCTTCCGTTCAGTCTCCTTGAGGTGCTGCATATTCATGGTCATTGCCTTCCTTCGTCCACCGCTTCCGAGCCGATGATGCCGCAGTAGTGTATTCTGCCGTTCGCGTCGGTGATCGTCATGGAGTCGGGACGCTGTGGCATGTCGAGGGTCCGCGCCAACAGCCGCGCGGCTGCGATGGCGCCGTCGAGATCGTCGAGTTCCACGGTTTCACGACCAATGACGGCATGGGCATCGTCCGCGTCGCGGGTCCTGTAGAATTCGATCACGATCTTCATCGTTCCTGCCCACCGGTCTCGCCGATCGCGGTCATCAGCCCTTGCCGCGCGAAGCGTTGCTGCTTGTGGCGAGCTTGATCGGGTTGCCGAAAGCGCCTTCAGGCTTGGGTAGCGCCTTTTCCTGCTTCGGCTTCCTGATCTCGCGATTGCTGCGTTTCTGTCCCTTGGCCATGGCCGAACGTCCTTTCGATGAGGGTTGCGCCTTCGCCGGGTCGCGAGGGTCGGATCGGTTCCAGGCTGTCTTGTGTCGCCACTCGCTCATGGCGTTCGTCATCGTTGCGGATTCGGTACTGCGGCGAATCTCCCCTTGGCGGAAGCGTGCTGGTGATGCGGTAGACTTCCGAGGTCTTCGGGAATGTGCCGAAATTGCCGCGCAGGCGGACGGCTTGGCCCACCGCAAAAAGATGGGTTGCGGAGGCGGCCCGGAACGAATGGCTGCGGGATTGCCGGGCGTTTGTGTAAGTCATTGTTGTCTGTCCTTTTCGAGTGCGGCGTCGAGGTCCGCCGGATTGATCGGCACCATCTGCTGCGTTGGTCCGCGCATCCCGATACCGGGCAAGTGGATGAAAGCCCCGACACGTCGCCAAGCAAGCCAGAAGGCGCCATCGATCGCTTCCTCGTCATGGTCGACGCGATAGTCTCCGGCCGGCTGCAGCGTATCGAAGTCCGGCAGCCGGAACGGCGCGGAGAAATGAACGACGGTCTGTGTGGTACGGCTGGCCATGGTTGCGATTTCCGCGGGAGCACGCGGAGGCGCCTCCTGCATCATTCCCATTCGAACCGGAACGATGCCGATGCTGCCAGTACATCCGTGGTCAGCGCCGGCGTTCATTCCAGGGTTCGAACGGAGCGGCACACGCGCCAAGTTGGCGCAATGGAGCCGCTATCGAGAATTCGGTGGTGAATGGCGGGTCTCTGACACCGCAAAAGCCAAATCGGCCAAATCAACGAGCCACTTATATGCGCTTAAATTAAGTTGCGAACAAGGCGCGGAGCAATTTTTATTTCTGATAATACGAGGTAATCAGGAAGATATTTTGAAATGCGCGAGAATTAGCGCTCGTGGACAAAGGTTGACCGGGGAACCCGGTTTTGATTCAAGGCTTCCATTTTGGAGGCAGCTTTCGGCGAACGGATAGCTCTGACTGATGACGAATGGGCGCTGATCGGCCCGCTTTTGCCGGCTGAGCGTGGCCGAGGCTGTCGTCCTGCTCAGGACGGCCGGCGCTATTTCGAGGGCATGATGTGGATGGCGCGCCCGGGGGCGCAATGGCGGCATCTGCCGGACGAATTCGGCAAATGGAAAAGCGTCTTCCGCCGTTATCGGCGCTGGGTAGAGGCCGGCGTATTTGAAGCAATGCTCGAAATCCTGGCCGAACTGGTCGAGCATGATCGATAGCACCGTTGTCCGGGCACATTGTGCGGTCGGCATAAAAAAGGGGACTCAGGAGACCGAGGCGCTTGGCCGATCGCGTGGCGGCTTCACCACAAAACTCCATGCCCGCTGCGATGTGAAAGATCGACCGCTCGGCTTCGTTTTTGACGCCTGGCCAAACCCACGATACGCAGAGCTTCACGCTCCTCTTCCGGATGATCAAGGACAAGATCGACGCATTCCTCGCCGACAAGGGGTATGACGCTGATGCCATTCGCGAGAAAATCGCCAGCGCCAATGTCGAGACCGTCATCCCCGCAAAGAGAACAGGCGCGATCCGATCCCACACGACAAAGCCAAGTATAAATGGCGAAACCGGATCGAGCGTCTCTTCAACAAGCTCAAGAACTGGCGGCGCGTCGCGACCCGATATGACAAGACCAAGGAATCCTATCTCGGATTCGTTGCCATCGCGGCAGTCAAATTATGGATACCCTTTGGTCCACGAGCGCTAAATTGGCGCTCGAGGGGTGCAACAGACCCGGAAAGGTTGTGACGAAATACGAATGTAATAGGCGATAGTTGGCTTTGGCGGGTCGACAAAGCTGGCCTTGGCGGCATGCTTTTTGAATACAACTTGCGCGTTGTGCGCAAAATGAGAGCATTTACGATTGCCGCTGCGCTGAGCATGATTTTTGCTGCGGGATAGAACTCTTGGCTGCCACTGGGGCCAAACCCTACTGGACTTCCGTCATGGGTGTTGCACGCGGCTTGCCGGTGGTTCGCCTCTGCCGGTCTCACAACAGAAGATTGCAACATCCCTCGATTTGCCATGACATTGCAACCAGATCGCGATACGATGCCGGCATCGGGCGTCTGAAATTCCTAAAGCCGAGAAGAGACCGAAGTGAGCGATGTCCGACGATTTTGAACTCAGAAAGCGCAAGCTGCACAATCCGCCGACCATCGTCGTTGTCGCCGGGCAGACGCTGTTGCGCACCTGCATCGTCCGGTTCCTGACACATGAGCTGCCCGGCTGGGACTTCCTCGACTTGGCTTCGGCCGAACATCTCGAAAGCGCGCTTGGCCGTGAGGTCTGTCTGATCGCCCTGGACAGGGCGGACAGAGACATTGACAGCCCCAGCCTGCGCCGGGATCTGGTAGTGATCGAAAGGCACTTTCCCAAGGCCGCGGTCGCGCTTCTGTCCAATACGGACGATGTGCTGGCAGAGTCGCGGGCGCTGGAGGTGGGCATTCGCGGTTACTTCACCAATTCGCTCCCTGTCGAGGTGGCGCTTGCCGGGGTCAGATTGGTTCTGGCCGGCGGCGTGTTTTGTCCCCATCCACTGGCAAAGTTGCAATATGGCTCGGGAAACGGGCCCGCGACCGAGCCGATGGAGCGCGCCACACGCATGGATCAAGGCCAGGTGCAAATGAATGGCGCGGCGCGGCATGACCGCTGTGCCGGCTTTACACGGCGCGAGGCCAATGTAGTGGCCGAACTGCAACGCGGCCACTCGAACAAGGTGATTGCCGAAAGCCTCGATATGTCCGGCAATACGGTGAAGATGCACCTGCAGCACATCATGCGCAAGCTGCGGGTTCAGAACCGGACGGAAGTCGTCTTGCTGCTGGGTTCCACCTCATTCTGGCGAGAGGCGTCATGAAATTGACGACTATAGACGGCATCGGCAGGTCGGCGTGACCGCCTGACCAGAGCGAGAATTCCAGCGCAATTTCGCAACCGCGCGTCAAAACCCGACACCACGCCTACGCGACTGAGCGGCTGATCGCGACGGGCGGTTTTTTCGATGCTCTAGCGGATCGTTTGCGCGCTCCGGCCAGAAGTGCCGGTTCTGGCTCGCTCAACATGTCGCTAGCGCCGCGAACTTGGAGATCGGCAAGTTGGAAGGCTTCCGGATGGGAGAGGGTATTCTCTGTCAGCGCACGCAGGAGTTGCGGCTTGTGGAACAGGTATCCCTTCCCGATCTTGATGAGGGTCTGGTTGATTAGATAGGCATTCTCATCGGTTGTTTCGATGCCCTCCGCCACTACCGAAATCCTAAGTGCGCTGCCCAACGATTCGATGGCCCGCAGGATACTCTGGCTGCGTGGTCGCCCATGAATTGAGGTTATCAGAGACCAGTCAACCTTGAGTTCATCACGCTGTATCTGACATGGCCGCCGAACAGAGTGTCCAATCTCAGCAGCGCCGCGAGCAACTCATCGACGATGACCTAGGTCACCAACCTGGGGCCAAGTTCGTCGAAGGCAGCACGATCGTCCTGGTCAAGAATGGCCGCATCGTCCATGAGGCGCGCAAGCGCGCGATGATTTCGGAATCCGGCCTGCGGGAGGCCCTACGCCAGGACGGCAATGCCGGAATGGGGGAAGTGAAGATCATGAAGCTGCAGCTTAGCGGCGAGATCAGCATCGTGAAGCGGTACGATTAGCAGGATCAGGCGTGTGCCAGACGGACGGCGGCGACCGACAGCGGCGGCAGCGTGACCTCGAGGCTCGACTGTCCCGCCTCGTTCCTGACCGCCAGCGGCTCGTTGCGGAGTTCCGACACGGCCTTGAGTTCGTCAACCGCCACGGCGTTCAGATAGTCGGGCTTGCCCCTCTCTTCCCAGTGACGCTTTGCGTTGGCGTGATCGATATCGATCCGTTGAACGGAGGCAGTCGCCAGTGGCGACTCGGACTTGAGCGTAAAAGACACCTGCTCAGTTTCTATCGGATGACGCGGCAACGCGAAGTTCGTCAGCATGAGCGTAACGTCCCGGTCGCCGCGTACGAGCCAGGCGTCCACGGTTTCATGGCTTCCTACGACCGGGAGCAGTTCGGTGCCCAGTTCATGCAACAACTGGAAGGCGCGGTAAGCGGGCTTGGCGACGCCGTGGATGTTCATGAGCCCGAACCCGCCCTGGAAAGGCACCGAAGGAAAATAGTTCTCCTCGAAAATATCCGAGAAGGTCCAGTAGCTGTATCCCTGCACAAGTCCGTTCGCCTCCAGCACCGTCTTGACGATGAAGGCGGCGGCGTAGGGTTCGTCGTGCATGGGATCGCGCGGGTTCGACGAAGTGCACCACTCGGTATAGTAGAGCGGCACGTCGCCGGCCTGCTCGCGGACCTGGCGCGCCTCGCCGCGCAAGGCGCTCCGCTTGCTGGCCGCGAGCTGCGCTTCTGTGTCGTCGCCCGGCTGGCCGAAATCGTCGGTCGGATAGTGGTGCGTGCTGACGAAATCGGCGGGCAGGTTTGCTGCGCGGCAAAAGTTCAGGAAATCCTCGACCCAGGCGTTGTCGGCCGTCGCCGGGCCGCCGACGCGCAATTGCTTGTCCACGCCCTTGATGGCTTCGGCGGTGTAGCGGTAAAGCTCGAAATAGTCCTCTTGTCTGCCGCTGCCGAAAGCCGTCAGGTTCGGCTCGTTCCAGACCTCGAAGAACCATTGGCGGACCTCGTCCAGCCCGTAGCGCTCCACCCAGTGGCTGACCAGCTTGCGGATCAGCACCGCCCATTGCGCGTAGTCCTTCGGCGGCGTGACGTTGGCGCGGTAGTGGAAGACGGTCTTGTCGCCCGACGCCAGCACGCCCGGCATGAAGCTCAGTTCCACGAACGGCCGCATGCCGATGGAGCGCAGGAAATCGAAGATCAGGTCGGCGTTGAAGAACGAATAGAACAACGCGTCGCCTTCGCCGATCAGCGTGCCGACGTCGTCGCACAATATGCCGTGGAAGCGGACATGGCGCATGCCGAGTTCGTCGTGCGCCTGCTTCAATTGCGCCTGCCAGTCAGCGCGCAGGGCGAGCGTGGCATGGCCGCTGCCCACCGTATGTTCCCAGAAATGCGGCAGTTCCGTCGCAGGTCCGTTCAGGTCACACGAAAATCTCGCTGTCATGTCAACCGCTCCTTGATCCTGTCCGCCACGCGCAGCGCGTTGGCGATAATGGTCAGCGTGGGATTGACCGCCGCGATGGAGGGAAAGAAGCTCGCATCCGCGACATAAAGGTTGTCGAGTTCATGGGCCCTGCAATCGAGGTCGAGAACCGAGGTTGAAGGGTCCGTCCCGAAGCGAGCGGTCCCGGCTTGGTGCGCGGTGCCGCCGATCGGAATGTCGAGCCCGAAATAGAGGCGTCGTTCCAGCAGCAGGGGACGGAAGCCGGCCCGGCTCAATATCTGCTTGAGCTTCCTTTTCAGACGATGGTGGGCTTCGAGATCGCTCCGGGCGATCTCCAGCACGACGCGGCTTCCGTCGTAGCGGATGCGGTTTTCCGGGTGGGGCAGGTCCTCGCTCGAAAGCCAGAAATCCATCGAGCGGCGGGCCATCGCCGCGAAAGGCGCCTTCGGCAGCCATTTCAGCCATCGGGGCAAGACCTCGCCCCTGATCTGCGCGCCGTGCGAGGTGGCGCACATCTGGATCAGGCCGAGGGGAAAATCCCAGTCGTCCGATCCGAAGTAGAAGTCGGAGACGGCGAGCGTCTTCTGGAAGACCGTGTCGTTCGGCTCGCGCATCAGCGCCATCAGCACGGACTGGTCGTGGCGCATGTAGTTGCGGCCGACCTGGCCGGAGCCGTTGGCGAGCCCGTCCGAATGCCGGTCGCTGGCCGAGCGCAGCAGAAGCAGCGCGGTCGAGAGCGCGCCGCAGGCCGCCACCACGACGCCGCCGCGATAGCGCTCTTCCTCGCCGCCGCGCCGCACGATCACGTCCGTCACTGTCCTGCCCGAGCCGTCCGTTTCGAGCCTTGTCACGTAGGCCCCGGTCAGCAGCGACAGGTTGGGATGGGCTCTGAGCGCCGGATCGACGCAGATCACCTGCGCGTCGGCCTTGCCGTTCAACAGGCAGGGAAAGCCGTCGTAGGCGTCGCAGCGGATGCAGGTGCTGGCCGGCGTGGCCCTGCCGTCCTTCTCGTCGAGCAGGATTCCGAGCGGCAGGTGGAAGGGATGGAGCCCGTCCGCGGCGAGGCTGTCGTGAAGTTCCTGGATGCGCGGCTCGTGCGACACCGGCGGATGAGGAAAAGGACCGCTCGCCGGCGGCTCGTTCGGGTCCTCGCCGCGCTGGCCGTGGACATGGAACAGCCGCTCCGCCTCCGCGTAGTAAGGCTCGAAAGCCGCGTATCCGAGCGGCCATGCCGGGGAGACGCCGGCTTTGTGGCGGACTTCGCCGAAATCGCGCTCGCGCATGCGAAAGAGCGCGCCGCCATAGACCTTGGAATTGCCGCCGACATAGTAATGCAGGCCCGGATGGAAACTCTCGCTGTTCCTGCCGTACCAGGTTTCCTTCGCTTGATAGGCGCCGTCCACGAACACCGTTTGCGAGTCCCAGTTGGCGCGCGAGCGCGGCAGGTAGCCCCCGCGCTCGATGAGCAGGATGCGCTTGCCCGTGGGGGCGAGACGATGCGCCAGCGATGCGCCGCCGGGGCCGCTGCCTATGACAATGACGTCGTAGTGCCTGTCCATCCCGTCAGCCGTTGGTCGAGAAGCCGGGAAAGAGCGTCATGCCGCCGTCGACGAAGAGGGTCGTGCCGACGACGTAGTCGGACTCGTCCGACGCCAGCCACACCGCCGCCCGGGCTATGTCTTCGGGCAGGCCGATGCGTCCGTAAGGGATAAGCGTCAGCAGGCTCTTCAGCGCTTCGGGCGTGTTCCAGGCGGTGGTGTTGATGGGCGTGCGTATCGCGCCCGGCGCGATGCCGTTGACGCGAATGCGCTTCGGCGCAAGCTCCTGCGCCATGCTTTCCATCAAGAGCTTGATGCCGCCTTTCGACGTCGCGTAGTTCGCGTGCCCGGCCCACGGTATCTCCTGGTGCACCGAACTCATGCAGATGATCTTGCCGGCCGCACACGAGACGGACGGCACCACGCCGCGCCGCAGGAACTCGCGCGTGGCGGCCTGCGCGCACAGGAACTGGCCGGTCAGGTTGACGCCGAGTACCTTGTTCCACTGCTCCAGCGGCATCTCCGCGAAGGCGGAATCGCGCTGAAGCCCGGCGTTGGCGACGAGGATGTCGATCGTGCCGAACTCGCGCACGGCACGATCGAACATCGCGCCGACCTGGTCCTCCATCGATACGTCGGCCTTGTGGGCGATCGCCTTGCTGCCCGACTGGCGAATCCGGTTCGCGACCGCCTCGGCTGCGTCCTCGTTCTCGACAAAGTTCACGACCACGTCGGCGCCCGCATGGCCGAGAGCGATCGCGACAGCCTCGCCGATGCCGGAATTGGCCCCCGTTACGATGGCTTTCTGCCGCGCAAGAGGCTTGTGATCGGACATGGGAAACTCGTTCGGAAGGAATGATTGCACCTTGAAATCGCCGCGACCGACGGCATCATCGAAACGCGTGCGAAGCCCAAACGCTCCGGGCCTGCCCATTACAATGCGGTAACGCGCGGGCACATCAATGTGATCGCGGGTTGTGAACCAATCGCCCGCTGCAACGTATGAAGGCAGGGCGACAAACGCCGGCCGCGCGCAGGATCGTCTTGCGCGAATTTGGGCCGCCGCCCGAAGAACGAACCTGATGCCCGCTGTCCTGGTCACATTCGCCGTGCGCTGTCTGTTGATCGCGCTGTTCCTGCCGTTCAGCGCGCTCGACAAGGTGCTGAACTTCAAGGGAGCCGTCGCACAAGCCTCGCAAGCGGCATCGAGCCGAACGCTAGCCGGAACATTGATCGCGGGCGGATTCTGTATCGAGGTCTTCATGTCGCTGGCGATCCTGACAGGGGTCGCCGACCGTCTGGCGGCGGTGGTGCTCGCCGGCTACTGCCTCGTCACCGCGCTGCTGTGGAAGCAATTCTGGCGCCGCCCGGACTTCAGGCTCAAAGGCAAGAGCGACGGCCGGGAGGTGTTCTGGGACTTCCTCAAGAACCTCGCTGTGGCCGGCGGCTTTCTCCTGCTGGCTTTCGGGACCAACGCATCCGGATTCGAGCGCTTTCTGCGCCACCCGCTTGCGTCTTCGCACCCCTACCAAACCGTTCAAGGAGTTCTGCAATGACCACGGCGCCGACAGTCCCCTACTGGCATCTGTGGACCGATGCGGACGGGATCAGCCGCCAGACGCGATGCGCGCTGACCGAATTCGAACTGCGATCGATCAGCCCGCCGGCCGATCCCCAATGGCAGGGCTGGCGCAGGAGCGGACGGATGACGACGCTCATCACCGTGCTGCCTGTCGGCTGGGTCGGTGCCTGGCACGAGAATCCGAAGCCGCAATGGATCGTGCCGCTGTCGGGGCGCTGGTTCGTGGAATCGATGGACGGCGCGCGGGCGGAAATGGGTCCGGGCGAACTCGCCTTCGGCGGCGACCATAATTGCCGCGAGGTCGACGGCAGGCGCGGCCACCGCTCCGGGACGGTCGGTGGCGAACCCGCGGCGTTGATGGTCATTCAACTGGAGGACGCGTCCGCGCCGTCCCGGCCGTGCGGGTTCAGATAGCGATGGAAGGCTTCGACATCGTCGACCGGCGGTTTGCCCATTACATCCTCGAGAACGCCCCGCTCGAGGAGCTCGCCGCTGGCTTTCGCTGGATCGAGGGGCTGGTGTGGATGGGCGACGCGGACTGCCTGCTGTTCCAGGACCTGCCGCGCGACCGAACCATGCGCTGGATCGAGGAAGGCGGCGTATCGGTCTATCGCTCGCCGTCGGGATACGCCAACGGGCAGGCGCGCGACAGGCAGGGGCGGCTGATTTCCTGCTCGCATCGGGAGCGCTGCCTGTTTCGCACCGAACTCGACGGATCACTGACGCGGCTGGTCGACCGGCATGCCGGAAAGCGCCTCAACGCGCCGAACGACGTCGTCGTGAAGTCCGATGGTTCCGTCTGGTTCACCGATCCGCTCTACGGCATCCAGAACGATTACGAAGGCGGCCGGCAGGTTTCCGAGCAGCCGCCCGCGCTCTATCGTTTCGATCCGGAAACGGGGGACATCGCGATCGCCGCAGGCGATTTCGACGGTCCCAACGGTCTGGCGTTTTCGCCGGACGAAAGCCGCCTCTACGTATCCGAAACGGGCGACCAGACGACGGACTGTTGATTTCCGCTGAGAGCTGACCCGGGTCAGTTCTCGGCGGAAATCAACACGCAACCTTCATGCACCGGGGAGGAGCAAGATTGCTGTCTAATCGGGCAATCATTGACCAAAGCCTAGCTTGGCTTCGCAAAAACCGATCGGGTCAGTTCCTGCTACCCACCGGAGACCTTTGACCAGGTCGTAGGGCCGGCTGCGCAGTTCGAAATTGAGGTCCACACACGGGAGCAAAATCAGCGCGGCGTCGCGGCGCAGCCCTCCCTTGCGTCCTCGCGTCGGCCACCGCTTCGGTTTCATCGACCGTCGTGGGGATGCCGTTCACACGCAGGACGCGCGCCAGCACAAGGCTGCCCAACCCTGCACCGATGATTGTCATCTCGTTTCGCATTTCAGCGCTCCAATCGAGGCGTCAGCGTCGATCGAGTTTGACGGCTGCCATCGACCCTGACAGGTCGTCAGGCGGTTGCTTTGGGAGATGCTGGCCGAACCACGCTGGGTATGGCTCACGTGTATTCGACAGCGAGGTGAGCATATTACGCCCTGATCCGGCAGTCGTTTTTCGCGACGGCGCCAACTACAGGTCAGGCAGCCGGATCGGACGATTCCTCTCGCCGCGGCACGGCGCGGCGAACTTTTACGAAACATAGTCCCCTTCGAGAGAACCACTTCAAAAGCGGCTGCTTAGCCATTTGGGCCCCGGACCCAGCCGGTCAATTTTCCATCCGTTTCAGTGATCCTATGACTTTTGCCGACGGCCTAGTCCTCGATTTCGCCTCCGAGGCCCTGTGCTTCGCCTCCGGAGAACTCCAGCATGATATCTCCAGCCAGCAGCTTTTCCTTGCTGAGCAGGCCCGCGTCTTCAAGCGCCTCGAAGTCAGGCAGATCGCGCAGAGTGCCGAGTCCGAACTCCAGCAGGAATGCCTGCGTAGTGACATAAGTGTAGGGCGCGCCCGGCTGCGGCGCGCGCGGGCCGGATGCGATGAATCCGAAGGAGCGCAGATTGCCGATCAGGTCGCGGCTGATCTCTTTGCCGAAGAAGGAGGACAGTTCCGCGCGGGTGATCGGCTGGAAATAGGCTATTGCATTCAACACGAACACCTCGGACTGCGAAATGTCGACGGCACGCTCACCGCCGCCGATGGCCGCGCGGATGGCGTCGGCATAGGCCGGACGGGTCAGGTGCTTCCAGCCGCCGGCGACCGCGACCAGGTCGTAAGGCCGCCCGCGCAGCTCCTCGCGGATGTCGTCGATCAACAGGTCGATGCTGCAGCTCTTGCCGACGATGCGCGCCAACGTCTCGCGCGTCACCGGCTCGCTGGCCGCGAAGATGGTCGCCTCGACGCGGTTCATCCATTCGCGCCAGCGCACCTCCGGCGGCAGGTGATCCAGCTCCCGATCAAACAGCTGGTCAGTTGCTCGACGGTCGTCTGATCGCCCCCCTCGCCTGCGCCCTGCCTCCGCCATCGTCGTCACAGCCCGTAGAGGCGGAAGGTTGGGCGGCCGGACAATTCGCGCGCGGCGCCGAGTTCCGCCAACCGATCGAACAGGCGCCGGCTGGCCCAGCGCGACAGGGCTTTGGTGGTCAACGCCCCCGACACGGCGTCGTCGGACAGCAACAGGGTAATGACGTCCCCTGCTCCCTTGGAGCGTAGTTTTGGTGTGACCGCCCGAAGCCGTTCGACCTGCGCCGCCATGTCCGCCGCCAACCGGCAGGCCTCGGCCGCGCCAAGCGCCGCGGCGATGAATACGGCTTGCCCGAACGCCTCGCCGCCCGGCCGCGCGCGCCGGCCGTCCGGTCCAAACCGCAGCAGCGGCGCGTGGATCTGGGCGCCAAGGATCGGCACGGCGTGGCGCCAGCCCATGTGCCAGGACAGCGCGCAGTCAGCCAGCCACCAGGCCAGGAGTTCGGCTTTCGGGTCTTCCCGCATGACGGCAGCCGCGGCGCGCGCGGCGACCGCGGGGGCGGGCGCGCCCCTGCGCACCTCGTCGCGTGTGACGTCGAGCAATGCGGCAAAACCGTCCGACCTGCCGACGCCGAGCAAACCGGCGACCGTCTGCACCTCCTCGTTGCCGGGCGGCAGCGAGCGGCCGGCGAGCCGGCGCCAGGCGGCGAGCACATTGCCGGCAGGACCTGGGTCGTCGCCGGGTTGGCGCAGCAACCAGGCGTCGCGCAATGCCGATTCGTCCTCGCCGCGGCCGATCAGCGTCATGCAGGCGCTTGCGGCCTTCAGCGCCAGCCGATGCCGCCAGGCACCGCTCCACTCGGGGTCCGCCTGGATTGTCCAGCGCATTCAAGGCGCTGCCGGCCATGAACGCGGCCTCGGCCGAGTCCTCGATACGGGCGCGCGGCGTCGCCCACACCGGCACGCGGGGAACCGGGAAAGAGACTTGTGGGGCGGGTGGCGGCTGCCGATTCATCGCGAGCAGTATAAACGCGATGTGCGATTTATGCGAGTATTCCTACCTTTATCCGCACAGCCTGTCGATTTAAAATAATGACCGATAATGTTGCCTTATCGGACATGACGTGCCAGCCTGCCGAAATGGCCGATTCGTCGCAGAACAGAGCGCAAAACCAGCTTCCCGCCGCCGCCGGCGACGGCGACGACCTGCCCGACATCGTCGACATCGTGCTGGACATGGGCCGGCCGGCACGGCCGCCGGCACATGTCGAAGCGCTGGTCGAGACGGCCAGGGACTACGCCAGCAACGCCACCGCGCAAAACACCCGCGCCGCCTACGCCAAGGACTGGGCCCATTATTCGTCCTGGTGCCGCCGCACCGGCTTCGAGCCGCTGCCGCCGGACGCCGGCACCATCGGGCTCTACATCAGCGCCTGCGCCGCCGGCGACGCGCGGCGCCCTGCCCTGTCCGTCGCCACCATCGAGCGGCGGCTGTCGGGCCTGGCCTGGAATTTTGTCCGGCGCGGCTTTGCCCTCGACCGCGCCGACCGCCACATCGCCACCGTGCTGGCCGGCATCCGCCGCAAGCACGCCCGGCCGCCCAGGCAGAAGGAGGCGCTGCTCGGCGCCGACGTTCTGGCCATGACCGCCACGCTCGGCCACGATCTGCGCGGCCTGCGCGACCGCGCCATCCTGCTGCTCGGCTTCGCCGGCGGCCTGCGCCGTTCCGAAATCGTCGGCCTCGACGTCGCGCGCGACGACCGTGCCGACGGCGGCAGCGGCTGGATCGAGATCTTCGCGCCGGGCGTGCTGGTCACGCTCCGGGGAAAGACCGGTTGGCGCGAGGTCGAGATCGGCCGCGGCTCCAGCGACCAGTCCTGCCCGGTCGTGGCGCTGGAGACGTGGATGCGGCTCGGCCGCATCGCGCGCGGCCCGCTGTTTCGACGCATCCTGAAAAACGGCAGGGTCGGCGCCGAGCGGCTGTCGGACAGGCACGTCGCCCGCCTGGTCAAGCAGACCGCGCTCGCCGCCGGCATCCGCGCCGACCTGCCGGACGGCGAACGCGCGCTGCTGTTTGCCGGGCACTCGCTGCGCTCCGGCCTCGCCTCCTCGGCCGAGATCGAGGAACGCTACGTCCAGAAGCAGCTCGGCCATGCCTCGGCCGAGATGACCCGCAAATACCAGCGCCGGCGCGACCGCTTCCGCACCAACCTGACCAAGGCGTCGGGGCTGTAGGAGCAAGGCCCCCTCCCCTTCCCGCCGCCGAAACGAAATCCCGCGCGGGGCAGGCAATGCCCGCCGGTCCCGCGCGTGGTCGGACGCTTGGCGATCCTGCGGAAGGCTTTTACCGTGGCGTTCCGATCGAGGTCGGCAGGCAAGACCGGCTCCGTGGCGTGGCGGCGGGTCGCGCCCCTCCCCTCCTACCGCCCGTCCCGCGTGGGCCAGGCAATGCCCGCGCCTCGCCTCCCGCGAGGCATTTCGCGGGCGCGTCGCCGGTGGGCGGTCTCTCGAAGATGCTGGCGCCGAACAGGCGCAAGGTGCGCGCCTCCCTCCCTTCCGGCCGTTGCAACGAACTCCCGCGTGCGATTGGACAATGTCCGCGCCGGCCCACAGCATTGTCGGACGCTCGGCAGGACGCATGGCTAGCCTGCGGAAGGCTTTTACCGTGGCGTTCCGATCGAGATCGGCAGGCAAGACCGGCTCCGTGGCGCGGCGGCGGGTCGCGCCCCTCTCCTTCCGCCGCCGTCCCGCGTGGGCCAGGCAATGCCCGCACCTCGCCTCCCGCGAGGCATTTCGGGGGCACGTCGCCGGTGGGGCCGTCTTCCGAAGACGCTGGCGCCGAACATGCGCAAGGTGCGCGCCTCCTTCCCTTCCGGCCGTTGCAACGAACTCCCGCGTGCGATTGGACAATGTCCGCGCCGGCCCACGGCATTGTCGGACGCTTGGCAGGACGCATGGCTATCCGGCAGGCAGGACATTTAACCGGGCGTTCCGATCGAGCTTGGCAGGCAAGACCGCTCCGTGGCGCGGCGGCGGGTCGCGCCCGTCCCCTTCCCTTCGAGCTGCCGAAACGAATCCCGCGCGATCAGCCGCTCCCCGGTCCGGCCGGCAGGCCGAGCAGGTCGGCCACCGTCCTGGCGCCCTTGCCGCCGACGCGCGCGGACCCGTCGTCCCCCACTTCCACCGAAGCGCCGTTGGCGAAGTCGAGCGACCAGCCGTCTGCGGCCGCGTTGCGCCGGCGGTCGGTCAGCTCGATGCCGGCAGCGGTGACGAGAGCGATAATTTTGTCAACATCCATGGTCGTCATCCCTATGGTCGCCGTTCCAGACGGTCATCCCGGCCCCTCCCCGTCGCGATCCGCCGTGTTCGCGCGAGGCCTTGCCGTATTGCGCATGTCCCGATCCCGAATCCGGTTCCACTTTCGGCGGCCTTGCCTAGTCCAAGTCAAGCGCGCCGGTCAGGTCGCCGAGCGGCGGCTCGCCATGCGCGGCCACGGCCCTGTCGCGCACCACGATGCCGTGCAACTCTGGCAGTTCGAAGCGCTCGGTGATGAAGCGCAGGATCGAGGTCGTGTCGTAGGGCGTGTGGTCGACGGTGCCGCGCCGGGCGAAGGGCGACACCACGATCGCGGGGATGCGCGTGCCCGGCCCCCAGCGGTCGCCCTTTGGCGGCGCGACGTGGTCCCAGATGCCGCCGTTCTCGTCATAGGTGACCACGACCAGCATGTGCGGCCATTGCGGGCTCTTCTCCAGATGGGCGACCACGTCGGCGATGTGGCGGTCGCCGGCCTCGATGTCGGCGTAACCGGAATGCTCGTTGAGATTGCCCTGCGGCTTGTAGAAGGCGACCTGCGGCAGCGCGCCGTCGTCGATCGCCTGGAGGAAGCTTGCGCCGCCGAGCCCGGCGTCGCGGATGTGCTCGCGCCGCGCCTCGGTGCCGGGGGCGAAATTGGCGTAATAGTTGAACGGCTGGTGATGGTACTGGAAGTTCGGGACCGGCTCGTGGTTGCCGTGGTCGAGCGTGTATTGCCAGGCGCCCGAATACCAGGCCCAGCTCACATGCCTGAGGCTCAGCATGTCGCCGATGGTCGGCTCGGTCTGCGGCGGCAGCGTCGTCGCCTTGGCCGGGTCGGCATAGCGCGGGTCGCCGCCCGGCGCCGGGTCGTTGCCGCTCGGCTGGTAGGGCGGCTGCATGGTGTTCACGGCGTGGAAGTCCGGCGTCAGATTGCCGTCGGAGACGAATTTCGGAATGCCCTCCATCGCCGATTTCGGCGAGTTGCCGGCGATCTTGAGCGCCGTGCCGCTCTCGTCCGTCACCGAGATCGACGGCTTGGCCGGGCTCTTGTCGGCGTCCGGATAATAGGGCGCGCAGGCGCAGATCAGCCATTGGTGGTTGAAGAACGAGCCGCCGAAGCCGCCCATGAAGAAATGGTCGGCCAGCACGTATTTCCGCGCCACCGCCCACATGGCGGTCCTGGAGGCGTCCCAGTTGCTCATCGGCATGGCGCCGGAATCGCCCCAGGCGACGAACATGTCGTTCCTGCCGCCGTTTATCTGCATCTGGTTCTGGTAGTAGCGGTGCCACGGGTCGTGCGTGACGGTGGTGAGCGCCACGTCGAAGCCCTTCGGGTCGTTGACCGTGAACGGCCCGTTCGGCAGGTGCTCGCTCATCGCCTGCGTCACCGGCGGGGTGACGCCCTTGGCGGTTAGCCCGTCCCACACCGGCGGCAGTTCCTTGAGCGCCGAGCCGTCGCGGTCGCGCTGTTGCAAGCTCTCCTTGCCGGCCTTGTCGATGCCGTCGGCGCCGGGGAAGCTGCCGTAGAGATTGTCGAAGGCGCGGTTCTCGGCGAAGATGACGACGACCGTGTCGATCTTGTCGATGCCGGCCGGCGGGCCGCCGGGATCGGCCGCCAGGGCGGGCGCCGAAACGGCGCACAATGTCAGGACGCCCAATGTCGAGGCGGGCGAAAACCGGGCGAGAGTTGAGGAAAACCGGGCGGGCCCATAGGATCGCTGCATCGCGATGCCTCCCAACTGCGAAGGCGAGATGACACCATCTCCGGCGCGACTTGGCAAGACCGGCAACCGATCCGGAAGCCGGAGCGGCCGCATCGTTGCGCGGCTAACGATGCTCGCGCTGCTGCTGTGGGCGGCGGCGAGGCCGGCGCTCGCGCAGCCGATGTCGCGGGCCGAGGCGAGGCAGCGGGCGCAGATGCTGTCCGCGCTCGGCGAGGCGCTGTTTTCCGATCCGCGGCTTTCGGCGTCGGGAAGAACCGCCTGCGCCTCCTGCCACGATCCCGCGCACGCCTTCGCGCCCGCCAATGCGCTTGCCGTGCAGTCCGGCGGCCGCGCGGCGGGCGAACCCGGCCTGCGCGCGGTGCCGTCGCTGGAATATCTCCAGGCGGTGCCGCAGTTCACCGAGCACTATTTCGAGTCCGAGGATGAGGCCGACGAGAGCGTCGACAACGGCCCGACCGGCGGCCTGACTTGGGACGGCCGCGCCGATACCGGCGGCGCGCAGGCCCGCATCCCGCTGCTCTCGCCCTTCGAAATGGGAAATGCGGACCCCGGCGAGGTCGTGCGGCGCGCGCTCGCAGCCGGCTATGGACCGAAGCTGGCGGCCATTTACGGCCGGCCCCTGCCCGCCGACCGCGACGCCGTGTTCGAGGCCCTGCTCAAGGCGCTGGAGGTCTACCAGCAGTCCTGGCAGGCCTTCTATCCCTATTCCAGCAAATACGACGCCTGGCTGGCCGGCAAGGCGCAGCTGACGCCGCAGGAGGAGCACGGCCGCGCGCTGTTCGAAGACCCGGCTAAGGGCAATTGCGCGTCCTGCCATGTCAGCACGCGGAGCAAGGACGGGACGCCGCCGCAGTTCACCGACTACGGCATGATCGCGCTGGCGGTGCCGCGCAACCCGGCCATCCCCGCCAATGCCGACCCTGCCTATCACGATCTCGGCCTGTGCGGGCCGCTGCGGACGGATTTCGCCGGCCGCGCCGATTATTGCGGCCTGTTCCGCACGCCGACGCTGCGCAACGTGGCCACCCGCAAGGCCTTCTTCCACAACGGCGTGTTCCATTCGCTGAAGCAGGCGGTCGCCTTCTACGCCAGCCGCGACAGCGACCCCGCCCGCTGGTATTCGCGCCGCGCCGACGGCGGCGTCGATATCTATGACGACCTGCCGGCCTCCTACCGGAACAACGTCAACATGGACCCGCCCTTCGGCGGCAGGGCGGGCGACGCCCCGAAGCTGGACGAGGCGGAGATCGACGACATCGTCGCCTTCCTGAACACGCTGACCGACGGCTGGCGGGCGCCCTGACGCGGGAAGCGGCTCCCGGTTCCGCCCTGCCCGGCGCGTTTTCGCGCTTCGGCTTGTGCGGCGGTTGACAGCTGTCAACTGCGCCGGCCGCGGCTACGGCCCGCGATAGCCGCGGCGGCGCTTGCGCGCTTCCAGCTTCCCGAGCGCGGCGCGCGCGTCGTCGCCCGTCGCGTAGGACTCGATCTTTGCCTGTCCGGCGGTGCCGATGCGGCCCCAGGCGCGCACCAGCGAGACTTCGCCGAACAGGGTCGGCTGCAGCGTGAACAGATAGAAGCGCGCATCTGGCGCAACCACGTCCGGACTTTTCGTCACCTCGACGCTGTGAGCCGTGATGGATCACATAACCGGACAGTTTTCGAGCCGACGCAAGCGGGACAAAACAGCTTAGGCTCTTGGTGCACTCTATCCGCGATAAAATCGTCGTTAACTGGTTCAATATATCGTCAGTATCATATTCGACGGAATCGATTAGCGCATCATCATGTTAGAGTTTTCTAATTCCATTAGAAGGGCGATCGGCGGATTCTTTCCCCTTCAAAATTCTTTCCTCCTTCTATTCGCGCTTGCGTTCGCAGCAATCTCATCAATCGCGCTAAAATCTATCGGCGTAGACGCCGATTACTCCTTCAAGTCATATTTCGCACTGATGGGGTTATTAATTCCCACATTCTTTCTCGTGCTTGCCGTTTTGTGGTTCTTTCACATGCTAATCTGGATCAAGCCAGAGAGGCCGTTGAATTATGCGAAAGCCTCATTGGCATTTATATTTTCAAAAGAGATGCTTTTTCGGGGAGTCCCCGTTTTTATATATCTATTTCTCGTCATGTCGGCATATAGCGGGCTGAAGGTTCATATTGAAGATTTCTCGGAATATTCATGGGATTCGACGCTGGCGGACATCGATAAGGCTCTGTTCTTTGGAAGAGACCCATGGACAATTGTCCATAATGCTTTTCCCGGGGTCGTGTGGGCCAAAATATTCAATGTGTTCTATCATTTATGGTTCTTTGTGATGTTCGGCCTTTGGTTTTGGGTAGCCGGCATGCCCAGCAATGACCAATCCCGCGTTGCCTATCTGTTCGCGTACGCCTTCTGTTGGGCGGTTGGCGGGATCCTCATTGCCGTTACCTTTGCCTCAGTTGGCCCTTGCTACCATGAGCGCCTGCTGGGCGATCCAAGGTTCTCAAAGTTGATGGAGACCCTTCAGGGCTACGATCTGATGGCTGTTGCCGTCCAGGATCAGCTTTGGGATATCTTCGTCACCCAGAGCAACGGGGTAGGTGCAAGACTTTCGGCCTTCCCATCGATGCATTGTGCTTCGGCAACGCTGTTCACCTTGTTCGGATTCTCCCGAAATCGGCCACTAGGTTGGGCACTCGCGATCTTCGCGACATTTATCTATATTGGTTCGGTTTACTTGGGATGGCATTACGCGGTGGACGGCATTGCTGGCATTGTTGTCGGTATAGCCTCTTGGCTTTTTGGCTTGTTTATTGCGGACAGGATGACGACACGAAGCCGTTCGCGACAGATAGATACCGGGACGGCCGGCGTGACTGGATAAGATTTCCAGCCATTGTGCTGACCGCCAGCAGGTTCTTACCGGATGCGCGATCTCGTTCGCCAACAACTGTTAGCGGTGCTCGGCCTGCTTTTTCCGCGTAACCACCATCTCGATGCCGCCGTCCACCCGGCCGGAGGCATTCCGCGGCAGAGTGGCAAACAGGGTAAACCAGCACCTCCCGCAAGCTCCGAGGAAAGCGCACGCAGCGTTGTCGCCGTCGGAAAATCCGGCGCCACATCAGTCGGTCTATTGCAACTCCCCATCCCGGGACTAGTTAATCTGGACGTAGGGGCGAAACCTGTTATGCGGGAGGAGATCATGTTCCGCAAAGTCCTGATTGCAACTTCGATAATGGCCGTCTTTAGCGTGCCTGCTTTTGCAGCGACCGAATATTGGGTGGCAAAAGATGCGACTACAAAGAAATGCGAAGTAGTCGACAAAAAGCCTGACGGCACGAAAATGATGGACGAAGGGAAAAAGATGTACACCAGCAAGGCGAACGCCGAGAAGGCCATGAAGGAGTTGGCGTCCTGCAAATAATCTCTGGCGTAGACGGAGCCCGCTCGACTGAACTCGGGCGGGCACTGCTGGTATAGCCACCTCGCCGTCACAAGGCGATGGCTGGCTACGGAGGCGGCAGTGCCAAAGGCGCCGCTTCGGGCGATAGCGCGCGACCGCATGCTGATATCAGAGCCATCCCTGGGAAAAGCCCGCCCGCCGCAAGCCGCGGACGACGTGCTGGCAGTTGCGCATCAAATTCCAGAGGAAATCGGATCGATAGTTCTCGATCATCAGCACGATCGGACCCTGGTTCAAGCCGAGATGGTCTGGCGAAACCCAGCCGGCGGGATGGTCTCTGCCCGAAGCAAGCGTCGGATTGAAACTCGCCTTGAAACCATAAGAATGGTCGAGGTGAAGATCGATGTCGCGGAAGTGTCGTAGCGCCGGCAAAACGATTTCCGGGGCGAAAGGCAGCGATGCCGCCGTCGCCCAAGGCGACAGTGTACCGTCATCCGGCCCGAACGGCACGCCCCGCGCGCGATAGCCGTAGAACCGCCTTTCGACGCCATCGATCCTGCGCGTCATCCATCCCGGCCCATCGCTGGCTGTTACGCCCCAACTCGTCTCGTCGTAGCCGGCAAATTCCAGCGGATTGCGGATCGCATAGTCGCGCTGGACGTAAGTGGCCCGGCGGCTGTTCTCGAAATAATCGCTGTCATGCCCGTGCATGAAGGCGTCTCTGATGCCGCGGAAATCCAGCCAGACATGCGAGAGTTGGTGGATGAACAGCGGCCCGGCATAAACGAATTCCTGTCCGTAGATCTTCTTCCAGCGGTAGGACGCCAACCAGGCCGCATAGCTCTCGGGGGGTATGCAATGCGTCGGCGATCCGAGCGCGAGCACATAGAGGATCAGGGCCTCGTCATAGCCTTCCCACCGGTAGCCGAGGAAGCCGTGTTCGGGCGTCCAGCCATGTGTGACGGTGGCGCCGCCGTTGCGCGCCCAGTCCCAGTCCACCCGCTCATAGAGTGCTTCGGACAGGGTCCGGATTTCATTCTCCTCTTCCGTTTCCTCACGGAAGTAACCGCCGGCTGCCAGGACGCCGGCGATCAGAAGCGCGGTGTCGATGGTGGACAGTTCGCATTGCCACACGCGTCGGCCGGTCTTCATGTCGATGAAATGGTAGTAGAACCCCTTATAGCCCGTGGCTTCGGGTTCGGTCCCCTGCGCGCTGTTCCAAAAGAAACGCAGGGTGGCGAGCGTCCTCGCGGCGGCTTGCTCGCGCGTCATGAGCCCCCGCGCGACGCCGATCGGATAAGCGGTCAACGCCAGACCGACCGCCGCGATGCTGGCGGGCGAACCCTTCCTGCTCCGGTCGGCGATGAGCCCGTTCGCCTCATTGGCTTCATAGAGAAAATAGTCAAACGCCTTGCTCTGGAGCAATGCCAGAAAGTCGTCGCCAAGCGGTGCCTGTTTAGTGTCGTCCTTCATCCAAGAGGCCCGTGCGCCCGGTGTCGTGACGGACAGCAAACCTCCGTCGATGCAGAAAGCTGCAGACAAGCCGGAACTAAAATCATCCACGAGAAATTAGTCTGGGTTCCGCTGTTTTCGAGTAGGAAACATGCCGTCCTTCGCCAAAGCCGCATCTTCAGCCACGGCAATCCTCATTGCGGTTGGCTTCGCCGGCACGTTGACCGGTCGTGATCTCTTGCCGAACGAAAGGAGCCGTGCCGGGGTTTCCACGGTCCCGGCACGATGATCAGATGTCACTGCTCCAACCACGGCGATCAGCACGCGATCCTGTCGTTGAGCCCAGCAAGCCGCGACTGCTGAAGCTGTTGGGCCCCGGTCTCGTCACGGGCGCCTCCGACGACGATCCGAGCGGCATCGCGACCTACTCCCAGGCGGGCGCGCAATTCGGCTACGCGGTCGGCTGGTCGCTGGTGCTGACATATCCGTTGATAGTCGCCGTCCAGGTCATCAGCGCGCGCGTCGGCCGCACCACCGGGTGCGGCCTCGCCGGGAATATCGCCGGCAGCTACCGGCCCTGGATCGCCTATGCAGTCACCCTGCCGCTTCTCGCGGCCAACATCATCAATGTCGGCGCGGACCTCGGTGCAATGGGCGACGCGCTGAAACTGCTCCTTGGCGGCGCCGCCCTCGCCTATGTCATCCTCTTCGGTGCCATTTGCATCGGTCTGCAGGTCCTGCTTGTCTACAAGCGCTATGTCGCCGTCCTCAAATGGCTGTCGCTGGCGCTGCTTTCCTATGTCGCGACCTTGTTCGTGGCGAAGGTGGATTGGGCCATGCTGGCGAGAAACCTCCTTCTTCCCGGTTTCACATGGAGTTCGAGCTATCTTTCCATCATCGTGGCCGTGTTCGGCACCACGATCAGTCCGTATCTGTTTTTCTGGCAGGCCTCGCAGGAGGTGGAGGACCTGAAGGAAAAACCCCGCAAGGAGCCGCTCATCGAGGCTCCGGACGAAGCCGGACCGGCGCGCGCGAGGATTGAACTCGACACGTTGATCGGCATGGCTGTGTCGAACATCATCGGCCTGGCCATCATGACGACCACGGCCGCGACCTTGCATCCGGCAGGCATAACGACCATTGGAAGTTCGGTCGACGCGGCCACTGCCCTCGAACCGATAGCCGGACCATTGGCGAAGACCATCTTTGCCGCCGGCATCATCGGCACGGGCCTGCTCGCGGTGCCCGTGCTGGCGGGCTCCGCCGCCTACGCGGTCGGCGAAGTCGCCAGATGGCCGGTAGGTCTGTCGCGCAAGCCGCGGGAAGCCAAAGCCTTCTATTTCACGGTCGCACTCGCCACGCTCATCGGCGTCGGCCTGAACTTCACCCCGATCCAGCCGATGCGCGCGCTGGTCTGGAGTGCCGTGATCAACGGCGTCGTGGCCGTACCCGTCATGGTGATCCTCATGCTGCTGGCCGCCGACAGGAAAGTCATGCAGCAATTTGCGATCGGACGCGGCTTGAGCGCGGTGGGCTGGCTCGCCACGGCCACGATGGCGGCCGTCGTCCTGGGAATGTTCGCGGCGGCCGTTCTTTAGGACCGATCGGCGTTCAGCGACCGGAACCCCGATCCCGGAATGTGGATTGGTCCCGGAGCGTTCCGCCGGTGGCGGCGCGACCGATCAGACCACGAGCGCGAGGTGATTGAACATGGACATCCTGACGGCATTGTTCGGAGTAAAGGACCACGTATCGCTGCCGCAGGAATGCGCGCGCGCATTCCTGATCTTCTTCTACGGCCTGATCCTGCTGCGGCTGAGTGGACAACGGACCTTCGGCCACTGGTCCGCTCTCGATATCGTTCTATCGATCGTCGTCGGTTCCGCTCTGGGCCGGGCCGTTACCGGCAACGCGCCTCTTCCCGGAACGATGGCGGCGGCAGCCGTCATGGTCGGCCTGCATGTGCTGGTCGCGATCGCGGTCGCGCGTTCACGCTCGCTGTCTCAACTTGTGGAAGGTCGCCCCATCATTCTGGTCGAACGCGGCCGCGTCAACCACAAGGCCAGGAAAGATGCGATGATTTCCGAGTCCGATCTCTCGGAGGCCCTGCGGCAGGAGGGTATCGACGGCTTCTCCGGCATTGAGGAGGTGGAGACCATGACGCTGGAGCCGAGCGGAAAGATCAGCATCGTAAAGGCTTCACGATAGCAGCTCGCAAAAGCCAGCCTCGACCGTTCGGCCGGGCGCGGGCGACGGTCATGAAGACAGCGCCGGCACATGTGTTCGAACGCAATTTTCCCTGGCCGCGCCTGCTGCTCTTCTCGATTGCCATAGCCTTCCGTCCTTGTCCGGCGGACAGGACGCGTTCCACGCCACCATCGCTGGATCCGCGGACATTCATTTCGGCAAGATATAGGCCATCACCTGGTCGCCTACCTCCGTTTCCATGCAGTGATGGCCATCAGGTGCCGATACGACATATTGTCGTCCACGGGTTCCCACGAATATGCCGAGCATCACCCGCACCGCCCCACCGGCATGGCCCACCAAAAGGCCATGGGCCTTGCTGAAACATGGTTTTCTGGGCGATCGATCGAGAGGGTATCAGGCATGGTCTTGACGGCCGGAGATGGATGGTAATCTCGGCCGAACATCTGAAACCCGGCATTGTTTCCTGCGAAAACTCCGCCGCTGCTCTCAGGGCTTCAACGATCCGTGAACGTGCTGCCACTTCGGAGCGGGCGATCGCGCTGTCCTTGTCGCACAGACAATCTGCAAACGCGTCTAGCCGAGCGAGGTCATTCCACCCGGAGGCCGCCTTTGCGGCGCCCCTGTGTACGTCTCAAGGCAGGAAGGCGTGATTGACCTCGGGCCGACAACCTCAGGAACACGCGGAGGAAATCGCGGTCACGTTGACCGGACGGCCTATGTCGCGACGGAGAAATGTCCTGAAATTCACCAGCCTAATCAGTTGCCGGATATCCTCGGCGCGCACGCCGTCGCTCGTCATCACCTTCACGATGACTGGGTCGATCAGGAGCTCTTCGAGCGTTGCCTCACGCAGATTGGCCATCTTCTCCTCCGAAACCCGAACTCAGATAGCAACAGGAAACGGGCCGATCCCGTGGCGAACGCTGACGACCCGATGCGTTGGAACTTCCTTCCGTCTCACTCTGTCAAAGCGCCGCCGCTGGCCGTTTGGACATTTCCCAACCGCGTCGCCCGACCTTTCAGTGTGCAGGTAGTGCTCAAACGTCTGCGCAGAAACCCGGCCCGGGCCTGCGCCCCGGCCTACATCAAGTGTTTTCATCCCGCCGCTTCCGGGCGCGAGAAAATGCACGTGGCAGCGCGGCGCCCGACCCCTGACCTGCGGGCCGAACCTCCGTCAAACTTTGCTAGTGCCACATCTTGCTGCCGAGAATTAGCATGCGCGAATGATCGCGTAGAGTCTATACTAAAGTATCATTTCCGCTCGGATCAGCCGGCCGGCGCCTTGGCGCTCGGCGCAAACTCTGTATGAAATGGTTCGAGCCTGTATCGCCCAGGTCGCGCTCCCTCGGGTCAAGCCGACCTGCCTGCCAAGCCCGGCAAGCCGCTGCAAGGGCATAGGACGTCGATGCAGATCGCCAACCAGGAACGGCAGCTACCCGCCTGAAGATGCAATGGGGTAAACCACGCTTCCGTCGGCTTGCGCGGCCGCGCCGGGCGTCAGATGGGCCGGTTCGATGTGCTCGCGATCCAAAATATGGAAAACGGTCTCGCCCCTGACAATGAGATAGTCTGCGACGATGCGGCGATGGCATCGCCACCAGACCGCCTCCGAGCACATGATGGCCGAACGCCGCTGGTGCCCCAACTCCAGCAGTTCCTCGAAACCCCCGCGAAACGCCTCCGAAAGCGCGTAATCGGCGTAATTGTGGAAACTCTTGTTCGTCCAGAAGCCGTTGATCGCGGCGGGCAATGTCGGGGTCTTACTGCGGAGACCGCCGAGAGCGGCGATGTGTTGGTAGGAAATCTGGAATGGCGCCATCGCATCCGGCAGCCTGTCCTTATTGAATTGCGGATTGGTCCGCGACATCGGGATCCGCCTGATGTCAACGAGGAGTTCCACCCGTGCTTCGCGCAGAAGCTCTGCGAATGTCTCGATGCTCCTGTTCGAATGACCGATGGTGAAGAAAGGTAGCTCCATGCGCCTTCACGCGTAGTCGAGGGCGCTGCCTTTGTGAGCGGCGATATGGTCGGTCTTGTCGCTCTTGATTTCGTATTGAGGGTCGCTTTCCGTCGCGCGATGGGTATGACCCTTGTAGTCGAAGTCGCTGGTATGGATCGCAATAATGGTTCCTGACACCCGGCCGGCTTCGGAGTTCCAGGTCACATGATCGCCGATCACGAAGCGCTTCGTCATTTTGCTAGCTCTTCTTTTCTTCCAGAAGCACGTCTCTCAGCACAACCGCGTCGTTGTGTTCCTCGTCACGGGCGCCATAAACGAGCGTAACCGTGTGCGTCCGTGCGAGATCGCGAATGCGATCGAGTTCATCGCCATGTTGCCGCAGTTCGGCCCTGTATCTTCGCTGGAACTCCGCCCAGCGCGCCGGATCGTGACCGAACCATTGCCGCAAATCCGTGCTCGGCGCGATGTCCTTCATCCAATCATCCAGAGCGGCTTTCGCCTTGCTCACGCCGCGCGGCCAAAGCCGGTCGATGAGAATCCGTAGACCGTCGCCAGGCTCGGCCGGCTCGTAGGCGCGTTTCAACCGCAGATGTGACACAGGTAACGGAGCCATCGTCATGCGGGTTCCTCCTGCTTAAGCGCGAATTCCGCCCCAGGGTTGGCCCGGTCGCGCCCGACAGTCACCACGATAAAGCGCTTGCCACCTCGCAAAAAGGACATTGCCATTCATCATGCAGCCTTCCGCGATGTCGGACAACTTTCATGAAATCACGCCCGGCCTGAATTGAAGCCTCGGTTTGCATATCTCCCGATAAAAGCAGGATCGGCTCCCGCCCGCTCAACACAATTGGTCCTTAGTTCAATCTGTCGGGGTGACGTCCCCGACACGCCGCTGCTGCAACAGCGCGGGAGGCCCGGATGGCCGGGTGCGGGTGCCGGATGATCGTTGCCTGATAACCCGGACCGAAGCGGGTGTTTTATCGAGCGGCCTTGTCCGCGCGGAATTGTTCGATGACCGCTCTTGGCGCGACACCGCTCTGGGGCCCTTCCGACATGACGGCGCGCGAGGCCGCCGCGACGGCGAAATCCAGCGCCGAGGCAAGGTCGGCATCGCGCGCGATGGCATAGACGAAGGCGCCGCCGAACGTGTCGCCGGCGCCGGTCACGTCCACCACCGGCACGTCGTAGCCCGCCACCTTTACAACACCGCTGCCGTCATAGGTTTCGGCGCCTGCGGCGGCCAAGGTGCGGATGACGACACGAACCTCGTGCTCGCGCATCCAATCGTTGATCGCCGACAGTTCGATCGTGCCGAAGGCGAGGCCGAAACCGATCTCGTTCATGATGACGACGTCGGCGCCGCGCAGATATGCCACGTCGGCCGGCGCGAAGCCGTCGACGTCGAGATCGAACACCAGCTTGCGGCCGTGCGCGCGCAGGTCGGCCAACAGCTCCGCCCCGGCAAGGCCGGCGCCGCGCAGGCGCTTGGAGCGGGAAATGGTGGTGTAGAGGTAGCCGGGCCTGCGCAGCGCTTCCAGCGTGGGAGCGGGAAGCTGCATGGGCGCGTTGCCGGTTTCACCGATCAGCACCACGTGCTCGCCGCCGACGAGGAAGATCATGTTGTGCGAATTGGCCGTGTCGGCATCGTACAGCATATGCGTGGTGGCGACGTCGAGCCGGTTGAGTTCGTCGCACAGCCGCCGCGACAGATCGCTGTGGTTCAGCAACGAGATGAATTCGGTGCGTCCGCCCAGACCGGCATGGACGCTTGCGGCGTTCGCGATCATGCCTCCGACATAGCTCTTGCTCTCGCGGATATAGGCCTTGTCGGCGAGGCCCGGCCAGCGCCCGGCCGTGTAATAGTCGTCGAGTGCGACGTCGCCGATGAAGAACGCCGTCTCCTGCCCGTCAGCCATGCGCGCGCTCCGGCGCGGTCACCAGGACAGGGCCGCCCTCGACCTCGACCCAGGGCGAGGCGCCAAGGCCGCAGGTCGCCATCCAGTAATAGCGGGCTTCCCGGTCGACGCCGTGGCAGGCGTCGTGCCAGGTGCCCTTGTTGAGCACGACGACGGTGCTCGGTTCGATGACGAAGGCGCGGATGTTTTCCGCACTGGGAAAATCCTCAGCGGTGGGCGCCGCGACCGCCAGCACGATCGGATCGGCAGCGCAGAACAGCGCCTCTTCCGTCAGCAGATGCCGCTCCATCTTGGCGGAATGGAAAGGACATGCGCTGCCCAGCGTGAAGCCGAGGCTGCCGTTCGAGCCGATAAGCGGATTGGCGGTGTAGGTGTCCTCCCAGCCGGAACCTTGCGAATGGATGGTGCGGGTGGCCGGATCCTTCGAGGGCTCCGCCGACTTCATGTCGTAGACACGGCCATAGGGCGCGAAATCACCTTCGAGCACATTGACGGCTTCGATCTGCATGGTTCAAGCCTCCACGCGCATGGCAGATGCCGCGCTTTCGCCGCGCAGGTTCTCGACGACATTCATGAGTTCTGCGACATGCGCGCCGTCAACGATGCCGGTATCGGCGTAAGTGTCCTTGAAATAGCTGCCGACGATCGCGCCATCCGCTTCCAGAAGCTGCTCGCGCGCATTGGCGGCGGTGAGGCCGGCGCCGATGAGAAGCGGGAAATCGCTGCCGGTCGTGGCGCGGAAACGGCGCACTTTATCAAGGTCGGTGACCTGGCCGGTGGCGTCGCTGGTCACCACGATGGCGTCGCAGCGTTCCTTGCCGAGGGCGAGGTCCTCGGGTTCCGAACGGCCGGATTTCACCGGCTGGTACTTGAAGCGCACCCCGCCGAGCAGCACAGACGAGACTCCGTCGCGCAATTCGGCAAGCTCGACGGCAAAATCCTTGTCTTCTTCCGGCGGCAAATGGCCGGCGACCGAATCCATCTGGATGAAATCGACCCTGAACTGCTTCGCCAGTTCGAAGGCGAGACGATGGTCGCGCAGCACATTCAGGCCGACCAAGACTCCGGGATTGCGCGTCTCCAGCCATTCCAGCACGCGGCGCACGTCGTCCTTGTCGCCGAAGTAGTTTTCCACGATCACGCCGTCCACGCCGTTTTCGATCAACGTCCCGGTTTCCTTGCGGGCGATTTCCAATCGCTCTTCGGCGGACGAACCCGTCAGGTGCAGCATCCCCAGGATCGGCTTGGGAGTGACAAAGATTTCACGGAAACGATTGTTCAAAGTACTGTCCTATCTGCTGGGTTCGCGCCGGTCGGAAGGCCGGCGAAAAGGCTAGAGCGTAGCTGGATGCCGGGATGCGCGCGGTGCACCGTTCCACGACGTTCCGACCTTCATTTCGAGCGTCGGCGAATAGATCACCGAGGTGCGCTCCACCAGTTGGTCCGTGCTGTCGTAGACATCGCCGCTGGCGCAGATGAAGCCGGGCGAGTCGGTTGCGCCGAACACTTGCCGGGTCAGGTCCGAATGCGGGACGATGGATAGCGTCAGTTCCGAGCGGGTCGGCACCACGCCGTAGTTTTCGCGCATCACCTGATAGAGCGACAGTTGCTCGAAATCGAATTTTTCCAAACCAGGATACCGCCGCAGGTCCAGCCACGACGTATCGAGGTTGAGGAAGGTCTGCACGTCTTCGATGGCGATGCCGCGCGCGCGCACCAGCCGGAGGATCTTTCCTTGCGGCCCATCCTCGATCGTGCGGGACAGGAGCGAGGTCACCGGCCGCTGGCCGCGCGCACGGGAAAAATCGGTGAAACCGCCGAAGTTCCAGATGCTGTGATTGATGGGGGTGTAGGTGACGATCGTGCCCTTGCCGCGGATCTGCTGGACAAGGCCCTCCTTGGCCAGCAGCGCCACCGCGTTGCGAACGGTGCTGCGCGTGATGCCATGCGCGTCCCGCAGCACCGTTTCGGACGGAATCGCTTCACCCTCGGCATATTCGCCGTCGAGGATGCGCACGCGCAGCATCCTGTAGAGCTGCGCGTAGAGCGGCGTCGGCTCGTGCGGGTTGAGAGCGAATTCCGTCGTCATCGAATGCGGTCCCCCTTTCGGATCACTTCCCCGCGTTGACGGTGAAGCTATCCACGGCTGCTTCCTTCAGGCCATAACGGTCGAGGATCTTTTCATACGCGCCATCGGCCTTCATGGCCTCAAGCGTCGCCTGGACGGCGTCGCGCAGCTGGGTCGAGCCCTTGGCGAAGCCGATGCCGTAATTGCCCGGGTCATACAGGTCGCCGATGGTGTAGAATTTGTCGGGTTGCTGCTTCTGCAGGTCGAGTACGCCTTCGAAGCCCATCATAACCGCCTGCGCGCGATCCTGCTTGAGCTGCATGAGCTGTTCGCCCAGCGTGCCGATCTGCAGGATGTTCACCTGGTTGGAGGCGTCGCAGGTCTGCTTGCTGAGGTCTTCCATGATGCCGACCCAGTTCGTGCCGGTCGCGACCGAGACGGTCTTGCCGCACAGATCTTTGACCGCCTTGATGTTGTCCTGATAGCTGACCGGCACGAAGATCTTGTTGCCCGTCTTGAAATAATCGATGAAATCGAGCTGTCCCTGGCGCTTGGTCAGATCCGAAAAAGCCGTCCAGATCATGTCCGCGCGGCCGGTGGTCACCGAGGTGATGAGCTGGGGAAACTCGACATTCTGGAAGTCGATCTTGAGGCCGAGGCGGTCCGCCACTTCCTTGGCGAGGTCGATGTCGGCGCCCTTGAGATCGGTCGAACCGGCGTCCGAATATTCCATCGGCGGGTAGGCCAGGCTGATGACCACCTTCATCGTGCCCGCATCGCGCACGCTTGCCGGCAGCATTTCGCGCAGCTGCTCGTTGGACTTGCCGGACTCGGCCGCCGAGGCGGCGAAGCTGCCGGCAACGCCGAAAGCAAGTGCGGTCGCCACCGCCAGGCGGGCAAACGACAAACCCGCGCGGCGGGACGTATTGCTGGATTTCATGACATGCTCCTCTTTCATGTTCATCGAGCGTTGATCTGGATCAGGCCAGCACGCGTGCCAGGAAGCTGCGCACGCGGGCATCGGTCGGGTTCGCCAGCACGTCGGCGGGCGGCCCCATTTCGCGGATTTCCCCTTCGACCATGACGGCGACACGGTCGGCCACCTCGCGGGCAAATCCGATTTCGTGGGTGACGACCACCATGGTGGTGCCGGAGGCGGCCAGTTCGCGCATCACGTCCAACACCTCGCCCACCAATTCGGGGTCGAGCGCGGAGGTCGGTTCGTCGAACAGCATCACCTTGGGATTCATGGCGAGCGCGCGGGCAATCGCCACGCGCTGCTTCTGGCCGCCGGAAAGCTGCGCCGGATAGGCGTCCCGCCGCTCGGCGAGCCCCACCGAAGCCAGCAACTTTTCGGCGCGCGCGATCGCGGCCGCGCGAGGCTCCCTGCGTACCGTCACCGGCCCTTCGATGATGTTTTCCAGGGCGGTCATGTGCGGGAACAGGTTGAAGTGCTGGAACACCATCCCGATTTCGCGCTGTTGACGCCGTACCTTGCGAGCCGGAAGCTCCTTCAGCGTGCCGTTACGCAACTCGTAGCCGATGATCTGGCCGTCTATCCACACGACCCCGTCGTCCAAGGTCTCGAGATGGTTGAGGCAACGCAGAAGCGTGCTCTTGCCGCTGCCGGAAGGACCAAGGATGCACAGCACCTCGCCATTGCGGACTTCCAGATCCACGCCACGCAGAACCTCGCGGCCGGCGAACTTCTTATGGATGTTGATGGCCTTGACGATGGTTTCGGTCATTGCGCCTTCTCCATCGCGGGCGTGGCAGCCGTGCCGAAACCGAAGGGCAACTTGAAGGACGACCAGACGCTTTTGCGCGAGGCGCCTTTGCCGTAATGCTTTTCGATGAAGTACTGGACGATGCTGAGAACCGTGGTGGCCGCCAGATACCAGATGGCGCAGACGAACAGCAGCTCGATGACCGCTCCGTTGACGAAGTAGACCTGCTGCGCGGCATTGAGCATTTCCGTGCAGGAGATAGCGGCGGCGAGCGACGAGAATTTCAACATGCCGATGGCCGAGTTGCCTAGAACGGGCACGATCAGCCGCATGGCCTGCGGCAGGATGATGCGCCGCAGCGTCTGAAAGCGCGACATGCCGAGCGTGTTGGCGGCCTCGGTCTGGCCGTGGTCGACCGAATTGATGCCGCCGCGCACGACCTCCGTCATATAGGCGCCTTCATTGATGCCCAAGCCCAGCAGCGCGGCAACGAAGGGCGTGACGACATCCACGGTGCGGCCTTCGAAGACGCCAGGAATGACAATGCGCGGGAAGACCAGCGCGATGTTGAACCAGATAAGGAGCTGGAGCAGCACCGGCGTGCCCCGAAATATCCAGACATAGAGCCATGCCACGAAGCGCGTCACCGGATTGGCCGACAGCCGCATGACGGCGAAGATCGTGCCGAGGCTGATGCCAAGGAGCATCGCAAGGGCCGAGATGAGCAGCGTGATGCCAAAGCCACGGACGATCACGCCGGCGGTCAGGAACTCGGCGACGACGTTCCACTGGATCTGCCCATGGGCGAAAGCCTGCACCAGCAGCGCCAGCAGGCCGAGAACGACGATGCCCGCCAGCCAGCGCCCGGGGTGGCGCAGCCGCACGATCCTGTAGCTTCGTTGCCGCAGAGCCTCCGCTTCGACTCTCTGCGGACCTGCTCCCGCCTCCACAGCCATCACCTCTTCCCATTAGTTGTATGGTTAGGTGTACAACTTAGCGGCAGATCGAAATCCGAGTCAACACAAAAGCGCGCCAACCTGCGCGGGCCCGGAAAGCTGTCTTTTTTCGCGTGAAGGGGTTTTAGTGGGGCCTATAGGCAAACTATGTGGCTGGGCGGAGACCTTGGTCCAGCCCCGCGGTCAGGCCAGGTCGGAGCCACCGCAGAAGCGTTCCAGCCGATCCAGGAAAGGCCGCTGGCCTTCCAGTATCTTCTCACGCGCCTGCGCCAGCGAGAACCAGCCGGAGCGGTCCACCTCCGGAAAGGACTGCCGCCGCCCGCTGCCGGGCGGCCATTCCATCTCAAAGGCATTGCTGTGCATGCGCGCCGTGTCCATGTCGCCCTCGCAGGCGAAGGCGACCACCTGCTTGCCGCCCTTCTGGCGCACCTCGCCCAGCGGCAGCAGGTCGCGTTCGGGCGCCTCGCCGGTTTCCTCGGCGAATTCACGGCGGGCCGCTTCCTGCGGGTCCTCGCCGTCATATTCGCCCTTCGGGATCGACCACGCGCCCTGGTCGCGCTTGCTCCAGAACGGGCCGCCGGGATGAACCAGCAGCACGAGGATCGTGCCGGCCGCGCGCTTGTACATCAGGATGCCGGCGCTCTTGCTCATGGAGTATCCCCCTGGCCGAATGTTCCGGACCGTCTCCGCAGGGAACGCGGAAGACCGGGCGCCATTGTAGCAGAAGTCGCGCCAAAAATGCAGGGCCGGATGTTCATGGACGCTCCGCGGCGTTCGTTATAGACATGGCCGCTCGATCTGGAGGAGGTGCAGCATGGACCGGTTTACGGGCGGTTGCCTGTGCGGCAGCGTTCGGATCGTGGCGACGGGCCGTCCGTACCGGGTCGGCCTTTGCCATTGCCTCGACTGTCGCAAGCATCACGGGGCGCTTTTTCACGCCTCCGCGATATTTCCTCAAACCGCCGTGTCGATCGAAGGCGAACCACGCGGCTATGCCGGACGGTTTTTCTGCTCTCGCTGCGGCTCTTCGGTGTTCTCGCGCAGCGCCGACGAAATCGAAGTGAGCCTAGGCGCGCTCGATGCTCCCGACCAGCTGATGCCGACCTACGAGCTCTGGACCGTCCGCCGCCAGTCCTGGCTGCCGCCGTTCCCGCTCAAGAGACGGTACGAGCGCGATCGCGAGCCGACCAGCCGTTTTGAGGAATAAGCGACGTCAGGTCCGGCGCGTCGCTATTGTCCGGCCGCTGCCAGCGCGAGATAACGCGGCCACACCGGCCGGGGATCTGCTCAGTCGCGGCCCGACACCGTCTGACCGTCCAGTGTCGCCAGCCGCCCATACAATTCCGGCCGACGGTCGCGGAACACGCCCCAGGACCGCCGCTGGTGCGCGATGGCGTCGAGGTCGAAGCTTGCCGTCAGCACGGTTTCGGTTTCGCGGTCGGCTTCCGCCACCTTGGCGCCGGTCGGGTCGGCGATGAAGGAGGAGCCGTAGAAGGTGATGCTGGTGCCGTTGCGGCCGGGTTCCGTGCCGATGCGGTTCGACGCGACCAGCGGCATGATGTTGGCGCCGGCGTGGCCCTGCATCACGCGCTGCCAGTGGGCGCTGGAATCCAGCCCCGCGTCATGCGGCTCCGAGCCGATGGCGGTTGGATAGAGCAGCACCTCGGCACCCATCAGCGCCATGGAGCGGGCGGCTTCCGGAAACCACTGGTCCCAGCAGATGCCGACGCCGATGGTGCCGGCCCTGGTCCTCCACACCCTGAAGCCAGTGTCGCCCGGCGAGAAATAGAACTTTTCCGTATAGCCCGGCCCGTCCGGTATGTGGCTCTTGCGGTAATTGCCGAGCACCTTGCCGTCGGCGTCGATCACGACGAGACTGTTGAAATAGGACTGGCCAGCCCGCTCGAAATAGCTGACGGGCAGCACCACGCCCAGTTCCGCCGCCAGCGCGGCGAAATGCGCGATCAGCGGGTTGCCCTCGAACGGGTGGGCGAGGTCGAAGAACTCGTGCAACTGGTCCTGGCAGAAATAGGGCGTGGCAAAGAGTTCCTGGATCAGCACCAGGTCGGCGCCCTTGGCCTTCGCCTGCCGCACCAGCGCCTCCGCGCGCGCGATATTGGCCTTCTCGTCCCAGACGCAGGGCATCTGCGTGGCGGCGACGGTGATGTTGCGCATGGATGGTTCCTTCTACTGCCCGATACGGCACGACCGGCGTGCGGACGTCAACTTGAAATCATGCCGGCGTCGGCTATCGTGACCGACATGCGACCTGATCTTTCCCTCGACCAGCTCGGCCGCTGGAGCCATGGCGTGGCGGCGGCCGCGACGGCGGCTTCGCCGCAGGAGATTTCGGCCAATTTCACCACCGCCGCACGTGAGTTGCTGGCCTCCGACCGCGTCTATATCGGGCTTTATCTGCGCGACTTCAGCTCCGTGACCATAGACGACCATGGGCCGGACCGCTGGAACCGCGACTACGACGCGCGCATCTACCGGCAGGACCCGTTCTTTCGCATGTTCGCCTCGACGCGGCGGGATTTCCTGCTGCCGCTTGCGGCGCTGGATGCCGGCGACTTCCGCCGCACCGCCTATTACCGCGACTTTTACGAACCTTCGGAAAGCTTCGACGAGATCACAGGCGTGTTCAACCTCGACAACGCGACGGCCGGCTACGTCACTTTCCTGCGCCGGCAGGGCGCGCCCGCTTTCGACCCGGCCGACGTCGCGCTGGCCGAAGCCGCCAGCGGCGCGACACGGCTTGTGCTGGAGCGGCTGTGGCGGCAATGGCGCGCCGAGGAACGAAGCGGGGAGCGCGGCCGCATCCAGGAACATTGCGGGAAACCTGGATGTCATTGCGACGATCCCCTGCCCTCGCCGCGCCTGTCGCGACTTTCCGCACGCGAGCGCCAGATCGCCGGCCTGCTCATCAATGGCGGCTGCGCCAAATCCATCTCGCGCAGCCTGTCCATCTCGTCCGGCACGGTTCGCAACCACATCAAGAAGGTGTACCGCAAGCTCGGCATCCATTCGCAGGTGGAGCTGATGGCCGCTGCCCGGGACCTCCTGATGTGAAGATGGGGCGGCAGGCATCGGAGATCCGGGATTGAAGGCGCCGGGGACTATGCCGATCTGCTTTAGCTGATGTGCGCTCCACATCCCCTCGGCCCTGCCGGACAGAGGGGATGATCGGAAGCGATCGGCCAGGTCACAGGCCGTCCCGTCGCCTGCTTTTCGTCACTGGCCGGTGACGACTCGCGTCCATAGCCGGTTCTGGAGCCTCAGCAGCTTGGCGTCGGCGGTGTGCACCACGAACAGCTTGGCCTTGACGTCGTCGGGCGGAAACACGCCCGGATCCTTGGCCACGGCCTGGTCCATCAGCGGCAGCGATTCCGGGATCGGGTTGGCGTAGGACACATAACTGGAATTGGCCGCCGCGATATCCGGGCGCATGTTGAAGTTGATCCAGGCCAGTCCGTTCTCAGGATGCGGCGCGTCCTTCGGAATCGCCATCGTATCGAAGTTGATGAGCGTGCCTTCCTTCGGGATGGAATAGGCGATCTCCAGCTTCTTGGCGGATTCGGCCGCCCGCGTCTTGGCCTGCAAGATATCGCCCGACCACCCCAGCACCACGCAGATGTCGCCGTTGGCGAGGTCGTTGATGTATTTCGAGGAGTGGAAATAGCGGATATAGGGCCGCACCTTGGCCATCAGTTCCTCGACCTTGTTGATGTCGTCGGGATTGGTCGAGTGCGGGTCGAGATGCAGATAGTTCATAGCCATGGGGATGATTTCGGCCGGCGCGTCGATCATGGCCACGCCGCAATCGGCGAACTTGTTTACCACCTCCGGGTTGAACACCATGTCGAAGGAATCGACCGGCGCATCGGGCATGCGCTGCTTCACCGCCTCGACATTGTAGCCGACGCCGTCGGTCACCGACATGTAGGGCACCGCGAACGTGTTGTCCGGATCGGCGGTGGAGATCAGCTTCAGCGCCTGCGGGTCGACCTTGGAAAGGTTGGTCAGCTTGGCCTTGTCCAGCGGCTGGAAGGCGCCCGCCGCCACCTGGTTCTTCAGGAACGGAAAGGCGGACGGATAGACCACGTCGTAGCCCGAGCCGCCGGTCAGAAGCTTGGTCTCGAGCACCTCGTTGCCGTCATAGACGTCATAGGTGACCTTGATGCCGGTCTCCTTCTCGAACTTGGCCGCCGTGTCGGGCGCGATATAGTCCGACCAGTTGTAGACGTTGACGACCTTTTCCTCGTCGGCCCGCGCGACGCCGGTGAAGACGCCGCAGACGAGCGCGGCGGCGAGTGCCGAGACGATCGAAGCACGCATGTAATACCTCCCTTTTGTTCCTGAGATGGAAGCCCTATGGCCTGTGCCCGTCCCGTCTTCAAGCCTGCTTCCGCCTTCAGGCCCGTTTCTGCCCGGCATAGACCGGCAGCGTGATGCAGGCGACGTTGCCGCCGCCCAGCAGGATTTCGCGCGAATTGTCGATGCCGACGACGCGGTGGCGCGGGAACAGCTCGGAGAGCTTCGCCCTGGCCTCGCGGTCGAGCTTCTCGTCGTCGAACTGCGGCACAACCACGACGCTGTTGCCCGGATAATAGTTGATGTAGGTGGCGGCGATGCGGTTGCCCTCCGGCCGCGCCCAAGTGGAATCGACACGGTCCACGCCTTCGGCCTCCGCCGCCGTCATCTCGATGGGCAGCGGGTGGCGGATGCGGTGAACCTCCAGCGGCCGGCCACGCGCGTCGCGCGCGGAGCGCAGAATGTCCTCGGCCTCGCGCACGATCTCGTATTGCGGGTCGTCGCGCTCCTCGGTCCAGCTCAGCGCCACCACGCCGGGCTTCACGAAACAGCACAGATCGTCGATATGGCCGTCCGTCTCGTCGAACGCGAAGCCGCACGGCAGCCAGATCACCTGATCGAGCCCGAGATAGTCGCAGAGCAGCCGCTCCACCTCCGCCTTGCCCAGATGGCCGTTGCGGTTGCGGTTCAGCAGGCACTGCTCGGTGGTGATCAACGTGCCCTGCCCGTCGCATTGAAGCCCGCCGCCCTCGGCGATCAGCGGCGAACGGTAGCGGTCCATGCGCTCCGTCTCCAACACCTTGCGGGCGGCGAGATCGTCCAGGTCCCAGGGCGAATAGAGGCCGCCGTCGAAGCCGCCATAGGCGTTGAAGGTCCAGTCGACGCCGCGCACCTCGCCCTTGTCGTCGATGACGAAATTCGGGCCGCTGTCGCGCAGCCAGCTGTCGTTGGTGGACATCTCGACGAGGCGAATTTGGTCCGGCAGCATGGCGCGCGCGTTCTGCCACTGGCGGCGCGACACGACGATGGTGACTGGCTCGCTCTCGGCGATCGCCGCCGCCACCTTGACGAACAGCTTCTGCGCCGGCTTGGCGCCCAGCCGCCATGTGTCGGGCCGCTCCGGCCAGATCAGCCAGCAGCCTGCCTTGGGCTCGAACTCGCCCGGCGCGCGAAAGCCGTCCTGTTTCGGTGTGCTGGCAAGCGTGCGTGACATCTATCTGCAATCCGGTGCCTGAAAAATCCGGACCGGATGAGGCGGCGACAAGGCTGCAAGGTCAATGTCCCATTTGGGACATGCCGCCCAAGGATGCGCCTGGAACACGCTGCCGGGTGGCACATCGGATTACCCGGCCGGGAGCTTCACCCGGCCCGAAAGCCCGTGCAAGATGGGCAAGGACAATGGCCAAGCGTTTAAGGCAGGAGGACCGATGCTCGACACCGCAGCCGCCAAATCCGCCACCGCCGAGGCCGATGCCTGGCTGGAGGGCTTCGCAAGGGCGCTGGACCAGCGCGATGCCGATGCCGCCGCTTCCATGTTCGGGGAGAATTGCTACTGGCGCGACCTCATCGCCTTCACCTGGAACATCCGCACGCTGGAGGGGCGCGAGGCGATCCGCGACATGCTGGCCGCCACGCTCGAGACCGTGTGCCCCCGCGCATGGCGGCTCTCGGGCGAAGCGACCGCAGAACACGGCACGGTGGAGGCGTGGTTCACCTTCGAAACGCAGGCGGCGCGCGGTGAAGGCTGCCTGAGGCTGCGTGATGGCAAGTGCCGCACCTTCTTCACCGCTGTTTCAGAGCTGAAGGGGTTCGAGGAGCGCAAGGGACCGAGCCGGCCGCTCGGCGTGAAGCACAGGGCCGACCGCGACCGCGAGACTTGGGCGGAGGCGCGGCGGCGCGAGCAGTCGGAACTCGGAACCGCGACGCAGCCCTATTGTGTCGTCATCGGCGGCGGCCAGGGCGGCATCATGCTCGGCGCGCGGCTGAAACAGCTCGGCGTGCCGACGATCATATTGGAGAAGAACGCCCGCGCCGGCGATTCCTGGCGCAACCGCTACCGCTCGCTCGTGCTGCACGATCCGGTCTGGTACGACCATCTGCCATACATCCCCTTCCCCGATCATTGGCCGGTGTTCACGCCCAAGGACAAGATGGGCGACTGGCTGGAGATGTATGCCAGGGTGATGGAGCTGGATTACTGGACCTCCAGCGCCTGCACGGCCGCCGCCTATGACGATGCGAAGGGCGAGTGGACGGTGGAGGTGGACCGCGACGGCGAACGCATGACCTTGAGGCCGAAGCAGCTCGTCTTCGCCACCGGCGCCTACGGCCCGCCGCGCATGATCGACCTGCCTGGCGCCGAGACGTTCAAGGGAGAGATCCTGCATTCCAGCCGCTATGCCGACGGCTCTCGCTTTCGCGGCAAGGCCTGCGCGGTCATCGGCGCGGCCAGTTCCGGCCACGACGTCAGCGTGGACCTCTGGGAGGCCGGCGCCAAGGTGACGATGATCCAGCGTTCGCCCACCACGGTCGTGAAGTCCGACACGCTGATGGAAATGGGCTTCGACACCTATTCGGAAGCGGCACTCGCGCGCGGCATCGACGTGGATCGCGCCGACATGCTTTCGGCGTCGGTGCCGTTCGCCCTGATGCCGGAAGGGCAGAAGCGGCTCTACGACCGCATCCGCGCCCGTGACGCCGATTTCTACGACCGGCTGGCGCGCTCGGGCTTCGCCATCGATTTCGGCGAGGACGAAACCGGCCTCCTGATGAAGGCGCTGCGCACCGGCTCGGGCTACTATATCGACGTCGGCGCGTCCGACCTCATCATCGACGGCGAGATCGAGGTGGTCAGCGGCGCCGGCATCGAGACGCTGACGCCGGGCGGCATCGTCTTCGAGGACGGGCGCGAGATTGAGGCGGACGCCATCATCGCCTGCACCGGCTACCAGTCCATGCACGAAACCGTCGCCGAACTGGTCTCGCGCGAGGTCGCCGACCGGGTCGGCCCCTGCTGGGGCCTCGGCTCGGGCGTGAAAGGCGATCCCGGCCCGTGGAAGGGCGATCCGCGCAACATGTGGAAACCGACCGCGCAGGAGGGCCTGTGGTTCCACGGCGGCAATCTGGCGCTGTCGCGTTTCTATTCGAAATTTGTGGCCATGCAGATCAAGGCGCGCATGGAAAGGCTGCCGACGCCCGTCTACGGACCGCGCGGATAGGAACAATCGACCTTCATGGGTCTGAGCGTGGAGCGTGCCGCTTGCGACCGGTTTTCCCCTGCTGTCCTGACGAGGGGGCCAATGACAATGCGCACGATAAACAACGGTGCGAGACGACGGAAAAACGGCGGACCCGGGTTCTTGTCCGGGTCCGCCCATCCTGGGGAGGATGCCGTCTTTCGGACGGGAATGGTAAGCAGGCGGTGGCGGCCCGCCGTCCCAGGACCGCGAGGCGGTCAGCTCGCGGCGGCGGCGAAGCTTAGCGCTTCCTGCGATTCCAGCTTCTCACCCACCTTCAGGCCGTGGGCGCGGGCGAAGTCGGCGGCGGCGAACTTGCGGCCGGACTCGGTGCGCACCCTGGAAATCTCCACCGATCCGCCCTGTACGCTCACGCGGATGCTTTCCTCGCCGATGGCCGCGATCTCGCCGGGCTTGCCCGCCACGTCACCGAAGCGGCGCACCGGATGCTTGCGCGCATCGAACAGGCGCACCTTTTCGCCCAGCACGAAGGTCCATGCGCCCGGCGCCGGGTCGCAGCCGCGGATCAGGTTGTGGATCTGGTCGATATGGGCGCCCCAGTTGATGCGGGCCTCGCCGTCCTTGCACCAGCCTTCATAGGACGCTGCGTCCTCGTCCTGCACCGCTTCCGAGTGGCGGCCGGCGACGACGAGGCCGGCCGCTTCCAGCATGGCCTGCACCCCGATCGGGAACAGATGGTCGAAATAGACCGAGCCCAGCGTGTCCTCGGGGCCGATGGCAACCGTCTTCTGCAGGATCACCGGGCCCTCGTCCAGTCCGTCGGTCGGGCGAAAGATGGTCAGCCCCGTCTCGGTGTCGCCCTTGATGATCGGCCAGTTGATGGAGCTGGGGCCGCGATATTTCGGCAGCATGGAGGGGTGGTACTGGATCATACCGTGCTTCGGGATGTTGACGAAGGATTGCGGCGCGAACTGCAGCACATAGGCCATGACGCCGAGGTCGACATCCAGCTCGCGCAGCGCGGCTTCCGCCGCCTCGCCCTTCAGGTTGGGAAGCTGGAACAGCCTCAGCCCCTGCTCCTGCGCCGCGACGCGCAGCGGGTCAGGCCTCGCGCCCGGCTTTTCCGGAGCGCAGAATACGGCCGCGACCTCGTCGCCGCGCGCCAGGAACGCTTCCAGCACGGCCTTTCCGAACGCCTGCTGGCCGATGATTGCAATGCGCATGATGGTCCTCCTCGATTTGGCAAAGACTGCCCTGCCCCGCCCGCTGGCGCGGGCAGGCGGTTGCTCGGTCTGGTGGAACCGGCCCTATGGACGGGCCGGAGATTAGGTTATCCGCTCGGCTCAGCGCCCGGTGTTCACCCAGACGACCTTGGCCTCGGTGAAGTTCTCGATCGCCGCCTCGCCGTGCTCGCGGCCGAAGCCGGAGTCGCGCGCGCCGCCCCAGGGCAGGCGGATATCGGTGGGGCCATAGGTGTTGACCCACACCGTGCCCGCCTTCAGGCGCCGGGTGAAACGGTGCGCCCGGGCGATGTCGCTCGTCCACACGCCGGCGGCCAGGCTGTAGACGGTGCCATTGGCGATGCGAATGGCGTCTTCCTCGTGCTTGAAGGGGATGACGGCTGCGACCGGGCCGAAGATCTCTTCCTGCGAGATGCGCATGTCGTGGCGCACGCCGGCAAACACGGTTGGCTCGACATAATAGCCCTTGTCGCCGTGCCTGCCGCCACCGGTCACCACCCTGGCGCCTTCTTTGCGGCCGATCTCGATATAGGCGAGCACGCGCTTCATCTGGGCTTCGGAGACCAATGGCCCCATGGCGGTCGAAGCTTCCTGCGGATTGCCGATGCGCGTCGATTGCGCACGCGCCGCCAGCCGCTCCACCACCTCGTCATGGATGCTTTCATGCACGAGGATGCGCGAGCCGGCCGAACACACTTGCCCGGTGTTGAAGAAGATGCCGGAGCCGGCCGCCTTCACCGCCATGTCGATATCGGCGTCGGGGAAGATGATGTTGGCCGACTTGCCGCCCAGTTCCAGCGTCACGCGCTTGAGGTTGCCGGCAGCACCCTGCAGAATCTGGCGGCCGACCGCGGGAGAGCCGGTGAACGTCACCTTGTCCACGTCGGGATGGTCCACCAGCGCCTGCCCGGCCACCTTGCCGAAGCCCGGCACGACGTTCAACACGCCGGCGGGGAACCCGGCCTCTAGCGCCAGTTCGCCGATCTTCAGCGCCGTCAGCGGCGTGATCTCGGCGGGCTTCAGCACCACGGTGCAGCCGCAGGCCAGCGCCGGCGCGATCTTCCACATTCCGATCATCAGCGGGAAGTTCCACGGGATGATGGCGCCCACCACGCCGAGCGGCTCGCGCACCGTATAGGTGAGCGCATCCGGCCGCGCGGGGATGACCTGGCCGTTTATCTTGTCGGCCATACCCGCATAATAGGTCAGCGTGTCGATCACCGCCGGCAGGTCCTGGCGGCGGATGGCAGAGACCGGTTTGCCGGAATCGAGGCTTTCGAGCCGAACCAGCTCCTCTTCGTCGCGGCGGATCAGGTCGGCCAGCTTGAGCAGCAGCACGCCCCGGTCACTCGCTTTCATGTGGCTCCACGGTCCCTCGAAGGCGGCGCGGGACGAGCGCACGGCGGCATCGACGTCGTTGGCATCGGCCTCCGCCACCTTCGCCAGCACCTCGCCGGTCGCGGGATTGAGCGTCTCGAAGCTGCGGCCCGAGCTTGCGGCAACGCGGCGCCCGTCGATCAGCAGCTTCTCGGTGTCGTCGATGATGCGGTTCAGCACGACGGGCCCTCCAAATAGGAATTCTATTTCATATCTCTGTAACCGGCTCGTTCGTCTCGCCGGTCGATACGAGATGGAAAACAGCGTAGATGCCTTGCAAATTCATGGGAATATGAAATCTTCTGCCTATAGGGCGCAGCGAAGATATGAACCGGCGGACATATGTGACTGCCGGAATAATATGAAACTGAGTTCATATCTCGCGAGCGGCAACGGAGGAGTTCATGATCGAGATCGAGATCGAGCCGGTGTGGCGTTTCAGGCGGCGCGAGGACGCGCAGTCGATGCAGATCATGCTCGACTTCCTGGCTGAGATCAGGTCGTCGGGAAAGATCACCGCAGCCGCGGACCGCGCGCATGTCTCCTACCGGCACGCATGGAACCTGATCGAGAAATGGTCGGAGTTCTTCGACATGCCGCTGGTGGTGCGCCGACAGGGCAGCGGCACCAGCCTCACCCCTTTTGGCGACAAGCTGGTGTGGGCCGGCCAGCGGCTGGAGGCGCGGCTCAGGCCCCTGCTCCAGAACCTGTCGCAGGAGCTGGAGACGGAGATCAACCAGATGCTGCCGCACGGCCCGCTGGTGCTGCGCGTGCATGCCAGCCACGGCTTCGCCGTGCCGAAGCTGCGCGAACTGCTGGCGCAGGAGCCGGGGCTCGATGTCGATTTCCGCTATGTCTCCAACCAGAATTCGCTGGTGTCGCTGGCGCATGACGGCTGCGACCTCGCCGGCATGCACCTGCCGCAGGGCGAACTGCGCAAGCGCGCCATCGCCGCCAGCAAGGGCTGGCTGACGCCCGGCATCCACCGCGTCATCGGCTTCGTCACGCGCGAGGTGGGATTGATCGTGGCGCGCGGCAACCCGCTCGGCATCACCACGGTGGAGCGCCTGCTCGATCCGCAGGTGCGCTTCGTCAACCGCGATCCGGATTCGGGCACGCGGCTACTGTTCGACCAGATGCTGGCGCAGCACCGGCTCGACGCCTCACAGATCAACGGCTACGAGCATGGCGAGTTCACCCATGCCGCCGTCGCCGCCTACGTGGCCTCAGGCATGGCCGACGTCGCCTTCGGCGTGGAGGCCGCCGCGCGCCAGTTCGAGCTCGATTTCGTACGGCTGCTGTCGGAAGACTATTTCTTCGTCTGCCACAAGGACATACTCGAACTGGACGCGGTGAAGCGCATCCTCAAGATCATGCAGGGGCAGGAATTCCACGCCGCCATCTCGCAGGTGCCGGGCTATCGGGTGAAAGACCCCGGCGTCATCAAGACCATCGGCCAGGTGTTCAGGTCGGAGTAAGGCAGCTCTGGCTCCTTCCCCGCCCTGTCTACTTCCGCACGCAGGCGCTTTACAGCGCCGCTTGACGGGAGGCATATCGGGAAACGGATTTTACCGACAACCGGAAGACAAGCATGAGCAGTACGCCCACCGCAGTCGCCTATCTGGCCGAACTCGCTGCCCGCATGGGCCGGCTGATGGAGGCCAATGCCGGAGCCATCGCGGCCGCCGCCGACGCGGTGGAGCGGGCGGCGCGCGCCGACGGGCTGGTCTACATCTTCGGCACCGGCCACAGCCATCTGCTGGCCGAGGAGGCGCACTATCGTGCCGGCGGTCTGGCGCTGGCGGTGCCCGTGCTGTCCACGCCGCTGATGGTACATGAGGGCGCGGTGTCCAGCACCACGTTCGAGCGCATACCGGGCGTTGCCGCCACCGTGTTCGAACATTATCCGCTGGGTCCGAACGACGTGCTGGTGATCCCGTCGAACAGCGGCGTCAACATCGCCACGGTCGAGGCGGCACAGCTTGCCAAGGCGAAGGGCGCGACCGTGATCGCACTCACGTCCGTAGAGTATTCGACGCAGGTCGCCGGCGGCCGCACCCGCGTCATGGATGTGGCCGACATCGTGCTCGACAATGGCGCGCCGCCCGGCGACGCCGTGCTCGACCTGCCGGGCTCCGGCTTGCGCGTCGGCCCCGTCTCGACCTCGATCGGCGCGGCGCTCATCAATGCGGTGTTCGCCGAAGTCGCAATGCGGCTCCAGGCGTCCGGCGGCGAGGCGCCGGTCTATCGCAGCGCCAACATGCCGGGCGCGAAGGAGATCAACGAGCGGTTGATTGCGCGCTACCGGCCCCGCAACCGGCATTTGTGACGGCTACGGCCGAGGCGCCGCCCGCGATGACCATCGGGCGCCAATACCGAAGCGGCCGGCGCGTATTCCGGCACCGGCCGCTCCATCTCATATCGTCAAGGCATTCGGCCGGAACAGGCCCCGGCCGCGCCACGGCCTCTTGTCAGGCGACGCGGGCCGCCTTGGCGGACGGCTCCGGGAAGGTCAGGCGCTCGTCGCGCTCGCCCTCGCGCACCCACGTCGGCAGCCCGATCCTATCCAGCACCGCCAGGAACGGCAGCGGCGGCAAATCCTCGACATTGGCCATCTTCTTCACGTCCCATTCGCCGGTAGCGACCAGCATGGCGGCCGCCACCGCCGGCACGCCGGCCGTGTAGGAGATGCCCTGCGAGCCGACTTCCTCATAGGCTTGCCTGTGGTCGGCGACGTTGTAGATGAACACTTCGCGCGCCTTTCCGTCCTTCTCGCCCTTCACCAGATCGCCGATGCAGGTCTTGCCGGTGTAGTCCGGCGCCAGCGAGGACGGGTCGGGCAGCACCGCCTTCACCACCTTGAGCGGCACCACCTCCTGCCCCTCGGCCGTTTTCACCGGCTGCTCGGAAAGCAGGCCGAGGCTGTTCAGCACGGTGAAGACGTTGATGTAGTGGTCGCCGAAGCCCATCCAGAATCGCACGTTCGGCACGCCGAGGTTCTGCGACAGCGAATGCACCTCGTCATGGCCGGTGAGGTAGCTCTGGCTCTTGCCGACCACCGGCAGGTCCCAGTCCTTGCGGACCTCGAACATCTTGTTCTGGGTCCACTTGTTGTCCTGCCATGACCAGACGCGGCCGGTGAACTCGCGGAAATTGATCTCCGGGTCGAAATTGGTGGCGAAGTAGCGGCCATGGCTGCCGGCATTGATGTCGATGATGTCGATCTCGTCGACGCGGTCGAAATAGCTGTCCACGGCCAGCCGCGCATAGGCGTTCACGACGCCCGGATCGAAGCCGGCGCCGAGGATGGCGGTGACGCCTGCCTTCTCGCATTCGGCGCGGCGTTTCCACTCGTAATTGGCGTACCATGGCGGCGTCTCGCACACCTTGGCCGGATCCTCGTGGATGGCGGTGTCGATATAGGCGGCTCCCGTCTCGATGCAGGCCGACATGACCGACATGTTGAGGAAGGCCGAACCGACATTGATGACGATCGCACAACCCGTCCTTTCGATCAGCGCCTTCGTGGCCGCCACATCCATGGCGTCAAGCTGATGGGCCTCGACCTTGCCCGCGACCTTCAGGCTGTTCTTCTCCCGGACGGATTCCGCCATCCTCTGGCACTTCGCAAGGGTGCGCGAGGCGATGTGGATATCGCCGAGCACATCGTTGTTCTGCGCGCACTTATGCGCCACGACCTGCGCCACGCCACCGGCGCCGATGATGAGCACGTTCTTCTTCATTCCGGGGGATGTTTCCTTTGGGTTGGAGTTGATGGACGAGCCTGCCGGTTTCGGTCAGGACAGGCTCCGCTCGTAGTCGGCAAAGCCGAATTCGCGCACGACCCGAACCGACCCGTCGGTTTCCCGGATCGCGATGGCCGGCATCTTCACGCCGTTGAACCAGTTCTTCTTGACCATTGTATAGCCGGCCGCGTCCTGGAAGGAGATGCGGTCGCCGACCTTCAGCTCGGACGGGAAGTCGAACTCGCCGAACACGTCGCCGGCCAGGCACGACTTGCCGCACACCATGTAGCGATGCGGCCCCTCGTTCGGCGCGACCTTGGCGCTTTCGCGATAGATCAGAAGGTCCAGCATATGCGCTTCGATGGAGGAATCCACGATGGCGAGGTTCTTGCCGTTGGCCAGCGTGTCGAGCACGGTGACTTCCAATGTCGTGCTTTTCGTGATCGAGGCTTCGCCCGGCTCCAGATAGACCTGCACGCCGAAGCGGCCGGAAAACGCCTTGAGGCGTTCGCAAAAGGCCTCCACCGGATAGTTCTCGCCGGTGAAATGGATGCCGCCGCCGAGGCTCACCCACTCAGCCCGCTTCAGCAGCGTGCCGAACTTTTCCTCGATCTGCGAAAGCATGCGGTCGAACAGGGAAAAATCCGCGTTCTCGCAATTGTTATGGATCATGAAGCCGCTGATGCGGTCCATCACCCTTTCCACCCGCGCCGCATCCCAATCGCCCAGGCGGCTGAACGGACGGGCGGGGTCGGCAAGATCAAAGGTGGAGGAGGAAACGCCCGGATTGAGCCTGAGGCCCCGCGCGATACTACCGGCCCTGCCTTCGAAGCGCTCGAGTTGGCCGATCGAGTTGAAGATGATCTTGTCGGCATGCGAGACGACCTCGTCTATCTCCTCGTCGGCATAGGCGACCGAATAGGCATGCGTCTCGCCGCCGAACTTCTCGCGCCCGAGCCGCACCTCGTAGAGCGAGGACGAGGTGGTGCCGTCCATATAGTCGCGCATCAGGTCGAACACCGACCATGTGGCGAAGCATTTCAATGCCAGCAGCGCCTTCGCCCCGGATTTTTCCCGCAGCGTGGCGATCTTTTCCATGTTGCGCAGGAGCTTCGCCTTGTCGATGAGGTAATAGGGCGTTGGGATCGTGGACATCCAGTCGGAACCAGTCGTTCGAAAATAAAGTCGGCGCGTGGGACGCGATGAGGTTGCTTTGCCGCTGCGCCGCTCTCTCGGCCTTCGGCCGGACTTCCGGAAGAGAGCGCCGGGCCTTGCCCGACGTGGCGCGATACGTCCGCGGCTTAAGCCTGCGGCTCGCAGATATGCGGTCTGGAACAACGGGGTTCCAGCCGCCTGATGGCGCATTCCTTCATCATGGCGCGGCAACCTACAGGCCATGGCGCGCAAGTCAAGGATAGACGGCGGGTGGCATGGGAGGAAACGTCCCATTCACGCTCAGGGCGCGTTTTCCTCACGGCTCGCGGTAGCCGCGGCGGCGCTTGCGCGCTTCCAGTTTCCCGAGCGCGGCGCGCGCGTCGTCGCTGGTCGCATAGGATTCGATCTTCGCCTGTCCGGCGGTGCCGATGCGACCCCAGGCACGCACCACGGAAACCTCGCCGAACAGGGTCGGTTGCAGGGACAACAGATAGAAGCGCGCCATGTTGCGGGCGGGTTCGATGCGGTGGAGGATGCGCTCGGTCATGGGGCGATTCTGCACCGTGCATCCGCGCCGGATCCAACGCATGTTTTGAATCGGTCACGATGGACCGATTCATTCCTGTGATGGGTGAATGAGGCGGCAACAGCAGGCGCGGACGGCGGTCAGTCGCCTCGCCGGAATGCTTCCGCAAATCCGTCGCCTGAATTCCGGCGAATGGTCGCGAGCGGGTCTTGCCGATATCGCCGGAAACGCCGGCTGCTTTTCGAATGAAGCGGAATTTTCAAGCAAGAACGGGGCGCTTCCGAAACGCCCCGATCCTTCGCCAGTCGGTTTGACGATCTGCCAGATGGAAGCTCGATCAGGCGTCCAGCCAGACTTTTTCGATATCCATCTCGAAAGTCGGGTGGACTCCGTAGCCTTTCACCTTCTTGTTCATATGGCTGAACACCTTCTGCCAGTAAGGCTGGATGATCACTCCCGAATCCTGGAGGATCTGTTCGAGATCCTTCATGACTTGCTTCCGCTTCTCCACGTCGTTGATAGAGAGCGCCTGCTTGAGCTTGGCGTCGAAATCCGGGTTCGAATAGCCGGACTCGTTCCAGGCTCCGCCGGTGCGATAGCCAAGCGTCAAAACCTGGACACCGAGCGGGCGCATGTACCAGATGGTCATGGAGTAGGGATATTTCGTCCAGTTGTTCCAGAAGGTCGAGCCGGGCAGAACCGTGCGCTTCACTTTGATGCCGGCTTCGCGAAGCTGGGCGGCGATCGCATCGCCCGTGTTCTTCTGCCAGTCGTCCTCGACGGTGATCAGTTCATGCTCGAAGTCCGCCTGGCCGGCTTCGGCCATCAGTTTCTTGGCCCCCTCCATGTCGCGGGTCTTCTTGGGCAGCGGATAATATTCGGGATGGATCGGGCTGACATGGTGGTTCTCACCGACCGTTCCCCGTCCGTTGTAGCCGAGCTGAAGCACGGCGTTGTTGTCGACCGCCATTTGCAGCGCGTTGCGTACCCGCTGGTCGTCATAAGGCTTGTTCTCGACATGGGTGCGCGCCACCAGCGTCGTTGCCGTCGCTACCTCGGACTTTATCAGGTCCATCTTGTCGAGGATGTCGATGAAGTCCGGAGGCGTTTCGAGGTTCGCGTCGACTTCGCCGGAATCGAACGCATTCACCGTGGCCGAAAAATCGGTGCCGTAGTCGATGAATTCCGCGCCGTCGAGCAGCGCCTCGCCACCCCACCATTTCCCGTTCTCGCGCCGTTTCACGACCGCCTTCGCTCCCACATCGTAGGACACCATCTCGAAGGCGCCTGTGCCGATGGGCTTGGAAATCGGATTGGCGCCGTCGGCATCGAAATTGCGGTGGACGATCAGCGCGGGATAGTCGGTGAAATTGGCGATCAGCGAGATGTCGGGTTCGCTCAACTTCAGCTTGACGGTATGGTCATCGGCCTTGGAAATGGCCCCCTCCTTGGCCTGTCCGGTCTTGTCGTCGATCAGCGCGCCGACGCGTGCAGCCATCGAATTGCCGGCGGCTTTCTTCTCACACCAACGCTTCAGATTGTAGAGGACGTCGTCGGCGTTGAAGGCATCGCCATTGTTCCAGGTGACATCCTTGCGCACGTGCAGTGTGTATTCGGTAGCATCGTCGCTGACATCCCAGCTTTCGAGCAGAACCGGTTCGAATGTGAATTCGCGGGTGTAGCGCACGAGCGGCTCGAGCCAGGTACGCGTGATATTCGCCATCTCCACCCAGTCATATGTCCTGGGGTCCTTCTGTGCCTTGACCGGCATCGAGACACGCAGCGTTCCACCTTTCTTGGCTTCCTGGGCGAAGGCCGGCGTCGGCATGGAAAGACCGATCATGCTATATGCAAGAGCCGTCGAAGCACCGAAGGTGCTGGCCAACGCCAGAAACTCCCGGCGGTCCATCCGGCCTTCACGGGCGTCTTTCGCCATGGCTTCTATCGCCGGCGGGACATGATTGCTGTTGCTTCTATAGAACGCCATTTCTTTCTCCCTTTTTTCGTGTTCCCGACGATGGTCGCCGATTTCGGTTTTTCTGGTTCCGCTTACCATCGCAAACTAAGTCTCGGCACAGATTGCCCGTGCGCGCAAGTTCAGGTCGCCGTCATCGTTGGCCGGCGCCGTTCAGGTGACGGTATCCGGCAGCTTCTCCTCGCGACGCGCGATCAAGTCCCGAAGCCCCTCCGCCACGCCTTCATCGAGCTTCGGCTCCTGATAGTCAAAAAGCATGTTGCGGGCCTTCTCGAGGCCGCGCGTGTCGTGGTCCTTGGCGCCTTCGGCGTTCCACTGCTCATAGGAGTTGAAGTCCATGATGCTGGGCATGAAGAAGGCCGACTCGAAATGTTCGAGCGTATGTTGGGTGCCCAGGAAATGCCCTGCCGGACCTACTTCGCGGATTGCCGCCATCGCGTCCTTGAAATCGTCGAACGAAACACCGCCTGCATATTTATACCAGCCGACGAGTTGCTCGCAGTCGATCGCGAATTTGGAATAGCTGCAGGTCAGCCCCGCCTCCAGCCAACCGGCGGCATGCCAGATATAGTTGGCGCCCGAAAGGATCGCGGCATGCATCAGCATGTTGGATTCGTATCCGGCCTGGGCGTCGTTCAGCTTCGAGCCGACATGGAAGCCGGACGTGCGCCATGGCAGCCGGTATTTCCGCGCCAGCGCCCCCATCAAGTACATCATCTGCGCCGCTTCCGGCGTGCCGCCCATGGGCGCGCCGGTCTTCATGTCCACCGTGACCATGAACTGCCCATAGATCTGCGGAGAGCCCGGCCGCAGGAGCTGCGTGAAGGCGACGCCCGCCAGCGCCTCCGCGTTGACCTGCGCGACCGCGCCGACGGCGGACGCGGACGTCGAGGCACCGCACAGGGCGAAAGGCGCGAGGATCAGCGGCTGGTTGTTGCGCGCATAGACCTTCATCGCGTCCAGCATGGTGGCATCCCATACCAGCGGTGAATTGCAGTTCGTGATCGAGACCATGACGGGATTGTCGCGGACGAAGTCCTCGCCGAACACGACGGCCGCCATAGCCATCGTGTCTTGCGCGCGCTCTCTGGAGGTCACGATGCCCATGAAGGGCTTGTCGGAATGCTTCAGCGCCGAATGGATGATGTGGAGGTGACGTTTCGGAACCGGTATCTCCATCGGCTCACAGATGATCGAACTCGATGAATGCAATGCCGGCGCCATGTAGGCGAGCTTGTGGAAGTTCTGCAGGTCGGCCAGCGTGCCGTAACGCCGGTTGTTGTCAAGGTCGCGTACATAGGGTGCGCCGTACATCGGCACGAACACGGAGTTCTTGCCGCCGATCCTCACCGAGCGCTCGGGATTTCGCGCATTCAGCGTGAACTCCTCGGGCACCTTCGACACGAGGTCCATCAGCAAGTGGCGATCGATGTGCACCCGCGTGCCGGAAACGTCCGCTCCGGCCTGCTTCCATAGGGCGATCGCTTCGTCATCGCGGAACTCGCATCCTACCTCTTCGAGTATGCCGAGCGATTCCTGGTGGATCAGTTCCACCGCTTCGTCGGGGACGATCTCGTAGACCGGTATCTTGCGAACCAGCGTCGGGAACGACGCGACAGGCGCCGATCGTAAGGCCTTGCGCCCCAGCCGGCCGCCGCCGCGGCGATGGGCTGCATGTTCCGATTCCTGAATCGTGTCCGGTGCGTTCATTGCGGTTCTCCCTTGCGACAAAGAGAGCGCTGCGAAAACGCACGTTCAAGCGAATAAACAACCGAGGTCAATTGAGTTCAACTCAACCGTCAAGCGACAGCAGCCAGTCCTTCAGGATCTCGGCCTGACGGTTCAGAGGCCGGCGGGCGCTCCAGGTCACGAAGAAGGATTGCGGCGCGGCGATCTCTGCGTCCGTCAATCGCACGAGGTCCCCGGCCTCGATCAGCGGCGCGACCAGGCTTGCCCAGCCCAGTGCCACGCCCTGATCGCTGCGCGCGGCCTCCACGGCGATCACGTAACTGTTGAACCGGCGCACGTTCAGCCGTCTGTCGGGGACGCCCGTTTCGCGCAGGAAGCTTGCCCAGGTGGTCCAGGTCCAGTCGATCCCCTCGACCGAAAGAAGCTGCAACTGCGCCAGATCTTCGAGCGAATTGACCGGGTGGTCGCGATGAAAACCCGGGCCAGCCACCGGAAAGATCCGGTCGTCGTAGAGCTTCTGCGATATTTCGTCGGGCCACTCCCCGTCGCCGTAACGGATGCGCAGGTCGATGTCGGGCCTGTCCAGGCCATGTAGATGGTCGGAAATCACATGATCGACCACGATGTTGTGGTGGTGGTTCCAGAACGCCCCCATCCGCGGCATCAGCCAAAGATGCGCCATCGCCATCGTGCTTCCGATGGTGACGCTGGACTGGCCGCCGAACGTCTTCACCTGGCGAAACGTTGACGATATCCGCTCGAACCCTTCGCGCAGGGCGGCCGCCATCATCTCGCCTTCCCGGGTGAGTTCGAGGGCGCGATGCCGGCGAAAGAACAGCGGCTTGCCGAGGTCGTCCTCCAGCATCCGCACCTGCTTCGAGATTGCGCCTGGCGTGACGTTCAGCTCCTCCGACGCCTTCGTGAGGCTCAGATGGCGCGCGGCGGCCTCGAAGGCAGCGAGCGCGCTGAGCGAAGGCAGATTGTAGTAACGGTGAACCATGGCCGTTTCGATCGTGCTGTGATTTCCAGCCAGCGTCAGGCCGCTGGCGCATGCAAAAGACGCGTTGCGTTCACTTGACTTTTAGTCGCGGATAACCGTTCGATAAAGGGCCTTCGCGGCCGGTCGGATCGTCGACCGTTTCCACCGGAATGCGCCGCCGCCTCACCGGCGCGGCGCCTTTGAGGGAGTGGCAATGTCGGAGCGGGTCTTCAAGCGGCTTTTCACGCCGGTCACGCTTCGCGGCAAGACGCTTCGCAATCGGATCGTCTTCGGCGCGCATACGGCGAACATGGCCGAGGAAGGGCTGCCGACCGAGAGGCATGTCGGCTATTACGCCGAGCGCGCCATCGGCGGCGCCGGGATGATCGTGGTCGAGCCGATGCCAGTCCACGCGGCCGCCGTGCTGACGCGCGGCAACTTCCGCCCCTCCGACGACAGCGTCATCCCGCATTTTCGCAAGGTCACGGAGGCGATCCGCTCCAACGGCGCCGTGGCTATCCAGCAGCTCTACCATGTCGGCCAGCACGCGGACGCCGACAATTCCTTTCACGCCGGCTGGTCGCCGTCCGGACTTCCGAGCTATCACGATTCCGACGGCTCGCACCGGATGACCGAGGCCGAGATCGAGGAAACGATCGACGGCTTCGTCCAGGCGGCATGGCGCTGCCGCGAGGCGGGCTTCGACGGCGTCGAGGTCTGGGCCGCCTACCATTCCATGCTCGATCAGTTCTGGACGCCATGGTCGAACAGGCGAGACGACCGCTGGGGCGGAAGCCTGGAAAACCGCACCCGCATGAGCCGCGAGGTGATGACGCGCATTCGCCGCAAGTGCGGCGACGACTTCATCGTCGGCCTCGCGGTCAATGACGATCCCGACGTCGAAGTTGCGCTTAAGCGCGAGGCATTGGCCGAAATCATCGAATTGCACGACCGCTCGGCATTGATGGACTACGTGACCTGCGGCTCCGGCAGCTATTTCGACTTCTACAAGATCATGCCGACGTTCCTGTATCCGGAGAAGCTCGGGGCAGATCTCGCGGCGGTGCTCAAATCCACGGTTCGCCACGCGCTGGTGACGGCCGAAAGCCATATCCGCACGCCTGAGAACGCCGAGAGCGTGCTCAGCGAAGGCCGCGCGGACCTGATCTCCATCGTGCGCGGGCAGATCGCCGATCCGCATCTCGCAGCCAAGGCCGCGGCCGGGCGCGCCCAGGACATCCGTGGCTGCCTCTCCTGCAACCAGATGTGCTGGGGCCGGCGCTCGCGCGATTACTGGATAAGTTGCGTCATCAATCCCTCCGCCGGGCGGGAATGGGAATGGGGCGGCGACCGCTTCAAGCCGGCCGCAAGGCCCGGGCGCGTGCTGGTCGTGGGCGGCGGGCCGGCCGGCCTCGAGGCGGCGCGCGTTGCGGCCGAGCGCGGGCACCGCGTGGTTCTCGCAGAGGCCTCCGAGCGTCTTGGCGGACAATTCCGGCTTGCCGGTCTTCAGCCGCGGCGCGCACAGATCCTCGACCTGATCGACTGGTATCAGCGCCAGCTCGACCGGCTTCAGGTGGAGGTGCGGTACGGGCAATACATCGAAGCGGAAGACGTTGAGCGCGAAGGCGCCGATCACGTCGTCGTGGCCACCGGCTCGCTACCTGCCGATGGCGCGTTCCAGAGAGCCCTGCCACAGTTCGACGACATACCGGGCGCAGGACCGGTCCTCTCGGCCGAAGCCGTGATGTCACGGGAAGCGAGACCCGGCAAACGCGTGCTGCTGCTCGACGACGGCGGCAACTGGAAAGGTTGCGGCACCGCCTGGAGGCTTGCGGAAGACGGCCATGACGTGACGCTGGTGACGCCCGACGCCCTGGTCGGCAAGGAGTTGCAGCGAATGGCTGCGGACGCACCCCTGCGCCGTGCGCTCGCCCGGTTGGGAGTCCGCTTCATGACCGAGAGCGCTATCGTTTTCTGGGATGGCAAATCGGCAAGGATCGCTTCGTTACTCGATGGAAGCGAACAGCAGGTCGAGGCCGACGCGCTCGTTTTCGCCGGTACGAACATGGCGCAGGACAGCCTTTCGGTCGAGCTTGGCGAGCGCGGAATTGGCCATGTCGCGATCGGCGATTGCACGGCGGCGCGACAGGCAGCCTTCGCCATTCACGACGGGCGCAAAGCCGCGCTCGATCTATAGCCGATCTGGATTTATCCGCATCTCGGCATCAGCCTTCGCGATCAGGCACGACCACCAGCTTGCCCACGAAGTCCTTGGCCATGAAATCCGTCTGCGCCTTGTGGAAGTCGGAAAGACGGTAGACGCCACCGACCAGCGGCTTGATCCTGCCTTCTTCGATATAGCGCACGATGCGACGGAAATCGCCGCGCGTACCCTGGCTAGACCCGTTGAGCTGGAGCTGCTTCAGATACATGGTCCGAAGGTCGAGCTGCACCACCGGTCCGGCAATGGCGCCGGCGGTGGTGTAGCGGCCTTCGGGCCTCAAAATCCTCAGCAGGTCGTTGAACATCGGCCCGCCGACGAGATCGGCCACCACGTCGATAGGCTTGCCGCCGGTCGCATCCGCGACCGCCTTGGGCAGGTCGTCCACCCCGCGTGTAATCACCTTTTCCGCGCCGATGTCGAGCAGCGCCTGTTCCTTGCCCTTGCCGACCACGGCATAGGGAATGGCGCCGCGGGCGCGCGCAAGCTGTACGATTCCGGAGCCGACGCCGCCGGACGCGCCCGTCACCAGCACCCGCTCGCCCGCCTTCAGCGCCGCGCGTTCCAGCATCTGTTCGCCGGTCAGATAGGCGCAGCAGAACGTGGCAAGCTCCACGTCGGTCAGCCTGGTGTTGACGACATGCGCATTCTCGGCAGGCAGCGCCTGGTATTCGGCGTAACCGCCGTCGCGGCCATGCCCCATATAGTCGATGTCGGCCAGCGAATCGTCGTCGCGGTTGTAGATGGAGAAATCCACCATCACCCGCTCGCCGATGCGCCGCGGCGAAACGCCTTCCCCGACGGCGACGATGGTTCCCACCGTGTCGGTGCCCTGTATGCGCGGGAAGGTCAGCGTGTTGCCCTGCCGCCGCCAGGTGGAGACGGCCGCTGCGTCTTCCTCGGTGCCGTAGGCACCCTGCCGCACCCACACGTCGGTGTTGTTCATGCCGCAGGCGGTTACCTTGACCAGCACCTCGCCGGGCGCGGGCCTCGGAACAGGCACGTCGGTGCGGTAGACGAGTTTGTCGAGGCCCCCGTGGCCGGTCAGAAGCACGGCGGCCATGGTGTCGGGGAGAGAAGGTGTCGTCATTTCAGCGATGCTCGTTCTTTTGCAATGGAATTACCCATCATCCGACCTCGTCCCGCTCGGCCACCTTCTCCCACAAAAGGGAGAAGGATCGGCGCGCAGCGTCGAGACGGTTGAGGTGAGTATTTGAAGACAAGCTTCAGCCCAGAACGCTCTTCACCGCGTCCGCCGTCTTCTCGACGATTGTGTCGGCCTCTTCTTTCGTCAGGCAGAGCGGCGGCGCGAAACCGAGAATGTCGCCTTGCGGCATGGCGCGGCCGATGACGCCGCGCTCGGCCAACGCGGCCGCCACCTGCGGGCCGATCTTGTCCGATGCGTCGAAGAAGACACGATCGTCGCGGTCCTTCACGAATTCGACTGCCGCCAGCATGCCCTCCCCGCGCACCTCACCGACATGCCTGTGGCTGCCCAGCGCCTCGGAAAGTTGCCGGTTGAGATAGGCGCCGGTCTCGCCGGCATTCTTCACCAGTCCCATCTCGTCGATCAGCTCCAGGTTGGCGACGCCGGCCGCCACGCAGATCGGGTGCGCCGAATAGGTCCAGCCATGCCCGATGGGGCCGAGCTTGTCGGAGCCCTCGACCAGCACCTTCCAGACCCTGTCGCCGACGATGACGCCGGACAGCGGCGCGTAAGCCGAGGTCAGTCCCTTGGCGATGGTGATGAGGTCGGGCTTGATGCCGTAATGGTCGGAGCCGAACATGGTGCCGAGCCGGCCGAAGCCCGTCACCACCTCGTCTGCAACGAGAAGGATATCGTACTTCGCCAGCACAGCCTGGATCTTCTGCCAGTAGCCGGCGGGCGGCGGCACGATGCCGCCGGTGCCCAGCACCGGTTCGCCGATGAAGGCCGCGATGGTTTCCGGTCCCTGCGCCAGGATCAGCTTCTCCAGCTCGTCGGCGCAATGTTGCGAGAACTGCTCCTGCGACATCGAACGGTCGGCGCGGCGATAATAGTAGGGCGCTTCCGTATGCAGGATCGGCGCGCGCGGCAGGTCGAAGGCATTGTGGAAGCCGGCCAGACCTGTCAGCGAGCCGGTCATGACGCCGGAGCCGTGATAGCCGCGCCAGCGCGAGATGATCTTCTTCTTCTCGGGCTTGCCGCGAACGTTGTTGTAGTACCAGATCAGCTTGATGTTGGTCTCGTTGGCGTCCGAGCCGGAGAGGCCGAAATACACCCTCGACATGCCCTTCGGCGCGCGGTCGATGATCATCTTGGCGAGCTTGATCGAGGCTTCGGTGCCGTGACCGACATAGGCGTGGTAATAGGCCAGGTTCCTGGCCTGCTCGGCGATCGCGTCGGCAATTTTCTGGCGCCCATAGCCGACATTGACGCAATAGAGCCCGGCGAAGGCGTCGATGCTCTTCCTGCCGGTCGTGTCCCAGACGGTCACGCCTTCGCCGCCGGCCATGATGCGGTTCGGCATCTCGCCGCGCGCATGCATGCCCATATGGGTCGAGGGATGGAAAAAGTGGTCGCGATCCCAGGCGTTGAGTTCGTTGGACTGATCGAGCATCGTTTTCTCCTTCTTCGCTCCGCCGGCCGGCTCACGCCAGGTCGAGGCAGACATATTTGAGGTCGGTGAAGGCTTCGAGGCCGTGGCGGGAGCCCTCGCGACCGAGGCCGGACTGCTTGACCCCGCCGAACGGGATCGGTGCGCCGGTGATCTTCACCCGGTTGATCGCCACCATGCCATAGTCGAGCGCATTGGCCATGCGCCGCTGACGCGCGCCGTTTTCGGTGACGACATAGGCGACCAGCCCATATTCGGTGGCGTTGGCGCGGGAGACGGCTTCCTCCTCCGTGTCGAAGGGCGTCACCGCCGCGACCGGGCCGAAGGTCTCCTCGCGCATGATGAGGGCGTCGTCCGGCACGTCGGCGAGCAGCGTTGGTTCGTAGAACAACGTACCGGCTTCATGGCGGCCGCCGCCGGCAAGCCGCCGCGCGCCGCGCCGGAGAGCGTCGGCAACCTGCTCCTCGACCTTGCCCACCGCGCGCTCATGCATCAGCGGGCCGATCTCGGTGCCGTCCGCCAGGCCGTTGCCGACCTTCAGCGCCGAAACCCGTTCTGCGAAGGCGGCGCAGAAGCGCTCATAAACTGGCCGCTCGACATAGATGCGGTTGGCGGCAAGGCAATCCTGTCCGGATGTCGCAAATTTCGCGTCCATGGCGATACGCACGGCCTTGTCGAGATCGGCATCGGCAAAGACGATCAGCGGCGCATGGCCGCCCAGTTCCATGACAAGACGCTTCATCGTCGGGGCGCATTGCGCCGCGATCAGCCGGCCGATCTCGGTCGAACCCGTAAAGCTCATGGCCCGCACGCGGGCATCCTCGCACAGCCGCCCGACGATGGTCGCGGCATCGCCGGTGACGACGTTGAAGACGCCGGCAGGCAGGCCAGCACGTTCGCCGAGTTCCGCCAAAGCCAATGCCGACAGCGGCGTCTGGGAGGATGGATGTGCAACGACGGTACAGCCGGCTGCAAGCGCGGCCGCTGCCTTCCGCGTCAGCATGGCGGACGGAAAATTCCACGGCGTCACCACGCCGACGACGCCTAACGGCTCGCGCCGCACGGCCATTTCCGCGCCGGGCAGATGGCTGGTCACGCCCTCGACATTGAGGCGTTTTGCGTCCTCGGCATACCACTCGACGAAGGAGGCGGCATAATCGATCTCGCCCAGCGATTCCTTGAGCGGCTTGCCCTGCTCCAGCGTCATGAGGAGCGCGAGATCGTCCTTTGCGGCAACGATCAGTTCGAACCATCTGCGCAAGTTGGCCGAACGCTGCTGTGGCAGAAGGGTTTTCCAGCCCGGGAAAGCGCGCGCAGCCGCATCGACGGCGCTGCCGGTCTGGGCGGCATCGAGCGCCGCAACCCAGGCAAGGTTCGCGCCGGTCGCCGGATCGTTGACCTCGAAACCTGCGGCCGTGCCGCTGGCCGTCCAGTGGCCGTCTACATAGGCCAGTTCGCGGTAGAGCCGGCGGTCGGTCAGCCGGTCGAGCGCCTCATGGCGTTCGGGCCTGGCAAAATGGGCATGGGCAGACATGGGTTGCGCCTCTGTGAGGAAGGCCCCGAGTCTAGCCTCCTGCCTGCGAGAGAAAGACCGTTCGCGGCCCTGGACGCAGAGAATTTCTCTATTCGGGAGGGTTAGCGGAGAGAATCTGCGCGATCAATCATCCGCCACGAGTTCCGCCACCGGCAGCACGGTCTCGTCCTTCACCGTCTTGATGACGATGTAGGTGAAATAGCGGTCGATGCCGAGCTCGCGCTCCAGCAATGCATCTACCAGCCTCTGATAGGCGTCGATGTCGCGCGTCATCACCTTGAGCAGGTAGTCCACGCCGCCGCCCACCGACCAGCAGGCGACGATCTCGGGAATGTCGCGGATGGCGCGCTCGAAGCGGTCGAAATCGGCCTGCCTGTGGTTGCCAAGCGTCACCTCCATCAGCACGGTGGCGATGGGTGCTATGGCGCGCACGGCCACCTTGGCATGGTAGCCGGAAACGATGCCCACCTTTTCCAGCTTCGCCAGCCTCATCCAGCACGGCGTCGGCGACAGGCCGACCTGCTCGGCCAGGGCCAGCTTGGTGATGCGCCCGTCACGCTGGATGGCGTCGAGGATCTTCAGGTCGATGGGATCGAGTTTCAGTCCGGCCATTGTTACCGCTTTTCGTTGCGCAGACACCATGAAGGCGCATGATTTCGATTGTCAATTGCACTGATTTCGATCTCTAATGAAGTCATGACATTGTGGCGTCCCGATCCGGCGCTTATCCGCCGTCCTGCTTATCTTTCGCTGGCCGACCAGTTCGCCCGCGCCATCCATGACGGCCGGCTGGCAAACGGCGAACGCCTGCCGACGCACAGGGCGCTGGCCGACGAGTTGAAACTGTCCGTGCAGACGGTCAGCCGCGCCTATGAGGAACTGATCCGGCGCGGGCTGGTGGCGGGCGAGATCGGCCGCGGCAGCTTCGTGCAGACGCAGCGCCGCGAGCCCGATCCGCCCTATCTGCCTGAGCGGCCGGGCGAGGTGATCGACCTGTCGATCCTGAAGCCGGTCTGCGAGCCGATGCATCTGGAGCGGTTGAAGCAGGCGCTCGGCTGGCTGGCCGAGGCGCTGCCGGCAAGCTCTGCGCTGTCGTTCCGGCCGAACATGGTTTTTCCCCGCCATCGCGCAGTAGCGGCGGACTGGCTGAAAGCCTGCGGGCTGGAGGCATCGCCGCAGAACATCACGCTGACCAACGGCGCCACCGGCGGCATGACGGTGGCGCTGATGAGCGTGGCCCCGCCCGGCTCCACCGTCGCCACCGAAGCCATCGGCCATCACACGCTGGTGCCGCTGGCACGTTATCTGGGCTTCAACCTAGAGGGTCTGCCCATCGACGACGACGGCATCTTGCCCGAAGCGCTGGACGAAGCCTGCCGGCTGTCGGACATCCGCGCGGTGTTCGTGCAGCCCTCTGTCATCAACCCCACCGCCACGCTGATGGGGTCGGTGCGGCGTTCCCAGATCGCCGAAGTGGCGCGCAAGCACGACATCGCCATCATCGAGAACGACGTGCTTGGCCCATTGGTCGAGGAGCGCGCGCCGCCGCTGGCCCATTTCGCGCCGGAACGCACGCTCTACGTCACCTCCTTCTCCAAGATCACCGTGCCCGGCCTGCGCATCGGCTATCTGGTCGCGCCCGACCGCTATGTCGCCGCCGTCGCCAACCGGCATCTGGTGTCGAACTGGATGGCCACGCCCATAGTGGCCGAGATCGCCACCAAATGGGTAGCGGACGGCACCGCGATGGAGCTGGTGCGCTGGCAGCGGGAAGCAGTACGCCGCCGCCTCGACATCGCCGCGGAGGCGCTGTCCGAGGTCCAGTTCCGCGCCCACCGCGACGGACTGCATCTGTGGCTGCCGCTGCCGGACGACCGCGCCGAAGAAGGCTTCGTCGCGCAGGCTCGGCTGCAGGGGGTGGCGATCGCGCCTGGCTCCTCCTTCCGCATTTCCGAAGCGCCCTGGCGCCCAGCCGTGCGGATCTCGCTGGGCTCCACGACGGAAAGCGAGCTGCGTACCGGCCTCGGCGTCGTCACCCGGCTGCTGCTCGGCGATCCGGAACACCTGCTGCTGGCGATCTAGAGACCGGCTTCGCCTTCGAACCGGCAGATCCGGAAAAATTGTCATGATTTTATTTTGTCAATTGACATGATTTTGTCGCTTCCGCATCGTTAGGGGAACAGGAGTTCTCCAGCGGGGAGACGGATGGCGGCGCCCATCATCAAGATCGACGCGATTACCAAGAGCTTCGGCGCCTTCAAGGTGCTGGACGGTCTGTCGTTGCAGGTCATGCCCGGCGAGAAGCTGGCGCTGATCGGGCCCTCTGGCTCGGGCAAGACGACAATCCTGCGCATCCTCATGACGCTTGAGCGCATCGACGGCGGCCATATCGAAGTCGAGGGCGAGCAACTTTACCATATGCCCCGCAACGGCGGTCTGGCGCCGGCCGATGAGCGGCACCTGGCCAAGATGCGCCAGAAGATCGGGATGGTCTTCCAGCTCTTCAACCTGTTCCCGCACAAATGCGTGCTCGACAACGTCACGCTGGCGCCGATGCTGACCAAGGGCACGCCGCGCGCCGCCGCCGAGAAGCGGGCGATGGAGCTGCTTGACATGGTCGGCATGGCCGACAAGGCCAAGGCGATGCCCGCGCAGCTTTCCGGCGGCCAGAAGCAGCGCGTGGCCATCGCCCGGGCGCTGGCGCTTTCGCCAAAAATCATGCTGTTCGACGAGGTCACGTCGGCGCTCGACCCGGAACTGGTCGAGGAGGTGTTGAACGTCATGCGCAAGCTCGCCGCCGAGACGGACATGACGATGCTGCTCGTCACCCACGAGATGGGTTTTGCCCACGATTTCGCCGACCGGGTGCTGTTCTTCGATCGCGGCCGGATCGTGGAAGAAGGCAAGCCGGACGAGATTTTCCGCCATCCGAAGCAGGAGCGCACGCAGACCTTCCTGAAGAAGATCATCGCGGCCGGGCATCGCGTCTGACCGCGTGCGCGGAGCGGCTCGGCCGCTCCGGACGAAAGCAAAAACGATTGGAAAAACCAAGGAGTGGGAATATGAAAAAGATCGCATTTCTGGCCGGCATCGCCGGTCTGGCGCTGGGCAGCGTGCTTGCCGCCGCAACGGGCGCTTCCGCCGATGACGCCAAGCTGGACCAACTGAAGAAGCAGGGCTTCGCGCGACTGGCCATCGCCAACGAGCCGCCCTATACGGCCGTCGCCGCCGACGGAAAGGTCTCCGGCGCCGCCCCCGACGTGGCGCGCGAGATATTCAAGCGCCTCGGCGTGCCGGACGTGGTGGCCTCGATCTCCGAATATGGCGCCATGATCCCCGGCCTGCAGGCAGGCCGCTTCGACGTCATCACCGCCGGCCTGTTCATGAAGCCTGAGCGCTGCGCGGCCGTTGCCTATTCCGAGCCGGTGCTGTGCGACGCCGAGGCCATGCTGGTGAAGAAGGGCAACCCCAAGCACTTCAAGAGCTATGAGGATGTCGCCAAGGACACCAGCGCCACCATCGGCGCGCCGGGCGGCGGCACGGAAGAGAAGCTTGCACTCAACGCCGGCGTACCGCGCGAGCGCGTCATCGTCGTTCCGGACGGGCAGAGCGGGCTGAAGATGGTGCAGGACGGTCGCATCGACGCCTATTCGCTGCCGGTGCTGTCCATCAACGACCTGATGAAGAAGGCCAACGACCCGAACCTGGAGGTCATCGCGCCGGTGCAGGGCGCGCCGGTCTATTGCGACGGCGCCGCCTTCAACAAGAAGGACACGGCCCTGCGCGACGCTTTCGACGTCGAACTGGCCAAGATGAAGAAGTCGGGCGAATTCGCCAAGATCATCGAGCCCTACGGTTTCTCGGCCAAGGCGGCGATGTCCACCACGCGCGACAAGCTCTGCGCGGCGAAGTGATGCTCCTCCAGCCCTCCCCCTCGCGGGGAGGGCTGGCGGTCAGCGTCGGTAATGTTCGAGATGACCTGTAGTTTGTAGATGCTCGTGCCTTCCAGCACTCTCCTCCGGCCTGCCGGCCATCTCCTCTTCCAAGGGGGAGATGTGTTGCGGACCCGCTTTCGCCAATCGCCGGTGCTGGCGAAAGGGCGACAAGTCGGCGGATCGAACCGGTCCGCCCTCAGCCTTCGACACGCGGTCCCGCTGCCATGACCGCCTGGTCCGGATATCTCGACCTGATCCTTCAAGGTGCAGTCGTCACCATCGAGCTGACGCTGATGGGGTCCGTGCTGGCGCTCGTCATGGCCTTGCTGGCCGGGCTCGGGCGGCTGTCGCGCTTCTTCGCCATCCGGGCGCTGGCCACCATCTATATCGAGTTCTTCCGCGGCACCTCGATCTTCGTGCAACTGTTCTGGGCCTATTTCGTGCTGCCTTTCATCGGGCTGGAACTGACGCCGCTTCAGGCCGGCGTGCTGGCGCTGGGCCTCAATGTCGGCGCCTATGCGGCGGAGGTCGTACGCGGCGCGGTGCAGTCTGTCGGCAAGGAGCAGTATGAAGCCTGCGTCGCGCTCAATCTCGGCCGCTGGCAAGGCATGCGCCACGTCATCCTGCCGCAGGCCTTCCTGGTCATGCTGCCGACTTTCGGCAACAACGCCATCGAACTCCTGAAGGCCACGTCGGTCGTTTCGCTGATCTCCTTGGCCGACCTCACCTTCCAGGCGCAGGTGGTGCGCGCCCAGACGGGCAGCACGCTGATGCCTTTCACCACCATCCTGGTCATCTATTTCGTGCTGGCGATGCTGATTTCCGTGGGCGTGCGCAGCCTGGAGCGGCGCCTGGCGCGCGGCCTGGACGGAGTGCGCGTGTAATGGATTGGGCTCCGTAATGGATTGGGATTGGGATTTCGTCCGCCAGATCATGCCGACGCTCATCGATGGCGTGAAGATCACCATTCTGGCGACCATCCTTGGTTCTGCGCTGGCGGCCGTGGTGGGACTCGCCATCGCGCTGTTGCGGCGCTCGCCGAACCGCGCCGTTTCCCGCACGTTCGGCTTCCTCGCCGAATTCATCCGCGGCACGCCGCTCCTGGTGCAGCTCTACTTCATCTTCTACGTGCTGCCCGACATCGGCATCCTGCTGCCGCCGCTGGTGGCGGGCGTGATCGGTCTTGGCCTGCACTATGGCACCTATACCGCCGAGGTCTACCGCGCCGGCATCGACAATGTGCCGCGCGGGCAGTGGGAGGCCGCCAAGGCCTGCAATCTCACCGCGCGCCAGACCTGGACGCACATCATCCTGCCACAGGCAATCCCGCCGATGATCCCGGCGCTGGCGAACTACTTCATCGCGATGTTCAAGGAAACGCCGCTGCTGTCGGCCATCACCGTGCTGGAGCTGATGAACCAGGCCAAGAGCGTGGCCAACACCTACTACCGCTATGTCGAGCCGATGACGCTGGTGGGCGCCTTCTTCCTCGTCATCAGCCTGTGCTCGGTGGTGGTTCTGCGCTGGCTGGAACGCCGTTACGGCAAGGTGGAGGGATAATCGTGAACGCACCCGAGATCCGTCTGCACCCCGACCGTCCCCTGCTCGACGCCCGTCCGCTGGAGAAGCGCGTCGGCCTTATCATTCTCGCCACCGACCACACCACGGAGCCGGACTACCGCCGCATGGTGGCGAGCGAGCGCATCGGGGTCTATGTCGCGCGCATCGCCTATGCCAACCCGACAACGCCACAGAATTTGCGCAAAATGCAGCCGGCGCTGACAGAAGCCGCGGCGCTGATCCTGCCCGACGAGAAGCTCGACGCCATCTCCTATTCCTGCACGTCGGCTTCGGTGGTGATCGGAGACGACGAGATCGAAGCGGCGATCCATGCCGCGAAACCCGGCGTACCTGTCGTGACGCCGCCGCAAGCCGCCATGCGGGGGCTGCGTGCATTCGGCACCCGGCGCATCAGCGTGCTCACGCCCTACACTGTCGAGACCAGCCGGCCGATGGCGGATTACTTCGTCAGGCACGGTTTCGAGATCGCCTCATTCACCTGCCTCGGCTTCGAGGACGACCGCGAGATGGCCCGCATCCCGCCCGCCGCGTTGGTTGAACTGGCACGCGAGACGACGCATCCGGAAGCCGAGGCGCTGTTCGTGTCCTGCACCGCACTGCGATCCGCACTTGCCGCCCCGGGCATGGAGGACGCCATCGGCCGTCCGGTCGTCACCTCGAACCAGGCGACGGCGTGGAACTGCCTGCGGCTCTGCGGCGACGACACCCATCATCCGCAATGGGGCCGGCTGATGACCATGCCCCTGTCCCGCGATTGATCGACATGGCTGGCGTCGTCACCCTCTCCGATATCCGCGCCGCGCGTGAGCGTATCGCCGGCAAGATCGTGCCGACACCGGTCGTGCCGTCCATAGCCTTGTCGGAACATGTCGGCGTGCCGGTGCATCTCAAGCTGGAGCATCGCCAGACCACCGGCAGCTTCAAGCTGCGGGGCGCGTCCAACGCCGTCGCCTCGCTAGGTCGAGAAGAAAAGGCGCGCGGCGTGGTCGCGGCCTCCACCGGCAATCACGGCCGCGCGCTTGCTTATGCAGCGAGGCTGGAGGGCCTGCGCGCCGTCATCTGCATGTCGAAGCTGGTACCGGCCAACAAGGTGGAGGAAATCCGCCGCCTCGGTGCGGAAATCCGCATTGTCGGCGGGAGCCAGGACGATGCGCAAGTCGAGGTGGACAGATTGGTCGCGAAAGAAGGACTGGTCATGGTGCCGCCTTTCGACCACCCGGCCGTCATCGCGGGACAAGGCACGCTCGGGCTGGAAATGGTGGAAGCCGTTCCGGATATGGCGGCGGTGCTGGTGCCGCTTTCCGGCGGCGGGCTGGCGGCAGGCATCGCGGCGGCGGTCCAAGGCGTGAAGCCCGGCACCAAAATCATCGGCGTTTCGATGGAACGCGGTGCGGCGATGAAGGCCAGCCTCGACGCCGGCATGCCGGTGCAGGTGCAGGAGGTGCCGACGCTGGCGGATTCGCTGGGCGGTGGCATTGGCCTCGACAACCGGTGGACCTTCGCCATGTGCCGCGGTCTTCTGGACGAGGTTGTGCTGCTTTCCGAAGACGAGATAGCCGCCGGCATCGCGCATGCCTATCGACAGGAGCGCGAGATCGTCGAGGGCGCGGGCGCCGTGGGCATCGCGGCGCTTCTTTCCGGCAAGGCCAAGGTGGACGGACCGGCGGTGCTGGTGCTCTCCGGCCGCAACATCGACATGGACCGGCACCGCGACATCGTCTGCGGCAAGTGGGACAGGCAGGAGGGGGGCGAGCGCCATTCGGAACATGGGGAGATGCAACCATGACCCGCATGACCATCCTGACCGAAGCTGATCTGCGCCGGATCGTAAAACTCGACCTCGACGCGGTCGCCTGCGTGGAAAATGCCTTTCGCGCGCTCGCCACGCAGAAGGTGGCGATGCCGCCGATCCTCAGGCTGGACATTCCCGAGCATCGCGGCGAGGTGGACGTCAAGACCGCCTATGTGCCGGGCATCGACGGCTTCGCGATCAAGATCAGCCCCGGCTTTTTCGACAACCCGAAGCTTGGCCTGCCGAGCACCAACGGGCTGATGGTGTTGCTTTCCGCCGCCACCGGCCTCACCGAAGCTCTTCTGCTCGACAATGGTTATCTGACCGATGTCCGCACCGCCGCCGCAGGAGCGGTGGCAGCCAAATACCTGGCGCGCGAGGATGCGACCGTCGCCGCCATCTTCGGTGCGGGCATGCAGGCCAGGCTGCAACTGGAAGCGCTGAAGCTGGTACGGCCGATCCGGCAGGCGCGCATCTGGGCACGCGATCCGGGGAAAGCCGAGGCCACGGCCACCGACTTGCGCGAGCGTCTCGGCATCGATGTGCGCGCCGAGCCCGATGCGGCAAAGGCGGCTGCCGACGCCGACGTGATCGTGACCACGACGCCTTCGACGGAGCCGCTGATCCATGCGGGTTTTGTCTCGCCGGGCCAACATATCACCGCCATGGGCTCCGACGCCGAGCACAAGAACGAGATCGCGCCCGCGATCGTCCGCATGGCCGATCTCTATGTCGCCGACAGCGCGAAACAGACGCGGCGGCTGGGCGAACTGCACCATGCCATCGAGGCGGGGCTGATGACTGCAGACGCGGAAACTGCCGAGCTTGGCCAGATCATCGCCGGCCAGCGGCCAGGCCGACGAACGGCGAGCGACATCACGCTGGCCGACCTGACCGGCACCGGCGTGCAGGACACGGCCATCGCCACGCTGGCGCGTGACCGTGCCAGAGCGGCCGAAGTTGGAACCATTTTCGAAAGCTGATGCCGGCCGCGAGGCCACAACGAGGAACCCGGAAGAATGCAGCCCAATCTCAAATTCAGCCGCGAGGAGTATGCGGACCGCCTCGCCAAGACCCGTAAGGCGATGGATACCAGGGGCATCGATCTGCTGATCTGCTCCGACCCGTCCAACATGGCCTGGCTGACCGGGTATGACGGCTGGTCCTTCTATGTGCATCAGGCCGTCATCGTGCCGCCGGAGGGCGAACCTATCTGGTACGGGCGCGGCCAGGACGCGAACGGCGCCAAGCGCACCGCCTATCTCGCCCATGACAACATCATCGGCTATGCCGACCACTACGTTCAGTCCACCGAGCGCCACCCGATGGATTTCTTGGCCCAGGTGCTGAGCGAGCGCGGCTGGGGCAGCAAAAAAATCGGCGTCGAGATGGATAATTACTGGTTCTCGGCCAAGGCGTTCGCTTCGCTGCAGCAGCACCTGCCCAATGCCCGCTTCGTCGACGCGACCGCGCTGGTCAACTGGCAGCGCGCTGTGAAGAGCCCGACCGAGATCGACTATATGCGGAAGGCCGCGCGCATCGTGGAGGCGATGCATGCCCGCATCGTCGACAGGATCGAGGTAGGCATGAGAAAATGCGATCTCGTGGCGGAGATCTACGATGCCGGCACGCGCGGCGTCGACGGTTTCGGCGGCGACTATCCCGCCATCGTGCCGCTGCTGCCTTCGGGCGAGGACGCCTCCGCGCCGCATCTCACCTGGGACGACAAGCCGATGAAGGCGGGCGAAGGCACGTTCTTCGAGATCGCCGGCTGCTACAACCGCTACCATTGCCCGCTTTCGCGGACGGTATTCCTCGGAAAACCCACGCAGGCTTTCCTCGATGCCGAGAAGGCGACGCTGGAGGGCATGGAGGCCGGGCTGGCGGCGGCGAAGCCCGGCAACACCTGCGAAGACATCGCCAACGCCTTCTTCGCGGTGCTGAAGAAATACGGCATCGTCAAGGACAACCGCACCGGCTATCCGATCGGACTGTCCTATCCGCCGGATTGGGGCGAGCGCACCATGAGCCTGCGCCCCGGCGACCGCACGGAACTCAAGCCCGGCATGACCTTCCATTTCATGACCGGCCTGTGGCTGGAAACGATGGGGCTGGAGATCACCGAGTCCATCCTCATCACCGACAAGGGCGTGGAGTGCCTCGCCAATGTGCCGCGCAAGCTGGTGGTGAAGGACTGAACTGCCGCATCCCCTCCCAGCCCTCTGGCCGGCAAGCCGGAGGGTGGGAAGAGACACCTATGTAGGAAGCCAAGCAATATGAGACCCTCTCCCGTTTCTCCCACCGTCGATTTCGACCGCGACGGCGTGCAGCACGGCTTTCTGCGTCTGCCTTACAGCCGCGATGATTCTGCCTGGGGCTCGGTGATGATCCCGATCTGCGTCGTCCGTAACGGTAAGGGCCCGACGGCGCTGCTGACCGGCGCCAATCACGGCGACGAATATGAAGGGCCGCTGGCGCTGTACGAACTCGCGCGCACGCTCGATCCCAAAGATGTTTCCGGCACGGTCATCATCGTGCCGGCGATGAACTATCCGGCGTTCCGCGCCGGCACGCGCACTTCGCCCATCGACAAGGGAAACATGAACCGCGCCTTTCCCGGCAGGCCGGACGGCACGGTGACGGAGAAGATCGCCGACTATTTCCAGCGCGAATTACTGCCGCGCGCCGACATCGTCTTCGACTTCCATTCCGGCGGCCGGACGCTGGATTTCGTGCCCTTCTGCGCGGCCCACATCCTACCCGACAAGGATCAGGAGAAAAAAGCCTTCGCGGCGGTGGAAGCGTTCTCGGCGCCCTATTCCGTCAGGATGCTGGAGATCGATTCGGTGGGCATGTACGACACCGCCGCCGAGGAGATGGGAAAGGTCTTCGTCACCACCGAACTGGGCGGCGGCGGCACCTCGCGCGCCGAGACGGTGCGCATCGCCAGGCGCGGCATCATGAACGTGCTGTGCCACGAGGGCATCGTGAACGGTGCTGTCGAGCAGGAACGAACTCGCTGGCTCGACATGCCTTCCGGCGACTGTTTTTCCTTTGCCGAGGAGGACGGCATGATCGAGACCATGATCGATCTCGGCGAGTCTGTGGAAAAGGGGGCGGTCATCGCCCGCATCTATCCGACCGGCCGCACCGGGCAGGCGCCGCAGGAGATCCGGGCCAAGATGTCTGGCCTTCTCGCGGCACGGCATTTCCCCGGCCTGGTCAAGGCCGGCGACTGCGTGTCGGTTCTGGCGATAGAGTTGGCGTAAGGCTTCAGCCTTCAGCTCTTTGCGCCATCGCCGAGCGGACGCGCGCCCGGCGATAGGCATCGGGGATCGACAGCGCCCACACGAAAAGACCTCCGGCGTGGCGGCCGACGAAGGATTGATCCGGCGTGGTCGTCATATAGGTCAGCACCGAAAACAGGACGACGAAGAAAGCAAAGGTCAGCCCCCTCAACGGCTGCCGCACCGCGACGTGCCCCGCGCCGGGAAGCAGGATCGCCAGCGCCAGCACGATATAGGGATCGATCGGCCTCGCCGTAGCCTCATGCGGCTTCATAGCTGGGCTCCGCCTGCAGGGGGTCTTGCGCCAGGGCCGCGCTGAGCGCCCGGGCCTCGGAGAGCGCCTGGTGCACCAGTTCCGCCGGCACGGCCGAAAGTTTGAAATGCGCCTGGCGCAGCAGCACATGCGCGCCGCGGTCGCCTTGCGCGACCTGCCGGATCACGCTCGTCGCGCGCGGGGTGATGACCGCCTCCTTAAGCGTCGGATCGGAGAAAAACGTGCGGAACAGCCCCGACAGCCTGGCGACCTGCGACGCTCCCGCCGAACCGTCGCCACGCACCAGCAGCGGCACGCCCACGTCCGGCGGTTCCAGCCAGTGGGGCATGTCGTGCACCAGCGAATAATATTCGGCGCCCGTCGGGCGAGCGAGCGCGCCGATGGTCGGACGGGGCCGCCCGCGCCGTTCGGAAAGGACGAGCCTCAGCCACAATTGCGGCAGCCGCCGCGTGACCAAACTGTCCGATATGATTTCCAGCCGCACCTTGGCGCCATCTTCGAGCGATGCTGCCAGGACCGGAAACCGGTCCGGCGCGATGGTGATGCGCGGATCGTCGAACAGCAGGGCGGCTTCGTCCAGCAGGCCGCGCCGCTGCGCGAGAGCTGCCTTGTGATCGCACCAGGCGCGCAGCGCGATGAAGGCGCAGGCAGCGACGGCGAAGGCAATCAGGGTGAAAAAACCGATCATCAGGATGCTCCTGTGACAGGGGCGGCGGCTGGCGCCGCCCCTGCCGGATCAATATCCGCGCGGCCGCGGCCAGGGCATGGTGAACTGGTCGCCCCGGCGCACGAATTTGTAGCGACGGAAGTGGAACCACAGCGAGGCGATGATGTAGAAGCACATCATGGCGCTGAGCTGCGTGCCGTAGCCGAGGAACACGGCGAAATAGGCGGTTGAGCACAACAGCAGCAGCACGATCGTCGGCACCGGGTGGAACGGGTGCACATAGCCGCGCTTGATCGTGTCGAGCGGCCACTTGTTCCGGAACATGACCATATTGAAGGTCATGAAAGTATAACCCAGCAGACCCGACAGGATCGAGAAGGTGACCACCTGGTCGAGCGGCGCGCCAAGCGCGAAGATGAGCGCGATCGGCACCAGGAACACGATGGCCCGGTAAGGCGTGCGATAGACCGGATGCACCGCGCCGAACCAGCTCGGCAGGTAGCGGTCGCGGCCCATCGAGAACCAGGCGCGCGAGGCGTCGTTGATGCAGCCGTTGGCAGAGGCCAGCGTGGCGAAGGCGGTGCCGACGAACAGAAGCACCATCAGCCCCTTGTTGCCGGTCACGCGGGCGGCGTCGAACAGCGGCGTGCCCGCCTGTCCGAGATATTCCCACGGCACGAGGCCCGAGCAGACATACCAGGTCATGGTCGCAGCGATCAGCAGCGTCATGATGCCGGCCATGGTGCCGTAGGGCAGCGAACGAGGCGGCGAGCGTACCTCTTCGGCTGCCTGGCAGGTGCCTTCGATGCCGAGATAGTACCATAGGCCGAAATGCAGAGACGCAACGATGCCGATCCAGCCGTAAGGCAGGGGCTCGGACGTGATCGCGGAGAAGTCGAGCGGCGTGGACGACGCACCGAACTGCACCGACACGAACAGCGTGATGATGGCCACGAAGGCGATGGCGGTGATGACCAGGTTGAAGGTAAGCGTGGCCAGCACGCCGCGAAAATTCAGCCACGCCAGGAACAGGATGGCGAGGACGATGAAGGGTTGCTCGTGCAGACCTGAATGACCGAGCATGCCCGCCACCGTGTCCAGCAGGTAGCCGACGGTGATGGCGTTCGCGGCCTCGAGCATCGTGTAGGCCATGACCAGGAACAGGCCGACATTGAAGGCCATCAGCGGGCCGACGATGTGCTTGGCCTGGGCGTACTGGCCGCCGGCGGCCGCAACCGTCGAGGTCACCTCCGAGTCGATCATGGCGACGCAGGTGTAGAGCAGGCCGGCGACCCAGCAGGCGATGAGGCCGGCGATCATGCCGCCTTTGCCGACGGAGAAGTTCCAGCCCATATATTCGCCGACGAGCACGATGCCGACGCCGAGCGCCCACACATGGGCAGGGCCGAGCACGCGCAGCAGCTGGAGGCGTTCGCCTCCAGGCGCGGATGAATCCACATTTGCCATTTTGGCGTTTCCTTAGATCGTATGGCGCTCGGCAGCGGCCTCGATCTCGCCTTCGCGCGAGGAGGTCAGAAGCTCGTTGTCATAGGTTGTGTCGATGCGGACGAGATCGGTGAGCATCAGCACGGCGAACAGCGCGGATAGAGCCCAGGCCGCATATTCCAGAATGTTCCAGATATCCAAAGTCAGCCTCCATGGCCGCGTTTCGGCTGCCCGAAGCGCTCTTCGATGACCTCGCGGTATTCCCGGTCGGAAAGGCGCACGACCATGACGAAATAGCCGATGACGAGCACGGCCATGACGAAGAGCGCCATCCAGCTGAAGCTGTAGTCGAACCGCGCGGTGACGATGTCGTTCGCGGCGGCGGGATCGGTAATGCCGAGCGCCGCCCATTGCTGCTGCTCCACCGGGTTCTGCCCCAGCGTTTCCCAGGTCGGGTTCGCGACCGGGTTGGGCACTTTCGCCGCGCCGGCCAGGCCCATATAGAGCGGGATGTAGAGAGCGCCGATGGTGAGCACGAGCAGGGTGATGACGTCGAAGACCTGCCCGGCAAGACTCTGCTTGGGTGGGTTATATGCCATGACGTCCTCCTAACCGCGCCTGCGGCGCATCTCGTCGAGATGCTTCAAGTCGAGACCGTAGATGAAATGCTTGTCTTCATGGTAGTGGCGCAGCATCGCCACGATGGCCGCCGTGTTGAAGATCAGCACGAGCGCGCAGGCTATAGTCAGGATGATGCCGATGGCCGGGACCGAGATATACGGCCAGACGTTGAACAATGCGAACAAAAGGGTGCCCCACAGCACCAGAATGAAGATGACGAGACCGGCCCGGTCGCGCCCATGCATGGCCTCGATACGCTGATCGAGGACGGATTCCTCTTGCGTAACAGCAATTGCCGTTTCCATTTGCTCCTCCAAACGACGGCTTCTAGTTTTAACCCCCGCGAAATTATTTTCCCCTGAGTAATGTCCGGCAAAGCAGAACCGCTGTCAAGACGCCGCAGCGCGCTTTTGACGCAGCGGATCACAGAATCGTCGAATTCATGAGAATCGCCGTACGGCCGGAAATAAGCCACTGAGAACACTGGGCTTTCAGGGCAGCGTCCGGCGTCGCTCCTGCATATCGCTCCCGGTCTCACGGCACCAGAGACTCAAAAAAGTGGCTGCGGACCAGAAACAGGCCGACCGGCCAATGATCCCGGTCGCGCGATGACCTGATCGATCGGCTGCCGTTGCTGGTTTTTACCTGGTAGAAACTAAGTTGCCTGCCGTTAGCGTATCGGATATCGAACGAACGGGCATTGTAGCCTCGGAACAAGGATGGGAGAGCCTTATCATGACGCGCAAGACCGTTCTCAAATTCGGCAAGGTGGAGAATGCCGATTCCAACAATCTGCCGGGATGGGTGGTCGTCGAAGGCAAGCCGACGATGAAGACCGCAGTCCAGCACACGACCAAGGACGGAAAGGTGCTGTCTGGAACCTGGCAGGCGACCCCCGGCACCTACCACGCCACCTACTCGGACTATGAATTCGTCCACATGATCTCGGGCCGCATCATCATCACGCCGGACGGGGGCGAGTCGGTCGAGGTCGGACCCGGCGATGCCTTCGTCGTGGAAGCCGATTTCAAGGGCACCTGGAAAATCATCGAGCCGGTGACGAAGCATTTCGTCGTCGCCGTGGGTTCGTAATCACACCGGCCGCGCGGCCGTGATCCCATGGCCGCGCGCCTGACGTATCGCTGCCGGAGGCCGTGAGCCCCGGCGGCAGGCGTTCACAGCCAGCCGTCACCTCCGGCGCGATCCGCCAGGGCTCGGACCGCAGCCATGTCCCGCGGGCGCGTCAGGATGGCGCGCACATTAGCAATGTCGCGGCGGCCTCCGGATCGACGTCGTCCGGCCGTTTTCTGCTCAATCGCACCATGTGCATGAGCATTGCATCGAAAAGCTGCACCACCAGCCCCGGCGCTTCGGCGATGAATTCGCCGCGCCCGGTTCCCTCCGCGATGAGGGCGCGCGCCTTGGCCAGGCACGTTCCTACCCAACCTTCCAGAACGCGAACGCGTCCTCCTCCAGCATGTCGCTCAGATAGAGGCCGCGCAATTCGTAACGGCTGGTCAGTTCGATGGCGATCTCATGCTTCCTGGAGGGTCATGGCGTCGAACCTTCCTCCACCGCCGGCAATTCGCCGAGCGGGCCGGCAACCGTTTGCGTCCGTTCCAAAACAGCTAACACCGTTCTCCAGTGCTTGTCAGGCGTGAAGCTGGCTCGCAGCGGTTCTCGCCTCGCGCGTCGCACCCTGTCCGCAAGCGACCTCCGGCGATTCCGGCCGGTCCGACCGGAACAGAAGGTTCCGCTGCCTCCAGGTGTCCAGGAACTCGCGCAAGCGTTCGCTTTCGGGTGCATTGAACAGCCTGTCGGGCGAGCCTTGCTCAACCACCCTGCCCCGGTCCATGAACACGACCCGGTCGGCAGCCCGCGCGGCGAAGCCCATTTCATGCGTGACCACGACCATGGTGATGCCCTGGCTGGCGAGGTCCTTCATCGTGTCCAGCACTTCTCCGACAAGCTGCGGATCGAGCGCCGAGGTCGGTTCGTCGAAAAGGATGACATGCGGCTCCATGGCCAGCGCCCGGGCGATGCCGACACGCTGCTGCTGGCCACCGGACAATTGCGAGGGATAGCGGTCGGCAAAGTCCGCCAGGCCGACCTTCGCCAGCGCGATCCGTCCCTGACTACGCGCCTTGTCACTGGGAACGCCCTTGGTGAGCCGGGGGCCCAGCGTGACATTGTCCAGGATCGTCATATGCGGCCACAGGTTGAAGTGCTGGAACACCATGCCGACATTGCGTCGCACGGCATCGATGTTGCGCTCGCTTTCCCGCACCAGGCCGGCCGGTGTTCTCTTGTAACCGAGAAGCCTGCCTTCGATCTCGATCTCACCGTCCGTGTAGTCCTCGAGGAAAGCGGCGCAGCGCAGAAGCGTGCTCTTTCCCGAACCGGACGGGCCGATGATGCACAGGACCTCCGACGGGTTTATGTCCAGCGTAATGCCGGAAAGGGCCGTGAACGTGCCATAGCTCTTCACCAGGTTGCGGATCTTGATGATGGGTTGGGCCGGATCGTTGGTCATCTTGCGTTTCCGATCATTGCTGAAGGCTAGAAAAGCCGCGTCGTCGGCTAGAACCTGACCCTGTGCTCGAACGCTCTGCCCAGCAGGGCGACCGCTTCGACCAGCAGCCAGTAGAGCAGCGCGGCGGCGAGATAGGGCCCGACGACGGCATAGGTCTCGTTGACGAACTGGGCCGTGTTCTTGGTCAGTTCGGCAACCGTGATGATGGAAAGCACCGCCGATTCCTTGATCAGAATTATGATCTGGTTGACCATCGGCGGCGTGATCATCACCAGCATCTGCGGCAGCTTGATGTGCCGCACGATCTGGCTGCCGGAAAGGCCGGCCATGCGGGCGGCCTCGACTTGGCCTTTCGGGATCGACATGAAGCCCGCGCGGAAGATTTCCGCGAAATAGGCGGCGCCGTAGAAGCCGAGGCCGAGCACGCCCACGGTTTCAGCCCCGAGGCTGAGCCCGAAGCTCGGGCCGCCATAGTAGAGCACGAACAAAAGGATCAGGATCGGCAGGCCCCGCATGATCTCGATATAGCCGCGCACCAGGCGCCGCACGAGGACGGAGCCGGCTCCTTCCAGGCAGGCCAGAACGAGCCCGACGGCAAGACCGATGGCGGTGGCGAGCGCACAGATCCAGGCCGTCGTGCCGAGCCCTTCGAGAAGCAGCGGTCCGTACTGGCCCCAGAGTTCGAGGATGTCGCCCATTGTCAGACCCCGTGCGCGAGGCGCTGCTCGGCGGCGCGGCCGGCCAGCGACAGGAGGAAATTGACGACGACGTAGATAAGTCCGGCGGCGATGTAGATTTCGAACGGACGGTAGGTCGTCGCCACGATCTGCTGGCTCACGCGCATCAGTTCGGTCACGGCGATGACGGAAACCAGCGACGAGTTCTTGAGGATGCAGATGGTCTCGTTGACCAGCGAGGGAACGACAAGCCGGAAGATCTGCGGCACCAGTATGTGGCGGCGCACCCTCCATTTGCGAATCCCGACCATGCGCGCGGCTTCCATCTGGCCCCGATGTATCGCCAGCAGCCCGCCGCGGAAGATTTCCGCCTGGAACGCCACCGTGTTCAGGGTCAGCGCAACGATGGCGGCCAGGATCGGCGGCACGTTGAGGCCGAGGAAGGGCAGCAGGTAATAGATGATGAGCAACTGCACCAATATCGGCGTGCCACGCCAGGCGCTTTGATAGACCAGGGACAGGCGCCGCACCCAAGGGCGCGAGGAGGTCAGGCCGAAGCACAGTAGCAGGCCGAGCGGCATGCCGAGGATGATCGCGACCCCCGACACGAGCACCGTGATTCCGGCGCCCCACAGCAGCATCGGCAGGCTGTCATAGATCAGGGAAAGCATTGCCATGTGGTTTCACCTTGTGAAGCGGCGGCTGTTCCGCTGGAGGCAGCCAACCCTGCAAGCCCGGCGGAGCGAGGCCGGGGAGAGGCTTCGCCCTCCCCGATCCAGGCGGTGTTTCAGCTCTGCGGCTCGGGCAGTACGTCGGTCGGCAAGGCGATGGTGGAACCGAACCACTTCTCCTGAAGCTTCTTGACGGTGCCGTCTTCGGCGAGGCTCCGGATGCGGCTGTCGATGAAGTCCGCCAGAGGCTTGCTGTCCTCGTCCTTGCGGAACGCCCAGCTGAAATAGGAGGCAGGCCCGAAGGTGGTGGTCACGGTTTCAAAGACGTCTCCGCGCTGGGATTGCAGGTAGAGCAGGTTCGGCAGCGCGTTCACCACCGCATCGATGCGGCCTGCCGCGAGGTCGGCATAGGCTTCGTTGTAGTCCAGATAGGTCTGGATGCTCTTGATGGGAGCCTTCCCTTTCGCCTCCAGTTCCGACGACAGGTCCTGCGCACCTTTCAGCTGCGCCGACCCGGCCTGCGAACCGATGGTCCTGCCGCTCAGGTCTTCCGCTTTCTGCAGCGTGTCGTCGCCCTTGCGCTTGACGAAGGTCAGCGTCGCATCGGCGACGGGAAGCGACAACCGGTAGGTTTCATAACGCTTCTTGTTGACAGCGACGGAGGTGACGATGGCGTCGAACTTGAGCGCCTGAAGGCCGGGCAGCAGTCCCTGGAACGGAAGGTCCAGCCGCTCCACCTTCACGTCGGGCAGGCCCTTCATGACGGCATCGAACAGGTCGATGTTGTAGCCGACGATCTTACCATTCTCGACGAACTCGAAGGGCGGATAGCGCGCCTCGGTCCCGATCACGATCTCGCCCTTTTGCTTGACCTGCTCAAGCAGATCGGCCGCACAGGCGAAGCCGATGGCTCCGAGCGACAAGGTCGCGGTCAAAAGTGCCGAGGCACACATGCGGATGGCGGATTTCAATGTTCCCTCCCGGTTGAATGGTTTTCCTGCGGACTCAAAAGGTCTCGGTCCGGCGCGAATTCGCCGGATCTCAGTGACCGAACAGGCTGGATTCCTTCAGTCCATGGCCGGCTGCGCATCCTCCCAGATCGTCGGCCTCGTCGGACTGTCTGACCAGTTTACGAGGCCGTTCATATTAATCAACGCGATCTTATCGATGATTATTTCGATTATCTCGAAGTAAAATAACGGATGCGAACCAGCCGACGCATGCGGTGCATGGGTTCTTCGTCAGCGCTCTCAATGCAGGAAATGGCACGCAGCCGAACCGCTGCAGCGCGCTTTACGGTGCCCGTGACGGATCAACTCGAGATCAATGTGCGATAAATGGCCGCCGAGCGCTCGATCTCGGCGACGGAGCACCATTCGTCGGTGCGGTGCGCCTGCGCCGGCTCGCCCGGTCCCATGATGACGACGGGGGCCGGCGCCATTTCGGCCAGTATGGCAGCGTCGGTAAAGAACGGCATGCCAATGGGCGCGAGGTCATCCTGGCCGTGCACCCACAGCGCGGCGCGGCAGCGCGCCACGAAAGTGTCGGCCTCGTCCGTCCACACCGGCGGAAGATCGTAGAGGACGGATATTGTTGTCCGGTCGCCGGTAATCGCGCGGATGGCATCGATGAGCGCATCGTGGCGCATGCCGGGCACGGAGCGTATGTCCATCGTCAACTCCGCCCGGTCGGGAACCGCATTGACCGCGTGGCCACCCTGGATCAGGCCGACATTGCGGTTCGCACGGCCGAGCACCTTGTGCTCTTCATGCGGCAGATCGAGATCGCGAATGTCCAGAACGGCGTGAGCCGCGCGATAGACGGCATTGTCGCCAAGTTGCGGCATCGCGGAGTGCGCGGTGCGGCCTGCGAATTCGAGCTTCAGGAACAGCGCGCCCTTGTGGCCAAGGCTGAGGCGGTTGGCAGTCGGTTCTGCTACCACCCAGGCGCCGATCTCGGGCAGCCGCACGCCATCGCGGCGCATGGCCGCGACGCCCTCGCAGCCACGCTCCTCGCCCGCCGTCAACACGAGGACGAGATCGGTCGCGATGTCGCCCTCGCGCGCCGCCTGGACGGCCGCGGTGACGAAAGCCGCGACGCCGCCCTTCATGTCGCTGCTGCCGCGGCCGTAGATCCTGCCGTCCTGGCCAAGCTCGCCCAGCGGGTTGCGCGTCCAGGCGGTGTCGCCCAGCGGCACCGTGTCGAGATGGCCGGTAAAGGCAAGCGCCGGACCAGGCTGGCGCCCGGAAATGCGGGCCACCAGATTGGACCGGCCATCGTCGAAGCGATGGCGTTCCAGCGAGAAGCCCGCATGCCGCAGGATCGCTTCCAGCAGGTCGATCGCGGCATCCTCCCTGCCCGGCGGATTGGTGGTCTCGATCGCAAGCAGTTGCCGCGTCAGTTTAAGGGCGTCGGTGCTCATGGTCACTGCTCGCGATCCGCAGGGAGATGATTGCACTATCCCTGGCTCATGAACGCGGCGGCAGCGGCCTGCCCGCCAACGACGGCAACGACCTCGGCCTCGATCAGGAAGCCTTCGTACATCAGACCGGCAACCCGCACCGCCGTCGCCGCCGGCCCCGGATCGGCGATATAGCGCAACCGCACGCGAGTCATCTTCTCCCAGAATTCCTGGATCTGGTCGCCCCGGCCGTCGAAGACGTAGTAGGTGTTGAGCTTGACGACATCCTTCCAGGTGGCGCCGGCGCTGGCCAGCACGCGCGTGATGTTCTCGAATACGTTCTGCGTCTGCAGTTCGATGTCGTCCTTGCCCACGACATTGCCGTGCTCGTCGGCCGAAAGCTGGCCGCCCACGAACACCATCGGACCGATCCGCCAGCCTTGCGAGAACGGCGTGGGAATGTGCCAGTCCCAATGGCCAGGAGGCGAGAGGCGCTGGCGGCTGGTGTCGAGCGTAAACTGGCTGGTCAAGTTTCTTCTCCCTTGGCGCGTTGAATAATAGGCCTCCGGCTCATTAGGAATTGGAACGATGTATGGATAAACCCCTTTCTTTCTAATAACCTTTCGATAAGATCGATGTATCAAAGGCTACCTTGGGAGAATGGGCATGCGGTTCTCGCCGTCGGACCTGCGCGGGCTCGCCGTGTTCCGCTCGGTCATCGAGAATGGGGGCTTCACCGGCGCGCAGCTCGCTCTCGGCATGAGCCAATCGACGTTGTCCTTCCATCTGAAGGCGCTGGAGGAGCGGGTCGGCTTCGAATTGTGCCGGCGCGGCCGGCGCGGTTTTCAGCTCACTGAAAAGGGCCGCGAAGTGTTCGAAGCCTCGAAGAGCCTCGTCGCCGCCGTATCGAGCTTCGAGAGCCGGCTCGGCGAACTGCGGAAGGAAATCGTCGGAACGCTGCGTGTCGGCGTGGTAGCCAATACCGTCAGCGATCCCAAGTTGCCCATCGACGCGGTCATGGAAGCCTGCCTGAAGCAGGTGAAGGATGCCGAGATCGAACTGCTGGTCGCGCATCCGCAGGCGCTGGTGGACGAGTTGTCGCGGGACGGCATCGATATCGCATTGACGCCGCCCATGCGCATCGGGCCGGATTTCCGCGAAAAGCTTTTCTACCACGAAATGCACTCGCTCTATTGCAGTCACCGACACCCGCTGTTCCAGGCCAGCAAGGCGGCGCTGACGCCCGAGACGATTTCGCGTCACGATTTCATCGTGCGGTCCTATGCCAACAAGTCCGAGATCAATTTTTATCCGGAGGCGCGCGTGCGTATCCAATCCTCCACCATGGAGGCGCAGGCGATCCTGATCCTGAGCGGCAGGGTGATAGGCTATCTGCCCGAGCATTTCGCGCGGCAATGGGAAGACAGCGGTCAGATGCGGCGTCTGAACTCGCCGGCCGAGCGCTATGCCTCGCCGCTGGTGATCGTGTCCAAGCTGGACCAGAGGATTTCCGCCATCCAGCGCCTGTTCATCCGCGAACTGACCCGCCGTTGCGTTCTGGATGCCGGCGCATCGTGAAGCCAGCTTTCCCGCAGGCAGGCAGGCAAGGACAGGCCAGGACGAGACAGGACCGTCAGCGTTGCGCCGGTGCGCTGTCGATGCGCGTCGATGCAAAGCGTTCCCGCAGCCACAGCGCGCCCGGACCGCTCGGCCGTTGCTTGTGCCAGACCATTTCGAGGGCGACCGGCCAATCCGCATTGTCGAACTGCAGGGCGGGCGTCACAAGGTCGCCCGCTACCGGTGAGTTCCTGATGATGTGATCCGGCACCAGCGCCCATCCTATGCCGCGCTTGACCATCTGCAGGATGATCCAGTGGCTCTCGACCCACCAGACCTCGGCCGCAGTGCGCAGGCGCTGCTTTTCCGGCCCCTCGCTGCGAACAGCGACCATGAGCTGGCGGTGCCGCTTCAGTTCCTCCCAGTCGACCGTCGTGGCTGCCAGCGGATGATCCTTGCCGACCACCAGCTTGAGAGGCACCCATCCGATCGTGTGGAAGGCCAGTTCGGTCGGCAATATCTCCTGCCGCCACATTATCCCGACATCCGCCTTGCCATCCAGCACGAGCCGGCTGACGTCCTCCATCATTGGAAACAGAAGCTCCAGCTCGACATAGGGAAACTTCTGCGCGAACTCGGCGAACAGCGCCGCGAGGGCGCGTTCCGGATAGAGTTCGTCGATCGCGACGACCAGATGCTTCTCGACATGGGCCTCGAAGCTGGAGGCCACGCCGATCAAATGTTCGCGGCGGTCCAATATCACTTTGGCTTCGGGCAAGAGCCGCTCTCCGGCCGCGGTCAGAACCGGATTGCGCCCGGCGCGGCTGAACAGCATGACGCCCAGATCGTCCTCGAGATTCGAGACCTGCGTGCTGACGGCCGACTGGGCCTTGCGCAGGGCACGGCCCGCTGCGGAAAACGAACCGCGTTCGGCCGCCGCCACGAAGGCTTCAAGCTGTTCCAGCGAAACGCCCATCTATCTCCAAACCAGATAGCAACTGACTTTCAATGCCTGTAAATTGAGATAGAACTCGCCCTCAAGTCAATGAAAACAACAATAAGGAGTACGCATCATGGCTATGCGCACTTTCCGCGACCGCGTCCGCCACGCTGTGCTGTTCGAGCTCGTCGGGCTTGCGATCGTCATTCCGGGCTCGGCCTATCTTTTCGACCGGCCGGCTTTCGACATGGGTGTGGTCGGCGTGGGTGCCGCCACGATCGCGACCGTGTGGAACTTCTTCTACAATCTCGGCTTCGACCACGTGATGCAGCGCGTAACCGGGCATACGGCCAAGTCCATCCAGGTCCGCATCGTTCATACCGTGCTGTTCGAGGCCAGCCTGCTCGCAATCCTGCTGCCGCCGATCTCCTGGTATCTCGGCATGACGCTGTGGCACACCTTCCTCATGGATATGAGCTTCGTGGGTTTCTACCTGGTCTACACGTTCGTCTACAACGCGGCCTACGACCGGATATTTCCGATACCGCGGCTCATGCCGGCAGCGGCGCAACCCGCATGATGCAAGACACCGCCGCGGCCCGGCTTGCTTGCTCCGGCCCGAGCTTGGCGAAAGCAGCAAAATCGTGCATTCAGCATGGGTTCGGCCGTATACGAGGACGCGCCCATGCGGCTGCTTTTGGTGGAGGACAATCGTGAGCTCGCCGCCTGGCTCGGCAAGACGCTGCGCCAGGCCAACTATGCCGTGGACATCGCACATGACGGGGAAGAAGCCGATCATCTGTTGGCGGTCGGCGAATACGCGCTGGTCATCCTCGACCTGTCGCTACCCCGGCGCGGCGGACTGGAAGTGCTTCGCGACCTGCGCGCCGCCGGCAGCCGCGTACCCGTCATCGTGCTGACAGCCAATGCCAGCCTAGACGGCCGTGTCAAAGGCTTGAACGAAGGGGCGGACGACTATCTGGCCAAGCCCTTTCAGATCGAGGAACTCGAAGCGCGAATCCGCGCGCAACTGCGCCGTGCCAGCGACCGCTCCGCCCCGGTGATTACGCTTGGCAGCCTGGTTTTCGACACCAACACGCGGCTGTTCACGCTGGCCGGCGAACCATTGGCGCTGACGCCCCGCGAACATGCGGTTCTCGAACAACTCGTTCTGAAAACCGGCCGCACCGTGAGCAAGGCAGCACTTTCAGCCGCCGTCTACGATTTCGACACCGAGGCCGATCCCAGCGCCATAGAAATCTACGTGCACCGCGTGCGCAAGAAGCTGGAGGGCTCGCGCGTTTCCATCGTCACGCTGCGCGGCCTGGGCTATCTTCTGCGCCATGAGGATTAGGCTGAAGGGCCGGACCCGGCCCGGCAGTTTGCGGCTGCACCTGCTGGCCTGGGTGGTGCTGCCTCTGGCGGGACTGGCCACGGTGAACCTATGGACCAGCCACGGCAACGCGGTAGCCACCGCGGACCTCGTCACCGACCGCATGCTGCTCGGGTCGGCGCGTGCCATCGCCGAGCAGGTGTCGGTGATCGGCGGCGTGCTCGACGCGACAGTGCCGCCTGCGGCCATCGAGCTGTTCGACACCGGCGACCGCGACAGCGTCTATTACCATGTCGCCACGGCGCAGGGCCGCCTGCTGACCGGTTACCCCGATCTGCCGGTGCCGCCTTCCGGCGCGCCCGAGGGTGCGTCGGCGCAATATCGGGGCGCGCAATTGCGGCTGCTCTCCTTCACCCATCCCGTCGTCGGCGCCGGTGCGGATTCGCCCATCACCGTGACGGTGGGGGTTACGCTGGTCGGCCACGCAGCCATGGTGCGGCGGCTGTGGCTGTCGGCCTTCGGCCAGCAAGTCGCGCTCGTCGCTATCGCGGCCCTGTTCGTGCTGGTGGGGTTGAGCCGCGGTCTGGTGCCGCTGCTGGCGCTGCGGGACGCCGTGCGCCATCGCGACAGGACCGATCTGGAGCCGATCTCGGTGCCGGGCGCGCAAAGCGAGATACGCCCGCTGATCGAGGCGCTCAACGCCTATATGGACCGCGTGCGCGCGCAGATGGCGGCGCAGCGGCGCTTTATTTCCAACGCCGCGCACCAGTTGCGCACGCCGCTGGCGCTGCTTTCGACGCAGGCCGCCTATGCACGACGCGAGAGCGGCAAGGCCGAACGCGACGAGGCGCTGGCGGCGTTGCAGCAGAGTGCATTGAGCCTGGCGCGGCTCGCCGAGCAATTGCTGACGCTGTCACGCGCCGAGCCGGGTAGCCGGCGACCGCGCGCCGACCGCATCGACCTCGCCGAGGCCGCGCGCCAGGTGCTGGAGACGCTGGCGCCGATGGCGGTGGGCCGGCATGTCGATCTCGGGCTGGAAGACGAAGGCGGCTCCGTGCCGGTGACGGGCGACGGCACCATGCTGCGCGAGATGATCGTCAACCTGGTGGACAACGCCCTTCGCTACACGCCCGAAGGCGGCAGCGTCACCGTGGCCGCGAGGGCGCAGGGGCGCGAAGCGGTGCTGACCGTGGCCGACACCGGGCCAGGCATCGCGCCGGCCGAGCGCGAGCATGTGTTCGAGCGCTTCTATCGCATCGCCGGCTCGCCGGAGGAAGGCAGCGGGCTCGGACTGGCCATCGTGCGCGAGGTCGCCGAGAACGCAGGCGGCCGCGTCGCCCTTGCGGACGGCGCGGCCGGCGGTCTCGTGGTGGAGGTGCATCTGCCGCTGGCGCGCGGCAGCCGCGAGAAATAATCAGGTCCCCTGTTCGTTGAACGGCGCGGGGCGCCATTTCACCAGCCGGTTCTCGACCTGGGTGATGACGAACTCGACCACGAGCGCCATGATCGCGAGAATGATCATGGCCGCGAACACGCCGTTGGCGTTGAAGGCGCCCTGGGCGGTGGAGATCAGCAGGCCCATGCCCTGCTTCGCGCCCAGGAACTCGCCGACCACGGCACCGACCAGCGCGAAACCGAAGGAGACGTGCAGGCTGGCGAGAATCCAGCTCATGGCCGAGGGGATGATGACGGTGCGCGTGATCTGCACCGGCGAGGCGCCGAGGATCTGCGCGTTGGCGATCATGGCGCGGTCGGCCTCGCGCACGCCCTGGAAGGCGTTGGCGAACACGACGAAGAACACCATCACCACCGCCAGTGCCACCTTCGACGCCATGCCGAGGCCGAGCGCGATGATGAAGACCGACCCCAGGACCACGCGCGGCACGGAGTTGGCGATCTTGATGTAGATGGAGAAGACATCGGCCAGCAGCCTGTTGCGGCCGAGGACGATGCCGGCGATGACGCCGCCCACCGCGCCGATGGCGAAGCCGAGGAAGGTTTCCTCCAGCGTCACGTAGATCTGCTGCCAGAGCGGTCCCTGCGAGGTGCCTTCGGTGACCCAGCTGACGATCTGTTCCCAGATGCCGGACGGGCTGGAGAAGAAGAACGGGTCGATGACGCCGGTTTCGGCACCCAGTTCCCATAGGCCGAGGAACACGACCAGTATGGCCAGGCGCAGGCCGATGACCAGCGCATGGCGGCGGCGGATGCGATCGCGGGCGCGCTTTTCAGCCGAGGCGATGGCTTCGTTGGGCGCGATCGATGCGGCGGACTGCGGGGCGGAGAGGGCTGCGGTCATGGCGGGTCCTCCTGTCAATGGCCGGTCTGCATGGTTCGGCTCTGGCCGAGCTGCACCTCCTCGCGCAAATCGTCCCAGATGACGCGGGCGATCTCGACGAAGCGGGAATCGTAGCGGATATCGGCCATGACGCGCGGGCGCGGCAGGTCGATGCGGTAGACGCTCTTGACCGTCGCCGGCCCGGCCGTGAGCACATAGACCTTGTCGGCCAGCGCGATGGCCTCCTCCAGATCGTGGGTGACGAACACTACGGAAGATTTCAGTTCCGACCACAAGGTCAGCAATTCGTCCTGCATGTTGGTGCGGGTCTGCACGTCGAGCGCGCTGAACGGTTCGTCCATCAGCAGGATCTTGGGCTGGTTGATGAAAGTCTGCGCCAGCGCCACGCGCTTGCGCATGCCGCCGGAAAGCTGGTGCGGATAGTGCTTTTCGAAGCGGGCCAGGCCGACGCGGGCGATCCAGTCGCGCGCCCGCTCATAGGCCTCGGCCTTTGGCGTGCCGCGATAGAGCGGGCCGGCGGCGACGTTGTCGATGACGCTGCGCCAGGGGAACAGCGCATCAGCCTGGAAGACGAAGCCGATGTCGCGGCTGATGCCGTCGACCGGCTTGCCCATCACCTCCACGGTGCCGGTGGTGGGCCGCAGTAGGCCGGTGACGAGATTCAGCGTGGTGGACTTGCCGCAGCCGGTCGGGCCGACCACGCAGGCGAACTCGCCCCGCGCCACCGTCATGGTGAAGTCGCGGATCGCCGTCATCATATGACCGTCGGGCGTGGTGAAGCGCAGCGTCACATCCTCGATGGCGATCGCGGCGTCCGCCACGGAAGCGGTCGGAGACACTTTCTCCGCAGCGAGAACGTGGTCCTTGGCATTCCCGGCGGCATCGTTCTGGGCCAGCATGGGCATGGCATACTCCTGTCATCGAGCACTTCCGCATGTGCGGAGGTTTTGCGCTCGGAAATGCGTAAAACAAACGGACAGAGCGGCTCCGGCAAACCTGTTCAAGCCGGAACTGATCTGGCTCTCACCGGCGGGACGCGGTGCGGCCTTCCGCAGGGAGCGTCCCCACGGCCCGGCCGTCAACCCGGCCGAGGGGAAGGAACTGCGTCAGTTGGCGCTGGCCTGTTTGGCGGCGGCGTCGACGAATTCCGTGGTGTAGGTCTTGGACAGGTCGATCTGCTTGTCCTGCAGGTTCTTCTTGAAGGTGGACAGCACCTTCAGCACGGTTTCGGGCCCGTTGGCGGGCATGCGGCCGTCCGGCGTGAACTGCGCCTTGCCGTCGGCAAGACCCTGCACGTAAAGCGCCTTGTCGCCGGCATAGTAGTCCTTCGGCATCTTCTCGGCGATCTCTTCGGCCGAGTGGGTTGCGATGAACTTCATCGTTTTGACGAAGGCGTTGGCCAGTTTCTGGGCGTCTTCCTTGTGGTCTTCGAGCCAGCTTGTCTGCACGTAGAACGACGCGGCCGGATAGGGGCCGCCGAGCGCGGCGTCGGTCTTCTCGGGTGTGCGCATGTCGACCAGCACCTTGGCCTCACCGGTCTTGAGCATGCGCGCGATCGTCGGCTCCGTCGTCATGCCGGCCTGGATCTGGTCCTGCTTGATGGCGGCGATGAAGGTGTTGCCGGCACCCACCGGTAGCAATGTGTAGTCGCCCTGCTTCAGGCCGTTGCGCACGGCGAGATACTGGGTGAGGAAGTCGGTGGAGGAACCGAGCCCGGTGACGCCCAGCGTCTTGCCCTTGAAATCGGCCGGCGACTTGATGTCGGGGTGCTTGGAAGAGACAAGCTCGACCTCGCCGGGAGCCTGGCTGAACTGCACGATCGACTGGATGAACTTGCCTTTCGCCTGCAGGTCTATGGTGTGGTCGTAGAAGCCGACAACGCCTTGCACCGCTCCGGCCAGAAGCTCGTTCTCTGCCTCGACGCCGGCGCGCGAATTCAGCAATTCGACGTCCAGTCCCTCGTCCTTGAAGTAGCCGAGCTGCTGGGCGAGCATGGCGGGAAGGTAGATCTGCTTTTCCATGCCACCGACGATGATGGTGATCTTGTCGGCCGCGAAGGCGGTGCTCACGGCGCTCATGGCGAGCGCGACGGCGGCTGCGCGCAGCGCGCATTTCGAGATGAAACCGGTCACGGGGTTTTCCTCCAGTCTGGCGGCCGACGCTGTCGCCGCAACTCCTCCTCGCCGGCCCGCTTGGCTCGGCGTCGCGGCCTCCCTGCCGCCTCCCGAACCATAACGCGCCAAGCTTTCAACTCGCTTTCAGCGGCGGGCGAGCGCAAGGGCCAGCGAATTCGCGACGATTTCGACCAGGTTGCCGGCCAGAAGCGGTCGATCATCCGGATCGAACGCCACCCCTATGACGACGCGTCGTCCTGCGGGTCCGGGCACGGGCCAGAAATCGAAACGGGAGCTGTCGAACGGATACAGACGCGCCGGGACGAACTTGCCTGATGCAAGCGCCGAGCGCGCCGCCTCGATCTCGAGGTCGGCAAGATCCATATTCCCCCGCTTCTCGACGACGTCGACCTTCGCATCCGCCATGGCCATCACCACCACAGGCACCCTGAAGAGCGCATGGAGCGTGTTGGCGGCGTTGAGAATAGCCGCTTCGACGGCTTGGTCCGCGACCATGTCGCGGCCGAAGAGCTGCAGCGCGCCAACCTGGCGTTTCAGCCGTTCGGCATCGTCCGTCCTGCGCCTCGCGGTCGAGCCGACGGCACTTGCGATGCAGCCGACGACGAAGAGCAGCGCGATCGCCCATATGTTCGCGGGGTCATCGACGCGCAGCGTGTAGCGTGGTTCGGTGAGGAAGAAATTGTAGGCAAGCGCGCCCAATATGGCTGCGAAAAGCGAAGGCCAGAGGCCGAAGACGACCGCCGCGACAACGACAGGAACCACGAAAACCAGGGACAGGTTCGGGATCGCTATCTTGCTGTCGATGCCGACAGCCACGACCGCGGCGAACGCCACCATCATCAGGGTCGCGAGATAGCGCGCGACGAACGGAATCTCATACAACCTGATCGCGGGAAGGGAAGCCGGGTTCTCGCCGAGGGACGTCCTTTGGACACTCATGACACCGCTCCCTGAACAAGACGATGCTGGTACCCGCCCTACGCACAGTGCGCGGCTGCACAACCGCTCCACGCACTCGGCGCTGGCAGCGCCAGCTGTCAGTGTACCACACTAATGGTGTGAACGCCTTCCACCTTCGCCTCGCGGGTCACGCGAAGGCCATCCACGCCTCGAAACGTTCGCGCAGTGTCTCGGGGAAAAGCGGGCAGGCAGGCGCGCCGCTCTTCTGCACGAGCAGCAGGCCTTCCGGGCCGCGAAGGTCCGGCGCGCGCCATTTCCCGCGGTTACGGATCGGCCTCGACAAAACCGGCGCCGCTATTGTCTGGACTTGGCTGCCCGGGGATCGGCTGTCCGCGTCTCTTCGACGTGTTTCGCTGCGGCATCCTCGACGAGTTCGTACCACATGGCGTTGAGCACGGCGAAAGTCGCGGCCAGCGGCAGCCCAAGAAGCCAGGAAAAATACCACATCGCTCAATTCTCCTTGGATTTCACGGGCCGGGGATCAATAGGCATGGCCGCTGCCCTGACTGATCTCGCTTTCGTCCACCTTGCCCCATAGCACCCGGTAAACCCATGCGGTGTAGAGCATGATCAGCGGCACGAAGATCGCCGACACCACCAGCATGATGAACAGGGTGAGATGGCTGGAGGAGGCGTCCCACACCGTCAGGCTCGATTTCGGATCGAGTGAAGACGGCAGGATGAACGGGAACATCGACAGTCCGACGCTCGAGATGATGCCGATGATCGAAACGGCGCTGGCGAGCATCGTCAGGGCCTGATGCCGGGTGCGCTGCAGGACGAGGCTGCCGACAGCGCCAAGGAAGCCGAGCGCCGGCGCGGCCATCATCCATGGATGGGCCGCATAATTGCCGAACCAAGCGCCGGAAACCTGTTCCACGGCCTTGCCGAGCGGATTGGACGGACCGTCGGTGATCACCTGGGTGGTGATGCGATAGCCGTCTATGCCGCTCCACAGCCAAAAGCCGCCGATCGCGAACAATATGATCGTTGCGATCGCCGCGCCGCTTCCGAAGCTGCGGGCGCGCATCGCGACCGGGCCGTCGTTCTTGAGCACCAGCCAATTGGCGCCATGCATGACGAACATCGCCACCGACAGCAGGCCGCACAGCAGGCCGAAAGGATTGAGCAACTCGAACAGCGTCGTTCCGTCATAGCTGATGCGCAGGTCGCTGCCGAAATGGAACGGCACCCCCTGAAGCACATTGCCGACCGCGACTCCCATGACGAGCGACGGCACGAGACCGCCGACGAACAGCGCCCAGTCCCAGGCGGAGCGCCACCCGGCGCCGTCGCGCTTGGAGTGGTATTTGAAGGCCACCGGCCGCAGGATCAGCGCGAACAGGATCGCGAACATCGCCAGGTAGAATCCGGAAAAGGACACGGCATAGAGCGGCGGCCAGGCGGCGAAGATCGCGCCGCCGCCGACGATCAGCCAGACCTGGTTGCCTTCCCATATCGGTCCAACGCTGTTGATGACGAGACGCCGCTCGACGTCCTTGCGCGCCACGAAGGGAAGCAGGATCGCCGAACCGAGGTCGAATCCGTCCATGACGGCGAAAGCGATCAGCAACACGCCGAGCAGAACCCACCAGATGATGCGCAATGTCTGGTAGTCGATCAAATCATGCAGGATCATGTCATCTACTCCGCGGCAACGAGGACGGGAGGCGCAAGCTCCGCCTCAGGTTCGGGATCGGGATCCGGGCCCTTTCTGATCGCGCGCACCATCAGCGACATTTCGATGACGAACAGCACGGTATAGAGCGTCGCGAAACCGATGATGGTGATGAGCACGGTCGTCGCGCCGAGGTTCGATACCGCCGCGGCGGTCGGCAGCACACCCTCGATGATCCAGGGCTGGCGGCCGAACTCCGCGACAATCCAGCCGAATTCGGCCGCAACCCACGGCAGCGGAATGGCTAGCACGGCGACCCGCAGCATCCACGGATAGCGCTCGAGCCGGTGGCGCGAGGCAAAATAGAAGAAGACCACCATCAACAGGATGAAGAAGACGCCGAGGCCCACCATGACACGGAAGGTCCAGAACAGCGTCGGCACGTTGGGCACCGTGTCCCAGGCCGCTTGCGCGATCTGCGCCTCGCTCGCCTGGCGCGGATCGTCGACATAACGCTTCAGCAGCAGCGCGTAGCCGAGATCGGCGCCGTTGTTTTCGAATGCCGCGCGGGTTTCGGCGGGAATGGCGTTGATGTCCTGCGACGCGCGGATCTTTTGCAGGGCGTCGTAGGCAGTGATGCCCGCGCGGATGCGCATCTCGGCTTTGGTGACGAGATCCTCTATTCCGGGGATTTCGGTGGTGAGCGAGCGGGTGCCGATCAGCCCCATCACCCACGGGATATGGACGGCATAGTGTGTCGTACGAGCCTGCTGGTCGGGAAACCCGAAAGCGGTGAACGCAGCCGGAGCCGGTTCCGTCTTCCACATCGCCTCGATCGCCGCGAGCTTCATCTTCTGGTGCTCGGTCGACAGGTAACCGCTTTCGTCGCCGAGCACGACGACCGACAGCGAAGCGGCAAGGCCAAAGGAGGCCGCGACCGTCATCGAGCGCTTGGTAAGTTCGACATGCCTGCGCTTCAGAAGATACCAGGCCGAGACGCCGAGCACGAAGACAGAGGCGGTGACGTAGCCGGCCGAAACGGTGTGCACGAATTTGGCCTGGGCGACAGGATTGAACAGCACCGCGAAGAAATCCGTCACCTCCATGCGCATGGTCTGCGGATTGAAGGCGGACCCGACGGGATTCTGCATCCAGCCATTGGCGATCAGGATCCAGAGCGCGGAAAAATTGGAGCCGAGCGCGACGGCCCATGTCGCGGCGAGATGGCCGATCTTCGACAGCCTGTCCCAGCCGAAGAAGAAAAGACCGACGAAGGTCGCTTCCAGGAAGAAGGCCATCAGCCCTTCGATGGCGAGGGGCGCTCCGAAGATATCGCCGACATAGTGGCTGTAATAGCTCCAGTTCATGCCGAACTGGAACTCCATGACGATGCCGGTGGCGACGCCGATGGCGAAATTGATGCCGAACAACGTGCCCCAGAACTTCGTCATCTGGCGCCAGATGACACGACCGGTCATCACATAGACCGTTTCCATGATGGCGAGCAGGATGGCGAGGCCGAGCGTCAGCGGCACGAACAGGAAGTGGTAGAGCGCGGTCATCGCGAACTGCAGCCGCGAAAGATCTACTATGTCGAGTTCCATTTGCGTTTCTCCGGCTTGCTCCGGTTTGGTCGGCAGTTCTCAGTCGGGTCGCAGCCTGGCGAGCGCAGCATCGAAGCCGGGCTCCCCTCGCCGCAGGGAGGCGACGACGCGGCCCGCCTCCATGACCAGCAGGCGGTTAGCGATTTCGGCCTCGCGCCGGATATGAGTGGCCGCGACGACCGTGTGGCTTTCGGCGCGCGCCTCCAGGCGGACCAGCACGTCGCGCGCCGTGGCGCCGTCCAGCCCCTCCGTCGGCTCGTCGAGCAGCCACAGCGGCGCATCGCAAAGCAGCAGGCGCGCCAATGCCAGGCGGCGCGCCTGCCCGCCCGACAGCCCCATGCCCCCTTCCCCGAGCGCCGTATCGAGCCCGTTCGGCAAGGCTGCGACGTCCTTGTCCAGACCGGCGGCCTCAAGCGCTTCCCACAGGCGACCATCCTGCGCTTGCGGGGCCGCGAGACGAAGATTGTCCCGCAGCGTGTCCTGGAAGAGCTGCGTGCGCTGGGTCAGCAGCGTAGCCGACTGCCGTTCGATGCAGCCCTGCGCGGCAGCGAGATCGCCGGCGAGCAGCGCGAGCAGCGTCGACTTGCCGGCGCCGCTTTCCCCGACGACGGCGACGTGTTCGCCCTGGTCGATTGTAAGCGATAGGTCGCGCAGAACGATCCTGTCGCTTCGCGGATACGTAGCCGAAACCCCGTCGAGGCGCGCGGCCATCCCTTGCGGCGGCGCAACCGCCGCGGCGTCGCTCCATTGGCGCCGCAGCCGGGGGCCGATCCGCCGGGCGGCCAGCGCGGTGCGGCCGAACTCGACCGCACCGCGTCTCAACGCGGCGAACGGCTCCATGGCACTGAAGACGACCAGCAAGCCCAGCACCGCGGCAGGCGCGCCGATGGCGCCCGCGTCCGCAAGATGGGCCACGATCAGGAGCGTTGCCGCCAGCAACAGCGAGCCGGTGACGGCGAGGGCCGCCGTCGCGGTCGTATCGATCCGGTTCAGGGCGTCGTCGGCCGCGGCGAGCCGCGCATCGGCTTTGGCGATGGCGGCGCGCTGGGCGCCGAGCCGGCCGGCCATGACAAGGTCCGCCTGTCCGCTGACGAGATCGATGACGCGCGAGCGCAGCACTTCCATTGCGTTCGCCCGCTGCCTGGACGGGCGGCGCGCGGACGCTGCGGCGCAAACGGCGATGCCGAAGCCTGCGAGTAGAAGGGTTCCTCCTATGATAAGGCCTGCTAACGGGTGCAGGAAACCCAGCACGATCACCACCGCGATTGCCGTCGCAAGTCCGGCGACTGCCGGGACGAGGACGCGAAGATAAAGCGAATCCATCGCATCGAGATCGAGAGTGAGTTGGAAGAGCGTGCGGGCCGGGCGCATCGTCATGATCCGCGCGGATCGTGCTTCGGCCCAGCCACGGAACAGGCGCTGGCGAAGGGCTGCGAGGACACGCAGCGTCGCGTCATGGGTGACGAGCCGTTCGCCATAGCGCGTGCCAGTGCGGGCCAAAGCCAGAAGGCGGATGGCGGCGGCGGGCGCGAAGACATCGAAGGCGAGCGCCGTGCCGGCCGACAGGCCCGCGATGGCGGTCGCGGTGATGAACCAGCCAGAGAGGCCGATGAGAGCCACGCCGCTCAGCAGCGCCACCGCCGACAACAGCGCGCCGCCGAGCAGCAGGCCCCTTCGTTCGGCCAAAAACAGGGCCAGCACGGGTCGCAGCGCCTGGAGATCACGTTTCATGCGGCCCGCTCCAAAGGCGAGCTCTCGAGCCGGATCACCCTGTCCATGCGGGCCGCCAGCGCGGGATCGTGCGTTGCCACGATCAATGTCTTGCCGCGCGCCAGTTCCAGCAGGCTTGCGATGATCTCGCGTCCCGTCCCGCTGTCGAGATGGGCGGTCGGTTCGTCGGCCAGGATCAGGGTCGCATCGGGTGTCGCGGCGACGCGGGCGAGCGCCAGCCGGAGCGTCTCGCCGCCCGAAAGGCCGGCGCCGGCTTCACCGACAGCCATGGCAGCGCGGTCGCGGACATGGGCAAGACCCATGGCGCCGAGCGCGTCCGCGACGTCGCCCGCCGAGACCTGCGGCCGGCCGAGCGAAACGTTGGCGGCGAGCGTGCCGGCGAAAATATGCGGCGCCTGGCCGATCCAGCCCATGCATCGCCTCAGTTCCATGGCGTGGGCCTGGTCCATCGGCGTGCCACCGATCACGATGCGGCCTGCCTGCGGCGATGCGAGCCCGGCGACGAGCGCAAGCAAGGTCGATTTGCCGACACCGCTCGGCGCCAGCAGCGCGACATGCTCCCCCGGTGTGATGGCAAGGTCGAAGCCGTCGAAAATCCATTGCGAGCGATCCGGATGACGGTAGCTCAGCCCGTTGATCCGGACTGCCGGCGCGGCGTGGAGCACCGGCACCGTGTGCCGGACTTCATCGTCGGCTCCGGGCAACGACGTTTGGCGGTCGGCCAAACGCTCCAGCGCCTCGATGGCTGCCTCGCCCGCCGCCCGATCATGCCAGGCCGCCGAAAGTTCGCGCAGCGGCTCGAAAAAGGCCGGGGCCAGCAACAGCACGAACAGCCCCTCGCCAAGACTTAGCCTGGCGCCCCAGGCACCGAAGCCGATCTGGCCGAGCAGATGAAAGCCGACATAGACCGCGACCATGGCAACGCCGAGCGCGGCGAACAGTTCGAGCACCGCCGAGGACAGGAAGGCTATGCGCAGCACGGCCATGGTGCGGCGGCGCAGGCCCTCGGCTTCAGCGCGCACCCGCTCCGCCGTCGCATCCACCGCGCCCAGCGAGCGGATCGTGGCGATGCCGCGCAGCCGGTCGAGGAGGAAGGCGTTCATGCTGCCCATCTTGCCCAACTGCCTCTCGGATGCCTCCTTCGCACGCCAGCCGACCATCGCCATGAAGATCGGGATCAGCGGAGCGGCCAGCAGCAGGACGAGCGCGGCCAGCCAGGACACCGCGAAAACAATCGCGAGAATGACCAGCGGCACGACCGTCGCGCGCAGCCGCGCCGGTCGAAAGCGGGCAAGATAGGCCACCACGGCTTCGGCCTGCTCGGCAAGCACGCTGGCCGCCTGCCCCGAGGACGGCCGGCCCGTGTCGAGCGGAGACGCCGCCGACAGGGCAAGCGTCGCCCGCGCCCGAAGTTCCGACAGCCTCGCGCGCGCCGACCTGAAAGCCATCCTGCTGCCGGCTGCCTCGAGCAGCGCCTTGACGATGCCAAGCACCGCGACGAGGGCCGCCGGCCAGATCGCCTGGCGCAAACCGCCGCCGACGGCGATCGCGCCGACCGCGGCGCAGATGGCTGCGGCCTGGGGAATGAAGACGAGACTGGCCGCGATCTGCAGCCACGCCGCTGCCCTGCTGCCAAGGAAGGGAGCCGGGGCTACGGTGCCCGTTTCGGTTCCGGCACGCTTCTCCTTCGCGGCCGTCTCAAGCGAAACCATGTCCGGCATAGCGGCGGGAATCGAGGCTGGCCGACGATCCGGCCTGGAAGCAACAGGCATCGGCTCACTCCTGCGGCGCCGCGCGGTGCTTTCGTCCAAGCGACACGACCCGATCCTTCGCGTCGAGGAGCTTCGTGACCTTCGAGCCAAGACGAAGCAACGTCGCCAATCGCTCGGTTTCGAGACGCTTGACGTCGTCGTACCAGTTCGTGAGTTGCTCGATCAACCCGTACATCTCGGTCAAACGCGTTTGCGCGAAGCGTTCCTGTTCGCTCTTTGGCTTCTGCATCAGCAGTTCGCGCAGGACCGAGAGCGTTGGATCCACTTCGCGCTTCTTCCGCTCTTCGGCTAGCGTGCGAAGAATCTGCCAGACGTCGTCCGGCGTGGTGAAGAAGTCGCGCCGGTCGCCCGGCAGATGCTTGAGCAGGACGAGGTTCCACGCCTGCAGTTCGCGCAGGCTCATCGACACGTTCGAACGCGAGACGCCCAGTTCCTCGGCGATCTGTTCGGCGCAGAGCGGTCGGGGCGAGAGATATAGCAACGCGTAGATCTGGCCGACGGTGCGGTTGATGCCCCAGCGGCTGCCCATCTCGCCGAAATGCAGCACAAAGGCCTGGATGAGAGGCGGCAGGTCCATGTGATGTTGTTCATCCTGAAGTTTCAGAAACTTCTGAAATTAGGATACGGCCTGCTTGCCGCCATGGCAAGTCTTTCGATCCGGATCCGCTTCAGGTTGTCGTGATCGGCCCGGCGGGTTCAGGACGGCTTGCCCTCGCGCGGACGCATGGTTTCGAACGCTTCCACTGCCGCGACAGGCTGCCACCGTTGTGCGGGTCAACCTTGCCGCGCGTGATTGCAAGCTCTCGTCACACGATCTTGCCGCGCGCCGGCACAGGCCAGCGCTGCGGTGCCTGCCCGGCCTGAAGCGCATAGACGGCATCGACCATATTGGTCACCACGCAGGCATGGTTCGGCACGATGCGCAGGCGCTCGCCGACCTTCAGTCCTATGTCGCCGTCGCTGCGCAGGCGCCCATGCTCCTCCGACAACTGATCGATCGCGATGTCCGGCCGGCCCAGCACGTGGCCGTAGCCGGTCAGACCGAGCAGGTCGGATGTCAGCGTCTTCGATCCGGCGTCGATGATGGCGCGGTTGGCGGCAGGAACCGAGACGACCGTGGCCAGCACCGTAAGCGCACAATCCTCCCAGCCGCAGACGCCGCGCGCCACCAGCGAACGATCGTTGTAGACGTAGGTGCCGGGGCGATATTCCGTCGTCGCCGGCGCAAGGTGCGCCGACATCATGTCGGGCGAGCCGCCCGACGTGATCGCAGGAACGGGAATGCCGCGTTCCTCGATCAGCGCCTTGGCCTCGGTCATGAAGGCTTGCACGCGCGCCGCGCCGCCGACCGGCGGATAGGTCATCAAACCGGCAAAACGCAAACCGGGCGCCGCGGCGATGCGGCCGGCGAGATCGGCCGCGTCCTGCGGCGAGGCGACGCCGCAGCGGTCGGCGCCGGTGTTGCACTCAACGAAAACGTCCAGCGTTTCGCCGGAAGCCGAAAAGGCGACCGAGAGGCCGTCTACCACAGTGGCGTTGTCGGCAACGACCGCCAGCCGCACCTTGCGCGCCAGCGCGACCAACGACCTGAGCTTGTCCTGGCCGAGGATGTTGTAGGTGATCAGCACGTCGCTCAGGCGGCTGCTGCCCGCGACCATGGCCTCTGCTTCCGAGACCTTCTGGCAGGTGATGCCGACCGCACCGGCGTCAAGTTGCATCTCCGCCAAGACCGGCAGCTTGTGCGTCTTGATGTGCGGCCGGACCTTGAGGCCGTGGCTGTCGGCATAAACCTGGAAGCGCTCGATGTTGCGCCTCGCGACATCGATGTCCACCAGCACCGCCGGCGTCTGAATCTCGTCATGCATCGCTAGCCAAACCTCCAAAAGTCGAAGCGTCGGGATCATCCCTCCGAACCGCTTGACAAACAATGCAGCGCGGCAGTAGATCAGTCAATCCACTATTTCGGACATATGTCCACAATAATGGACAGGTTACCAGGAACCCTTTTTCGGAGGACACGGGAGATGAAGACGGCTCTCTTTGCGGCCGGGGCCGCATTGGCGCTCTTGGCTGCGATGCCTGCCAGCGCACAGCAAAATCAAAGCAAGCTCGATGAAGTTCTGGCGCGAGGCCATTTGATCATGGGCACCGGCAGCACGAACGCGCCGTGGCATTTCAAGAGCGCCGACGACAAGCTGCAGGGCTTTGACATCGACATGGGCCGCATCGTGGCCAAGGCGCTGTTCGGCGATCCTGACAAGATCGAGTATGTGAACCAGTCGTCGGATGCCCGCATCCCCAACATCACCACCAACAAGGTCGACCTGACCTGCCAGTTCATGACGGTGACCGGGGAGCGCGCCCAGCAGATCGCCTTCACCATTCCCTATTATCGCGAAGGCGTTGGCCTGATGCTGAAGGCGGACGGCAAATATGCCGACTATGCCGCGCTCAAGGCAGCCGGCTCCGGCGTGACCGTTTCGGTGCTGCAGAACGTCTACGCCGAATCCATGGTGCACGCCGCCCTGCCGGAGGCGAAGGTGGACCAGTACGAGTCGGTCGACCTGATCTACCAGGCCCTGGAATCCGGTCGCGCTGACGCTGTCGCCACCGACCAGTCGTCGCTGTCCTGGTACATGAAGCAGAACCCGAACCGCTACAAGGACGCCGGCTATGGCTGGAACCCGCAGACCTACGCCTGCGGCGTCAAGCGCGGCGACCAGGACTGGCTGAACTTCGTCAACACCGCCCTGCACGAGGCCATGACCGGCGTCGAGTTCGACTTCTACGCCAACTCCTACAAGACCTGGTTCGGCAAGGAACTGTCGCCGCCGCAGATCGGCTTCCCGGTCGAATACAAATAAGCACCCGCATGGCGCGGCCACATCTTGTGCCGCGCCATCGCTCCGCGATCCGGCGCATCCCTATCGGCCGCACCCTATAGGACGCAAAATGGGTTACACCCTCAACTTCTCCGCGGTCTGGCGCAGCTTCGACCTGCTGCTCGAAGGACTGGCGCTCAGCCTCGGCCTCGCCTTCGTGGCGATCGCCATCGGCTGCATCATCGGCCTCGTCACCGCCTTCGGCCTGCTGTCCAGGCAGGCGCTGCTGCGCCGGCCGGCGCAGATCTACGTCACCATCATCCGCAACACGCCGATCCTGGTGCTGGTGCTGTTCACCTTCTTCGCGCTGCCGCAACTCGGCATCCGCCTCGGCAAGATCGAAAGCTTCGTCATCACGCTGTCGGTCTATGCCGGCGCCTATCTGGCCGAAGTCTTCCGTGGCGGTCTGGTCGCGGTGCCCGGCGGCCTGAAGGAAGCAGGGCTCGCCATCGGGCTCAGGCAGTCGCAGATCCGCAACCTGATCGTCATCCCGCTGATGCTGCGCAACGTGCTGCCGTCGCTCTCCAGCACCATGATCTCGCTGTTCAAGGACACCTCGCTCGCCGCCGCCATCGCCGTGCCGGAACTGACCTTCGAGGCGCGCAAGATCAATGTCGAGAGCTTCCGCGTCATCGAGACGTGGATCGTGACCAGCCTTCTCTACGTCGCCACCTGCTCCTTCCTGGCTGCCCTGCTGCGCCAGTTGGAGAAGCGCATGTCCCTTCCGCGGTGATCGACATGGATATCGTCGCCTTCCTCAATACGCTTTGGATCGCCCGCATCCCCATCCTCAAGGGACTGGGCGTCACCGTCTCCATTTCGCTGCTGGCCATCCTCGTCGGCACCGTCGTCGGCATTGGCGTCGGGCTGGCGCTGACCTATGGCAAGGGACCGCTGCGCTGGCTCGTGCGCGGCTACACCGATTTCATCCGCGGCACCCCGGTTCTCGTGCTGGTCCTGGCGAGCTACTACGTGCTCGGCACGGTCGGCATCGACCTGGGGCCGTTCCAGGCGGGCGTGCTGGCGCTCGCCGTGTTCTGTTCTTCCCATGTCGGCGAGATCGTGCGCGGTGCGTTGCAGTCGATCCCCAAGGGCCAGACCGAGGCCGCCAAGGCGATCGGCCTGACCTTTGCGCAGACCTTCGCCTATGTGCTCGGGCCGCAGGCGCTGCGGCAGGTCCTGCCGGCCTGGGTCAACACCGCCGCCGAGATGGTCAAGGCCTCGACGCTTCTGTCGATCATCGGCGTCAGCGAGCTTCTGCTGCGCACGCAGGAGCTGATCTCGCGCACCTTCCTCAGCCTCGAATTCTACCTGTTCGCGGGCTTCCTCTACTTCGTCATCAATTACGGCATCGAACGTTTCGGCCGCTACGTCGAACGCAAAACCTCCGTCCCTTCGTGAGGCTTCCAATGAGCAACCTTCTCGAAATAAAGAACCTGCACAAGAGCTACGGCGACGTCGAAGTGCTCAAGGGCGTCGATTGCACGATGGCCCAGGGCGACGTCATCTCCATCATCGGCTCCTCCGGCTCCGGCAAGACCACCATGTTGCGCTGCATCAACATGCTGGAGGAGTTCGAGGGCGGCACCATCAGCATCGACGGCGAGGAGATCGGCTACGAAACGGTCAATGGCGCGCGCCGCAAGAAGAAGGAAAAGGAAATCGCCCGCCAGCGCGCGATGACCGGCATGGCCTTCCAGCAGTTCAACCTGTTCCCGCACATGTCTGCCGCCGAAAACGTCATGCTCGGCCTGGTCAAGGTCAAGGGCATGAGCCGCGGCGAAGCGCGTGGCCTGGCCGAGAAATGGCTGGACCGCGTCGGCCTCGCCGAACGTCGCGACCGCTATCCGGGCCAGCTTTCGGGCGGCCAGCAGCAGCGTGTCGCCATCGCCCGCGCCATCGCCATGAACCCCAAGCTGATGCTGTTCGACGAGGTCACCTCCGCCCTCGACCCCGAACTGGTCAACGAGGTGCTGCAGGTCATCAAGGACCTCGCCCGCGACGGCATGAGCATGCTTCTCGTCACGCATGAGATGCGGTTCGCCTACGAAGTCTCGACGCGCGTCATCTTCATGAACCAGGGCCGCATCGGCGAAGAAGGCGATCCTCGCGAGATGTTCGTCAAGCCGCAAACCGAGCGGCTGGCCGAGTTTCTCAAGACCTCAACATTCAACTAGCATCCGGAGAACAGACATGACGATCAAGCGCTACGGCACCGGCCAGACCGGCGCCGGCAAGCAGCCCTTGCCTTTCGCCCGCGCCGTCGAAGCCAACGGCTGGCTCTACGTGTCGGGCCAGGTCGCCATGGAAAACGGCGAGATCGTCGGCGGCGGCATCATCCCCGAGACGCGCAAGACCATGGAGAACGTCATCGCCATCCTCAAGGAGGCGGGATATGGCCTCGAGCATGTCGTGCGCGTCGGCGTCTGGCTGGACGACCCGCGCGATTTCTGGTCCTTCAACGGCGTCTACGCCGAATATTTCGGGGAGCATCCGCCGGCCCGCGCTTGCGTGCAGTCGAGCATGATGGTCGACTGCAAGGTGGAGATCGACTGCGTGGCCTACAAAGCCCCGTGAGTCGGCACTAGATTCCGCGACAGTCGATCAAGGAGGTGAGGCGTGGATGACGCACGGGACGATATGGTCAGCAGGCGCGCGCGCGGCCTCGACCGCGCCTTCGAGATCCTCAACTTCCTGCGCCTGAAGCGCCAGCCGCTGCGCCCCAACGAGATCGCGTCGGGCATCGGCGCGCCGCGCTCGTCGGTCTATGAGCTGGTCAACCAGCTGATGCGCCAGGGCGTGCTGGAATATCGCGGCGAGGACGGCCGCGTGTTCCTCGGTCGCAACCTCTATTTCCTCGGCATGGCCTATGCCGAGCAGTTCGACCTGATGCGGGAGTGCGACCGGCTGCTCACCCACATCGCCGAGGAGACCCGCGAGACCGCGCAGATGTGCCTTCTGGAAGGCAACAAATACACCGTCGCGCAGATGAAGGAGGGGTCGCGCCCCTTCCGCATTTCGTCCAATGTCGGCGACCCCGTGGCAATTCCGTGGACGGCATCCGGCCGGCTTCTGGTCGCGCATATGAGCGATCAGGAAATCCTGGATTTCATCCCCAGGGAAGACTTCCGCCTACCTGACGGGCAGTGGCTCGATCCCGCCGTCTTCATCGCCGAGGTGCGCGAGGCGGCCAGGGTCGGCTACTATACCTTCAACAGCGTGGTCGAGAGCTTCACCCATTGCTTCGCGGTGCCGGTCTATCGGGCCGATTCCGTCTGCATTGCCACGCTGTGTCTGGTCGCCCCGCGCGAGGACGGCCTCAGGAACCATGCGAGCTACCTCAAGACCCTGCTCGATGCGGCCGCCGATTTGTCGAGCCGGCTCGGGCACATAGCTGACGAAGGCAAGCAGGACCGGCGCGTCGCCGGCCGGGGATGACGGCCTGGGCCCGACCGGCGAAAGGATAGCCGACGGCCTGCCGCCCTCCCCACCTGAATGGGCGTAGACGAATTGCAGGCTCCGCTTTTTCTCCGACAGCTTCATAATACGAGCGGTTCCGAGTGACGTCTTTGCGGTGTCGCGCGGATCCAGGTCGGAGCATGTCGGGGGCGACACAGCCTCGATGCCCTCGGCGCAGCCGGTTCGGAGAGACGGCCATGACTGAGCCTCGTCAAAATACCGAGGACGCGCTCAACACGAGCGCCAGCCAGAACACGCTGTCCGGCTCGGCCGCCGGGCACCTGGCACTGGTGCCGACATGGATGCCGCTGGATGTAACCCCGGCCAATTCGGCCGGCAGCGGCGGCGACGGCATCAGCGTAGGTGTCATCAGCAGTCAGCCCACCGCCATATTCGTTCCGTCCAACCTGGCCATATCGGGGCCCTATTCCACCGCCAGCGCGGATCAGGGAAATGGCGCGTTCGTCAATCAACATTCCACGGAAATGGCCGGCCTCGGCGGTGACGGCGGCGACGGCAACACGGCCCTTGGCGTCGCCGGCGGCGGCAATCATGCCGGTAGCGGCGGCTCCGGGATTTTCATCGGCGGTCTGGTCAGCACCGATGTCGCCGCATTCGCACCCGTCAATACGGCGGTGGCGGCGGGACCGCATTCATCGGCCGTTGCGAACCAGACCAATGAGGCCATCTTGCAGCAGGGCACGACCCAGATCGCCGGCATCGGCGGTTCGGGCGGCAGCGGAAATTTCGCCGGGAGCGACACTGGCCATTCCTCGGGCGGTTCGACCGCCATCTACACGGGCGACAATTATGCCGGGCACGGCGGCGACGGCATCTTCCTCGGCAGCATGGTGGACGTGAACGTCGCGATCTTCGCGCCGATAAACATCGCCGTCGGTGCGGCCGGCGGCGACGCCGAAGCCCACCAGACCAACAATGTCGTCTTCGACCAGGGCGGCACGCAGATCGCCGGCATAGGCGGTAACGGCGGAGGCTTCAACATGGCCTCGGACACCATCTTCACCGGCAACATGGCGGATGGCGGCGGCGGCACAGGCGTGTCGAACGGCAGCGTGGTCAACGTCAATGTCGGCTATTTCGAGCCGATGAACATCGCGGTTCCCGCCGGCGGCACGGCCGACGCGCAACAGATCGACCATGTCCTTTCCGATCAGCATGCCCTTCAGGTGGCGGGCGTGGGTGGCCTGGGCGGCGGCCACGATGCCACCGGCGCCGCGCACGGTTCGCTGGTCGACGACATCTTCGGCCTGATACATAGCTGAAGCCGCTTGCCCGGCCAAGCTTCGAACGCTGGCGACGCGGCGGCATTCCCGCACGTACTGGGCGGATGGCCGCTGCCCATCCGCGTGTACCGCCACGAAATCCTGCGATGACCCACGAGGATCGAGCCGGCGGTGACGCGGCCGGTCCCGGCAGTGCTCCTTTGGAAAAACAGAGAGCCTGGGACGGACGCGGCTTCTTCCTTTTTGCGGTTACACCCACCCCACCCAAAAGGACACGCCACAATTTCCATCTGGTTCCGACAGGGCATCGCGAGCACAGTTTTAACGCGGCTCCCTCCCCCGGTCATGGTGCCGGAAGCATGTCGCAACTGCGGGGGCCAAGATCAAAGCGGAGGACTTTCACATGGCAATCCCAACGATGTCCGATACGATCAATCTGAGCCACGTCCATGCCGGCGACGCCAATGCGGGCAATGGCGGTGATGGCTACAATGACGGCACGATCAACTACAACCCCTCGGCCTATGTGGCGAACACACAGTCCGTAACCGGTTCCGACGTCGATCTCCACAATGGCGATCACCTCTGGCAATCGGCCGACTGGGGTGCAGGAACGGCCGGACACGGCGGCGAAGCCGAGGCGGAAAACGGCTTCCTGTCCACCATCACCAACAATGGATCCGGCGGAGCCGGTGGCAGCGCGAATTCGAACGGTAACCAGGGTGCCGCGACCGGCGGCGACGTGGCGGCGGTCCATGCCGATACGGGCGCGACCCAGAACACGCAACTGTTCGCCGACCAGCACGCCAACATTCTCGCCGGCGTCGGCGGCAATGGCGGCAACGGCAACATGGCCCGCGGCGGCGACATCTCGACGGCGCTGGTGCATTCGGATCCGACCACGACCACCAACACCACCACGACCAGTGTCGACCATAGCTTCGACCACAGCTTCGTGGACATCGATCTCAGTCATCTGCCCATCTGATGCTTGTCTCGGGACCGGCGGCGCGGCCGCCGGTCTCATCGTCCGGGAACGATCTCCAAACGATCGCCTGACCGGCTCGCCTTTGCGCCGAATGGCGTCGAAAGCTTCGTTGAGGAGATGCGAGGATGGCGCTTAGACAATCCAGGCGCAAGGCGACTCCTCTGGTCATGGCATTGCGGGCCTGCGCGGGCGCATTCGGCCTCGTCTTCCTCTACAGCTGCGGCTACAATATTTTCCTGCTCGCGCCCTCCATCTACCTGTTGCAGATCTACGATCGCGTGCTGTCCAGCCGCAGCGCCGACACGCTCGCGATGCTGACCATCATCATTGCAGTGGCAGTCGTGGTGGGTTCGACGCTGGATGTTGTGCGCCGCGCCGCGCTCTCGCGCATCGGCAGTTGGCTCGACCAGCGGATGCGACCGATCGTGCTGGCGGGTTCGCTCGAATATGCGGCCCGTGCCGATCCCGTCGCCGCCGCGGACTGTTATCGCGATCTCTCCACGCTGAGGAGCTTTCTCGATTCGCCTTCCAGCGCGCTGCTGTTCGATATTCCCTGGGCGCCGGTCTTCCTGCTCCTGCTTTTCATGGTCCATCCGCTGCTCGGCGCGATCGGGCTGGCAAGCGCACTCCTGCTGCTTTTGTTTGCCGTGCTGGCCGAATTCGCGGCCCGCGAACCGCATGAGCAGGCGAACCTCGCCCATGCCAGAAGCTATTCGCGGTTTTCCCAGACGCTGAAATATCTCGGCATGATCCGCGCCATGGGCATGCAGGAGGGCGCCCTGCGCATGATCGTGCACGACGCCGAAACCGGACGGACGGCGCAGGACATGGCCGTGCGGCGAAGCGAGATCATGCTCGCGCTGTCGAAATCCGTGCGCACCCTGACGCAGATCCTGGTGATGGGCGCCGCGACATGGCTGGTCCTGGCGGACAACAGCAGCCCCGGTATCATCTTCGTCGCCAGCCTGCTTCTCGGCCGCGGCTTGGCGCCGGTCGAAGGCGCCATCGGCGCATGGCGCGGCTTCTCGGTGGCGCGCGACGCGTTCGAGCGCCTCAACAGGATACTCGACGCTGTTTCACCCGGCTCGCTCAGCATGACCATAACGCTGCCGGAATCGAAGTGCCACCTCGTTCTGGAGAATATCGGGTTTGCGTTGCCGGCTTCACAAACGCCGGTCTTGAGCAATGTCTGCCTGCATCTGTCCGCGGGCGATTGCCTGGCGCTGATCGGGCCTTCGGGCGCCGGCAAGTCGACGCTCGGCCGCATCATTGCCGGCGTCTCGCGGCCCACGTCCGGGCGCGCCTTGCTCGGCGGGGTCGACATTTCCGCCTTGCGCCGCTGCGCCGGCATGCGCAGGATCGGCTATCTGCCGCAGGACATCGAACTCTTCGGCGGCGCGGTCAAGGACGTCATCGGCAGGCTCGACGGCGCCGACCCGCGCAAGGTCGTCGAGGCGGCGAAGCTCGCCGGGCTCCACGAAACCATCATGCGGCTGCCATACGGCTACGAGACCGACATCGGCGACGGCGGCAGCACCCTGCTTCGCGCGCAGCGGCAGCAGCTCGGCCTGGCACGGGCCGCCTATGGCGACCCCGCCTTGATCGTGCTCGACGATCCGAATTCGAGCCTCGACTACGAAGGCGAGCGCATATTGTTCGAAGCGATCGAACGGCTGAAAGCGAGGCAGATCACCACCGTCATCATCACGCACCGCATGGGCATCCTGCCCGTCACCAACAAGATCGCGATCCTGCGCAACGGCACCATCGCCGCCTTCGGCGACAGCGAGCAGATATTCGAGAACTATCTCCAGCCGCCCGCACGGACGGCCGTCGGGGCGAGGTGAACGGATATGCAGTTCGGCTCTCCCTTCGCGCTCCGTTCCGAGATGCTGAGAACCGCCGCGTCCGCGATCTCGGACTGGATCGATCCCAGGTCGGTACGCAACCACACGCTGGACAAGATCGTGATCCCGATTCTCATGGCGAGCTTGCCGGTCAAGGTTTCGGACGCGCTCGTGGCGCGCCGCCAGCTCCCGGCACCGAAGAAAGCGGCCCCCTCGACGCGTCCGGCCCTGCGGCGGCCGGCTTATGAGGTGCCGACGGATGCGCCGGCCAAGCCGCAGCTCCGCGCCGTCGCCTGGACGGGCAACCTCCTCGTCGGCGTCTTTCTGCTGGGTTTCGGCGTCTGGTCGATGCTGGCTCCGCTGAAGAGCGCCGCGATCGCAACTGGCGTCGTCGAACCGGAATCGAGCCGCAAGACCATCCAGCATCTGGAAGGCGGGATCGTGCGCGACATCCTGGTCAAGAATGGTGAGACGGTCGTTCCCGGACAGGTGCTTATCAAGCTGGACGACACCAAGCCGCGCGCCGAATTCGACAGCCTGCAGACCCAGCTCTGGGATGCCGAAGCCAGCCACGCCCGGCTTGTCGCCGAACAGCAGAATCAAGACCGGATCAGCTTCCCGCTGGTGCTGCTGACTTTGGCCGAGAAGAACGCGTCGATGGAGGCCATCCTTTCCGGGCAGAAGAAGATATTCGAGGCCCGCCATATGGTGATGCAGTCCGAGATCGCCGTCACCAACGAGAAGATGAACCAGGTCAAGCAGGAAATCGCCGGCCTGACCGCGCAGCAGGAGGCGCTGACGACGCGCGCGGAGCTTACCCGGCAGCAGCTGGACGCCATCAGCTCTCTGGTGGCCAAGGGCGTGGAGCGCAAGACCAAACTCCTCGATCTCGGACAGATGAAGGCCGACCTCGACGGCCAGATCGGCGAAACCGCGGCACAGATTTCACGCGCCTACCAGGTGATAAGCGAAGCGCAGGCCAGTCTGGTGAAGATCGAAAGCGACCGTCAAAACGAGATCGCCCAGAACCTGCGCGATACCGAAAGCCAGATCCTGCAGATGGGCGACCGCCTGCAGGCCACAGACGATCAACTGTCGCGCACGGACGTGCGGGCTCCCCAGGCCGGCGTGGTGGTCGACCTGCGCATCCACACGACCGGCGGCGTCGTGGGCGCGGGCGAGCCGCTGCTCGACCTCGTGCCGGCGGACGACCGGCTGATCGTTTCGGCCCATGTCAGGCCCGAGGACATCAATCTCGTCCATCCGGGGCTGAAGGCCCAGGTGCATCTCCTGCCCTACAACCAGCGCCGCGTTCCGCTGCTCAAGGGCGAAGTCGCCTATGTCTCGGCCGACAGGCTCACCGACAAGGCGACCGGACAATCCTATTACGCGGCGACGATCCGCATCACGGATGAGCGGGTGACGAAGACAGGCGAGATCGACATGGTGCCGGGCATGCCCGCCCAGGCGCTCATCGAAACCGGCCAGAGCAGCGTCGCCTTCTACCTGCTCCGGCCGCTCTTCGACAGCTTCAACCGCTCGTTCCGGGAGAATTGACCGGGGGACTGCCCGTCGCCTCCACCGGTTCACGCCTCCACCGGTTCACAGTGCGAGGCCGTTCGACAACTCGGCCACGGCGCCTTTGCGCCAGGCTGCCTCCTTCGGCGCCAGCAGGACGACGACCTCCGTGCGGTTCTGGACATGCAGTTTGCGCATGATGTGCTGAAGATGCATCTTGACCGTATTGCCGGACATGTTGAGCTTCTCGGCGATGACCTTGTTCGAATGGCCGAGTTGCAGTTCGGCCAGGACATCGGCCTCGCGTCGCGTGAACCCTGCGACCCCCTCGCGCCGCGCAGCACCGCCCACTTCGATAGGCTCGTCGCCCGGCGAGACGTCCCGCCCCGGCGTGCCGCCGCCCGAGCCGCTTTCGGTGCTGTATTTCAGGGTCGCCAGCGGATGCGGACAGAAGACACCGCCGGCAAGCACGAGCCGGACCCCGGCCAGCGCGACCTCGATGGGAAGCGAATTGGTGAAATACCCCCGCACACCCATCTCCAGCGCCCAGGACTCGGCCAGCAGATCGTCGGTGTCGGACAAAAGCGCGACGGCGGCCTTGGGAAACTCCCGGCCGACGGTTTCCAGATCGTCGCATACGCTGCTGCTTCGGACATCCCGTCCGGCCACGCTGAGGGCGACCAGACAGACGTCCTTGCCGCGCGCGTCCGAGAGCCCGTCGGTCGACACCATGTCGACAAAGTTCCAGTCGGCAAGCTCATATTTGAGGAACCTGACGACGCTTGTGCGGATTAGCGTGTGGTCCGCCACGACGACGATGGTCTGCGCGCCATCTTTCCTATCTTCGGCATCGCCGGACATTGCCGGCCCCTGTTCTCTCCCTGCCCAAGGATTCTCAGACGCCCGACGCTTGTAAGCTATCGCTATTTCAGGACCGAGTCATGGTTAATCGCCCAAGGCGAATTACCTCATAAGTATTAGCTTTATTAGGATTCATGAATAAGTTTAACAATTGTCCGCAAAGGACCGCCGTACGGCGAAAGTGGTATCGCGCACCGGCTATAGAGCCGGTGCGTCGCGCCAGGCGAGTTTCCTGGAATTCAACAGCAGAACCACTTCCGTGCGGTTCTGAACCCGCAGCTTGCGCATGATGTGTTGCAGATGCATCTTCACCGTATTGCCGGACATGCTCAGGTTCTCGGCTATGACCTTGTTCGGGTGGCCACATTGCAGTTCGGCCAGGACGTCCCCTTCGCGGGGTGTGAAGCCGGCAAAATCGCCGTCGCGCCGCGCGGTGCTGTCCAGGTCGATTTCCCGCTTGTCGCCGGGGGCGGCGCGTTTCGCGGGAGCGCCCGGCCCATCGACCCCCGAGCCATGTTGCAACGTAGCCAGCGGATGCGGGCAGAACACGCCGCCCGCCAGCACGAGCTTGACTCCCGCAAGCGCAACCTCGACCGCAAGAGAAATGGTGAAATAGCCGCGAACGCCCATCTCAAGAGCCCGCGACATGGCCAGGGTATCGTCCGTATCGGACAAAAGCGCGATCGCGGCATTGGGGAAATACCTGCCGATCGTCGCCAGATCCGTGCGCAGGCTCGGCGTGTCGATATCCCTGCCGGCCATGTCCAGGGCGACGAGGCGGACATCGCCCGCACGGGCGGTTTCAAGATGCTCGGTCGAAACCGTATCGATGAAGTCCCACCCCGCCAGTTCATGTTTCAGGAAGCGGACTATGCAGGTGCGCACGAGCGTCTGCCCCGCAACGATGACGATGGTCGGTGCATGGGGCGGCTGGCGCGTTTCGGGTTCGAATTGGTCGGGCATCGCTGACCTCTGGTCTCTTTTGGCCTGGCGGCAGCACGGATATCGGCAGAACTCTCTCTGCAGGAGCAGCCGGCGCCCCCGCTTGCGACTGCTACCTGCAGAGAGATGCCCCCCTCGTCAGTGGCCGGGACCGGCGATCGGCACCCTTCCGCATCGGCATGCCGACCATGAGCCGCGAACGGATCATGTTGCCCGACGGCTTGCCGAAAGCGAGGACGGACCGGGAAAAGCTGTTTGCCACGGCCGAGCGGTTGATCGAACCGACAGGAACCGCCGCGTCGAACTCGTTGCCCATCTGGGTGCCTTCATCTTCACCGGAGATCGAACCATGACTGAAGGGCGGGCCTCGCTCCGTGAGACAGCTCACATTTGTGAAAGAATTCGAACGCGACCGAAAGGAAATGCGTCCGCAACAGGTTCTCATGGCATTGCCGCTTGTCTCGGGGGGCGATCGTCTGGCAATGTTACGTAGCGTCAAGGAAGGGTGACGCGGCCATGGTCAGAAAGAGTTACTTTCCCGACAAGATAATCTGGCTGGACGCGCACAGGCCGAAGTCACGGCCAGCGAACATGTCGCGGCTGGAGCTCGAGGAAGAGGAAGACGGCATCGTCGACCGCAGTTTCTCGGATCACGATCTTTTCGAACTGTTGTTCGACAATTGCGTCGCCGACAGAATGCCGGCCGGCCGGCATCTGTTCCTGCAGGAAGACCGGGCCGACCGGGTCTTCGGGCTGATAGACGGCTCGGTCGAGATCTCGATCTATTCGATCGACGGCCAGAAGCTCGTCGCCAACATGCAGACCGCGCCCAACATCATCGGCGAAATCGGCGCGCTTGACGGCGGCCAGCGCACGGCGACGGCGATCTGCCGCACCGATTGCATGATCGTCTCGCTGGACCGCATGCAATTGCTGGGACGCATCCAGGAAAGCCCGTTGCTGGCGCGTTCGATGCTGCGCCTCGTGTGCAGGCGCGTGCGCTGGGTGACCGAATCCCTGGGGGACCACGCGTTCCTGGGGATCGAGGGTCGCCTTGCCAAACGGCTGCTCCTGCTCAACGAGATCCTGGCCGATCCCACCGGCTGGGTCGCGATTTCCCAAAGCGAGATCGGCGAGTTCCTGGGCGCGACACGGGAGTCGGTCAACAAGCTGCTCAACGACTGGCGAAGCCGCGCGCTCATCGACATAAGGCGCGGCCGCATCAAGGTGGTCAATGCGCGCGGACTGCGCCAGATGACGAGCGAAGACGGCGGCTGACCCCCTGCCCGATCGTGCAATCGCTGGCGTCCTCGAGGTGCTCTAACGCAATCTTGACAGCATGTAGCGCAGCGCCGATTTACTGGGCAGGAAGAAGTAGCCGCCTCCCCGCGTGGTGACGAAGGACGGCATGCCTTGCAGGGCGATTGATCCTTCCCATCGCGGAATTGCATACCGCCCGACCGGATCGCCTGCCTCGTCAACGGTCTGGTTACCGATCAGCGGGTCCTTCTCGTCGCGCAACCCGTTGAAATTCCGGGCCGACATCCAGGTCTGCTGGATGAACTCGTACTGCCGCTCGATGCTGGCGTTCACGCACATGAACAGCAGGCCCTGCTCGGTCTTCCCGTCCTTGCCGTCCGCCGAGTAGGTGCGCCCGACGCGCAGGATGCGATGGCGCTTGGTGATGCGTATCTGCGTGTCGAGATCGGTATCGAGTGAAGCGCGCGGATTGGAACGGCGCATGTGTGCGCCCAGCGGACATTTGAGGCCCTGGGGATCCTCCGCGCCGAAGCTGAACTGATTGTCGGGCGTGCCGCCGGCAGGCTTGTCGGGACTGCGAATGAGCGAGGTGCCGTCCTTCCACCGGCCCACGATACGGGCAGCCACCCAGTCCGGCGTCACGGGTTCGCGCGTGAGCTTCGATACTTCACGCGCGGCCTGGCGGCAGTAGTCGTTGAAGCGGTCCACATGCTGGCAAAGCTGCCGCACCACCATGAAGCTGCCGTTGCGCCCGAAATCGTGCAAGGGGCGGTCCACGGCGGAGATGCTGCCGTCCGTCTTGATCGCCCGCAGGATGCCGAGCGGGTCCGCCGCGCTCGGGACGACCGGGGCGGGAGGATAGAAGCCGTGCTCGTCCCGATAGCCGAACAGGAACTCGCCTGGATTGAGAAGATGCATGGGCGGCACCGCATTGGCGGCACCACGCCCGGCTCCGCGGATGATCGGCTGCGAAATACCGTCCAGGAAGCCGAAATGCTCGCGCGCCTTCGGCCTGTTGCCGTCCGCAACCGTCGTGTAGGGCCGGATGACGGACAGATCGAGCCTGTGCACGACAGGAATGCCTGCCTCGCATGACGCCTTTTCCAGCATCTCGACCATCCCCTCCAGCGTGGCTGGACCGTCGGCGTAGCAGTTGACGATCACATCGACCGTATTCTTGCCCGAGCCCCAGAGCCATTCGGAAGGATCGCTCGACCCGACATCGTCCAGTATGCGGCTTCGATAGGGGTTCGACATGCCCTGTCGGAAAGCGAGGGGGAAACTGGCGAGCGGATCGTCGCCCGCCGCCGCTCCGTCCAGCCCCAGCAGCAAGAGGCCATCGGGGGCGAACAGGACCGTCATGGCGCTGTGGGCGGGAGCCGAATCGCCGAAGGAAACATGGCTGGCGATATAGCCCAGCCAGCTTTTGCGCCGCTCCATGTCGATCTTTTCCGGTATTTGGAACGCCAGCATCCTGCCATGCGCCAAGCGTCCCATCGGCCCGAAGACGACGGACTGGATTTCGCCCTGCTCCAGTATTTCCTCAGGAGGCTCATCCGGCAGCAGCAGGCGCTGTATCCGGTCGAGCCGGGTCGAAGGCTTCCGCTCGGTCGATGAGAACAGGCTGATCCAGTCCCGCGCCTCGCTCAGTTTAGCGGAACATATCCCTTGGCGGATCAAGGCGTTCTTGCGGATGAGCGTGGTCGACAGGTGCGGATAGGCGCTGTACCAGAAGCGGGTCGGGATCTGCTGGGTCCTTGCCCAGCGTTTGAAGCGGTCGCCGTCGCGCGCGCCGTAGAAGAACAGGAACCGCGGTGGCGGAAAACCCTCCGTATTGCCCCACACCCCCGTCAGGCCCTTGGAGGCCTTGGTGATGAAGTCCTCCAGATAGCTTTCCCAACTGCCGCCGTAGTTGCTGAAAAAGACCAGCGTGTCCGTATCGCGAATGCAGACCCACCGCGCGAAATGAATGGTGCCGATGCTGGAGAGGAAGCCCGGCCGAAAAATATGGGTGGCCGCAATCGAGATGATATAGAACACGAACCGCAGCAGAAGACGCCGGAAAATACCCGGCTTGATGGTGGAGACAGCGGTCATGTGGTTCTGCATGCCGCGATCCTCGCGCTGCTGCAGTTCCTCCAGCCGCTTCAGCGAGATGGAATCCATCGAGGCCGTCGAGGCCGTCTCCAGACGCCGCAGCCAGACCAGAAGAAGCGCGACGATAAGAGCCAGCGTCGACAATATCCCGAGTCCGGAGAGGATCAGCGCCGTTCCGAGACGCAGCAGAAAATGCGGCCATGTCGGGGTCGGATAAAACAGCATGTAGTAAGTCAGCGCCCAGCAGCAGGCATAGATCGCCAGGACGGTCAGGTAGACCGGCTTGGCCAGGAAAGTACGCTGAACGGCGCTCCAGCCGCCCTTCGGCGGATCGTCCAGAGCGTTGGCGACAGGTATGAAGGCCCAGTCGAAGCTCCTGTCGCGCCGCAATCTGCTGCGCACGTCCTGCAGGACGGCTGCGGCATCGCTGCCCGGTCGCGCCGAAAGCTCCTCGACGGTTCGCATCGCCGTTTTGGCCAATCTGTCTTCACGCAGGATGCGGTCGACCGTGTGGCCCGGCGTGCCGCTGAAAACGAGCCCGTTCAGGCTGCCGAAATCCGGCGAAACGTCTTCGGCGTGCCGGTCCATGAAGGCTGCGAGATCGGCGCCGACGGGATCGGCCGAAGCTTCCGCCAGCATCTGCCGCGTCTGGTCCCCGAGCGCATGGACGAAGGCCCGAAGAACGGCCGCCTTGCTTCCGTCCCCCACGATCTCCAGGACAAGATGAAGCCTGGCGCTTCCATCCGCAGCCGTCCCGGTCTCGATGATCGAGATCGAGGTGAAATGGATGGTGCCGACGGCGTCGAGTTTCTGGCGCACCTCGCCGTTCGACGGGTTGCCGACGGCGTCGAGGCGAGCCTCAACCTCTTCCTTCCGCACGCCGGGCCTGGCCGGCACGATCACGGTGATCAGCGATTGTTGGCCGGCCGGATCGAACTCGACCATCAGCCGGTCGGGATAGGGACCGAGCCGTCTCAACCGGCCTTGCCTGCCTGCGGCTCGGCGGAAGCCCGGCCGTGAAAACAGGGCGCGGAAGCATTCCGCCGTCTGCACGCGCGCCAGCGCTGCACCTATGCATTTGTGGATGCCGTGGCCGAAGACCAGCGAGTCCTGGCTCGGGCGATCTGGCTTGAACCTCCAGGGATCTTCCACGGCTCGCTTGTCGAACATGGCCGAGCGCGTCGCCGGCCAGACAACGGTGTCGCCCTTCACCCTATAGGGCTTCCTGGTGCCGGCCCCGATCTTCTGTTCTTCCCGCGCGTAACGCCAGGGACTGACCCAGATGGGCTTGAACCGCATCGCTTCCACGATGGCCTTGTCCAGACGCTTGTCGTCCCGGTCGGCGATCGCCGTGGCCAGTTCGGCGAAAATCTCCGGGCGCGAGAGGACGACGTCGAGGCAATTGCCGCCGCCGAGCAATGTGGTCGGCCCGAAGCCGGTGATCATGCCGAGCATGATGGCGTGGATTTCGGACCTGCTGACGCGCTCTTGCTGCATGGCCGCGACTAACCGGTCGAGCGGCCTGTCCTGAAGCGCTCCGCCGGCAACGATCGCGTCTATCGACCCGTCGATGGCTGCCTGCATGTTGCGGGCGGCGGCGATCGCCAGCTCGCGGACCGTCCGGTTGGCGGTCGGATCACCAAAGAACATCGTGCTGAGCGCGATCGCCCAGTCGGCGAAGGCCCCCTCATCGTCCACCTTCATGCCGTAATATTCCCGGCAGATCGTGGACGAAACAATGCGGAACAAATCCCAGGCGGCGTTCAGCCGGTCGCCGGCCGCATCGACGATCTCGCGCGCGCGCCGCGCAGCGATGGGCCGCACGCGCGCTTCGACCTCCGCCGGCGGGAAAGCGCCCAGCACGACGGACTTCAGGCGCCGGTATTCCGCGCCATCCGCCATGCCGAGGATGAAATCCGATCCGCCGGCGAATTCCACCATTTCAGGCCCGTAGGGCGTCTCGAATTCGGCCTGCCGTTCCAGCACCTCGCGCACATCGGCGTTACGCGTCAGAAGCAGGAAACGCCCGCAGCGCGCCCGCGGCCAGAACGTCCGGAAAAACGAAAGCCACCAATCGGGATGCTCGAACAGATAGCCGACCGCGCGCGCGGTCCAGCCGCTTGAGCGCATTCGTTCGAGATCGAAGGGCGGAACATTCGCGCCGATCGGGAGCGCGGCCTGCGCCTGCGATATCCCCTGGAAGTATTTCGGGCTGCACTTGAACATCATGGACGCCCCTCGACCCGGATTGTTCTAGCGATCGACCTTCCTGCAATTCATCTCTGTGAAAAACTTCACATGTCGTCCCGCTCCGCGGCCTTATCGGTCGGCAAGCTGGAAATTCCCGATCATGCCTTCGTTGACCGACTTGTCGCGGAAGGGAATCCACTCGATCCACTTGCGCTCGAAACCGGGGTGGCGGGCATGGAAAAATCCTGCCTCCCGCTTCGCTTCCTCGAAGCGCCCGCAGCGCGCCAGCGCGCCGGCTTTCAGATAGCTGGCGTAGAAATAGTTCGGCGCCAGGGACAGGGAGCGGTCCGCCGCGTCGATTGCGTCCCGCCAGTTCCGATCGACGGTGTGGGCCGCCGCCAGTTCGCCGAGATTGTGGAAGAGGTAGGTCTCGAAGGGGCTGAGCCGGATCGCCTCCCTCAACTGATGGATGCTTTCGCGGGTTTCCAGCAGCAGCGTCCTGGCGCTGCCCAGTCCCGTGCGCGCAAGCGAAAAACTCGGATTGATGTCTATCGCCTGGCGGCAGAGATCGATGGCCGATTGCGGCCGGCCTTCCAGGATTTCGACGAAGCCGAGATAGCAGTAGGGGCGCGCGTCGAGGCTGTCCATGAGGGAGGAGCGGCGCGCATAGTTGGCGACGATCTTGAGTTCCTCGCGATCCGCGAAATTCAGCCACGCCTTCCACAGGTGCCACCAGGCCAGTTCATTGAGCACCGCGCTCGAATTGGGGTCCTCGTCATAGGCCTGGCGGAAATAGGCGAAGGCCTGCGCCGTATCCGCGGAGGAGCGGCGCTGCATGTGCCATCGTCCGCGCCGCAGCAATTGCCAGGTGGACAGCGTTTCCGGCGGCACCTGGAACGTCCTCACCTGTTCGACCCGGTCGACTTCGCGCTCCAGCCGCGAGACGATCTCGCCGCCCAGTTCTCTCTGCAGCCGCTGCACCTCTTCAAGGCCGCGCTCCAGCCGTCCCGCCCAGATGACGCGCGAATTGGAGCTGTCGGCCAGCGAGGCATTGAGATTGATCTGCTTCATGTCCCCGGATACGGACCCGGAAACGACATAGCGCGCGCCGAGCAACTGACCGATCGCGGCGGTCGTCAGCGAAGGATCGCGGAACTGGAAGCTGGAATCCCTGGCGATGACCGGGATCGACCGCGTGTTGGCGACGCCCAACAGGATGTCGTCGGCGATGCCGTCGCAGAGATAGGCGAGCGTGGGGTCGCCGGTCAGGTTCTGGAACGGCAGCACGGCAAGAGCCGGAAGATCGTCCGCTCCGCCCGCAACCGTCTGGCCTGCCCGCACCGACCGCATTTCGGTCAGGGCGCCCGGCGTGAAATCCCGCCGGTCGAAATCGACCACGAAGACGCGCACCGGCACCGAAATGTTCTTCAGCTGGAAGGGCCCCAGATCGGTGAAGTGGAGCTCGAAACGTCCCATGAGCTGGGAATAGGCGGTTTCGGCGAGCGCTACGCCGCCGCGCGGCGAGAACTCCTGCACGCGGGCGGCGATGTTGACCGTATCGCCGAACACCCCGTCGGTCCGGATCATCACCGGGCCGGAGCTGATGCCGGTGCGGAACGGCATGGCCCGGTCTGGCGCCACGGCGACATTCGCGGCGCCGATCGCCTTCTGGAACTGGAGCACCGCGCTCAGCGCGATGATCGGGTTGCCGAACATGGCCATGATGCTGTCGCCGGCGGCGCCGAAAACGTTGCCGCCGGCACGCTCGACCGTCTCCACGATCAGCGCCCGGCGTTCGTCGAACAGGCGCAGCGCCGCCTCGTCGTCAATGTGCATCAGCTTGGAAAAGCCGACGGCATCGGCGGAAACCACCGTTGCGATCTGACGAGGATGTCGATGTTCAAGCATGGACCGAGTCCGTGCCGAGGGCCGAACTCGAATTTGGAGGAAGATTTCAGCCGCGACAATACGAAGTTTGACGCGAACTGTCCGCGGCACCGCCGCCGCGCTGCCCTGCCTTACACACAATCGCGCGGGACTCGGGCGTTGCGGTCGCGCTCGAAGACGAGCCGGTCGTCATGGAACGCTTCCATCCGCTCCGAGATCACCCATCCCGGTGCAGGACAGCGACGAGACCGACCGGGTGCGCACGCCGGTTCTCGCGCTGCGCGACGCCGGTTGGGCGCTACCAAAGCGCGCCGCCGGTGATCTGGATATTCTCCATGGTGATGCCCCTCGCCTCCTCGCGGCAGAGGAATGCGGCGAGCGCGGCGATCTCTTCGGGCTGGATGATGCGCTGCTGCGGATTCTGCGCGGCGATCTCGGCCATCGCCTGCTCGGTCGTACGGCCCTTGCCTTCGCGCGCCACCACCTGGGCGACATTGCGGCGCATCAGCTCGGTCTCGACCCATGTGGGGCTGATCATCACGCAGGTGACGCCATGCGCGGCACCCTCCAGCGCCACGCAGCGCGTGAGGCCGAGCAGGCCGGATTTCGACGCGCAATAGGCCGGATTGTCTTTCCAGCCGACCGTTGCTGCCGTCGAGCCGATATTGATGATGCGGCCTAAGCCGCGCTCGATCATGCCCGGCAGCAGCCGGCGCGTCATGCGGAAGGCGCCGTTGAGGTTGGTGTCGATGATCTTCAGCCACAACTCGTCCGAATGGCCGCTGACCGGTTGCTCGGCCGTGGTGCCGGCGGCGTTAACCAGAATGTCGGCCGGGCCGCAGGCGCGTTCCGCCCCGGCCACGAACGCCTCGATCACCGCGCTGTCTCGCACGTCGAGATGGCCGGCAAAAACCTTGCCGCCGTGGCTTTCCAGCGCCTTGCGCACCTCTGCGATCTCGGCCGGATCGGGATAGGCGGCAGCGTCGCCGCTGCGGCCAGCCATTTCGTTGACATAGGAGCCGACGGCAACATTGGCGCCCTCCCGCGCCAAGGCGTGCGCGATCGCCAGCCCCTGTCCCGTCAGCCCTCCGGTGATGACCGCGCTGCGTCCGCTCAATGTTCTCATGTTGTTTTCCGTCAGCGATCCGGCGTCAGGGGCTTGTTCAGCCAGTCGCGGTAGAAGCCTTCGAGGTCAGGCTCGAAATCATGCACGATGGGATAACCCGGAGCGGCTGCCTCGACCTCGTGCAGCGTGCCGCATTCGGGGCAGATGAATTCGCGGATCTCCATCCATTCCGGATCGGGCAAGTCGCTGTTCGGATAGATTTCACGCAGCGATTCCTCCGTGTCGCGCACGATGATCGCGGCTTTGAGCTTCCAGTTCCTGCGATAGTCGCCGAAAGAATGGCCGCATTCGCATTTCGTCACGCGGCCCTCCGCGCTTTCGCAGATGAACAGGTGGTCGCTGACCGGCAACAGAATCTGGTCCTGCCAGCCGACGCGGTCCTGCAGCACGGCGATATATTTGAAGAACCGGTCGTCGTCCTTGTAGGCGCTCATGATGCGCCGCGTCTGCGGCCAGGGCAGCGTGCCCGCGACCAGATCGGCGATGACTTCCTTGCTGTAGCTGCTCATTGTCTCACTCCACGCCGAAGGCGGCCTTGCCGTCGACGCCCCAGAAATCGGAAAAATCCTTGGTGAAGCGCGGCGACAGCTTGATCGCGCTGGCGTACATCTTCTTCACCTCCGGCGCGAAATCGGCCGCCTTTACCCGATCGCGCTCGGTCGAAATCCACTCCGAGACGGGTTTCGCCCGCGCCAGGCGCCGGGCGCGCAGTTCGGAGCGGTGACGCTTTGTCGCCTCCAGATCGGCGACCGGAAAGCCATCCGCGTCCTCCTCTATGACGATGCCGAACACGCCCTCGGCCGACTCCTTGGTGAGAAAGCCGTTCTCCACGTCCCATGCGGTCTTGACCGGATCGCGCTCCAGCACATCGCCGTAGCCGCCACCGCCATTATAGGAATGGGTGAAGATATCGCCCGACTTGTGCGGCGCGGTGATGTAGGGGCCTTCCGCTGTCACCTGTTCGCCTTCGAACCGCAATTCCAGTTCGGAGCGGTAGGGGTTGGTGCCAGTGTGATGCGCCAGCGGCGCGCCCTTTTGCGCCAGCTCGAAGATGTTGGAGCCGCGCACGGCGCGGTGCTTCTGGCAGGTGGGCGCCGGATAGCCGCCGCACAGACCGCCATTGTCGAACACGCGACTGGAATGCTCGGAGGTGACCAGACGCAGATGGTCGGTCTTGTTGATCAGCCAGGTGGACAGGAACGAACAGCCGCCCCGGTATTTGCCGGCGCCGCCGGAATTGGGGACGATGGAACGGCCGATATAGACCATCGGCATGTTCTGTTCCCAGATCTCGATGTTGCCCATGTCCGATTCCGGGTTCCAGCCGACATAGGCCGTGTCCAACCCATCCTTGATGGCGAGCGCGCCGGAACCCGCCGCCGCGCACTCGAAATGCGCCATGCCGAAGGGCGTGCCGTACTGGCTGGTGCCACCCATCTCGATCATCGGCGAATTGACCTGCCCGACAAAGGCTTCCTCGACGAAGCCGCGGGCGATGAAGGAGCGCGACAAAAGCCGCTGGAACACGCCGTAGGCCGGCAGCAGCAGCGCCCAGGAGGTGGCGGTTGCCACCATCTCGTTGTCCGGGTTGGTCCAGGTGCCGGCGGGCAGCTTCAGCTCCGTCGCCATCCAGGCACCGTCATTGACCAGCCCCTCGAAGTTCATGTGCTGGGTCAGCGTCACGAACATGCCGCCATCCATTCCGGCGGGCGTGCAGTTCATGGAGTGGTAGCCCCATGGCTGCGTGCCCTCGAAATCCATGGTGATCTTGCCGTCGGTGGAGACGGTCATCTCGATCGGCATGTTGTAGAGCCAGTCGGGATCGCCGAGCGGCTGGTAGCCCGGCTTGCCGGCGGTGACGTGGCCGTAGAAGGTGTGGCCGCGATAGATGCCCGGCACCGTGAGCTGGCGCGTGCGCGCAAGCTGCGCGCGGCGGCCCTCCTCGATGAATTCCTTGGAGATCTGCATCCAGTAATCCAGACCGATCTCGTCGATCAGCGCCTTGACGCTCTCGCGCATGTCGATGCACGACGCCACCTTGGCCTTCTCGTCCAGCACCCAGTAGATCGGCATCCTGAGATTGCGCTCGCAGCGAATGACGTAGTCGCGACGCAACTCGTCATTCTCGCCGACCTTTTCCGCGCAAACGAACAGCCCTTCGGTGAAGCGCTCCTGCGCCAGCGCCACGTCGCCGCCCGGCGTGATGCCGCCCGCTTCCAGCTCATGGCAGACCGCGCCGGCCCAGCCGACGAGCTTTCCCGAATGGAAGATCGGCACCACGTCCATGACATCCGGCACCTGCACCGTACCGATGAAGGCATCGTTGTTGGCGAAGATGTCGCCATCGCGAATGCCGGGGTTCTCCTCGTAGCCTTCGCGGATCATCCATTTGATGAAGCGGCTCATGGTGTGAACATGGACCATGATGCCGTTGGACAGCGCGATGGCGTCGCCCTCCGGCGTATAGATCGCCACCACCATCTCGCCGACTTCGCGCACGCCGGGCGAAGCGGAGATGCGCCGCGCCATCTCGCGCGCCGACACGCAATAGGCGCGCAGCTTGGTGTGCAGCGTCTCGAACTTCAGCGGATCCTGGTTGCGTAGCGTCAGGTCCGTGATGCCGTCGTAGCAGCCGGTTTCTTCCATCAGCCGCTCCGACTCGAGCAGGCGTTCACGGATGCGAAGCGCGGAGGCGGGTTTGTCGAGCATGGGTCTCGCCTTCTCAAGCATGGGAGTAATGCAACAGGGTCCATTCATCGACCCAGACGCGATCGCCGGGGTGCACGACCAGCGTCGTCGCCGGGTGCTCGATGATCGCCGGGCCGACGACCTCGTGGCCTGGCTGGAGCCAGTCCATCTCGTAGAGGTCGGCCTTGTGCCAGCGGCCGCCGATATAGGCCTCGCGCACCCCCTTGTGGGCGGGCGACGGGTCGGACTTGCCGAGCGGCCGCCTGACCAGCACGGGCTTCACCTTGTCGGCGGTCGCGATCAGGCCGAGTTCGGTGATCGAGAAGCCCGCCTCGCCGTAGCGCGAGACGCGATGGTTGACCTTGGCATAGACCGCTTCGAACTCGGCGATGACCTTGCGCATATCCTCGGCCGAGTTCACAGCTGACAACGGCGCCATCACCTCCACGTCCTCGAGCTGACCGGTGTAGCGCATCATCAGGAAGGGCACGGTCCTGATCTTCTCGCGGGCGTGGCCATCCGCGATCATCTCGTCCACGGCAGCCCTGGTCAGGTCGTTCCAGACCATGGTGACCTTCTCGCCAAAGGCTTCCAGTTCCGCATCGCCAGCGCGGGCCGGAATATCGATTTGCGTGGAAACCGAATGGCGGCGCATGAAGTCCGCCGTCGTGCAGCCGAAGGCCGAGAAGGCGGCCGCGAACTGGAAGGTGATGATATCCTTGAAGCCGATGCCCTTCGAGCAGCCCGCCAGATGCAGCGGCCCCGAGCCACCGTAGGACAAAAGCGTGAACTCGGACGGGTGGATGCCCTGCCCCGAGATCACGCGGCGCAGCGCGTTGTTGGCATCGGCTTCCAGCATGTCGATCATGCCTTCGGCCGCTTCCTCCACGCCGACGCCAAGCACATCAGCGCATTTTTCCTTGAAGGCCTTGCGGGCCTTCTCGACCTGGAGCTTGACCTTGCCGCCGAGGAAATAGTTCGGATTGAGACGGCCGAGTATGGCGTCGCAATCGGCGATGGTCGGTTCCGTGCCGCCCTTGGCGAAGCAGATCGGGCCGGGATCCGAGCCGGCGCTTTCGGGCCCGAGCGAGACCTTCTTCGTCAGCGGGTCGACCTTCAGGATCATGCCCGCACCGGCGCCGATCGTATCCAGGTGCAGCGTCGGCACGTTGAGCTTGAAGCGGTCCATCAAGGGCTCGTTCTCGATGCGGGTCTGGCCGCGCGTGATCACGCCCATGTCGAAGGAGGTGCCGCCCATGTCGGAACAGATGAGCGAGTCGTTGCCGATCAGCTTGCCGACATAGGCCGCGCCGAGAATGCCGCCGATCGGACCAGAGATCATCGTCTCGTGCAAGCGGGGATGGTTGATGGAGGTCAGGCCACCGAAGGAGAGCAGCGTCTGCACGCCGTATTTGAAGCCGTATTTCTTCGAGACATCCTCGATGCCCTTGAGCTGCCTGCGCCCGCGCGAGGTGGCGTAGGCTTCGATCAGCACCGAGTTCAGCCGCGACTGCTCGCGGATCACCGGCCGCACCTCGTGCGAGGTGTAGACGGTGATGTCGGCGCCGGCCCTGTTGATCTCCTCGCGACAGATCTCGGCGATGCGCTTCTCGTGCGCCGGATTGACATGGGAGAAGATGGTCATGATGCAGATGCCATCGACCTTGTCCGCGATCAGCTTGCAGGCTGCCTCGTGCACCTCGTGTTCGTAGAGCGGCAGCACGACGTCGCCGAACTGGTCGATGCGCTCGGTGACGCCATGGGTTCGCCGGCGCGGCACCAGCGGGTCGGGATGATGGTGGGTGACGGCATGCAGCCGGTCGGCGTAGGAATAATCCGCCCAGGCCTGCAGGCCGCGGCCCATCAGGATCATGTCTTCCAGGCCCTTGGTGGTGATGAGGCCGAGCTTCCTGCCGGTGCGCGACAGGAGCGTGTTCAGCATGCCGGTGCCGGAATAAAGCACCACGTTGACGCCTGAAAACAGCGCCTCCAGCGAAATGCCCCAGGCGTCGGCGGCGTCTTCCGCCGAGGCGAGGAAGCCCTCCGCCTCGTTTTTCGGCGTCGTCGCCGACTTGCCGATCTTGAAGTGCCCCTGGCTATCCACGAGGATCGTGTCGGTCATGGTGCCGCCGGCGTCGATACCGATAACGATTGGTTGGTTCACTGTCGCCTTCCGCAAACTTGGCTACGATAGGGCGAGCCTAGATTCGTGCGGCGCGACCACGCCATATGCCTAAAGACACAATGACGGGGCGGGATGGATCACCGAGAAGAAACCATGCGCACAGGCAGGATCTGGGACTCTTTGGCGCGAGCGATCGCCGCCACCGGCACGGCCGAGCATGTCGACCGGCTGATCGACCTGATCGGCGCCGACGTCCCGCACGACCTCGTCACGGTCACCCGCTATTCGGCCACCCGGATGCCGGAATTCGTCAAGCACCGGCGTTTCTCCGACGAGATGGTGCGGCGTTACCTCGAAAACTACTATGTCTTCGATCCCTTCTATGCCTGCTGGCGGCGCGAGCAGCGCCTCGGCATCGTGCCGCTGAGGACGTTGGCCGACGACGAGGTCAAGCGCGGCCAGTACATCGCCGAATTCCTCGCCCAGTCGCGGATCTGCGACGAGGTCGGCATATTGCTGGCCGACGGCGGCGACTGGTGCCTCGGCATCTTTCTGGACCGGACCGAAAAGCCGTTCCGGGATTCCGAGCTGGCATTGCTCACGGAGAGGCTCCCGGTCTTCGCCTCCCTGCACGCGCTGGACATCAGGGCCAAGGAGCCGGACTTCTCCCGCACTTCAGCGCCAGCCGCCCTGGGGGCGCTGCCGCGCCGCGAGCCGGCTCTGCCCGAAGGTCTTTGGCCCGAACTCAGCGCGCGCGAGCGCGAACTGGTCCAGCTCATTCTGGCCGGCCATCCGACGAAGACCATCGCCCAGCGGCTCGGCATCACCGTGGGAACGGCCAAGAACCACCGCCGCCGCATCTACGAGAAACTCGACATTACCACGGAGCGGGAGCTGTTCCTTCAATTCCTTCAATATCAGCCGGCGGAGATCGATAACTGACAGGCCGGAAGAATGCAGAGACCTATGGTCGCCCAGGATGGGAACACGGTGAAAAACCAGCCGTCTTCCCTTTCAAATCCTCGATAGACCGCGACGTACCCGTATACGCAGGTGCTTACCTATGGACCGGGCAGAAGGACGGGCCACATTCGCAACTGTGCGAGCATCTTCGCCGAGCAATTGGCCCATCGTCCATGGCGAGGCCGGAGGCTGAAACAAAGTCGAGTTCCGGCAGTTAGTAGTTTCGATCTACGCCAAAGTCGGGCCGATAAATCAGTCACAGGTCGTGAGGTTGAAGGCGTGCCCGCCGCCACAAGTCGTCGGGATTTCGGCCGCAGGAGAATTCCATGGGCATCGACAGGAGAAGACTGGAAAACCACTCCCAGGAGAGGACGAAAGAATACCTGCGTCGCGCTTCCGTGACCTATCTCGAATGCTGCGTGAGCCTGATGCTCACCCATCTTCCGCGCGAGGAAGTCGTGGAGATCCTGGAACAGGAAGCACATCTGGTGCGCGAATTCGACTGATCTCGATGCGCCCGGTGGCCTCGCCGGGCGCCGCGGCCAAGGAACAATCGGCTTCATCCATTGTTACAGCGAAAATCACATGGAGGTCGCAATGAGCGAAGCGATCACAACCACCGATCACGACGAAATTCGCCGCTGGGCCGAGGATCGAGGCGGAAAGCCTGCGCGCGTGAAGACCTCGGGGCCAGGCGGCATATTAAGGATCGATTTCGGCGAGCCGGAAGACGAATTGGAGGAAATCGGCTGGGACCGGTTCTTCCAGATATTCGACCGTAACGGTCTCGCTTTTCTCTATCAGAAGAAAACCTCGAGCGGCGGCGAAAGCCGTTTCAACAAATTCGTGGAGCGTGACGCCTAGGTCGCGGATGCCCGGATCGCGATCCAATCCCTCCGATAGCAACCACGGAAAGAGCTTTTTATGGATATGCCGGCCGCGCAAAGCGGACAAGGCAAGGCAACCGGAAAGACGATGCAGGCTGCCGTCGTCGTCGCTCCCCATACGGTCGAGATGGTCGAGGTTCCCGTCCCGCAACCGGGCCCGGGCCAGGTGCGGGTCCGCCTTGAAGGCTGCGGCGTTTGCGCGTCGAACGTCACGCCTTGGGAAGGGCCGGACTGGATGAGCTTCCCGACGGCTCCCGGTGCGCTTGGCCATGAGGGCTGGGGCGTGGTCGATGCCGTCGGTCCGGAGGTGACGTCGGTGAAGGCCGGCGACCGCGTGGCCACCCTCTTCACCAATAGTTTCGCCCAATACGACGTCGGCGACGCCGATTCGGTGGTCAGACTGCCGTCGTCGCTGTCGGGATCGCCCTTTCCGGGCGAACCGCTTGGATGCGCCATGAACATACTGCGCCGCAGCGACATCAAGGCGGGCCAGCGGGTCGCAATCATCGGCATCGGATTTCTGGGCGCCCTTCTGACAAGGCTGGCGACGCAGGCGGGCGCGCAGGTCATCGCCGTCTCGCGACGCCGTGCCTCCCTTGACCTCGCCCGCGAGATGGGAGCGGCAGAAACCATTGTGATGGACGATCACGCCGCAATAATCGAGCGCACCCGAACGATCACTGGCGGTGCCTTTTGCCAGCGCGTCATCGAAGCTACCGGCAAGCAGTGGCCGCTCGACTTGGGCGGCGAACTCGTTTGCGAAGGTGGCCGCCTGGTCATCGCCGGCTACCATCAGGACGGACCGAGACAGGTCGACATGCAACAGTGGAACTGGAAAGGCATCGACGTGGTCAACGCGCATGAGCGCGACCGCACCATATGTGTAGGAGGCGTGGAGGAAGCCGTGCAGGCGTGCCTGGCCGGGCTTCTTTCTCCCGAACGTCTCTACACCCATCGCTTCGCGCTGCCGGACCTCGGCTCGGCCATCGAAGCGACCCGCGACCACCCGCCTGGCTTCGTCAAGGCGCTGGTGATGATGCAATGATGCAGAACGGACCGGGCGCGAAGAAACTTCGTTTGGCCTTCCTGGGAGTCGGCTGGATCGGCCGCAATCGCATGCAGGCCGTGCTTGCCCAGCCGGGCAACGAGGCTTGCGCCGTGTGCGACCCTTCCGCGGAAATGATCGATGCCGCACTTGCGGTCGCACCCGATGCGGTCAGGGCAGGCTCGCTGGAGGAGCTTCTGGGCACGAGGCCTGACGGCGTTTTGATCGCCACGCCGAGCGCGCTCCATGCCGAACAGGCCATCCGGGCTCTCGACAGCGGCGTCGCCGTCTTCTGCCAGAAGCCGCTGGGGATCAATGGAACGGAAGTCGCCGCTGTGGTCGAGGCGGCACGGCGCAACGACCGCCTCCTTGGCGCCGATTTCTCCTATCGCCACACCGAAGCGATGCAGCTTGTGCGCCGGCTGATCCGCGAAGGGTCGATCGGCCGCGTCTATGCCGCCGATCTGACCTTCCACAACGCCTATGGGCCGGACAAGTCCTGGTTCTACGACGCCGCCTTGTCCGGCGGCGGGTGCGTGATGGATCTCGGCGTCCATCTGGTAGATCTGCTGTTATGGACGCTCGGTTCCCCTGCACTGGGTGCGGTCCGCGCCGAACTGTTCGCACGCGGTCGCCGCTTGCACGGTCGCGCCGATCAGGTTGAGGACTACGCCCAGGCAACGCTCGAGTTCGAGACAGATCAGGTGGCGCGCCTCACCTGCTCCTGGCATCTTCATGCCGGCCGCGACGCCGTCATCGGCGCAACCTTCTTCGGAACCGAAGGAGCGTTGGCCTTTTCGAATGTCGCCGGCTCGTTCTACGACTTCAGGGCGGAGCTCCGTCGCGGCACCAGCCGCGAAGTCCTCGTCTCGCCCCCCGATGCATGGGGCGGTCGCGCCGCTGGGGAATGGGCACATCGGCTGGCCTCAGACCCGGGCTTCAACGCCGATGCGCAAGATTTTACGAGAGTGGCCGACATTCTGGACCGCATCTACGAAAATAATTGCGCGCAGAGTGACGTCGAATCGGCTTTTGGACACCCCGGTCAATCGAACGACATTGCATTTCGCTAGGTGCTCGGTGGAGCAGGACCGTCGGCGCTGAGAGTGACGGGCTGCAAATTCCAAGGAACCGTCGAGCCGAAGCTCAGTTCTGTCTGCAACAAGGAGTGCGTGCACGATGGCCGACAAACCGGTTCTGACCGACCACGATGCGATTCGAGACTGGGCGGCGGCCCGAATGGGAATTCCCGCCGTCGTCGACGTATCCCCCCAGGCCGGTGTTCAACCCGAACTTCTTATCGTTTTCGATCAGGCGGCCTACCAGGATCAGGACAGGCCCGAGCGGCCCCCAAACTCAGGTGGCATCGAACTGGTCGAATGGGACGAGTGGTTCAGGATGTTCGATGACGCTGACCTGGCGCTCGTGGTGCAGCCGGAGCAACCGGGTGTCCTCGACAACAGCCATGAGTTCATAAAGCGCGACGAGCGCTGAACATCGAAACAGTACCTGCCGGGCTGAACGAATGACCGCAAGGTGCGCCCTTCAAAATAGGGTTTGCGGGGCGCCGGGCGGTGCGGACTCGGCTCGGCCTCCAAGGATCTGCCTTCATGTCGGCTGGCCTACCTGCCATGAGCCACGGCGGGAACAAAATGGGGAACGGCTTGTTCGGATCACGAACTTAAGGAGGTTCCCATGAGACGAATTCTAGTTGCAAGTACAATTGCGTTGAGCCTCGGCATTGGCGCCGGTGCGGCTTTTGCGCAGAGCGGCACGACGCAGGACGTGCAGGGCGGCACGCAAGGCGGGGCCAGTTCGAACTGCCCGTCGGGCGACCAGAGTTGTGCCTCTTCGGGCAAACAACGGTCCACCGGTTCTGAAACCAAGGGCGGCGCGGCTACCAAGCAGCAGGCCGAACCCACCATGAAGACTGATCGGAATGCCCAGGGGACAAACGGCATGAAGTCGCAGTCCGGGCAGAATGGTCAAAACCAGGCCAATGAGCCGACCAAACAGAACACTCAGGGCACGCAGAGCACCCAGAGCAAGTCCGGAACGACGAAGCAGGAGAGCACGCAAAGCAATTCCGGCACCAACGAGACCCAAAGTTCCGGCACCAAGCAGACCCAGAAGGTGCAGGGACAGTCGGGCACGAGCACGCAGGGCGAATCCGCAACCGGGCAGACCAAATCCAGCACGACCAATGAACAGAATATGCAAAGCCAGGGTACGTCCAAAAACCAGACCACAGTCGGATCGACCGCCAATGTCACGGTCGAACAGCGCACCGAGATTCGCAACGTCATCAAGGAAGAGAAGATCAAGCCGGTAAGTCGCACCGACATACAGATCTCGGTTGGAACCGAGGTCCCGAAGAAGATCCGTCTGCACAGGCTGCCGGCGCGCATCGTCAAGATCGTGCCCGAATACAAAGCTTACGAATATTTCGTGATGGAGGACGGTACCATCGTGATCGTCGATCCGGACACGTTGAAGATCGTGGCTGTTCTCAACGCGTGATGCGGCATCGACAGAGAGGCACCAAGCGCCATTTGGCTTAATGCGCTGATCAACCGCTGCTCGGCCCTCACGGACCGAGCAGGCAGTTTGACTGCGGAAGGAGACGGCCATGATGTGGCAACGCGGTTTTTGGCCGATCTTCTTTGCGGCAGTCATCGTTGTCCTTGTGGTGATCGGCTTCTACGCGTCATTGTTCAGCGGACAGCCGCTCGCCATCGCGATGCTGGCATGGGCTTTCGGTGCGAGCTTTGCGCTGGCTGCGATAGGCACGAGGCTGGCTTTGCTTCCTACCTCGGAAGAAAAGCCTCGGCGAAATTCGAAATCCCATCTTGCTCCCAAACGGCGATAGCAGCCTGGGCCCACCACGAAAAAGATGCTGCTGCTTTGAAATTCTTTGCCCTGAGGCTCAGTTGGGCGAGCGGAAGCGGCGGTTCGCGCAGCGAATTCCGGCGGCGTGCGCCATCTTCTTTTCTCTCTTGGGGATCGGCGCCCTGCCCAGGCTGACGTAACGGAAGCCATGCCTCATCGCCTCCTGCGGCTCCAGCAGGTTGCGGCAATCGAAGATCCTGCGTCCGCGCATGGCGGCCGCGAGTTGACCGAAGTTCAGTAAGCGGAAAATCTCCCATTCGGTGAGAATGAGGAGCAGGTCCGCGCCGCTGGCAGCAACGTAGGGATCGTCGTCCCAGACCACGGATGGCAGCAACCTTGCCGCATTGTGCCGAGCCCAGGGATCACAGGCCCTGACGGCGACGCCGGACTGCTGCAGTGCCGGCACGATGTGGAGCGCCGCCGCTTCACGAACATCATCGGTATTGGCCTTGAACGCGGCGCCGAAGACGGCAACCGTCGGATCGGAAATCCCGGCCAGTTCCTCCAGCACACGCCGGGCGATACGCTGCTTGCGGAGATCGTTTCTGGCGATAAGGGTTTCGATGAGCGGTTGCGGAACATTGTAGGAGCGGCCCGTCCGCGCAAAGGCCTCCGTGTCTTTTGGGAAGCAGGAACCTCCATAACCGGGGCCGGGCATCAGGAAACTCGAGCCGATGCGGCTGTCGAGACCTATCCCCTTTGCCACCGCGCCTATGTCGCCGTCCATGCTCTCGCAGAGATCGGCGACATCGTTGATGAAGCCGATCTTCAGCGCAAGAAAGGCGTTGGCCGCATACTTGATCAGCTCCGCGTTCGCCGTCCCCGTTTCGAGCAGCGGCACCCCCTTTTCGAGAATTGGCCGATAAAGCTCGACAAGCCGCTCGCCGGCATCGCGGTCGTCGGCGCCGATGACGATGCGGTCGGGACAAAGGAAATCCGATACGGCCGTGCCTTCTCGCAGGAACTCCGGATTCGATGTGACCCAGAAATCGAGCGCGCCACGTTCCTCCGCAATGATCTCGCGGACTTCGCGAGCCGTGCCGACGACAACCGTTGACTTCAGGGTGACCACGGTCTTCGGAGACATGACCGGCGCGATCGAGCGCGCCGCCTGACGGACGAAGGAAAGGTCCGCTTCCCCGTCGGCGCCCTTGGGCGTGCCGACCGCGATCAGAAGAAGGTCGCGTCGCGCAGCCGCCATCGCCAGATCGTCCGAAAACCGCAAGCGTCCGCGCGCGATGTTTTCAGCGGCGAGCTCGTCCAGCCCGTCTTCCTTGAACGGCAGTACGCCCGTGTTCAGGCGGCCGATCCGATCACGGTCGATGTCCGCGCAGATCACCTCATGGCCGAGTTGCGATAGGCATACACCTGTCGTCAGTCCGACATAGCCGGCTCCAACTACAGTCACCCGCATGGTTTTTCCCTTCGGTTTCGTCGGCGCCTAACCGGTGAAGCGAAGCTATGTTCCTCTGCGTGGCTCCTGGCGAGATCGGGATCGGCGAAGGAACAAACCTTTGGCCTGCTTGTTCGGCAAACCGGACACCACCCGAGGGAAAACACTGTGAAGCACATTCTGATAACCGGCGGCGGCGGGTTCATCGGTCGTCATGTCGTGGCAGAACTGTTGGATCGGAACTTCGAGGTGCGCATCCTCGACGCACTTATCGAACAGGTCCACGGCGCAGGCGACGTCGAGCTCCCGGCGGGAGCTGATCTCCTGAAAGGCGATATCCGCGATCCTGAAGCGGTTGCGAAAGCCTTGCAGGGCATCGACGCCGTCGTGCACCTCGCCGCCGAGGTCGGTGTCGGCCAGTCGATGTACGAGATCGCCCGCTATGTCGGCGCCAACGATCTGGGCACCGCCGTCCTGCTGGAATGCCTTTTGAAGAACCCGGTCGAGCGGATCGTCGTCGCATCTTCAATGAGCGTCTATGGCGAAGGCTCCTATGCCGCCCCAGACGGGCGGGGCGTCGACGACGCACGTCGCGATCCCGAGCGGCTGAAGGCAGGACAGTGGGATCCATTGACGCCCGAAGGCGAGGCGCTCTCGCCGATCGCCACCGACGAACAAAAGCGTGTCGATCTGGCGTCCATATACGCTTTGACCAAATACGCCCAGGAACGTGCCGTCATGATCTTCGGCGAGGCCTACGGCGTCGATACCGTCGCCCTGCGGCTGTTCAACGTATTCGGGCCCGGGCAGGCCTTGTCGAACCCCTATACCGGCGTGCTCGCCAACTTCGCCTCTCGTCTGGTCAACGGCAAACGACCTATGGTTTTCGAAGACGGCCGGCAGCGCAGGGACTTCGTCCATGTGCGCGACGTGGCCGGTGCCTTCCGGCTGGCTCTCGAACAGCCGCAGGCAAAAGGCCATGTGATCAACATCGGCAGCGGGCGAAGCTATGCCATCGCCGAGGTGGCAGGGCTGCTCGCCGAGGCCATGGGCATTCCGGATCGCGCGCCGGAGATTCTCGGCAAGGCGCGAACCGGAGATATCCGGAATTGTTTCGCCGATATCGGTAGGGCCCGGGAGCTGCTTGGCTATCAGGCAAGCCGTCCGCTGGAGCAATCGCTTCATGAGATCGTGGCATGGGTTCGCGGAGCAGTCTCCGTCGACCGCGGCGCTGAAATGAGACAGCAGCTCGAAGCCAGAGGACTGGTCTCATGAGGCGCCAGGGCAAAGGTGGAGCAATCGTCGTCATCGGCGGCTGCGGTTTCATCGGCTCGAATCTCGCCGACCGACTGCTGGCTGACGGGGAAAACGTCACGGTCGTCGACAATCTCAGCCGGCGGGGCGTCGAACGCAATCTGGCCTGGCTGCGGGAGCGCCATGGCCGGCGGTTGAGAGCGGACATCATCGATGTTCGCGATTCACATGCCCTGCGGCCCATTCTGTCCGACGCAAAGGCCGTATTCCATTTCGCGGCCCAGACGGCGGTGACCACCAGCCTGGCTGATCCGGTTGAGGATTTCGAGGTCAATGCACGAGGCACGCTGAACGTGCTGGAAGCGGTTCGCGCGGCGGGCGGCGACATCCCGGTCATCTTCGCCAGCACCAACAAGGTCTATGGCGCGCTGGCGGATCTCGAAACCAGCCATGCCGAGGGCCGCTATTGGCCGCTCGACGGGACCATCCGCAGCCATGGCATCAACGAGACCCGTCCGCTGGATTTCAGCACGCCCTATGGCTGCTCGAAGGGCGTGGCCGACCAATATGTGCTCGACTACGCCAAATCCTACGGGCTGCGCACCGCGGTGCTGCGGATGAGCTGCATCTACGGGCCACGCCAGTTCGGCACCGAGGACCAGGGCTGGGTTGCCCATTTCCTCATCCAGGCTCTCGCCGAACGTCCGATCACCATCTATGGCGACGGCAGGCAGGTCCGTGACATCCTGCATGTATCGGACGCGGTCCATGCCTATCGTGCCGTGCTGGCGGATATCGACCGGCTACGGGGCCAGGCTTTCAATCTGGGCGGCGGGCCATCGAACGCGGTCAGCCTCAATCTCGTTCTCGACCTGATCGCCGAGCTTGCCGACCGCCGGCCGCAGGTCCATCGCGCAGAGCCACGTCCCGGCGATCAGCGTTATTTCGTAGCCGACACCACCCGTCTGCGCGATGCCGTCGGATGGCAAGCTCAAATCGGCTGGCGGAGCGGGATCGAAGATCTCGCTCGATGGCTGGCCGATTCTGCTCCCCGGGGCCTGCCAGAAAGATTCGTGGCATGAGCCTTCCGCCCACATGGACATCCGGTGACGGGGGGCAGCCATGCTCCAGCGCTTGAGAACAGGTCCGCAGCGAATATTGATGACCGTGGACGCGGTCGGCGGCGTCTGGCAGTACGCCATGGCCTTGGCCGAGCAACTGTCGCGTTCGGGCGAAGCGATCGTGCTTGCCGGGCTGGGCCCTCCGCCCAGCGCCGAGCAAAAGGCCGAAGCCGAAGCCTTCGCCACTCTCGTCTGGCTGAAAACACCCCCCGATTGGATGGCAAGAACCGAAGCGGAGCTGGCCGGCCTGCGCCGCGAGATTGCCGAGTTGCTGCGCGACCATGCCATTGATCTGGCGCATCTCAACGAGCCCGGCCAAGCCGTGGGCCTCGACCTCCCCTGCCCCGTCGTGGCGGTGTCCCACTCTTGCATCGGCACCTGGTTCCGGGCCGTCCGCAACGAACCGCCGCCACCTGAATGGACCTGGCATTTCGAACGGACACGCACGGGCCTTGAGCAAGCCGATCTGGTTGTCGCTCCCAGCGCGAGCCATGCTGCGGCTCTGGACGCGTGCTATCAGCTTCGTCGCACCGCCATCGTCGTGCACAACGCTGTCAAGCCGCCGACCCATGCAGCACAGCGCAAAGACACCGTTTTCGCGGCGGGCCGCTGGTGGGACGACGGCAAGAACGCACGGGTTCTGGACCGGGCGTCAACCCTGGCTTCGTGGCCGATCATTGCCGCCGGGCCCGGGAATGGTCCGAACGGCACCGGTTTCGTGTTCCGGTCGGCAAACGGACTTGGACCGGTCTCTCATGCGGAAATCCGCGAGCGGATGGCGTGCTGCGGGATCTTCGTCTCCCCTTCCCTCTATGAACCGTTCGGACTGGCCGCGCTCGAAGCGGCGACAGCAGGAACGCCACTGGTGCTGGCCGATATTCCCACCTATCGCGAACTATGGTCCGGCGCCGCGGCCTTTTTCCCGCCCGGTGATGCCCAAGCGCTGGCGCAGACATTAAACTGCCTGATCGAGGATGCGCCGCTGCGCCACGCGCTGGGTGCGGCAGCCCTGCGCCGATCTCTTTCCTTCACCCTTGCGCGGCAAGCCACGGCCATGCGCGCCGCATATGAACGAGCAACCTCCGTCCATGCCGGGAGATGCTGATGCGCTTCCTGTTCTACACGCATTCCCTCGTCTCGGACTGGAACCACGGCAACGCCCATTTCGTGCGAGGCGTGATGCGCGAACTCGTCGCCCGGGGGCACAAGGTGGCGGCGCTGGAACCGGCGGACGGGTGGAGCAGGACAAATCTTCTCAAGGAACAAGGGCAGCAGGCGACGCGCCGCTTCTCCACGGATTTTCCCGAACTGAAATCCATTTCCTATGACGCCGATTTCGACCATGAGAGCCTTCTTTTCCAAGCCGATATTGTCGTCGTCCATGAATGGACGGATCCCGCGCTCGTCCGGCGGCTCGGTCTGGCGCGGCGCGGAGGGGGCCGGTTCACGCTTTTATTTCACGACACCCATCATCGCGCTGTCTCGGAAACCGCGGCGATATCGGCGCTGGCGCTGGATGATTATGACGCCGTGCTGGCATTCGGCGAAACCCTGCGCGAGCGCTATCTGCGAGCGGGATGGGGAAAGAATGTCTACACCTGGCACGAGGCGGCCGATGTACGGTTGTTCCGGCCACGCACCAGAATCGCCAGAACGGCCGACCTGATTTGGATCGGCAATTGGGGCGATGACGAGCGCTCGGACGAAATCGACGAATATCTGATCCGGCCGGTGAAGCGCCTCGCGCTGAATGCGAGCGTTCACGGCGTACGCTACCCGACGGCTGCCCTTTCCGCGCTGGCCGACGCAGGGATCGACTATCGCGGCTGGCTGCCGAATGCGGACGTGCCCACCGCCTTTGCCCGCCACCGGGCAACCGTCCACATTCCTCGGCGGCCCTATGTGGAGAGCCTACCCGGCATCCCGACCATCCGCATGTTCGAAGCGCTGGCTTGCGGCATACCGCTCGTCTCCGCGCCCTGGCACGACGACGAAGGATTGTTCCGCACCGGCATCGATTATCTGCGCGCGCGCAGCGGAGAGGAGATGGCCCAGCTATTGCGCATGATCCTGAACGACGGGGATCTGGCTCAGGCGCTCGCCGCGAACGGACTTGAAACCATTGCCGGGCGCCACACATGCGGCCACCGCGTCGACGAGTTGTTCGACATCCTGTCGCGGTGCGGGACAGTGGGCGTCGTCTGTCAAATGAAGCAGAAGGAAGCCGCCGCATGAAGATGGCCTTCTATGGATCGAGCCTGCTTTCCTCCTATTGGAACGGCGCCGCCACCTACTATCGCGGGCTTCTCAAGGCGCTTGCACGGCGCGGCTACGAAATCACCTTCTATGAACCTGACGTCTACGATCGGCAGAAGCATCGCGACATCGACGTGCCGGACTGGTGTTCGGTCGTCGTCTATGAACCGACACCGCAGGCGCTGATGCAAGTGACGGCGCAGGCAGCCGAAGCCGACATCGCCATCAAGGCCAGCGGCGTGGGTTACGAAGACGAGGCGCTCCTGCTGGAAATGCTGCGCCATGCGCGTCCCGGTGCATTGACGGTGTTCTGGGATGTCGATGCGCCTGCCACCCTCGCCCGGCTACGCGCCGAACCCGACCATCCGCTGCATCGGTGCCTGCGGCGGATCGATCTCGTTCTTACCTACGGAGGCGGCGAGCCGGTCGTCTGTGCCTACCAGTCACTGGGCGCCCGGCACTGCGTGCCGATCTACAACGCGCTCGATCCCGAAACGCATCATCCCGTCCAACCGGCAAATCGTTTCGAGTGCGATCTCGCTTTTCTCGGTAACCGGCTGCCGGATCGTGAAAGGCGGGTGGAGACGTTCTTCCTTGGACCCGCCGGACAGATGCCGGCAAGGGCTTTTCTTCTCGGCGGAGCCGGCTGGGCGGACAGGCCGGTGCCGCCGAACGTCCGTTGGATCGGCCATGTCGGCACGCGCGACCACAATGCCTTCAACACAACCCCCAAGGCCGTGCTCAACATCAGCCGCGAGAGCATGGCCAGCAACGGCTTTTCTCCCGCCACCCGCATCTTCGAGGCCGCCGGCGCCGGAGGCTGTCTGATCAGCGACGCCTGGGCAGGGATCGAGCTTTTCCTGAAACCGGGCGCGGAAATCCTTGTCGCGCGCGACGGCCGGGATGTCGTCGATGTCCTCGAAGGGCTTTCCACCGAGCGGGCACGCCGGATCGGCACAGCCGCGCTTGCGCGGGTTCTGTCGGAACACACCTATGAACAACGGGCGAAGCTGGCCGACGAGACTTTCCGCCGCCTTGCGCACCGGTCGACAGTGGAGGCGGCTGAATGACCGCGCGATCGCTCGACATACTCATTCTCGGACTTTCACTGTCCTCGTCGTGGGGCAACGGTCACGCAACCACCTTTCGTGCGCTGATGCGGGGCTTGCACGGACTGGGCCATCGGCTGACCTTCCTGGAGCGCGACGTGCCCTGGTACGCCCGGCATCGCGACCTCAAGGAGCCTGGCTTCTGCGACCTGATCTTTTACGACAAGGTGCAGGACCTCGACACGGTTCATGCCGACAGGATCAGGCGCGCCGACGTGGTCATCGTCGGCTCCTTCGTGCCCGACGGCGTAGCCGTCATCGCTACGGTGGCGACGCTTTCGACCGGCCTGTTCTGCTTCTACGACATCGACACCCCGGTCACCCTTGCGAAGCTGTCATGCGGTGCCGACGAATACATCGCCCGGCGGCAACTTCGCCTGTTCGACGTGTATTTCTCTTTCACCGGCGGCCCGACGCTGAAGCGCCTGCAGGACGAATTTCATGCCCGTCGCGCCGAGCCGCTCTATTGCTCGGTCGACGAGACCCGCTATGCGCCGACCGGGGAAGCGCCTTGTTGGGATCTCGGTTATCTCGGCACCTACAGCCCGGACCGCCAGCCCGCGCTGGAGCGGCTTCTGATAGAGGTCGCGCAACGACTGCCGGAACGCCGCTTCGTCGTTGCAGGCGCGCAGTACCCGGCGACGATCCGCTGGCCTGAAAACATCGAGCGCATGGACCATCTGCCTCCGTCGCAGCACGCATCTTTCTACAGCCGGCAGCGGTTCACCCTGAACCTCACGCGCGCCGACATGGTCGCGGCCGGCTGGTCCCCCAGCGTCAGGCTGTTCGAGGCCGCCGCCTGCGGCTGCCCTGCGATCAGCGATCCATGGCGCGGCCTCGAAGACTTCTTCACGCCGGGCGAGGCGATCCAACTGGCCACGACCGCCGAGGACGTCTGCGCGATCCTGACCGAAACCGGCGAGCCGCGGCGGCAAGAAATCACGAACCGCGCACGCCGCCTGGTATTGGACAGACATACCGGAACGGCTCGGGCGCGCGAATTTCTGCATTGCCTGTCACGTGTCGATGTCGCCGGCCCATGCGCGGCGTAGCAATAGCAAGGGAAAGAGAATGGCCCGTCCCGGAAAACCAAGGACTGCAATGGTCGCCGGCGGCGCCGGCTTCCTGGGTTCCCATTTGTGCGAGATGCTGCTCGACCGCGGGAACCATGTGCTGTGCGTCGACAGCTTCATCACCGGCAACGAAGACAATCTTTATCCGGTGAAAGATCATCCCCGCTTTTCGCTGCTCAAACATGACGTATGCGAGCCCATCCGGCCTGACCGGCCGATCGATCGCATCCATAATCTCGCCTGCGCCGCCTCGCCTCCGCACTATCAGGCCGATCCGGTCCACACCATGCGGACCTGCGTCCTGGGCACCCTCAACCTTCTCGAACTGGCCGAACGCTGCGGAGCCCGCTTCCTCCAGGCCTCGACCAGCGAAGTCTATGGCGATCCGGATCTGCATCCGCAGGAGGAAGCCTATACGGGCAGCGTAAATTGCACCGGGCCTCGCGCCTGCTATGACGAAGGCAAGCGCGCCGCAGAGGCGATGTGCTTCGATTTCCTCCGAAGCGGCCGCGCCGACATACGCGTGGCGCGCATCTTCAATACTTACGGGCCGAGGATGCACCCGCATGACGGCCGGGTCGTCTCCAACCTGATCGTCCAGGCGCTGAAAGGCGAACCGCTGACGATCTACGGCGACGGCTCGCAGACCCGATCCTTCTGCTACGTCGCCGACCTGATCGACGGGCTTTGCCGGCTGATGGAAGTTGATCCGCCGCCGAGCGGCCCCGTCAACCTCGGCAATCCCGATGAATTCACGGTGCTGGAGCTGGCCGAGCTGATCCTGGACATGACCGGATCGTCGTCGAAAATCCGTTTCATGCCGCTGCCGGTCGATGATCCGCGCCGCCGCCGACCCGACATCGGCCGCGCCCGAAATCTCCTGCATTGGCAGCCCAAGACCCCGCTGCGGCAAGGGCTCGCCATGACCGTGCGCCATTTCCGGCGCTCGCTTCCCGACGTGAAGAATGCCGGCCCTGAAAGAAGAGACCTCGCCACTTCATTGGGGTTGCCGTGAGTACGGCCGTTTCAAAGCGGCGCTTCGCGCAAGGCCTGCGATAATTTTCGCGCGTAGCGTTCGGCAACCCCCGCATTGCCCGGCCCGGCCCCCTCTGCTGTGGTCCACATGCCGAGCTGGAAGGCGAGGTAGCAGGGCAGCAGCATCGAGGTCAGTTCGCGCTCCACTTCGATGCCTTCACGCTTCAGCAACTCGCCCAGCAAGACAATTTCATCCGCCTGGAGATCGTGCTCGGCAATGCCGTCCGCCAGATCCCATGCGATGTCCTGGCAGCCGACAAGATCATGGGCACAGCAATGGTCGACGGCATCGAGCTTGAGGAAGCCGTCATTCGTGACCAGCCATTCCCAGGCATGCAACCGGTTGTCCGTGCGCACTCGGTGAATGCGGCCGCTGAGCGTTTCAAGATCCGCCAGCCGCATTTCCATCTGCCGCGCCGCCTCGGCGCCCAGGGCCTCGCGACTGTTTTCGATCGCCATATGCCGAAGCTCGCCGAGCGAAGCGCCAGGACCGGCCATGCCGAACCGCCTCACCCTGAAGGCCAGATAGGCGGCAAGCCGCTTCAGAAATTCGCCGCGATCATATCGGCATGCCGTCATCGGGATGCCATCTGCCCATTTCTGCACGAGAAAGCCGTAGCAAAGCGCCACCGTTTGCGGACCGAAGCAGGCATCGGCCAGAGCCTGAGCGTCCAAGAGCTTCAGTCTGCCGCTTTGCCCGACACCCGCGAATTTCACCAGCCAACGGCCGGCGCGGGTATCGGCGATGAACCTGCTTCTGGCGAAGCGCGCATCCTGCGGGATCGATGGAGCGATGGAGTGCTGTCGCAGCGGACGAGTGAGCGGGCCGATCCGGCCGGCCAGCCATTGCTGCAGTCCGCCGCTTGCGCCAAGTACCGCGTCCGACGAAGCGGGATGCCGTGCGCATCGTTGCCAGATACGGCGTGTATCCGGGCTCGCCATGGCGCCCGGTTCGCTGTCATGGCTCGGGAAAAAATGGATGCGATTCATGCCGACGCCCTGCGCGACAAGCCATTTCGCGACGCTTGCGAAGGAGCTGCCGGAAAGTCCCGGGCCTTCATCGACGACGGCGAAATCGCCGAGCCGGTCCGCCTCGGCGAGAAGGTCGGGAGCAGCCCGGATCTCGCGGTCGAAAGGGTGCCCGACAGGGCGCACGCTGAATGGGACCCGCGCGCCAAGGGCGCAAGCGACGAGCGCCGCCAGGCTGACGCCCACGCTCCTGATGCCGATGACACAGGTATCGGGCCCGAGCCCCGACGAGCGCGCCGCCGCCAGATAGCTTTCCGGATACAGTCCATAATGGGCGTAACCTTCGCCTGTCCGGGTCCGGACGAAGCCGGCCGTCGCGAGGCCGTTCAGCCGCCGCACCAGATGGCCGGTGTCGGGATCGGCCGTGAAGCCGCTTTGCCATGAACGGTCTATGGCTGCGGCCATGGCGGCCAGCACCGCCGCCCCCGCCTCCTGTGCCTTAGATTGGGCGTCGCATCCCCTCTGCTCGAACTCGGCATCGGCGATGCCCTGAACCAGCTCGCCGGCGCGGACGAAGGCACTCACCAGGGCGGCGTGCCGGTCTATGCCCGGCGACATGCGGCCAACTTCTCCCAGCGCCTGCGCGACCGAGGCCGAGACACTGGAGGCCGGTTCGCACCGTATATGGTCGCCGTAGACAATCATGATCGCCGTTTCGCTGGCAGACGGGTCGACCCGAACGGGCGGAGGTCGGGTTTGATCCCTCGCGCCGCGCTAAAATCCCCTCGAAAGGAACATTCCTTCGGTTCGCCGGTTCGGCCCGACACTCCCCGAAACAAGGTGCACGGCATGGCGACGGCACGAAGAAAGATACGCATCGGCATTGTAGGCGTCGGCAACTGCGCCTCGTCGCTGGTGCAGGGCATCACCTATTACAGCGGCGTCAAAGCGAACGAGCCGGTGCCCGGCCTGATGAATGTCGAGCTGGGCAGCTATCGGCCGGAAGACATCGAAATTGCTTCCGCCTTCGATGTGGCACGCAGCAAGGTCGGCAAGGACGTCGCGGAGGCGATCTTCGCACCGCCGAACAACACGGCGAAATTCGCCGAGGTCGGCCCGACCGGCGTCACGGTGCAACGGGGACCGACGCTGGACGGCATCGGCAAATATCTGCGCGGCCCGATAGAGGAATCGCCGGAGCCGGAAGTGGATGTCGCGGAGGTCCTGCGCGGCACCCGCACCGAGATCGTGGTGTCCTATCTTCCCGTCGGGTCGGACCGCGCCACCGCCTGGTATGCGGAACAGGCGCTTGCGGCGAACTGCGCCTTCGTCAACTGCATTCCCTCCTTCATCGCGTCGCGGCCGGAATGGCGCCGGCGCTTCGAGGAGGCCGGGCTGCCGATCATAGGCGACGACGTGAAAAGCCAGGTCGGTGCCACGATCATCCACCGCATGCTGACCAATCTCTTCCGCGAACGGGGCGTTCGAGTGGACCGCACCTATCAGCTCAACTTCGGTGGCAACACCGATTTCCTCAACATGTTGGAGCGCGAGAGACTGGAATCGAAGAAGATCTCGAAAACCCAGTCCGTCATGAGCCAGCTGGACATCCCCCTGGAGCCCGACAACGTGCATGTCGGCCCGAGCGATCACGTTCCCTGGCTGGCCGATCGCAAATGGGCCTATATCCGGCTCGAGGGCACCACCTTCGGCGGCGTGCCGCTCAACGCGGAGCTGAAGCTAGAGGTGTGGGATTCACCGAATTCGGCCGGGGTCGTCATCGACGCCATCCGCTGTGCGAAGCTGGGGCTCGACCGCGGCCTTGCAGGCGCGCTGGTGGGTCCGTCCAGCTATTTCATGAAGTCTCCGCCACGCCAGTTCACCGACGCCGAGGCGCGCCACCTCACCCAGGATTTCATCGCGGGCATCGAGCCCGAGACCCTGAAAGCGGCGGAATGACGACCACTTTCTTCCTGCTGCGGCACGCCGCCCATGACGATCTCGGCAGCTATCTCGCCGGCCGCAGCCGGGATGTGTTCCTCGGCCCCGCCGGACGCGCGCAGGCGGCCCGGCTGGGGAATCGGATGCGCAAGGAAAGCTTCGACGCCATTTTCTCCAGCCCGCGCAAACGGGCCTGGGAGACGGCGCAGGCGGTCTCCCGCGCGTGCGAGGTGCAGCCCGTCACCGCACATGAAGACCTGGACGAGATCGACTTCGGTTCTTGGTCCGGAAAGACATTCGTCGAACTCGACACCGATCCCGCATGGCGGCATTGGAACCGGGACCGCAACGTTGCTTCAACGCCCGCCGGCGAGAACATGGCCAATGTGGGCGGCAGAATCCGCGAATGCATGCAGGAACTCTCCAGCCTCTTTTCAGGCGGTGCGATCGTCCTGGTAAGCCACGCAGACGTGATCAAATGCGCGATCTGCCAGACACTGGGTCTGTCGCCGGACGGTTGCTTCCGGTTCGACATCGATCCCGCCTCGATCAGCGTCGTGGCGGCGGGCGACTGGGGCGCCAAAGTGCTGCGGCTCAACGAAAGTGCGTGACATGACGCGGCTTCATTACCCTTCAAGCGCAGTGGAACCTTGCTGCCGCGACTTCGACGGGACGTGCTTCTGATGAGTATGTCCCGCAATGCCGTGCAGCAGCGCATCAAGGAGCTCGGACCGTGGTTCCACAACATCGAGCTGGACGGCGTGCCCACGGCGCCCAACCATTTTCTCGGCAACTACCCTTATGTGAAATGGCGCAAGTTCGCGCATGCACTCCCCGCCGATCTGAGCGGCAAGACCGTGCTCGACATCGGCTGCAACGCCGGCTTCTACTCCATCGAAATGAAGCGCCGCGGCGCGGCGCGGGTGCTCGGCATCGACTTCGACGAGGCCTATCTGGCGCAGGCGCGCTTCGCCGCCGAAGTGGCGGACGTCGACATCGAATTGCGGAAGCTTTCCGTCTACGACGTGGGCGCTCTCGGCGAGCGCTTCGACATCGTCCTGTTCATGGGCGTGCTCTACCATCTGCGTCATCCGCTGCTCGCGCTCGACCTCATCCGCGAACATGTCGCCGGCGATCTGCTTGTCTTCCAGTCGATGCAGCGGGGCAGCGCCGACGTGATGCCGACCGAAGAAAACTATCATTTCTGGCGCGAGGACCTGTTCGACGAGCCGGCCTTCCCCAAGCTCCATTTCATCGAACACCGCTACGCGAACGACCCTACAAACTGGTGGATTCCCAATCGTGCCTGCGTGGAGGCCATGCTGCGCAGCGCAGGCTTCGAGATTACGGGCCATCCCGAAACGGAAGTCTACATCTGTCGTCCCGCCGGCAATTCCGGCGCCGTCTATCCTGCCAGGGAAAGCCCGCGATGATCGAAGCCGCAATGATCTGGAACGAGCCGAACAACAAGTCCCATTGGGACCCTGAACTCGACCCCGACTGGAGCCGTTATGCGGAGATGGCGACGCTGGCCGCGGATGCGATCGCGCGCGTGAATCCGCGATTGACGAAAGTGCTCGGCGGCATTTCGCCGGTCGACCCCGCGTTCATGAAGCGCATGAAGAGTTTCGGCGTCCTCGATCATGTCGATGCCGTCGCCGTCCATGGCTTTCCCCTGGACTGGAACCTCTGGCAGATCGACGAGTGGCCAGCCAGGCTGGCGGAGATCGGCGCCGTCACCGATCTGCCGATATGGGTGACCGAGGTGGGCGTTTCGACCTTCGGTGCCGAGCAGATCCAGGTCTGGGGGCTGAAGAGAACGGCCGAACTGCTGCTCGGGCAGGCACAGCGCGTGCAATGGTACAGCCTTTATGACCTGCCGATGGCCTGGGAAGCCACGACGAGGCATCGTGAGGCAGAGGGCTCATCCTATTATCGCCATTTCTACATGGGGCTGCTGCGCGAGGACGGCTCGCCCAAGCCGGCGCTCGAGGAATTCGCCCGGCTGACGCCGCAGATGGGGCTGGTGCAATGGTTCCATTTCGAGGATCCGCGCCTTGATGCCGCGGTTTCCTGGATGAAACGGCTGGGCGTCACCCGCCTGCGCACCGGTCTTTCCTGGGCCGACAGCTTCCGACCGGATGCACTGGGCTGGTTCGACCGGCAGATGGAAGCGCTCGCGGACTTCGACGTGACGCTGACGTTCTGCTTCACGCCCGAGCACAGGGGACTGATGCCGCACCACACCAGCCCGCCGCTCGTACCGGACGAGTTCGCCCGGTTTTGCGCCGACATGACGCTGCGCTATGCGCCAGCGGATGCGAGCGATATGGCGCGGCGTTCGGCGGCGTGAAGCCGGTGGTCCGAGGTGTCGAGACATGACGACCTCCTGGAAAATCGGAATCCTGACCTTTCACCGCTGCATCAACTACGGGTCGTACTGGCAGGCGCGCTGCCTGGTCGAAGGTCTTCGCGCCATGGGCCACGACGCCGTGCTGCTCGACCATGATTCCGCGTCCGTGAACCGGCTTGAATGGCGATGCGCGCTCGATCCGCAACGCCCGGCGAAAGCCCCCGCCGGGGACAGGGCCCGATATGCGAAAAAGACGCGCCGTTTCTTCGCTGCCCTGCAGGAGTTGCCACGATCCATCCAGTTCGAGCTCGAAGATCCGTGTTCGCTGGGGGATCTGGACATCATCGTCGTGGGCAGCGACGAGGTGTGGAATTTGTGCCACCCCTGGTACGGACGCCACGCCATCTTCTACGGTTCGGGCCTCAAGGCGGGCCGGCTGGTTTCCTACGCCGCAAGCTTCGGCAACCAGCGGTTCTCGGACGGTTTGCCGGCCCTTTGGGCGGATTCCCTTTCGAATTTCTTCCTGGTTTCCGTGCGCGACGACAACAGCGCAAGGCTCGTGCGCGACGCCACCGGACGCGAACCCGAACTGGTTCTGGATCCCTGCCTGCAGTTTCCGTCTCCGATCGAACGGATCGAGACGGCAACCGCCGGATGCCCTTATGCCGTCGTCTACGGCCATACTTTTCCCCGCTGGTTTGCCGACGCGGTGCGAAGCTGGGCCACCGCCACCGGCCATCGCCTTCTAAGCGTCGGCTATCGCAACGACTGGGCCGACGAGCAGCTCATCGCCGTCGGGCCTCGCCGCTTTGCGCAACTGGTGGCCGGCTCCGCGGCCGTGGCCACGAATTTCTTCCACGGCTGCATCTTCGCGCTGCTCAACGCCAAACCGTTCGTCTGTGTCTCGTCGCCCTATCGTGCCAACAAACTTGCCGGCCTGATGCAACTGGTCTCAGCCGAAAACCATCTCGTGGCCGAGGATGTCAAACCCGCTCTCATGCGCAGATTGCTGGAAGGCTTGCCCGAAGACGGCATCGCCGCCCGCATAGCCGAGTTACGCCAGCGATCTCATGACTTCCTCGAGAAAGCAGTGGCTTGATGGGAGACACCCCGCATCCGGACCAGGCGACCAGTCCGCGCGGGATCATGAGGGGCGGTCTTTGCATCGGCTGCGGCTGTTGCGTGGCGCAGAGCTCAGCGCCCGATGCGCGCATGATCTGGGACAAGCGTGGCCAACTCAAGCCGGCCGGCGGGGACTGGCTGGACGACTCGTCGCCGCGTTTCAACCGCACCTGTCCTTTTGCGCCCGGCGCGCGCGACGAAGATGCGCTGGCATCCGCCCTGTTTCCGGCGGCCGCATATGTCGATCCGGATATAGGCCGCTTCTCCAGAGCCTATATCGGCCACGTGTGCGAAGACGGTTTCCGCGCCCTGGGCAGTTCGGGCGGCATGGTGAGTTGGACGGCGAGCGAACTGCTTCGGCGCGGTCTTGTCGACGGCGTCGCCCATGTGATTGCCTCGCCCGATCCCCGCCGCGAAGGGCTGTTTTTCCGCTACACAATTTCCCGGACCATAGAAGAGGTTCGGGCCGGTGCCTGCTCGCGCTATTATCCGACCGAGCTGTCGTCCGTTCTGCGGACCATCCGCGCGAGGCCGGGCCGGTACGCGGTCGTCGGCGTGCCGTGCTTCGTCAAGGCAATCAATCTGCAGCGGGCGGAGGACGAGATGATGCGCGAGCGCATCGCCTATACGCTCGGCCTTTTCTGCGGCCACATGAAGAGCGCCCGGTTTGCCGACAGCCTGGCATTGCAGATGGGCGTCGATCCCGACGACGTGGTGAGGGTGGACTACCGCATCAAGGCGCCGGGACGGCCCGCGAGCTGGTATCGCGCGCGGCTCACCCTCGGCGACGGAAGCACCCGGGAAAAGGATTGGTGGCATCTTGCGGACGGAGACTGGGGCGCCGGCTTCTTCCAGAACTCCGCCTGCAACTTCTGCGACGACGTCGTGGCGGAGACCGCCGACATCTCCTTCGGCGACGCATGGGTCGAGCCCTATTCGTCGGATCCGCAAGGGACCAACGTCGTCGTGGTCCGCAATCCGGAACTGGAAGGCATCGTCCGCGACGCCATCGGCAGCCATCGCCTGGCTCTTCATGAAACGGACGCGCATTTCGTGCGCGAGACCCAGGCGGCAGGATTGCGGCAACGCCGCGAGGGCCTCGCCTACCGTCTCGAATGGCGGTCGCCCGCGCTTGCCCTGCGCAAACGCGTCTCGGACCGGCCGATAGCGCTCGGCCGCCGCCGCGCGCTGATCTACCGCACGCGCTATCGGATCTCGATGTGGAGCCATCGCATCTTCGCTTTTGCCCGACGCGCAAGGCTACCGGCCGTCTATGTGTGGTGGGCCGGAACAGCGCTTTCGCTCTATCAAGGGCTGGCCTATTCGCGCGGCGCGATAGGGCGGATTTGCGACACGCTGCTGAAAGGCGGATCGCGCCGCTAGGGTGGGCCATCGGCCCGCGACACGGATCGACATCGCAGGGAACAATCAATCCCAGCGCTGGTTCGGGCGGCGAGTTCATGAGGATGCCCGAGGTGCCGACGTCCCCCGCAACGAGAAACGGACTGCCTTGGCTCCCGGACGAGACGTGCAGCCTTCGCGAAATGGCTGCGGCCGGAAGAACTTCGGCGGAAGTGGCGCAACTGCTCGGGCGCACCGTAATCGGCGTGAAATCGAAGGCATTGTCGTTGGGTATCGTCCTGAAGCCGGCGCGCGCCGCGCAAAGCGCCCGTCCTCGTGCCCCAGGCACAAAGCACTGAACGGAAGGAACAGACGATGCCCAACGCAGCCGACATTCTCGTGGACACGTTGATCGCCTGGAAGGTGGACGTGGTGTTCGGGTTGCCGGGCGACGGCATCAACGGCGTCATGGAGGCGCTGCGCACGCGTCAGGACCGTATCCGCTTCATCCAGGTCAGGCACGAGGAGTCCGCCGCTTTCATGGCTACCGCCTATGCCAAGTGGACCGGCAGGCTCGGTGTCTGCCTCGCCACCTCGGGGCCGGGCGGCACGCATCTGCTCACTGGTCTCTACGATGCGAAACTGGACCAGGCGCCGGTTCTGGCCATCACCGGCATGCAGTTCCACGATCTCATCGAAACCTTCACGCAGCAGGATGTAGACCTGACGCGCGCCTTTTCCGACGTCGCGATCTTCAACGCCCAGGTTTCCGATGCCGCCCATATGGAGAACCTCGCCGGTCTGGCTTGCCGTTCGGCGCTGGCCAAGCGCGGCGTGGCGCATCTGTCCATCGCCAGCGACGTGCAGGAAGCGGATCTGTCGCAGGCCAGGCGCTCGAAGCGCAACAGGCCCGCGCACACGCCCGACGAATGGTTCGAAAGCAGCAAGCTCCCTGATCCGGCCCAGTTGGAGCGCGCGGCCAGGATCCTCAACGATGCGCCAAAAGTCGCCATTCTAGCAGGACGCGGCGCGCTCGGGGCGCGCGAGGAACTCGAGCGGACGGCCGACCTGCTGGCCGCGCCCGTCGCCAAGGCCCTGTTGGGCAAAGCCGTGCTTCCGGACGATCACCCGCACACCACCGGCGGCATCGGCATTTTGGGAACTCAACCTTCGCAGAAGGCGCTCGCGGAATGCGATGCATTGCTGATCGTCGGTTCGACCTTTCCCTATATCGAATACTATCCGAAGCCCGGCCGCGCCCGTGGCGTGCAGGTCGATCTCAACGCGCAGCGGATCGGCCTTCGCTATCCGGTCGAGGCCGGTCTCGTCGGCGATGCCGCCGAGACGCTGCGGCTTCTGAACGAAAAGCTCGAGCGCAAGAGCGACCGCGGCTTCCTTGAAAAAGTCCGGCAGGACATGGCCCGCTGGCGCGGTATGATGGCGGAGGCGGAAGGCAAGACCGATATGCCGATGAAGCCGGAGGGCATCGTCGCCGCGTTCGGACGGCGCATGCCGGTAAATGCCGTTCTCACCACCGATTCCGGCCAGAATACTGAGATGGCAGCGCGCCACATCAGCATCGGGAAAGAACAGGCCTTCGGCGTTTCGGGAGCGCTGGCCTCCATGGCCTGCGGCCTGCCCTACGCCATAGCGGCCGGCATCGCCTTTCCGGGCCGGCCGATCTTCGCCGTCGTTGGCGACGGCGGGCTGGCCATGCAGCTGGGTGAATTCTCGACCGCCGTACGCTACGGCATCAATCTGAAGTTGCTCGTGCTCAAGAACAATATGCTCAACCAGATCGCCTGGGAGCAGATGATGTTTCTCGGCAATCCCCAGTTTGGCTGCGAGTTGCAGCCGATCGACTTCGCCATGGCGGCAGAGGCGATGGGCGGGGTGGGCTTTAGCGTCTCGCGGCCGGACCAGACCGAAGGCGTGCTGGAGCAGGCGCTATCGGCGCAAGGACCGGTGATCATCGAGGCGGTGGTGGATGCCTACGAACCGATGATGCCGCCGATCATGCCTTCCGATTACGCTAGGAATTTCCGCAAGGCCCTGCCGGAAACGCCCGGGCATGAGCAGATCGAAGAAAACGTCAGCCAGGAACCGCTACGGTCCATGCTGAACGAAGCATGACAGCGCAAGCACGGCAAGGAACGGCGACGCCGATGTGCAGGTATTTCCGTCCGATCCGTCTTCCATTTCGCTACGATGGCTCGTTCGCGTTCACAAAATATTTTCGTCCGGAACTACGGCGTTCTGCCGTGGTTCGGGACGGTGAGGCGAAGGGCGCCTCTGACCGTGAATGGAGAAGCAAATGGCAAATCAAGGCGGTACGCACGAGCAACATGTCAAGGCTGGCCAGCAGAGCCACAAGAACGACGACAGCAAGCGTCAACAGTCGAGTCGGGACAAGAGCGAGCATCGCGGCGGCAGCGGCAATTTCGCCGAAGACCGCGAACGCGCATCGGAGGCTGGCCGCAAGGGCGGCAAGCACTAGCGATACGGAACATGAAGGAGACGGCGTGGTCCGTCTCCTCATGGACGCCCTTCAAGAGCAAACGAAAGCGCCAAAAAGCGCAATCTGATTGAACGAGCCAAAGAGGCCGCCCGCTTTGCGGCGCCTCGTTTCACCCAGAGCGAAGCTATCGCGATGATGCAGAAAACGTCACGGTTCTGGCAGCGGCGCTCGGCATGGAGACGTGCATCTATGCCCGACACAAGACGTCCACCCAGTCTTGCGAGATTTGTAGAACAGGCAATGCTTAGCCGATGCGGTATGGCCGCACCGGTCTCGACAGCACAGATGGCGGCGGAAATTCGCTCCCGGTTCCCGGACTGCGAACACACGGACGCCGAGCTGGCAACCATAGTTGCCAGCCATGCGATCGCGATGGGTCTAAACGTGGCCTTTGATCAGTCGGCGAACGCGGGATCAAAAATACCTGCGTCTACTCGTCCGACTCCAAGGCGTGCTTGAGTTCAAGGGTCGTCCGTTTCCCGGACCTGAAATAAATCATCGCCAGCCGCGCAGCCGCGGCACGTCCAGCCAAATCCTTGATTTCGTATTTTCGGCAAAACTCGTTCGTTGCTTTCGTCAAGATCGCCCTCTGACGAGAAGGAATTTCCACGGCCGGATTCATTTCCAACTCCTTTCGCGAAAACGCCCCAGCCCGGTGCCGAAAGGATAGGCTAGGACGACGGTGAGGAAGGCGCAAATCACATTGCGAGGGTAATCTGCGCCAAAATCGATTGAAATGAACCGCGGACATGCTTCACGGCTCACCGAATCCGTATTTGCGGCTTGAACGGCGCGTCTGTCAGCCTTCGGCCTTCATGCTTCTGGCGATTTCCAACAGCTTGGCGCGGTCACGGCCATGTCTGCGGACAAGCTCCCTGGCCTGGCGCGGCGAAAGATCGGTGTTCTCGGCCAGGTAGCGCATGTCGGCGTCCGACGACAGGCGGGTCGGGTCGGCAAGCTCTTTGGTCTTTCTATCCTTGGCCATATGGATCTCCGGTTTCTCTTTCATCGGCGTGAACGTCACGCGGCCTCGGGATCGACATCGATCTGGGCCGCGGCGGGATCGAAGCAGCCGTGACGTGCGATGGCGGCGGCCCAGGGTTCCGGGGTTTCGTATGCCATCATGAAATCGTCGCTCGATGCATTGACCGCCTGGACACGCCAGTAGCTGGCCGTTCCGATCGCGCTGCGGGTGACCTTGTCGGTCTTTTTCAGAAACTCGAAATATATGTCCTCGAACGGCACGTAGAGCACAGGCTCGCTTCCGGCTTGCCGCATGATCCAGGCCCTCTTGCTCGGCGCGATGATTGCGTCCGAGAACCTGACGGTGACGACGCCGGAAAACGGCTCGATCGAAATGCGGGTGTCGGCCGGCGTTTCGGATGCAGGTTGCATGGCTGCTCTCCCTTCATGGTCAGAACTTTTCCTTCCGGCCTAAGTTCCATGGCCGCTCCGCTTCCGGGAACAATCGCGCCGTGCCCCGGTTGGGCAGCCTGACCCAGCCGCATGCCCGGCGTTCAAGGAAAAGGTGCAATGATGGACCAGGCTAAACCGGCCAAAGCTGCAGTAAAAAAGCAAAGAGCCGTTCAGAAAAAGGTGGAGGCCGACGATCGCTCCGGTCAGAAGCCGCGGCGCAAGCAGCCCATGCAGGCTGGCGCGCGCGACTATCCCGTCCCGCCCTTCCCCAAGCAACATCATCCCAAACCGGGCGAAGAGACGAAGATTGAACCGCCTCCGCTCTACGATGCGCCCTATTGGACCGGGTCCGGCAAGCTGGAAGGCAAAGTCGCTCTGATCACCGGCGGCGATTCCGGAATAGGCCGCGCGGTTGCGGTGCTGTTCGCCCGCGAAGGAGCCGACATAGCCATCGTCTATCTGGCCGAAGACAAGGACGCCGCGATTACGCGGCAGGCCGTGGAAAAGGAAGGAAAGCGTTGCCTGACGCTAAGCGGCGACGTCTCCAAACGCGAATTCTGCCGGCAGGCGGTGAAGAGGGCCATGGCCGAATTCGGCAGGCTCGACGTGCTGGTCAACAATGCGGCGTTCCAGGTGCATTCGACGGCATTCGAGGATCTGACCGAGGAGCATTTCGACACCACCTTGAAGACCAATCTCTATGGATATTTCCACATGGCCCAGGAAGCGGTGCCGCACATGCGGCAAGGTTCCGCGATCGTCAATACCGGTTCGGTCACCGGCATCGAGGGCTCCAAGGAACTGATCGACTATTCGATGACCAAGGGCGGCATCCATGCCTTTACCCGGGCGTTGTCCGCCAGCCTCATCGACAAGGGCATCCGCGTCAACGCCGTTGCACCGGGGCCGGTGTGGACCCCACTCAATCCTTCGGAAAAGGAGGCGGAGGAGGTTTCACAGTTCGGCGCCAAGACGCCCATGAAGCGGCCGGCACAGCCGGAAGAGATCGCACCGGCCTATGTCTTTCTCGCCTCGCCGCAGTGTTCGAGCTACATCACAGGCGAGATCCTGCCGATCGTGGGCGGATATTAGGCCACGGCGTGGCCACGGACTTCGGAGATCCAAGGCTCACGGAACCAAAGGGCGCCGTAAAAGTTCGGGCGCCGGCGGGTGGTCCGCCATAAGGAGCGAGACATGCGACCCGAAATCCGCACCGCGATCGTGGCGGCGGCGCTGCTGGCAGCGACGGGAGCCGCTGCTGCGCAGGACGTGGTCATCGAACCGCAGCAACAGACAGTCATCAGGGAATATGTGCACAGGAAACCGCTGGCCTCGATCGATCTGCTCGGAGTGCAGCTCAATATCGGCTCGGTGCTGCCCGACACCGTCGAACTCCACCAGATCGAGGCTCCGGACGTCAGATACCGCTATGTCGTGGTCGAGGGCCGCACGCTGATCGTCGATCCCGAAACCCGCAGGGTGGTCGAGGTCCTGGAGTAGGCCAGAGGGCGACCCATCCTGCCATGCGGCAGGATAGCAACCCCAACCGGCAGACCGGCGCGTGATGCGGGAGGCCGCGCGACCGGCCCTAGAAGCACGTCCGGCGGTTCGGTTTCGACCCGCCAAGCGGTCCCAGCAGACATGTCCGCCAGTAGCTCTTCCGAGCTTCCGGTATCCCTCCTCTGAACTCCGCAATCTCCGCTTCGCTCCGGCAACCATGGCTGACCGGAACAATTCAGGCCGAAACGCCTTTGAGATCTTGAACAGATGGCGAAAGGATCTGCCATGAAGTTTCTCATCCTGCTGTGCGGCGCGGCTGTCATCAGCCTCGGCACGCCCGCTTCGGCGCAAGAGCCGTCTCCGGCCCCTGACCGATCGCAACAGCCGTCCGCTCGCTGTCAGGCGAAGCCGCAAGACCAGACCGGGAAAAGTAAAAACGGCGATGCGAGCAAGGCGCAGCCAAGTGATCCGGGCGATCAGCTTAGCGATTGCAGCGGCGTCCTGAAACCGCCCCCGACAGGCGATACGATGGCTGCGCCGCCGCCGGCAAAGGGCAACACGCCGATTATCCGGCCGGGCGAGGTGCCGCAACAGCCACCTGCCAAGAACTGAACCTCCTCGGAGCCTCCGCGTGCGGGATGGAGCCAAGCCCCCAGCGCCGATCCTGACGCGAAAATCGGCAAAACAAGCGTCGCTGGTCTATGTCAGCGACGAGGAGCCGGGCATCCGCCGCAAGGGCGGCAAGGGCAGGTTCTTCTATACCGCCCCCGATGGCCGCAAGCTCGGCGAAGGCGAAACGCTTGCCCGCATCCGCGCCCTGGCAATCCCGCCGGCATGGACCGACGTCTGGATTTCTCCCGATCCGGACGGCCATCTGCAGGCCACCGGCCGCGACCAGCGGGGCCGCAAGCAATATCGCTATCATGCGCGCTGGTCGGCCTGCCGCGACGAAGTCAAATATTCCAGCCTGCTCGCCTTCGCCGAAGCCCTGCCCCGGTTGCGCCGGCGGATCGCCGCCGACCTGCGCCGCCGCGGCCTGCCGCGCGAGCGGGTGGTCGCATCCGTGGCCTGGCTGCTCGACAACACAATGATCCGGGTCGGCAACGCCGCCTATGCGCGCGACAACAAAAGCTTCGGGCTGACCACGCTGCGCGACCGGCATGTCAAGGTCAAAGGATCGACGCTGCGCTTCGCCTTCAAGGGAAAATCCGGAAAGGAGTGGCGGCTGAAACTCATGGATCGCCGTATCGCCAGGATCGTGCGCGGCGCGCAGGACCTGCCCGGACAGCACCTGTTCCAATATCTCGACGAGAACGGCGAACGCCGCCCGATCCATTCGCAAGACGTCAACGACTACATTCGCGAAGCGACCGGAGCGGACTTCTCGTCCAAGCATTTCCGCACCTGGGGCGGAACGGTGTGCGCGGCGATGCTTCTGGCGGACGAACCTGTGCCGGAGACCAAGGCGGCGGCGAGAAAAGTCCTGAACCGCGTCATCGACCAGGTTGCCAATCGCCTCGGCAACACCCGCTCGGTCTGCCGCAAGTGCTACGTGCATCCCCTCGTGATCGAGAGCTGGAGCGAAGGCAGGCTCGCGGCCGAGTTGCACGACCCGCGCCGGCTCTCCCGCAGGATCGCGGGACTAGACCGATATGAGGCACGCGTTCTTCGGTGGCTCTCGACGAAAGGCGGCTAGCCCGGACTTGGATCGGAGACGACGATTCCCCCACCAGCGGTTGCCAAGCGGCAAACGCCACATAGATTAGCTGCAGCATGAATAATCTCGAGGATCGACCGTCATGTCGGAAGGCCGCAATGCTCATGCCAACGAGGCTTGTGAAGCCATTTCGCAGATAGAAGCGGTTCGCAACTTCCAGGACCTGTTCGGCGAACAGACCACGCCTGCGTTTTCCCTGCCGGAGCAATCGAGCCCGATCAATCTCGATCAGATGGCTTCATACCACCTCCTGCTCCAGGCCCTTCCGGCAGCAATCTACACCACGGATGCAAAGGGGCGGATCACCTTCTACAACGACGCGGCGGCGGCCCTTTGGGGGCACCGGCCCGTCTTGGGCACCGACGAGTGGTGCGGTTCGTGGAAGCTGTGCTGGCCCGACGGAACCGCATTGCCGCATGACGAATGCCCGATGGCGATGGCGCTGAAGGAAGGGCGCGCCATTCATGGCGTGGAGGCGGCGGCCGAGCGCCCGGACGGGACGCGCGTTCCGTTCCTGGCCTTTCCGACGCCGTTCTTCGGCCCGTCAGGCGAGGTCATCGGCGCGGTCAACATGCTGGTGGACATCGCCGAGCGCAAGGTGGCCGAACTGGCGATGCAACGGCTGGCCGCTATCGTGGAATCCTCCGACGACGCCATCCTGTCCAAGGACCTGAACGGTACCATCATGAGCTGGAACAGAGGTGCCCAGAACCTGTTCGGCTATCGCGAGGAAGAGGTCGTCGGCAAATCCGTCACCATGCTGATCCCGGCGGACCGTCAGGATGAGGAGCCGCGGATCCTCGCGCGCCTGAGACGCGGCGAACGGATCGACCACTACGAAACCGTCCGGCGGCGCAAGGACGGCAGCTTCGTCGACGTTTCGCTCTGCATTTCCCCGATTACTGGCCAGAACGGCAGGATCATCGGCGCCTCCAAGATCGCGCGCGACATTTCGGGGCGAAAAGCGGCGGATAAATATCGGGACCTTCTGTTCCGGGAGATGAAGCACCGCATCAAGAACACGCTTGCGCTCGCGGCCTCGATCAGCAACCAGACATTCGGCTCCGCCACCGATGGGGAGCGTGAGACCTTCATCCAGCGTCTGCAGGCGCTCGGGAACGCGCATGACTCCCTGTCGAAACAGGATTGGGAAGGCGCTTGCCTGACCGAGGTGGTGACCAAGACCATGGCCCCGCATCGCACCGGGCAGGGAAGGATCCATATTTCCGGCCCCGACGTCACCGTCGACGCCGGCAAGGCCGTCGCCATCGCGCTGGCCTTGCATGAGCTTGCCACCAACGCCGCCAAATACGGCGCGCTTTCAGGGACGGCGGGAACGGTCAAGATCGAATGGAAGGCGCTGGACGCCAAGGCTCGCTCGATACGGTTTCGCTGGCTGGAGCGTGGCGGCCCGGCCGTCGGCGAACCGAAGCACAAGGGCTTCGGGTCGCGCCTCATCGAACGCGGGCTGGCGGCTGAGTTCGATGCCGTCGCGCTGGAGTTCCGGCCGCGAGGGGTGGCCTGCACCTTCGAGTTCTCGCGGCCCGATCCGCACGACAACGCCCCCGCCGGATAAGATCCGATCGCGGTGGTGGCTTGAGCATGACCCCGAAAGTCGCGAACTTTCTGGGCAAGATCATGCTTCAGGGACAAAGGCTTGAACACGGCAGCGCTCCATCGGCCCGGTCCGGCTAACTCGCGAGGAAAGCAGATATGAGCGACCACGAGCCCGACCGGAAGGAACGGAAAAGGGAACGCGTGACGCTTTCCGGCGAGGACGCACGGCAAGGTGAGATCATCCTGCGCACCCGCGCGCGCCGCATCATCTTTATCGCCGGTCTGGTGGGAGTTGTCCTGCTTGCGGTGCTGATCCGTTTCGCCATGCGCTGAACCGGCCCTCAAGCGCGATCGGCGAACTTCATCACATCTTCCCCCACCGGGGAACCTGAGCCACCTCATGCAGTTCGGTGCCCACGCCGGTAGCTGCCGGCCCGGTGCCGGCCAGCACGGCGCCGCCATCCAACCACCAGAAGAACAAGAAAGGCAAAGCCATGGGCTTTTTCTCGAAGGACATTGAAACGCTGAACGACCTGTTCGTCCACACGCTGCGGGACATTTACTATGCCGAGCAGCAGATCGAGAAAGCGCTGCCACAGATGATCGACAAGGCCACCGCTCCGGAGCTGAAGGCAGGTTTCGAGAAGCATCTGGAGCAGACCAGGGGTCACATAAGGCGGGTCGAGCAGGTATTCGAAATGCATGGTGCGGAGGCCGAGGAGGTGGACTGCCCCGCCATCGACGGCATCCTCGAGGAGGCCGACGACGTGAGCGGCGACGTCGACGACAAGCAGGTCCTCGATGCGGCTCTGATCGCGTCCGCGCAGGCGGTGGAGCACTATGAGATGACACGCTACGGCACCCTCATCGCATGGGCAAAGCAGCTGGGACGCGACGATTGCGCAAGGGTGCTTGCCGAGAACCTGAAGGAAGAGGTCGAGACCGACCGCAAGCTCACCGAAATGGCGGAATCGAAAATCAATCTCCGCGCCGCCGAGTAACCTCGCCCCGGCGCCGTTTCCATGTCGCAGGCCGAGCTCCATCGGCCTGCGATCCGCCACGAAACCGTTGGCTTCCAGGACGAGCCAGGGAGGAGCGGCATGGAACCTTCACGAAAAACCCGCGTTAGGAAACCAACTTTCGATCCGTCTTAAATAACCGACATAACGACTGATCCGGCGAGCCATGCCGCAAGTCTTTCCAAGGAGCGCCGATGGCATTGCCCGCTTCGTGCTCTGGGCCGTGCTGGGGGCCTTCATATCGGCCGTCGTGCTGGGCACCGCCGTTCTCCGTTCCGGTTTCCTGACAGGCGTGGGACAGGCGATCGCGCAACCGGTCCCGTTCAGCCACAAGCACCATGTCGGCCAGCTCGGGCTGGATTGCCGCTATTGCCATGATGGGGTGGAGACGTCCTCGTCGGCGGGCCTGCCGGCCACGGAAGTCTGCATGACCTGCCATTCCCAGCTCTATACGAACGCGGAAATGCTGGCACCCGTGCGCGCCAGCCTCGCAAGCGGGAAGCCGCTGCACTGGCAGCGCGTCAATTCCGTGCCGGATTTCGTCTACTTCAATCACTCGATCCACATTGCGAAGGGCGTGGCCTGCGAGACCTGCCATGGCAATGTCGACGACATGCCCCTGACGGCGCGCAGCGAACCGCTGTCGATGGAATGGTGCCTCGGCTGCCATCGCAACCCGACGCCGAACCTGCGCCCACCGCAGGATGTCTTCCTGCTGCACTGGAAGCCGCCATCCGACATCGCCGAGATCCGCAGGCGGCTCATCAGCGTGCTCGACATCCATCCTGAAACCATGACGGATTGCTATGTCTGCCATCGATGACCGTGCGCCTTCCGCGCCGGACCGGCGCACGCTGCTGAAGCTGATGGGCGCCTCGCTTGCGCTGGGCGGCCTCGCCGCCTGCACGAAGGCGCAGGAGATCGTGCCCTATGTCAGCCAGCCCGAAAACGTCATTCCCGGCCGGCCTCTCTTTTATGCCACCACCCTCTCGGACGACGGCTACGGCATCGGCGCAATCGTCGAAAGCCATGAGGGACGCCCGACCAAGATCGAGGGCAATCCGGATCATCCGGCATCGCGCGGCGCAACCGACGCGATCATGCAGGCTGCCGCCCACTCGCTGTTCGATCCCGAGCGCTCGCGCACGCCGCTGAAGAACGGCGAACCGGCAGGCTATGGCGATTTCCTCAAGGACATGGCCGGTCTTGCCGCTACGCTCGCCGCCACCCAAGGCAAAGGCGCGGCACTTCTGATCGAAGCGACGACCTCGCCGACCGTGAAGGCGCAGCTCCAAGCGCTGCGGACACGGTTTCCGGCGCTGCGCATCTACCGGCATGATCCGCTTGCCACGACTTCCGGCGAGGACGCGACGCATGCCCTGTTCGGCAAGGCGCTGATGCCCGTCTATCACTTCGACCGCGCCGATACGATCCTTTCGCTCGACGCCGATTTCCTCGGCGAGGGACCGGGCCGGCTGGCCTACGCCCGCGACTTTGCCGCTCGGCGACGGGTGCGCAATATCGGCGACGGCATGAGCCGGCTCTACGCCGTGGAATCGACGCCGACGCTCACCGGCGCTGCGGCCGACCATCACAAGGCGGTCCGGCCGAGCGAGTTGGACGGGGTGGCCGCCGCACTGGACGCAACCTTCGGCGGGACAAGCCCGCCGTCCTCGCCCCTCGATCCCTCATGGCTGAATGCCGCCGTTCGCGACCTGAAGGCGGGCGGCCGCAACGCGCTCGTCGTGCCTGGTTCGCAGCAGAGCCCCTTCGTCCATGCTGCGGCATTTGCGGCCAACATCCGGCTTGGCGCGCTCGGCAACACGCTCCACCTGATCGAACCTCCGCATGACCTGCCCGTCGATGGCGATCTGCCCATGCTCTGCCAGGCAATCGTTTCAGGCGAAACGGACAGGGTGATCGTGCTCGCGGCCAATCCGCTACGCACCGCACCAGCCGGTCTGGACGTCCATGCCGCCTTTACCCGGCTGAAATTCCTCGTGCATTGGGGTCTTTACCAGGACGAGACCGCGACGCTTGCCCACTGGCACATTCCGGCCGCGCACGATCTCGAAAGCTGGAGCGATCTGAGCGCATTCAACGGCACGGTTTCCATCGTGCAGCCGCTGATATCGCCCTTGTTCGGCGGCCGCACCATCCACGAGCTTCTCGCCGCGATCAGCGGCGTCTTCGACCAGAATGCGCTGGCGCTGCTGCGTGGCGCATGGGCAGACAAGCTTGACGAGCCGGCCTGGAAAAAAGTGCTGCGGGACGGTGTCATCGGTGCGAGCACGCCAGCGCCAGTCGCGGTCGGCAACCTTGTTCCCGGCTTCGGCGGACTGAAGCCGAAACCTGCCGGCAAGGGGCTGGAAATCCGGTTCGTCGCCGATCCTTTCCTGCGCGACGGCCGTCATGCGAACTCGTCCTGGCTGCAGGAGTTGCCGCGCCCCCTGACCAAGATCGTTTGGGGAAACGCGGCGCTGATGTCGCCCGCCGAGGCAGCGCGCAGAGCGTTGGGCAACGGGCATGTCGTCAACATCGCGCGCAACGGTTTCGACGTCGATGCACCGGTCTGGACCCTGCCCGGCCATCCGGACGGAACCGTGACGCTTTCCTTAGGGTTCGGCGGGAAGTCCGGTTCCGTCGCCCGGATGTCGAAAGGCTACGACGCCTTCCGGCTGCGCACTGCCGAGACGCCGTGGTTCGCGGCCGATGCGGTTCTTGCCGCACGCGACCGAACCGATCCGCCGATCACCACGCAGCACCACCATGGGATGGAAGGTCGCCATGTCGTGCGTCGCACTTCGCTGGACGGATTCCGAAACGATCCGCATTTCGTCCGTTCCGGCCTGCCTCCCGCCCCGACGGACTCGCTTTATCCGGGCTGGACCTATCCTCAAGAAGCCTGGGGCATGTCGATCGACCTTTCCGCCTGCATCGGCTGCATGGCCTGCGTGGCCGCGTGCCAGGCGGAAAACAATATCGCCACGGTGGGGCCGGAACAGTGCGAACTCGGCCACGAAATGCACTGGCTGCGCGTCGACCGCTACTCCGAAGGTCCCGCCGAAGACCCGGAAACCTTTTTCCAGCCGGTACCCTGCATGCATTGCGAGAAAGCGCCCTGCGAGATCGTCTGCCCGGTCAACGCCACCGTGCATACCCATGACGGGCTGAACGCGCAGGTCTACAACCGCTGCATCGGCACGCGCTATTGCTCGCAGAACTGCCCCTACAAGGTGCGGCGGTTCAATTTCCTGCAATACCGTTCCTTCGACAAGGAAGAAGCCGGGCCGGAGCAGGCGGCACGCAACCCCGACGTTTCGGTGCGCTCGCGCGGGGTCATGGAAAAATGCACCTATTGCGTCCAGCGCATCAGCGAAAAGCGCATCAGGGCACAGGTCGAGAACCGCGATATCGCCGACGGCGAGGTGTTGACCGCCTGCCAGCAGGTCTGTCCCACCCACGCGATCACCTTCGGCGACATCAACAGGAAGGGGTCGAAGGTGGCGCAGGAAAAGGCCGCGCCGCACAGCTACGCGCTTCTCGAAGAACTGAACACGCGTCCGCGCACCACCTATCTCGGCAAGATCAGCAATACCGACGATGCCCTGGCCCTGCACAAGGCGGAAGAGACCGGCGATGGCTGAAACGGTCCAGGCAAGAGCAGCGCCGCAGCCCCCGGTCATCAGCGGCCGCCATGATTTTCCGGAGATCAGCGGCCGCATCGCGTCGATCGTGCTTCAGGGGCGGCTGCCGCGCTTCTTCTGGACGGCCTTCTTCCTGTGCTTCCTGCTGGCGCTGCTGTTCCTCTACTCCATCACCTACCTCATCTCGGTCGGCATCGGCACGATCGGGGTCGACATCCCGGTCGCCTGGGGCACGATGATCTCCTCCTTCGTGTGGTGGATCGGCATCGGCCATGCCGGCACGCTGATTTCCGCCGTTCTGCTCCTGCTGCGCCAGCCATGGCGCGCCTCCATCAATCGCTTCGCCGAAGCGATGACGCTGTTCGCCGTGGCCATGGCCGGCATGTATCCGATCCTGCATCTCGGCCGACCGTGGTTCTTCTACTGGCTGCTGCCGTTGCCCAACACCCACATGCACTGGCCGCAATGGCGCAGTCCTCTGGTCTGGGATTTCGCGGCGATCGCCACCTACGCCACCGTCTCGCTGCTGTTCTGGTATATGGGCCTGCTGCCCGATCTCGCCGTGCTGCGCGACCGCGCCAGGTCGCGGGCGGGCCAGATCTTCTACGGCATCCTTGCGCTCGGCTGGCGCGGCTCGGCCTTCCACTGGGCGCGCTACGACACCAGCTACTATCTGCTCGCCGCGCTCGCCACGCCGCTGGTGGTTTCGGTGCATTCCATCGTGGCGCTGGATTTCACCTTCGCCATCATACCCGGTTACCATTCGACGATCTTCCCGCCCTATTTCGTCGCCGGCGCATTGTTGTCCGGCTTCGCCATGGTGCTGACCATCGCGATCCCGCTGCGCTGGGCGTTTTCGGTCGAAGATCTCATCACGCTGCGCCACATGGACAATGCCGGCAAGCTGATGATCGCGGCCGGCATGGTCGTGACCTACGGCTATGTCTCGGAAGCCTTCTTCGCCTGGTATTCCGGCCAGGCCTACGACCGCACCATGATGGTCGAGCGCGCCATCGGCCCCTATGCGACGCTGTTCTGGGCGATGCTCGCCTGCAATGTCGGCGTGCTGCAGCTCCTGTGGTTCCGCCGCGTGCGGCTGAACATGAAGCTGCTCTTCGCGATCGCGCTCATCATCAACATCGGCATGTGGATCGAGCGCTATGTCATCGTCGTGACCGGCCCGAGCCGCGACTTCCTGCCGTCCTCCTGGGGCGAACAATCGCTGAAGTGGCTGGACTACGGCATATTGTTCGGCTCGCTCGGTACCTTCTTCGCTCTCGTCTTCCTGTTCGTGCGCATCCTGCCGGCCATAACCATCTTCGAGGTGGAGGAACTGGCCGAGGAGAAAGGCGGCGCGGCATGAGCCTCTACGGCGTCATCGCTTCGTTCGCCGATCCCGAAACCCTGACGGCGGCCACCCGCACCATGCGCGCACAAGGTTATAGCCGCATGGACGGCTTCTCGCCGTTCCAGGTGCAGGGCCTTGCAGAATTGCTCGGCGCCAGGAAATCGCGGCTGCCCTGGGTGGTGCTGGGCGGCGCGGTCGCGGGCGCCGTTTTTGCCTATGGGCTGATCCTCTACTCGGTCGAGCTGGACTATCCGGTCAATGTCGGCGGCCGGCCGTTGCATTCCTGGCCGGCTTTCGTCGTCATCGCTTTCGAGGCGGCCATATTGGGGGCAGCCCTCGCCGGCTTCTTCGGCATGCTGATCGCCAACGGCCTGCCCCGCTACTACCACCCCGTCTTCAACGCGAAGAGCTTCACCTATGCGCAGGGCGGCAAATTCTACCTGCTCGTCGAAGCCACCGACCCGAAATTCCGCAAGGCCGTAACCAAGGGTCAACTGACCCGCCTCGGCGCCGAAACGGTCGAGGAGGTGGAAGAATGACGCGAGCTTGCGCTTTGGTTCTGTTCGCGCTCTTCGCCCTTGCGGGCTGCGAGCAGGATATGGCCGACCAGCCGCGCTACGATCCTCTCGAGCCGTCCCGGCAATTCGCGGACGGCAAGTCGGCCCGTGCGCCGGTGGAGGGCGCAGTGGCGCGCGACGCCGACCTGTCGCCGGCACCACAGGTGTTTCCCTATCCCGTCACGATGAAATTGCTGCAACGTGGGCAACAACGCTTCGACATCTTCTGTTCCCCATGCCACGGGCGCGCCGGCGACGGCAACGGCATGATCGTGCAGCGCGGCTTTCCTGCCCCGCCAAGCTACCACCAGGACGCTTTGCGTAGGGCGCCTGACCGGCATTTCTACGATGTCATCACCAACGGCTACGGCGCCATGTACTCCTACGGCGCGCGGGTGCCGCCTGCCGACCGCTGGGCCATCGTCGCCTACATCCGCGCGCTGCAATATTCACGGCATGCGCCGGAAGCGGACCTGCCCCAGCCGCAACGTACGAAGCTGGAGGCGATGCGATGATGCGCCTCGCCACGGATCGTCCTCTGCTGGCGCCGCTTAGTGTTGCGGCGGCAGGCTTGCTGCTTTGCGTGGCCGCGCTTTTTCTCGACGCGCGCGCCGTGTTCGCCGGCTGGCTGACGGCAGCGCTGTTCACCCTCGGCCTGCCGCTCGGCGCCATGTCCATCCTGATGATCCACGGCCTGACCGGCGGGCGCTGGGGCGAGGCGATGCGCCCTCCCCTGCGCGCCATGATTACTACCCTGCCGCTGGCGCTTATCCTCCTGCTGCCATTGCTGGCGCGGCCGGATTTCATCTTCCCATGGGCCGTTCCGGATACCGCCGGCCTGCCGGAGACGGTGCGGCTGAAACTTGCTTATCTCAACATACCCTTCTTCGTAGTCCGGTTCGCGATCTATGCGGCCATCTGGCTTGTCCTTGCCCGGTTCATCCTGAAAGGGACGGAAGAAACAACCAGGCTCGACGGCCGCATGTCGGCGCTCGGACTGGTCGTCCATGGATTCGCTATTGCCGTCTTCTCCACCGACTGGATGCTGTCGCTGGAGCCGCAATTCACCTCGACCATATACGCGCTTCAGGAAGCCGCCGCTGAGATCGTCGGCGCCTCCGCGCTCACCCTGCTTGTGCTGGCAGCCACGCGCTCGATCGAAACGATGCCTGGCGGCGACGAGCGGACAGCGCTCGGCGAGGACGTAGCCAACATGCTGTTCGGCTTCATGCTGGTCTGGGCCTATCTCGCCTTCATGCAATGGGTGATCGTATGGGCCGGCGACCTGCCGGACGACATAGGCTGGTACATCCTGCGCAGCGAGAAAGGCTGGCAATACGCCCTGCTGCTTTTGATCCTGCTTCAGTTCGTGATCCCTTTTGCCGGTTCCATCAACCGCAGCGTGAAGCGCAGCCATCGTGGCTTGCTCTGGCTGTCCGCGGTGACTTTTGCCGGTCATTTTGCGGATGTCCTGTGGCGCATCCGGCCGCCGCTTGCCGCCGACGCGGCGGCGTGGCCCGACCTCGCAACCTTGGCAGCCGTGGGAGGACTGTGGCTGGCCGGTTTCCTGTTCGCCCGTGCCCACCCGCAGAGCTTGCTTCTGTTCCGACGGAGGGCAGCCGATGGTTGAGACGACACGCACCCCCGAAACACGCGACGTCTGGCCGCGTGCGCTGCTGCTGTTTGCGGGCGGGCTGCTGGTCTTCATCGGACTAGCTCTCGTCGTGCTGAAACTGATCTTCGGCAGTGCGCCATATCCCGAATTGCCCGGCGCGGCCGACACCGGCAACGCCGCGAGCCCGGCCCTGCAGCGCTTTCCCGAGGCCGACCTCGCCGCCTTCCGCAAGAAGGAGACCAGCGAACTTGCGACGCTCGGCTGGGTGGATCGAAGCAGGGGCATCGCGCGCATACCGATTGAGGATGCGATGCGAATGATCGCCGAACACGGCCTGCCCAACTGGGCCGTGACCGCACAGCAGGCCAGCGATTGCGGCCCAGCCGCGCAAGCTTCGCCACGCGCGCCGCAATCGCAAAAATGTCTTTCGGCAAACCCGCCCGGCAAGGAACCGCGGCCATGACGCGGGTTTACCTCCTGTTGCTGGCGCTTGTCTTCGCGGCCGATGCAGGAGCCGTCGAGCGACCCGCCTTCGATCCGCAAATCGGTGCGCGGCTCGATCTTGGCCGGACCTTCCGCGACGAATCCGGCGCGCAATCCACCTTGTCGGGCATTCTCGCAGGCCGGCCCGCATTGGTCGTGTTCGGCTACGACAAGTGCCCGAACCTATGCGGCGTCACCCAGCAGGCGGTCGCGGCGGATCTGAGAAAGACCGGCCTCGATCCTTCCACTTACAGGGCCCTGTTCATTTCCATCGACGCTACCGAGACGGCGAACGACGCGGCAGGCGCCCGCGCACAGGTCGCCAGCGTCACCGATGCGGCGGGCCTGTCCGCCTGGCGCTTTCTTACCAGCGCCGACGGCAACGCCGGCGCGCTTGCCGCGCAGGCCGGCATCGGCTTCGACCGCCGTCCTCGCATCGACCAGTACGTCCATCCGATCGCCGTGCTGGCGCTGACGCCGGACGGGCGCATCGCGCAGGTGCTGCCGGCGCTGAGCTTCGAGCCTCGCGACCTGAGGCTCGCTTTGGTCGAGGCTTCGGCCGGCCGGCTCGGCTCCATCGCCGACCACGTTTTCCTGTTATGCGCCGGCTTCGATGCGACCAAAGGTCAATACACGCCGGCGATCTGGGCGGCGGTGAAGATCGGCGCCGTCATGACGACGCTGGCGCTGGGCGCGCTGTTGTTGGCGCTGCGGCGCGGGAGGGGGGCATGAGCTTCGGCGTCCCCTTTGCCCCACCGGAAGCCTCGACGCTTTCGGGCAAGGTCGATACGCTGTTCTACGCCCTGCTTGCCTTCGCCGGCGCACTTGGGCTGTTCCTCACCTGCCTTGTCGTGTTCTACGCCGTGAGATACCGCGCCGGCTCGCCGGCCGACCGCACCGGCAAGCGCAGCCGCAGCCCGCCGTTGGAAATCGGATGGACCACGGCAAGCCTACTCGTCGCCTTTGCCTTTTTCGGCTGGGGCGCGACGCTTTTCGTGAACCGCGACCGCCCGCCGGTCGGCGCGCTGGAGATCGCCGGTCTCGGCAAGCAATGGATGTGGTCTTTCCGCCATCCGGGAGGACAACGCGAGATCAACGAACTGCATGTGCCTGTCGGCAAGCCGGTTCTAGTGTCGCTGGCTTCGCAGGACGTCATCCATTCCTTCTTCGTGCCGGCCTTCCGCCTGAAGCAGGACGCGGTGCCCGGCCGCACCACCCATGTCTGGTTCACGGCCACGAAACCCGGCCGCTACCATCTGTTTTGCGCGCAATATTGCGGCACCCAGCATTCCGAAATGGGCGGCTGGGTGACGGTGATGGAGCCGCAGGACTATGCCGTGTGGCTCGGCCGACAGGGCGCAGGCGAAACGCTCGCGGCCGAGGGCGAGAAGCTGTTCCGCGCGCTCGGCTGCTCCGGCTGCCACGGCAATTCCAGCACCGCTCGAGCCCCCAGCCTGGAGGGCGTCTACGGCCGTCCGGTGGCACTGACCGACAAGCGCACCGTGATGGCCGACGAGCGCTACTTGCGCGACTCCATCCTCCAGCCTGACAAGGAGGTCGTCGGCGGCTACGCGCCGATCATGCCGAGCTTCGAAGGCCTGATCGACGAAGGCGAACTGCAGATGCTGCTGGCCTATCTGAAATCGCTCTCGCCGGCAGGCGCGGACCAGACCGGGGCGGCACAACCGGAGACGACGAGATGAGCAGCGAGGCCATAAGTGCGACCACTTATCTTCAGGAAGGCGCCGGCCCGCGCGCGTGGTTACTGACCACCGACCACAAGCGCATCGCCTGGCTCTATTTCATCTCCCTTACCACCTTCTTCTTTGTCGGCGGCGCATTCGCGGTGATGATGCGCATCGAACTTGCCACGCCGGCGGGCGACCTCGTCTCCGACGACGTCTACAATCGCCTGTTCACGCTGCACGGCATCATCATGGTGTGGTTCTTCCTGGTGCCGTCGATCCCGGCTACGCTTGGCAACTTCCTGTTGCCGCTGATGATCGGCGCGCGCGACCTCGCCTTCCCGCGCCTCAATCTGGCGAGCTGGTACGTGTTCATCTTCGGCAGCCTGTTCGCGCTGGTGGCGGTGGTGGGCGGCGGCGTCGATACGGGCTGGACCTTCTACACGCCGCTCTCCACGCTTTATGCCAACGGTTACGTCTCGACAGCGGCGTTCGGCGTCTTTGTCGTCGGCTTCTCCACCATCATGACCGGCATCAACTTCATCGTCACCGTGCACAAGCTGCGCGCGCCCGGCCTGACCTGGTTTCGCCTGCCGATCTTCGTTTGGACGCTCTACGCCACCAGCCTCGTCATGGTGCTGGCCACGCCGGTGCTGGCCGCCTCGCTGATCCTGATCGTGCTGGAGAGGGTGTTCGGCATCGGCATCTTCAATCCCGATCTCGGCGGCGATCCGCTGTTGTTCCAGCACCTGTTCTGGTTCTATTCGCACCCGGCCGTCTACATCATGATCCTGCCCGGCATGGGCGTGGTGTCGGAAGTGCTGCCCTGCTTCAGCCGCCGTCCCCTGTTCGGCTACACGGCCGTGGCCCTGTCCTCGATGGCGATCGCCGTCTTCGGCTTCCTGGTCTGGGGCCATCACATGTTCGTCTCGGGCCAATCCACCTATGCGGGCCTGGTGTTCTCGTTCCTATCGTTCTGCGTCGCCATTCCCTCGGCGATAAAAGTGTTCAACTGGAGCCTCACGCTGCGCAAGGGCGAGATCAGCTTCGAGACGCCCATGCTCTATGCGCTGTTCTTCCTCGCGCTGTTCACCTTCGGCGGGCTGGCCGGCCTGTTCCTTGCAGCGCTGGCCGTGGACGTCCATGTCCACGACACCTATTTCGTCATCGCGCATTTCCACTACATCATGGTGGGAGGCATGGTGACGGCCTACATGGCGGGCCTGCATTTCTGGTGGCCCAAGATCACCGGCCGCATGTATTCGGAAAACTGGGGGCGCGTGGCGGCGACCACCATGTTCGTCGGCTTCAACCTGACCTTCTTCCCGCAATATGTGCTGGGTTTCGACGGCATGCCGCGCCGCTATCACACCTATCCGCCGGAATTCCAGTTCTGGAACGTGCTGTCGTCGGCCGGCGCGGTGGTGCTTGCCGTGGGTTACCTGCTGCCGCTCCTTTATCTCGGGCGCTCGCTGTTCCGGGGAGAGCCGGCCCCAGACAATCCGTGGAACGCGACCGGTCTCGAATGGCAGACGCGTTCACCGCCGCCGCCGCATAATTTCGAGCGCATGCCGGTGGTCAGCCGGCCCGCCTACGACTATCCGATGAAGGGCCTGCTGCATGAGCGCTACAGTCCGCACAGGGACGGCGCCTCATGAGCACGGCCACCGAAAGCGTCGCCTTCGACACGCCCGAACGGGAAGAGCGGGCCGACACCTTCGGCATGTGGATTTTCATCGGCTCCGAAGCGATGCTGTTCGGCGCGGTACTGCTCGTCTTCTTCATGGCCCGTCTGGATCACGGCGAGGCGTTTGCCGCAGCCTCCAAGCACCTGTCGCTGCCGCTCGGCACGCTGAACACCGCCGTGCTCCTGACGTCGAGCTTCGCCATGGCGCTGGCGCATTTCTGCTCCGCCGCCGGGCGATGGCGCGCCGCGGCATGGTCGCTGGCCGCGACAGGATTGCTCGGCGTGGTCTTCCTGATCATCAAGGGTATCGAATACGCCAAGGAATTTGCCGAAGGCATCGCACCGGTGCTTGGCGCCCCGTTCACCTATGCCGGTCCGGATCCAACCCATGCGCAGTTCTTCTTCGGACTCTATTTTGCCATGACGGGGCTCCACGCCCTGCACCTGATCTGCGGCACCGTCGCCGTCGCCGCGCTGCTGGCGCTTTGGCGTCATACATCGCCCGCCAGCAGGATACGGCGCGTGCAGGCGCTCGGGCTCTATTGGCACTTCGTCGATATCGTGTGGGTGTTCCTGTTCCCCGCCCTCTATCTCATCGACAGGACGGTGGGAGCATGAGCGAGTTTCGCAAACTTGCCCTGGCCTATGTCGGGTTGCTTGTCTTGCTTGCCCTGACCGTGGGCTCGTCCTTCATTCCGCTTGGCGGGCTGAACGCCTCCGTCAACATGGCGGTCGGCATGGCCAAGGCCGCCGTGATCGCCGTCGCGTTCATGCACATCGTGCGCGCGGAAGCGCTGGTGCATCTCGTCGCCATCGCCGTGGCGACATGGCTTCTCATCCTGGCGGGGTTGACGCTCATTTCCTGACCAGGCGCGCGAGCCCACCACCGCGATAAGGCTGATCCTCAACGGCGGCCACGGCGCCGCCAATCGGAACGACCCCAACGCGCTTTCCATGCCGTCCTTCGGGTGGAAACTCTCGGACGCCCAGATCACGGCCTTGACCACGTATATACGCAACGCTTGGGGAAATTCCGCCGGGACCGTGACCGCCAGCCAGGTGAGCGACCTGCGCGACAAGGTGAAGGCGGTTACCAGCGCGAATTGAATGCCGTCCGGGATGCGCGCGGAACAAACCGGTCGTGCCGCGGTTCGCAACGTTACCCGACAAAACGGGAGACGGAAGATGCGCGTGTCCAAGGAAGAATGGATCAAGCGGAGGGCTGAGCAGCTCTGGCAGGCCGAAGAGCATCGGCCCGACCGGGAGCAGGCCTGCTGGGACAAGGCCGTACAGGAATATGAGGCCGGAACGTCGGAAGCCGACCGAAGCCAGGTTCAGCCGGGTCCCGACATAGGCACGGGGTCCGATCCCACGAAGGTCGACTGAGTTCCCGCACGATCCGAAAGACCCCTCACAGATATTGGGAGAGAACCATGGCGGACGCCAAGAAACCCCTGCAAGACAAACCGGCCGCCGATCGCCAGGGCGCGGCGGCCGAGACATCGGTCCCGCCTGACCGGCGCGGCAAGATGGATGTCGGACCGGATGGTCCCGAAATCAGCAACCAGAACTGGGACGAACTTCGCGGCGCTCCGATTTTGCCTGCAGAGAGCATCGAGGACGGCAAATCGCCGGATGACACGGCTGACGAGCTGCCGGAAGAAAACGACGACAATCCTGATCAGGCAAGCGACGAAGCCTTGCCGGACGACGATGAAGAAAGAGCGATGCGTCATGATCTCGGCGGTTCCGGCATCCGCTACGAACCGGACTAGCGGACTGGCCTGCCAGGTGCTGAACCCGGGGCCGCCATCAGCCGAAGCAACACGCGGGAATAAGCCCGCTCGCTGAATGCGTTGCCGTGCGGAACAATCCTTCGGTGTCGAGGTTCGGCTGGAACATCGGATGGAGTGCAGCCCGATGCCCTCGCCCATCGTTCCGCATACCTCCAAGACAGATATGGTCGCAAGGCTGCTCGCCGGCTTTGCCAGCTACCTGCTTCTCGTCGGCCAGATCGGCGGCGAGGAGATCGCTGCGGCGGCCGCAACCGCTTTCCTGCTCGGCGTCTTTTCCCCCGCGCTCGCGCCGAACCCGCCTCCCGATGCACGACGGTTGCTGTCGAAATGGTCCTGGTCGCTGGCGCATCTTCCCCAAAGGACCGCCGCGGCGGCAACCATACTGCTCAGGGTAGCTCTTCGCGGCGGATCGCCGGGCGAATCCTGCAAGCTTCCATTCCAGGTCGACGCAGGTCGCTGGAACGCCGCGACGGCGATCCTGACGGCATCGCTCGCACCCGACAGTTTTGTCGTGAGGACAATCGCTTGTGAGGGCCGCGCATTGGTCCACACCATCCTGCACTCGCCGCTGCTGGAGAAGGAATGGCGCCCGTGAACATCGTCTGGCTTTGCGCCGCGGCAGCTTTGCTGCCGCCTTTCGGCCTGATGCTGGTCCTTTGCGGAAAAGGCAATCCCGCCAACCGCTTCGTCGCGCTGCAGTTCTGCGCGGGCCTCGCGGTTTTGCTTTTCGTCATCCTCGATTTCGGCCTCGGCCAGCCGTCCTTCATCGACCTGCCGCTGGCACTCGCCTTGCTCAACGTACCGGGTGCGCTTGTGCTGGCCCTGTTCCTGGAGCGGTGGCTGTGACGGCCGTGATCGCCGTTCCCCTCTTCGTTGCGGTGCTGGCTGCCTGGCTGGCGACGGCTGCCTTCATCCGGCTCGGGACACCGCTGGAACGGCTGCATGCGGTCAGCGTGCTGAATGTGGCGAGCGGCAGCGCCGTCACGGTAGCCGTTTTCCTTGCCGACGGAGCGACGAACCGCAGCCTGAAATGCGGCTTCATCTGGGGCCTCATGGTCGTGTGCGGGGCATTGCTTTCGCATGCCTCCGGCCGCGCGCTGCACCTGCGCGGCGGAGAAACGCGATGACGGCTTGGCTGGTCGGCATCTGCCTGTTGCTGGCTGCCGCGTCGGGCACGCTTGTCGCACTCTCCCGGGAGCCGGTGCGACAGGTCTTCGCCCTTTGCGTCAACGGGCTCACATTCTCGTTGCTGTTCTTCCTGCTCCAGGCTGCGGACGTGGCGCTGTCGGAGATCGCCGTCGGCACCGTTGTGGTGCCGATGCTCTTCCTGATCGCGCTCGCTTCCGTCAGGACCGGAGGCCAGAAATGAGCGACCGCTGGCGCCTCGGCCTGATGACAGCAGCTCTTCTGGCCCTCGCGCTGCCGGCCGCGGCTGTGATCGTCGGATTGCCCCGGTTCGGCGACGGCATCACCGCCTACGGCGCCGCCATCAACGCGCTCGGCCCGGGGCTGCGCCATATCCCCAACATGGTCGCGCTGGTGAATTTCGACATGCGCGCGCTCGACACGCTGGGCGAGGAAAGCATGCTTTTATGCGCAGTGACCGGCGCCGTGGTGCTGCTGCGCGGTGATCGTGGGGAATCGCGGTGCGACCGCGCAAACCGGCTCGCGGGTCGTGCTCTAGAACCGCGCAGCGATGCCGCGGTCGTCGTCTGCCGGTGGGGCAGTCCCTTCCTCGTGCTGTTCGGCATCTACATCGCGCTGCACGGACTCCTGACGCCCGGCGGCGGCTTTCAAGGAGGCGTCATCGCCGCATCCGGGCTGGTGCTGCTCTATCTTGGCGAGGGCTATGGCGCCTGGCGTTCGTTCGTTCGCGGCCGTGCCGCGAGCCTGCTGGAAGGAACCGGCGTGCTGGTTTATGCGGCAGCGGCCGGCCTGCCGCTGCTTGCCGGTCGCGCAGCATTGGAAAACATCCTGCCGCTCGGCAGCTACGGCCAGCTGTTTTCCGGCGGACTGATGCTGGCGATAAATCTGGCCGTCTTCTGCGCCGTCTCGGGCGGCTTCGCGCTTCTGATTTTGGAGTTCATGGAAGAGACGCGAGCGGAAGACGACGCTGACGGGGACGCCGGATGAGCGTGCTTCCATGGTGCGTCGCGGCCTGGCTGTTCTGCGCGGGCGTCTACGGCATCGTCACGTCACGCAATTACATCCATCTCGTGGGCTGCCTTTCGGTGTGCCAATCGGCCACTTACGTGCTGCTCCTTTCCGTCGGTTTTCGCTGGAACGCCGTGGCGCCGATCTTCCATGACGTACCGCCCGGGACGCCGGCGGTAGATCCGGTCGTACACGCTCTCGTGCTGACCGACATCGTCATCGGGGCGACGGTAACGGCGTTGCTGCTGGCCATCATCATCCAGATGAACAGGCGCAGCGGCACGCTCGATCCTCAGCGGCTGCGGCCGATGCGGCCCAACCGATGACCGCCGATTTCGTGCTTCTCCCGCTAACGGTGGTGGTGCCGCTGGGAGCCGCCGCACTCCTGACCATGCTGGCGCATTGGACACCGCCACGCCTCGCGGACGCAACGGCAGCTCTCGTGTCGCTGGCGATCGCGGCCGCGTGCCTCGTCCTTGCGCTTCACGGCATGGACGAGCCGGCCGACCATTGGTTCGGCGGCTGGCGCGTGGTTCCCGGCAACCGCGACGTCGTGCTCGGCATCAGCTTCCTCGCCGATCCGGCGAGCGCGGCCCTTGCCGGCTTCAACGCCTTGCTGTTCGCCGCATCCTTCATCTTCTCATGGGGATATTTCGACAAGGCCCACGCGCATTTCCACGTCCTGATGCTGCTCTTTCTGGCCGCCATGACCGGGTTCTGCCTGACGCGGGACCTGTTCAACCTGTTTGTCTGGTTCGAGTTGATGAGCATCTCCGCATTCGCGCTGACCGCCTATCCTTTGCGCGAAAGCTCGCTCGAGGGCGCGCTGAATTTCATCGTCACCAATTCTCTTGCCAGTTTTCTGCTGCTGCTCGGCGTGGGGCTGCTCTACGCCAAGACGGGCACGCTCGATTTCGCCGCCATGAGAACAGCGATCGGGCGGTTGCAGCACGATCCGGTGATTGCCGGCGGCTTCTGCCTGGTGGCGACCGCGCTGCTCGTCAAGGCAGCCATCGTTCCGTTCCATTTCTGGCTGGCCGACGCTCATGCTGTTGCGCCGAGCCCGGTGTCGGTCATCTTCTCCGGCGCGATGGTCGGCGTGGGCCTGTTCGGCCTCGTCAAGCTGCTTGGCCAGGTCTTCGCGGGCGATCCGGCTCTCCTGAGTTTCGCCCAGCATGTCCTTGGCAGCCTGGGCCTCGCGACGGCGCTCATCGCCGGCTTCATGACCTGGCTCCAGAGGCATTTGAAACGGCTGCTCGCCTTTTCCACGATCGCCCATATGGGTGTCGCGCTGATGTGCGTCAGTTCGTTGTCGTCGGCCGCCCTGACCGGGCTGCTCCTCTTCCTGGTCGGGCATGGACTGATCAAGGGCGCGCTTTTCATGATCGCGGGCTTGCTGCTCGCCCGCCGCAATTCCTGCGACGAAATCTTCCTCTACGGCAAGGGCCGGGATCTGTGGCCTGCCGGGCTGGCGATGCTCGTCGCAGGACTGGCGCTCGGCGGCCTTCCGGCCGGGCTCCTGGGCAGGGGAAGCGACATGATCGTCGCTTCGGCGCAACCGCCCGCCGCGCAGGTCGTCGCCGCCGTTTCAGCAGCGCTCACCGGGGCAGCGCTGCTGCGCGCGGCCGGGCGCATCTTCCTCGGCTGGAGCGGGGTGCCAGGCGTCGAGCGGGCGGCTCCAACGGAACGCGAACAGGAAAAGCCTGACCGGCCTCTGCTGCTGATGCTTTTCCCCTGCTTTGCGCTTATCGTCCTTGCGTTCGTTCCCGCCCGGCTCGTCGAACCGTTCGCCGCCGGGGCTGCGGCCCAGTTGGGAAACTCCCCGATGCCAGGGGCGGTATTCCTGCAATCCCCGCACGTCTCTCCGTCTTCGGCTGCGCAATGCCTGATCGCCCCCGCTCTGGCACTGGCTGCGCTGCTGTTGCGAAGACCGACGACATCGCCCGGCAGGACGATCTGCCGAACGCTCGAACGCCCGCTCCGCTTTGCACAGTCGCTTCATAGCGGCATCGTCGGTGACTATGTGGCCTGGATGGCGGTGGGCCTGGCGCTTATCGCGGCCCTGCTTGCCGGCGCGGGATAGAGATCTCAAGCACGAAGGACAGCCCGCTTCATGCAAGACATGCCGAATATGGTCGCCTCTTCCGCAGGGACCGCGCTCGCGATCGGAGCGGTTGTGCTGCTGACGGCATGGCTGCCTATCGTCTTGCGCATTTTGCCTCTCTCGCTCCCCATAGTCGCGGTGGCAGCCGGCTATTTGTTCCCGCCCGGCCGATGGCTGGAGATCGCAAGGCAGACGCCGATCAGCTATTCGCTGATCGAGCACGTCACCGAGTTCGTCATCCTGATCTCGCTGATGGGTGCCGGGCTCCGGATACAGCGCCCGCTTTCCTGGCATCGTTGGCGCACGACCGCACGCCTCATCCTGCTCGCGATGCCCCTCACCATCGGCGCCATCGCGCTGCTTGGATACGCAATGATCGGTCTGGCCTGGCCGGCGGCCCTGCTGCTCGGTGCCGTGCTTGCGCCCACCGACCCGGTTCTGGCCGCCGAGGTGCAGGCAGGAGCCCCGAACGAGGAGGAAGGCGGGGAGGTCCGCTTCGCCCTTACCTCCGAGGCAGGATTGAACGACGGCCTGGCCTTTCCCTTCGTGGTCCTGTCGATGACCCTGCTTACGTTTTCGTGGCAAGCGACATGGCTGCGGTGGCTGACCATGGATCTTCTGTGGAGCGTCGGCTGTGGCCTGGCCGTCGGTTTTGCCGCCGGGCGTATCTTCGGCTGGCTGACGTTCCGCCTGCCGAGACTGCCGCTGTCCAAGACCGATGACGGGCTGGTGGCCGTCGGCGTGACGCTGATCTCCTATGCGCTTGCCGATTTCGCCCATGGCTACGGCTACATCGCCGTGTTTGTCGCCGCGGTGACCCTTCGCGCCGAGGACCGGGACAACGAATTCCACTCTGCGATGGCCGACCTGTCGGAACAGATAGAACGCATATTGATGGTTATGTTGATGGCCGCCTTCGGCGCCGCACTGGCTGCCGGCGTGCTGAAGCCGCTGAGTTGGAGCGATGCGTTACTCGGGCTGATCGTGCTGCTAATATTCCGGCCGCTGATCTGCTGGCTCAGCCTGTCCCGGTTGCCGCTTCCGCTCGGCGCGCGCGGCCTAATCTCCTTTTTCGGGATTCGCGGCCTGGGCACCTTCTATTACATGGCTTATGCGGCGGGCCGCATCGACCTTCCCCAAGGCGAGCGGCTGTGGGCGATCGCATGTTTCGTCGTTCTCGTTTCCGTGCTGATCCACGGAGCAACGTCGACACCTCTCATGGGATGGGCGGATCGCAGGCGGCGAGCGAAAGCGATTTCGCCTTCGCAGCAACCTCGCAGCCCCGACACTTCGGCTCCGATATCCGGCGCATCGGGGCGTCGCGATGGAACGATTTGAGCCTGCTCCAGTTCGGGCCGCAAAAAGGAGAAAATCATGAAAACGCTCGCCATTGCCGTCGTCGCGGCGCTTACGACCACTGCGGCGTTCGCCCAGTCCGCCACCGAGAGCACGGGGCTGAACTCGCTGGTCGGGGCGGCTCCTTCCACGGAGGACTTTGTGAAGGAGGCCGCGACCAGCGACATGTTCGAAATCGCGTCCAGCAAGCTTGCGGCGGAAAAGGGCGATCCCGCTACCGAGACGTTCGCCGAGCAGATGGTCAAGGATCATGAAAAGACGACCAGCGAGTTGAAAGGCATCGTGCAGGGCAATGGAAACAAGCCCGCCCTGCCCACGAGCATGACGGAAAGTCAGCAAAGCATGCTGGAAACGTTGAAGGGCCTTCAGGGAAAGGAATTCAACGACCGCTACCATGCCGATCAGGTAACCGCGCACAAGGATGCGGTGGATCTCTTCAAGCGCTATGGCGGGAAAGGCGACCAGGCTGCGCTCAAGACCTGGGCCTCGAACACTTTGCCCGCCTTGCAGCATCATCTCGAAATGGCTCAGCAACTCAACAAGTGAGGCGCAAAGTTAAGTAAGGCGCAAAGTTTGCCAAGCGATCCGGCGTTAGACGGTCCCGCAGCCGAGCACCTCATGAGGAAGGCGTCCGCCCTTCCTGTCCGCGACCGCCGTGGCGAAGCCGGCCTTGCCTGCGGGTTTGATGTTTTCGGAAAATTCTCTCGGATGACCTCCCAGAGGCGGCAGGTAGCGGTCTGCTGGCACTCGAACCCCGCCACCGTTCTGTCGGGGAGGAGGAGAACGGTGGCGGGGTTGCCGAGGAGCGGCTGCATGAACCTTTCGAACTCTGCCGGCGCAACGATGTTCCATGGACCCGGTGCGCGAATATCTTTCCAATAGCTCAGTCGGTCTCACCCGCCTCCGCCACGCGCCCATGCGCCTGCGTGCGCAACGTTCGCAACGTGATCGAATAGCGATGCCCGGCCACAGGAGGAATGCTGTGCTCCCATTCGCTGCGCGCCGGCCCTGCCATGAGATAAGCCGACCTCGGCTCGACGACGATCGTCTTGCGTTCCCATTTCTGGCCGTTCTTGCGCCGCAGCCGAAAGCTGCATGGTGCAAGCAGGGAGACGCCTGCCACTTCTTCGAACTGCGGCTTGTCCCGGTGCCAGCCTATCCCGGCGCCCTCGCGATATTCGTTGATCAGCACCTGTACGAAAGCGGTTGCAGGGCGACCGGCAAACGCCGCCACTTTGTTCCTCAGCGGCATGAGAAAATCGGGAATGGACGCTGCCTCGACGACTGCCCGCCGGTCATAGTCGTAGCGGAGACCGAACGCCACCACACGGCGGTTTGCGAGATGGCCGTGGAAGTCAAAGGGCTGGAACGGCAAGGTTCCAAGCTGGCGGACGAGTTCTGCTTCCTCCCCGGCCGTAATCAGGTCCGGCTGATAAAGGAACCCTTCCGGCAGGTCGTCGCGCCGTCCAAAAAGGTCGGCCTGCTCGACCGGTACGGCGCTCCTGGTTCCCGAGAAACGTGTCATGCCCCTAAACATGGAAATGGCGGCGCGGCTGGCAAGACGGCATGGGCAGATGCAGCGGAGCGCCGACGGCCGTTACGAAAGCTGATCGAACGTGCACTGCCTGGGCGACTTGTCGGGGCGCCAGCGCAACAGCCTTGTGCCATGCCTGAAGCGGTCGCCGGTGACATGATTGTAACTCACCTCCACCACCAGATCAGGCCTGACGGGCTGCCAGTCGCCCGAGCGCTCGGTGCTCCAGCGGCTGCGGCCGCCGGGAGTGCGCCCGGTGAAGCTGGACGGAGCTTTCAGCGCTTCCAGCTTGCGTGTCAGTGCGGCCCGCTCCGTGTTGGCGATGGTGGAGGTGAAACCGACATGGTGGAGCAGTCCTCGATCGTCATAGAGCCCGAGCAGCAGTGAACCGACTTCCGGCCTTTCGGTCAGATAGCGGAAACCGGCGACGACGCAGTCGGCGCTGCGCGACCGCTTGACCTTCACCATCGCTCTTTCGCCGGGGCGATAGGGTTCGTCGAGCGGTTTTGCGACGATACCGTCCGTCTCGCCGGAACGATCGGCCAGCCAGCGGGCCGCGACATCGCGATCGCGGGTCTGCGGCGAAAGGCGCATGCCTTCGATGCCCGCGCCTGGCAGCAGCGCCTCCAGAGCCGGTCGTCTCCTGGACAGCGGCTTTCGCAGGAGATCCCGATCGTCGGGCAGGGCCAGCGCATCGAAAAGGATCGCGGTGGCCGGGGTTTCTACCGCAAGCCTGCGTATGCGGCTTTCCGCCGGATGCAACCGCATCTGTAGGGCATCGAAGGAATTTCGTCCGCCCACCTCGATGACGAGTTCGCTGTCAACCACGAAGCGGGATGGCTTCGCCCGGCGGAAGACATCGAGCACCTCCGGAAAAAACCGGCTGAGCGACTTACCCGATTTGGCGCGAAGCTCGACCGCGGCGCCTTCCTTGAAGATCAGGCAGCGGAACCCGTCCCATTTCGGCTCGTATTGCCAGGGGCCGCCCTCAACGGGAATTTCGCTCGCGGTCCTTGCCTCCATGGGCGGGGTCGAGAGAGGCAAGAGGAAATCAGTCATGACGTCCGAAACTCAGGCGGGCGGGCCTTGTTCCAGCGCCGCCAGGTCCCCCTCCGTCCCTGGACGGAGCGGGGCATCGGTGGCTGGCCCATGAACGGCAGACCGGCCGCAATATCGGTGGCGTTGCCTGTCCGGCTGGAACTTTTCGACGCCCTGCGCGCTGTGAACATGTGTCTAACGATTCCGTGAATCACGATTTCAACAGGAGGCAATCATGGGCCGCGGTATTCTGCTCTGGCTTCTCGGAATTCCCATTCCGATCATCATCCTCATCATGCTGTTCATGCGGTAGGAGGGCATCATGGCAAGGACCTACATGGCCGACGACATGGAAGCGTCGGTCGAATCCGCCTCATCCGCAGTCAGCTGGGGCCCCATCATCGCCGGCGCCTTCGCCGCTTCGGCGCTGACCTTCATCCTGATGCTGCTCGGCTCCGGGCTTGGGCTCACCATGGTTTCCCCGTGGTCGAACGAAAGCGCCAGCGTGACGACCTTCGCGGCATCCACCGCGATCTGGCTGGTCGTCGTCCAATGGCTTTCGTCGGGGGTCGGCGGTTATCTGACCGGCCGCCTGCGGACCAAATGGGTCGGCATCCACACCGACGAAACCTTCTTCCGGGACACCGCGCACGGCTTCATCACCTGGGCGCTTGCCACGCTCCTGGTCGTGTTCGTTCTGGGCTCCGCCTTGTCATCGGCGATCGGCACCGGCGTGCAGGCAGCCTCGAACGTCGCTTCCGGTGCGGTCATGGGCGCTTCGGCAGGCACGACCGCGAATAGCGGCTCCAACGGGAGTAACGCCACTTCCTACTTCGTGGACACGCTGTTCCGCCCGGCTGATCCCGCCCGCCTGGCCGCGCCCGGCGCGGAAGGCGACGCGGCTGCAGCCGCGCAGGCAACGCGCATCCTGGCGGCGAGCGCTGCCTCGGGCCAGGTATCGGACAGCGACAAGACCTATCTCGGCCAGCTCGTGGCCGCCCGCACCGGCTTGTCCGAGGCCGACGCGAAAGCCCGCGTCGACGCCGTGCTCGCCCAGGCGCAGGAGGCCAAGGCCAAGGTGCAGCAGGCCGCCGACACCGCGCGGAAAGCAAGCGCGACGTTTGCGCTGGTCGGCACGCTGTCCCTGGTCATCGGGGCGTTCATCGCTGCCGCGGCGGCAGCTTTGGGCGGCAGGCAACGCGACGACCAGGAGGCACTTTTTCTCACCACGCGAAATTGAAATCATGCGTCTCCGGCTATCGTAAGGCCGGGGACGCAATCCGTTCAGCGCATGATCGCGACATCGCCCTGCGGGGCCGGCGCGCCCTCGCCTCTGACGCCGGCTTTCTTCGACGCCAACCGGTACGCGCCGGCAAGGTTTTCCGGCGGAAGCACATGCGGTTGCCTTCAACTGTCGGTTTGCGACATTTTTTGCAACATTTAATTGCATAGTCAAACAGGGTGCAACTCCTGCGATCCTTGTTGATCCAGGTCAAACATCATTCGCGCGGCGTGGCACAGATTGCCTTCATTGCAGCACCGATTTCGAAGGTAATCACCATGATGGGACAATATTTCACCAGAACCGTTCTTGGTTCGGCGGCCCTGGCCTTGATCGCGACGCAACCCGTTCTCGCGGCCGATGTGGTCGTGGCCGAGCAGGCTCCGGTCATGGAGCCGGCCTATATAGCGGCGTCGCCATGGCAGGTCCGCCTGCGCGCGCTCGGCGTGATCGCCGATGATTCCGGCTATGTGAACGGGGTCCCCGGCTCCGACCTGAGCTATTCCAGGACGGTGGTGCCGGAACTCGATATCTCCTACTATTTCACCGACAACATCGCGGCCGAATTGATCCTCGGCACCACCTACGCCAACATCAACGGCGAAGGCTCCATCGAAGGCCTGGGAAAGATCGGCAAGACCTGGATCCTGCCGCCGACCCTGACCCTGCAATATCACTTCACCAATTTCGGCGCGTTCAAGCCTTACGTCGGTGCCGGCGTCAATTATTCGATCTTCTATAACCAGCGCGAAGGAAGCGCCGATTATCTAAAGGTCAAGAACACCTTTGGCGGCGCCTTGCAGGTCGGCTTCGACTACATGATCGACCAGCATTGGGGCTTCAACGTCGATGTCAAGAAGCTATTCCTTGAGCCGAAATTCGACGTCACGGTGGGCGGTCAGGAACTGAACGGCAAGGCCAAGCTCAATCCGTGGCTGATCGGCACCGGCGTCACCTATCGCTTCTGACCGACACCGCTGACTTCGTCGCCGCGTTCAGCCGGATATGCGCACGTCCAGCACCAGCGCTCCGGCAAGGGCGGCGACGAGCGACGGCGCAGCGGCTTGAAGATCGACAAGATCGAGCCGCGCAAGCGCGGCCCGATCCTCCAGCAGCAGGGCAAAACGCACCCGCGCGTTCGCGAGATTGCACCCGAGATCGAGCGGGCCGCGCACCACCTCCGCCTTGAGCGGGCGGCGCACCATCACGTTGAAATCGAGCAGCGCCTCATTCTCAAGCCGCGCCGCGGCAGGGATATCGCCGGAGAAGGAAAAGGGCCCGCTGGCCGCATCGAGCAGCCGTTCCTGGCCTCCGACGGACAGGACCATCGCGCCGCCCTCCAGCACCGTCAGCACACGGTCCACGCCCGGAAAAACGGAGAACGGGCCGGAGGCGGCGACGATGGCCGTGCTGATGCGCCAGCCGAAATTCTCGAAATCCGCGCCGAGCGGCGAGACCGCGATCTCGGCCGTTTGACCGCCGCCATTTTTCCAGGGGCGGAACACCCGGTTCGAAAGCCGGAAAATTCCTGTTTCGGTCATGTCTTCAAGATCCCCGAAATGGGCAAGCGCCTGCTCTTGTCGATGCGGCCATCTTGCAGCTCCAAGAGGACGGCGCGTAGGATTTGTAGCGCATGAGCGATCTGCGCTGCTTCATGATCCGCACCCTCGGCCCCAATCTTCGTCCTACGTACCCACACCCCGTTGCACCGGCCAATGAAGCCGGCTCTGGCTGTTTTCGGTACCGACGAGATGGCCCGGCTGAAACGCCACCCTGACCGTGGTGATCGGGCCGAGGTCGTTCCAGGTGGTGCGATGCATGATCAGGAGCGCCCGTCCCGGTTGTGTCTGCAACAATCTGGCATCGCGCCGGTTGGCGTTCTCGGCCGAAAAGGCGAGCTCGGCGCGCAAGTAGGGCGCATTTCGCACCAGCCACTCATTGGCGTTCAGTTGCCGGAAATCGGCTTTTTCTAAGCTTGGCGCGGCACGCGGATTGATCCAGCGGTCCTCAAGCTGGAAGGGCTGCCCGTCGCCATAATGCACGGCGCGCATGTGAACCATGACCTCGCCTTCGGGAAGGTCGAGCCGCGCGGCGATCTCGGGGGGAATCGGGCTGCGCCGCTGCGCCACCACGCGATAGCCGTAGACCATGCCGGCCTGTTCGACCTGTTCGCGCACGATGGAGATGGTGAAGGTCGCCTTGCGCACCGGATCGACCGCCACGCGCGTGCCGGCTCGGCGGCGGCGATCCAGCAGCCCTTCGTCGGCGAGAAGCTGCAACGCCTTGTTGACGGTGGCGCGCGCCGCGACGAACTCGACCGCCAGATCGGCTTCGTCGGGTATGCGGTCGCCCTGGCGCCACACGCGCTCGACGATGCGGCGGCGCACCTCATTGGCGATGTTCTGCGCCTTGGAGGAAGTCGGGCCGCTTGGCTTGTCGGTCACATCCGCTCCTGCAGTCCGCCGATACAGGCCAGATAATCGGCCGTGATCCGGTCGTGTTCCAGATGCCGGCCGGCGCGCACGACGTGGCGGCCCGCCGCCCAGACGTCGCGCACCAGCCCCTCGCCGCCGGCGAAGATCAGGCTGTCGAGAAGTTCGTCGCCTTTACGGCCGAACAGCACCGGATTGTCCAGTGAAACCGCGCACAGATCGGCCCACAGGCCGGCGGCGATGGCGCCGGTTTGGCGGCCCGCCGCCGTCGCGCCGCCGTCGAGCCCGGCTTCGTAGATCACCCGGCCGGTGGAGCGGCCCGGTTCGGCCAGAACGGCGCGCGCTGTGTCGCGCAGCCGCTGGCTGTATTCCAGCGTGCGCAGTTCCTCGACCAGCGAGATGCGGATGTTGCTGTCGGAACCGAAGCCGAGCCGCCCGCCCGCGTCCTTCCAGATCGTGCCGTTGAAGATACCGTCGCCCAAGCTCGATTCCGTGATCGGGCACAAGCCTGCGACAGCCCCGGTAGCGGCCAGGCGGCGGGTCTCGTCCTCGGTCATGTGGGTGAGATGGATCAGCGTCCAGCGCCGGTCGGGCTGGTGGTTGTCCAGCAGCCATTCGACCGGGCGGCGGCCGCGCGCGGCCTGCACCTCCTCGATTTCCGGGATCTGCTCGGCCAGATGCATATGCAGCGGCCGGCCGGGACGGAGATTCTCGCAGAACGTCAACGCCTCGGAACCGACTGCACGCAGCGAATGCGGCGCGACGCCGATGCCGGCATCGGCCGGCAGATGGCTGAGCGCCGCCTCGGCAGCATCAAGCAGCGTCGCGAACTCGTCCGGCGTGGTGCCGAAGCGCTGCTGGCCGGGGCCGAGCGGGCGACGGTCCACGCCGCCGAACTGGTAATGCACCGGCAGCAGCGTCAGCCCGATACCGGTGCGAGCGGCCGCCGCCGCGATCCGTTCCGACATTTCGGCGATATTGTCGTAGAATGCCCCGCCGGGCCTGTGATGCAGATAATGGAACTCGACGTTAGTGGCGTAGCCGGCTTCCAGCATTTCCATCTGCACCAGCGCGGCGATGGCCTCGACGTCCTCGGGCGTCACGTGGTCCAGGAACCGATACATGATCTGGCGCCAGGTCCAGAACGTGTCGCGCGGCTGTGGCCCCCGCGCTTCCGACAGGCCCGCCATGGCGCGCTGGAAGGCATGGGAATGGAGGTTCGCCATGGCCGGCAACAGCAGGCCGACCCGTTGCCCTGCCGCTGCAGCGCCGGTTTCGACTTTGGCGATTCGGCCGTCCGCGCCCAGGTCGACGAGTACGTCTTGTGCCCAACCCTCCGGCAGCAGTGCGTGCTGGGCCCATAACATTGTCATTGCGTTCTCCATTTTTGCCGGTCTGGCGTCGGGCCGCCTTGCCCACATAAGTTTAGACATAGCATCAAAATAAGTTTAGACATAGACGCCAGATTATGTTTAGACCCAGAAATCAGCGGGTCATTCCGGAGTGCGCGCCAGATGCAGGTTCTCAGCAACGCCGTCGTAGCGATCATGGATGATGAAGCGTCGGGCTATCGGGTCGTCGAAAGCGCCTCGATTGTGATCGAGGGCGACAGGATCGTCTGGGTCGGCGCCCATGTTGATCTGCCTGAGCCCTACGGCAATGCACTTTCCCGCGACCTGGCGGGGCGGCTGGTCACGCCCGGCCTGATCGACTGTCACACCCACATCGTCTATGGCGGCGACCGCGCGCGCGAGTTCGAGATGCGCCTGGAAGGCGCGGGCTACGAGGAGATCGCGCGGGCCGGAGGCGGTATCCTCTCAAGCGTCCGCAACACCCGCGAGGCAAGCGAGGACGAACTTTTGGCGACGGCGCTGCCGCGCGTGGACACCCTGCTTGCCGAAGGCGTCACCACGCTGGAGATCAAGTCCGGCTACGGGCTCGACATCGATTCCGAACTGAAGATGCTGCGAGTCGCGCGCCGCATCGGCGAGCTGCGTCCGGTGCATGTCGTCACAACCTGGCTCGCCGCGCACGCCCTGCCCCCGGAATTCAAGGACGACCGCGCCGGCTATATCGATCGGGTCGTGATCGCCGGCATGGATCAGGGCCATGCCGAAGGGCTGATCGACGCGGTGGACGGGTTCTGCGAGGGCATCGCCTTCTCGGCCAAGGAGATGGCGCGCGTCTTCGATCATGCCAAGGCGCTCGGCCTGCCGGTCAAGTTGCATGCCGAGCAGCTTTCAGACCTGCATGGTGCTGCGATGGCGGCCGAGCACGGCGCGCTTTCGGCCGACCATCTCGAATATCTGGGCGCGGACGGCATCGCCGCCATGGCGAAGGCCGGGACCGTCGCCGTCCTTTTGCCCGGTGCCTTCTATACGCTGAGAGAAACGAAATATCCGCCGCTCCAGGCATTGCGGGACGCCGGCGTGCCGATCGCGCTGGCGACCGATTCCAACCCCGGCACCTCGCCGCTCACGTCGATCCTGCTAACAATGAACATGGGCGCGACCCTGTTTCGCATGACGCCGGCCGAATGCCTGCGCGGCGTGACGCTCAATGCCGCCCGCGCGCTGGGCCTTGCCGACCGCGGTGTGATCGCGCCCGGCGCCCGCGCCGATCTGGCGATCTGGGACATCAAACACCCGGCCGAGCTTTCTTATCGCATCGGCTTCAACCCGCTGCGCGCCCGCATCTTCGGAGGAAAGAATGTCTGAGCTTGTCCTGACACCCGGCCAGGTCACCCTGGCCGATTTGGAGCGCGTCTGGCGCGAGGGATTGGCCGTCCGGCTGGCCGAAAGCGCCCGCGCCGGCATCGCCAACTCCGCTGCCGCGATCGACGCTGCCGCAAATGGCGATGTGCCGGTCTATGGAGTGAACACGGGCTTCGGCAAACTCGCCTCCATCAAGATCAAGGCCGAAGATACGGCCACCCTTCAGCGCAACCTCATCCTGTCGCATTGCTGCGGCGTAGGCGAAAATGTCGAGGAAGGCACCGTGCGCCTCATCCTGGCGCTGAAGCTTCTGTCGCTCGGCCGAGGCGCCTCCGGCACGCGTCCCGAAGTCGTCAAGCTGATCGAGGACATGCTGGCCAGGGGCGTGCTGCCGGTGATCCCCTCGCAGGGTTCGGTCGGCGCGTCGGGCGACCTTGCCCCGCTGGCGCATATGGCCGCCGCGATGCTGGGCGAAGGCCGCGCCACCTATCAGGGCCGCGAAATGGCCAGCGCCGAGGCGCTGGCCGCGGCTGGCCTGAAGCCGGTGGTGCTTGCCGCCAAGGAAGGCTTGGCCTTGATCAACGGCACGCAGGTCTCGACCGCCTTTGCACTGGCGGGCCTGTTCGATGCGTTTCGTTCGGCGCGCAACGCGCTGGTGTCGTCGTCGCTCTCGACCGACGCCATCATGGGATCGACCGCGCCCTTCCTCGACGAAATTCATCAGTTGCGCGGCCATCGCGGCCAGATCCTCGCCGCCCGCGTCATCCGCGAGTTGATGGACGGCTCTGAAATTCGCGAGAGCCATCGCGTCGGCGACGCCCGCGTCCAGGACCCCTATTGCATCCGCTGCCAGCCGCAGGTCACGGGCGCCTGCATCGATCTCCTGACCCAGGCCGGCCGCACGCTGGAAATCGAGGCCAATGCCGCCACCGACAACCCGTTGGTGCTGATCGAAAGCGGCCAGATCGTCTCGGGCGGCAATTTCCATGCCGAGCCGGTGGCCTTCGCCGCCGACCAGATCGCGCTCGCCATCGCCGAGATCGGCGCCATCTCGCAGCGCCGTATCGCGCTGATGGTCGACCCGGCGCTGAGCCACGACCTGCCGCCCTTCCTGACGCCCGATCCCGGCCTCAACAGCGGCCTGATGATCGCCGAGGTCACTTCGGCCGCGCTGATGAGCGAGAACAAGCATCTTGCCACGCCCTGCTCGACCGATTCCACGCCGACTTCGGCGAACCAGGAAGACCACGTCTCCATGGCTGCCCATGGCGCGCGCCGCCTGAAGCGGATGAACGCCAACCTTGCCCATATCATCGGCATCGAAGTGTTGTGCGCTGCCGCCGGCGTCGAGTTCCGCGGACCGCTGAAGACCTCTACTCCGCTTCAGGCGGTGATCGCGCGCTTGCGCAAGTCGGTCACGGCGCTGGATCAGGACCGCTATATGGCGCCTGACCTTGCCGAAGTCGCCGAGCTTGTCCGTACCGGCGCCCTGCTCGAAGCCCTGCCGGACAACCTGTTGGCCGAGGTCCAGCCGTGAACCCGGTCGAGATCGTTCGCGGCGACAGCCCTCTGATCCTGGGCCTGCCGCATACCGGGACCCATCTGCCGGAGGCGATCCTGGCCAGGCTCAACGCGCGTGGCCGCATCCTTGCCGACACCGACTGGCACATCGAGCGCCTTTATGACGGGCTGCTGCCCGGCGTGACGACGGTGCGGGCGACGTTCCATCGCTATGTGATTGACGCCAATCGCGGTCCCGACGATGCCAGCCTCTATCCCGGCCAGAACACGACCGGCCTCGTGCCCGTCACCGATTTCGACGGCGAGCCGATCTGGACCGAGGAACCGACGCCGGCCGAAATCGCCGAGCGCAAGGCAAACTTCCACGCGCCTTATCATGAAGCGCTCGCCGCCGAGATCGAGCGGGTCAAGGCCAGGCACGGCGTGGCGATCCTTTATGATTGCCATTCGATCCGTTCCGTCATTCCGTTCCTGTTCGAGGGTGTCCTGCCCGACTTCAATATCGGCACGAACAATGGCACGACCTGCGATCGGCGCATCGAGGCCGCGACTTTCGACATCTGCGCCGGGAGCGGCCGCACGCATGTGCTGAACGGCCGCTTCAAGGGCGGCTGGACCACGCGTCACTACGGCCGGCCGCAGGACGGCGTCCATGCGATCCAGATGGAACTGGCCCAGTCCACGCATCTGCAGAGCGAAACCCCGCCCTTCGCCTATGACGAAGCCAGGGCCGCCGCACTGCGCACGACCCTGGCGGCGATCCTCGAACGGCTCGCCGCGCTCGCACCGGAGCTGAAGGCATGAGCGGGCCGCTTTCCGGCGTCAAGGTGCTCGACCTGTCGCGCGTTCTGGCGGGGCCGTATTGCACAGCGCTGCTGGCCGATCTGGGCGCCGAGATCATCAAGCTGGAGCCGCCGGCCGGTGACGACTACCGGCATGTCGGTCCGTTCAAGGACGGCGAAAGCGCGCTGTTCACGCTCAACAATCGTGGCAAGAAGAGCATCGCGCTCGATCTCAAGAAGCCGGACGACCTGCAACTGGCGCAGGCGCTTGCCGCCCGTGTGGACGTGGTGGTGGAAAATTTCCGCCCCGGCGTCGCAGCCCGGCTGGGTCTTGGCACCGAGGCGCTGCGCAAGGCCAATCCCCGGCTGATCTACTGCTCCATCTCCGGCTTCGGGCAGGAAGGCCCCTTCAAGGACCTGCCGGCATACGATCTGGTGGTGCAGGCCATGTCCGGCCTGATGGCCGCGACCGGCGAGGATGGCGGCGCGCCGCTGAAGACCGGCGAAAGCATCGCCGATCTGATCGCCGGCCTGTTTGCGAGCTGGTCGATCATGGCCGCCCTCGTCCAGCGCAATGCGACCGGACAAGGCGCAACGCTCGACGTGGCCATGTATGACGCGCTGTTTTCCATGCTGACCACCAGCCATGCCCAGCATTTCTACGACGGCGTGCTGCCCGGCCGCGTCGGCAATCGCCATCCGCTATCCACCCCCTTCGGCTGCTTCAGGACGAGCGACGGACAGGTGGTGATCGCCGTGCTCAACGGCAGCCAGTTCGAGCGTCTGGCCGGCCTCATCGGCAAGCCGGAGATCGTGAACGATCCGCGCTTTGCCAGCGACAGCAGCCGTACCGAACATGAGCCGGCTCTGCGCGCATTGATCGAGGAATGGTCGGGCGCGCTGACGACCGAGGCAGCCGTCGCGGCACTCGCCGCGCAGGGTCTTCCGACCGCGCCGATCTGGGACATCGCCCGGGCGGCCGACAACGACCACGCCGCCGCACGCGGGCTGGTCAGCACGCTTGCACACCCCGTTCTGGGCCATGCGCCGGTCGTCGGCCAGCCGGTGCGCTTCGACGGCGCCAAGCCGGTGGCCTCCACGGCGGCGCCACGCCTTGGCGGCGACATCAAGGCGGTGCTGAGAGAATTCGGACTGGAGGAATTTGAGTTGGAAGGTCGGGCATGACGCAGATTGAAGATCCCTGGCACATGCTTTCCGACGAGGAACGCATGTTCTGCGAGGTGCTTGAGCGGCTGTGCGCGGACAAGATCGCCCCGCTCGCGGCCGAGACCGACGAGACCTCGCGCTTCGTGCACGAACAGCTCGCGACCCTGGGCGAAGCGGGCATGATGGGCGCCAACCTGCCGGAGGCCTATGGCGGCAGCGGCATTTCCGCCCCCGCCCTGCTGCGTGCGGTTGCCATCGTTGCCGGAGCCTGCGGCTCCACCGCCTCGGCGCTGACGGCGCATTATCTGGCAACCGATTCCATTCTGATCGGCGGCACCGAGGCGCAGAAGCAGGAATGGCTGCCCAGGGCAGCTACCGGCGAGGCGCTCGGCGCGTTCGCCCTGACCGAGCCCACCGCCGGTTCCGACCCCGCCGACATGAAGACGCGGGCGCGGCGCACCGAAAAGGGCTGGCACCTCAAGGGCACGAAGTGCTTCATCTCCAACGGCGGCGTCGCTGACTTTATCGTGGTCTACGCAGTGACCGATCCCGAAAAGGCGCATCGCGGCATCTCGGCCTTCATCCTGCCCAAGGGTACGCCCGGCTTCGAGGCCGGGCCGGCCGAAAAGACCATGGGTCTCAAGGGCGGCCATGTGTTCACGCTGAGCCTGGACTGCGAGCTGCCCGAAAGCGCGCTGCTCGGCGAAGAAGGCAAGGGCTTCCGCACCGCCATGCAGGTTCTCGACAACGGACGCATCGAGGTCGCCGCGCAGTGTCTCGGCCTCGCCGGCGCCGCGATGAATGCGGCGGTTGCCTATGCCAAGGACCGCATTATCGGCGGCATTGCGCTGTCGGAGCGGCAGGGCATCCGCTGGATGATCGCCGACATGGGTCTTGCGTATCATTCGGCGCTGCTCTTGTCGCAGGAAGCCGCGCGCCAGCGCGACCTGGCGCATCATCATGGCGGACGTTTTTCGCTGGCCTCGTCCATGGCCAAGCTCGGCGCGTCGGAGGCGGCGGGAAAGATCGCCGACACCGCCCTGCAATTGCATGGGGGCTATGGCTATACGCGTGACTTTCCCATCGAACGGATCAACCGGGACCTGCGCATCATGCGCATCTACGAGGGATCCAGCGAAATCCAGCGCATCATCATTTCCGGCAATATGCTGGCCTGACCAGGGAGTAGAACCGTGAACAATCCCAGACACAACACACGCGACGTCTTCCCACCGACGGGTTCCGAGATCACAGCCAAAAGCTGGCTGACCGAGGCGCCCATGCGGATGCTGATGAACAATCTGCATCCCGACGTCGCCGAGAACCCGCACGAACTGGTGGTCTATGGCGGCATCGGCCGCGCCGCCCGCACCTGGAAGGATTTCGACCTGATCGTCGACAGCCTGAAGAAGCTGGAGGCCGACGAGACCCTGCTGGTGCAGTCGGGCAAGCCGGTCGGCGTCTTCAAGACCCACAAGGACGCGCCGCGCGTGCTGATCGCCAACTCGAACCTCGTGCCGCACTGGGCGACATGGGATCATTTCAACGAACTCGATAAGAAGGGCCTGGCCATGTACGGCCAGATGACCGCGGGCTCCTGGATCTATATCGGCTCGCAAGGCATCGTTCAGGGCACCTACGAGACCTTTGTCGAGGCCGGTCGCCAGCATTATGGCGGCAGCCTCAAGGGCAAATGGATATTGACCGGCGGCCTCGGCGGCATGGGCGGCGCCCAGCCGCTCGCTGCGGTGATGGCCGGCGCCTGCTGCCTGGCGGTGGAATGCGACGAGACCCGCGCCGATTTCCGCCTGCGCACCCGCTATGTCGATGAAAAGACGCATTCGCTCGACGAGGCGCTGGCGCTGATCGATCGCTGGACCAAGGCCGGCGAGGCGAAGTCGGTGGCGCTGATCGGCAATGCCGCCGAGGTGTTCCCCGAACTGGTCCGGCGCGGCGTCCGCCCCGACATCGTCACCGACCAGACGTCCGCACACGATCCGGTGCACGGCTATCTGCCGCTCGGCTGGTCTGTCGCCGAATGGCGCGCCAAGCAGGAGAGCGACCCCAAGGCCGTGGAAAAGGCGGCCCGCGCCTCCATGAAGCAGCATGTCGCCGCCATGGTGGACTTCTGGAACATGGGCGTGCCGACGCTCGACTACGGCAACAACATCCGCCAGGTGGCGCTCGAGGAGGGCCTGGAAAACGCCTTCGCCTTCCCGGGCTTCGTGCCGGCCTATATCCGCCCGCTGTTCTGCCGCGGCGTCGGCCCGTTCCGCTGGGCGGCGCTGTCGGGCGATCCGGAGGACATCTACAAGACCGACGCCAAGGTGAAGGAGCTGCTGCCCGACAACAAGCACCTGCACAATTGGCTGGACATGGCGCGCGAGCGCATTTCCTTCCAGGGCCTGCCGGCGCGCATCTGCTGGGTCGGTCTCGGCGACCGTCACCGTCTCGGCCTCGCCTTCAACGAAATGGTGCGCAAGGGTGAACTGAAGGCGCCGATCGTCATCGGCCGCGACCATCTGGATTCGGGTTCGGTCGCCTCGCCCAACCGCGAGACAGAAGCGATGAAGGACGGTTCGGACGCGGTCTCCGACTGGCCGCTGCTCAACGCGCTGCTCAACACCGCCTCGGGCGCGACGTGGGTGTCGCTGCACCATGGCGGCGGGGTCGGCATGGGCTTTTCGCAGCATTCCGGCATGGTGATCTGCTGCGACGGCTCCGAGGATGCCGATGCGCGTCTGGCTCGCGTGCTGTGGAACGACCCGGCCACCGGCGTCATGCGCCATGCCGATGCCGGCTACCAGATCGCGGTCGATTGCGCCCGCGAACACGGGCTGAACCTGCCTGCAATTCTTTGACAATCTTCGCGCCGCCGGCCTCTGGCGGCGCGCATGAAAATGCTCAATAGCTAATCCTGTCCAGCGATCGTCGCTAAACAGGCACCAGGGAGAAACCACCAGATGACTTTTTCCAGAACTCTGAAATCGGCGCTGTTCGGCCTGGCCGTGCTCGGCCTGACCGTTCCGGCCATGGCCGACCAGCTTTCCGACATCAAGGCCAAGGGCAAGATCGAGACGGCCACCGACATGCATTACGCGCCGTTCGACATGCTCAACAACGGCACCTATGAAGGCATGACGAAGGATCTCTTCGACGGCGTCGCCAAGGAGATCGGCGTCGAGCCGGTCTACCAGGACATTCCCTGGACCGCCGAGCTGCCCGGCCTCGAGGTCAAGAAGTTCGACATCGTGATCGCCCCCGTGACCATCACGCCCGAGCGCCTCGAACGCTACGCCTTCAGCCTCCCGATCGCCGACGCCACCGTCGCGCTGGTGCGTGCCGCGTCCAACACCGAGATGAAAAAGCCCGAAGACATCAAGGGCAAGACCGTCGGCGTCCAGCAGGGCACCGCGCAGTTCAAGCAGTTGCAGGCCTTCGGCGACAAGCTGGGCGGCGTGAACGTCAAGGAATACGGCACCACCGACGAGGCCTATGCGGACCTCGCGGCCGGCCGTCTGGACGCGGTCGCCGGCTCACTGCCGAACCTCGCCTATCTGGTCAAGACCCGGCCGGAGACCTTCGCGATGTTCGATAAGGCCACCTTCGGCCAGCCGACCTATTTCGCTTGGGTGGCGCGCAAGGACAAGGACAGCGAAAGCTTCGTCAAGGTGGTCAACGACGCGCTGCTCAAGATGACGGATGACGGCCGGATCAAGGCCATCCAGGAGAAGTGGCTGGGCAGCTACACCGAGCTGCCCCGCGAAGTCCCGACCAAGTGATGAGACGCCGTGGGCGGGAGTGATCCCGCCCGCGTTTCCCCGCCAGGCGCAGCAGCGATGTTTTCGATCTCGATCTTTCTGGGCAGCTTCGAACCGCTCTTCTGGGCAGCGCGCTTCACGCTGCTGATCTCCGTCCTCGGCATCGGGCTCGGGCTGGTGATCGGCGCGCTAGTGTGCGCTGCCGCCCTGTCCCGCGCGGCCTGGCTGCGCCGCGTCGCGGCGCTCTGGGTCAGCTTCCTGCGCGGCGTTCCGCTGCTCGTGCAGCTTCTGCTTTGCTATTACCTTTTGCCCGTCATCGGCATCAACGTACCGGCGATGGTCGCCGCCGTGGTCACCGTCGGCATCTGCTCCAGCGCCTATGTTTCCGAAATCTGGCGCGGCGCCATCATGGCCCTGCCCCGGGGGCAGACCGAAGCGGCGACCGCCATCGGCATGGGGCCGTGCGACATCTGGACCCGGATCATCCTGCCCCAGGCGGTCAAGATCTCGCTGCCGGCGCTGGTCAATGAGATGATCCTGCTGGTCAAGGCCTCGTCGCTGGTGTCGGTGGTAGGCATATTGGAGGTCACGCGCGCCAGCCAGGCGCAGGCCGCCACCACCTTCCGCCCGCTGGAGGTCTACCTCGCGGCCGCCTGCATCTACCTGCTCATCAATCTCTGCCTCGCCGCACTGGGGCGCTATCTCGAGCACAGGATGAGCGTCTGATGAGCCTGTCTATCCTCCAGCAATATTGGCCGATCCTGCTGAGCGGCTTCGGGCTCACGATCCTGTGCTGGGTGCTGGGAACGATTTTCGGCATGGTGCTGGGGCTGTTCATCGCGCTGGCGCAGCGCTACGGGCCTCGACCCCTCGGCTGGCTGATCCAGGCGTATATCGAGATCATCCGGGGCACGCCCTTCCTCGTGCAGCTCTTCGTCCTCTATTACGGCGGCCCGCTGCTCGGCCTGCGGCTGGAAGCGCTGCCTGCGGGGCTCGTCGGCCTCACCATCTATGGCAGCCCCTATTTCGCCGAGATCTTCCGATCGGGATTCCTCGCGGTGCCGGTGGGCCAGCTCGAGGCGGCTCGCGCCATCGGCATGTCGGAATTCGCCATCGTACGCCGGATTCTTCTGCCTCTCGGCCTCGTCTCCGCGCTGCCGGCGCTGGTCAATTTCTCCATCATTCTGACCAAGGAGACGGTGATCCTGTCGATCATCACCGTGCCGGAGCTGATGTATTCGGTGCAGCGCATGTCCACCGAGACGTTCCGCTACCTCGAGGCAAACCTGGTGCTGGCGCTGTTTTTCTGGGCGCTGGTCGAAACCATTTCGCGTATCGGCCGCCGGCTGGAAGCGCGCATCACGAAACACCTGGTCGAAAGGACGTAGGATGCTTGCCGCGTCATCCGTCGAGATCCGCAAGGTCAACAAATATTACGGCCCTTTCCAGGCCCTGAAGGACGTGGATCTGTCGATCCTGCCCGGCAAGGTGACCTGCCTGATCGGACCATCGGGCTCGGGCAAGTCCACGCTGCTGCGCTGCATCAACTTCCTGGAAGAATACGATTCCGGCGAGATCACCATCGACGGAAAACTGATCGGCTATGTCAGCCCCGGTGGCCGCAAAATGCCGGGCCGCAAGCTGCGCGAGATGCGCCGGTCCATCGGCATGGTGTTCCAGCAGTTCAACCTCTGGCCGCACATGACCGCCTTGCAGAACGTGGCCGAAGGGCTGATGCGCGTGCGCGGCATGCCGAAAGCCGAGGCCGAGGCCCGCGCCGCCGAGGCGTTGAAGAAGGTCGGGCTCAGCGACAAGATGGCCAATCATCCCTCGCGCCTGTCGGGCGGCCAGCAGCAGCGCGTTGCCATTGCGCGTGCCATCGCCATGGAGCCGCGTCTGATGCTCTTCGACGAACCGACCTCGGCGCTGGATCCAGAACTGGTCGGCGAGGTGCTGAGCGTGATGAAGACCCTCGCCGCCGAAGGCATGACCATGGTGGTGGTCACTCATGAAATGGGCTTCGCCGCGCATGTCGCGGACCAGGTGGCCTTCATGGAAAGGGGCGTTCTGGTCGGAGTGGACGCGCCTTCCAGGATCCTGCACCATCCGGAAGACGCCCGCATCCAGGCCTTTTTGCGGACCTATCACGAACGCAACAGCTTCTGATCGCCATAAGGACGCAGGCGCCAGCCTCCCCTGCCCTGCCGCCGGAGAACATTCTCCGGCTTAGCGAGCGCTCATTTCCGTTCGCCTCTTCGAGGACAGGACGCATTCGGTAGACCTTCGGGTGCGCTAATTATGTTTCAGGACCCCTGAAACCGCACATGCTGTCGGATTATGAGAAATAGCCGATACAGTGGAATAATCGTTTTTTTGCGAGCGCCGGCGGAGAAAGCAGCGGTCCGGCCCGGCAGGTCGCCGAGATTGCCGGCGAGACCCCGCGTTCGTCAAGGCACAGACGGGCATCCTCCATGTTTTGCTCGGCACTGGGACTTTCGTGGCGCTTCCGCCAACTGGTTTGAAAAACGGCAGCAGAACGCGGCGCACGGATGATCCCAGCGACGATCTGCCCGATATCATACGCCATGGGTTCGAGTTGACGGCGCGCGGCATACCCCCTCCCCTGCTGCGGGGAAAACATCGGTTCTGAAAGAGCAAGCAGCAACGGCAGAACGGCCTTGCCGATACACAAGGGCCGTAATCGGCCGAATGCGTCTGCCGTTTTTTGGTGGAGCAACACGCTCCGCCGGTAGCCGACGCGGCTATGATGTGGACCGGAAAACCTGTCCGCACTTGAGCAGAAACAGCACCTTGGCAGCCCGCCCGACCTCGGCCGGCCAGGCGCCACATCATTGTCCAGGCGTCAGAAAAGCAGCACCAGATGCAAGGTTCAGATCCGTTCCGCTCGATAGACCGGCGATCGTCGGCACCAGCGTTGAACTGTGCGCGGTACGGCCAGGTGCTCGGCGGAAAAAAACGGCACATCGCTACCGGAGGCAACATCTGCAAGCGGTATACCCTGCCCCGTTTTGGAACGACCCGATCCGGCCCGAGCCCTGCGACTGTGCTGGAGACGCCGGAAGCAGACAGCTGCGGCCAGCGCGATCACGATGCTGCTCGTCGCTTTCGTTGGCGTCGCGCGCTAAGATTGAGAGGCTCGGCGCAGAGAGAGAGAGAGAGAGAGAGAGAGAGAGAGACTGGACCACGGACGCACGAACAGATCGACCCTACAATAAGTGTCGCCGACAACAGTCCGTGGCAGAACAGACGGCGCGGGACATCAAGGTCGGCGCAGGGCCTCCGACACCTGCCCTCGCCGCGCTGAAAGTCGAGTGAGTTCCTCCGTTTCATCTCTAGGCCGTGACTTAGGCGGAAAATAGCGGGGATGCAGACTCCGACCGCTTCAACCCACCCAGGATCGCCGCATCGGACGGATTCTCCGCCCAAACCGAATCTCTTAGCAGGACAGCCCGTCGCAGAGCCGGTGCGAGCATCTGCGTCTGCATCAGCTCGTATGAGAAACCGCATGGCACGGCGCCGCCAGGCTTTGGCGCGACCAGCCCACTGGAAATCCGGAATCGTGCCGAACATCGGTTGCGTTCAGCGTTGTCGGCTAGAGCGGTTCAAGATTTGACGGAATCGGATGGGATTCCCGATTTGTCGGATTTGTGATTCAAGATGCTGGCTGGAATGGAGGCCAGCATCTGATGGCGCGACCTCTTTCGGACGATCTTCGCGAACGGGTTGTGGCAGCGGTATTGAGTGGTGAGAGTCGCCGGTCGGCCGCCAAACGGTTCGGCATTTCGGTTTCGGCGGCGGTGAAGTTGTTGCAGCGTCATCGGGCGACTGGCTCGGTTGCGCCCGGCAAGATGGGTGGACATCGCAAGAGGGTGCTGGAGCCGCATCGTGCTTTCATCGAGGGCCGTCTGCGTGAAACACCGCATCTGACGCTGTATGGTCTGAAGGATGAGTTGGCCGCTCGCGGGGTGAAGGTGTCGCATGACGCGGTGTGGCGGTTCCTGCGCTGCGAAGGTCTGCGGTTCAAAAAACGTATGGCCCGCCCCGTCTGCAAGAGGGTTTTGAAGGCGGCGTGAGAGGTCTGC